>CAVWWR010000001.1:0-844474 GCA_963758765.1 uncultured Acidimicrobiales bacterium
AAGGCTCGCAGCGTCTCCTCGAACCAATCTCCGGGATCGCACGTGACGATGACGGCGACGACCGGCGGAGCGATGGTCTCCATCAGGGCCAAGAGGCTACCCGTCGCTCTCGTGGGTCCCCAGGCGTGGGCACGCCCCGGGGCCCGGAGCCGGGACCCGGAAGGTGCTTGCAACTGTTAGCACGACCCGGTACAATAGTTAGCAGCAGGAAAACCCCCCACCCCCCCGATTTATGGACAGGAAGGACACCCGATGCCCGAAATCAAGGACGTCACCGCAGGAGATCACCAAGGCCGTCCGGGACGCCGCCTATGTCGTCGTCGGGCTGGGCGTGCTCGGCGTTCCAGCGGGCCCAGGTCCGCCGGCAGGAGCTGGTCGAAGCGGCTGGCCGAGCCCCGGACCCAGTCGAGGACCGCCTCGGGACGCCCGTGGCGAGATCACCAAGCGGGTGAAGGACGTCGACACCGCCGTCGAGCAGGTCATCGGCCGCATCGAGGCCACCCTCGAGCCCATCGAGGGGCGGCTCCCGACCCAGGCCCGTGATCTGGTCAAGCAGGCACATTCGCAGGCCCGCGAGGCCCGCCAGCAGCTGCGCGACCTGCTCCTGAACAGCGTGGCCGCCTGAGCTTCCCCGCTCGACGCCGACCGACGCGGCGCCCCGCACACTCCGGCGCTCGACCGTTGCGCGACCGGACATCCCCCGTCGCCGTGGCGGCGGTGGTCGGCGACGTGCTGCTAGGCCACCCGCTCCCGCCACTGGTCGAGCACATCGCGGCAAGGTGGTGTCGAGGTCGAGCTCGGGCCCCCAGCCCGTGGCCGCGTGCAGCTTGGCGGATCGCCCCGGACGACGGGGACGTCGACCGGCCGCATGAGCTCCGCGGTCGGGGACGAGCTCGAAACGAGCTCGCGCCGGCCAGCGCCAGCAACCGCGTCGGCGACCTCGGCGATGGCGACGTCGCGGCCCGAGCACACGTTGTAGACCTCCCCCGCCACTCCCGACTCGGCGAGCAGCCGGTAGGCCCGGACGATGTCGCGCACGTCGGTGAGATCGCGCCGGGCCTCGAGGTTGCCCACCGGGATGCTGTCGGCGACCGGTGCGGCGGCCTCGACGATGCGCTGCGGCCAGGCCGGCGACGACGAAGCCGGGGGACTGGCCCGGGCCCACGTGGTTGAAGGGCCGGACCCGCACCACCGGGAGCCCGTGGGCCAGGTGGGCCTGGACACCCAGGTACTCGGCCGCCACCTTGCTGGCCGCGTAGGGCGTCACGGGGGCGAGCGGGGTGCGTCCTCGGTGACCGGGAGCTGCTCCTCGGCCACGGCGCCGTAGACCTCGGCCGAACTGGTCAGGAGCACCCGGGGCGGCCGGGGCAGGCCCGGGCCGCCTCGAGGACGTGCAGCGTCCCGACGGCGTTCACCTGGAGGACGTCCGCGGGATCCACCCACGACTCGCCCCACGTGGGCCCGGGCCGCCAGGTGGTAGACGGCGTCGGGCGCGGCGTCGATCACCGCCTGCGCGCACGGCGCGGCGTCGGTGACGTCCACCTCGTGGTCGATGCCCGACGACCTCGTCGCCCTGCGTCGCGCAGATGGGCGGTCAGCCACGATCCGACGAAACCGTTGGCACCGGTGACGAGAGCACGCACGCGTCGAACCTTACCGGTCGACGCCGTCGGCACCCGGGCCGTCGCGGCCGGTCGCTCGGTCGACGGCCCACCGGTAGGCGTCCATGTGGCCGCTCGGCGCAGCCGCTCCCAGGTGTAGCGCGGCGGCCACCTCGAGCCCGACGGCGACGGCGTGGCCTCGACCTCGGATCCGCCCCGTCGATCTGGGCCCGCCGAGGGCGTCGGCCAGGTCGCGACACCGACCCGGGGCCACCAGGACGGCGGCGTCCCCGCTGACCTCGGCCATGGCCGTGCCGGTCGTGGTCACGAGCGGGCGTGCCACACGCCAGGGCCTCGAGGGCGGGAAGCCCGAAACCCTCCTCGAGGGAGGGATAGGCGGCGACCGCGGCCCGGCGCAGGAGCGCCGGCACGGCCCGTCGGGGACGTACCCGGTGCGGACGACTCGGTCGCCGTGCGGGCGCCGGCGATCGCCCGCTCGATCGTCGGCGACACCCCACCCCGAGCCGCCCGGCGAGGACGAGCGACAGGTCGGGGTGCGTCGGCGGCTAGCCGGTCGAAGGCGGCCACCAGGTCGGGCACCGCCTTGCGGGGTTCGAGCGTACCCACGAACACGATGTAGGGCGGGCGGACCCCGAGCCGGGCCAGGACCTCGTCGTCGGACTCCCGGCCGCCGGTCTCGTGGGGCTCGGAAGCGGGCGTGGTCGACCCCGTGGGGAATGACGAACACCCGTCCGGCCGGGCGCGCAGAGCTCCTCCAGCCGTGCCGCCGTCGTGGCGCTGACGCACACGAGGGCCGTCGGCCCGGCGGGCCGCCACCCTGATGGCCCGGCGGAAGACGACGCACCTTGCTGCGCTCGTGCCACTCGGGGTGGTCGAGGAAGGTGAGGTCGTGGATCGTCACCACCTTGGGCAACCGGGCCCTCTCGGGCATCGTGTAGTGCGGTCCGTGGTGGACGTCGGCGTCGCGCGCGCCGAGCAGGCCCGGCAGTCGCAGCTGCTCCCAGGCCAGGCGGGCCGGCCGCCGCGCCGGGGCGACGGCCCGCACCGAGGCCGTCGCGCCGCGGTGCGGCGCCCGCCGCGCGACCGCCGGTCACGGCCATCCGCGACGAGCGTCGCCCCGACGGCACCACAGCGTGAGCGCCACGTCGTCGCGACCGGGCCAGGGCCTCGGCCAGGTCGATGGTGTAGCGCCCGGCGCCGACCGGTTGGCCGGGTACGGCGCTCACGTCCAGCGAGAGCGCCAGCACGCACCACTGGCACCGACGAGCCGACAGTCTCAGCCAGCGAGCTCCACAACGCCACGTGCGGCGGGCCGACGACTCCCACGTCAGACTGCCGGCGCGCGCCGCTCCCGGCCGCGGCCAGCCGGGCCCGCACCCCGTCGTCGGTGGCCACCTGCACCAGGCCGTCGGCGATGTCGTCGACCCGGGTCGGGATCGACCTCGACGGCCGCGCCCCGCCGAGGCTGGGCATGGGGCTCGCCACCACGGGATGCCGTGGCGCATGGCCTCCACCGGCGGGAGCCCGAAGCCCTCGGTCGAACGGCACGTAGGCGAGCAGGCGCGCCCGTGCGTAGAGCGCCGGCCAGCGTGCCGTCGTCGACCGGTCCGGCGGCGACACCACGATGCCCTCTCCCGCTCCGGCTCCGGACCCCACCCCGGCGGGCCCGACGACCACGAGGGGCCACGGCTCGGGCAGCGAGCGACGGGCATGGCCGTAGGCCTCGAACAGGCGAGCCAGGTTCTTGCGCGGCTCGAGCGTCCCCACCGACAACAGGAACGGCCGCGTCGACCCCGAGCCGCTCGAGCAGCGCCGCGGCCGCCGGCGCGTCGGGGGCGGGAAGGATGGTCGGCACCCGAGGGGGATCACCGACACGCGGCCCTCGGGCGCGCCCGGCCTGCACCACGTCGCGCGGCCACGGCCTCCGAGGGCACCACGAAGTGCGCGGCCCGTCGCGCAGTGCCCGGCCGCAAGGCGGCCTCGTGCCACCGCCGTCCCCGGCTCGGGAAGTCCTCGGGGCGATGTCGCCACGCCACGTCGTGGACGGTGACGACCCGAGCAGGTGCCGTGCCGGGCCGGCGGCATGGCCAGCGACAGGGCGTGGACGACGTCGAAGCCGCCCGGCGCGTCGCACGAGGGCCGGTCCCACAGCCCGGGTGAGCACGGGCCCGGGCAGGCGCGACGACGATGAGCGGGCGCCCGAACCCTTCGAGGGGGTCCGGCTGGCGCGGCCGTGGCCGTGGGCGTGGTCGTGGCCGTAGGCGTGGCCGTGGGCGGGCCGTGGCGGCGGTCACGGCTGGCGTACAAGGTGACCGGCGGCAGCTCGAGTGCGCGTCATCGAGCCAGCGCCAGACCGCAACAGACCGCGCGCGTAGGTGCCGGTCCCTCCCGGGCACGCCCCGCCGCAACTGCTCGGCGACGAGCAGCACCCCGGTGCGCACGGCGCCCCCTCGTGCATCCCGGCCCTCCTAGCGTGCGCCGGCCGCGTCGGAGTAGAGCGCAGCCAGGCCCGGCCCCGCATGCCTCCCAGGTGAAGCGCGCGGCGCGGCACCGACCCTTGTCGATCAGGGCGGCGCGGGCATCGCGCGTCGCCCAGCACCGAGACGAGCGCGCCGGCCAGGGCGTCGGCGTCACCGGGCGCCACGAGCACGGCCGCGTCGCCCACGATCTCGGGTATGGCGCCCGACCGCGCGTCGCCACCACCGGGACCCCGGCGGCCATGGCCTCGAGGGGCGGGAACCCGAATCCCTCGTACACCGACGGGTAGGCCAGGACAGCGGCGCCCGCCAGCCACCCCGCCAGGTCGTCGTCGGAGACGTAGCCGAGCTGCACGACGCGATCGCGCCACGGTGAAGCGTCGAGCGCCTCGTGGAAGGCGTCGGCGCCCCACCCGTCGGCGCCCGCGATCACGAGAGCCACGTCGGGATGGGCGTCGGCGACGGCGGCCGAAGGCGCGCACGAGGCCCGGGTAGTCCTTGCGCGGCTCGACCGTCCCCACGGCGAGGACGTAGCGCGACGTCCCCGGGCGGCACGGCGGCGGCGCCCGGGGCGGCTCGACGGACGACGAGGGCGTCGGCACGGCGGAATGCCGTGGTACACGACCCGGACGCGCTCGGGATCGACACCGAACTCCGCCACCACCTCGTCGGCCACGAACTGCGAGGGAGTGTGCACCCACGCACCTTCGGACACGGCTCGGCGGACCATGCGGGGGAAGCCGAGCGTGGAGCGATCACAGAGCTCGGGAAAGTGCACGGTGGTGAGGTCGTGCACGGTGACGACCCGGGCGGCGCGGCGACTGGGGGGGACGACGAAGTTGGTTCCGTGGACGACGTCGACGGGCCCGACGAACCACTCGATCGACGGACCGCGCCGCGTGCGACCACGCCCGATGCAAGGGGCGGGCGGGCATGGCCCGTTGGCGCACGACGCACACCGGGGGGCACGAGGTGGGGCAGCCGACGCCGCCGCCGCCACGTGACGGCGAACGCGTCGACCTCGAGCTCGGTGACGCGAGGCGAGAGCGCCCAGGGCGCCCTCGCAGAATCGACCCACTCCCGTTCTCGTGCCGAGCAGCGGCGTGGCGTCGATGGCCACCCGGAGACGCTCGCTTTCGGGTCGCGCTCTCTCCGGCACCGGGCGAGCCTTGCACACCGGGCGCCGGGGGTATGGGCTCGGACCGTTAGCCTGGCGCCGTGATCACCGCCCTCGCGGGAGGAGTAGGAGCCGCCCGTCTCCTGCGCGGCCTGGTACGCGTCGTCGCGCCCACCGACATCACGGCGGTGGTCAACACCGGCGACGACACCGAGCTCCACGGCCTGCACATCAGCCCCGACCTCGACACCGTGACCTACACCTTGGCGGGGTTGAACGACGACGAGCGCGGCTGGGGTCTGGCCGGGGAGACCTGGGGCGTCATGGACAGCCTCGATCGTCTCGGCGGCGAGACGTGGTTCCGCTCTGGGCGACCATGACCTCGCCACGCATCTCTATCGCACGCAGCGCCTGTCGGAGGGGGCCACCCTGTCGGAGGTCGACCGTCGGAGATCACCGCCGCCCTCGGTGTGTCGGTCCGGCTCCTGCCCATGTCCGACGACCCCGTTCGCACCCGCCTGACCCTTATCGACGGCCCCGAGGTCTCGTTCCAGGAGTACTTCGTGGGCCGGCAGCCACGCCGTGGCGGTGGAGTCGGTGCGCTTCGCGGGAGCCGAGGCGGCGGTGCCGGCCCCGGGGGTGCTCGGCCGCCATCGCCGACGCCGAGGTCGTCGTGGTGTGCCCGTCCAACCCGATCGTCTCGATCGGCCCGGTGCTGGCCGTGCCGGGTATCGCCGACGCGCTCGCCGCCCGTCGCCGCGACGTGGTCGGGGTCTCCCCCATCATCGCCGGCGCGGCGTTGAAGGGACCCGCCGATCGGCTGCTCAAGCGAGCTGGGCCACGAGCCGACGGTGGTTGGCGTCGCCCGCCTCTACGCGGACTTCGTCGGCACGCTCTTCGTCGACGACGCCGACTCGGCGTCGTCGGATGCCGTCGAGGCTTGCGGCGTCCGCTGCGTCGTGGCCCCGACCGTTATGCACACCCAGGACCACGCCGCCGCGCTGGCAGCGCTCCTCGTCGAGGCGGGGCGTCGTCGGACACGGCCCGGGGCAGCCTGAGGTGACCCCTGCTCAACCGAGAAGCCAGGGTCCCCGGACCCCGGCTCGGGGCGACCCGGCTCCGGGCGCTGTGGCCGTGCTCCCCGTCACGGGAATGGGCGAGATCCGATCCGGCGACGATCTCGCCACTGTCATCGCCGGTCTCGTGGACCTTCTCGACGGCGACGTGGTCGTGGTCACCCAGAAGATCGTGTCCAAAGCCGAGGGCCGCCTGGTGCCCATCGAGCCCGACGATCCTGCCGATCGAATGCGCATCATCGAGTCGGAGTCCGTGCGCGTCCTGCGGCGTCGTGGTGACCTCGTGATCTCCGAGACACGTCACGGGTTCATCTGTGCCAATGCCGGCGTCGACCTCTCCAACGTCGAGCGCGGCTGGGCGGCGCTGCTCCCCGAGGACTCCGATCGCTCGGCCCGACGAATTCGAGACGGGCTGCGAGCGTCGACAGGCCGAGAGGTGGCGGTGGTGGTGTCTGACACCTTCGGTCGCGCGTGGCGCAAGGGGGTCGTCGATGTGGCTATCGGCTGCGCCGGCCTGGCGGCGGTCGTGGACCTCCGGGGCACCGCCGACGCCATGGGACGCGACCTCGTGGCCACCGAGGTGTGCGTGGCCGACGAGGTGGCTTCGGCTGCCGAGCTCGTCATGGGCAAGGCCAAGGCCGTCCCCGTGGCGATCGTGCGCGGCATCGATGCCGCCTGGCTGCGCCGGGGCTCGGTCTCGGAAGAGATCCTCCGGCCACCGAGCGAAGACCTCTTCCGCTGAGCTCCCCGGGGGGTCATGCCCGGGGGGTCATGCCCGGGGCGTCATGCCGGACGGGGGTCTCAGCGTGGATGATTCAGCGGCACGCGTGGGGCTGGTTCACGAGCCCGCCTGGCGGCGGTGGTACTCGAGCACGCTCCCCACGCCGTCCTCGAGTTCGGTCCACGCCTGCCATCCCAGATGGATGCCGGCGCGTTCGGGGTCGAGGGAGCTGCGCTGGATCTCGCCCTCTCGGGCCGGGGCATGGATGGGAGCGGTCGTGGCCCCGGCACGCTCGGTCATGACGCGGGCGAGCTCGTTGACCGACACTTCCTTGCCGGTCCCGATGTTGAGCACCAGGCCGCCACCGCGCGAGCCGGCCCTGACGAAGGCGTCCACGACGTCGTCGACGTACACGAAGTCGCGCGTCTGCTCGCCGTCACCGAAGATCGTGACGGGCTCGCCGCGTAGCAGCTTGTCCGAGAAGATGGCCACCACGCCCGCTTCGCCGTGGGGGTCCTGGCGCGGCCCGTAGACGTTGGCGAGCGCCAGGGCACAGAACTCGAGGGCATGCAGTTCCCGGTAAGCCACGAGATAGTCGATGGCTGACATCTTCGAGACGCCGTACGGCGAGAGGGGCCGGCGAGGATGCGACTCCTTCACCGGTAGCTCGGCGGGGTCGCATTCGCCGTAGAGCGTGCCGCCGCTGGCGGCGAAGGCCACGCGCGTCGTTCCCGCCGCCCGGGCGCCTTCGAGCACACGCAAGGTGCCCAGGATGTTGACGTCTGCATCGAACACGGGCCGCTGCACCGAAACCCGGACGTCGGCCTGGGCGGCGAGGTGGAACACCACCTCGGGCCGGCGTCTCGCCATCACTTCGACGAGCTCGTCGGAGCGGATGTCGAGCTGATGGAACGTGAGGGCGCCAGAAGCTGCAGCCCGGGCCTCGGCCAGGTTGGCGAGCGAGCCCGTCGACAGGTTGTCCACGACCTCGACGGTGTGCCCTTCGGCGAGGAGGCGGTCCACGAGATTGGACCCGATGAACCCGGCGCCGCCGGTCACCATCACCTGCACGTCGGCCTCCAGTGCCCGCCCACCGGGCGCTCGTTTGTCGGGACCCGGTTCTCGGTCACGAGACCATCTCCGCGGGCACACGGGCGTCGGCGAGCAGAGCTCCCTCGGGCACCACGACGTCGTCACCCACCACGGTCACCGGTGAGAGCTCACATCCCTCGGAGACCACGCAGTCCCGACCCAGGATCGAGCCGGCGACCCGTGCACCCTCCCCCACCCGTGCACCGGGCAGAAGCACCGAATGCTCGACGCGTGCCCCGCGTTCCACCACGCTCCGAGCACCGATGACGCTGGCGACGACATGGGCTTCAGCGGCGACCTGCGCGCCTGCGCCCAGGAGGCTGTGCGCCAGCACCTCACCCCGGACGGTGGGCGGGCCGAGTGTCCATACCCCAGGCGACACCTGGCGGGCATGGGGCGCGGGGGAACCCGGCCTCACGCCCTCGAGCAGGTCGGCGTTGGCTTGCAGGTAGGCGGCCGGCGTGCCGGTGTCGAGCCAGTAGGCATCGCTCGCCATGGCGAACACCGCACCCTCGGCGGCCAGTTGGGGGAAGATCTCGCGCTCGACCGAGACACGACGGTCGGGCGGGATCCGCGTCAGCACCTCGGGCTCGAGGACGTAGGTCCCCGCGTTGATCAGGTTCGCGGGCACACTGTCGGGAGGAGGCTTCTCGACGAACTCGATGACGCGCCCGTCGTCGTCGGTGGGGACCACGCCGAACCTCGATGGGTCGTCCACCGCCTTGAGGTGGATCGTTGCCGCCGCGCCGTGGGAGCGGTGAAAGGCAACGAGTGCGGTTGTGTCGAGGTCGGTCAGGACGTCGCCGTTCACCGCGAGGAAGGTCTCGTCGATGCCGGCGTGACGGGCCGCGAAGGCGATGGCGCCGGCGGTGTCGAGCGGTTCGGGCTCCACTGCGTAGTCGAGTCGAACGCCGGCGGCCTCGTGGCCGGGGTAGGCCCCCAAGAACGCATCGGGACGGTACCCGAGCGACAGGACGGCCTCATCCACACCGTGGGCCAGCAGATGGGCGAGGACTCGTTCGATCATGGGCACTTCCACGATCGGCAGAAGCTGCTTCGGCGTGGTGTAGGTGAGCGGACGCAGTCTCGTTCCCTGGCCGCCCAAGAGGACAATGGCCTTCACTTCAGGGCTTTGCGGTCGTCGTGGTGGTAGAGGGCTTGGTCGTCGCCGTGGTCGCGCTCGAGGGCGCCGTGGTCGTCGTCACGGTAGTGGGCGTCGTCGAAGGCACTGTCGACGGGGTGGTGGATGTGGCCGAACCGGCGCGGTCGGTCAACATCGCCGTGATCGAGCTCGGCTTGGGGACCGAAGCGCCCGACGGCACGAAAGCGACGGTGATGAGCTGCCCGTCGATGAGTTTGACGGCGCTAGGAGTGTGAAAGATCACAGGATGGTTCGCGCCGGGGAGCGTGAAGCTCGGCCATACCTTGATCTGCAGCTGGGCGGGCTTCCCCGCGTCGGGGAACCCGGTGGGGCACTTCTGGCCGTCGACGAACTTGCGCTTGCCGGGGATGTGCAAGGTGCTCGAGGTGAGGGTCAACTTGGGATACGTCGCCACGAAGCGGGCGAGGGTGGCGTTGTTCCCCGCGTCCTTACTGGTGGTGGGAATGACCTGGATCACGCCGTCACCGTCGGTGCGGATCCCCGGGATCGGCGAGATCGACTGGTTGGGGTTCGCCGGCAGATTGGGCTGCACCGTGCCGCACACGTAGAACCCGAGCGCCTGGTACCAGTGAGCACCGATGGCGGGTTGCGTCGCCGGGGCCGGATGCTGGCGCTCGTAGCGGCTGTAGACGACCAGCGCTATGCCCAGCAGGCAGATCAAGGCAAGACTGGAATACCACTTCACGGGCATCTGCCCGCGGTAGCTCCGCCCTCCGCCCGTGGCGCCGGCGCGCGCCACCCACTTTCCGGTATCTCCCCTGGCCATGATCGGCCTGTAACCCTACTTGGCGCGGCGCGCGGCGCCGTGCAGCGCGCTCAGGGCCTGCCTGGCACACATGACGCCGAGGCGCAACGTCAAGAGCACCGCCGTCGCCGGCAAGGCCAGGCGGCGCCACCCTCGCTCCGTCCTGGTGGCGAAATGGAACACCGAACGGTGGTGGGCGACGAGCATCCGGTAGGGCCGACGGGCGGTCGAGATCCCCTGGACGTGCGTGACCACGGCGTCGGGCACGAACACGACACCCCAACCGGCGCGTCGGGCACGCCAACACAGGTCCGCGTCCTCGGCATACATGAAGTACGACTCGTCGAAGCCATGGAGCTCCTCGAGGGCGCGCCGGCGGGCGAGGAAGCATGCCCCTGACACCCAGTCGACCTCGGTGACCCGGTCGGCGTCGAGGTCCCCCATCCGGTAGCGGCGCGTGAAGGGGTTGGTCGGGGCCACATCGCCCAGCAGCGCGTGGCCGGCGGCGTCGACGAGCGACGGGAACCGGCGCGCCGACGGGTAGCGGGTGCCGTCGGCTTCGAGGATCCGGGGCCCGGCGACCGCCAGGGCAGGGTCCGCCTCGAGCACGTCGACGAGCGCTGCCAGCGCTCCTCGGTGTACGGCCACATCGGGGTTCGAGACCAGCACGAGCTCGGACGCGCTCGCACCGATACCCCGATTGGCGGCCGCGCCGTAGCCGAGGTTCATCCCCGTCTGCACCAACCGGACCTCGCCGTCGACCGACATCAGCGCCTGGGGAGAACCGTCCGACGATGCGTTGTCGACCACGGTGACCTCGGCGACACCCTCGGCTCGCAGCGACGCCACGCAGGCGAGCAGGGAGTCACCGGCCTCGTGGTTCACCACCACCGCCGCCACTCCCGGCGGCACCGACACCTCGCCTACGGTGGCGTCCGATACAGGGTTCTTTGGTCGCGCCACGTGGCAGTCAGATCTGGCGGACGAACCGGTACCGAACAAGCGCGATGAGTGCGCGTACGCCGTCGCGCCACTCGAACTTGGTCCCTTCCGAAGGCTCGCGCCCGGCATAGGAGACGGGCACCTCGTAGATGCGGTACCCGCGCCGCAGGACTTTGGCGGTGATCTCGGGCTCGAAGTCGAACCCGTCGGACTCGATGGTGATGCTGTCGAGCAGCCTGCGGTCAAAGAGCTTGTAACAGGTCTCCATGTCCGACAGCGTCGAGCGGTACAGCACGTTGGCGGTGAGCGTGAGAAGGCGGTTGCCCAACCACTGGGTGGGCCGCATGGCGCGTCGTTCACCGGTGAAGCGGCTCCCGTAGACGACCTGCGCCTTGCCCTTCATCACCGGGTCGAGGAGCCGGGGCCAGTCGTCGGGGTCGTACTCGAGGTCGGCGTCCTGGATGAGCACCAGCTGTCCCCGGGCGGTCTTGATCCCCGTCCGCACCGCCGCCCCCTTGCCCCTGTTCGTGCTGTGGGTGAGCACGCGCACCGTCGAGTCCTGCAGGACCGACAGCACCTTGTCGGTCCCGTCCGTCGAACCGTCGTCGACGACGACGATCTCGAGTTGCGTCGGGAGCTCCACAGCGCGAATGCGCCGGAGGATCTCGGCCACCGTATTGCGCTCGTTGAACACGGGAACGATGACCGACAACGTCCGGTACCGGTCACGTGCTACCGCGGCGGCGTCATCGATGTCCACGTCACCGGCAACGTCACGGGCATCCACGCGCCCGGCCACGGCGCCGGTGTTCCCGGCACCGGTGATCCCGGCACCGGTGATCCCATCACCGGTGTTCCCGGCACCGGCGTTTCCCTCTCCCGTATCCACATCGTCCATCATGGCCGACCTCCACCCACTCGCGGAGTGCCGGCGGTGAAGAACTCGGCCGTGCGGCGCAGCCCTTCCTCGAGGGACACGACCGGCTCCCACCCGAGCTCGCGCCGTGCCATGGTGACGTCGGGACGACGGTGCGTGGGATCGTCGATGGGCAGCGGCTCGAACACGATCGTCGAGGACGATCCCGTCAGCGCCAGGACGGCATGGGCGAGCTCGAGAACCGTGAGCTCGTTGGGGTTGCCGATGTTGACGGGCCCGGTCATGCCGGAGTCGAGCAGGGCCAGGATCCCGGCCACCTCGTCGTCCACGAAGCACAGGCTCCGGGTCTGCGACCCGTCGCCGTACACGGTGAGGGGCCGTCCCTCGATGGCCTGGACCAGGAAGTTGGACACCACCCGCCCGTCACCGGGTCGCAGGCGCGGGCCGTAGGTGTTGAAGATCCGAACGATGCCGACGTCGACGCCACGGGCGCGATGGGTGGCCATGGTGAGCGCCTCGGCGAAGCGCTTCGCCTCGTCGTAGACGCTGCGCGGCCCCACGGGATTGACGTTGCCCCAGTACGTCTCGGGCTGCGGGTGCACCAGGGCGTCGCCGTAGACCTCGCTGGTCGACGCCAGCACGAAGCGCGCCCCGTGCGCGGCGGCGAGCGCCAGCGCGTGGCGCGTCCCCTCACTCCCCACCGCCAGCGTCTGAACGGGCGCGCCAGGTAGTCGGGGGGCGACGCCGGACTGGCGAAGTGCATGACGGCGTCGACGGGGCCGTCGACCGGCACCCCCACGCTCACGTCCGCCACCACGAGCTCGAAAGCGGGGTGGTCGACGAGCGATCCCACGTTGTCGGCCACGCCCGTGGACAGGTCGTCCACCGCCACCACTCGATCGCCCCGGGCGACGAGGGCCTCGCACAGGTACGAGCCCAAGAACCCCGCGCCGCCGGTGACGACCACCCGCCGTCCGCCCCGGCCACCGGTGCCCATGCGGTCCGTGGCGCCGGCTGGTGCACCTTTGACCGGCGTGGGCTCGCCCCCCGTCACGGGCGGCCCATGGCCACGTACGAGAAGCCCATTCGACGCATGGCGGCGGGGTCGAACAGGTTGCGGGCGTCGACGATGTTCGGCTGCGCCAGCAGGTCGCGGACCTTGGTGAAGTCGAGCCAGCGCAGCTCCTCCCATTCGGTGAGCACGACGACGCAATCGGCGCCCTCGCACACCGCGTAGGCGTCGGAGACGACCTCCACGCCCGTGGGGAACTCCGGGATGGGCCCGTGCACAGTGGGGTCGAAGGCGCGAACGGTGGCGCCGTGGCCCACGAGCCGGCGCACGACCTCCACGGCGGGCGAATCGCGCCGGTCGTCGGTGAGTGCCTTGAACGTGAGCCCCCACGCCGCGATGGACCGTCCTTGGAGCGACCCGCCCACCGCCTCGCGGACCTTGGTCGTCACCGACGCCAGCTGCGCTTCGTTGGTCTCGATGGCCCCGCGCAACAACGAGAAGTCGTAGCCCGACTGCTCGCCGATGTAAATGAGAGCCTTGGTGTCCTTGGGAAGACACGAGCCTCCCCAGCCGGGCCCGGGGTGCAGATAGTCGAAGCCGATGCGGTGGTCGTAGGCCATGCCCAGCAGGACGTCGCGCACGTCGGCACCGACCGCCTCGCACAGGTTGGACACGGCGTTGACGAAACTCAACTTGGTGGCGAGAAAGGCGTTGGACGCGTACTTGATGGTCTCCGCCGTCGCCGCGTCGGTGACGATCAGGGGCGCCTGGGTCGACGCGAACAACGCCCCCACCCGCGCCGCGGCGGCGGCATCGTCGGCACCGACCACGATCCGGTCGGGGTGCAGGGCGTCGTGGATGGCCGTGCCCTCGCGGAGGAACTCCGGGTTCGACACCACCGCCACATCGGGCCGGTCGAGGAGCTGTTCCACCAGCAAGGTGGAGCCCACCGGAACCGTGGACTTGTTGACCACGACCGCCCCGTGCTCGAGGTGGGGGGCGATCTCGACCGCCACACCCTCGAGGAAGCTCACGTCGGCGGCGCCGTCGGCGCCCTGGGGGGTGGGCACGCACAGGAACACGAACTCCGCGCCGCGCACCGCCTCGGCCGCCCCGTGCACGAACGTGAGCCGGCCCGAGTCGAGCCCGACGCGCAAGATGTCGCCCAGGCCTTCCTCGACGATGGTGGGCTCGCCCCTCGTGAGCTTCTCCACCTTGGCGGGGTCCGACTCACCGCAGGCCACCTGGTACCCCAGGTGCGTGAGGACGACGGCTGTGGTGAGACCCACGTAGCCGGCGCCGATCACCGCCGTGGTCACCGGGTGGGGCTCGGTGGCGTGCACGCTCACCGCGTGGCCTTCGTCGGTGCCGCGACGGGCTCGGTGGGCGCGGTGAGCTCGGTGGTCGCCAGCAGGCGCGCCAACGCGTCTCGCCAGTCGGGCAGGGGCGCCATCCCCATGAGCCGCAAGGCCGCGTTGTCGAGGGCGGAGTTGGCCGGTCGGGGGGCGGGGCGCGGCGGATCGAGCTCGGCGGTGGCGACGGGCTCGACGCGGTGGGGGTCATGTCCGGCGCCCGCGAGGACCTGGCGGGCAAATCCGTACCACGACGTCACCCCCGAGTTGGTGACGTGGAACGTGCCCGGGAGCCGGTCCGTGGCCAGCACGGCCAGCACTCCGGCCAGGTCCGCGGTGAAGGTGGGGCTCCCCCGTTGGTCGTCCACGAAGCGCAAGGGGCCGGGCTGGGCGGCCAGTCGCAGCACGGTGCGCACCATGTTGGCGCCGTGGGCGCCGCACACCCACGACGTGCGCACCACGGTCGAGCCCGGGTCGAGCTCCAGCTCACCACCCAGCTTGCTGCGTCCGTACACCGACATCGGGTTGGTCCGGTCCCACTCGACGTAGGGGCGCGCCGAGGTCCCGTCAAAGACGTAGTCCGTCGACACGTAGACCACGTGTGCCCCGAAGCGGCGCGCCGCCTCGGCCACGTGGCGGGTCCCGAGGGCGTTCACGGCGAAGGCGCGGTCGGGGTCACCCTCACAGGCGTCCACCGCCGTCCACGCCGCGACATGCACCACGACGTGGGGACGCACACCCTCGACGACCCCGAGCACCGCGCCGCGGTCGGCGACGTCGAGCCGGGCGTGGTCGGCGGCGATCACGTCGCACGGCGACCTGAAGCCGAGACGGCCGGTGGCGGGGTCACCGGCGCGGCCGCCGGTGGGCACCCGCCCGGCGAGGGCATCGACCACATCGGTGCCGAGCTGGCCGCCCGCCCCCGTGACGAGCACCTTCATGGCCTGACCTCCGCCACACGCTGAGCGCGAGGCGGCCGGGTCCGGGGGGGCTTCGCCCCACGACGACTCGACCACGGCGGCGCGGTCCATGAGCGGCTCCCACCAGCCCCGGTGGTCCGCGTACCACCGCACCGTGTCGGCGAGCCCGTCTTTGAAGCCGATGGTGGGGGCCCAGCCGAGCTCTTTGGCGATCTTGGTGCAGTCGAGGAGGTAACGCCGGTCGTGGCCGGGCCGGTCGGGGACGATCTTCTTGAGCGACTGCGGCTTGTCGAGCGTCTGCAGCACGGCGTCGGCGATCTCCTCGATGGTCGCCTCGATGCCGCTGCCCACGTGGTAGGTCTCGCCGATCAGGCCCCGTTCGAGAACAGCCTCGATGGCCCGGCAGTGGTCGGTCACGTGCAGCCATTCGCGCTGGTTGCGTGTCGATTCGTACAGCGGCAGGGGCCGGTCGTCGAGGGCGTGGGCGCAGAACAGCGGGATGACCTTCTCGGGGAACTGATAGGGACCGTAATTGTTCGAGCAGTTGGTGATGGTCGCCGCCAATCCGTAGGTCTCGACATAGGCGCGCACGGCGTGGTCCGCGCCCGCCTTGGAGGCGTTGTACGGGGTGCGGGGGCGGTACGGGTGCTCCTCGGTGAAGGCGTCGTCGGAGTCGAGAGCGAGGTCGCCGTACACCTCGCATGTCGAGATGTGGTGGAAGCGGGCCACCCCGGCCTGCCGGGAAGCCTCGAGCATGGCCTGGGTACCGAGCACGTTGGTGCGGAAGAAACGGCCCGGATCGAGGACGGCCAGGCTGTTGTGGGACTCGGCCGCGAAGTGCACGACCGTGTCGATGTCGTGCTCACGCAGGGTGGCGAGGGCGAGTTCGCCGTCGCACACGTCGCCGTGGACGAAGCTGATCCTGCCCTCCACGTCGACGAGGTTGGGGCGGTTCCCGGCGTAGGTGAGGGCGTCGTAGGCCACCACGGCGTCGCCGGGGTGCTGCTCCACCCAGTAGCGGACGAAATTGGAGCCGATGAAGCCTGCACCGCCGGTGACGAGCACTTTCATGATGGGTCAATCGTAGACCGGGGCGGCACCGGACCCCGGCGACGAGGCCTGATGGAAGACCCGGTGGTCAACCCGGATGGCGCAGGTGGACCACGTCGCCGGCGGCCACGGTCCTGAAGCACGCCCCCACGTCCACGATGAGGTGGCCCTCGACGGTGATGTCGGTGGCCGTGCCGGTGAAGACCTCCCCGGGCAGGAAGACCCGCACGGTTCTTCCCACGGTGTCACACCGCCGGCGGTACTCTGCCGCCAACCGTCGCCGGCCGTCGGGATCGGCGAGGTCGACGAGCCGGCCTTCGAGCTCGGCGAGCACCAGTTGGAGCAGGGCGAGCGGATCGTGCTCGACGCCGGTCTCCCGCCAGATCGACGTGGCCGCCAACAGCACCTCGTCGTGCCCGGCACCGACGTCGCCGTCGTGCCGTCCGTCGCCGGTGGCACCGGGGTCGTCGGCGCGGCCTGTAACACCGGGGTCGTCGGCGCGGCCTGTGGCACCGGGGTCGTCGGTGTCGGGAGACGGCCATCGGACGTTGAGACCCAGACCCACCACCACCGAAGGGCCCCCTGGCCCTGCTGGGTCGGCACCGCGGCGCCCCGACGCACCCGAGATGCCGCCGGATGGCGAAGCGATCGGCCCCGACGGGACGGCCTCGGCCAGGATGCCCGCGAGCTTGCGCCCGCCGACCATGAGGTCGTTGGGCCACTTGAGCGTCGGCGTCACGCCGGCGCCGCGTTCGCACGCGCTGGCCGCGGCCAACGCCACGGCCACCGTGCACAGGTGAAGGTCTTCCGCGGCGAGCACCGGCCGCAGCAGCACCGACGCCAACAGGTTGGACCCGGGGGGCGCCTCCCAGCGGCGTCCGAGACGGCCCCGGCCCGCGTGCTGATAGTCGGCGACCGCCACCGCTCCCTCCGAAGCACCAGCGCGCGCCTCGTCGAGCAGGTACCGGTTGGTGGAGTCGAGCTCGGCGAAGCGACGGACCGGGCCGAATCGGGTACCGGGCGGACCGGGCACGGTCGTGAACGAGGGAGAAGTCGTGAACGAGGGAGAAGTCGTGAATGAAGGAGGGGCAGTGTGCGAGGGAGGGGCAGTGTGCGAGGGAGGGGCAGTGTGCGAGGGAGGGGCAGTGAACGACGACGCTTCCCCCTCGAGCGGGCCGGCCGCGGACATGGCACCCACCCTACGGGCCGTGCCAGTGTGGTGGTCCCTCCCCTGAAAGGCGTGGCGTGTTCCACAAGGTCCTCATCGCCAACCGTGCGGAGATCGCCGTGCGGGTCATCCGTACCTGCCGCGAGCTGGGCATCGCCACGGCGGCGGTGTACTCCGAGCTCGATCGGGACTCGCTCCACGTCCGTCTCGCCGACGAGGCCTACCCGCTCGGAGGCCAGACGGCGGCCGAGAGCTACCTCAACACGGCCGCCATCCTCGACGCCGTGGAGCGCAGCGGCGCCGAGGCCGTGCACCCCGGCTACGGCTTCTTCTCCGAGAACGCCGACTTCGCCCGGGCCATCTCCTCCACCGGGGTGACCTTCATCGGGCCTCCCCCCGAGGCCATCGAGATCATGGGCGACAAGATCAGCTCACGCCGGGCCGCCGAAGCGGCCGGCGTGTCGGGGGTCCCGGGTCGCACCGAGCCCATCACCGACCCCGAGCAGGTGGTCGAGTTCGGAGCCGCGGTGGGGTGGCCCGTGGCCATCAAGGCGGCCTACGGCGGCGGCGGACGCGGCATGAAGGTGGTGTCGTCGCCCGACGAGGTGGCCGAGGCGGTGGAGTCCGCCCAGCGCGAGGCGCAGTCGTACTTCGGCCGGCCCGAGATCTACGTGGAGCGCTACCTCGAGTGGCCCCGCCACATCGAGATGCAGGTGCTCGCCGACACGCACGGCAACGACCCTGTGGCTCGGCGAGCGCGACTGCTCGCCTCAGCGCCGGCACCAGAAGCTCATCGAGGAGAGCCCCGCCGCGGAGTTCCCCGACGAGGTGCGCGCCGCTATGGGCGAGGCGGCAGTGACCGTCGCCAAGGCCTGCGGCTACGTCAACGCCGGCACGGTGGAGTTCCTCTACGAGGGAGGCGAGTTCTATTTCCTCGAGATGAACACCCGCCTGCAGGTGGAGCACCCCGTGACCGAGCTGGTCACGGGGCTCGACCTGGTCGAGTGGCAGCTGCGGGTGGCCTCGGGCGAGCCCATCGGCTTCTCCCAGGACGAGGTGCACCGCACCGGTCACGCCATCGAGGTCCGCATCAACGCCGAGGACCCCGCCGGAGGTCGCTTCGTCCCCTCCCCCGGCACCATCACCACCTTCCGGCCGCCGGGGGGGCCCGGGGTGCGCCTCGACGCCGGGTACGAAGCGGGCGACACCGTGAGCCAGTACTACGACAATCTCGTGGCCAAGCTGATCGTGTGGGGCGCGGACCGTGAATCGGCGCGCCGTCGCATGCTGCGGGCCCTCGACGAGACGACGATCACGGGCATCGCCACGACCATCCCCGCCGACGTCGCCATCCTGTCGCACCCCGATTTCATCGCGGGCCGCCACTCGACCCGGTGGGTGGAGGACCGCCTGGACCTCTCGGCGCTCGTCCCCGCGTCGCCGGCGGGCGCGCCCGACGTCGGGGACGGCGAGGAACCCCGCGTCCTGCGCGAGGTCACGGCCGAGGTCGACGGCCGTCGCTACGAGGTGCGTCTGTGGGTCCCCGACGTGCCCAACGGAGGTGCTGCTCGAGGTGGCAGCCGGCCCCACAAGCCGAGGGCGGCCGTAGCGGGGACGGGATCGGGGTCGGTGACCGCCCCCATGCAAGGCACCATCGTCAAGGTCCTGGTGGCCCCGGGCGACGCCGTCGACGTCGGCGAGACGGTATGCCTGCTCGAGGCCATGAAGATGGAGAACGCCATCACCGCCGAGAAGGCGGGCACGGTGACAGAGGTCAAGGTGGCAGCGGGCGACTCGGTGGGTCCCGGCGACGTGATCGCAACGATCGAGTGACCGGCTCCGGCGCCCGCAGCAGACCGCGCAGCCGGAGATCGGGGGCGCGGGCGGCGTGGGCGCGGGCGGCGTGGGCGCGGGCGGCGTGGGCGCAGGCGGCGCGGCTTCGGCCAAGCGTGCCGCCGCCGCGACGGCGGCCAAGAACGCCGCGCGTCGAGCCGTCGAAGAGCTCCAACCCGCACTGGTGCAGCTCAGCCGCGCCATCCACGGCGAGCCCGAGCTGTGCTTCGAGGAGGTCCGCGCCGCGCAACGTGTCGGCGACATGCTCGCCGACGCCGGCTTCGACGTGGAGCGCGGCGCCTACGGACCTGCCCACCGCAGTGAAGGCCCGGGTGGGATCGGGCCCCTTGTCGATCGCCATCTGCGCCGAGTACGACGCCTTGCCGGCGGTGGGACACGCCTGCGGGCACAACCTCATCGCGGCGGCGTCTCTGGGCGCCGGGATGGCGCTCGCCGCGCTGGCCGACGACCTCGGCCTCACCGTCACGGTGCTCGGCACTCCCGCCGAGGAGGGCGGCGGCGGCAAGGTCCTGCTGCTCGAGCGCGGCGCCTTCGACGGCGCCCACGCCGCGATGATGGTCCACCCCTGGCCCGAGGACCGGCTCGTCGCCACCTGCCTGGCCGTCGACCACATCGAGGTGCGCTACACGGGCCGGGCCGCGCACGCCTCGGCGTCTCCGGAGCAGGGCGTGAACGCCGCCGACGCCATGGTCGTGGCCCAGGTGGGCATCGGCCTGATCCGCCAGCACCTCCGGCCCGGCGACCAGGTCCACGGCATCGTGACCAAGGGCGGGGACGCCCCCAACGTCGTGCCCGAGGAGACCCTGGGGCCGCTTCATGGTGCGGGCCCGAACCCTGGAGGACCTGGCCGTGCTGCGGCCACGCATCGAGCGGTGCTTCGAGGCGGGCGCGACTGGCCACGGGATGCTCGCTCGAGATCCGAAACCTGGCCCCGACCTACTCGCACATGGTCTCCGACGACCTCCTTGCTCGCCGCCTGGCGGCACAACGCCGAGGAGCTCGGCCGGCGCTACGCGGCCGACGAACGCCACCGAGGCGCCACCCACCATCTCGACGGACATGGCGAACGTCTCGCTGGCGGTGCCGTCGATCCACCCCATGATCGGCATCGAGACCCACGGCGCCGTCAACCACCAGGCCGAGTTCGCCGCCGCATGCGTCGGGCCCTCGGCCGAGCGGGCCGTGTTCGACGGGGCCCTGGGCATGGCGTGGACGGCTGTCGACGCCGCCACCGACCCCGCACTGCGCGACCACCTGCTGGCGGCACGGGCTGAGCATCGGCGCCTCACGGTGTCTGCACCGGTGTGGCTCGGACCCGGCCCGACCGGTGCGCGCCTCCCCGAGTGCGGGCACCCTCACCGATGTGAGGCACCCTCACCGATGTGGGCACCCTCACCGATGTGGGCACCCTCACCGATGTGGGGCACTTGCACGATGCGGGCACCTTCACCGATGTGGCCAGGACGAGGCCGCGAGGCCCCGGCCTCGAGATCAGGTCGGGCTGGTAGACGCCGAACTCCTCGCGCAGGACGTCGGAGACCTCGCCCAACGTCGCCATGCGGTGCAACGCCTCGCGCATGGGGACGAGGAGGTTCTGCGTGCCCCGGGCCGCGCGCCCGACATCGGCGAGCGCGGCGTCGACCGCGGACTGGTCGCGCTCGGCCCGCACGCGCCGGGTGCGCTCGATCTGGGCCCGCTGCTGGGCGGGGTCGATGGGGAACACCTCGGTGGGCTCGGTGCGCGTCGTCGGTGAAGCGGTTGACACCCACCACGATCTTCTCGCCGTCGTCGACCGCCTTGGCGAACTCGTAGGCGGCCATCTCGATCTCGCCCTGCATGAAGCGGGCCTCGATGGCGGCCACGGCCCCGCCCAGTTCGTCGATGCGCTCGAGGTAGTCCCACGCCCCGGTCTCGACCTCGTCGGTGAGCCGCTCCACGAAGTACGAGCCCGCCAGCGGGTCGACGGTGTCGGGCACGCCGGACTCGTACCCGATGATCTGCTGGGTGCGCAGGGCGATCTTGGCCGCGTTGGTGGTGGGCAGCCCGAGCGCCTCGTCGAAGCCGTTGGTGTGCAGGCTCTGGGTCCCGCCCAGCACCGCGGCGAGCGCCTGGAGGGTGACCCGCACGATGTTGTTCTCGGGCTGCTGGGCGGTGAGCGTGGACCCGCCCGTCTGGGTGTGGAAGCGCAGCAGCTTGGAGCGCTCGTCGGTGGCGCCGAAGCGCTCGGTCATGATCTTCGCCCACATCCGCCGGGCGGCGCGGTACTTCGCCACCTCCTCGAAGAGGTTGTTGTGGGCGTTCCAGAAGAACGACAGCCGCGGCGCGAAGGCGTCGACGTCGAGCCCGGCCGCCAGCGCGGCCTCGACGTAGGCGATGCCGTCGGCGAGGGTGAAGGCGATCTCCTGCACCGCCGTGGAACCCGCTTCGCGGATGTGGTACCCGGAGATCGAGATGCTGTTCCAGTTGGGCAGGCGCTCGGCGCAGTAGGCGAAGGTGTCGGTGATGAGCCGCATCGACGAGCGCGGCGGGTAGATGTAGGTGCCCCGCGCCACGTACTCCTTCAGGATGTCGTTCTGGATGGTGCCGCCGAGCGCGTCGGGCGCCACCCCTGCTCCTCGGCCACGAGCTCGTAGAGCAGCAGCAGGATCGCGGCGGTGGCGTTGATCGTCATCGACGTCGTGACCTTGTCGAGCGGGAGGTCCGCCAGCAGGAGGCGCATGTCGGCGAGCGAGTCGATGGCCACGCCGACCTTGCCCACCTCGCCCTCGGCGCGGGGGTGGTCGGAGTCGAGCCCCATCTGGGTGGGGAGGTCGAAGGCGCACGACAGGCCCGTCTGGCCCGCCGCCAGGAGGAACTTGAAGCGCTCGTTGGTGTCCTCGGCGGTGCCGAACCCGGCGTACTGGCGCATGGTCCACAGCCGACCCCGGTACATGTTGGGGTAGATGCCCCGCGTGTAGGGGGCTCGCCGGGCTCGCCCAGCTGGCGCTCGGGGTCCCAGCCCTCGAGGTCGCCGGGGCCGTACACGGGCTCGCACCTCGATGCCCGAGTCGGTCCGCCGCACGTCGTCGTCGGCGCTGTCCCCGCCACCCGTGTCCCGCGGCGCTTGTCCCCGCCACCCGTGTTCCCGCGAGCCTTGTCCCCGCCAGCCGTGTTCTCGCCACCCTCGCCCTTGGCGCTCACCACCCGTCCCAGGTTAGGGACCGGCGTGGTCCCACGGCCAGTCTCCGGGGCGAGCGCCGTGCCGATCAGCACCGAACCGAGGCTCGGTCAGGACCCGGCGGCTCCAGTGCGTGGGGCATGCACAGGTCGTCGTACTCGGCGATCACGATGGGCGCGGCGTCCGTCGCCGCACGCCGGGCACTGCGGGTCGCGCCGCACCTTGAAGGTCCGGAACGACTCCTCCAGGGCGTCGTAGGCGAGCAGGCGTCCGACGAGCGGGTCGCCGATCCCGAGCAGCATCTTGATGGCCTCGACGGCCTGGATCGACCCGATGATGCCGGGCAGCACGCCGAGCACGCCCGCCTCGGCGCACGACGGCGCCAGCTCGGCCGGCGGCGGCTCGGGAATCATGCACCGGTAGCACGGCCCGTTGTACGGGTCGAACACCGTGGCCTGGCCCTCGAAGCGGAAGATCGACCCGTGCACCACGGGATCCGCTTGAGCAAGGAGGCGTCGTTCACCAGGTACCGAGTCGGGAAGTTGTCGGTGCCGTCGACGATGAGGTCGTAGCCGTCGATGATGTCGAGGATGTTGTCGGCCCCGAGGCGCACGTCGTAGGTGACGACGTCGACGTCGGGGTTGAGCGCGGTGAGGGTCTTCTTGGCGGAGTCGACCTTGCGCTCGCCCAGGCGGTCCATCGAGTGCAGGATCTGGCGCTGGAGGTTCGAGGCGTCGACCACGTCCATGTCGATGATGCCGATCGTGCCCACTCCGGCCGCGGCCAGGTAGAGGGCGGCGGGCGAGCCGAGGCCGCCCGCGCCGAGAAGCAGGACCCGGGAGTCGAGCAGCTTGAGCTGGCCCTCCTCCCCGACCTCGGAGACGAGCAGGTGGCGCTGGTAGCGGTTGCGCTGCTCGGGGCTGAGGGCTCGCGGCGTCTTCCAGGGCCGGCCCTCGTCCTTCCAGCGGTTGAACCCGCCCACCAGCGACACCACGTCGCTGTAGCCGAGGTCGGTCAGGGTCTTCGCCGCGAAGGCGGAGCGGACCCCGGCTGCGCAGTACACCACGACCGGAGCGGACTTGTCGGGGATCCTGCCCTCGACCTGGAACTCGAGCTGTCCCGCGGGGAAGATGCAGCGCGCCGGGGATGGCGCCCTGCTCGTACTCGTCGGCTTCTCGCACATCGAGCAACACGACGTCGTCCGAGACGCGGCTCGACCTCGTCGGCCTTGGCCTCGCGGATGGCCGACTTGGCCTGGGTCAACAACTCTCTCGCAGTGGCCACGAACATCACGACCTTCCGGTTCCCGCCCACTCGAACTCGGCGGTCGGGCTTCAGGTTCTCGTCACACCATGGGGCGACGGGCCCTGACGCCCACTGGCTTCTGGTTAAACCTTACCAGTGGGGTCAACATTCCCGCCCTGAGCTGGTCTTGGGGGATTCGCCTCTCGGCACCACGTCGGTGAGTGGATGAAGACTCGGTGCACCGGGGCGATCGGTAGCTTTCTCGTCCATGGAGCTGTCCGACGCCGTGCGCCGGCGGAGGATGGTGCGCAGCTTCTCCGGCGACCCCGTCCCCGCCGAGGTGCTCGACGGGGTGCTCGAGCTGGCGTGCTCCGCTCCCTCGGCCGGCAACACCGGCGGTTGGGACGCCGTCGTCCTCGCCCACCCCGAAGAGACCGCCGTGTTCTGGGACGCCACGACCACCGCCGACTGGCGTGCCCGTTCACGCCGGTGGCCGGGCCTGGCGCGAGCCCCGGTGGTGGTGGCCCTCTTCGTCGATCCCGATGCCTACCGGGCCCGGTACGGCGCACCCGACAAGCAAGCGAGCGGCCTCGGGTCCCTGGGAACCGAGGAGTCCGAGTCCGGGTCTGCGGGCGCGTCCGGGGCTGCCGGCGCGTCCGGGTCTCGGCACATCAACGCGTGGCCGGTGCCGTACTGGTTCGTCGACGGCGGTTTCGCCGCCATGGTCATGCTGCTGGCCGCCACCGACGCGGGTCTCGGGGCCTGCTTCCTCGGGAACTTCCGCGGCGAGAGCGCCCTCGCGCGCCGCGCTGGGGGTGCCCGACGACCGCCGCTACATCGGCGCCGTGCTCATGGGTAAGCCCGGTGGTGACGACCCACCTTCGCCCTCGCTCGCCCGCGGGCGGCGCCGGCGCTCCGACGTTGTGCACCGGGGACGGTGGTGAGCGCGGCTTGGTCATAGGCTGCACTCGTGGCCCGAATAGCCGTGCCCGCCGGCGAGGGTGGCGACGCCGTCCAGGTATGGAGCCTCCGCCCCGAGATGGGGCGGGCCGTGAACCGCCTCGTCGACGCCGCCTACAACAAGAGCATCCTGCCCGTGCGCGTGCGCGAAGCAGCCCGCATGCGCATCGCCCAGCTCAACGACTGCCCCGTGTGCCTGGCTTTCCGCGCCGCGTCGGTGAAGGAGCAGGGAGTCACCGAGGAGTTCTACCGACACGTCGCGGATCACGACACCGTGGGCGGCTACAGCGCACAGGAGCGGCTCGCCATCGAGTACGCCGAGCGCTTCGCTCTCGACCACCTGAGCATCGACGATGCCTTCTTCGCCCGACTGGGCCAGTGCTTCACCGACGCCGAGATCCTGGACCTGACGATCTGCCTGGCCGCCTTTCTCGGGCTGGGCCGGATGTTGCGATCCCTCGGGATCGACGAGACGTCACTGCTCGACGTCTGAGTCCCGAGCCGATTCGACAGGCATTTCGACTGTCGGTTCCACAGGCGTCTTGACAGGCGTCTCCACAGACGATTCGACAGTGGGTTCGACTGCCAATTCGACAGGCGTATCCACAGACGATTCGACAGTCGGTTCGACCCCCGGCGAGAGGCGCGACAGGTCCCGGCACAACCTGGGGCCGAGCCGGCCGGCCACGAGGGCGGTCTCCGCGAGCGCGATCACTGCGATGTAGAGCGGGAAAGCGACGACCGGCGCAGAGACCTGCTTCACAGTAAGCAGCGTGATCACCGCGTTGAGGAACGAGCCGACGTAGACGCTTGCACTCTCGGACTCCGGGTTGCGCCACGACTTGACGAGCGTGGGCACGCCTGCCAGCGCGTCGGCGGCGATGGCGGCAGCGAGAGCGACCAGGCCCTGGCGCGTGACGATCCAGCCGATGGTGCCGCCCACCGACAGCGCACCGCAGGCGTAGTCGAACGGACCCAGCTTCCACACCGAGCTCGGGTTCACGAAGGACGCCGCAAACACCACGCAAGGGCCGAAACCCACCATGAACGTCAACAGGGACCGCAGGCCTACCCCGTCGTTGATCTCGACGGCGAAGGCCAGCAACGGGGCGATGCCCCACAACAGCCACGTGACCCGGTTGGGCTGTGTCCGCCCTCGGATCGTGTCCACCACGTACATGGTCTGTCCGACAGCGCCGATGGCGGCGCCGAGGAACACGAAATGGACGTTCAGCACGAGCCCTCACTCTGCCCCAGTTGCGGCTCGGGGGGGTGAGGCACGGCGTTTCAGCAGAGGAGGACGGCGCACCGGCGGGGGAACAACGAGAGACTCAGGGCGTGGTGGTCGAGCTCCCCGGGATCCCGGGTTCCGTGGGGATGGTCCCCGGCGCCCACAACGACTCGGTCTCGGGTTCGTCACCGGCATCGGGGACGGCCTCGTGCCCCAGGAAGGGGCCCTGGGCGTACTCGCACCCGAGGGCTCGCAACGCCATCACCTGAGCTTCCGACACGACACCTTGGGCGACAATGGTGAGCTCGAGCGCGCGGCCGAGACCGATCAAGCCCCGTACCAGCGCGGCACCTCCGCGGTCGACGTCGCTGTCGGGCTCGGGATCGGGGGGTCCGTGCACGGCGCGACGGACACCGGCGCGGCCGGCACCGGGGAAAACGGCGGCCGGGGTGACGGGCGGGCCGGCCGGGGTGACCGACGGGGCCGCCGGGACGGCCGGGGTGACCGACGGGTCGGCCGGGACGGCCGGGGTGACTGGCGGGGCCGCCGGGGTGACCGGCGGGACCGGCGGGGCGGCGGTGACTTCAGAGGAGACAGGCTCGAGACCGCCGAGCCCAGCCACCAGCGCCGGGGCGAGCTTGAGGCCGGCGATGGGCAAACGCTGGAGCAGTGCCAGGTTCGACGGGCCCGCCCCGAAGTCGTCGAGCGCTACGCCGATGTCGCGATCCTCCAGCTCGTGCAAGGTGGACTCGGTGGAGGCCAGAGCCGCCGCGGAGGGCTCGTGGATGTCGAGCCCCAGCATCGATGGCGATATCCCGTGTTTGGCGATCAGCTCGTCGATGGTGTCGACGAGAGCCGAGTCCGCCAAGAACGACGGCGCCACCTTCACCCAGACCCGGAAATGGGCGGGCAGGCTCGACCGGTCATGTCGGGCGCTCAGGTCGTCGAGGGCCTGGTCCAGCATCCATTGCCCGACCGCGGCGGCGAGCCCGGCCTCCTCGACCAGGTCGAGGACGGGCCGGGAGCGGTCGACCTCCGGCCCCGTTTGTCGCCAGCCCAATAACGCGCAGTCACCGACCGCCTCGCCGGTCTCGAGATCGACGATGGGCTCGTACTCGAGGACGAGGCCGTCTTCCTCCACCGCCGCGCGCAGATCCTGGCGGTTCTGGGAACGGGCCGCGACGTGTTCGCGCATGGAGGGGTCGAACAACCTCCATGACGCCCCTCCCGCCTCCTTGGCGCGGCCCATGGCGAGTGAAGCGTCGCCGAGAAGGGTCTCGAGCGAAGGCGCGCCGCCCGGGATCTCGCCCGGCGAGGTGACGACCACACCGACGCTGGCCGACAGTTGGTGCTCGACCCCATCCACGGTCGTGGGCCGGCTCAGATCCTCGAGGATCCGGTCTGCCAGCTCACAGGCGAGGTCCGAAGACGCCACGTAGGGGCACACCACGACGAACTCGTCGCCGGCGAAACGCGCCACGGTGTCGGACTTGCGGCGGGCGGCGGACAGGCGCTCCGCCGCGTCGTGGAGGAGGTCGTCACCCACACGGTGACCGAACGACTCGTTGACGACACTGAAGTCGTCGAGGGCGACGACCAGCACAGCGAGCGACGCACCGTCCTCGGCGCATCTCGCCATGGCGTCCTCGAACCTCGCGTCGAGCACCGAGCGGTCGGGCAGATCGATGAGCTGATCGCGCTCGGGCCCCTGGTCATCGGCGAGCTCGGGAGAGGGAAGGATGGCGCCGAGTCCCTTGCCGAGCCCGCGCCGGCGAGGAACGACGGGCTTCTTCGGCTCGTCCTGGCCCCCCGTGGCGTCGTCGATCAACTCAGTGCTCCGATCCCTGCCAGATCACGTCGATCCTGGCTCCGCCCACCAGGGATTGTCTGCCTCACCCACCTGGGCGTGACACGCCCATCCCGACGTGCAGGCTCAGCCGCGGGCTGACCTGCCCCCTCCCGTCGCGTGGCGCCCAAATCATCAGGTTCGCAGGCACACCACCGGCAATCCTAGGCGTGCCGGGGTGCCTATCAGGCACAGTTCAACGGTTTTGTCGACCTGCACAGCCGGTGCGCGCAGTCACGAACAACTCGACTCGTCGTTCCCCGCGCGCACGCGACGACCCGACGTCGTCACCGCTCCGTCCCCGTCGCCCCCGCTTCTCGGTCATGACGCGTGCCTTTGAGCCCACGTATTGAGGCCACGACTTGAGGCCACGACTTGAGGGATCCGATCGAGGCCACCGCCCCCCACTACCAGTTGACGGGGGCCACCAAGTGTGGCCAATCGAGGTGGACACCTCGAGGAGGAATCCCAGGCCACGTGGGCCTCCACGGGGGCGCAGACCTTCAGCGGCTCGCGGGTGATGCCGACAACCAAGATGTGTCGAGCTCCGAGACGCCATGGCGCGTCCTGCTCCGCCATATTCCCCTGGTGGGGACATCCGCCCTGGTGGGGGCCGTCACCCTGGTGGCCCTCACCTTGGTGATCCTGGCCGCGCTGGCGCCGGCGGCGGTGCGCCCGCACCGGGCGGCAGCGGGCTCGGGCCAGTCCGGGGCCTGGGACGCCTTCCTGCACCGCAAGGTGGCACCACCCTCGACCACCTCACCAACCGCGGTGGCGGCGACCACGCAGCTTTCACCCACAGAGGTCAAACCGGGCAGTTCTCCGCAAGCGGCATCTGCCCCGCCGACCACGCACCCGCCCGCACCCCGTCCCGCCCCGAAACCGACGCCCCCGCCCGCGTCCCCGGCATCGTCGACGTCACACCCCATCCTTCCGCCGGACAACCCGTCGTCGAACATCGCCGAGTCGCCGAACTTCGTTACGATCTGCAGAGACGACGGAACGTCGTCGGCGCCGTGCATGTCCACCGCCACCCAAGCGACCGACGCGGCCCGTTCCTCCGAGGGCCTGGGGGCCATGGCCCTTCCTTCGGACTTTGCCAGTCTCCCGCCGGCCGAGCAGCTCTTCGTGCTCACCGACATCGAGCGCGTCGACCGGGGCCTGCCGCCCGTGGTGGGCATGGTCCCGGCGCTCACCCAGGACGCGCAGAACGCGGCGGCGGACAACGCCGACCCGACACCTTCGTCGGTGCCGCCCGGGTCGATCGTGATGGACTGGGTATCCAATTGGGCCGAGGGTGCCGGTCCGCTCGGTGCCGATTACAACTGGATGTACGACGACGGCCCGGGCTCCGGGGACATCGGGTGCAGCGTCGGCAACCCCGCCTCGTGCTGGGGACACCGTGACAACGAGCTCGCGTTCAATGCCTCGCAGGTGGCATCGTCGCACGGCGTGCTCGTCATGGGCGCCGCCGAAGTGGCGGTGGCCGCGGACAGCCCGTGGACGAGTGACGCCGTGCTGATGGCGCTCGTCACCGGAAGCCCGACCTACACCTTTACCTGGGCACAGGCCCAGGCCGCGGGCGCCCGTTGACCAGCCGGCTAGCGGCTTCCCGGATGGAGTTGCCACTGCAGCTGCCGGTGAGGCTGGCCGAACTTTGGTCCCGCGCCCGGCGCGGGCCAGGACATCGGGCGGTCCACAGTGAGGTCACCGGCGAGACCGGGGCGCGATCGTCCGCCTGTCCCTGTCGCCGATCGCCCACCTGGCGCCCGTCGACTCCCGTCAACGTGAGCTGGAGCAGATATGTCCGTCGTTCCCGTCCCCCTCCCCTCTGCACGTTCTGTCACGGTCTTCCCCGTCCCGGACCCCGTTGTGAAGGCCGGCTCCGGAGAGCGACACGCCGACGGCGCCGATGCGCTCGCGTCTGCGTCTTCACCTGCGTCTGCGTCTTCACCTGCGTCTGCGTCTTCGCCTGCGGCCGCGTCTTCGCCTGCGGCCGCGACGGCGGCGACTACGGCAGGGGGAGGAGAAATCGAAGTCATCCGCGTCGTGGGTTGGCCCGACCCCGTCATCGACCGGCTCGGGTTCGACCCTCGCTCCCTCTACGTCGAGACGTTCTGGCTGGGGATCCTCGGCCCGACCTGCACCTGGTTGATGCGCCGGCTCGCAACCGGGCTCGAGGACCAGCCGGCTGGCTTCGACTTGGAGTTTGCCGACACGGCCCGAGCCCTCGGACTCGGCAGCCGCTCGGGGCGCCAGTCCCCGTTCCGACGGGCATTGGCCCGCTGCGTCAGCTTCCAGGTGGCGAGACGGGAAGGGCCGATGACGCTGGCCGTGAGGCGCCGACTACCGCCGCTGCCGCGGCGACATCTGCTGCGCCTGCCGACCTCCCTGCAAGAGAGCCACGCACGGTGGATGATCCCGTCGCGATCTTCCCCCGTGCTCGAAGAAGCCCGCCGCAACGCCCGGCGATTGGCTCTGGGCCTGCTGGCGTCGGACAAGGAGCGTCCCGAGGTCGAGCTGCAACTCGTCCGGTGGCAGGTGCACCCCGCCATCGCCCACGAGGCCACCCAGTGGGCATGGGCCTTTCGCGCCCACGAGGCCAACGGCACGGCCGGTGCGAACGAGCCGAGGAGCGCGAAGGGCCCGTGGAGCGCGAACGGGCCGAGGGGTGCGAACGGGCCGAGGGGTGCGAACGGGCCGAGGGGTGCGAACGGGCCGAGGGGTGCGAACGGGCCGAGGGGTGCGAACGGGGCGAGCAGTGCGAACGGGGCGAGCAGTGCGAACGGGGCGAGCAGTGCAGACGCCGCCCGGGGCGCTCCCCGCACACGCGGTGGATAGTCGCGGCGTGGCCTGACCCCGGGCAGGCTCGGCGTCGAGGTCCGAGCGGCCCGGTGTGGTGCCGCGCACTCCGGGTGGTCACGGGAGTGCCGTCGTCGGACCTTCGCGCCCCCGGTTCACACCGGCGTTGCACGTCCGAAACCATGCGTTCACGTGGCGGCCCTAGCCTGTGAACGTGGCGACGTTTCTGCTCAGGGTGGAGCTGCCCGACAGGCCGGGTGCTCTGGGCGCGGTGGCCAGCCGGATCGGAGCGGTGCGCGGCGACTTGGTGGCGGTGGAGGTCGTCGAGCACCGGGACGGCAAAGCCGTCGACGAGTTCGTCGTGGAGCTCGCCGACGAGGAGCACCTGTCGCTCCTCCTCAGCGAGATCTGCGAGGTCGACGGCGTGTCGTTGCAGGATGTGCGGCCCGTGTCGGGGCGGCGCCATGACCGCCGTCTCGAGGCTTACACCACGGCGCTCATCATCCTGAAGGAGCGCACCCCGCAAGGGGTCCTCACCGCCTTGGCCTCACGCGTGTGTGCCGAGCTCGACGCCACGTGGAGTGCGGTCCTCGACGTCGAGGGGCTGTCTATCCTCGCCTCCCAGGGACGCCCGCCCGCCACGCCCTGGGTCGCCGCCTCCCTGGCCGAGGCGCGCGCCGCGGGCAGCGAGCCCGGTTCGACAAGTTTCGGCAGTGGCGACGTCGGGTTCGTCGATCTCGTCGCCTGGGATCTCGTGCTGGCGACGGGTCGTCCCGGCTGGCGCTTCGGCACCCGCGAGCGCGTCCATCTCGCCGCGTTGGGACAGCTCGCCGACGCCCGTTGGGCGGACATGACCGAACGTGACCCCCGGATCACGAAGCCGAGCCGCGCCGGCTGACTCCGTTCCGGCACTCGAGCCGGACCACGTGCTGGCGCCGCCGAGCCCACGGGCGTGGCCCTGAGCGCACCGGCACGTGCTGAGCGAACCGGCACACGCTGAGCGCACCGGCGGCCCTATACGGGCGACCTCGGATCCTCAGTTGTCGGAGCCGTAGGCCTCGAGCAGCTCGAGGAGGGTGCGGACGCCGAAGCCGGTGCCGCCTTTGGTCAGGAACCCGTTGTCCTCGTCCGAGCGCGCCGGGCCGGCGATGTCGAGGTGCACCCAGGGGACGTCGCCCACGAAGCGCGCCAGGAGCAGGGCGGCCGCGATGGCGCCCGCCTGGCCGCCCTTGCCGATGTTCTTCATGTCGGCGATCTCCGAGTCGATGTGCGACCCGTACTCGTCGGGGAGCGGCAGCGGCCACGTGGCCTCACCCGCCCGATCCGAGGCGGCGCGCACCCGGCCGATGAGCGCGTCGTCGTTGCCGAACAGCCCGGCAATCTGGGCAGCCGAGCGCCACCACACAGGCGCCGGTGAGCGTGGCCAGGTCGATGATGGCGTCGGGTTGTAACTCCGAGGCCAGCGACAGGCCGTCGGCGAGGACGAGGCGACCTTCGGCGTCGGTGTTCAGGACCTCGATCGTGTTGCCGTTGCGGATGGTGAGGACGTCGCCGGGCTTGGTGGCCCGACCTCCGGGCATGTTCTCGGTCGTCGGAGCGATGGCCGTCACCCGCACGCGCACGCCGAGCTCGGCGCACGCGGACACCGCCGCCAGCACGGCCGCGGCCCCGCTCATGTCGGTCTTCATGGTGATCATGCCGTCGGCCGTCTTGAGCGACAGCCCACCGGAGTCGAAGGTGATGCCCTTGCCCACGAGGACGACGTGCGGCACCCGGCCTTCCACCGTGACCGGGTCGGCGGGCTCGTAGGCGGCCTTCAGCAACCGCGGCGGCTCGGCCGAGCCCCGGGCCACGCCCAGGAGCCCGCCCAGTCGCTCGTCGGTGATGCGCTGCTCGTCCCACACCTCGAGGGTCACCCCCGGACGGCCCCGGGCGTGCTCCTCGGCCAAGGCGGCCAAGCGCGTGGGCGTCAACGAGCTCGGGGGCTCGTTGACCAGGTCCCGGGCCAGACAGACGGCGTCGGCCACCGTCACGGCGCCGCCTCGTTCCCTCGGCGAGATCGGCCCCGTCGAGCCCGGCACCGGCCACCACGAAGCGTTCGACCCGCCTTCCCTCGGGGTCGCTCTTGTGCGAGACGAACCGGTACGCCGCCAGCACGGCCCCTTCGGCCACCGCCTGGGCGGCGCGCCGCGCGCCGAGCCGGCCGTGGCGCCGCGTCAGCGACGCCGGCAGCACCAGCACGGCCGCCCCGCTCGCCCGCCGGCGCGGACCAACGCGGCCGCGGCGCGCCGCAGCACGGCCGCACCGGCATCGCCCGCGGCACCCGGTGCTCCCACTGCTCTCGCCGCGCACCGTTGCGCCCGCACGGTCGCCTTGCCGCACCCCGACGAACACGACCGCAGGCGCCTCGGCTCCCAACGACCCCTGGGTGCTCGGCGCGTCCACGACGGTCATGGTCTGGCCCACCTTGCCCGTGAACCCGCGCTGACGGGCCCGGGCGCCGTCCAGCGCGTGCGCAGCGCAGGAGCACCGCACCGATCGTCACCGCATCGGGGACACCCGGCGCCACCGACGGCCCGTCCTCGGTCTCGAACACGGGAACGCCCACACCGTCACCGCCACGCCGGCCGCTTCCGCCGAGCCCAGGATCACCGGCGTCGGCCCAACCCACCGCCAAGAGCGCAGAGCGCGCCATGGGTCACGGCCGCGCTCACGATGTGCCCTGGTGCATGCCCGAGCGATCGCGCCACGAGGTGCTCGCCCTCCTGCCAGCGGGCCATCGTCCACAACAGGTCGGACAGTCGATTGAGATAGGGCCCGACCTGCGAGTCCGGCGCCGGCGATGGCCGGTCGACGACGAGCCGCTCGGCCCGGCGCACCACGGTGCGGGCCACGTCCGAGGCAGCGGCGACCCGGTTCTGTCCGGGGACCACGAACTCGGTCGGCATCTCGAAGCGCTCGTTCAGCTCGTCGATGCGGCTCTCCAGCGCGGCCACCATCTCGTGGGTCACGAGCGACGCCCCGCCACTAGCTTGTGTCGGTTGCTCGGGGGCGGTCGCCACCTCGGCCATGAGGACCCACAGGTCGCGTTCGAGATCGAGGAGAAGCTCGTCGAGCTCCGACCGGGCTCGGCCTCGGCCCGGGCCAGCCCGAGCACCGCCTGGGCCTCGTCGACGGCCCCGTTGGCCTCGATGACCGGCGCGTCCTTCGCGGACCCGACGCCCCCCGAAATAGCAGCCCGGTCGTGCCGTCGTCACCCTTGCGCGTGTAGATCTTCACCACGGCGCCGCATGCTAATGGCCGTCCCCGCTGACGCCTCACTGGCGCCTCTCTCACCTCACCGACTCCTCACCGACGCCCCACTCACCTCACCGACTCCTCACTGGCGCCTCACTCGCACCTCACTCACACAGCTCCGCCGGCGACGCTCCCCTCCCCCAGCACACCGAGCCGGAAGCGACAGACTTCGTGGCCAGGCGTGGGAGCCGGCATGGCGGCCGTAGACTGGACAGATCGTGGCCCCGACCGTGGACCCCCACCAGGCTCCTCCTCCCGTGCTGGCGCACGGCGCCATGCCCCTCGACGAGCGCGGCGCCGCCTACCTCGAGGCCGCCGGGCACCGGGTCGTCATCTTCGACGGCGCCATGGGCACGAGCCTGCAGCTCGCCGACCTCAGCGCCGACGACTTCGGCGGCCCCGAGCTCGAAGGGTGCAACGAAGCCGTCGTCCTGACCCGCCCCGACGTGGTCGCCGTCGGTCCACCGCTCCTTCCTCGACGCCGGCGTGGACGTGGTGGAGACCAACGCCTTCGGGGCCTTCAGCGTGGTGCTGGCCGAGTACGGACTCCAGGACCGGGTCGAGGAGATCAACCTGCCGCCGCCCGCCTGGCCCGCGAGGCCGCCGACCAGGCCGAGTCCGCCGCCTCGGCCACCGACGGCGGCCGCGCTGGGTGGCGGGCAACCTCGGCCCCGGCACCCGCTTCCCCACCCTCGGCCAGATCCCCTACCTCGAGCTGCGCGACGCCTACCAGGAGCAGGCCACCGCCCTCCTCGCCGGCGGGGTCGACCTGCTGCTCGTCGAGACGGTCTACGACCTCCTCCAGGCCAAGGCCGCCATCAACGCCTGCCAAGCGCGCCATGGTCGCCGCCGGACGGCGCGTGCCGATCCAGGTCCAGGTGACCATCGAGCTCACGGGCCGGATGCTGCCGGGCACCGAGATCGGCGCCGCCCTGACCGCGCTCGAGCCCATGCGTCCCGACGTCATCGGGCTCAACTGCGCCACCGGGCCCGGCCGAGATGGGCGAGGCCGTCCGCTACCTGTCCCAGCACTCCCGGCTGCCCATCTCCGCCCAGCCCAACGCCGGCCTGCCCTCGGTGGTCGACGGCAAGATGCACTACGACCTGACGCCCGAGCAGCTGGCCGACCATCTCGAGCGCTTCATCACCGAGCTCGGTGTGAGCGTCGTCGGCGGCTGCTGCGGCACCACCCCCGAGCACCTGGCGGCCGTGGTGCGAACGATGCCGTGATCTCGTGCCCGGGCCCCGCACCGTGGAGCACGAGCCCGGCGGCGGCGTCGATCTACAGCAGCGTGCCGTTCCACCAGGACACGTCGTTTCTGGTGGTCGGCGAGCGCACCAACGCCAACGGGTCCAAGAAGTTCCGCGAGGCCATGCTGGCGGCCGACTGGGACACCACCGTGGCCATCGGCCCGCGACCAGGTCAAAGAGGGGGCCCACGTCCTCGACGTGTGCGTCGACTACACCGGCGCCGACGGCGTGGCCGACATGACCGAGGTCGCCAGCCGCTTCGCCACCCAGGCCAGTGTCCCGCTCATGGTGGACTCCACCGAGGCGCCCGTGGTCGAGGCCGCCCTCAGTGGATCGGCGGCCGGCCCATCCTCAACTCGGTCAACCTCGAGGAGGGCGACGATCCCGGCACCCGGCTCGACAGGTTCCTCACCCTGGCCCGGGAGTACGGCGCCGCCGTGGTGTGCACCTGCATCGACACCGAAGGCCAGGCCCGCACGGCCGAGTGGAAGCTGCGCGCCGCCAGGGCCATCCACGACATCGCCGTGCAGCGCTACGGGCTCGAGCCGTCGGACCTCATCTTCGACCCGCTCGTGCTGCCGCTGTCGACGGGCATGGAGGAGAGCCGGCGCGACGGGATCGAGACCCTCGAGGGCATCACGCCGCATCAAGGCGGAGCTGCCCGGGGTCTTCACCATCGTCGGGCTGTCCAACGTCTCGTTCGGGCTCAACCCCGCGGCGCGCCACGTCCTCAACTCGATGTTCCTCCACGAGTGCGTCGGAGCCGGGCTCGACGCCGCCATCGTCCACGCGGCGCGGATCATCCCGCTGTCGAAGATCGACGAACGGGCCCGCGAGGTGTGCCTGGACCTGATCTACGACCGCCGCCGCGAGGGGTACGACCCGCTGCAGGAGCTGCTGGCGATCTTCGAAGGCGTGTCCGCCACCGCGGCCGTCACCGAGGACCGCACGGGATGGACCGTCGAGCGCCGCCTCGAGCAGCGCATCATCGACGGCGACCGCAACGGGCTCGAGGACGACCTGGCCGAGGCCCTGGAAGGCGGCCACGCGGCCCTCACCATCGTCAACGACTTCCTCCTGGCCGGCATGAAGACGGTGGGCGAGCTCTTCGCCTCGGGCGAGATGCAGCTGCCCTTCGTGCTCCAGTCGGCCGAGACCATGAAGGCGGCCGTGTCGTACCTCGAGCCCCACATGGAGAAGGCCGACCAGGGCGGCAAGGGCGACCGTCGTGCTCGCCACGGTCAAGGGCGACGTCCACGACATCGGCAAGAACCTGGTCGACATCATCCTCACCAACAACGGCTACGAGGTCGTCAACCTCGGCATCAAGGTCGGCATCGGCGAGATGCTCCAGGCCGCCGAGGACCACAACGCCGACGCCATCGGCATGAGCGGGCTGCTCGTGAAGTCGACGCTCATCATGCGCGAGAACCTCGAGGAGATGAACACGCGCCGCCTGGCCCACATCCCCGTGATCCTGGGCGGGGCCGCCCTCACGCGCAACTACGTCGAGCGCGACCTGCGCACAGGTGTACGAGGGCCGCCTCTTCTACGGCAAGGACGCCTTCGAGGGGCTGCGCACCATGGACCGCCTCGTCGAGATGAAGAAGACCGGCGAGGAGGACCCCGACTTCGGGCGCGGCCCAGGGCGGGCGCAAGCTGCCGCCCCGCAAGTCCCAGCTCGCGGTCGAAGAGGCCGAGGCGCCGCCCCGCGCCCCCGACGGTGGAAGCCGACAACCCCGTGTTCACCCCCCCGTTCCTGGGGCGCCGGGTGGCCAAGGGCATCGCCCTCGACGACATCGCCGCCTACCTCAACCTGACCGCCCTGTTCCGCAACCAGTGGGGGTACCGCCCCGAGAAGGGCACCGGGGCGAGCCGGCCGAGACCGACGCCGACTTCAAAGAGCGCGTCAGCGCCGAGCTGCGCGAGGAGCTCGACAAGGCCAAGGCCAAGGACCTGCTCGTACCCCAGGTGGCCTACGGCTACTTCGCCGCCAATGCCGAGGGCGACGACCTCGTGCTGTGGACCGACGAGACGCGCTCGACCGAGCTCACCCGTTTCGCCTTCCCCCGCCAGAAGAAGGAGCCCTGGCTGTGCATCGCCGACTTCTTCCGGTCGGTGGAGTCGGGGGAGCCCGACTACGCCGCCTTCATGCTCGTCACCATGGGCCCCGAGGTCTCCAAGGAGGCCGACGCGCCTTCGTCCGAGAACCACTACCTCGACTACCTGCACCTCCACGGTCTCGGGGTGGAGATGGCCGAGGCCCTGGCCGAGTACTGGCACCACCGCATCCGCGAGGAATGGGGCTTCGTCGACGAGGACGGGCCCACCCTCACGGGACTGTTCCGCCAGCAGTACCGGGGCGGGCGCTACTCGTGGGGGTACCCGGCGTGCCCCGACCTCGAGGACAACGCCAAGGTGGTCGAGCTCCTGGGCGGAGACCGCATCGGGGTGACGGTGAGCGACGGGTTCCAGATGCACCCCGAGCAGACCACCGACGCCATCATCTGCCACCACCCCCAGGCCAAGTACTTCGTGGCCTGACTCGTCGCCCGCGTCGAGCGCTCTAACGAAGCAGCGTCGTCCGCACGGCGCTTGTCCGGACGGGCTTGTCCTGTCCCGAGCAGCTTGTCCTGGTGGCGCAGCTGGTCCCGACGCTCGGTGCCAGTCACAGGGCCAGGGTCGCACCCCCGTCGACGACGATGGTGGCGCCGTTCACGAAGCCGGCATGGCGCCGAGCACACGAAGGCGACGACCCGCCCGAAGTCGGCGGGGTCACCCATGGGCCCGCGTGCCGCCCAGCTCGCGCATGCGGTCGGTGGCGTGCGGGCCGGGGCACACCAGGTTGAGGGTGATGCCGCTGCCCTCGGCGGCCAGGTCGGCGGCGGCGGTCTTGGCCCATGCCCGCAGGCCGGTACGCGCCGTGTTGGACAGGGCCAAGGCCGGGGATGGGCTGGACCACCGAGTACGACGAGATGCAGCACAGCCGCCCCCAGCCGCCCGGCCCGCATGTGGGGAAGCGCGGCCCGCACCAGCCGAACCGGCGACAGCAGGTTGGCCTCCACCGCGGCGCGGATGGCGTCGTCGTCGACGTCGAGGGCATCGCCCGGGCGGCGGGCCGCCGGCGTTGGCGACCACGATGTCGAGGCGGCCGAACCGTTCGACGGCGGCAGTCGACCAGGCGCTCGGGAGTAGCCGGATCGGCGATGTCGGCCGCCATGGCCAGCACCTCGGCCCCCTGCTCGGTGAGCTCCCGCTCGGCTGTCGCGCAGCGGGCCCTCGTTGCGGGCGCACAGCACCAGGCGCGCCCCCTCGGCGGCGAGCGCTTCGCGCGCTGGCCCGGCCGAGCCCGCGCGACGACGCCGTGACCAGCGCCACCTTTCCGTCGATGCCGAGGTCCATCGGCTAGCGCACCTCCAACCACCGACGTGGAGGCTGGTGCGCCGTGCTCATCGCCGTACGTAGCGCCGCGCTCATCGCCGTACGTAGCGCCGCGCTCATCGCCGTACGTAGCGCCGCGCTCATCGCCGTACGTAGCGCCGCGCTCAACAGGGTCATCCCAGTACCACCAGGGAGTGGTCCACGGTGTTGAGCGGGATGGCCCCGTCCTCTCCGACCACCACGATGTCCTCGAGGCGCATGCCGAAGCGGCCCGGCAGGTAGATGCCGGGCTCGACCGAGAAGGCGTGTCCCACCTCCAGAGGCGTGTCGTTGCCCGCCACGAGGTAGGGGTCCTCGTGCTCCTCGATCCCGATCCCGTGCCCGGTGCGGTGGATGAAGTACTCCCCCAGACCGGCCTCGGCGATGGTGGCACGCGCCACGGCGTCGACGTGCTCGGCCGTGACCCCGGGCCGCACCGCCGCTCACGGCAGCCTGCTGGGCCGCCAGCAGCACCGCGTAGCAGTCGCGCACCTCGGCGCCGGGCTCGCCCACGGCGACGGTGCGGGTGATGTCGGAGCAGTAGCCGACGTCGTCGTGCAGGGCGTACTCGCCGCCGAAGTCGCACACCACGGTGTCGCCCGGGCCGATCACCCGCTCGCCGGCGTCGTGGTGCGGGCTGGCCCCGTTGGGGCCGCTGCCCACGATGGCGAAGTTGACGCGGCGGTGCCCCGCCGCCAGCAGCCCGGCGCCGATGGCCTCCGACACCTGGATCTCGCGACGGCCGGCGAGGGGGATCTCGCCCTCCTGCAGCACCGTCGCCACACTGTCGGCGGCGTGGGCCGCGGCGCGCAGCGCCTGCGATCTCGCCGGCGTCCTTCACGGCGCGCAGCGGCGAGGTGACCGCCGAGGCCGCCTTCCAGTGTGCGTCGGGCAGGGTCGACTGCAGTGCCAGCAGCGACTGCGCCCAGGCACGGTCCGAGATCCCGTAGGTGGCACCGCGTGCCGGCGCCAGCAGTGCGCCCACCATGGCCACGGGGTCCTCGGTCTCGGCCCACGGTCGCAGCGTGATCAGCCCACCGGTGTCGGGAACCCGGGGGGCCTCGAGCGCCGGGACCAACAAGCACGGCCTCGCCCTCACGGGGCAGCACGAGAAGCGTGAGCCGCTCCAGCGGCATGGCCCGGTAGCCCGTGAGCCAGGGCAGGTCGGCGCCGTGCGACAAGAGCAGGGCGTCGACCCCGAGCTCGCCCATGCGCGCCCGCACCCGCGCGCGAGGCGCTCGCTCCGGGCCGTCTGCTGGTCGGTCATGCCGGAGCTGCCGCGGCTGCGGTCGTGGCGGCTGCGGTCGTGGCGGACGCGGCGGACGTGGCGGACGCGGTCGTTACTGGTGAGGCCGTGGCGGCGGCGGCCGCAGCTCGGGCGTGGTAGCTCGACCGGGTCAACGGTGACGACTCGACGTGGGCGAAGCCCATCTCCTCGCCCAGCACCCGCAGGGACTCGAACTCCTCGGGTGCCCACCACCGCGCCACCGGCAGGTGCGCGGCGGTGGGCCGCAGGTACTGGCCCACGGTGACGATGTCGACGCCGACCGCCCGCAGGTCGGCCAGCGCGCCCACGACCTCTTCGACGCGCTCCCCCATCCCGAGGATCATCCCCGACTTGGTGACGAGCCCGGCGTCCTTGGCCCGGGCCAGCACGGCGAGACTGCGGGCGTAACCGGCCGAGGGCCGCACGGCGCGCTGGAGGCGGGCCACGGTCTCGAGGTTGTGGTTGAGGACGTCGGGCCGCGCCTCGAAGATCGTGACCAAGGAGCGGGAGTCGCCCTTGCAGTCCGGGATGAGCACCTCCACCGCCGTCGTCGGGCAGCGCCGCCGGATGGCGTGGATGGTGGCCGCGAAGCCCGCCCGCCCCGCCGTCGGGGAGGTCGTCGCGCGCCACGGCGGTGACCACCGCGTACGCCAGGCCCAGCCGTTCGACGGCGGCGGCCACCCGATCGGGCTCTCGGGGTCGGGGGCAGCGGATGCCGGGTGTCGACCAGGCAGAACCCGCACGCCCGCGTGCACCGATCGCCGTTGATCATGAACGTCGCCGTGCCGTCCGCCCAACACTCGAAGATGTTCGGGCAGCCCGCCTCCTCGCACACGGTGACCAGGCCGAGGTCGGCGCACCGTCCGCCGCAGGCCGAGGAACTCGTCCCCCATCCGAGCCGGGACGCGCAGCCACGGCGGCTTGCGGGCGTTGGTAGCAAGGCCCGTGGCGGGCTCGACCCCGGCCTGGCGCAGTCGGATGCGGAGCCGGTCGCCGGGAACCCGATCGGCGAGACCGGTTGACGTGGTGTGTGCCGGCGCGGTGTGTGCCGGCGCGGTGTGTGCCGGCGCAGATTGGGGCGCCGTGTGTGCGGGCGCGGTGTGTGCCGGCCACGCCACGTCCTGGCGTTCGAAGAGCCCGTCGGGGGCCCAGCGCCGTACGGCGTGGCGAACCAGAATGTCGGCGACCTCGCGCATCGACACGTCCACTCCTTCGGCGGCAAGCGACGTCACGGCCTTGTCGTCGATGCCGCAGGGCACGATGCGGTCGAACCACGCCATGTCCGGGTCCACGTTGAGTGCCAGACCGTGCATGGAGCGCCCCCGGGTGACGCGCACCCCGATGGCGCAGATCTTGCGGGGCATGGCCCCATCGGCGTCGACCCACACGCCGGGATAGTGGGCCAGCCGTGCCAGCGCGCACGCCGAGATCGGCGAGGGTGTGGATCACGACCTGCTCGATACCGTGCACGTGCGAAGGCACCGAACGCGGCGCGGTGGGGACGTTCACAATGGGGTAGGCGACGAGCTGGCCCGGGCCGTGGTACGTGACGTCGCCACCCCGGTCGCTGGCCACGAGTTCGGCGCCGACGAGAGCCGGGTCGACGAGCACGTGGGACCGATCGGCGTGCACCCCGAGGGTGAACACGTGCGGGTGCTCGAGCAGCAGCAGGTGGTCGTGGCGTCCACGGTCGTGCAAGGCGCGCTGCAGCGCGTGCGCCTCCGCGTACGGGATCCGGCCGAGCCAGCGAACTCGGAACACAGCTGTCTCTTGCCGACTCAGAGCTCGGCGGCCCAGTCGTGCGTGGCGAGCAGCTCGGTCACGCGCGCCACGAACGCTGCTGCGTAGGCCCCGTCGACGGCCCGATGGTCCCACGCCAGACACAGAAGCCCGAGGGAGTGGATGGCGATGGCCTCGGTGCCGTCGGGCTGGAGGACGACCGTCGGACGTCGCTTCACCCCGTCGGTGGAAAGGATGGCTACCTGGGGCTGGTTGATGATCGGTGCGGTGAGGAAGGTGCCGAAAGGCCCGGCGTTGGTGATCGAGAACGTCCCGCCCGAGATGTCGTCCGCGTTGAGCTTCTTCGTGCGGGCCCGGTCGGCCAGTTCGTGGATCCGACGCGCCATGCCTCGCAGCGTGAGCTCTTCGGCACGTTTCACCACGGGCACGATCAACCCGTTGTGGTCGAGGTCGACGGCGAAACCCAGGTTGAACTGATGGTGCACGATCAGCGAGTCATCGCCCACCGATGCGTTCAGATGCGGCCACTCGTGCAGCGCTTCCACCGTGGCCCGGGCCACGAAGGGGAGATAGGTGAGCGAGAAGCCCTCCTCGGCCCGGAACTGGGCGCCGTGGGAACGCCGAACCCGCTCGACTTGCTCGTAGTCCGCTTCGAGCACGACGAGGGTATGGGGGCTCGTCGCCTTGGAGCGGACCATGTGCTCGGCGGTGCGCCGACGGATATTGGTGAAGGGGATGATCTCGTCGGTGCCGGCCGTGGGCGAGGGCGCCGAAGATGCCGACGCCGTTGCGCCGTCGCCGGAGGCCGGGGTCTGGGCGGCAACGGGTGCGGTCCGCGCCGCAGGTGGCGGGGTGGCAGACGGGCCGGCCGCAGGCGCGCCCCCGGCGCGGCGGGTGTCGATGAAGTCGAGCACATCGGAGCGCGTGATGCGGCCACCGAGACCGGTTCCGGTGACCTCTGCCGGGTCGATGCCGTTGTCGTCGAGCAGCCGGCGCACCACTGGCGACAGGATGCGGTCGCCCCATTTGCCGGGGCCGTCGCTCCCGGTACCGGTGGCGACGGTAGTCAACGGCGCTGGTTGTTGCGACGCCGGAGCTGGCGCAGGTGCGGGAGCTGGCGCCGCGGGCGCGGGAGCCGCGGGAGCGGGAGCTGGCGCCGCGGGAGCCGCGGGAGCGGGAGCTGGCGCCGCGGGAGCCGCGGGAGCGGGAGCTGGCGCCGCGGGAGCGGGGGCTGGCGCCGCGGGAGCGGGCGCTGGCGCCGGTGGTGCAGCCACGGCAGCCTCGGCGGGAGCTGGCGCAGGTGCGGGCGCGGGCGCCTGTGGTGCAGCTGCCGCAGCCTCGGCGGGAGCGACAGCACCGGCACCGTCGGCGCTCACAACCGCCAGTATCGTGCCGACGTCGACGGTCTCGCCTTCCTGGACCCGGATCTCGGCCAACGTTCCCGCCGCGGGCGACGGCACTTCCGAGTCGACCTTGTCGGTCGAGACCTCGAAGAGCGGCTCGTCCCGTGCGACAGCCTCCCCCACCGACTTGAGCCACTTCGTGACCGTGCCCTCGGTGACGGTCTCGCCCAGCTGCGGCATCGTGACGTCAGCCAACGTGTAACCCCCTTCCGGTGAGGGCCAACACTGTCTCACCGAATGCCTCCGAAAGCGTGGGATGCGGCTGGATGAACTGCCCCACCTCTTCGGGGGTGGCCTCCCAGTTCACGGCGAGGTAACCCTGCCCCAACTGCTCGGTCACCCATGGGCCCACCATGTGCACGCCGAGGATCCGGCCCGCCCGCCCGTCGGGAAGACGCTCGGCCACCACCTTGACGAGACCTTCGGTCTCCCCCAGGATCCGCGCCCGGCTGTTGCCTCCGAAGGGATCCTTCTTCACGACCACGTCGATCCCGGCCTCCTTGGCCTGGGCTTCGGTAAGGCCCACGAACGCCACCTCGGGATGGCAGTAGATCGCCCACGGAACCCGCGAGTATTCGACCGGCAGTGCAGCCTCGCCCAATATCGCCTTGATGACGAGGATCCCCTCGGCGAAGCCCACGTGCGCCAGCTGAGGAGTGTTCACCACGTCACCGACCGCCCACACGCCCGCGGCCGCGGTGCGCTGGTACTCGTCGACGATGACGAAACCCCGATCGTCGAGGGTCACTCCCGTGCCGTCGGCGAGCAACCCCTCGGTGAGCGGCAGCCGGCCGACCGACATCACGACGGCGTCGACGGTGACAGACTCCCCGTCGCCGAAATTGACCGTGGTCCCCGAGCCGTTGGGCGTGTGACCGGTCACCGTCACCCCGGTGTGCACGTTGATCCCTCGCTTGCGGAAGGAACGCGCCACCACCGCCACGACATCGCTGTCACAGCCCGTCAACAACGACGGCAGTGCCTCGAGCACCGTGACCTGGCTGCCGAGGTCCGAGAACATCGAGGCGAACTCACAGCCGATAGCGCCGCCCCCAATGACGGCCAACGAAGCCGGCAGGGCATCGAGAGCCAGGACCTCGTCCGACGTCAGCACCAAACGACCGTCGATGTCGAAGCCGGGGATGGTCCGAGGAGCGGACCCGGTGGCCAGCACGACGTGGCGGCCCGTGATCTCGAACAGACCCGCCGTATTGGCCACTCCAGCGCCGGCACCGGCGGCACCCGCATCGGCGGTACCCGCACCGTCGGCACGGTCGTTCGGATCGATGCGCACCCTGTGGTCGCGGAGCAGGGTGCCTGTCCCGTCGAAGGTGACGATCCCCCGTCCCTTCATGAGACCGGCGAGGCCCTTGAAGAGCTGGTCGACCACCTTCTGCTTGCGGCCCTGGCTGACGGAGAAGTCCACCACGGGCTGGCCGGCCTGGACCCCGAACTCCTTGGCTCCCGCCACGGTGCGCACCACGTGGGCGGTCTCGAGGAACTCCTTGGCCGGCACACACCCCCGGTGCAGGCAGGTCCCCCCCACCTTGTCGCGCTCGACGACGGCCACGCTCAGACCGGCGGAGGCCCCGTAGAGGGCGGTGGCGTAGCCCCCGGGACCACCTCCGATCACGACGACATCGAATTCAGTGGCTTCGGGCGTCGTGATCACCTCCTTCTCGCAGTGACATTCGTGGAGTGGTGTTGTGGAAAAGGTCCGTGGTCCAGCCTAACTGGGGCCACCCACCCCTGAAGCTGCCCAGGAGAAGCACCGCCCGGGAACGAGTGTCGAGCGATGCCACGAAATCCGCACCGACCCGCCGCGGGATCAGTATGGGCACACCCAGCGAGGGGGACCCGAGAAACAAGCAGTGAGGGGAGATGGCGGCGAAGCGGGGTGAGTGTGGAACACGCTGTGACGAGACCCGAGAAACAGGCCGTGGGGGGAGGGAGACGGCGAAGCGGGGTGAGCGTGGAACACGCAGCGAGGGGAACCGAGAAACAGCAGCGAGGGGAACCGAGAAACAGCAGTGAGGGGGACACGAGAAACAGCAGTGAGGGGGACCCGAGAAACGGCAGTGAGGGGGACCCGGGAAACAGCAGCGAGGGGCGGTGGCGGCGGGGATCAGGTCTCAGGGGGAAGCGGAAGCGGGCGACGCCCGCCGAAGCCGTCCTCGGGAAGGTGCCACCACTCCAGGTCCTCTTCGCCGAGCTGCCAGCACAGCAGCACCTCCCGCCCTCCGTGCAGAGCCGGGAAGTCGATGAGGCCGCGGTCGGCGTCGCGCAGGACGATGCCCTGCTTCTCGAGCTCGGCGAGCGCCTCCTTCACGTCGAAGGACACCGGCGACTCCGGTGTGGCCTGAGATCCAGATTCGGCCGCAACGAGGTCGGACTGCGAAGTCGATCCAGGCTCGGGATCGGTCAGTCCCGGTCCCGCCGGCCGCGGCGCACCGGGAAGCGTGGCGTGACCATTGCCCCGTGACGCCACGGCCAGATGTGCAGCACGCCGGATCACACCGAGCAGGAGACGGAGCCGAGGGAGATAGGCCTGGGCTTCCTCCACCGTCCAGTAGCGCACCGGATCGGCCTCGACCACCTACGAAGATGGTGGGCCGGTGCCGCCGGTCACGCGACCGATGAAGCCCGACAGACGCTCCCGGATCAGGTCGGGCAACACCGACGTCGCCGGCACCGGATGAAACGCGTCCGCGGCACGCACCAACGCGGCGTCCTCGCCGTCGGTGAGCTCGATGTCGGCGGCGGCGGCGTTCACCTCCACCTGCGCGGCCGAGCTCGCCCCGGGGATCACGACCACGTTCGGCCGCCGGATCAACCACGCCAGAGCCACCTGCGACGGCGTGGCGTGATGCGCCTCGGCCACCTGCCGCAACACGTCCACCAGGGGGGCGGCGAGCCGGAGGTTCTCGGGATGGAAGGCGGGCGACGCCGAGCGCACGATTCCGCTCGGGCGGTGACCGGCGTCGTAGCGTCCCGACAGCAGACCCTGTGCCAGGGGGCTGTAGGCGATGATCAACCGGTCATGGGCCTGCGCCCACGGCAGCAGCTCGCGCTCGGGACGGCGGTCGACGAGGTTGAAGCGCACCTGGTTCGAAAGCACCGGTCGGCCCAGTGCCTCCTCGGCGGCCTCCCAACGCGCCAGCGAGTAGTTGGAGACCCCGACGTGGCGCACGATCCCCTCGTCGAGCAACTGCGCGAAGGCGGGCATGGTCGCCGACAACGGGACCACAGGGTTGGGCTGGTGAAGCTGGTACAGATCGAGGGCGTCGATCCCCAGGCGCCGCACACTCCCCCGGGCACGTTGCAGCACCACCGGGCCGATCGGCAACACCGGGAAGATCTTGGAGGCGATGAACGCCTCGTCGCGTCGTTCGCCGAGCGCCTTGCCCAGGATGCGTTCCGAACGTCCGAAGCCGTAGATCTCGGCGGTGTCGAACAGGGTGATGCCGACATCGAGCGCCCGCTGCACGATGGCACCGGCCTCACGATCGGAATAGTCAGCCCCGTATCCCCACTCGGTCGAGCCGAACTGCCATGTCCCGAGCCCGATGGATGACATCCTGGCCCCTGCGATGTCGACGTACTTCATGTCCCTCCGCTGGTTCTCGTCCTCTTGTTCGGTCTCGTATTGGGCTTCTTGGATCTCGTATCAACCAAGAACATGCACGATGACGGGGAACGCTACTTGGGGGGCATGCGGATGCCACCGTCGAGGCGGATCACTTCCCCGTTGAGGTAGCTGTTCTCGGCGATGTGTGCGACGAGCTCGCCGTACTGGATGGGTTGACCCAACCTCTTGGGGAACAGCACCGACTGGCCCAGCGCGTTGCGCTGCTCCTCGGGGAGCATCCCCAGCAGCGGAGTGTCGAACAGGCCGGGGGCGATCGTCACGACCCTGATCCCCACCGACGCCAGGTCGCGGGCCGCCGGCAGGGTCATTCCGACGATGGCGCCTTTCGAGGCCGAGTACGCCAGCTGTCCGACCTGGCCGTCGAAAGCAGCGACGGATGCGGTGTTGACGATCACGCCCCGTTCGCCGTCGGCAAGGGGCTCGGTCACCGCCATGACCGAGGCGGCACGCGTCATGACATTGAACGTCCCCACCACGTTGAGGTCCTGGATGAACTTGAAGGCGCTGAGGTCGTGAGGCGAGTTGTCGCGGTTGATGACCCGACCCACCCACCCGGTGCCGGCACAGTTCACGGCGATGCGAAGGTTGCCGCCCTCGGCCGCCTGGTCGACGGCGCGTTGGCAGTCGTCGGGGTTGGTCACGTCGCCGGCGACGTAATTGGCGCCGATGTCGCCGGCCACCTTCTTGGCGCCGTCCTCGTTGCGATCGAAGATCGTGCAGCGCACGCCCGAGGACGTGAGCTTGCGCGCCGTGCCCTCGCCCAGCCCGGACGCGCCGCCGGTGATGACTGCGGAGATGCCGTTCAGGTCCATGCGGCGCATGCTACGGGGGCGCCCGTACCGAAAGCCAAGCAAGCGCTCCCGAGGGCTGGAGTGGCGCTCCCTGCAGGGTGAAGTGGCGCTCCCTGCAGCGTGAAACGGCGCTCCCTCCGGGCGACATAGCCCTCCCTATGGGGTGACATGGTTTCCCCACGGGTGAAAGGGCACTCCCTACGAGGTGAAATGGTCTCCGGACACGCCGCTCTGGGCCGCCGCGGCCTCGACAGCCAGGAGGTCCACCCGGTCGTTCATCTCGTCGCCGGAATGCCCCTTCACCCAGGAGAAGCGCACCTGTCGTTCGGGGTCGAGCGCCAAGTCCAATAGCAACTCCCACAGGTCGCGGTTGGCGATGGGCTTGCCCGCCGAGTTGCGCCACCCGCGGCGCTTCCACCCCTCCCACCACCGGTCGCGGAAGCAATTGACCACGTAGGTCGAGTCACTGTTGACGTGCACGGGCCCCTCGATCGACTCGAGGGCCCGCACCACAGCGGTGATCTCCATCCGCTGGTTGGTCGAGCGCGGCTCGGCACCGCTGGCAAAGGGGCCATCAGGGACGGCCCACGCCCAGCCGCCGGGACCGGGGTTTCCGAGGCACGAGCCGTCGGTGTACACGACTGTCTCTATTCCGGCCGGCACCCATCAGGTGCACAGCATGCACGCCGGCCCTACCCCCGTGGGTGGACGGCCCCTCGGCCCTGACCGGGGGGCCCACCGGCGAGAGTCCCATCCAGAAGGTGACAGCGAGGTGAACGGACCGCGAACACAAGGTCACAGATCACAGACGAGCAGCCGGGTCAGCCGGTTTCAGCCGGTTTCGAAGGACAGGCCGCCGGGCGGTGGTCGCATCTCCCAAGACCCGGCCCCACCGGTGAGCTCGTACCCGTCGTAGGTGATCAAGTCATGGTGCCAGGAGCACACCCTCGCCAAGCCGGACAGGGTGCTCGTGCCGCACTCGGCGTAGGGCACGTCCCAATGGTGGTTCTCGAGCCCATGTGCCCTGTCACACCCCGGAACCACACACTTGGGGTCGCGCTCTTCGAGCGCGCTCTGCACGTGCGCCGGAACGCTGCGCCCCACGTGGCACACGGTGGTGACGTCCACGCCGTCGGTCACGAGCAGCTTGACGTAGGCATCGGAGAGCTGGCGGGTGGCGACGGCCACCGGGACCGGGCCCACTCCGGGGATTTCGCAGGTCTCGCCTCGCTTGGCGTACCCACGCCGCAGCGCAGTGGCGTCGACCCGGATGCATACCGTGGACCGGGATGAACCCGGCGAGGCCCGGGAACCCGGCGGATCAGAACCCGGGGACCCCGATGAGGCGAAGGAATCCGATGAGGCAGGGGAATCCGATGAGGCAGAGGGATCCGATGAGGCAGAGGAAACGGTAGAGCTCGACGCTGCAAGCGAACAGGAGAACGCGGCCTCGCCGGTGACAAGCGACACCAGGGCATCGGCGCGATACGCCGCGGGCGCCTCCTGCTCGCCGGCCTTACGTGCCTCGGAAAACCGCGGCATCGGCCTCGCACTCGAGGGCGGACAGCAGCTTCGCCCCTGCATCGGGCGTGAGCTTGGCGTCGAGGCGGAAGGCGCCGTCGGGGTCGGCCCAGTGCCGCACGTACCGGGCCGAGCGGATGGCGTTGTAACGCGCCAGCTCCTCCTGAGCGGAGTGGGCGGCGGCGCGGACCTGGGCGCAGCGTTCCTTCAGGCCCTTGAGGCTGTGCGTGGCGGCAGCCGCCAGCAGCTCGGACTCGACGCCGCGGGTGATCCACCGCGGCGGCAGCGATCACCTTCACCTGTGGCGCGGAGAGATCTCCGCGTCGCAGGGCTTCGGTCGTCTCGGGCAACGACTGCAGTGCCGCCGCCGTCTCGAGGGTGGCGATGGCGTCGCCCATCCCGGTCTTGGTCTTCTCCGCCATCCACGAAGCCGCCGAGCGGTGTCCCTCGTCGCGCCACACCGTGGACTGCGCGGCACGCGTGGTGTACACGACCTTTCCGGCCGCGCCCAAGCGCTCGATGTCGGCGAACAGGGACATCAGCTCGACGGCCTGGGAGGTGGTGACGCGGTCGGGGTCGGCCGACGCCAGATGGCGGGCGAGTTCCCGACGGGCGTTCTCGAGGGCGGCGAGGATCATGGAAAAGAGTGTGACATGAGGGTGTATCAGTACCGCTGGGAGGGCATGGTTAGACAAGAGGTAGATGGGGATGATGTGGCGCCCGAGGCGGGAAAGGCGAGCTGGAGAAGCGAGCGGGCGAGATGGGCAGGAGAGGCGAGCGGGAGAGGCGAGCGGGAGAAGCGAGCAGGCGAGGTGGGCAGGCGAGGTGGGCAGGCGAGGCAGTCCCGTGAACGAGTGTGTGGGCGGCAGACGCACCGGTGTCGGCACCTTCACCGACGCAGGGCGGACCAACCGAGGCCCCCGTCAGGGTCGTGGTGTCGGCCTTCTACCGAGAAGGGCGCCCGTAGCATGGAGCCGTGCTCTTCGACGGAATGTCGCATCAACTTCCCGACATCGACCCCGAGGAGACCGCGGAGTGGATCGACTCCTTCGACTCCGTCGTGGACGCCACAGGGACGCACCCGGGCGCGCTTCCTCCTCATGAAGCTGCTCGAGCGCGCCCGGACCCTGCAGGTCGACTTCCCCGCCACGGTCTCGACCCCGTACGTGAACACCATCCCGCGCGACGAGGAGCCGTGGTTCCCCGGCGACGAATACGTCGAGCGGCGCATCCGCGCCTACATCCGCTGGAACGCCGCGGCCATGGTGAGCCGCGCCAACTATCGCAGTGAAGGCATCGGCGGCCATCTCGCCACCTACGCCAGCTCGGCCTCGCTCTACGAGGTGGGCTTCAACCATTTCTTCCGGGGGAAGTCCGACGGGGGCTTCGGGGACCTCGTCTACTTCCAGGGACACGGCTCCCCCGGCATCTACGCCCGCGCCTTCGTCGAGGGGCGGCTCACCGAGGACCAGCTCGACCACTTCCGCCAGGAGGTGTCGGGCAGGGGACTGCCCGAGCTACCCCCACCCCCGCCTCCTCCCCGACTTCTGGGAGTACCCCACCGTCTCCATGGGCCTCGGCGCCCTGTGCGCCATCTACCAGGCCCACGCGGCGCGCTATCTCCTGCACCGCGAGCTCGTCGACACCAGCGCCAGCCGCATCTGGGCCTTCCTCGGCGACGGCGAGCTCGACGAGGTCGAGTCGATCGGTGCCCTGGGCGTGGCGGGCCGCGAGCACCTCGACAACCTGATCTTCGTCGTCAACTGCAACCTGCAGCGCCTCGACGGCCCGGTGCGCGGCAACGGCAAGATCATCCAGGAAGCCGAGGCCATGTTCCGCGGCGCGGGCTGGAACGTGATCAAGGTCATCTGGGGATCGAAGTGGGACGAGCTCCTGGCCCGCGACATCGACGGCGTGCTCCTCGACAAGATGAACACCACGCCCGACGGCGAGTTCCAGAAATACGCCACCGAGTCGGGCGCCTACATCCGGGAGCACTTCTTCGGCCCCGACCCCCGGCTGCGCCGCCTCGTCGAGCACCTCTCCGACGCCGATCTCCAGGCGCTGCCGCGCGGCGGTCACGACTATCGCAAGCTCTACGCGGCATACAAGCTGGCGACGGAGCAAGTGGGACAGCCCACGGTCATTCTCGCCAAGACCGTGAAGGGATGGACGCTCGGGCCCGAGATCGAGGCCCGCAACGCCACCCACCAGATCAAGAAGATGACCAAGTCGCAGCTGCTGGCGCTGCGCGACCGTCTCTACCTCCAAGAGGAGATCCCCGACGAGGCCCTCGACGCCGAACAACCTCCCTACTACCGCCCGCCCGAAGGCTCTCCCGCCCACGAGTACCTCTCGGGTCGGCGCAAGGTCCTGGCCGGCCCGCTGCCCACGCGTGTCGTGCGCCCCGTGACGCCCTATGCCCTGCCCGACGCCAAGGCGTTCTCCGACATGTTCGCCGGGTCGGGCAACCAGGCCGCGTCGACCACGATGGCCTTCGCCCGACTGCTGCGCAACCTCGTGCGCGACCCCAACCTCGGGCAGTTACGTCGCCCCCATCGTCCCCGACGAAGCCCGCACCTTCGGCCTGGAGCCGCTCATCGCCGAGGCCAAGATCTACGCCCCCGAGGGCCAGCGCTACACCCCCGTCGACGCCGACCTCATCCTCCGCTACGCCGAGGACCGCAAGGGCCAGGTACTCCAAGAGGGCATCACCGAGGCCGGCGCCATGGCGTCGTTCATCGCGCTGTCGACGTCCTACGCCACCTGGGGCCGGCCCATGCTGCCGATCTACCTCTTCTATTCGATGTTCGGCTTCCAGCGCATCGGCGACCTGGCCTGGCTGCTCGGCGACATCCGGGGCCGTGGCATCCTCGCCGGCTGCACCGCAGGCCGCACCACCCTGCAGGGCGAGGGCCTCCAGCACGACGACGGCCACTCTCCCCTTGCTGGCCTCGGTGAACCCCGCCGCCCACATCTACGACCCCGCCTTCGCCTACGAGATCGGCGTGATCATGCAGGACGCCGTGGCGAAGATCATGGGACCCGAGCCCGAGGACCGCTTCTGGTACCTCACGCTCTACAACGAGAACTACCCCATGCCGCCCCTTCCCGAGGGCGCGGCCGGCGACGCCGTGCGGGCCGGGGTCCTGCGCGGCATGTACCGCTTCGCCGAGCCGGCCCCGGTCGAGGCAGCCGGCGAGAAGGGCAATGCGGTCACCGAGACGGGCGACACTCCTCTTCTCGGGGCCGATGTGGCAGGCGGCCATGGAGGCCCGTGACATCCTCGCCGCGGACTGGGGGGTGTCGGCCGACACGTGGTCGGTGACGTCCTACACCGAGCTGCGCGAGGACGCCCTGTCGGTGGAGCGGGCCAACCGCCTGCACCCGCACGCCGAGCGCGGAGTCCCCTACGTCACAGAGGCCCTCGACGACGGCGCCGGGCCGGTGGTGGCGGTGACCGACTACCTTCGGGCCGTACCGGACCAGGTGGCGCGATGGGTGCCGCGGCCGTTCATCTCGCTCGGGACCGACGGGTTCGGCCGCTCCGACACCCGGGCCGCATTGCGCCGCTTCTTCGAGGTCGACGCCGCCCACATCGTGGTGGCCGTCCTGAGCGCGTTGGCAGAGACCGGTGAGGCCAAGAACGACGAGGTCGCCGAGGCCATCGTCCGCTACGGGATCGACCCTGAGTCCGCCGATCCCTGGTCCGACTGACCCGGCACGTCCGACGGACCCCTCAACGGTTATCACCAGCCCAATAGTGCGCCAAGCACTTCTCGGGCGAGGGCCCTAGAGCTAGTCGTGCCAGGCGTCGTTTCAGGCTTCCGAGCCGTGTCATAGGTGTAGGGCCTGTGTCAGGGCCCGAGCTGTCCTGGGAGGCTGGGACAATCCTGTGGAGTTGCTGAACGGGACGCCGCCGATCCACCGGGGTTGACAGCTATTTCACAGGGTCGAACAGCATTCACAACAAGTCGACCGACGCTCTGTAGCGTGGCACGTCTGGTCCCCGTGACGATCGAACTCACACACACGCCGTTGCCTTCGCTGCGGACTCACCACGAGAGTCCAAGGCGTCGTGCCCGCTTCGAGGTGACCTTCGCGATGGCGGCGGCGTTGGTCGGATTCGCCGCGCTCGTAGCTCTCCTCTTTGCAGCGTCATACCACGCCTTCATCGCGAACTCCGACGGAGCGACGGTGGTGCTCGAAGGTCAGTCGATGAGCACGGGCAATCTCTTACTCCACCATTGGGGGCTGTCGCTCGACTCGTTCTGGACCATCGACGCCCCCTTCTACATGGTCGCCGTGCTCGTCGCGGGCGTTCGCCCCCTCTTGCTTCACCTCGTCCCTGCCGTGATCGCGGCCATGGTCGTCGTGATCGGGTCGTTCCAGGCGCGCCAGGGCCGTCGCGGTGTGCCAGCAATCGCCGCCGTGGCCACGGTCGTCGCCCTCCTCGGCCTGCCCAGCCATACCCTGTCCGTGTTCTTTCTCCAGGGCCCCCTGCACGTCGGGACCGTCCTGTGGTGCCTGTTCGCCTTCGCCGGATTGCGTCACGGACGCCTGGGATGGGGATGGGTAGCGGCGGTTGTTCTCTTCGCGGCGTCGGCCCTCGGCGATCTGCAGATGGTGGCTCTCGGGATGGTCCCCGCCCTGGTCTGCGGGGTGCTCGCCATGGTGCGCATGCGCCACTGGCGCAGTGGGATCACGACCACCATCGCTCCGGTGGTGGGGCTGTTCCTCGCCGGCACTGTGCGCCTGGTGGCGAAAGGCTTCGGCACGTTCACCGTGGCACAGCCCAATCCCACTGCCCCGCCATCGCAGATCCTGCCCAATATCGGCCGCGTCGCCGTGTGGGGAGCCCACATGCTGGGTCTGGGGGGCGGTGTGTTCGGAGACGGCGCTGTGCCCGCTCTGCTCGAGGCGGTCCGCGCCCTGGGCGTGGTGGCGGTGGTGGCGGGGGTCTTGGTGGCGGCCATCAACCTGTTACGGGGTGTGCGCCCCGGCCACCGTCTGCCCGTCGATCCGAGCGAAGGATGGCGCCTCGACGACCTCCTGGTCGTGGGCTTTGTGGCTGATCTCGTCGTGTTCGTGGTGCTGACGACCGGCAACGACGCCAACTTCTCGCGCTACTTGACCGGTGCCGTGGTCTTCGGGTCCGTACTGGCGGGGAGAGCCCTGGGTCAGCTCTTCGAGACGTTGGAAACATCGCGGATGGCGCGGGGTTGTGGCGTGCTGGGTCTCGGTGTCCTGGCCGCGTTCGGCGCGGGGGTCGCTTTCAACGTCACGGCGGCGGTGCCAGGTGCCCCGGACCAGGGGCTGGGTCAGTTCCTGGAATCCCATCACCTCGACCGCGGCATCGGCGACTACTGGAGCGCATCCATCACGACGGTGGCGACGAGCGGATCGGTGGCCGTGCGCCCCGTGGTGGCTGATCCAGCAGACCGCCTCGTGCGCTACGAGCGACAATCGACCGCCGCCTGGTACGCGGGGCAGTCATTCCAGTTCCTTGTCTACGACACCGCCCTGCCCTGGGGGGGTGTTACGTCGGCTTCCGCCGTGGCGACGTTCGGTCCCGGTGCCCACACCTATTCCGTCGGTGTCTACCGCGTCCTCGTGTGGGATCACCCGCTATCGGTCTCGGCAAACGCCGGTAGCTGATGGCGCCCTGCGGTTGTTCGTTCAAAGGCACGGAGTCACACCACGGATAGATCGGTTGAAAGCATCTCGACTTCCGTGCCGAGCGCTCATCGACCCTAACAACGAGTCCGGGAATCCGGCGGCAAGCCACTCACTCATGTGATTGAGAACTCGGCTTTGGGATGCGCACACTCGGTTCATGCGCCGAGAGTCCCCCACGATACGACGAGCTTGGCGCAGTCGTGCTCGTTCATATGCAGCGAAGGCCAAGGGGGGCTCGGTGTGCTCTTGCCAGGCCGCGCCGAGTACTGCGGCATCTACAATGGCTTGACACGCTCCTTGTCCAAGCGCTGGGTTCATGGGGTGTCCAGCATCTCCGGCCAAAGCGATCCGCCCTCGGGCTAGGCGACTGGGCATCCGGTCGTAGACGTCGGTCCTTATGACAGAGGCCGGCTCCGTCTTTTCGATCAGTTGCGGGATCGGAGCATGCCAGCCGGAGAAGGACCTCGCGAGGAAGGCGATGGGGTCGTTGAGCTCGGCGTTGGCCCCCGCCTTCATGCGAAGCATCGGGCTCCAATAACAACGCGAACCGTGCAGTGGGGAGGCCACGAACTGCTTCCCTTCGCCGATACAAAGCCATGCCTCTCTCACGAGATCCGTGTCGTCCAGCACCGCTCGCCAGGTTGTCACGCCCTGGTAGCGAAGTGGTCGCTGATCGGGGAACGTCGCCCCCACCACGGTGCGTGCACCGTCGCAGCCCACCACTGCGTCAGCCAGGAGTTCGTCACCTCGATCAGATCGAAGCACGACGGTCGCACCGAGTTGCCTCAATCCTACGCACGCCCAACTCAGTCGGATGGGAAGGTCGCGCACGGCGGCAAGAAGCACTCGCTGCAAGTCGGCCCGGTGGATGATGAGCCCCTCGCCCCCAAGGGCCCTTTGCACCTGCTCGGCATTCAGGTTGACAAGGTTGCGCCCTGACGGGGAGCGTACCGTGAGCGTCGAGGCGGGCCACCCCACGGCTCGGACGGCGTCCTCAACACCCAGTCTGCCCAGCGCCGCCAGCGCGTTGGGCCACAGTGATATCGCGGCGCCAACCTCCCGAAACTCATCGACGCGTTCGACTAACTCTACGTCGGCACCCACCTGCGAAAGGCCAAGTGCGCAACACAGACCGGCAATCCCGGCTCCGACGATTACAAGCCGCGTCTGAGACAACGATGCTCCTAACGGTCTGGACCGCGAACACAATCATAGGTTTTGGCTCTCATCGGATCCTCGGCGACCGTAACCTAGTGACCGTAGCCAAGTGACCGTAACCGAGGCTCATGCAGACGAAGACCCATCGGCCCCTCATCTTTCGTTCGAAAGCGGGGTCTATCCCACCAGTTCGAAAGCCCCCTTGGCAACGTCCAAGAGTGCAGCAAGAGCCGAAGGGGCCAGTGCAGAGGTCGGATTCGACAACATCGCCGACACCACAAAGGTCTGGCCCTTGCTGTTCCTCGCCAGATAGCCAAGGGTCAGCACTCCTGGTTCAGATCCGCCCTTGAACCAGACGGTGGGCCATTGAGATTGGTTGAGACCGAGCCCACCGTGGTTGTCCGACAGAATGGACGCAAGGGGCGACAACTTGCTCTGTTCGGACAGCTGTTGCAATCCCGCAAATGCACGGCAGATGTCATCAGGCGATGCAAAATACTCAATGGAGTCAATGTCGCGGGGTTCTATCGAGCCTTGGACCTCGCTGAGCGGGACGGGATCCACCGACGATGCAAGGAACGCCGTACGCTTGCTCGGTGCCAGTGCGAGGTACGCATTCGCCAATGTCGGATAGTTGACGTAATGCAGGAGGAACAGTTCTCGCGTGGTGAGAAACGGGACGTCCAGTGTGGCGTTGCTCGACCATTGCCGGACCTGGGACTCCACTGCAGATCGACCGACCAGGTTGATCAGCATGTCGGCGGCGGTGTTGTCGCTGATCGAAATCATCTTAGTTGCCGTCTGTTGCACCGAAACTTCCGTCCCATCGGGGCTGAATTGCAGTGACCCAGAACCCTGCGCGTTGCCGATGCTCTTGAGTGCGGTTTGGACCTGAAGTTCTTGGCTCCACGCAACCTGTCCTCCGGCGATCTGACGGGCGAGTGCTCCCAGGACAAATAGCTTGAACTCCGATCCCAGGGGGCGCGCTGTGGAGGAAGCCAACTGATGGATCGGCTTACAGGTCCCGTTGGATACTTGGGCAGCCAGAAAGCTTACGTGCGGCGCAAGGCTTGCGAGTTCCCTGTCGATCCCGGCCCAGGTCGTAGGCGAAGGAGACGGCATGAGAAACAGTCCGTCGATGAGGCCAGGGCCGTCTACGGAGATGTTTACCGTCCACCTATCGGTGCCGAAGGTTGCCACGGCCACGAGCGATGTCGGACTCTCCGACAGCAGGCCGACCAGAGACGCTCCGGAAGGCGCCGAGAATTGCTCCAGGAGCGCATTTATCGAGGTCGTGCTGACCTCACTCAGGAAGAGAGTGTCGAAGTGGCCATCGATCACCTGTTGAGACAACGGGGCGTCGGGCACGGCGCCCAGGAACCATGAGAGCTGGGTTCCCACCTGAGTGTTGGGGATTTTGGTGGAAATAAAAGCCGTGGAGCTCGGCGCAGTGGTGGTGGTCAGTCGGGGAGCCGTCGCTTGTCCCGAGGGACTACTACAGCTTGCGGCCGCTATTGAAATCGCCACGCTGACAACTACGTACGAGATGCGGCGTGACATCTTCGTTGCTACTTTCCTCTTGTGGTAGTGGCACCGACGATAGGACTCGGCGAGCAAGATTTCTGCCAATGACGCGTCTTAGCTAGCTGCGACGAGCCACTGCGAGCAGATGGGCGCTAAGACCTAGAAGAGTGGGCTCGCTCTCGATTGCCCGGGCCGCAAAGAGAATGGCCTCCTTTTCTCCTTCGTTATCCCATCGGTCGGCAAGGTGCCCGAGCCAGTGAGCCAAGCCCTCGATGCCGACAAGGTCGAGCACGGCGAACCCAACAGCTTCCAACTCATCACGAAGCTCCTGAGGGTGATGGAAGTAGGCCGTAGTGAACCAATGCGGTCGATTCTCGGGATTGCAGTGCTGGCCAGTGGTCAGGTCCTGTTCGACGATTCGCCTGAAGTCTGCGTCGAACAGAAAGCCCCGAGCCAGACCGTCGAAGAGCGAGGCGAACCTGCTGATTGCGGCCACGGCCACCATGCCCCCATTTCGAACGACCCGGTTCGCCTCTCGCAAAGCCTGGAGGCGGTCAGAGCGATCGGTCAGATGGTAGAGGGGGCCGAGGAGGAGGACCACGTCGAATCCATCCTCGGGTAGGGCCAGGTGCCTAGCGTCACCGACCTCTGCCGTCACGCCTAGCGATCCCAGATCGTCGAGGACCTTATCGACGTGTCGCGGCGCCAGGTCCACGACGTGGACGCTGTACCCCTCCTGGGCGAGCCAGGCGGCATGAACACCCGTTGCGCCGCCCACGTCCAAGACACACGCTGGGGGGAGGGGAAGGTAACGGTGAAGGACCTCCCGGGTCCGCACCAACTCAACCTGGCCAAGCCCGGCGGTAAGGCGGCCCTCTTCCCGAAGGGTCTCGTAATGCCGGAGGACTGCCTCGGCGTCTTCCACACCCTTACACTACGACCCAAAGGAGACGCCTCTAGGGGTCTCGACGTGGGTCCGACCCAGACTTGTGGAGCCACGGCCTGGGTGCCGACCAGGCCCGCGAGTGGGATACCGCTTAACGCCTCAATCCCCTTTTGGGCGGAGCACCGGCAATCAACCGGCCCGCGTTTGCAGCGCCTTAGGACCTGCGGCTACTCCCAAGTCGACGGGACATGGGCACACATGAGGATCACAGTAGAGAACCCCACTCATTCCTGTGGTAGCAGTCCCTAAATGCAAGCTTCGTGTGGAAGAAGGACGCGGGTAGTGCCACCATCCGCCACAGTCACCAAGCGGGCGAAGTCTGAACTCCAGTCGTATACCACGTATCGCCCTGAGTGCAGGACGAAACGGAAGGTGCCCCCTGATCTGGCCACACGCTGAGTCGCCACAAGACGTTCACCCGAATCCACGCCCAGGCTTTCCACTCGCTGCAAAGCCGCGCCGTCCTCACCTGCATAGATACTCGCGTAGACCTGGACTGTGGGCGGGATCACCGACATGCAGCCCCACGCTTGTCCCGTCAGTACGCCGGTAGAAGGTGCTGTCGAGTCGCATCCAGACAGAATCACGACGATCGCCGCCGCTCCAAAGATACCCCGGACCAATGTCATCATGACCGTTTGACGCCCGGGGCCACCCGCAGGTTCCCCCTATTGGTTGGTCAGTCCGGTTTCTGAGCCAGTTGGTAGGAGAATCGCACAGCCTGTTCAAACGTGCCATTCGGGCGACAGCGAAGCATCCGCACCGAGAGGTCATCTTCGAACGAAGGTCCGAGGTCATTCAACGCCTGGCGACTGAGCACGGAGGTTGAGTAGAGGTATCCCGTCAGAGTCTCGATCGTCCAGACGTGTCGTATTGCAAAGTCATGGCTACCCTTGTAGCTGAACCCCACGCGGTTCAGAACCTGTTCGTGGGGCGCGCGTGCCATTGCGTCTTCCCAATCTGCTGGCAGCCGGTCGCCTGCGCGACCGAGCCAGTCAACCATGACGGCGCGCAGGACCTCTTGCCAGTCGCTGGCCCCCTCGGACGGATTCCCGCCCCACAGCAGAGCTGCGTACCCGCCAGGTCGGAGCCAGGAAAGCGCACGCTCTGCAACGCGCAGGCGTCGGAGTCGGTGGAAAGCGTTGCCGATGGCGACCATGTCGAACGGACCAGGTACATCCGCCTCCTCGGCCGTGCCGGCCTGCCATGTAATGTGCGTGAACCCCAAGGATTCGCTCTTCGCTTGGCCGAAAGCGACGGTTCCTGGCTCCTGGTCGAGCGCCACGATTTCGTCGAAGGCGGTGCTCAGCGCGAAGGTGATCTGCCCCGTTCCGCAGGCTAAGTCGAGAAGCCGTCCGGTGCCCCTCAGACCAGCCCGGGACCGCAGGTCATCGACCAGCGATTGCGGATACGGCAGCCGAAAGCTGTCGTAGTCGCGAGCCGTCCCTCGGTACAGGTCCGTTCGGAAGGAGGGGTCTCCGCTCATCTCACGATCATGATGCGAAACCCCTTGGGCTGCGCGCAAGTGTGGTTCTGTTCGCCCGGACAAGGCCAACCCCGGGGATCCTGATGCCGCCGAAAACCCAGACCCGCATGTAGGCCCAGAATCTCGAACCACCGGATTGCCCATCCCTTCTGCTGCTCCTCGAGCCTCGGTCCCCAGTCGGAAACGCTCCGAACCGCTGCGAATAGAGTGCGTTTGGGTCGTAGCGGCAGGTTGTCAGATTGGCGCGCTTAGCCGGATGACTTGAGCACATGGGCCAGGCGGGAACCCGGAGTATGAACTGTCTGAGCCTGTCAGGCGGTCGTAGCCCAACCCGGTCAAAACCAGTACCTTAAGGACGGGCGGGATCAGTGCGATTTGGGCTCGAAGGCCGGCAGCGCGTATACCATCGGCCGATGTGACAATCCAGGAAAAAGGCGATGCCCTTCGCTTGCGCACGCGGGTGCTGGAGCATCTGCGACGCACTTTGGAGTTGTCGGCTGAGGAGATGCGCCCGATCGGGCCAGGCTGGTTCGTGCGGTCCCGCTCTCTTCCTCTTGTCTGGACCCTGAACCAGATTCGTATCGCCGAGCCAGCCACCTTCGACGACGCCGTCGCCCTGGCCAACAGATACCAGGCCGGATTGCCCTACCGGCACATCGTCGTCGAGGACGGCCCAACGGGAGAAAGACTCGAAGATGCCTTTCGCGCCGCGGGCTGGAGGGTCGACCGTGAGGTGCTCATGGCATTGGCTGAGCCGCCCGATCGCGACGTCGACACTCGCACAGTCACAGTCCTGAGCGAAGAGCAAATGTTGGCGCTCATGAGACGGTGGACCGCCGAGGACCACCCCGACATTTCGGTGGACGGCCTCGATCAACTAGAGGAGTGGAGCAGGCGCGAGGGACGGCTCTGGAAAGAACAACGATTTGGCATCGTGGACAAGAAGGGCTCTCCGACGGCCGTAACAAAACTGCGCTCGGAAGGTACCACGGCTTGGGTTGAGGACGTCTATACAGTGCCCGAGGCACACGCTCGTGGCTACGCCCGCATGCTTCTCACCCACACCACGGCGCTCGCCAAATCGGCGGATCACGACTTGACCTTCATCATCGCCGACGACGATGACTGGCCAAAGGGCCTCTATATGCGGATCGGGTTCCGAGCGATCGGCGGGACCCGAACCTTCCACGAGGACCTCAGACCGGTTGTATAACCGAGATTGGGGCGGGCGTTACGGATAGTCCGAAAGGTCCGAGCTGGGTCGAGCCAGTCTCGACCGCAATCATTCAGCGCCGCGATTACTGATCGCGTCGTTCCAGCACGGATGTGAGCAGGATCGGCACTTCTGCGCCACCTCCGAGCCATGCCTTTAGACAGCCGACAACGATCGCGAGCACCGGGCGGTGACGCCGAACGGGCAAGGACTAGAGAGATCGTGCCCTAGACAGTCACGTAGGGTGCTCGATGTCGACGGGAGGCAAGTCACCTGCCTCCTTCTTCGACATGCTGAGATGCACGCCGTCGTCGTCTATACCCGTCACCGAACTGATGGGTACACAGACCTCCTTCTTACCCCAGAGGTGCCCTTCGTCGAGAAGTACGTGGGTCACTTGATGGTCACTCGGATTGACGACGAATCCACGGATACGCCCGATTGGACCGTCCGATGCATGGACATGTTGACCACGTCGGACTTCGACTTCTCCGGCTGGGACTTTGTCGGAAGTGACGGCTTGCGGCCCACCACCCATGCCCATACCCCGGCCCATGCCACCCATACCCCGGCCCATGCCACCCATTCCCAGACCCATGCCACCCATTCCCAGACCGGGATAGGAGATAAGGGGCTCGGAAACGCCGCAACCTCCTTCGAAAATGAGGTTAATGCTGGCCCAAAAGGTATTTCGTGATCGCGCCTGACATACTTCCCTAGCAGTGATAACCCTGAGGGCAATGCCAATGTTGAGGGAGTCAGGGTCTTCGTTAATCAATACGTTTGAGGGCCGCTCGATCTTTCCTCACTCGAAACCCCCATCGGTGGAAGCAATCAATGAGCTGGGAGAAATTCTCTGTCGCCCTGGCGACCAGCTTCGAGAGTGCTCAGTTGAAGTGCAACGAGCTTAACGAAGAATTGGAACGGACTGGGCTGCCGGAATGGTGCGCTAGGCACGGTGTCCCAATGGAGTGGGCCATGAGATGAGGTAGAGTCGCCCAGAGTCGCTTGAGTCGATTTTCTTGCCTGTTCCTCGCCCAAGCCCAGGGTGGATAATCGCTCAGCAGGAAAGCGGAAACCAAAGTAGCCTTCTTCGGGTCAACGCAATGTGCCCCGGATCCGCACTCATTAGGTGACAACATGACTGACCTGGAACGGGATCAACCCCTTGATCCCCCGCCACCTCATCCAAACTCAAAGCTGAGAGGGTACTTCCACGAGCTACTCATTCGGATGGTCCCGGTAGGGATCGGAGCGGGAGCCTTCTTTCTGGCGGCGATCACAAAAACAAACAACAGTGGACTTAAGGACCTTCTGCAATTCACCGTTGCGCTACTCGCCGGGGTGACGGCGTACACGGTAACAAATGAAATTTTCTTACGGCGCCTACCTCGTCAGATCAAGACCGAAATGAGTGCCCTTGTCGACAACCTGGATGTACTTAACGCTGAGATCGTGGCGCTAGACGGCGAATTGGCGAAGCAGTTGGTAGTCATCGAATCTCTGAAGCAGTTTCAAACCGTTGCCTTCGACGTCTCTGAGGCGCTAACGCATGCGCGTGCAATGCAACAGAAGGCGAGCCAATCTGTTTGGGCCATGTGGACTCAGCACCAATATGATCAGTCGCTTAAGACCTACTTCGCGGACACCCTGGCCAACCGTGTTTACACTCTACGAGTTGTGGACGCAAAGACTGTTCACATCGACGAGTTGATTGATCACGTAACCCAGTCGTGGGTGTACTTGACTTCAGGAACCTACGAGATCTACGTAGCTCGACAGGTCGAGTTCGAGGCGATGGTCGTCGATCACGATGAGGCTGGCCTCTTCCTTTACCCACACGGAGGAGGTTTCGGGTGCTGCTACATCGGAAGCGGTGACCGCCGCTTCGTCACCGTCGGTGAGGGGCTATTCGATCGGCTCAGAGATCCACAGTCCCTGCTCCCCATTCCAAAACATCTGCTTGAACCGAGCGAGGAGGCGTTGTCGCAGGTCCGAGTATGGCTTCAGAAATTCTATGCCCCGTAGTTCGTAATGGAATGCGATGGGTAGAATGGTCCTTTGGCTCATCCGAGGGAATCGATGCTTCGCTTCTCTGACCTAATCCGGTGTCCGAATTGCGGGAGCCACCTCTCATCGCGCCTAAATCATCGAACGGGCGGAGAGAACGGGGAATTGTTTTGCGAGAATTGTGATGCTCGACTGCCGATCGCTGGTCAGATAGTTGACGCTTTGCCCGATGCATTTCGCCGGACAATCGAGCAATGGCACCTTGAGTGGACTGACTCGCGATTCTTTGCGCAGGTGCTTACGACGGACACGAAGAAATCGGTCGGGGTGGCAATCGAATGGCTGGAGCAAACACTTCACCTTGATGCGGATACCTTGTTTCTTGGAGTGGGCCGGTCGCGCCCGATGCAGCGCCTGTTGACATGCCTATCTGAAATTCTGCTCAGCTCTGAGCTTGACGATGTGGATATGCGGGAGTTGTTTTCTGTTCTGTCATCTGAGTTGATGGCGGCCGGTTACCGGGAGCACGTTGCTGATCCCGCTGTTGCCTCGATGGAAGCTGTTAATTATGAGAAGTACGAAGATATCGTTCTTCGCTGCGTGATCAATGAATGCCTAATAGACGATCGAGACGTTGTATTGATCGAACTCGGAAGCGGCGTTGGTCGGGTGCTCCACCAATACGGCAGCTGCGTTTCAACACAACCCAACGCTTGTGTGATGTATCGAAGACTGGGACCAGATCTTTACCAGCCGAGCAGCCTGAACAACCCCCAACAGCTTTCTCTTCTTTTGGGCGTCGATTTCTCTGCGTACATGCTACGCAAATCGGTGAGATGGTTGCAACATGACAAACTTGGGGACCTTGTGAGGGATCGAAGAATTGTGCAAGTCCTTGGTTCAGTGCGCAGTCTTAGCTTTGACTTCGACCGCGTCGGTCTCGGAGAAGCGACCAAGATTGTCTGCATCCTCTTCCAGACTCTTGGCAATCAGATAGGTCGAGATCTACAGCTTTCTATGTTGCGAAAAGCGCGTGAGATCGCGGGAGAGGATGGGATTGTGATCGTCTCCGCTTTCAATGGGGCCGCATTTGATGAACAAGCTCAAGAATATTACGAAAGTATTCGCGGATCGGTTGGAGGGGCGTGGGAGTGGGGTCACGACATCTTTCTCTCTAAGAAGGGGGTGTACTCGCGTTGGATGAGTTCGACTGAACTGTTGCGACTTTTTGAAGATGCTGGTATGCCCAAGGCCGCTGTGTTATCAAATGGTGAATTACGCTTGTTTCCTGAATACGGGCGTTACTTGGATGACGAGGGCCAAACTCAGTACAAGCGTCGCGCCATGATCGGGATCAGCTCTCAGCGCCGGCTATCGCATTTGGTTAGGACTGTGGCGCGCTAAGTAGGAAGGGGTTGCTTGAGGTTTGGTTCCAGTTGCAACCACACCTCACCAGAGCCTTGCATACGCGAAGAGAGTCGCAACTTCGGTCGTTGGAACCGGTAGCCCTCGTGCTTTCAATTCTCGAATCGAATGATCGACCGCCAAGCCGAAGAGTACCTTTTCATGGTTCGCCCTGGGTATCACTCCCTTGAACAGCCACCGCTCCAAGGTCCGGCGATCCACTTCGACCGTCTCGGCGACCGTGGTTCGGTCCATCGTCATAAGGACCCGTACGACCAACTCGCTCCAAATCGTCCGACTTGCGTCTACATACTCGGTCCTGTACTCGTCCGGACCAGCTATAAGTCCGGATCTGCGGTCTTCGAGGCGGTTGCCTTCTTTGCCTATGTACTGAAACGGTGACACGCCTTGAACCGGCCTTCGTCGAAGCAGCCCCATAGTGTGACGCCGCACCGCCTCGCCGTCAGGTCCCAGGCTCTTCGCCTCGGGGTGGGTGAGATATCCAGCGAGCACCTCCCGATAGGTACGTACTCGAACTACTCCTGGGCGCAAATGGCCATCCAATGGCTGAGTGGTGACTTCGATCGGCTCTCCGTTACGCCGGTCGATCCATGGAAGATAGCTCCATTTCGAAGCATCTGATTCGTACGGTGCGATCGGCAGCGCCCCCGAGGGGTCGAGCGGGTCAGGGTGCGCCAGCAGCAAGAAGTTGGCGGGCTTGATCTGATCGGAGTATGGCTTGTCGACGTTCACGCCATTGAACCATTTGAGCACCGTCGGGCTCGACGCCGTCACCCGGGTCAGCGCTGGCCGGTCCAGCCACGGCGGTTCCGACACTTGTATGCCGAGCGCTGAGCGGAGCATGAATGCCCACGCCTCGTCGGTCCAGCGGCTTGAGAGATCATCGGGGTTCCGGGGGTTGAGCAGATGGCCCAGTCCGTGCTCGGAGGCCTTGGCCAGGACCGGGTCATAACGACGCCCAGCCTCCTCGTGATTGTCGACGATCTGCCGCAGCACCGGATCACCGTTGCCATTGACGGTGTACAGGACGTAACGCTTGGCCGAAATAGCCCAGCACCACAGCTGACGCCGAGGACCCTCCGGGTCGGATCTCTCGAAGTTCTCCTTCTCGATCTTAAGGATCGAAATCGGGACGACCGTGCCGTCGTAGGGGTTGAGAATGCGAAAGCGCTCCACGATCCCGTCGACCTCAGCCCACGACAGTGCCCGTACGGCGGATCCTCCGTCGGACAACTGGTGGGGTCCACCGGGACAGGCACGGAGCCCACCGTCGGCGTCGGACACGATCCCCATGGAGTCGGTGTCGCAAAACACGTAGCTCCCGCCCAGGTCGGAAACTGAGCGCTCCAGCAACGCGAGCATGAGGCGAGCCCCGGCCGTGATGCAGGCCGCCAGCGGCGGGAAACACGACGGGCCCCGGTCCTCGGGAGTCTCGGTCTTGGTGGCGAAGGGAGTGTCGTGGTCGGTGTAGACGTCTACCTTGACGGGCTCGTGGCCCTCCTGGCGCACGAACTCGGCTCGGATCCCATAGCTCGTGGCGTTGGCGAGAACTTTCAAGAAGGCACTGAGCCGCTCCCGCTCCTCGACCTCGTAGCTGGGGTCGTTGACGACCTCGTGGCGAAGCTCGATGACCCGGGCAAAGAAATCGACCTCTGTCGGATCCACCTCGGCCGTGCCTCGGATCTTGACGGCTCGGAGCCCGCCCTGACGTCCCACGGGCCGCAGTTCGACAGCCCGGCGCACTTTCGAGACCTTGCCGCTCAAGACCACCGAGGCCACGACGTCGGCGAGCGCGTACCAGCTAGTACCTTCGAAGTGGTATGGGTTCACGCCGATGCCAAAGTCAGCGCTCGCCGGGTCGAAGGCCGCCCGCACCGGGAGGATGTCGCCGTCGGGCTCGATTTCGACCAGACAGGCGAGGCCCCGCCAGAAGGGCTTGTGGAAGCATCGTTCAAACAGATCCGGTGACCGCAGCATGCGGCGCACCCGGGCGGTGGCGTCGTCGACGACGATGCGTCGAGCGGTGACGAGGTCCCAGTTCCCCATGAGGGCGTTTACTGTGGGGTACATGGAGAGGAAGTCGACGTACATGACGGGGAGAGGCGCCTTCCTGATCCGACACTCGGCTCGCCCCCCGAAATACGCACTCATCGACCAGCCGAGCACGTGGGGGTCGAAGTCGGGTTGGCGTTCGAGGATGGGACGGATGCCCATCTCCTTCTCGTATGCCTTGCCCACAGAGGCTGGGGAGAAGGCCTTGGTGGGCTGGAGAGCAATGGGGTGCCGGCGGTACTCAGCGACGGCAGCGGTGAACAGACGGGCGGTCGCACCCACATCCTCGCGGCAATAGGTGATGTATTCCTCGGAGATAGACCCGTGGGTCACGTCGCGCTTGGTATAGGGGACGCCGAAGGAATCGCACGCCCGCTCCAGTGTGTAGCCGCGATCGGTGAGCGCAAAGCACAACCGGCGCAGGTCGAGGAAGTGCCCACGGAACTTCTCGTCGGCGTCGGCAGGGGTAGTGAACCCGATGAGGGCGCGCTTGGAGTCAATGGTCTTGTAGGCGATCCGGGGTCGGTAACGCTCGACGTCCCACAGCCGCAGCGAGATACCGCCGTAGAAGCGACCGCGAGCCTTGCCCCACCCGATGGCCAGACGGGACAAGTCGAATGGGAGGTTGAAGCCCACCACCGTGGCGTGGCGCCGGTGGGCGTCGCCCCGGAGTACCTGTTCCACGAACTCGGTTCGGCTGAGCAGGCGCAGGCGAGGGTTGCGTCCGGGGAACACCTGTGCCGCTCGGGTCTGAGCGTAGGCCTTGAGGACGGAGAAGCCGTCGGGGTCTCGATCAGGGAGGTCGTCGGCGTAGAGGATCCCTTCCTCGCGACACACCTGACCGGGGAGCCTGTCCCATCGGTCGACGTAGGTCCTCCAGACACCGAACAGGAGCCGCTGAGAGGGATCTGTGGTGGTCTCGGTGTCGATCACGACCGTGCGCTGCGCCGGGGTGCGCTGGCGCCCTCCTCGTCGCCTCACCGGTGGCTGAGGCGGGGGCTCCTCGTCGTGGCGTCGCACGGGGTAGACGCGGCAAGGCGACCTGTAGAGGGTCGTAGTCCCCGCTCACGTCGCACCACCGGCGGGCTGCCAGCCGGAATTCGCGGCTGCCTCGTACAACTCGCAGGCCCATGCCCGCATGCTCTGGGCCAGCACGGCGAGCCACCGAAATAGCGGTACGGCCTCTGCGACTCGCACCAAGAACACCGCCGCTCGCTCTAGTCGATACGCCACCTTCACCACTGACACTGTCGGTCCGGGCGCAGCACACAACGGCTTCTCCAAACCTTCGTCGCGGCAGGTCATCGCCAGCCAGTTCGTGATCGTCGTGGCACAGCGGTGTCTTGAGATCAGGGTCGAGGTAGGCGCCGTCTGGTCCGCGGCCCGTGACGTGGTGATCATCGACCGCCGGCTTTCCGCAGATGGCACAAGCCGCTGCTGCGCTCATCTCTGTACGACCAGGATCTTCTCGCCGACTACTCGCAAGCCGGCATTGGCTCCATGGCGCAAGCGGCGAGTGCCGACCGAAAGCACCTGCTCCACCGAGAACCCGATGTCGAGCAACGTGGAAAGGTGCCAGTCGACGACGCGCTGCCGCTGCCCCTTGCGGACGTGGTCGGATATCACGACCAGACACAAAGCACCGGGACGAAGCACCCGAAACACTTCGATCCACGCCCGGCGATGCATCTCTCGATACGCGTCGCCCCACTGCAGTGCTCCGGCAGAATCCGGCGAGAGCGGGCGACCTAGATAGTGCCGGTAGGTGTGACGAAGACTGGGATCCCTTGCCTCGTGGTGATCGGCCATGCGGTTGCCGTAGCAGGGGCTGGTGACCACGGCATCGAAGCTGGCGGCATCGAACGGAAGGGCGGTGGCGTCACCTACGAACGTGCGGTGATCAGCAGCGGCCCATTCACGTTCGATCTCGACTCCGACGGTCCAATACGGCAGTGCATGGATGGTTCCCACCCCGGCAAAGGGGTCGAGGACCCGTAATTCTGGACGACCACCCAAGACCACGACGATGGTGTTCAGGACCTTGGGAGAGACTCGGGCGGGATGTGGTGGGACGTGTGTCATCACGCCACCGCCTGGTAGATGGATTCGATGCTGGGTACGCCACGCCGGGCCATCTCGTCGAGCACATCCACATCGGTCTCGTACTCGAATCCTGCGACGCTCTTGCCGGTAAAGGGGCGCAGGCGGCTGTCGTCGCCTGTGTTCAGATAGAGGTTGAGGGCGGAGAAATAAGAACTCAGCTCGGAGGCCTTGCGGCTCCCCCGCACGTCGACGTCGACTTTCTGTCCACCCGAAAAGACGTACATCTTGCGAACCAGGCGATCTCCCGGTTCGGCCGTCCAGCGACGTCCCTTGCGCACAATGCTCAGTCCGGCGTAGCGGCGGACGGTCTCGGGCGTGGTCTTCGCCTTCCGGGACGCTGCCGTGAGCGACAGCCCGTCGCGACGCATGGCCCGCACTGCCTCCAGGGCCCGACTCCGGGCTTGGCGCTTAGAGGCATGAGGCTTCCTCGACATCGCTCGCGCTTTGGCCTTGCGGCCTGACGATGTGCGCCGCTTGGGGGCGTGATCGCTCCGACGCACCATCACGACACCCCGTCGGGACGAGTTTTCGCCCGCTCCTCAAGGACCTCCGAGGCCTTGAACGTCCAGAGCGCCAGCAGCCGAGTGCAGACAAGCGCGTTACTGCCGAGCAGAGCCTCGAAGGTGTCTGCCAGTCGGCCAGCGGCGAATCCCGGAGCGATCGTGTCAACGAAACTCTTCGTGTTGTAGAGGGCCGCGAGATCACCGACGATCCGTTTGGCCGCCAGGTCGAAAGTCAGTGGAGCGGGAGGTGCGGCCCCTTCACCCGGGCTGCGAGCCCCGGGTTCGGTTCCTCGTTGCTTTATCGGGCGACTTGTCTTCTTGGCTGCCTTGCGTGCACCAGGAGTCTCGACGAGTAGGTACGACCACCGATCCACAGAGTCGTGTGACACCCCCACCAGCCGGCCGATCGCTCGGTGACTGAGGTCCTGTCTCTCACGGAGTAACCGGAGTACTGCTGTCCGTCGTTCCGCAGTGGTGAGGGGTAACGAAGATTGTGTGGCGGTCTCCAATGCCCGGCGATATACGCACGCCTGTACAGACTCGCCGGCGTTCGGCACGACGATGACCCCGTCGAGATCCTTCCGACCCGCCTTCCGCGCCACGTTGTACCGGTGTACGCCGTCGGCGATTAGATACGTCCCATCCCCTTTGGGGACGACCTCGATAGGAGGCAATACCTCTCCCGAGGTGATGATCTCGGCGAATAGCTCGACACGATCAGCGTCGAGAAACCGACGTGGCCATGACGCCTTATCCCAGTGCAGTTGACCCAGGGGAATGGTGATTTGACCCATCGCGTTGCCTGTCTTCCGTCGGCGCCTCGATGCACCGCCAGATCGAGCATGCAATTCGGGCTCTGCGAATCCTGACTAGAGTTACTGGCGCGTCTAAATTGGAACCATGATGGAGAAGAGGCCGCCGAGCAGGGCAGACGTCGAATTAGCCAGATTCCTCGTCGAAGCCGGGTTTCCAGCCACCTCCGCCCGGCAGGTCCGCACGTGGCGGACAAAGAACTGGATCCCCAAGGCGGTGGTAGCCAGACCCGGCCGGGGGCACGGCAGCTGCCCTTCGAATCCGCCCCACGCGTTTGCACAAGCCCTCGCCGTCGCCGAGATTCGGAGCGGAAAACGCACGGCTCCTCATCGTATTGTCCTTGCACTATTCGCTCGGGGGTACCCCATCGACGAAGGTGCCCTTCGAGCCGCCTACCGAACATATTTCCGTTTAATCCGGAACAGGTTCCTCTCAAAAAGTGGAGACGTCATGGACCCCATCGATGCTGCTGAGCCCGTTGCCGGCGAAGTGATGAAGGTTGCAGATCGGTCGCGGATGGGCCGATTCATGCTCCGCCAGGCTGACAACCACATGCGACTTCGCCCTCCCGAGGAACGGGAATCGATATCTTCGTTAATGCTCACGGTTTTCACCGTTCTCGCTGGAGCATTGATTGGTACGGGTCCCGATCAGTTCTCGGAGAGTGCCGTTGACGAGCTGATCGACGTGACCGGGATGACAGGTCTGGTGAACGATCGTGTCGGAGGGCAAAGCATTATCGCTTCGTACGACGCACTTCGTGGGGATCTCATATCGGTTTTGAAGAGCATGAGCGTGGACGCACTCGACCACGCAAGCCAGAGCGTGTCGGTGGAAAAGCTGGTTGAGGCGAGGAGTCGCGTGCTGGCGATGCGCCCGTTTCTTGTGAACTTTTTCGAGGTGATGAAAAAGACCCGGTCCAAGCGGACCTTTGGCCTGGCGTTTCCAGCCGTTTTGGTATTCGGCGATGATCTCGTTGCGGTCCTTATAGTCCTCATCGCTCACGTAAGCACACTGGGAGGAGAGGATTTCGACAGAGAGCTGGAGGCCCTGCGTCCAGTTTTCGTCCGAGAAGGCGCTCGTTACGAGGCGCTGAACAAGATCGTCTCGGCCGTGCCACCACACCTGAGAAAGTATCTCGGGGTCGAAGGGGAACTCTTGCAGGCGGGCGCAAGTGTGTCAGACCGCGAGCAGTTGCGGGCGGCGATCAGCGATTTTGAAGCTCGACACCCCGATATCTTTGCGATTGCATCGGCCGCTCCATCGCAATAGAACTCAGGGTACCTTCCAGAATCAAGTTAGTTTGGTCGGAAACTCACACGGGTCAGTCTGAATTAAGCCCGGATCGAGCTAACTAACTAGTGGCGAGACGGTTCCGGCCGTAGCAACGTATCGAGTCCACCCGAAGCCACTTCGCCGACTGGACGATAGGCGCGGTGAGCGGGGTCGAAAGCCCCGTGGCCCTTGATACCTTGGACAATCGCGTCTGAAACATGTCGTACTCGCTCGGGGACCGATAGCCCGACGAGAAGCAGGTTGAAACCCTGTCCCGAAGTGATCACACTTTCCAAGGTGTTGCGGTTCAGAGCTGACTCGGTGAGGACGAGAAGTCGGAGAAGTGCCCTGCCGTCCGTCTCCTCTTGCAACTGCCAGTCGGCGATGGTGCGGAACGGGTGGACAGAGACCGAGGGCACCCGCTCGACGTACAAGCGCGGCCGCATGGACTCGAATGTCGCCATGTAGAGAGCGTCCGGACCGACGCCGACGATGCTCGGCGTACCGTTTCCGCCCCGGTCCACCTCGTGGCCCGCGGTCCAAGCGACGGCAGGTTCAAAGTGACGGAACCGAAGAAGAGCGTCAAGTGGCTCGCTCCAGTCCTTCTCCCGCCAGCCTTGGCGGGTTGGTTTCGGAATCGCTAAGGAGTCGGTGCTCGCTCTTCCAAGCACCTCGTCGCCAGCCTCCTCGCGGAGACGCGCGACCTGGGCCTCGATGTCCGGGCGCAGCACGTCGTAACGGTCGAACTCTCCGCCGTCTACTTCCCAGTAGCTCATGATATCCGGTCGCCACGGGCGGTAGGTCATCGTGACAGACACACCCGCGATCTTTCGCTTCATCGAGTGTTTCTTGAGTCGGAAGAGCCGATCCTGGATCGTTCGGCCCAGGCCCTCGTCCCTCATTGGGAAACTCATCCGTGTCACTTCGCCGTCGTGAGTGACGAGTTCGAGTCGGTCGCCCCTCAACTCACCGACTACCGAGGCTGCATATGCGATCGAGTCGTACCCCAAACTAGCCACTCGCTGCCAGTGGAAAAGGAAGTGGACACTCCGATCGGTGGCCAGGACGCCCAGTCTGCGGTCCTTAGAAGCGACGCCACTGGTGAGGAGACCCGTGTCTTCAGTAACCAGATCCTGATGGAGGGGGACTTCGCCTGGGGCGTGGCTCGCGAGCCACCGCTCAGCTTTCTTCCCCAGGGTCCGGTCGAACAACATACCTAGCCTTTATCGGCGAAGAGAGAGCCCTCCTTGATATGGGCACATGTTCTGATTCTGACGCGGCTCAGAGTTTGAGAAAGGCTTGGAGTCAGGTGCCAAGGCACAGCGAGGTGGCGACTTCAGAAGGGGCGTCGGGTGGTAAAATACCTGGTGAAAGGCACAACATGGTCAGGATGCCCCCGGCGCCGCTGGAACGGCCCGGGGGCTGGCACCTGGAAAGGAAACTTCCAAATGCACCCACAAGTTAGTGACATCTTCGCCTCGGACGACTGTCCCAGCGGCATTTGCGTCGTCGACGGCTACGGAATCAGGGTCGGAGTCGCACGCAAGCACCTGGTGATCACTGACGGCATTGGCCGGACCAGACGCACCAGGAGGTTCGCTCGGGCAGACCGGTCGCTTCGTCGAGTGGTCGTGATCGGAAACTCAGGCATGATCACCCTCGATGCCCTGAGATTTCTGGGCGACATCCGAGTGCCACTCATACAGATCGACTGCGAGGGCCGAGTCCTGGCGGCATCAGCCGTCCAGGGCACCGACAACCCGGCGCTGCGTCGGGCCCAGGCACTGGCATCCGGCAATCCAGTGGGACTGGAGATCGACCGCTCACTGATCACCGACAAACTCCAGGGTCAACTCAAAGTGGCTCGTCGACTTCAGTCCGATCTGGCCAGTTCAGTGATCGAAGTGGCTCTCGATGATCTTGCCAAGGCTCAGAAGTCCGATGAGATCCTGACCGCCGAAGCAGTGGCAGCTTCGATGTACTGGCCCGCCTGGTGGGAAGTCCCAGTTCACTTCGTGAAGGCCGACGTAAAGCAAGTTCCGAACCACTGGCTCACGTTCGGACAGCGCCGTTCCCCACTGTCGCAGTCAGCCCGCTCAGCAGTAACACCTGGCAACGCACTACTGAACTACGCCTACTCACTGCTCGTTGCCGAGACTCGCATCGCCTGTCTGACCATGGGACTGGATCCGGGACTGGGAGTACTCCACGCCGACAGGGCCAACCGAGACTCACTGGTTGCCGATGTGATGGAACCAGTCCGCCCCCAGGTGGATGCATTCATCCTCGACCTGCTCGACAGCCACACCTTCCGAGCCTCGGACTTCACCGAGACTCGCCAGGGGGTGTGCCGGGTTCTGGCCCCACTGACTCACGAGCTGGCCGAATCGGCCACCGTCTGGGCGCAGCTCGCAGGTCCGGTCGTCGAACGTGTCGCTGCGGCCATGGCCAAATCGAGCGAGGGTGCCGTGAGACGGGTCTCGACGCCTATAACGGGCCAGAGCCGAGCTGCGGCCGCTCGACGGGCCATGCAGGGTGAGACGGCCGTCAAGCGCCAGAAGGCGAGCAAGCCGCGGCCCACGTGCCGAACCTGCGGAGGACCCGTGCCTCGGGGGGACTACCAGTATTGCGACAAGTGCCGGGGGGCTCGTCAGGCTGAGGTGGCCAAGGCTTTCACCCGGGCTGGCCAGGCTTCGTTCCGGAGCAGACGGGCGAGAGGTGCTGACCCAACCCGGACCGAGGAGGCGTTGGCCAAGCAACGGCGGGCGATGGAGCAGCGAGACCGCGAAGCAAGGGAATGGCGCGAGGCAGGTGGTAAAGCACTGGATCCCGAGATCTTCGAACTGAGATTCTTCCCTCTATCCAAGTGGTTTCCATCATGCGGATGGCCAAGGCGACCGGCTTGTCTCGGAACTACTGCCTTGAAGTTAGACGCGGAAGGTATGTCCCCCACTCTCGGCACTGGGAAGCTTTTCGAGAGCTCTTAGCGAGTGATCAGACGCTGTGAATCTTCTCTGGCTTGGAAACCAAAGCGCCTTCACCATTTACTTCGGTGATCCATGAGCGTGCCTCTGCGACCAGTAATGCTGCCGATAGGTCCGGAGCGACATCGCTCGAAGCATTCCAAAGGAATGCTCGAAGTTCGATTTCGCCAACAGAAAGCTGAGGCAGCGAGAGCGACGGATCGAGCACAAAGCCAAAAAGCCCCCCATGAGTGAGCCTAAAACCCGAAGCGAAAGCTGTGATTTGATACAGATCAGATCGTTGCCATTCAGAAGTACACAGTTTGTATTTCACGTCGCCAATGGCCCGCTTCCCAAAAACGAGATCCGGCTGCAATCGCAACGCAGTCCCGACAAGCTGAAGCCCCCGGCGTTCAACCTTAACGATGTCTGCTAAGCCATCACGAAGGACAACCCGCACTCCCTCTTCGATCATCTCAGGCGTCCGAATCAAGAATGACCATGCTCGCTCGGGGCCTGATCTAATGGCCCTGCCTGTGGCCCGAAGCACATGATGCGCGAGGACGATCGAATCTCGGTAATACAAACTGCGCCGATCGACTCCGGCTCGCAAATCCGCTCGACGAAGGTCGCCTACCCCTTCCAGCCGTGCAAGTGAGCGTTGCGCCCGTCGACGCAGCTCCATTGAAAACAGAGGGGTGCTCGCAATGCAGAGAGCCGCCGCCCGTAACACGCGATTGAGAGGTGAATCGATGCCAAATTCTGCGTAGGTGCAGACGAGTGCCAGATCACCTCGATAAAAGCCATTAATGGACTCGAAAACATTGATGTTCCCTCGAATGATCGGCAACGCTTCCGTCAGCTCCTCGTAGTCAGCCAGAAGGCCACTCCGGAGTACGGCCTCAAGCGCCGAGACGAACCACAGGGCTACAAGTTCCCAAAAGGCGGAGGATGGATCTGCAGTTGTTGGATCGTCCGCCAGGCGAGGAAAGGCATGAGAACGCTCCACGAGGTACCCGAAGTGTGAGAGCGGAATCTTGGGGACTACGACCAGTCGTAACGTCGTTGTCGCGACGATCCCTACTGCCTCGGTAACGAGTACCTCGTAGCGCCCCTCACCGACCGGTCTGCACTTGATGACAGACCTTTCTGGTCCTTCGACCGTTTCGACCGAAGGCGCTTCGTCATCATCGCCCCAGTAGCTGCTCGTGCTGGCCAAGCGCCGCCCAAGGGCTGTCAATGCGGCAGCTTCGGACGAAGAGAGCTCAAGAATCTGAGCGTGTGATTCGGTTACCTCTAGTTCAGGCACGGGTACTCGGCCAGAAACGCTGCATCGTGAATTCGTGGGCGAGATCGGGGAGGTCAAAGAAATACTCTTCGATCAATGGGTAAAGTTTCCGGGCCCATATCTGGTTGAGGCGAGCAGGGGTTAGCTCGTCTGTCATGAAGAAGTTCTGACCAATTGTGTGATGACGATCGAGCTGCGCTTCTAGCTCCAAATTCAGCGCTGTGAAACCGTCAGCAAGATCGGGAACAAAGTTCTCACCCCTACCGAGATCGTAGAATGCCTTGAGGATCTCACGATCGGGCAGCCACTCGAAGATTTCAAAGCGCCTCCGCAGCGCAACATCGATCGCTCGGATACTCCGATCGGCGGTATTCATCGTCGCGATGAACGAAAGGTTGGCGGGAAGCGTGAACCCCTGGGAATACTGAAGATCGATCATTTGGTTTCGGTACTCGAAAAGAAACATGAGCTCACCAAGGACACGGGGGATGTTTGCTCGATTGAGCTCATCGAGAACGAGCACATGCGGATACGCGCTTAAGCGAGCGGCCTCGGCCATGCGGAGCACCGTTCCGGGCACCAATTGGAAGCTGATTCCACCTTCCTCTGCGACTGGTCGTAGCCCTTCCACGAAGCTCTCGTAACCATAACTAGGGTGGAACTGCACTAGCCGCCACCGGCGGTGATCATCCTGGGTGAGATATCTTGCGGCCGCCTGAGCTACCCAGCTCTTGCCCGTGCCCGGTGGCCCAGCCAGTATGACCTGTGGGCTAGGTCCCAACAGCACATCCAGAAGCTCATCGAGATTGCTTTCTTCCCAAAGCGTTTGTCGCGCGAGCCACTCTTTCGTTGTAAGGGCAGGCGTGTGCCCACTACCAACTTCGCCTGGACCGACTTCGATCACATACAAGGGAGTCGTCTGATTTCGAAGTGCCGGTCCGAGCGATCCTGACACCGGTCGTGAGGCGAGTGCCAGGTTCGTACGGGCCCAGTCGAGCGGCACCGACTCAACGTCCGATACCCGGACGTAAAGACTGTGCCGTTGCTCCTCGCCATAGTACGGAGGCACTCTTGGTGCGTCGGTCTCCGCCCGGTCATTCGTGATGTCGTGAACAACGGCGCGATGCAACTCCGGATGCGGGCCAGTTTTGTACAGGAAAGCGTAGGTGGGCACGTCTTTGCTGAGTTGGTCCCTGAACTCGGCAAGTCGATCTGCTCCGAGTCGACGGTCCCTCTTGGTAAAGTTTCCCCACCAAACGCTCCCTTGTTGCTGAATAACATCAAGATGCTTTATGAGGGTGTCTGGATCCGATTCAGGGTTCCATTTCAGTAGGAGGTGGACCGGCTTCTCTCCCGACACTGGAGGTTCTTCCTCTCCGTCAGGTTCTCCCTGGCTATACAGCTCGCTAAGAGATGCCAACAAGGTTCCAAGGTCCGTGGCGAAACGGTTGTCATCAGGCAGGTTCTCGGCGGGGTACCGGAATGCGAAGACGGCCCCCTTTTCGTACTTGGCTCCCAGACCTTCGGAATCGGCTAGATCGATATCGGTCCGCAAACCCGGGGCCGATAGATCGTCCAATAGTGAACGTGCCCATGCGATACGTTCTGCCAACCACGAGTCCGGACGAAGTCTTGGCTGACCATTGACCATGGAGTGGACACCAGTTCCAAGGGCCAGGTAAGCGGCGGTACCGTCGGCCGCGAAGAGGAGAACTACGTACCATCCAGCCATGGCGGATGGCGAAAGGCTTTTTGAGTACACCCTGACCCACGGGACCTTGGACTTCCGACCGACACCATCTTGACCTTCGATCGACGGTGAGAACGGAAGTGTCGAGGACCGTGGGAGAAGTTGACGAATGCTCTGAGGCAGCTCTCGCCGAATCAGTTCGCCCCTTTCCGCCATTTCGGGTGTTTTCGTGCTCGCCCAGTCATGCTGCAACTCCAAGACATCCTCGATGATCTCGGCGATCGGACGAGGCTCATCGTCATCCAATTCGAATGCACCAGCAGGTTTCACGACCACGTCGAATCCGAGTGAGCGCAGCTGGCGATTAGCACCGGCCTCGCCCCCTGAGAAGTTCATTAAAAGGCCTTGGTCGGGGAACTGAATGCTGTGGGCGCCTCTGATCAGACCTTTTGGGTCGTAGTACTTGTCGTCGTGTTTGACCATGTAGCGACGAGCATGCCCCGACTGATAACGCGCTAGGTACTCCGCACGGCCTAGCTCATCGAATTCGGCCATCGCCTTGAGCACTCGATCACGATCGACGTCGGTAAGAGCCATGATGACCTCGTTGTTCCATGGTGACTCGGGACTTCAGAGCCTATCGGCCCGACACTGCAGCCCCCAGGGAGCGATCCTGTTTTGGCGCCATTCAATGCGGTGACTTATGGCTACACGTTACGTCGTATGTCGCTGTCACTACCGATCTCTCTGCGGTACAAGGATGCCAGCTGGGTCCAGCACATCAATAAGCTCTTTCGTGGATCTCTGCAACGCTTGGAATCGTGGCAGGACGTTTTTCGGATCATGGACGATTTCTTCAGCGTCGTGGAACAGCTTCGCAAACCACGTCCTCTGTCGTAGGTCGGTCATCTTTTCAACAAAGCTTGCATAGCCAATGCAGCGTGCAGCGCCGCTTGACCTGTCGATTAGCTGCTCGCCAATTGCCCGCTGCTCCTGGCGCCACAACATGAATGGTGCCGGAGAGCCATCATTTGGATCGACAATCGAGTCCGTAGAGAACGTCCATGCGATTGTGCGCAATGCTGTATTCAGCCGCACGGTCTCTTCCTCAGCACCCAGATCGAGGAATTGCTGATCCTGTCGGACGATCTCCATCCAGCAGAGGAGTTCAGCGATTGCAAACGTCGTACTTGCTAATGCATACTCCGACTTGCCATACGCTTCGAGGAAGTGGGTTTCCGCGATATTGCGTATCCTCGCCAAGAGCTGATCCGCAGCAAACACAAGAGGATCTCGGTACCGGCGTACCAGTCGGTCGGCTTCGGATTTGCGATCCGACTCTTGCATCTGACGAAGGAATTCGTGTTCTCTTCGTTGACGGCGCGCCTGGGTGGCGGCTTGCCAGAGAAGCGAAGTGATCGCGACAGCTCCGGAGATGGCCGCTACGACCAACGAGACTGTCGAATTGGCTACGGCTAGCATTCAGATCGCAGTCTAGGCCCGTGGTACTGCAAGAACCCACGACAGACAGCTTTCATCACAAGGGGCGTCGGCAACGAACGTGCCACGATTGGATTACGGACCCCTTTTGCTATCGAGAATCGCGAGGCATTCCGCACGTAGGTTCTGTTACCTCGTCGAAGAAGCGATCCGACGACCTCGATATCGGAGAAGCTTCGGTGAGCGTTGATGGCAACCTCGTAGTCAGGTTCAGCCAAACCAAGTGAGAAACGGCCGGGGCAGTTCCATGTCGGGTCAGTAGGCGGCGTCAAGTCTTCGCTGATCGCAGTTGCTGCCGGTTTGGCATGAGAAACTGCAAAAAGTAAAGGGCTCACCTTGGACGGACCACCTAGAGTGTTGCCTCAATTTCCCTCAGCAAATCGATTGCCTCGTCATCAAGTTCATCACACTCGATTTCCGAGGCAAGACGGCGGGCCGAGATCGGCTTCAAACCGGCAGCTTGCAATTTCCTGTTCAACTCGTGCATTACCTCCTTAGGAGGGACGACCGAACGACGAAAGTCCGGGTCATTCCAATGGCGATCGAACTCTTTCTGAAACCGTTCGGTAACACTTACCCCATGACTTCGTGCCCCGATTTCCGCAACACGCTTCGCCTCAAGGGCCCGTGCGAAGACAGCTCCTTTGAAATGGGTAAAGGTGTCCTCAAGCATTTCGCTCGCATCTTCAGCGGAGGCGCCACTGATCCGGGCAATTGCGGACGGGTGGAGTAAGTAACTCTCCAACTCCTTTCGCGCCCAAACGTGAGGGATCACACCAATGTCTTTCAACCGACCTAGGATCTCATCAACTACGGACTGCGGCCTGTAGTCTCGGTCGAGAACGACAAACGTCGTCACCGCTGTTAACAAGAATTTGTCAACAATCCATTGAAATGGCTCGATATGAGACCAATTTTCAAACCCGTTGATCGGAACAACAGCAATTCCTGACTCCACCGCAAGACGTTCAGCACCAATAGTCTTGCAAAGACTTGCCAGAATCTTCATGTCATCGCCCTCGACGAACAGGACTGTCTTAACTCGCAGAGCTTTCGCCAATCGGAGATTGAACTGACTGCCAAGTGAGTTAGAGATCTCGACGATGGCCTCTTCCTTTGGCGCCCGAACGGCCGACCCACGCGACTTATCCACCCACAGAAGAGTTGGTCGATCGGCTTCAGCAATCATTTCGGATGAATGCGACGCCGTAATTGTCTGCGCGCTCGTTGTTTCAAGAAACCGAACTAGGCGCCTCTGAAGATCTGCATGGAGAAAGAGGTCTGGCTCGTCCAAGACGATTACGTCGGTCGCTCCGAGCCTAAAGATGTGGAGTAGTAGCTGTAGCCAGACCTGCATTCCGTCTCCGGCCCACGCGATTTCTTTTTCTGCCCGCCGCGGGGGCTCGCGATAGAACAGGTCGATTTCCTCTCCCTTTCCAGGTACCGAACGCGTCCGCAGAGATCCGAATTCGAATTCCGGGACCCAAGGCTCAATGAAATCGAGGAACTCCTCATACCGATTGGGGTGGGTACTACTAACTTGATCCCTCATTAGAAGGAGATGGTTCCGGAAATGACGGCTTACAAGCCTTGTCTCGCTCGTCTCACGCAAGTACTTTTCACTTAGAACCGTTTCCGATTGTTCAACCGGCGTTAGCGGAGGAATCGCAGCGACGGATGGAAAGGCGTGGCGAACCTCTCCAGGGCGCCTCGGTTGCGGTTGTTCTGGGACGGTCAGATAAAAGAAGGCCGGTCGGACGTCCTCTTCTTCTGGATCGTACTCATCATCAAGATCAGACCACTCGCCGTCGGCCTGCGACGAGGCGGGCCAAACGGCCGTGACGGCGGTTCTACCCGAGAATTGAAGACGTAAACGCGTGTCGACGTTGTGGAATTCGTGTCTGAGGTTCTCTTCGACTAACCCTGTGCGTTCGGGAGTCAACCGATAACCAAGTAAAGACACGTTTGCATCCTCGGCGGTGATCTCCGGTGCCTTCGCGTTGGCCAGTCTCAACATTGAGGCTACAGCCTTGAGCGCCGACAGCAACGTGGATTTGCCCGCGTTGTTAGGTCCGACGATGAGCGCTGTCTCTGGAAATCCAACCGAAAAAGACTCAAAGGCCTTGAAGTTGGTGACTTGTAGGCGGATGGCACGACCTGACATGGAGGTCAAGTATGGACCTCTGGGACCACCCGTGCGGCGTTTCTTAGCCCCTTATCTCCTATCCCCCCATTCCCAGACCCATGCCACCCATGCCCATGCCCATGCCACCCATGCCCATGCCCCGCAGTCCGAAGAACGGCATCGACAGCATCTGGTTCTGCTGATACCCCCACTGCCCGCTTGCTCCGGGCAGGAATTTGGTCTCCTCAGCATCGTCGAGCCCTTCGAATTGCGTAAGCGTGCAACGAAGTCGGAGCGCTCGTGCGGTCGTCGTCTCGACCAGGGCGATTGGCACGAGATGGCCCACGTTTTGGCGATACTTCGGCTCCACGACGAGGTGAGTGATCGCCCGCTCGATTGGGTCGACGACCACCCTCCGAAGCTCTCCACAAACGCCGTCTTCGCAACTGACCTCGGCCCCGATCGTGAATTCCGCTGTCTCGCTCATGGGGGGTATTCCCTTCACTCGTGTCCGATTCGTGAACCGTGGCCGCAAGTCAGGCTCTCGGAGCCGTCCGGAGTCGTCACCATCGCTACGGTCATCCTGGCACGTGGAGCCAGTGATGCTCGGTCGCGGTCAAGAGTTCGGCCGCTCGATCCTCACTGGGAACGCCGTACATCAGTTCTGAGCGCCTGACGGGGGCAGCTCGACCAACCTGAGGCCGTCTCGAGTTCCCCCGGTTTCACGGAGTCCTAGCGTTAGGGGCGCAAGCCCCCGAGAGGAGTCCGTATGCCGGCAGCACACCCGTCGGAGTTCCGGCGTCGTGCCATCGAGCTTGGCCGTGAGCGGGCCAAGCCCCTCGCCCAGATCGCTGCCGATCTCGGGATCGCCGAGTCGTGCCTGCGCAACTGGATGCGCCAGGCCGACATCGACGAGGGCAAGAAGGACGGGTTGACAACCTCCGAGCTGGAGGAGTTGCGGGAGTTGCGCAAGGAGAACCGCGTCCTCAAGATGGAGCGCGACATCCTGAAGAAAGCCGCGGCCTTCTTCGCTTCGGAGAACATGCTCCCCAAGTGATCTTCGCCTTCATCGAGGCGAAGAAGGCCGAACTCAACGTCGCCGTGGCGTGCCGGGTGCTCGGGGTCTGAAACGGGGTTCTATGCGTGGCGCACCCGGAAACCCTCGGCCCGAGCCCGTTCTAACGCAGAGTTGATGGCCCGGATCAGGCAGATCCATGCCGAGTTCCGGGAAACCTATGGATCACCGAGGATGCACTTGGAGCTGACCTTGGGTGACGGCCGACGCATGGGGGAGAACCGTGGCGCGGCTCATGCGATTGGCCCACCTGAAGGGCGTGGACCGGCGTGGACGCTTCGGCTGCACGAAGCGTGATCCGCAGGCCGAGGCCGCCGACGACTTGGTGCAGCGGGACTTCACCGTGACCGAGCCCAACCGGCGGTGGGTGGCCGATGTCACCCAGCACCGGGCGTGGGATGGCTGGGTATACCTGTCGGTCGTGATCGACGCCTTCAGTCGCCGAGTGGTGGGCTGGTCGATCGCCGATCATCTCCGGGCCGAGCTCGTGTGCGACGCCTTCGACATGGCGGTGTGGCTGCGCAAGCCCGCACCAGGTGCGATCCACCATTCCCGACCACGGGTCTCAATACACCTCGTGGGCCTTCGGCACCCGGCTACGCCAGGCCGGGATCCTCGGCTCGATGGGTTCAATCGGTGACTGCTTCGATAATTCCATGGCCGAGAGCTTCCTCGCCACGCTCCAGACCGAGCTGCTCGACCGCCACAGCTGGAGGAGTCGCAAGGAACTCGCCCGGGCCATCTTCGAGTTCATCGAGGCGTGGTACAACCCCCGCCGACGTCACTCGAGCATCGGGCAGCGTTCCCCAGTCGAGTATGAGCAGATCTACTTCAGCAGCCGCACCGAAGATGCGGCATGATCACCCCACCCACCGACTCCACGGAATCGGGGGAACGCCAACCACCCTTAGGCCGATCGGGATCAAGCCCGCTCCAGGGTGGGCAAAGGGGGGTGACGCGTCGTCCGTCACTGCCGAGTTAGCGGACCGGTCTCTCGATTCGACCCACGCTCAAACGCTCACCGATCCGGATACCGAGCGGGTCGCCATCCGGATCGGTTACCCGATCCGACACAATCCTCATGCTACAGATGGTTCACGACGCGCACGAGATCCCCGAGTGAGATGCGCTCCCGCGGCCGCCGTCGTTGTCGAGTCTCGATCTCGGTCGGGAGCGGCACAGGGGCCGCCCTCTCAGCGTCGATCCAGGGCGGACCGGCCCCACCTAGGGCATCATTACGGGCGTGAAATCAAGGGGCCGAGGGGGGCCGATCCAGCTGGTGCCTGCAATCCTCCTTTCAATCTCTCTGGTTGGTTGCGGAGCCTCGGGTGCCGTCGACTATCCCTCTAATGCCTCCCCCGTCGCTGCTCTCCACAACGCCATCAGAGCGTTGGAAAATGAGCCCAGCTACAGCCTTACGTTTACCATCAGCCCTGGTGCTCCGAACGGAGGGACAGCCGTCTACGACGCAAACATTGAGAAGCCCGACCGGATTTCGATTACGGGGGCGTTGAACGTGATCGCAATCGGTTCGACCGGCTACTTCAGATCTCGGACCGTGCATCATTCTGGAGAATCGACCAACTACATGAATGACATGCTCGGGTACATCAACATCTTGAAGAGGGCCTCCTCGGTCAAGCGGAGCGGTGACATCTACAGTGTTCCGACGGCTGAAGCGACCAACTTGCTCAGAATGACTGGGCTTGAAAAGTTCCAAGCCGTCACGGATGTTTCTTACAGGGCGAAAGTAGAGGGTGGACTGATCCGGTCTGTATCCGTGGACGCGAATGGCCCCTCGTCGATCGCGGCCACCACCACAGTGAAGGACATCGGTAGCGCTCCGGCGGTTACTGCTCCTCGCGTCGGTTAGCACCGATTAACCATCCTCTTATGCAGGGTGCAGGGCGGCCCAGCGGGAATACAGGGGCGGGCCTGGGGTTCGATATCACCGACACCGGGCGTCCGGAGTTCCCACGACATACGATGCGAGATACGGCACTAAGAGTCCTGGCCAATTCCTCGTTGACGACTGGGCGGAGGAACACTCATCGTGGCCCGGCTCGACTTGAAGGACATCACCGACCAGCGCGACCACGCCGAGAGCGCAGAGCCGAGTGAACAGGCCGACCCGATCGAGAACGCGGACAACACCGAGCCGATCGAGCCTATCGAGAGTGCAGAACCGATCGACCCGATCGAAAGGAACGATCCCTTGGACCCAATCGAAAGGACAGAGTCCTGCGACCACAACGACCACCGGGATCTAGACATCTCTTCCGGGTTGATATCCATCATCGCTCATCCACCCAGTAGTCACGCATCTCATTTCAGCAGGCTCCACGCCTCGGCCAGGACTCCGATGCGTCAGCACCAGGGAACATGACCTTGGAGTAGAAGGTCTTGTATGGGAAGGCGCCCAACTCGCTCTCTGCATGCCGTTCGCACATCGCAGCGCCGCACTGGTACTGTCGAACACGACCATGAGGCCATCACCGAGGTTCTTGATCTCTACGCCCTTGGACCCGGCGATAGCCTCGCGCAGTAGTAAAATCCGTCCTACGGAGATGCTCGGCGCTATCGGGTACGAGTCGCGAAACCGTCGCGGTGGAAATCACCAAATCGGTGAACATGACCGACACAGCGGCGACGTTGCTCACGGTGGCTACTCCGACGGCCACACGGTTCGAGGCTGATACTCGGGTCCGCCACAACCCGAGATCTTGGTAAGTGGAGGCGGCCCATACACATTTCCGTGTTGCTTGGCGCTCGTGCTGTGTACGTACGTCCAAACGGCTGGCGTTACGATCGTGAACGCTCTGCCCGCCATCGTTCGTCCTCCTCTTGAAGGAGATTCTGAAGATACCAGAATGCCCCCATGCTTCACAGGGAGCTGGTCGCGGGCATCTGCCGAGGAGCTCCGTAACATCGGAGAGGTCACCGGACACCGCCGGACGAGCGGGGGCCTGCTACAGATCAGGCATCAGTCGACGAGCCAACCGCGACCGCGCCCGTTGCACTCAGGACGGCGGCACCAGCCAAAGGTCGTTGCGACAAATCTCAGCCGGATGGAGGCCAGCTCCAGCAACCTGTCGCACCGGCGTGTTCGTTTCGACCAACGCGAGCCGTCTCGCAGAGCGTCGCGGCACGCCGACCAGGGAGAGGAGGGCGCAACCCAAGAGAACCAGGCCACCGCCAACGACACCGAGTGTCCTCATGCCGTTGCTGAAGCCTGTGAACGCCAGAGCGCTCGAAGGCGCAGACACGACTGACGGGTCATTCGACCCCCCCGCGCTTCCATCGGCTTCGACACGACCTCCAGCCACCGTGGTGGTAGTCGAGGGTGGGTCGGTTTTGGGCTTGGTTGTTGGACGAGTCGTCGTCGTCGTCTTAGCTGGCGCTTGGATCGTAGGCGCCGTCGTGGTCTTCGTGATCGGCGCATTAGTCGTCGTGGTAGGTACCACAGTCGTGGGCGCCAATGTGGTCGGGGTGGGCGCGGCGGGCGAAACCGTCGTGGGTGGTGACACGGCCGTAGTAGTCGGCGTGGGTGGCTCGGTCGGCATGGTCGTGGTCGCCGAAGGAGAGGTCACGCCGAGCAGCGCGTCGATGTTGCCGTTGGCGGTGTCTGCTGCGTCTGCGAGGTACGGCAGCCCATATGCGCCCTCGATGGAGTGCAGGATGCCGGCGGTGTTCACCGGGGTCGAGTCCTGCCTGGGGTCCGCCTTCAATGCAGCGCTGACGTCGATGGTGATGATGTGACCACCGCCAGTCTCTTCGCTGCCAATTCCCGAGGTGTCGGAGTCCATTCCCTCGTCCCACTCAATGATGATGTTGCCGCCCTGGGTGTACCAGTTCGTCGACTGCACCTGGGAGACGAAGTTCCCGAGCCAAGCATCTCCCAATGAGGGGTTGGTGTCGCCATCCGAATTCGCCGGCCCGTCGTGCATGTCGTCGACAGCATTGGGGGTCACCCAGACGAAGGCAGGTGGACTGGCTGAGTTGAGGTCGCTCGTGAAATTGGTGGATAGCGGGACCATGTTGTCAGCGAAGTCCGACAGAGAGGTAACCGCTGGAAAGTAGACGAACGGATTGTGATGTTGGAGGTAGTAGTCACCGCCGTAGGCGTCGAGGCCTCCTGTGTCGTCCCCGGTATAACCCGCCGAAGGCATATCCTCGAAGTACGCTCGCCATGAGATCCCCGCGGCCTCGAGCTGGTCGACAAGAGTCTGTGCACTCGACGGGATGCCAGCCGCGGACGGTGTGGTGTCACTCGTGACTCCGTACTCGGAGCCGGAGAGCAGTTCGAGGTAGTTGGGAAGCGACGGGTGCGCGACCGCGTACGACTGTGTGGCTAAGCCGTATTCCTGTGCCAGGGCGTTGGTGTTGGGAGCGTCGGCGTTCCCGATGAGCTCACTCTGGCTTTCGTTCTCCATCATGACGACCATGATGTGGGGGGCGCCGGGCGTCGAAGACCCGTAGGCGGACACCGAGAAGCCGATGACGGCTCCCCCACTGACGATCAGGGCGCCCGCGACGATCCTGAGCCATCCGGGTCTCACCCGACGGCCAGGATGAAGCGGCTGTCGTGACATCGCTCGAATCCCCCCCATCGACGTCGGTGAGCGCCTGGGCTGCCACCCGAAGCTCGTCTTGCCGGTGGCCCCAACGCGGCAATGGGCGCTCCCGACCTGTCCTCACTCATCATGACCAGCCGGTCCCGCCAGGTGATCAACTCCTCGGCAACAGTCGGTCAACTAGGGCGAACGTGGCCGACGGTGGGCGGCGACGCCGGGTGCAGGCGATGAGATCGTCGGCCAACGCCCGTCCACCTGGTGATGGCTACCGTCGAGCTGTGGTGCCGGGTCACGGTCGTGGACCCTGACGGCGCCGAACTGGCTCGCTACGTGCTGGAAGGACCGGGGGCGCCAGACCTCGGAGCTGTGGACGACGTGGCCCGCCTGGCGCTGCTGGCGGGACGCCTCGGGGGTGACATCAAACTCGCCAATGTGTCCCCAGTCCTGCTGGAGCTCCTCGAGCTAGCTGGCCTACGCGTCGAGGTGGAGGGGCAAGCCGAACAGGGGGAAGAGTCGCTCCGGATCCAGGAACGCCAAGAAGAAAGCCATCCCGGTGATCTTCCCTTCTGAGGTCTCGAGCACCTGCAAGGCCCACGGCGCGTAGCCGCCAGCCGGGTCCGGCCGGTACTGCCCGAATGCCGGGCAGCCGTTAGCCGACGAGGGTACGAGGCGCGAGCCCCGGCAGCCGCTCGGCTCGGGTTGAACCATGAAGCGGCCGATGTTGGCCGCCCCCCGGATCCACATCGCGAACGGCGGCATGGACTGTACGGCGTCCTCACGCAGCAGCCCCACCAACCGTTCGACGTCGTAGCGCTCGAATGCTTCCACGTAGCGCTCGAGCAGCTCGGCATCGGCGTGCGTCCAGGGATTCGGGTTGCGTCTCGTCCGGTAGGGCTCGGAGCGTGGCGCGTGCCCGCTGCAGGGCGCTGTTGACAGCGGGCACGCTCGTGTCGAGGAGCTCGGCCACCTCGGCCACCTGCCAACGCAGGACTTCGCAGAGAATCAGAGCGGCGCGCTGGCGGGCTGGAAGGTGTTGGAGGGCGGTGACGAAGGCGAGGCGGATCGACTCGCGATACTGCGCAATCTCGGCGGGGTCCCCGCCTTCAGGCGCGACGCTGGCGTCGGGGACCGGGGTCACCCAGGTGGACTCGGGCAGCAGGGGCCCGAGCAGAGACTCCTCGGGGGGTGAGGCGGGACCCATCTCCATGGGCCGGGCCCGGCGCTGGACCTGGCGGTGCATGTCGATGCACACGTTGGTGGCGATGCGGTAAAGCCACGACCGCACGCTGGAGCGCCCCTCGAACCCCTCCGCATTGCGCCAGGCCCGCAGCATCGCCTCCTGGACAGCGTCCTCGGCCTCGAAGCCCGAGCCGAGCATGCGGTAGCAGTAGCCGGTCAGCTCCCGGCGGAATGGCTCCAGGTCATCGAGGGCCAGGGGTGTCTCGCGGACAGCCACGGCACTCCATGCTACCGAGGGGGACCCGACCACGACATCAACCATCACCAACTGGACGGATCGGTCGGTCAGAACTCATCGGTCCCCACGGGAATACGTCAGCACCGTCCACGAGCCGGAGGAGCCCGCTGCCCTCATAGAGGGCTGGAGCCCACGGGTGCCGAGCCAAGTCCCCGACAGACTGGGTAGGCGAAGGGCCAGTGCTTCACCGATGAGCTTCGAAGATCCTCAGCGTCTGAGCAGAAAACCCCGTGATCAGGATCCGCGAGATGACAGCTGACCCTGTAGACCACCATTCACTGCTTTGGGCGACGGCAGTCACAAACTCCCCATCTGCCACGTGGGCAAGGCCATTGGAAAGGAAGCGGGCGACACGGTCACCATCCGTATGGAGGAGCGGCTAGGCGACTGAACCCACAACCTCGACCGAGTTAGAGACAGAGATAGAGATAGAGATAGAGATAGAGATAGAGATAGAGATAGAGATAGAGATAGAGATAGGGATAGGGATAGAGATAGGGATGGTCACTCCACCGTGACGCTCTTGGCCAGGTTGCGGGGCTTGTCGATGTCGCGGCCGAGGGCCAAGGCGACATGGTACGCAAGCAGTTGAAGCGGGATGGCCAATAGGATCGGCTGCAACTCGGGCTCGGTCTTCGGAACGACGAACGTGGCATCGACACCTGGGATCGGCGTCGGTGAATCCGTGACGGCGAGAACGGGACCGCCTCGGGCGCGGATCTCGGATATGGAACCCATGTTCTTGTCCCACAGCTCGTCACTCGGGGGCGATAACCACAGTCGGGATGTCCTTGCTCACGAGCGCGAGCGGTCCGTGTTTGAGCTCGGCGGCGGGGTAGGCCTCGGAGTGGATGTAGGAGATCTCCTTCAGCTTCTGGGCACCTTCGAGAGCCACGTGATAGCCGCGCACCCGCCCGACGTAGAAGGCACTCTCGGCCGAAGCGAGAATCTTTGGCAGTGTCGGCGATCGCGCCCTCGCCCTCGAGCACTTGTGCTATCTGCTCGGGCAGTGCCGTGAGTGCCTGCAGAAGGCGCCCGCCGTCTGCGGGCCCGACGTCGCGGACCCGGCCGAGATGGAGAGCCAAAAGCGCCAAGACCACGGCAGTCGACGTGAATGTCTTCGTCGAAGTGACTGAGACCTCAGGTCCGGCATGCAAGTAGATCCCGGCGTCGCATTCGCGGGCGATGGTGCTGCCGGGCGTGTTCACGACGCCGAGAACCCTGCCTCCCTTGCGCTTGATCTCTTGAACGGCAGCGAGGGTATCGAAGGTCTCACCCGACTGGCTGATCGCAATGTAGAGGGTGTCGGCCTCGATCACCGGGTTGCGGTAACGGAATTCCGAGGCGGCTTCGGCGTCGGACGGGATGCGGGTCAGGCTCTCGATGAGGTGGGCGCCCGACGAGGCCCGCATAGAAGGCGGAGCCGCAGCCGAGGACCTTGATGCGACGCAGCGCCAGGATGTCTCGCGGGGAGAGCTCGATCCCGCCGAGGTGGGCGGTGGCGAAGCGGCGGTCGATCCGGCCACGCGAGCGCTCGCTCGACCGCTACCGGCTGCTCGTGGATCTCCTTGTGCATGTAGTCGGCGTGCCCGGCCTTGTCGTACGCCGTCTTCGAAACCGGCGCAGTGACGGGCCGCTTGCTCGGTGGCTCGGCGTCGAGGGTGAAGGTGCGGAACCCGTCGGCCGTGATCACGGCCATCTCGCGGTCGTCGAGGTAGACGACCTGATCGGTGTGAGCGCACGAGCGCCGATGCGTCCGAGGCCACGAAGTGCTCACCGTTGCCGATGCCCAGGAGAACCGGACTGCCGTTGCGGGCGACCACGATGCGGTCGGGCTGGCGCTGGTCGATGACGGCGATCCCGTAGGCACCCTCGACGAGGAGGAGCGCGGCGCGGACGGCATCTTCGAGCTCCGTCTCCGGCTGAGCGGCGATCAGGTGGGCGAGCACCTCGGTGTCTGTCTCGGAGGTGAATACCACGTCGGCGAGGACTGTGGCCCGCAGCTCCGAGGCGTTCTCGATGATCCCGTTGTGAACTACGGCGATGACATGGGCAGTGTCGACGTGCGGGTGGGCATTGGCGTCGGTGGGCGCACCATGGGTCGCCCACCGGGTGTGGCCGATGCCGACGTGCCCGCGCAGGCGTTTGGGTGCCGTCCTTACCAACTCGTCGACTCGTCCGGCACGCTTGTGGACCTTCAGACCGCTCCGCTCACGACGGCGACCCCTGCGGAGTCGTAGCCGCGGTACTCCAATCGTTGGAGCGCCTCGAAGAGGATGGGGACGGAGTCCCTGGTGCCAACGTAACCGACGATGCCGCACATTGAGGAACGCTCCTAGCCGTAGATGACGCGCCGGATCTGGCGCTCAGACGAACGCGGGGCCGCCACGGGGCGAGCGGTCAGCTCAGCGGCGATGCGCTGGAAGATCTGAGGATTGGCCTGCCCCGCGGCGTGCAGTTCGCGATGGCGGCGGCGGATGAACCCCTCCGCCGACTCGCTGAAATAGGCCACGACCTCCGCGATCACCCGTGTCGCCGCAGCCGGGAGCAGGGGGGAGATACGGGTCAGATGTCCCACCAGGTCCTCCCACTCTTGGCCCTCCACAGGCCGAGTCTGCACCCTGGAGTGCCATTTTTGCAATGGTTCTGCCCGAACTCGGGCAGGATTTGAGACAATTGGCAGGATTTGAGAAAATAGCTTCCCCTTGCGGGCCTGCTCGTAGCGACTTCCAGCGAGGTGCGCCCCACGGGGACGATGCCGCCCTGAGGGCAGAGGTCGAGGTAGTGCCGTGCGCCAACGTCAGGTCGAGGTGTCGATCGGAACCTCGGCCCACGCGGTACCACTCCATCGCCTGCGTGCGATCCAGGATTCCCCGTCCCAATATCCCTGCTCGCTGAGATGCTCCGGGTCGGTGTGCCAGCCGACTTCTCGCGGCGGCACCGGTGGTCTGGGCGCCGGCGTGCGCATGGCCGGAATGACATAGACGGGGGGACTGAAGCTCGGGATCCGTGCGTCGCGCCGTCTGCGTGGCCGAGGCGCGACGAATAGGATGAGCCCAGCCACGAGTACGAAGAGCACAGCGAGCCCGACGATCTGTTCTGTCCGATGGGAGGGAGGTGCGTTCGTGCTCACCACCGCGGTGGGAGCTTGTGGTGCACCGGGGGCATTGGCGCCTGCTGCCTCGCCACCGAAACCGCGTCGGCACTGTTCAGGCCACCCGCGGCGGTGATCACCTGCACCTCAAAGGCAATGCCGCCCTTGCCGAACGTCACGATGTAGGCCTTGGAGGAATTGCCTGATGCAGACACCTGCGCCGTGTACCCGGACGCTCCGGTCACGGCGGGTACCGCGAACCTGCCGCCCGACACGTGTTGATAGCCGGAGTCCAAGGCGCCCAGAAAGGCCCCCACCTGTTGGGCGCTCTTGAATTGGAAAGCGGAGATCACGATCCCGTCGCCGTCGGGTGGTTGATGCACCCAGAACCGAAACTCACCGCTTGCGTCACCGTCGGCGAGGTCACGGGCCAGGGCCTTGTATGCAGCGCTATCGCCCCCGAACAAATCCAGATTCGACGAGTTGACGGGACCGTTCTTGGGACCCGGCGCACTGGCCGTGAAGCCGGGCAGCGTCGCGGAGACGACGACGGACGAAAGGTTACTGGGGGTCGCATAAGCCGCCGCCGGAGCGAACACAATCCCGACCGTGGCTGCCACTATGGCCGTCTGCACACTGAAGGCGAGTCCCCTCATCGGGCTCGAGGGGCTAGATACCGAAAGATGGTCAGGAGCAGATCGATCCAGCGAAGGCTACCAAGTGCTCGTTGGCGATGGTGACCACTCGAGCACGGCGTCTATCGGGAGGTCGTCAGGTCCACAAGCCCCGCATCAGTGAAGCTGAAGCCGCAGGCCTCGAGATAGAAGGAGCGATGTTCGGGCTCGAAGTCGACGTGGAGCCATCGACAGCCCGCCCTCCGGGCACATTGTGTCGCCACGGCGACCAGCTGCGTTCCGATCCCCATCCGCTGAGCTCCCGGGGCGACTGTGGTGTCGATCAGAAAGGCGTGGAGGGATCCGTCCCAAGCGACATTGACGAAACCCACCAGGCGGCCGTCGTCTTGGCGCGCCGTGACCCAACCCAGGCTGTGCGCTTCCAATCTGCTCGCGACGTCTTGCTCGCCTCGGGCCGGGCCCCAGACGTCCGCCATGAGTACGCGCAACTCCTTGTTGTCGATCGGTCCGCGCCATTGTGTCCGAGGTGCCGAGGTGGGTCTCACGATTCCATGGTGCCTTCTCACGGACCCTGGCGCCCGCCACCTACTCGAACAGCACGGCGTTCCTCTCGGTCCACTGCGCTCGCCGCTCCTCCTTGGCGACGGCACCGGATTCGACCCAATCCAGTTGTGGCTGGACGCGGCACGCGGCGAAATGCCGGACGTGGACCACCGTCTTTCTCTGGCGCGCGGCAACCGCTTCGACGAGACCATCCGCCGAGGCCAGGCCAAAGGCATCGGCGAACACCCTGAGGCGGCGCGGCCGTAGGGCCCGAACGGCGCCCAGGGCCACGCGAGACTGGAACGATGACACCGGGCTCTCTCGCCGCGCTGGAGGTGGGACAGGTCTTCGGCATTCGCAGTGACGACCCCGTCGTGATTCAAGAGACGAACAACACCGTCGTCTGGCTGCGACCCCATCCGGTCATCGCCAAAGTCGGAACCCGGACCGACAGCGTCGAGGGAGTCATACGTGAGCACGAGGTCGCGGCCGCGCTCCGCGCTCTCGGCGCACCGGTGGCGGAGCCTCTCACCGACTCACACCCCGTGCGACATCCGGCCACCGGGTTCACGGTGACCCTGTGGCGCCGTCTGGACCACGATCCGACAGCCAGGGTGTCGGGGGCGATGGTGGCGAGCTCGTTGCGCCAGGTCCACGACGCTCTGGCCGTGTGCGGGATCACCCTGCCCGACTTCCGGCTCGGGTTGCAGCGGGCCCGAGCCGCACTGTCCGACGACGTCAAGATGGCGGCTCTGCCTGCCGGCGACATCGCCTTGCTCCGAGAAGCGTTCGATGGTTTGCTCCCTCGACTCGAATCCCGATCAACCTCCCAGTACGCTCTGCACGGCGAACCCCACGACGGTAACCGTCGCTCCACCTCGTCAGGCATCCGCTGGATCGATCTCGAGAGCGTATGCCTCGGGCCCCTTGAATGGGACCTCGCGTTTCTCTCCGACGATGCCCGTCGAGAGTTCGCCAACGTCGACCATGGGCTGTTGACGCTTCTCTCCATGTTGAACAGCGCTCGGGTGGCAACGTGGTGTTGGATCGAGTCCTCTGCTCGTTTTCGCGAGATGCGTCGGCATGGACAGCTTCACCTCGACCTCCTGCGGGCGCAGTGGCGCAAGGGACAGTGAAGCTATCCGAAGCACGACGCCTTGACGCGACCCGACGCGCAAACCGAGGGCTGGATTGACTCAGGTGCTGAGCAGCGCGGGCGCAAGTCCGCGGTACTCACCCAACGGGAACGACTCTCGTGTGGCCGAGACGACCTGCACGCAGACATGGTCGGCTCCCGCCTCATAGTGCCGACGCACAAGAGCGACGACGGCGTCGAGGTCCCCCCAACACACCAGGGCGTCGACCAAACGATCGCTTCCGCCTCCGGAGAGATCATCGTCTTGAAAGCCGAGTGTACGGAGGTTGTTGGTGTAGTTGGGAAGGGTCAGGTAACCCGCCGTGAACGTTCTCGCCACCTCGCGCGCCTTCCCCGGATCACGCTCGAGCACCACGGTCACCTCCGGGGCCAGAAGCACATCTCTTCCCAGGACCTCACGTGCTCGGGCAGTGTGCTCGGCGGGGACGAAGTACGGATGCGCCCCGGCCGCTCGATCCCTGGCCAACCCCAGCATCCGCGGTCCGAGAGCGGCAAGCACTCGCCGGTCTCTGGGTACCAATGGCTCGGCCGCGTCGAGGGCGTCGAGGTAGGCCACCATGTGGGCGTAGGGACGGGTGTAGCCCTCGGTCAACGGCGCGTGGCTCGCCCCCAGGCCCAGGAGAAAGCGTCCCGGGTACGTGGTGTCCAGTTCCGCGACAGCTCGGGAGACATCAGCGGAAGAGGCCTTCCAGATGCTGACGATGCCGCTCGCCACCGCCGCGTGGGTTGTTGCACCGAGCAAGCGCTCGAAACGCGTCGAGAGCCCAGGTTCGAAACCACCCGAGGACCACAGTGCGCTGTAGCCGAGCTCTTCCAGCTCTGCCGCGACGTCAACCGAAGCATCGTCGGCAACTCGCCACGATCCGCTCCACCACACGCCCAACCTGCCGAGGTCCAAGAGCTTGTGCTCCTGAGTCGCGCAGCTACTTCAGGGTCACGTGACCCGACGTCACCGCGACCGAAGTCAGTCCGGCGCTCGACCCGCAAGCATTGAGCAATGCGTGCCACTCTGGTTGGAGAACGCCGTTGAGGTCGAGCCGGCGCCGTGATCGGCGCCCGGGAACGATCCTATGACCTTGGCGGTGTCTCCCGATTTGGGAAGGGTGAATCCCAGATCACCCCCCGAGCCGGTGCTGCCCGCGTAGCCGGAGAAGGTGAGCACGCTTGGATGAATGGTCGCCGGGGTCCAGGTGATGTTGACGGTGATGGGTCTCGAGTTGAGCAGACCGGTGCAGGCGTTCGAGGTGTCGGTGATCGTGGCCGAAGCGGTGCCTCTCGTCACCTTGGAGACGTTCGACCCCGACGTGGCGCACCCGGTCGCATTCAAGGTGATCGCGGTGGATTCGGCGCTGCCCCCCTTCGTCGTGAGAGGGGGGGTGAATGTCAGAGCGCCAGTGATGCTGTTACAGGTGACCCCGCCGGTGGCGACGACGACCGTCGCCACATGCGGGCTCGAGCTGCAGCTGGTAGCCAATCCAGCCACGAGGCCGAGCGGAAGGAGGAATGCCAACCTCGACTTGCACTTTGTGGACATGACTCGCTCTCCCGTCGCGATCCGACGCGCTCCCATTGCGCCTCGGACACCGACCGTAGCGGCATTTCCGCAGCAGGTCGATATCTCGTGGCCCAGTGCTCTTGCAGCGGGCTCACGCCGGGCGACGCGAGGCGAGGTCGGTGAAGATCCTCTCGAATGTGGCCTCGTCGGCAGCGTACGGTTCATCACGACGGGGCCAGTGGACGACGAAGTCTGTGACACCCGCTTCGGCGTAACGTCCCGCCGTGTCTTCGAAGGCATCGGGGGACGACAACCCGGGATCGAGACGCGGCCCCGTCAGCACCAGTCGGTCGATCGACGCGGGGTCGCGCCCCGCGGCGACGCACGTCTCGTCCAGACCGCGCCATCTGCTCGCGCACGACGCGCAGTCCCTCGTCGGCGACCGAGCAGCGCACCTTCGGGGGCGAGGTCGCCCGTCGTCACCCAGGTACGGCCGAAGGTGACCGCCAGCTGCATGCCCTCGACGGCCGGTGGCGGCCACGGCGAAGGGGACACGGGGTTGCTGCACGCAACCCGGATAGGTGCGCGCCTCGGCGTGCGGTGTAGAACCGGCCTTCGTAGGAGGTCTCGGGCTCCCGGAGCAGTCTGTCGAGCAAGTCCAGGAACTCAGCGAAGCGCTCGGCACGCTCGCTCGGCGACCAAGGGTCCTGTCCGAGCATGACGGCGTCCCAGCCGTCGGCACCCGCACCGATACCCAAGGTGAGCCGCCCGCCGCAGAGGTCGTCGAGCGTCACGAGCTCGCGCGCGAAGGGCACCGGGTGCCGGAAGTTCGGTGACGCCACGAGCGTGCCGAGCCGGATCCGCTCGGTGACCACGGCCCCGGCGGCAAGGAAGGGGACGGCGCCGAACCACGTCGCATCGCGCAGCGACCGCCATGCCAGATGGTCGTAGGTCCAGGCGTGGTCGAAGCCGAGCTCCTCGACTTGGCGCCACAGGGCCCGGGCCGTCGACCAGCCGAAACTCCGGAAGGACAAGCACCCCGAGACGCACGGACCGAACCCTAAGCACTCGCCCGGCACGTCCCGCGAGCGTTTGAGCGGGCGACCCACCGGCTGCCAAGCTGCCCGCATGCCCACCGTCCTCGTCCACGGCGTCCCCGAGACGCCCGCCGTCTGGGAGCACCTCCGATCGGAGCTGACCCGCAGCGACGTCGTCACCCCCCAGCTCCCCGGCTTCGGGTGCCCACGACCAGCCGGGTTCGGCGCCACGAAGGAAGAGTACGTGCAGTGGCTCGATCTCCGAGCTCGAGGCGCTCGCCGCTCAGGGACCCATCGACCTGGTGGGCCACGACTGGGGTGGGGGGTTCGTCGTGCGCGTCGTCAGCACCCGACCCGACCTGGTGCGTTCGTGGGTCGACCGACGCCGCCGGCATCGGTGACGTCGACTTCGAGTGGCACGACTTCGCCAAGATCTGGCAGACCCCGGGTGAAGGCGAACAGTTCTTCGAGCAGCAGGCGGCCGCTTCGCCCGAGGAGCGCGGATCGGTCTTCGAGATGTTCGGGGTCCCCAGCCGATCGAGCCGTGACCCTGGCCAGCTGGGGCGATCGACGTGATGGCAGAGTGCATCCTCGCCCTGTACCGCTCGGCGGTGGACGTGGGAAACGAGTGGGGCCCGGACTTCAGGGACATCCCCAAGCCGGGGCTCGTGCATCGTGCCCACCGAGGACGCGTTCCTGTCCGAGCGACGGCGCCGAGACGGCGGCCCGCCTGGCCGGGGCGTCCCTGGCGAAGCTCGAGGGGATCGGCCACTGGTGGATGCTTCAGGACCCTGCTCGAGGAGCACAGGTCCTCGAGACGTTCTGGGACTCCTTGAAATGAGCCGCCGATACCGGTCCGAGCAGCCGCGGCCGAAAGGCCGCAGACCCGCCGCCCGTGCGGGTAGGAGGTGAGCGTCGTCGTGGAGTGGGAGGACTGGACCAAGAGGTTGAAGCTGGCGCTGGGTGCCGACGCGACGGTGCGTCTCCGCGAGCTGTTCGCGTCCGGTGGTGTGTTCAGCGACCCTGTCACGGTGCCGACGACGGACATCAAATCGGTGGAGGACATCACCGACTCGTCGTTTCCCGACTGGCAGCAGGAGGTCACGGCGTCACACGGGGACCGGGCCGGAGGCGCCTTCGAATGGACCGGGCGCGGCACCCTCGGGGCCTGGCATGCGCATCGAGATGCACGGTTGCACGATGGTGGAGCTCGACGTTGACGGACAGGTGACGAGGTGGCGCGACTACTTCGACCTCAAGGAGATCGAGAAGCAGATGGGCGCCACCATCGAGGACTTCCAGGACAACGCCGGCTCCTGACCCCGCCAGGGCGTCGATGGCGGGCCTGGCCAGCCTGGTCAGCCTGGGTCAGCCGCCCTGTCGCCAGTCTGGATGCAGGCCGCGCTGACGGGCGAAACCCTGGGCGGAGATCGTCGTGCCGTTGAACTCCTTGCGCTCGTCAGGCGTTACACCGCCGGGCCCTCCGGCCAACCATGCCACCACAGCGCCGGGCACCGAAGGTGGCGCTCCTGGAAAGCGGCCCGCCAGCCCGAGCCGTTCCTGGGCGAGCACCATCCGCTCGGTCAACACATACCCAGGCTCGACGTTCACGACGAAAATCCCCTGAGGGCCGAGCTCGACGGCGAGGATGCCCGCTACCCGGTGAAACGCCCCTTTGGTCACGGCGTACCCGAGACCCCATCCCCCCTCCCCGTGGGGGCAGGGGGATCGCTCGTGGCCACGGCCGAGGTGATGTCGATGATGGTGCCCTCGCCACGCTCGAGCATGCCGGGAAGAACCGACTTGATCAGCACCAACTGAGCCACGACGTTCGCTTCGAGCTTGGCCTCGACCATGTCGACGTCGAGATCGAGAAAGCGCTCCATGCTCCCGGGGCCGGTGTGCACGGCGTTGTTGACGAGCACGTCCACGTGTCCCCACTCACCCAGGACACGTTCGGTGGCGGCCAGGAGCGAGGCACGATCGAGCAGGTCGGCGCGGATAGCCAAGGCCCGAGCGCCCACCGCCTCGATATGGCGAGCCGTGGTCTCGAGGCTGCCTGGGATGGGCCCACCACCCGGGGAGGTGGCATCGTCGAGCCCTTCACCCTCTCGCATGGTCCGGGCAGTGATGGCGACGTCGAGGCCGGCGGCCGCGAGAGCGATCGCAGATGCCCTGCCGATGCCGCGGCTCGCTCCGGTCACGAGCGCCACACGTCGGTCGACGGACATGAGAGCGACAGTACCGAGCGTGTGATCCCGTCACACCAATCGGGGCTACCAGGTTGAAAGGGCTACCAGGTTGAAAGGGCTACCAGGTTGAAAGGGCTACCAGGTTGAAAGGGCTACCAGGTTGAAAGGGCTACCAGGTTGAAAGGGCTACCAGGTTGAAAGGGCTACCAGGTTGAAAGGGCTACTGCTTGTCGGGCCCCTGGTCCGCACCCCGCGAGAGAGGAAAGGATCCGAACAGGATCAGATCAAGCAGACACTTTGGCGCGACGAGTGGCGGCGCGCAGCTTACGCCGCTCTCGCTCGTTCGTACCGGCCCAGTACCCCACCAGATCAGGGACGGCCAGCGCGTATCTCAAGCATTCGGCACGCACCGTGCAACGTGCACACAGCTGCTTGGCGCGCGCCGTAGGCCCACCTCGGTCGGGAATGAACATCTCGACACGCTCTCCGCGACATGCGGCCAGGGTCTGCCACCTCGGGCGCCGAAGAAGCTGGACGACCACCGACGAGACACTGTCGACGGCCTCGTCGGCCGCGGGCTCACGGGCGGACTGCGTGGACATGGCCAGGCTGCTCATGTCCAGGCTTTCGGCAGTCCTGATCAGCGCCTTTAGCCCGCCCGCCCTCCAGCCACCACGCTACGTGGGCACGGCAGCACGACCAGCCCCTTGACCGACCACGTTCCGCGGTCGTCAGAATGCGGCCTAGCTCGACCGCCGCCCCCCGGAGAAATGAAACGCGGCATTGGGGTGCGAGGAGATTAGCCTCGAAGTATGCGAGGTGAGACCGACGAATGGGTCACTCTCGTTGCGAACGGGATCCTTGCGGCGATCGTGAAAGAGGCGTCCGCCAAGGGACTCTCCGGGCCGTTCTCGCTCGACGCCATTCTGCGTGCCTGGCTCGAGCATGAAGCCGACACGGTCGCCAAGCTGCCTGACCCACCGGGAAGCGCGGGCTCCTCGCTCAGCCAGCGCCGCACGTACTGGTTCTACGAGGGCTGTCAGGCTCTGGAAGAAGGGGCCTGGATTGCAGAGGTCGGCGACGGAAAGTTCGCAGTGGCGTCACTCAAAGTGCTGATGGCCCAGATGCTGCACTCGGATATCTCACACCACGACTGACCAAGGGCACTGGCCAAGCCAGCGGGAGTACTGGGTACGCTCGTGAATCGTGGAACTCCATCTGAGCCAGGACCCCGAGGCTGACGCACTCCTCTCGAGAAGCCCCTTCGCACTTCTCGTTGGCATGGTGCTCGACCAGCAGGTTCCCCTGGAATGGGCCTTCGCCAGCCCTCTGGAACTCGAACGTCGGCTGGGCAAGTCGCTCGACCCCACCCACATCGCGCAGATGGACCCCGAAGCCCTGGCCGCGGCGTTCACGGCCAGACCGGCGCTGCATCGCTATCCAGGGTCCATGGCAGCGCGAGTCCAGGAGCTCGCCAAGGTCGTGGTCGAACGCTACCGGGGACGAACCGAGGAGATCTGGCAGGGGGTCGCCTCGGGCCCCGAGCTCTTGCGACGCGTCAAGGAGCTCCCGGGATTCGGCGAACAGAAGGCCAAGATCTTCGTCGCACTCTTGGGCAAGCAACTCGGCGTGCGGCCCGCGGGCTGGGAAACGGTGAGCGTACCTTTCAGCGATCCCGACACCTTCCGTTCGGTCGCAGACATCACCAGCGCCGACACGCTCGCCAGGGTGCGGACGTTCAAACAAGCCTTGAAGGCGTCGAAGAAGGCCCAAGGTTCGCCCGCCAAGACTGGAGGGACGAGCGACAAAGGTGGGGGGTCGGGAAAGAAGACGCCGGGCTCGGCCAAGAAAGCGACAGGATCGGGTCGGAAGACGGCGGGACCGACGGTGGCGGCAGGAGAGCCCACGGTGCCCAAGCGCAGACGATCTGCTGCACCCGCTGGGAAGCGTTGAGCGCACCCGAGACCCATAGCCTCGCCGACAGACACCTTTACCTCTGCACGGCTGACCGTCCCGACCTCGCCTCATTCCTGGCTTCGTGCATCGCAGGCGGTGTGGACATCGTGCAGCTTCGGGACAAGCACCTCGAGGCGCGCCTCGTCGTCGAACGGGGCCGGCTCGCCGCCCGGGTCTGCGCGGACCATCACGTTCCCTTCATCCTCAACGATCGACCCGACCTCGCGCTCGAGATCGAGGCCGACGGCGTCCACGTGGGTCAGGATGACGCGTCCCCGGCACTGGCCCGCCGCATTATGGGGCCCACGGCCATCGTCGGCCTCTCTACGCACGCGCCGAAGGAGGTCGAGTCCAGCCGAGACCAACCGGTCGACTATGTCTCGGCCGGTCCGGTGACACCCACGCCCACCAAGCCGGGAAGACCGGGAACCGGCCCCCAGTACATCTCTTTCGCGGTTGTCACCGCGCGACAACCGGTCTTCGTGACCGGAGGAGTCACCCCTGACACGGTCCCCTCGATGGCGTCGGCGGGAGCACGCCACTTCGTGGTCGTCCGCTACCTGACGGAGTCCGACGACCCCCGGCGCGCCGCCATCGCGCTCCGAGCGGTCATCGTGCGGCACCTGATGAGCGCGAGCGCTTCTTGAGTCTCTGAGGGTCGGGCTCTCCCGCTGGTCACGGCCCTTGCCGTTCAAGCCATCCCGCCAGCAGGGCGACGGCCCGGGGGTCGGCCCGTAGACGGTGACCCGCTCCGGCCAGGATCCGCAGCTCGGCTCGCGAGCCGGCGAAATCGGCGAGCCGACGGGCATCGGCCACCGGCACCTCCTCATCATCGGCGCCGTGGACGATGAGCAGCGGCCGCGGGGCCAATTTGGCCGCCGCTTCCTCGGGCCGGAGAGCAGCGAACGATTCTTCCCACGCCGGTCGGTCCGAAGGAAAGCCCGAAGAGTGGATGACGCCGACATCGCGGGCGTACTCGATCATTCCGGTGTCGTCATTGGCCCAGTCGGCGAAAGTGGCCGGCGAACCGAAGCAGGCCACCCCCCGCACCCGGTCGTCTTCTCCGGCCACACACAAGCCGAGCGCTCCCCCGGTACCGAATCCGACGATCCACACCCCGCCCCCGTGGCCGATCTCGGCGGCATGGTCGACGATGGCCCTGAGGTCCTCGTACCATCCACCGAGCGAGAAGTCACCTGCGGATGCGCCTACGCCACGAAGACATCCCACCACGGCCGGCCAACCCGTCTCGTTGGCAATGCGGTCCGCCAGCATGGGCAGGGTCTCCGCCACACGCTGGGCCGAGTCCCGCTCCACCGGAAAGCCGTGACACAGCACGAGCACGTTGACCTGATCGGCGCGTGTGGATGGCCCCGGTGAGACATGGAGCGACAAGGAGCCCGATGGTCCGTCCATCTCCCCCCACGTCGTTGGCAACGTCGTACCCTCAGCCCCGCCCCGGCGCGTCCGCTTGCCGGCGCTCAGGTCCGCCAGAAGCGCCACGCGTGGCGCTTGCCGAGCGAGCGGCGCGGAACGTCGACGGCGGGAGGATCGGGTAGGTCGGCGCTCAAGGCGTACAGCTCGCCCAGCGTGCGGGCTCCCAGGACGCGGTCCATCCTCTCTGAGAACTCCTCTTCGCTCAGGCGGCCCTCGGCAAAGTGGCGCTCGAGCATGGTGGCGAACCGTGAACGGTCTGCGTCCGAGGCCCGGGGACCTCCCGGTGCGGGACCCCGCGCCGCCGACGCCACGTTCTCGCTCGGTTCGGGGGGTGGAGCTTCGGGTGGCATGTCCGGCACGTCCTCCACGACCTCAGTATCCCGCAGGAACCGTGGACCACACCGCCGGATCGTGCCTGGTCAGGCCGCCAGCCTGTCACGCCCTGCGCACCGGTCGACCCTGTACACCGGTCGACCCTGTACGGGTCGACCCTGTACACCGGTCGACCCCTGCACACCGGCAGGCCGAGCCGGCGGAGTGGACGGGCGCTAGATCCCGATCCGCTGAGCCAGGAGCTCGCGGTGGTAGCTGGGGTCCCCGAGCATGAGCTCGGAGGACTTGGCCCGCTTGAAGTAGAGGTGGGCATCGTGCTCCCACGTGAAGCCGATCCCTCCGTGGATCTGAATGTTCTCCGCGGCAGCGTGGAAGTACGCCTCCGAGCAGTACGACTTGGCCAGGCTGGCGACGACGGGGAGCTCCTCGGAGTCCTCGGCGGCGGCCCAGCCCGCGTAGTAGGCGGCCGACTTGGCCGACTCCACCTCCAGCAACATGTCGGCGCACTTGTGCTTGATGGCCTGGAACGACCCGATGGGCCGGCCGAACTGGATGCGGGTCTTGGCGTACTCGACGGCCGTGTCGAGACAGTGTTGCGCGCCCCCTACCTGCTCGGCGGCGAGAGCCACCGCGGCGAGGTCGAGTGTGCGGGAGAGCACCGGAGCCGCTGACCCCTCCTCCCCCACGAGTCGGGCAGGCGTCGACGCGAATTCGATCCTCGCCTGCTTGCGCGTCTGGTCCATGGTCGCCAAGGGCGTGGGCGTCATCCCGGCCGCACCACCGTCGACGGCAAAGAGGCTGACACCGTTCTCGGTCCGACCCGCCACCAGGACGAGGTTGGCGGTGTGGCCGTCGATCACGAACATCTTGTGACCGTCGAGGTTCCATTCGTCGCCCGAGCGGGTGGCGGCCAGGGTGATCCCGTCGGTGTCCCATCGCCCGCTGTCTTCGGTGAGCGCCAGGGTGGCGATCGTCTCGCCCGAGGCGATCCCAGGGAGCAGGTCCTTCTTGGCCGCCTCGTCGCCACTCGACAACAGGGCGTTGGCGCCCAGTGCGATCGTCGAGAAGTACGGGGCGCACAACAACGCCGCGCCCATCTCCTCGAAGACCACGATCAGCTCGACGTAGCCGAACCCGACGCCCCCGTACTCCTCGGGGATGGCCAGTGCCTGCAACCCGAGCTGGTTGGCCATCTGCTCCCACACGGCCGGGTCGAAACCCTCGGTCGTCTCCATGAGGCGTCGCACCTCCGTGGTGGGCGACTTGTCCTCGAGGAAGCGACGGACGGATCGGCGCAGCTCCTCCTGCTCCTCGCTGAAGGCGAAGTTCATGACTCTGGATCCCCCTCGTCGGGTCCTCGAAAGCTCTCGTGGGTGGTCACAGCGGGCCGGTCGTGCCACACCGGGCTCGGTCGTGCCCGACCTCGCGTCGGTGGGGCCGGAGCGTCGGTGCTCACCGGCCGCTGCGTCCGTTGTCTACCAGACACCGCGTGTTGTTGACCAATATGTCAATAAGGCCACGGCGGAGGCGGCCGGCCCGAGGTGGCGACCCGGCACACGTCACTGATCGATGCGCTGCCAGTTCTTCCCGTCGGTGGTCCGCCACAGTCCGGACCCGGCCTCGCACACCCAGCCGTGCGTCGCATCGACGAACACGACGTTTCCGCTCCCGCCGTCCACGAGGCCGGCCTTGGCCAGCGCCGGTACGGCACCCCAGGTCCTCCCGCCGTCGGTGGTGTCGAACACACCCGAACGGTCGGGAAAGAGCCAGGCGTTGTCGGGCGTCAGGACGGCCAGGTTCTCGTGGCCAAGGGAGTATGGCGTGACGTACCCGCTGACGGGCAGGCCACCGGCGGCCGGGAGGACGCCGCCGCCGGTCAACACCGGCGCGTTGGCGGCGGCGGCGAGGTCCCACTGCACCCCACCGTCGCTCGAACGGTACAGCGCCTTGGCCTGTGAGCCTGCGCTCGCCTGCGAGGCGCACACCATCCACAGGTCGCTGGTCCCCGACGCCGCGATCTGCTCACCGAAGTCGAAGTACGACGGGCACGGGTCTGGACGCGACGCCCACGTCTGGCCCCCGTCGGCGGTATAGGTGAGGTAACCCGCCGAATCCGGCGTGCCCGCCCGGGACGCGAAACTGAGCACGTAGGCCCGAGTGCGGGTGATCCGGGCCAGCTCGATGTTCTCGTCGCTGACCGACACCCCCGAGTTCTCCGGCAGCGGCGGGGTCCCTCGCGCCTGCGACCAGGTCTGGCCGTTGTCGCTCGACAGCTCTACCACCCCCGGGCACGACGGCCCGGCTGTCGAGCTGATGGGACAGGTCCCCACGACGGCCCACACATCGGGCCCGATCGCACTGACGTCGGACACGACCGGACCGATCCCGGCGCGCGTCCAGGTCCGCCCACCATCGGAAGTGACCCACAAGGCGACGCTCCCCGACGTCGAAGGAGGGCCTCCCCACAGGTAGCCGTGGACGGCGTCGGAGAACTCGAACTGTGCCGGGAAGCTCACCGGAAGACTGGGGTCGGCGACGGTCCACGCATCGCCGCCGTCGGTGGAGACGGCCAACACGGTCTGCGAGCCGTGGACGGCCAGCGCGAAGCCGTGGAGGTCCCCGATGAAGACGACCGACGCCAGATTCATAGACGGAACCGGTGTGCCCAGGGTCAGCAGTCCCGTCTGGGAGTCGAACGCGGCGAAGGTCTGTGCCGCCGTCGGGCCCGAGACGACGAGGCCGATCATGACCCCCAGGGCCAAGGCGCCGACTGCCACCACGCCGAGGGCCGACACGGCCCGGCGCCGGCGCAGCCGCGCGGCGCGTGCCAGCACGGCCCCCAACGTTCGGGCCGTTGGCTCGGGTGGCGCGGGGTCATCCAGATGCTCGAACATCGTCCCCTCCTCGAACACCTCGTTGTTCGAGATGCTCACGCAGGTGGGCCAACCCACGCGAGGCGTGGCTCTTCACCGTGCCGGGCGAGCAGCCGAGGGCATCGGCCACCTCGAGCTCGGGCCAGTCCGCCAGGTAGCGCAGTACCACGACCTCGCGTTGACGCCGCGGCAGGCGGCGAAGGGCGCGAGCGAGATCGATGCGCTCGGAAAGGTGCATCTCGACGAGGGCCACGGGCTCGATCCCCAGCTCCGTCGTGCGGCTCCGTCTCCTGAGCCGATCGATGGCGAGGTTGGTGGAAACCGTCACCACCCAGCCCTGAGGGCGGTTCCGCAGCCGCGCCCAGCGCACGTGGGTGCGGGCCAGCGTCTCCTGAGCGACATCCTCGGCATCCCCCCTGTCCCCCAACACCCGGAACGACACTCGGTATGCGAGTCGGTACAGGTCGGAGAAGACCTCCTCGAATCGCACCCCCTCGGCCACGGCCCCCTACCTCCTCGCCTGGCTCACGGGTCTACCAGTTCTCACGTCCGGCAACCCGGGGAGGTTGACATCGCTCCGGGTCTCCCCGCCTGGGCGCCGCGCACTCCACGTAAGGTACGGAAGACGGTTCGGAGGTAGAGGCGGAGAGGCAGGGAAAAGAGGTAGGGATCAAGAGGTAGGGATCAAGAGGTAGGGATCAAGAGGTAGGGATCAAGAGGTAGGGATCAAGAGGTAGGGATCAAGAGGTAGGGATCAAGAGGTAGGGATCAAGAGGTAGGGATCAAGAGGTAGGGATCAAGAGGTAGGGATCAAGAGGTAGGGATCAAGAGGTAGGGATCAAGAGGTAGGGAGAAGGTACGGAGAACGAGGGAGGAAACCGTACCGAGAAGGCGACGGAGAAGGTAGAGAAGTACCCCCCACCCAGGAGGGACGATGCCCCACTATGAGAACAGCCTGCTCGAGGTGCACAGGGTCGTGGTCGGCCCCATGGACAACAACGTCTACGTGATCCGCAGCAAGGGGACCGGGGACGCCGTGCTCATCGACGCCGCCAACGAGCACGAGCTGCTGCTCGAGATGTGCCGTGACCTCGGAGTTCGCAAGGTCCTCGAGACCCACGGGCACTGGGATCACATCCAGGCCGTGCCGGCGGTGCGCGATGCAGGCTTCGAGGTCTCGGTCACGGCCGAGGATGCCGAGATGCTCCCCTCCTACGATCTCCTCCTCGAGGACGACACGGTCATCGAGGTCGGCGACCTGCGGTTGCGGACCATCGCCACGCCGGGGCACACGGCGGGTTCGATGTGCTTCTGGGTGGAGGGAACACAGCTGCTCTTCAGCGGCGACACCCTCTTCCCGGGTGGGCCCGGTGCGACCAAGTTCTCGGGCGGCGACTTTCCTACCATCATCCGATCCATCGAGGACCGGCTGTTCTCCCGCTTCGGGCCCGACACGGTCGTGCTCCCCGGCCACGGGGTCGACACCACGATCGGTGCCGAACAACCCCATCTCCAGGAGTGGGTCGACCGGGGCTGGTGAGCCTGCGGCCAGGGGCCTGAAGGCGCGGGGGCCGGATCTGCCGCTTGGATTCAGCCGGTCGACGCAATGACCTCGCTAAGCGCCTCCAATGGTGACCTCCAACCGAGTGTTTGTCGAGGACGCCCATTGAGTTGCCGGGCGACCTCGTCGAGGTGTCGCTCGCTGTGCACCGAGAGGTCGGTCAGCTTGGGGAAGTACTGGCGGAGCAACCCGTTGGTGTTCTCGTTCGAGCCTCGCTGCCAAGGGCTCTTCGGGTCACAGAAGTAGACCTGGACTCCGGTGTCAACGGTGAATCGGTGGTGCTCGGCCATCTCCTTGCCGCGGTCCCAGGTGACGCTGCGGCGGAGCTCAGCGGGGAGGGTGAGGATCTTCTCGCTCATCGCGGTCCGCACGGCCTCGGCTGTGTTCTTCTCGAGCTTGAGCAGCATGACGTAGCGGGTCGAACGTTCGACAAGCGTGCCGATGCAGGTCTTCCGGGTCCCCATGATCAGGTCCCCTTCCCAGTGGCCCGGCACCGCCCGGTCCTCGACTTCGGCTGGTCGTTCGCTGATGAGGACCATGCCCGGAATGACGCCTTTTCCAGTGGGAAGGGTCTTCTTGGGTCGTCGAATGGCCCTTCCACTTCGAAGGGCCCGGTGGAGTTCCTGACGCAGAGCGCCCCTGCCTTGGACGTAAAGCGACATGTAGATCGTTTCGTGGGACACCCGCAGCTCCGGATCGTTTGGGTACTCCAAAGCCAACCACTTTGAGATCTGGGTAGGGGACCAGTTGAGCTGGAGTTTCTCATCCACCAAACCCTGCAGACGCTGGCATTTGGCCAACTTTGCAACCTTGGGACGCCGAGCTTGTCGCAGCGCCCGTTGATCAGCCCGGCAAGCCCGGTATCGCCGTCTGCCGCCGTTGCGCTCCACTTCGCGAGACACCGTCGAGGGCGACCGTCCAATCTGAACTGCGATGGCTCGCATCGTCTGGCCGGCACACAGACCACGGGAGATCTCCTCGCGCTCAACGAGGCTGAGGGCTCGGGTGGAGCGACAACGGGGGCTGGGCCGCACTCCTCCGGTTGTGAGCTGCATCTTGCGGATGGCGCTCGGATAGCGCCCAAAATCAACGGAGATCGAGTTGACGGATTCTCCGCTCTGGATCCGATCCCAGATCTCGTTCCTCTCGGCGTGCGTGAAACGCCGCGGATCCCTCTTTCTCCTGGCCATCGCACCTCCCGGTCTCTGTCAGCATTTGCTGCTCAGAGAGGTGATGCAATGACCGGCTGAATCCAAGCGAGAAATCAGACAGGAAGGCAGACAAGGATCGGGGAAATCAAGGAACGGGAAATCAAGGAACGGGAAATCAGGGAAGGGGGATCAGGGAAACAGTCCCCTCGCCGTGATCGCCCCCGCCAGTCGCTCGACTGCCACCACCCCGGCGGCACGACGCATGGTGACACCCAGGTCCCGGGCCCGCGCCCACACGTCGGCGAAGGCGTCGTCCATGGTGCGCGCCAGCCGGGCGGCCACGAGCTCCTCGTCCCAGGCATAACCCTGGCGCGACTGCGCCCACTCGAAGTACGAGGCCGTCACCCCACCGGCGTTGGCGAGGATGTCGGGCACCACGGTGATCCCCCGCTCGGCGAGGACCCGGTCGCCCTCCGTCGTGGTCGGGCCGTTGGCCGCCTCGACGACGACGCGTGCCCCCATGCGCCGGGCGTCGGCCTCGTCGATGGCTCCTTCGAGCGCGGCGGGCACGGCCAGCTCGGCCTCGACGGCCCACAGTTCCGAAGAGTGGATCTCCCGGCCGCCCTCGAACCCCGCCACCGTGCCTGCATGGGAGCAGTGGTCCGACAACAGGCTGAGGTCGAGGCCGCCGGGGTTGTACACCGCACCTCCGACGTCGGCGACCGCCACCACCCGCATCCCCGCCGACGAGAGGAGGAAGGCCAGTGGTCCCCCCACCTTGCCGAACCCCTGGACGACGGCCCGCGCTCCGGCCACAGGGATCTCGAGCGCCGCGAAGACGGCACGCACGCAGCGCACCACGCCCGAGGCCGTCGCCCCGGTATGCAGGCGCATCCCCCCCACCGCCAGGGGCTTGCCCGTCACGACCTCGGGCAGCGAGCGTCCCTGGAGCATGTCGAGAGTGTCGAGCAGCCATGCCATGACCCTCTCGTCGGTGTTGACGTCGGGTGCGGGGATGTCCCGGTCGGGACCGAGCAGCGGGGCGATCTCGAACGTGTAGCGCCGGGTGAGCCGCTCGAGCTCGCCCGCCGACAGCAGGCGTGGGTCGCAGCGCACACCGCCCTTGCCGCCGCCGAAGGGGATGTCGACGACGGCGGTCTTGAGTGTCATATCGGCCGCCAACGCGGCCACCTCTGCGGCGTGCAGATCCGGGTGGAAGCGGATCCCCCCCTTGGCGGGGCCGCGGGCAGTGTTGTGGTGGATCCGCCATCCCATGAACACCTCGACGTGGCCGTCATCCATGCGAATGGGCACCGCCACCTCGAGCACCCTGTCGGGCAGTTGCAGAAGGCGGTGGACGTCGGGGTCGAGCCCGGCCAGGGTGGCGGCGTCGTCGATTCGCTCGAGAACCGTCGCCCAGGGGTCAAAGGGCGGTGCCGGCACCTCGACCTTGGAGAGCGACGGATCCAGGGGGCGCTTGGCCCGTCGCCGAGCACCTTTGGCCGTGCGCGGCGTGGGCTCGACGGTCACCCCGACTCCAATGCGGTCCCGGTCCCACGGTTTCGACGCGTGCCCAGCATGTGGATGTCCTCTCCGTTCTCGGTCTTCACGTGGACGACCATCGGGGACCGAGTCAACGAGAGCACCCCGGCGAACAACACCATCATGGCCAGGATCTCACCGACGAGCCTGCCGCCCCCGGTCTGGACGTGGTCCCCGAAGAGCCCGACCCCGATGGCGATGGACACCAGGGGGTCGACGATCACGAGTGCGGACTGCGACGCGGTCACCGGACCCACGTGGAAGGCGTTCTGCGCCAGGAACACGCCCACCAGGCCCGCCCCTGCCATGGCGTAGGGAGACCAGCTCAAGAACACGTGGCTCCAACCATGGGCGGTGATCTCGTCGTTCATCGTCTTGATGAAGGCGGCGGTGAAGGCGAAGGCGATGGCACCGCCGACACCGAACCACGCCGCTCGCCAGGCTGGTGAGCCCATCCGGGTGAGCAGGAGGGAAAACGAGATCCCGGCGATCACCGCTACCGTCACGATCCCCCAGTTCTCGAGGTCGGGGGTCACGCTGCCCCCGCTCGGCGCCGACAGCGCCAGGAAAGCAGCCAACCCGATCGCCGCCGCGCTGGACCCGACCCACTCCTTCCAGGTGAGGGGCTGGCGGAACCAGATCCCCAGGATGGCCACGAGGAAAGGGAGCTCCAAGGTCAAGATGGGCTGCACCGTGGACAGGCGTCCGAAGTGCAGGGCCAGGAACTGCAGCAAGAACGCCGCGATCAGCACGAGGAAGCCGGCGATCCACACCTTGCGGCGCAGCGCATAGGCGATCAGGCTCAGCTTCAGGTTCGTGTCGGCAGGGGCGGATTCCACCCCCATCCGTTGCAGGACGCTGGTCAGAGCATTGGCGAATGCCGCCATTACGGCGAGCACGTAGGCCATCAAGCAGTTCTACCGCACCAGCTAGCTGGCCATTCCTGTTTGGCGACGATTCCCGGTTCCGGTGTGGCGACGATTCCCGGACCCTCGGTACGCTGGGAGGTCCCCTGCGACGCGCCCCGGCACACGACGTGCCACGAAGGGTGGGCAACGACGCGAAAGAGAGCCCGATGGTGGTCGACACAATCTCCGAGCAGGCCTTCGAGCAGGCTGCGCTGGAATTCCTCGAGGCCAATGCCAAACCCCGTGTCGAGGTGGAAGAGGCCTGGGGCGAGGGGTCCGACCACGTCTCGCTCCTCCCCGAGCGCACTCTCGAAGAGGAGCACGCCGAGCTCGCCGCCGCCCAGCGTTGGGCCCGGAAGCGTTTCGACGCCGGGTTCAGCTGGATCAGCGGGCCCGTCCAGTGGGGGGGCCGAGGCCTCACACGCGATCACCAGCGTCTCTACGACAACGTCGAGGCCCGCTTCGACACCCCTCCCATGACCGCCTACGGCATCGGACTCGGCATGGTGGCGCCCACGATCCTGGCGCACGGCACCGACGAGGTGAAGGAGCGCTACCTGAAGTCGCTGTGGCGCGGTGACATCGTGGCGTGCCAGCTGTTCAGCGAGCCCGGCGCGGGGAGCGACCTGGCCGGGGTGCAGACGAAAGCGGTGCGCGACGGCGACGAGTGGTTGGTGACGGGACAGAAGGTGTGGACCTCGGGCGCGCATCTGTCGGACATCGGCGAGATCATCTGCCGGACCGATCCCGACCTGCCCAAGCACAAGGGCCTGACCGGCTTCGTCGTGGACATGCGGGCCCCGGGAGTGGAGATCCGGCCCCTGCGGCAGATGACCGGAGGGGCCTCGTTCAACGAGGTGTTCTTCACCGAAGTGCGCGTGCCGGACTCGCACCGCCTGGGCGACGTGAACGGCGGATGGACGGTGGCCCTCACCACCCTCATGAACGAGCGGGCCGCCATCGGCGGCGGCAGCATGTCGTCGGGAAACGGCAACCTGAGCACACCTCGCCTCATCGAGCTGGTCCGGCACCACGGCAAGGCCGACGACCCCCTGGTCCGCCAGCAGATCGCCGACATCTTCATCCACGGGCGGGTGGCGAACTACACCAACCTGCGCGCCATGGCCCAGGATCGCGGCCGGCCAGATGCCGGGGCCCGAGATGTCGATCGCCAAGCTGTCGCTGACCATGAACATGCGCCGCATGACCGACCTGGTGGCGTCGGTCCTCGGCCCCAAGCTCATCGCCGACACGGGCGAGTGGGGAACCTTCGCGTGGTCGAAGTTCTTGCTCGGGCTACCAGGGATGCGCATCGCCGGGGGGACCGACGAGGTCCTCCACAACATCATCGGCGAGCGCGTCCTCGGACTGCCCAAGGAGCCCTCCGTCAAGGAGCTCGCCGTCAAGGAGCCCGCCACCAAGGCGTGAGCTGCGGGCCCGGTAGTCGCCGGGCCACGAGGTGAGCTCCCAGGGCAGGTTGTCGACGAACGCCCACGAGCGCCGGTGCACGGCACTGAGCCCGTACCCGCACAGGGCGCGCTGGTGCGCAGGTGACGGGTACCCCTTGTTCCGGTCGAAGTCGAACCCGGGATAGAAGTCGGCGGTGGCCCGCATGATCCTGTCGCGCGTCACCTTGGCGAGCACCGATGCGGCCGCCACCGAGGCGCAGCGGGCATCGCCGCCGATGACCGTCTCCACCGGTGCTGACCACACGGGGGCCTCGGTCCCACCCACGGGGTCGCACACCGCAGAGGGCTCGACCGTGCCGTCGGCCTCGAAGAGCTGAGGCACCGGCGGCGGGCTCACGAAGTCGAAGGTGCCGTCGAGCACGACGGCGTCGGGGACGAGATGAGGAGACAGCTGTGCCAAGGCCCGTCGCGTCGCCAGGCGCAGGGCGGCGGTCATCCCCAGGTGGTCGCACTCCTCGGGCCCGGCGTGGCCGACCGCCCAACCGGCACACCACGCTGCCACCCGGTCGAAGATGGCCTCCCTCACGTCCTCGGTGAGCTGCTTGGAATCTCGAAGCCCCTTGGGGATCCGGGGCGGCGACTCGCACAGCACCGCCACCCCCACACTCAGCGGCCCGGCCCAGGCCCCGCGACCCACCTCGTCGACTCCGGCCACCACTCGGTGACCGGCACCCCACAAGCTGCGCTCATGGGACAGCCCTGGTCGGGCCGGGACCGCCCGGCGCGGCGGTTTCCCGTTCACTGCGCGTCGTGGGGCGACGCGCCGTGCCTTCATCGAGTCACTCCCCGAGTCGTCACATTGGCCGCAAGTTGTCCCCGGACCCCTTGTACGGACGGTCCGGCGCGCCCATCATGGGAAGCGCCCAGGGTTGCGCCACGCGTCGAGCTCTCTGGCCGGGGCATCACAGGAGGAAACTCGCATGAGCAATGGTCTCATCGACGCAGCCACTGACGTGCACGATGTCGACCTCGCCCAGGGCACCCCGGTCGACGTGCGCAATCGCTTCGTCGGCTCGTGGAGCCATGGCTTCGCGGTGGCCGAGCGCGTACAGGGCGGGTACCGCGTCCGGCGTCTCTCCGACGACAGCGTCCTTCCCGATGTCTTTCCGAGCGAGGACATCAGACCGGAGCGTCGCAAACAAGGTCTGTGGTGGTACTGAGCCGCGGGTCGGGCGCCTGGTCGTGAAGGACCGGATGCCTCGTTGGCACCCCATGGCTCAAGTCGTACCGACGGTCTCGATGAACTCGTCGATCGTGATAGCGATCAGCGTCTTGGTCTTGAGCGTGCCGCGCGCCCCCAGGGCTACCGCCACGCGGGTGACGACCTTCTCGTCGGGAGCCTCGAGGACGGTGGCGAAGTCGTACTGACCGAGCAGCGCCCACTGGGCCACCACGTGCGCGCCCATCGCCTCGACCTCGGTGTTGACCTCTTTCAGACGTTGTGGGTTCTGCCGCAGCGTGGCCATCCCCTCGGGCCCCAGAGTCGACAGCATGAGGAACGTCGTCATGGCCGCACGCTAGCGCAGCGGTCCCTCGACCCGTGAGATGGCGGGGAGCTCCGACTCGTCGGGATCTGTGGCCAGAAACGAACCGATCATCTCGCGCGCCAGCTCCTCGGAGGTGAGCCGCAGACCGAAAGCCAGGACGTTGGCGTCGTTCCAGCGGCGTGCCCCCTCGGCAGTAGCCGCGTCGGTGCACAAGGCGGCCCGGGCCCCGGGCACCTTGTTGGCAGCCATGGCGACCCCGGTACCGGTCCAGCAGCACACCACGCCGCGCTCGGCGTCCCCCGCCGCGACGGCCCGGCCCACGGCGTGGCCGACCTCGGGCCACGCCGCGCCCACCGCCACCTGCTCCACCTCGTAGCCGCCGGCGCGCAGATCGGCCATGACCTTCGCCGTCAGAGGGGTGTCCTCGTCCGTGCCGAAGACGATGCGCACAGCACGGGAAGCTAGCGCGCTGGGTGCAATGGCGCGCAGGCGCCAGCGGGCTCAGTGCAATTCCGAGCGGCGCACCTTCCCCAAGGCGTTGCGGGGCAGCGAGTCGACGACGCGCACCCGCCGGGGGCGTTTGTAGGGTGCGAGGCGCTGGGCCGCGTAGGCCAACAACGAGTCGACATCGGGGGGAGACGCCCCGTCGGGGACGACCCAGGCGCAGACGACCTCGCCCCACTCCTCGGAGGGCACGCCGGTGACGGCGACCTCGGCCACCGAGGGGTGACCGAGCAGAACGTCTTCCACTTCGGCGGGGTACACGTTGTAGCCGCCCGAGATGACGACCTCGGTCGAGCGTCCCAGAAGCCGGACGTAGCCGTCCTCGACCACACCGAGGTCCCCCGTACAGAACCATCCGTCGACGAAGCTCTCTGTCGTCGCCGCCGGGCGCTCCCAGTACCCGGCGAAGACCGTGGGACCACGCACCAGCACCTGGCCATCACCCTCGAGCCGGGCCTCGACGCCGGGGAAAGGGAAACCCACCGTCCCCGGCCGGCGCTCGCCGTCGTAGGGATTGGAGAGGGTCATGAGTGTCTCGGTCATCCCGTAGCGCTCGAGCACGTCGATCCCGGCCGATCCGGCGATGGCACGGTGCAGCTCGACACTCAGGGCAGCCGAGCCCGACACGGCCAGGCGCAATCGGGCCAGCTCTCCCACCCGGCTCGACCCGGCCAGACGGTGGTACATGGTGGGGACCCCGAAGAACATCGTGGCCCGGTGCTCGGCACAGGCGTCGAGCACCGCGTCGACGTCGAAGCGCGGCAGCAGCACTGCCGACGCGCCGGCCAGCAACGACGTGTACAACCCCACGCACAGCCCGTGACCGTGGAAGATGGGAAGGGCATGCACGAGGCGGTCGTCGGCGTCCCAGCGCCACGTCAGCGCCACCGACTCGCTGTTGGCGAGCAGGTTCCCGTGCGTGAGCACGGCCCCCTTGGGAGCACCGGTGGTTCCCGACGTGTAGGCGACGAGGGCGGCGTCTTCGGGTTGCGCGGCGTCGAGCACCCCGGTCCCGGGCTCCCCGTCGCTTGCCCTCGCGCGCGGCGCGCCCCCGACGACGTGCAGGTCGGGGGTGACCACCACGATGTCGTCACCAGCGGCCCTCGCCACCACCACCGCTCGATCAGGGTCGTCCACGATCGCCGCCGCGGGCCGCACGTCGCCGACGACGTGGGTCAGCTCGCGCTCGGTGTACGCCGCGTTCACGGGCACGACGACCAGGCCGGCCCGCAGTGCGGCGATGTTGGCGACCACGGCGGGCAGCGACGACGCCGTGCTCCACAGGACCCGGTCGCCACGCCGGAGCCCGAGACGACCGAGCTCCTCGGCGCGCGCCCGCGTCCTGTCCTCGAGCTCGCCGGCACGACACCACCGGGCCCCGTCGGCCGACACGGAGGTGTCGGCGGAACCGGAGGCGGAGGCCGAGGTGTCGAACAGCACCGGGGCATCGGGGTGGCGGGACCATGTCTGTGCCCACGCCCTCGGCAGGCTGCCACGGGCGGTCAGGTCCTCGAGCCGCACCTCGGATCCGGCCGGCAGATGCTCACGCCAGGGTCGGGGATCCACGGCGCCACACGGTAGCCCCCGGCACCCGGGCCATCCCCCGGCACCGCCCGGTCGGTAATCTCGCGCCGTGGCCCGCCCCCGACCGAGACAGATTGCCATCGTCCCCCACACCCACTGGGACCGGGAGTGGTACGAGCCGTACCAGACCTTCCGGCTGCGGCTGGTGCAGCTGCTCGACGATCTCATTCCGCTGCTCGAGCGCGACCCCTCCTACGCCCGCTTCCTCCTCGACGGGCAGATGGCCGTGGTCGACGACTACCTCGAGGTCCGGCCCGAGAACGAGGAGCGCATCCGCGCCCTGGCCGCGGCCGGGCGACTGTCGATGGGCCCGTGGTACATCCTCATGGACGAGTTCCTCGTGTCGGGCGAGACGATCGTGCGGGACCTGCAGAGCGGGTTGCTGCGCGGGGCCGCCTTCGGCGGGGCCATGGAGGTCGGCTACCTGCCCGACATGTTCGGCCACATCGCCCAGATGCCCCAGATCCTGCGGCTGGCCGGCTTCGAGCACGCCGTGGTGTGGCGGGGGGTGCCCGTCGGTCATCGACAAGAGCGCCTTCTTGTGGGAGGCACCCGACGGGTCCGTCGGTGCGGGCCGAGTACCTGGTGACCGGCTACGGCAACGGCGCCGTCGATCCCCGACGACGCCAAGGCGCTCGTGCGCCGGGTGGCCGACCACGAGAAGGAGATCGGCGACTTCCTGCTCGACGGCCTGCTGTTCATGAACGGCACCGACCACCAGGAGCCCCAGCCGTGGCTGGGGCGGGTCGTGGCCGAGGCCAACGAGCTCCAGGACGACTACGTGCTCGAGGTGACGACCCTGCCCGACTACCTGGCCGGCGCCCCCACCGAGGGGCTGCAGACGCTGGAAGGGCGAGCTGCGCTCGGGGGCCCGGGCCAACGTCCTCATGGGCGTGGCGTCGAACCGGGTCGACGTGAAGCGGGCGGCGGCCCGGGCCGAGCGGGCCCTCGAGCGGCGGGCCGAGCCGCTGTCGTGCCCTGTTCCTGCCGGCCGAGCAGTGGCCCGCAGCGCCTGCTGGAGCTGGCGTGGCGCGAGATGGTGCGCAACGCCGCCCACGACTCGATCTGCGCCTGCTCGGTGGACGAGGTCGTCGACGCCGTGCTCGTCCGCTACGCCGAGGCCCACCGGATCGCCGACGGCCTGGCCGACCAGGCCCTCGCGGCCCTGGCCCGGTCGCTGGCCGAGGCGGGCCCGACGGTGGTGAACGCGTCGGCCCGGCCCCGCAGCGGGGTGGTCGAGATGGTCGTGGCCGGGCGACGAGATCCCCGCCGGCACCCAGGCCCTGCCCGAGGAGCCCGGCGCCTTCGGCATCCCCCGGGGCTGGGCGCCCTCACCCTCGACGCCACCACGGTGCGCACCATCCTGGGCATGCTGCCCAACGGCAGCCAGATCGACACCCACACCTGGATCCAGGGCGTGCGCGTCGAGGAGGACGAGACGGGGATCGACATCACCATCGCCTTCGGGAGCGAGGAGCGCTTCGACGTCCCCATCGCCTCGATCAAGCAGGACCTCTACACACGGCTCGGGGCCCGCCCCGACGCCGTCGTGCGCATCCGGATCGACCAGCCGCCCATGCGCCGCGTCCTGGCCCGGGTGGCCGACGTCCCGGGCTTCGGCTGCAAGCCGCTCGAGCCCGTCGTGCCCGCCCACCCCGTCACCGATCGAGGAGCCGGTCGAGCCCGCCGGGGCACTGGTCATCGACGAACGGGCTCGTGACCGTGGCCGTCGACCGCAACGACGGGACCTTCGCCCTCGACGGCGTGGCCGGGTTCGGCCGGCTGGTGGACGGCGGGGACCACGGCGACTCCTACAACTACTCGCCCCCGGCCGGCGACCGCATCGTGGACACCCCCGACAGCGTGTCGCTGACGGTCACCGAGCGGGGACCGGTGCGCGCCATCATCACCATGTCGGCTCGCTACACGTGGCCCGACTACGTCGACGGCGATCGACGCGGGTCGCGCACCGGCGAGGTGACCGTCGAGGTGACCACCGACGTCGAGCTGCGGGCCGACGAGCGCATCGTGCGGGTGACGACCCGCTTCGTGAACCCCAGCCTCGGACCACCGCCTGCGGGTGCACCTGCCCGCTGCCCGGTCCCGGCCGAAGGCTCCGAGGCCGAATGCGCCTTCGCCGTCGTGCACCGAGGGCTCGACGCCGAGGGCAGGAGCCGACGAGTTCGGGCTTCCCACCTTCCCGTCGCGACGCTTCGTGTCCGCCGGCGGTCTCACCGTCGCCCACGAGGGCCTGCTCGAGTACGAGCTGGTCGACATCGAGGGGGAGCAGTCGCAGCGCCGGGCCCGGACGCTGGCACTCACGCTGCTGCGCTCGACGGGGATGCTGTCGCGCCTCGGCATGGCCTATCGGCCCCTGCCGGCGGGGCCCCTCACGCCGGTCGAGGGCTTGCAGCTGCAGGGGGCGCACGATCGAGGCGCGCTACGCGCTGTGCATCGGGTGCGACGACCCCTACGCCATGGTCGACGACGCCTTCGTTGCCCCTCGAGGTGGTCTACGCGCCGGGGGGCGGGTGGCGCCCTGCCCCGGCGGAGCGCGCTCGAGATCGAAGGGGCCGAGGTCTCCGCCGTGCGCCGCCAGGCCGGGCATGCTCGAGGTGCGGGTGTTCAACCCCACCGACCGACCCACCACGGTCCGGGTGGGGGCGCGGTCGGGCTGGCTCGTCGACCTGCGGGGCCGGACCCTCGAGCCCTTCGACGGCTCATTCGAGCTCCGCCCCTTCGGGATCGCCACCTTCCGTTGCCGCGACGCGCTGATCGTCGCGCCCGGCGAGAAGGCGCTCGACCCTTCTCGCGGAGCTCGTCGAGGTCGTGGAGGACCTCGGACAGCCGCTCCCAGCGCCGCCGAGCCGGCGGTCGAGCGTCAGGGCTCGGGCCGGGGCGGTGCAGGACCCAGAGCTGGACGCGACCGAGGTCCTTCACCCGACGCGGGCGCAGGGCCTGAAGGCGAACTCGCTCCCGGCGCCCCGTCTCCGGGCACGCCTCCGGGCGAGACGGCTCCCACGGCGGCGTGGAACTCGTCGGTCACGAGGACGCTCCCGGCGCGGCGATGTTCGGCCACCCGGCTGGCCAGGTTGACGACCGGTCCGTAGAAGTCGCCGTCCTGGACGAGGACGGGACCGACGGCCAGCGCCACCCGGACGTCGGACAGCAGCTCGTCGTCGGCGTAGGCCTCGGCCAGGGCCAGCCCGATGCGGGCGGCGTCGATGGCGGAGTCGGTCACGAACATGGCCTCGTCGCCGATCATCTTCACCACCCGGCCCCCCCGCGCCGTCACGGTGTCGTGGGCGACGTCCTCGAAGCGGCTCACCAGGGCGGCCAGCTCCTCCTCGGAGAGCTGCTGGCTGAGCATGGTGAACCCGACCATGTCGGCGAAGCCGACGGCCAGCTCGGGAAGGGCGCCGCGGTCGCTGGCGGCTGCGCAGCAGCATGGCCCGGCGCACCGCCGCCTGGACGTGGCGGCGCCAGGCGAACTCGAGCAGGCGGGCCATGGCCGGGAGCGAGCTGGTCGGCCAGCGCGGCGAAGCGGTCGGCCGCCTCGACCGTGTCGCTCGGCCCCGACCCGATCGCCATCCCCCGCACCGCCGGTGACACCTCGGCCTCGGCGATGCGGGCCATCGAGGAGCCGATGACCCGGGCCAGCTGCAGGCTGGTGTCGACGTCGGCGACGCCGAGGTCGATCATCGATCGCAGGATGCACGATGGCCTCGATGTCGAGGTCGGTGAAGATCTGCTCGTCGGCGCCGACGTCGGCGAAGCCGAGGGCGCGCCAGAAGCGGCGGGCCAGGCTCGGGTCCATGCCCGTGATCTCGGCCACCTCGGCCTGGGTGTAGCGCGCTCGCCGGGGACGAGGAGCCAGTCGACGACGAGCAGGTCGAGCACGTCCTCCTCCTCGGCCTCGGGCGATCTCGTCGTCGGGACGTGCCATGGGCGCGCAGAAAGGCGCGCACCCGCTCGAGGGCCGTCGGACCGTCGGCGACGACGTCGATGCTCGGGGGTCGACGCCTGCGAGGCCGTGGAACTCGGGCTTGGCCGAGCGCGAGCATGAGGGCGGGGATGGCCTCGGCCGGCGAACGTGGTCCCCTCGAGGACGTCGGCCACCTGCTCGCCGATGGGCATCTCCACGCCGTGGGCGGCGGCCAGCTCGAGCAGCGGACGGGCCGACTTCACGCCCTCGGCCACCATGCGCATCTCCGCCAGGACTCGTCGAGGGAGCGGCCCCGGCCGAGCTGCTCCCCCACCATCCGGTTCCGGCTCAGCGAGCTGGTGCAGGTGGCCACCAGGTCGCCCACGCCGGCCAGGCCGGCGATGGTCATGGGCTCGCCCCCCATGGCCACGCCGAGCCGTCCCAGCTCGGCCAGGCCCCGGGTGATGAGGGCGGCCAACGAGGAGTCGCCGAGCCCGAGGCCCTGGAGGATGCCGGCCGCGATGGCGAGGACGTTCTTGGTGGCGCCGGCCGTCTCGCAGCCGACGACGTCGGGATTGGTGTAGACCCGGAACGTCTCGGTGCGCAGCAGCTCCTGGACCTGACCGGGCCATGGCCTCGTCGGTCATGGCCACCACGGTGGCGGCGGGCTGTCCGGCCACCATCTCGCGGGCCAGGTTCGGTCCGGTGAGCACGCCGGCGGGGTGGCCGGGGACCACCTGGGCGATGACCTCGGTCATGCGCAGGTGGGTGCCCTGCTCGAGCCCCTTGGCCAGACTGACAGCACGGGCGTGCCGGCGGCGCGATGGGCGGGCCAGCTCGGTGAGCACGGTGCGAAAGCCGTGGGAGGGAACGGCCATGATGACGAGGGCGGCCCGGTCACGGCCTCCTCCAGCGACGACGTGGCCCGCAGCGTCGTCGGGAAGGGCGATCCCGGGCGAGGTAGTCGGGGTTCTCGTGACGCCGTGTCGATGGCGTCGGCCAGCGCCGGACGGCGGGCCCACAACACCGTCGGAGCCGAGCGCGCGGCGATGGCGGCCACCGTCGTGCCCCACGAGCCCGCGCCGATCACGGCGACCTTGTCGAGCATGGCGCCCAACCCTACGGCCTGGTCCTCGGTGGCGGAGCGACGCGCCGTACACTGGCGCCGTGACCGCAGCGCCAGTGCGCCTGCCCCCCCTGACGGGCTGCGTGGTGCTCATCCCCGTGAAGGCGTTCGGCGCCGCCAAGGCGCGCCTGGCCCCGACGCTCGACGCCGCCGGGACGCGCCGAGCTGGCCCGGATCATGGCGGCGCGCGTCCTCGCCGCCGCCGGCCCGCTGCCGGTGGCCGTGGTGTGCGACGACGCCGAGGTGGCGCGCTGGGCCGCGGACCACGGCGCCATGGTGCTCCCCGAGCCCGGACGCGGGCTCAACGGGGCCGTGGAAGCCGGGGTGGAGCGACTCGCCGCCGCCGGGGCGCGGCGAGGTGCTGGTGGCCCACGCCGATCTGCCCTTCGCCCACGAGGTGGCCCAGCTGGCCGGGTTCGACGGGCGTGACCCTCGTTCCCGATCGGCGCGACGACGGCACCAACGTGGTCTGCGTCCCCACACGCGCCGGGTTCCGTTTCCCCTACGGGCCCGGGTCCTTCGCCCGCCACCGGGCCGAGGCCCGAGCGTCTGGGGCTGCGCGTACCGGGTGGTGCGCGACCCCGAGCTGGCCTGGGACGTCGACGTGCCCGGCGACATCCCTGCCGGGCTGGGGCCCACCGGCTCGGGCTAGCACCCGCCGGAGGCCCTGACGCCCTGACGCTGAAACGAGAAGAGGGGCCCCGCAGGGCCCCTCTTCTGTACTTCTGTGTCCTGTCCCTGGGCCGGGCCGCAAGCCCGGGGGGACCGATCCGACCGCCGGGAAACCCGGCAGGACGGTGTTCGTCTACCTGGCGGTCCGCCGGCGAACCGGGGCCCGGCGACGTGACCCGACGAGTCGCGGTCCGCTTGGCTGTCCGCTTGGGAGACGCCGCCGCCTTCTTGGCGGGGCGACGCTTGGCGGCCTTGCGAGCCGGAGCCCGCTTCTTGGCCGTCTTGCGTGCCGGAGCCCGCTTCTTGGCTGCCTTGCGCACTGTCCGCTTCTTGGTGGTCCGCTTGGCGGCCTTGCGAGCCGGAGCCCGCTTCTTGGCTGCCTTCTTGGCGGGAGCCCGACGCTTGGACTTGCGGTTCGCTTCGCTACTTTGCGTGCCGGAGCGCGCTTGGTGGCCCTCTTGGCGGTTGCCCGCTTCTTGGTGGTCCGCTTGGCGGCCTTCCGTGCCGGAGCCCGCTTGGCGGTCTTCCGAGCCGTCGTGCGCTTCACGGCTTTGCGTGCCGTGGTGCGCTTGGCGGCCTTTCGTGCCGGCGCCCGCTTTGCGGTCTTTCTTGCCCGCTTGACTGCCATGCTTTACGCCCTCCTAACGGCCTTCTTGGCCGATCGCTTTATTGCTTTCCTCGCCGGAGCTCGTCCGGCGGCCTTTCTGGCCGATTTCCTTGCTGCTTTCCTCGCCGGGGCACGCGTCGTCTTCCTGACCGGGGCGCGCCCGACGACCTTTTTCGAAGCCCGTCCGGCGGTTCTCGTGACCGCCTTCTTGGTCGACTTCTTCGTGGCCTTGATGGCGACTCTGTTGGTGGCTCTCTTCGCGGTCTTCTTCGCAACCGTCCTGGACGGCTTCTTCGCCGGCGACGGGGACGCCTTGAGCGCCGGAGGCGACGCCTTGCCGTTCAGGATGTCCTTGAACATCCCACTGGCCGCAAAGCGCACGCCGCGGGACGCCGAGATGCTCACCGGTGCTCCCGTGCGTGGATTGCGTCCCATGCGAGCACCACGGTGCGTGGGATTAAAGCTACCGAACCCTGCAACCACGACACGACGACCGGACCGAACCTCTTTCGAGACTACATGGACGACCGCGTTTACCGCTTCTTCGGCATCGCGTTTCGCCAACGACGTCGTCTTGCGTGACCGCGTCGATCAGTCCCGACTTATTCACCGCACCTCCTCCCAGAAATGCAATCTCAACAATCAAAGAAGGTTTTCGCGACAAAAGCAAGCATTTGCGTGATCGCGCGCCACTGCGAGCGCGCACCGACGCGAGGACGCGGGCGAGGATACCGGCGAGATACCAGCGCGTCGCGCGTCGACGGTGCGCGCCGCGTCTTGGCGGTCACCAGCGCGCCAGCAACGAATCGGCACATTGCCTATGGACGGGAAACCCAGCGTTTGCAAGGATTTTTGGCCATGCCGCCATTGCCTGACGATACCTACGACGTCATCGTCGTCGACGCCGAGATCGATGACGAGGGAGATCTGCGTCTCGAGGTGACGATCACGCTGGGCCCCCACATCGGGCGGATCGTGCCGCTCAGAAAGTTGCATGTGGAACCCCGCCGCGGGGTGCTCGACACCACCGATCCGTTCTCGCTGCTCGGTATACCCGGAACATTGCGGGTGCGGGACGGGGTGCCGAGCTTTCGTCCGGAGATGGTGTGAGCCCGAGGTCGCGTGCCAACGTTTCGCGACGCGAAACGTCTCTGTCCACACCCCGGGCGGGCGGTCCTCGTGCCTGACCGCGCCGCGCACAGTGGCAGTGACGCGGGACACGACAACCGGCCATTGGCGACGATCCGTGCCACTGTGGGTGCTGCTGACGCGGGCGTGTACCTGGGTGCGGGGTCGATCGGCCCGGCATGGGCGGGGACCGAGCAGGCCGTGCTCGTGCTCGGACCGCCGCGGTCGGGCAAGACGTCGTCGATCGTGGTCCCCACGGTGCTCGGCGCGCCGGGCGCGCTCGTGTCGACCTCGACCAAACCCGACGTGCCCTGCAGGCCACCGCGTCGGCGCGTCGAACGGTCGGACCGTGCCTGCTCTACGACCCGAGCGGCACCGTCGAAGCGCCCCGCGGCGTGCAGCGAGTGCGGTGGTCGCCGGTGGAGAGCTGTCGCACATGGGACGATGCATTGCTCGTTGCCAGAAGCCTCGTGGGCGCGGCGCGACCTGGAGCCGGTGCGCGCGACGGCGCGGCATCGGCGGGTACGGACCATTGGACCGAGCGCGCCGAAGCGCTTCTCGCTCCCGCGCTGCACGCCGCAGCTCTCGACGGGGTCGATCTCGCCACGGTGCTGTCGTGGGTCGACCGGCGCAACGCGGCTACGGCCTTGGCCATCCTCGACGCCAACAGCGCCACCCGTCCCGGAGACCTGCTGGCGGGGATCGCCGCCACCGACCCCCGGGAGCAGAGCGGCATCTGGTCGACGGCGTCGGGCGTCCTGGGCGCCTACCGCAGCGAGGCGGCCCTGGCCACGACGGTGGCGCCCGACTTCGACGCCCGGGCCTTCTGCGACTCGTCGGCCACGCTCTATGTGTGCGCCACGGGCCGGCACCAGGCGGTGGCCGCACCCCTGGTGGTGGGGTTGCTCACCGACATCCGCACCGCCGCCTACGCACGGTCCGCCGCCCCGGGCGGGGGCGGGTCGGTGTCGGGGGCGCGCCGCGCCCGTCGTGCTCGCCCTGGACGAGGTGGCCAACATCGCCCCCATCCCCGACCTTCCGGGCATGGTCAGCGAGGGCGGTGGCCAGGGGCTTCTCACCCTGGCGTGCCTCCAGGACCTTTCCCAGGCGCCGGGGCCGGTGGGGCTCGGCGGCCGATGGCTTCCTCTCTCTGTTCGGCACCACCGTGGTGCTCCCCGGGATCGGGGACGTGCGCACGCTCGAGGCGCTGTCGGCCCTCGCCGGGGAGGAAGAGGTGCGCACGCGCTCGGTGAGCGCCCCGGTGCCCCGCCCCGGGGGTGTGGGCGAGGTGCTGTCCCGGGTGGTGCTCGGGCGGCGAGCCCAGCACTCGGGGCAGGCCCCGACGGTGACGACGTCGACGGTGATGCGGCGCCGGCTTCCCGTGGACGTGGTGGCGCGCGGGCAGACGGGAATGGCGCTCGTGGTCGACGAGCGCAACCGCATGGGATGGGTGGCACTCACGCCCTGGTTCGCCACCGAGCCGTGGCGGTCCGCTGCGCTCGGCCCGAGGCTCGGCCCCGACCGTGGAGGTCCGAGACCCCCCCTCGCGGCGCCGGGGATGGGACATGACCTCGGCCTCGGAGGCCTCTGACCGGCAACCTGACCCGCGTCCCGCCGGCCCCGGCCCGGCCCGAAATTCGCGGTGGAACGGGGATTAGTCACCTGATGGACCGATACTCAGGAGGCGGTCTTGACCAGCCGATAGGTGAGGCGCTTTCCGCCCGTCTGACCCACCAGGCGCCGCATCCGGTCGGAGTCCGACAGGTCACAGGTGGAGTACCGGAAGTCATGCTCGGCCAGATACCTGGGAAGGTGTTCCTTGCTGACGTGGTGATGGGTCCCATCGATGGACCGCTTGAGCTGACTGAAGTAGTTCTCAGCCTTGTTCGTGCTCTCGCCGTTCGGCCCCACGTATTGCTTGTCTAGGTGGTTGACGGCGTTATGGCGGATGAACTCCTCGCCCAGCTTGTTGTACCAAGCGCCCTCGTCGGTCCACAAAACCGACCCCGCCATATCGACTTGCTCCGAGATGGCCTTGCGGAGGTTCGACCCATCGACCCGCGGAACGATCTGGGAGCGAACCTCGCCTGTCTCGGCATTGACAAGGGACAGGACAGGGGTCTTGTCAGTCATGCCACTCGTCCTGTCCGAATGGGGCGTGTTCTTGCGCTCCTCCCACCGGGCGCGGGTCTTCTTGTTCATCCGCTGGGGGTTACCGCCGATGAAGGTCTCGTCGGCCACCACTGTTCCGCGCAACATGTCGGCCATCGGGCCCTCTTTCATGGCTTCACGAATGCGGTGGAACATGAACCACGCCGTCTTGTTCGTGACGCCCAGGGTGCGGTGCAGTTCGTAGGCGGCGACCCCGTTCTTGGAGGCGGTGAGCAGATAGAAGGCCATGAGCCACTTGGAAACGGGGACTTTGGAGTCCTCGAAAATGCTCCCGACCAGCACGGAGAACTTGCGACGGCAGGTCTTGTTCCGGCACTTCCAGGTCCGGCGGTAGGACACCTTGCCCGTGCTGGTCGTCGCCTGGCCGCTACGGGGCTTCAGGAGGATGGCGTTGCCCACCTCGCCGCAGTGGGGGCACTCGGGGTTCCCGTCAGGCCAGCGGAGGCTTTCGAGCAGCTCCCAAGCCGCAGCCTCATCGGTGAAGTAGGGAGCGAGGGAGCAAATGTTGAGCGTTTCCATGACCCCATTGTGGACCCCGGGTGTAACAGTGAAAGTCCTGGTGGGGCGGGTAATATCGACCCTCATTCTGGTCCCCGTAACACGGATATCGGCGCGTTACCGTTGGTCTAGACGCGACACAGCCGGGGCAGTAACCCCGGCCGTGTCAGTCGAGCCCACGTAGCTCAGACGGAAAGAGCGCCCCTCTGTCTAAGGGAAAGGCCGCCGGTTCGAGTCCGGCCGTGGGCACGATATGTCCAGGTCAGGAGTCCTTTTCGGTCTCCTTGTCCTGGTCGGTCTTGATTGGCTTGGTCGCCAGAGCACCCTTGACAGCCTGCTCAAAGGTCAGCGGGGCGAGACTCAGGCGTTCAGGGTCTTTCGCCTTGCGGTCATGGGCGCGGCGGCGCAGGCGCTTTGATGCGGTCATCGGCTCGCCTCCTCAGATACCCGCAACGATAGTTGCCCTGGCGGTCGAGGGAGGTCGATATTATCCGCCCCCCGTGGCCCCCAGGCAAAGGAGCGAAGAGTGTCTGAAAACGACCCAGCCGGGCTGGTGGAGGGAAACGTCAATCGCATCATTGATGCCGCCTGGGAGGCTTCCCCACTCGCCTGGGAGTGGAAAGCCGACCCCGCCAACCCCACGACCTACGCCGACTTCGCTCCGTCGGTGTTGGCGATCCTGATGGCCATTCAGAAGGCGATTGCGATGGTGGGGGCGGAGGTCGATGACCTTCGGAGGCGATAGGGCCGAAACGCTGCTCCATAACGGCCCGATACCGCTCTATCTGATCGGGTCGCCACTTCTCCCCCATCTGTCACTCCGGGAACCGCACCCGATAGCTGGTCCATCAGGTGACCAGTCCCCGGTGGAACGGGGCCTGTCTATCTGGTGCACCCATCCACAGATAGAGTCGCCGCCGATGGACACGTTCACCTGCAATTGCGGCGGGGCGGTTCCTACACCCGAAGCGCCTCTCTCCCAAGGAGAGCCCAAGGGGGACGCCCTGTGCCCTGAATGCAAGCAACTCTGGGAGTTTCGGTTCAGCCCAAGGGGGGTGCGCTTGAACGCCCCGCCGACCCCGGTCGGCCCTCCCGCCAGCCCCTAAAAGGGCGCGCCTCTGCCCGCAGAATGGCAGTTTGACCTGCCATTCTGACGCCCCGGACTGACATGCCCCACGCCCGTATCTAAGATCAACTCCGCGGGCTCGTGTCAAGGACCCCCTATCCGCTGCCGAACAAAGGGGGTACGTTTGTCTATTGGGAACCAGGAGAGGTCGCCACTGCCGATGACGCCACCCACCAAAGAAATCCAGGGAGACCCGTTCGTCACAGACGACCTGACCCCGTACATGGGCAGTTGGGTCGCGCTTCGGAACGGCAAAGTCGTCGCCAGCGCACTCGATCCGGTCGAACTTCGAGACCACGCTGATGTGCGCTCGGACGATGACCTTGTCCTCGTTCCTACGGAGTTTGCCAGCACGCTGGTCCTGTAGATCAGCCGGGGCATGGCTCCCCCGTTTTCCATCCCCTATCGACACTTCCTGGGCGGAGCGCGGCCATACCTCATGCTGCATGTCACAGGGGTCAACGGGCGTGACGGTCGCATTCTCGGCATCGTTGACTCCGGAGCGGACACCTCCTCGTTTCCTTTTGGCTATGCCAGCCTGATGGGCTACACACCGCAGACCCTTGTCCCTGAGACCTTCGGACAGGCCGGGGGCACGGGAACCGCTTTCCGTGCCCAACAGCCGTGTACGGCCTATGTCCCCGAAATACCCCAGGTCGTGGTCTCGATGACACCATCGTTTATTCCTGGCGCCCAAATGGTCCTTTGGGGCAGGAAGGACTTCATGACCTACTTCGATGTCGCCTTTCAGGAGACCCAACAGCGTTTCACAATCACTCCCGTTTGAGGTCTTTGACCAGGGGTTACCGTTACACCCTGGGTCCACAATGGGCCTATGGAGATGAACCTTTCGACCCTCGGCAAGCACTTCTCGGACGAGGAGGCAGCTTGGGAACTGGTCGAGCAAATGCGCTGGCAGGGCGTCCCCGTGTGTCCCCACTGTGGCGATGCGGGGCGTGCCTACTTCCTCAAACCGCGCAGCGGGAACCGGACGACTTCGACGGGCCGCGTGAGCTACCGCCGCCTGTGGAAGTGTGCTAACTGCCGCAAGCAGTTCTCGGTCCTCGTCGGGACGATCTTCGAGCGGTCCCAGGTGCCCCTGTCGAAATGGCTCCTGGCGCTCTACCTCATGTCGGCATCCAAGAACGGAGTGGCCGCGAACGAGCATCGACGCACCCTGGGTGTGACCCAGCCGACCGCGTGGTTCATGCTCCACAGGCTCCGCGAGGCGATGCGTCTGGCCTCCCTGGACAGCATGAGAGGCACCATCGTGGCCGACGAGACATGGGTCGGAGGCAATCCGAGCCGGATGAACGCCAAGACCCGTGCCCGCTGGGAGGAGCGTCGGAACAAGCCGTGGAGCGGTCGCGAGGGCGGCACTGACAAGACCCCTGTCCTGTCCCTCGTCAATGCCACGACGGGCGAGATTCGCTCCCAGGTGATCCCGAGGGTGGACGGCCACAACCTCCGCAAGGTCATCGCCGAGCAGGTCGACATGGCGAACAGCGTCCTGTGGACCGACGAGGGTTCGTCCTACAACCAGATCGGGCGCGAGTTCGTGCGCCACGCCACGGTGTGCCACATCGACAAGAACTACGTCGGGGTCGACGGACAGAGCACGAACAAACTGGAGAACTTCTTTTCCCAGCTCAAGCGGTCCATCGACGGTACCCACCACCATGTGTCTCGCGAACACCTTCATCGGTACCTGGCCGAGTTCGATTTCCGGCTGACTACGTGCAAGATGAGCGATTCGGCCCGGATGCAGCGCATCATCGACCAGACCGAAGGTCGGAGGCTGACGTACCGACGGGTGACGGCAGCGTAACGGGAACGCCTTCTCTCTGGATTTCATCCGCCACCATGTAGCGCCGACAAGCCTCCATTTCCTCCTCTAGCGCGCTGACCTGGCTAACACGGTTTCTGCGCTCCCTCAGTTCAATCCGGTGGATCATCCATGCAAGGAAGAAGGTCACCACAGCCAAACCCCCAAGCAGTTCCAGGGCGGCGGTGTGCGGAGTCGCCTGGCTAGAGGTCGTGAGAACGGTGAAAAAGCCCACCAGGGCTGAGAAACCGAGCCCCAAGCAGAATGAAGTCCACGATGAGTAAAACGGATCGGGCTCTCGCAAGCGCGTCACACAACGTTCCAAACCTTCCCAAACAGGGCGGCGGATGAAGTGCATCTCACCCGCCTCCCTGGGAGGTTCGGTGACGTGTTGCGTGGGCAGAACAGCCTCTCCCTCGCCAACCTTGCGGTATGTCGGAGCTGCGATGGGGAGTTGGTCGGCATGAACTTCGGGCTCTGGCGGCCGGATATCGCTCATTCAGGAGCCTCCTGGGGAGACTCCGGGGGTGGCTGGTCCTCGGGGATGATCCCCGCGATCGCGGCATTGAACAACTGCGTATATCCGCAGGTCGTACAGATGACCTGTATGACGGGATACACAACAGAGGCACGGACTCCGCCAACCTGCGGATAGAGCACGACAACTTCGGTGACGGTGTACTCGTCCTTTCCGCACCACGGGCAGGGCGGCGAGTTGGGGAATCGTCGCTGTACCCACTCCAACGCCTGGTCCGATTGCTTGGCTCGGAGCTTCGCCTGCTCTTCGGGAGAGGGAACAGGCGGCCAGAATGCACCCCCAATGGGGAGAGGTATGGGAATCGGGATGGGCGCTGGCTGAGGGGGTGGTGCCACCGAATCGGTGGTCTTGGCTGTGTCGTGAGCTTCGGGCATGAACAGGACGCTAGGCGTCCTGTTCTGGCTCCTCCCCGACCTCTTCCAGGTCGTCGGGGTCGACGTCGAGGAGCTTCCGAAGATTCTCCTCGAAGGCCCCTGGGATGGCCACAGGTTCGTCGTAGTCCGGCTCGTCGGGCATGGCGCTCCTTGGGTCGATTCCAGGCTACCGATAGGCTCCCGGCGGGCCGTCCAGCCGGTAAGGCGACCATCCGGAGCCGCAAGTCCGCGAGGACTCGAAGGCTGAGGGCTAGTAGTAGACCCGGTGTCGCGCCCATCACTCGGTCACCTGTGGAAAACCGGGATGGGTGCGCCAGATAGACAGTCCCCGGTGGAACACCGAACACATGTTCGATAGTGTCCGGCCATGGGCCTCCCCAGCTCCGGTACCCCGGCCCCGTTGCTCCCCCCACAACAGGGAAAACGTCCCCTCGGGTCGGGCCGTATCAGCTCCGCCATGACCGCCCGGGCCCGGCCCACCTCCTCGAGCCGGGACCAGCTCCTGCCTCTGCTCCCCGCCCTCGTCCCCCTCTTCCCCCGCGGAGGTCTGCAGAGGGGAGGCGTCGTGACCGTCGGCACCGGTGATGGCACCCCCGGCGCCGAGGGCGGCGGGGGGCGCACCGCGGCGAGGCGTGGCGCCGGTGGTGGCACCACGCTGGGGCTCGCCCTCCTCGCCGCCGCCTCGGCCGCCTCGTGGTGCGCGGCCGTGGGCCCGGCCGACCTGGGGATCGTGGCCTGTGCCGAGCTCGGGGTGGACCTCGGGCACCTCGTGCTGGTCCCCTGTCCCGGGCCCCTGTGGGCCCAGGTGGCCGCCACTCTCCTCGACGGCATGGACGTCGTGCTGGTCCGGCCGCCCGGTCCGGTACGCCCGGGGGTGGCCCGGCGGCTGGCCGCCCGCGTCCGCGAGCGCCGGGGTGTGCTGGTGGTGCTGGGTGCGCGGGGGTGGCCCGAGGCAGCCGACGTCCAGCTGACCGTGGAGGCCGGGGCGTGGCAGGGAGTCGAGGCGGGCTCCGGCCACTTGCAGGGCCGTCACCTGGGAGTGGTGGCCTCGGGCCGGCGTGCCGCCGCCCGGCCGGTGCGGGTCGACCTGTGGCTCCCGGCCCCCTCGGGAGCGGTGGCGGCGCGAGACAGAGCCGACACGACGGGACCAATAGCAACAGGGCCAATGAGCAATGCCAATGAGCAATGCCAATGAGCAATGCCAATGAGCAATGCCAATGAGCAATGCCAATGAGCAATGCCAATGAGCAATGCCAATGAGCAATGCCAATAAGCAATAGAGAGAAGCAGCAGTAGAGCAATAGAGAGGTGGGGCAGGAGATGGAACGGCTGCTCGCCGTGTGGTGCCCCGGCATCCTCGAGGAAAACGAGCAGGGTCGCGAGGCGCGGGTCTTCGGCGCCACGGTGGCGGCACTGGAGACGTTCGCCACGCGCGTCGACCCGGTACGCCCCGGGGTGTGCGCCGTGCCCACCCGGGGACCGTCCCGCTACTTCGGGGGAGACGAGGTGCTGGCCCGCATGGCCGCCGACGCCGTGGCCGGGGTGATGGCCGGGGTGATGGCAGGGCAGTCGGCTGGCGTGGGGGTGGCCGACGGCCTGTTCGCCGCCGTCCTGGCCGCCCGGGCCGCGCTCGGGGGCCGGACCGTTGATCGTCCCTGCCGGGGAGACCCCCTCCTTCCTCGTCCCGTGGCCGCTGTCCACCCTCGACCGGCCCGAGCTCGCTGACCTGCTCGTCCGGCTGGGGATCCGCACCCTGGGCGGGTTCGCTGCCCTGCCGGGCCCCCAGGTGCTCGCCCGTTTCGGAGGGGAGGGTGCCCTCTGCCAGCGGGTGGCCCGGGGGACCGAGGGCGAGCTGCCCGGTTTCCGTCTGTTCTTCCCTCGCGCCACCCCCGGACCGGCCACCGCCGGACCGGCCTCGGTCGTGGTGACGCGCCAGGCGGGGTTCTGGGGGGACTCGGCCGATGCCGATGCCCGGGCCGCCCGGGCCGTGGCCGGTGTCCAAGGGTTGCTCGGGCCCGAGGCGGTGGTCAGGGGCCGGCTCCAGGGTGGGCGGGGCCCCGCCCGAGCGGGCCCGGCTCGTCCCCTGGACCGGGCTCGGCCCCAACGGCGCAACCCCGGGTGAGAACCGCGACGGCCGAGGCCCCGACAGCCGCTCGAGGGGCGGTGCGGTCCCGGGGGGGCCGTGGCCGGGACAGGTCCCCCCACCGGCACCCGCCGTGGTCCTCACCCGGCCTCTGCCCGCCCTGCTCATCGACGGCGCCGGCCGGGCCGTGGGCGTCACCGGAGGAGGGATGGCCACCGCTGCCCCCGCCCGCCTGTCGGTGGCGGAGGGGGCGTGGGTCGAGGTCACCGGGTGGGCGGGGCCCTGGCCGTCCGACGAGCGGTGGTGGTCGGTCCGGGGGCGGCGCCGCCAAGCCCGGATGCAGGTCGTCACCACCGCCACCGCCCACCTGCTCACGCGCGAGCGCGGGGGCTGGTGGCTGGAAGCGACCTACGACTGACGGCGGGCCACCATGACCGCCCCCTACGCCGAGCTCCACTGCCATTCCAACTTCAGCTTCCTCGACGGGGCGTCGCATCCCGAGGAGCTCGTCGCCGAGGCGGCCCGGCTCGGCCTCGACGCCCTCGCCCTCACCGACCACGACGGCCTGTACGGGGTGGTCCGCTTCGCCGAGACGGCCGGGCACTGGGGCTGCCGTCGGTCTTCGGCGCCGAGCTCACCCTGGTGGGCGGTGAAGGATCCAAGGGGCCCGTACCGGCGCCCCCGACCCCGCCGGGACCCACCTGGTGGTCCTGGCCCGCGACCCCGAGGGCTACGCCCGCCTCAGCCGGGCCATCACCGAGGCCCATCTGGCCGGCGGGGAGAAGGGCCGACCCACCTGCACGCTCGAGGACCTGGCGCAGCACCTGGCCGGCCGGCCAGGGCGGGCACTGGCTCGTCCTGACCGGCTGCCGCAAGGGGGCGGTTCCCACCGCCCTCACCGCCGCCGGTCCCGCCGCGGCCGCGCGCGAGCTCGACCGGCTCGTCGAGGCCTTCGGCCGCGAGAACGTGGCGGTGGAGCTGTGGGACCACGGCGACCCCCTCGACACCGCCCGCAACGACGCCCTCGCCCAGCTGGCCGTCAGTCAGGGGCCTGGACATGGTGGCCACCAACAACGTCCACTACGCCACCGCCGGCCCGGCGGCCGCTGGCCACCGCCCTGGCCGCCGTGCGGGCCCGGCGGCCGCTGGCCGAGCTCGACGGCTGGCTTCCCGCGGCGGCCACCGCCCATCTCGCGCTCGGGCGTCGAGCAGGAGCGCCGCTTCGCCCGCTGGCCCGGCGCGGTGGCTCGGGCCGCCGAGCTCGGCCGGGCGTGCGCCTTCGACCTCCGCCTGGTGGCCCCCGGCCTCCCCGACTTCCGCGTGCCCGCCGGGCACGACGAGCAGAGCTGGCTGGTGGAGCTGGTGCGGCGCGGGGCGCACCGACCGCTACGGCCCGCGGGCCACAGAGCGGGTACCGCGGGGCATGGGCCCAGATCGACCACGAGCTCGAGGTGATCGGCACCCTCGGCTTCGCCGGCTACTTCCTCATCGTCTGGGACATCGTGGAGTTCTGCCGGCGCCAGGACATCTACTGCCAGGGTCGGGGCTCGGCGGCCAACTCGGCCGTCTGCTTCGCCCTGGGCATCACCCGCGCCGACGCCGTGGCCTGGGGCTGTTGTTCGAGCGCTTCCTCTCCCCCGAGCGCGACGGGCCGCCCGACATCGACATCGACATCGAGTCGGGCCGGCGCGAGGAGGTCATCGCCTACGTCTACGAGCGCTACGGCCGTCACCGCGCCGCCCAGGTGGCCAACGTCATCACCTACCGCGCCCGCTCGGCCATCCGCGACGTCGGCAAGGCCCTCGGGCACGGCCCCGAGGAAGTGGACGCGTGGGCCAAGGCGGTCGACCGCGGTGAGCCGCTCGACCGCGGCGGCCCGCTGCCGCCGCTCGTCGGGCAGCTCTGGCCCGCGACGGTCCTCGACTTCCCCCGCCATCTCGGCCTGCATTCGGGGGGGATGGTGATCTGCGACCGGCCGGTCATCGAGGTGTGCCCGGTGGAGTGGGCGCGGCATCCCGGGCGCACCGTCCTGCAGTGGGACAAGGACGACTGCGCCGCGGTCGGTCTCGTCAAGTTCGACCTGCTCGGGCTCGGCATGCTCGACGCCCTGCACCGCGCCGTGGACCTGATCCGCGACGCCCACGGGGTCGACGTCGACCTGGCCATGGTGCCCCAGGAGGACGCCGTCTACGACATGTTGTGCCGGGCCGACACCGTGGGGGTGTTCCAGGTGGAGAGCCGGGCCCAGATGGCGACGCTCCCCCGGATCCGGCCGCGGTGCTTCTCCGACCTCGTGATCGAGGTGGCCATCATCCGGCCCGGTCCCATCCAGGGAGGGTCGGTCCACCCCTACATCCGCCGGCGCCAGGGGCTCGAGGCACCCGACCCCCCCCACCCGTTGCTCGAGCGGGCCCTGGAGAAGACGCTGGGGGTGCCGCTGTTCCAGGAGCAGCTCATGCAGATCGCCATCGACGCCGCCGGGTTCACCCCGGCCGAGGCCGACGAGCTGCGCCAGGCCATGGGCGCCAAGCGCTCCGGGGCGCGGATGGCACGCCTGTCGCGACCGGCTCTTCGCCGGCATGGCCGAGCGCGGCATCACCGGCGAGGTGGCCGACGAGATCGTGGGCAAGCTGGCCGCCTTCGCCAACTTCGGGTTCCCCGAGAGCCACGCCGTGTCCTTCGCCTACCTCGTCTACTCGAGCGCGTGGTTGAAGCTCCACTACCCCGCCGCGTTCTGCGCCGCACTGCTCAACGCCCAGCCCATGGGGTTCTGGTCCCCCCAGTCCCTGGTGGCCGACGCCCGGCGCCACGGCGTCGACGGTGCGACCGGCCCCACGTCGACGTGTCGGGGGCCGGAGCCACCCTCGACTGGGGTCTCGACCGGCCCCGCGCGGTGGACGCGTGGGCGCTCCCCGTCGCCAGCCCGACGTCCGACTGGGGATCACGGCGGTGCGCGGGATCGGCGAGGCCGTGGCGCGAACGCATCGCCGAGAGTCGCCCCTACGCCTCGGTGGAGGACCTGGTGCGCCGGGCCGGGATGGGGCGGCCCCAGCTCGAGGCGCTGGCCACCGCCGGCGCCCTCGAGGGGCTGGCACCGCGGGACGGCGCCCCCGGAGATGCGCGGCCGGACGACGCCGACGCTGTGGGCGGCCGGGGTGCTCGCGCAGGCCACCGCCGACCGGCTGCCGGGGCTCGTGACCGGGGAGGAGGCGCCCCCGCTTCCCGACCTCGCGCCGCTCGAGGAGGTGGCGGCCGACATGTGGGCCACCGGCCTCACCGTGGGCGACGACGCGCGGTCGAGCTGGCCCGGCCCCGCCTCGACGCCCTGGGGGTCATCCCCGCCGGCCGGCTGCTGGGTGCCGAGACCGACGGCAAGGTGCTCGTGGGCGGGGTGGTCACCCACCGCCAGCACCCCGAAAGCGCCAAGGGGACCGTGTTCCTCAACCTGGAGGACGAGACCGGCATGGTGAACGTCATCTGCTCCCCGGGCGCCTGGGAGCGCTGGCGCGACCGTCGCCCGGGGGTCACCCGCCCTCTTGGTGCGGGGCCGTCTCGAGCGGGTGGACGGCGTGGTCAGCGTGGTGGCGGAGAAGATCTCCCCCTCGACCTCGGCCTCGGCCCCGGCCCCGCCCCCGTCCAGGCCTCCCGGGACTTCCGCTGACACCGCCACTGCCGTCCACGCGTCGGGCAAGGTTGGGGAAGCGTTGCGAAAACCTCAAGACGCCCACTCACAGCGCCGATATCCCCGACAGAAGATCCAGCCGAATGTGGCGCGGAATTGGGAAGGTCGCCGAAGACCGATGCCGTGTCGGGCGACCACGAGGAGACACAAGACCATGAAGAGTTGCCCGGGCCAACTAGTGGTGCACCGCGACGGGACCGCCGCCTACTGCACCGCCGAGACCGCCGGGGGAACCTGTGCCGGTGAAGACCGTCCCCACCGAGGAGGCTTCTTCGCCTGTCGCGTGGTGGAAGGCGACAACTGCCCGCACTGCGCGGCGGAGCCCATCACACTCGCACCACGCTGAGCGCGCCCCGCATCCGGAGCCGCCCACGTGGTCTCGGATTGACCATGTGCATGCTCGAGCCGTCGTCGACGATCGGCACGATGTCCGCATCCCACAGGTAGTGGACACCAAGGGCCCACCCGCCGTGGGAATCCGTTGTGCGTGGCTTGTTCGACCCGGACCACGACTCCGCCGATCCCATAGACGACGCACGGCACTGACACTGGCCACGGGCCACTGGCACCGAGCTCGCAGATGCACTCGATGACAGGTGCGTATCGGGGCGGACATACCGGCGAAACGAAGCGAAACGAAGAAGCGAATCGAGGTGGGGGGCGAAGTGTTGATCTGCGACGGCTGCCTCGTCCTGCACCGCGACGGCGAGATCGCCTACTGCTCCGAGGAGCTCGACGGCAAAACCTGCGCCGGGTACGACATGCCGCACCTCGCCGGTGTGATGGCGTGCCGCATCACGCCGCGTGGCACACGCTGCCGACACTGCGACGAGATCATGCGCATCAGGCTGATGACGGCACCGGACTTCGTCCCCGACGGCCTGCGCACCGTCCCCAACTGACTTCGCACCTTCACCCACTGACTGCGCACCTCGCCCATCGGGACTGGTCCGGTCCCATTAGGTGACATAGAGCTGCCCGTCGGAGTCTTGTATAGGGATACGCCCGAGTCCCCTGGGCGCCGGCCCGTGCACCACGTCGCCTGTCTTCCCGTTGAACTGCGACCCGTGGCACGGGCAGATGAACCGCTTCGCCGCCACCGAGTACGCCACGATGCACCCTTCGTGGGGACACACGGCGTCGAAGGCCGCGAACGTGCCGGCCTCGGGTTGCACCACGATGGAGGGGTCACCCGAGCGCGGGTCCTGGAACGTGGCCGAGCCCCCCACCGGTACCGAGCTGGCGGCGGCGATGCGGGTGCCCGAGGGCTTGGTCACCGGACTGGTGGTGGGCCCCGACGAGCCCGATGTCGTCCCCGACCCCGCCGTTGCCGTGGTCGACGTCGTGGTCGTGGGCGAATCCGACACACCCGTGTCGGACTGGCGCGACTTTCCGCCCAGCCTGCCGAGGCCAGCCACCAGGCCTGCGCCCGCCAGCCCCAGGACCGCCACCCCCGCGGCGATGATGCCTTGCAGCGTGAAGGTGCGGCGGTCGATGCCGGCGAGCTCGGGCGCCGACGTCGCCTGTGGGCCCTCTCTGAGATATGGGCACGGGGCGGGCTCGCACGGCGCGCCCGACATGGCCCCACAGGCGCCGGCGTCGTAGGAGCCGCACACCTTCTGCACGATCTCGAAGGAGATGGGAACCATGGGGGCGGGCCCTGCGCCACTGCGAGCCCGGGCCATGTCTCTGGACAAGGCATCGGCTGACAACACGCCGCCTGCTCCGGCCACGAGCAACGGTGTCCACGCGAACACGAAGACGATGTCGGATCCGGTGTAGTAGGGGCTCGAGTGGAAGCTGACGGTCAGGAACAAGCTGAGAGACAGCAGCATGCCCCCGCCGGCGGCCACCCGCGACCACAGGCCGACGAGCGTGGCCGTTCCCACGGCCACCTCGGACAGGGCGATCACGACGCCGAGCGCGACGGCGTGGGGCTCGAGATGTGCCACCAGCGTGTGGATGGGGCTGACCCGTGCGGCCGAGGCCAGCTGGGACTGGATCGACGTCGGGTTGGACTTGTCGAAGAAACCCGGGTTAGCGATCTTCTGCAAGCCGGCGAAGACGAAGGTCCCCCCCAGGAACAACCGCAGTGGCAAGAGGGCCCAGCCCGCCATGGTGGCGGCCCCGGGAGGGGGCCCCCAGCGCGCCCAGGCTCTGTGCCACCGGCTCTCGTCCGGGCGGGCGGGGCCGCTCGTCGTCGGCTGTGGATCGTCGTGGGTCTGTGGCAAGGACCATCATCCTCTCGCAGTGCGATGGTGCGGGGGCATCACCCCGGCCCAGCCCCGACAAACGGGTGCTCGGGGCCACGGCGGGGTGAGACCGGAGCCCTCCATGGTTCTGCCGCTGCGATGTGCCCCGTGGTACTGCGTAGGCGCAGCCCCACCACTACAATTTGGGAGGGATTGGGTGCAGGGGGGGTCCATGCCATGAGGTACCTCGCGGTACCGGAGATGCCAGGCCGAGATCTGTGGGCCTGGCTCCGACATCGGGGCGATGGGGCGGCTCAGTGGCATGCCGTGTCGGACACCTCTCCCCGGCCCACCGAGACGCTCTGCGGTGCTCCCTACACCGCCGAGGCCCATCGCACCTGGGACCAGACCTTGCCCGCCGCCCGGTGCCCACCGTGCCAACGGCTGGTGGCGGCCGCCCATTGGCTCGCGGGCGCCACGTTCGTGGCAGAGGGCTCCGCCTCGGTGCCCGACATCACCGCACCACGAGTTCCGGTATCCGAGGGAGCCTTCGCCACGAGTCGAATATGGATCGAGCCGCGTGGCGCCGAACCCCTGTCCATGCCATGAGGAAGCCCTCTCCCCACATGGACGCCCCGACCCCCGAGTCGGGGGGGAACCATCCCTCTCGGACGATGGCTGGGGGGCGCATCATCACGAGGTCAGATGTCTCGAAGGAGATCGCCTGTGTCATTCTGGCATCAGCAGGGCCACAAGATTGAAGTGATCTACGTGGCCGCCGAGTCCGAGCACCTGTTCGGATCCCTGGAAGTGGCCGCCCTGTTATCCCGGGATGCCGGACTCGAGTCAGTGCCGGCACCCATGGGCACCCGCCGCTGGGTCCGAGATCCCCATTCCTGAGGACGACGCTCCCCTACCCTCGGGCGTACTGTGGGCGTTGGGCTGCTCCGAGGTCGATGGCCCCCATCTCAACCAGGGGCGCCCGGGGGGGATCCTGGCGGAGCGCGGGGCTAGAGCGCTACGCGGCCTTCGCTCGCGTGTCCTGCGTTCCGCCACCCTTCCAATTCTGGGGCCGTGTCAGCTCAGGTGTGCGCCGCTGGCCGCTGGCGCCAGGTCGGCGGCGTGGCTTACGCTGTCACATCACAACGGGGGGCCAGTGGGAGCAATGAACCGCTCGTGAGGACGGGAGGGCTTTGGCCCTCCCGCTTCGCGTTGTGCAGAGACGCGGAGGTCGCCATCACGCGTATGTCCGTACGAGAGCGAGGACCTCGGCGGCATCCGGTCCTTCGCCGCGCAGAGACGTCACCGATGGGTCGACGCGTCGTGCGGCCACCTCGCACAGATCGGACGCCGGTCCCCAGATGGTGGTGGCGGCCGGCTCGTCGGGTAAGAAGTCCCAAGCCTCGCCGCTAGGGGCGATTAAGCGGAAGGCTACGGGCCCGGTCATGGTGCGACCCACCAGACCAAAGGCATAGGGCAGCGTCCGCCACGCCAGCCGGGCGATCAGCCGGAGGCAGTCGGTAGGCGGAATCGGGACCTTGAGTGCTTCAGCGATGTCGCCGGTATGAATCCACGTCTCGGCCAGTCGAGTGGTGGCGAGGGTGCGCGCCGACAGGTCGCCAACGACCCACGTGACTCTGGTCGACAGGTTCATGCTGTCGAGAACATCGACCAGTCGAGCTGCGCCCGAAGACCAGCGTTCTCGCAGCTCGGTGCTCGACAGGCCTCGCTGGCGTTGGACCATCACCGCGGCGTGGTCGTCGACAGAAGCCGCCTGGCCGATACCTTGCGCCTCTGGCGTAGCCAGGGCGGAGAATCCTCCCGTGGCGCTTTCGACGGCCACTTCGTCTGTTTGCGCGAGATGCAGCACAACGTCGGCCACGTCCCAACCCTCGCATCGGGTGGGAGCGCGCCAGTCTGACTCGGTCAGCCCGTCCAGCACGGCCCTGAGCTCAGCCTGTTGTGCAGCCAGTGCTTCGACGACCTCGTCCATGGAGCCAGACGCTTCGGCTAGTTATCGCTGAGCGCGACGCGGGCAAGAGCTTCGACCGGGGCCAAGGCGCCGGGGCCTTGGGCCGCCACGAGGGTTCGGCTCGCATTGGAATAGGCGTTCACGATGGAGCGGCCGGCCGTGGTCATGCCGAAGGCCCCGTCGCCGACGCCGGAGATCTTGGGCATGGCGGGTGCACCGGGGGCGTGGGCGACCTGTCCGGCGAAGACCGCCGCGCTTTGGTGGGCAAAGATCGTGACGCCGGCATTGCCGGTGCCACCGGTGTACTCGCAGACGATCCCGCCGCCTGCCGTAGGCGTTTGGATCGGGCCGCTGTAGGAGCCTCCGAGCGCAGCGTTCGCTTGCGCGAGCGTCGGGCAGGTGGAGGCGCCCGCCGTCGCAGCTGCTGTGGTCGGGACAGCTGCGGTGGTGGCGCTTCCCGGTGGCGCGGTGGTGGCCGAGGCGGCGGTGGTGGGCGGAGTTGTCGAGCTGGCACCAGGGCTGCTGCTCCCCGAACTGCAGCCCATCAGAACCAGAGCCACGACCAGGGTACCAACAGCCAGAACCGCTCGATGACTCACGACGGCGACCATAGGACCTCGTCCAAGGTCGGACAAATGTCAGGGCGCCGATCGTGCATGCGGACTCTCGGTTATGTCTTCGGTCCCGTGAACCGGTGCCGTGGCACATGTTTGTGACGACCCTTTCTCCGATGGTGGCCGAAACGAGTTTGTGAACGAAGCGTGAACGCATGGAGACGGCGCGCCCATTGCGACGGTTGCGCGAACACATCGCGAACACGAAAGAACGTTCGGCAAACACTTCGCGGATTCGTTGTTTCACGTGTTATCAATCGGTAGCTTGCGCAAAACCAAACCCGGGAGGGCCTGTGCGAACGCCAGCGATGACCTCGAAGATCGTCAGGGCTGCGGTAGGCGCGGCCATGATCGGGGTCGGAGTCCTCGGCGTCGCCATACCGGCATCGGCGACACCGACTTCGTTCACGCCCGGCGATCTGGTCGTCTACGAGACCTTGGGGACGTCGACCAACTCCCAACCCGTCTCACTGGTGGACTACGGCACCAACGGTACGGCCAGTGGATTCTCGGTGGCGCTTCCCATCGCCGACTCCGGCACGACACACGCGCTGACCGAGAGTGGGTCCGCCCTGAACGACGGAGAGCTCACCCTGTCCGCCGACGGGTACTCGCTCATCGCCACCGGCTACGACGCTGCGCCCGGGGTGGCGTCGATCACGTCCTCCACCGTGCCCCGCACCGTGGCCATCGTGTCGTCCACGGGCACGGTCGACACCACGACGTCGTTGAGCGACTCGACCACGAAAGCCAACAATTTCCGATCGGCGACCACGGCGGTGACCGGAGGGAGCATCTACACCGGGGGTGGTGGCGGGGCCGGCATCACTCCCGACGGTGGGACGAGCGCTACCTACCTGAACGGCGACAAGGTGCACGAGGTCCAGGTCGTCAACGGCCAGCTCTACGAGTCGACCACCAAGGCCATCAACGCCGTAGGAACGGGGCTGCCGACCAGTGGCTCACCGGCCGACACGTCGCTCATCACCGGGTCCAATCTGCCGGCGAACTTCGGCCCCGACCAGTTCGCTTTCGTCACGCTCGGCTCGGGTCCCGGGCCCGACACGTTGTACGTGGCCGACGGGTCCAACGGCGCCACCAGCGGTGACCCCAACGCCATCGAGAAGTACTCGCTGGAGTCGGGCGTGTGGACGGCCACGGGCTCGATCACGGTGCCCCTGGTGGTCGGGCTGGCGGCCGACGTGGTGAACGGCGTGGCGAACATCTTCGTCACCGGGGCCACCGCCACCACGGCGGCCAACAACACCGTGCTCGAGGAGTTCACCGACAGCTCGGGCTTCGGCGGCACGTTGTCGGGGACCTCCCCTGTGTGGTCCACGCCCGCCCCCTCGGGCACCGACTTCAAGGGACTGGCCTTCGCCCCCGTGGCCCAGCCGGGCACCCAGACCCCCGAGGTACCGCTAGTGCTGCTGCTGCCCCTGTCGGGGGCGCTGGTGACCGGCGGCTACGTGGTGTACCGCCGCCGGTACAGGGCCGCCTGAACGACTGCCCGGGCGAGTCTCGTCTCCGTCCCCAGAACGGATTCTCACCATGAACCGGCGCACGACCGCGTTGCGCCTCGCCGTCCCGCTGTCGATGGTGGCCACCTCGCTCGTCCTGTTCACCGACACGCAGGTGGCGAAGGCCGGGAGCAACACCACCTACACGCCGGGCACCCCGGTGCTCGACACCGTCCAGAACGGGCCCTGGACCCTGTCCCAAGGAGACGCCGGCTTCGGCGCACCGTACAGCGAGAGCCTTCCGACCTATACGCCCGGTGGCACGCCCACCCAGACCGGTGGATTTCCGAACCTGGCCGTCTACCCCAATGCCAACGCCCCCACGGGGACGCCCTACGCCTCCGGCGTGGCGGGCACGCCCGGGCCGGTCGACGCCTACTGCACGAGCGGCGGAGCTGCCCCTGAGAGCGAGACCCAGGCATCCGAGCCGTCGGACACGGCGCTGCCCATGTCGCCGTACTACTTCCCCTTCGTGACCCAGACGCCCGGCGACATCACCCAGGGCCACCTCACCGGCTACTTCGACTACCGCCCCAAGGACACCGAGGAAGAAGTCGTCGTGGCCCGATCGACCGACGGCGGGCACAGTTGGAACTTCGCGGGCAAGGCGCTCGAGCAGAACCCGGAGAACTACTGCCCGACGGGCGACAGCAACGACAACGGCCAGGGCCACTCCTTCGTCATGACGGTGGGTGGCAACTCTTACCTCTACGAGCTGAACCGTCCCGCCGGAGACAACCTGGGTGTCGGGCTCTTGGTGGACCCGATCAACCCCTCGGCCACCAACCCGTTGGCCGGCCTGCCCGCCCTGGAATCGGTCGGCACCGACCCTGACACCTTCGCCGCTGCCGGGGCGTCGGTGCCCGCAACCGGTGGTAGCGGCACGGCCATCATCTCGGTCACCACGCTGGGATCGGGCGTCGAGCAGGTGGGTGCCGGCCAGTTCGAGGACCTCAACGCCGCGTCGCCGTCGGGCTCGGTCATCACCTGCACCGGCGCCAGTGGGACCTCGCTCACGGGCTGCACCACGGCCAACGGGGCCGGTCTGTCGGTCGCCTCCGGGGACCCGCTGGTCCAGGTGCTCGGCGACGCCACCGGCGCAGTGACCATCGCGCAAGGACCGAACAGCCCACTGGAGAACGGCGGGGACAGCCTGGATGTCAGTGCCGCCCTGAGCACGATCGCCGCCGCCAACGTGCCGGGTCGCTTCTACGTCGACGGGGCCACGATCTACTGCATCAACACCGACAGCACCAACACCGTGTTGGAGAACTGCACCACGACACAGACCGGTGGCGTGTCCGTCGGCGCTGGGGATCCGGTCACCACTGACCCGATCCTCCCCAGCGACGTCGGGCAACCCGGTGGGACACAGCAGACCAACGGCCTCATGGCCCCGGACGGGATCGTGGGGGTCATCCCGAGCTCGGTCTCCTACCCGGGTGCGCCCAGCGGATCGACGGTGATCATCTACGGCGAGAAGATCCTCGACTACTTCATCGAGGGGACGGTCGCCACCACGGTGTCGCTCCCGGCCAGCACCATCACCATGACGCCCTCTACCTCGACGGCCGAACCACTGTCTAGCGCGTCCAACACGATCTACCTGGGGACAGCGAGCAACGGCATCCAGGAGGTGACTTGCACCGCCTACTCGGCCGGGTCCTTCTCGGGGTGCTCGGGGGGCACCGGCAGCGTCGCCAGCGGCAACGACGTGGGTGGGCCCGGTGCCGCCGTCGCCTCGTCGGACACGCTGGGCGCCATCGGCGAAGGGAGCACCAAGCCCAAGACCCTGTTCAAGAACAACGAGGACCTCACCGTCCTGCGCGCCGCCTACACGACCGACGGCATCAACTTCACGGACCTCGGGGCGATCAGCGGGTCTGACCCGAGCCACTTGACCGACATCAACAACCCGGAGGGGCAGGCGTTCCCGTCCACGATCAATCTGCCCCAGGGGGCAACCGACAATCCCGAGCTTCGCTTCGTCGGGACGCGCGGGACGATCATCACCAACCCTGATGGCAGCATCGGGATGTTCGACTCGGGCGCTTGGGAGTCCGACGGTGACAGCGATGCCTTCGACCAGATCTTCTACACGTCGTCCACCGACGGCGTCCACTGGTCGCAACCGGTGGTGATCGAGAGCACCGATTACACATTCTCCGCTCGCCAACAGCAGGACGCCGCCCTCGGGGGCGGAACCGACGACCCGCTCGCCATCAGCGCGTACTTCGCCGGCCGGGCCTACTCCCCGACCGTTGTGCAGAACCCGGACCACACCTTGACCATGATCTTCTCCGGCTACAGCACTCCGAAGCCGATCCCCGTGGTAGGCACGATCCTCGGTGACGGCCAGGGCGGTGCGCCGACGTGGACCGTCGAGGCCAACGACCCGGCGCTGTACCGGAGCATTCTCACAGTGACCCTGACGCCAAGCCCTGGTACCGAGTTGCCCGAGACCCCATCGGTGATCCTTCTCCCGATGGCGGGGCTGCTCCTCGGTGCCGGCGCCGTGTTCATCAGCCGACGACGACGACACGCCACCTCGGTCTGATCCAGCCAAGGGGGCGCACTGCCGGCCGCCATCGTCCTCGGACGATGAGAGTTAAGTGAACAGCGGGTGACGAGCGTGTGACTGTTGTGCTCCGGGTCGTTTACCTGCCGACGCTGAGCAAGCACGTCGCCCACGGAAGGTGAAGAAGCTCAAGTTCCTCGAAAGTGCCGCCGAATTTTTCCGGCATGGGACGTCACCCCGGCGCCACGATTGAAGCGAGTCACCCTCGAAACATCCGTCTCGCCATGAAAGCGGGCAGCACCCGACAAGGAGTCAAGGCAGTCGTCATCGAGTGCCTCGACAAGACCTGCACGGTCGTGGGACGTAACTTTGCCCTGAGCTGTCAATCACTAGAAGAAGCCATGGCTGCAGTTGAGACAATCTCCCCAAAGGTCCTGTGGTGCGAGACCACACCGGGCTTCTGGGTCGCTCGCGCTGGTTGACGAATTCCGTCAGTGACACCCTGTCGACGGCGAACCTGAGCAGAGCCCGCCTCCACCGCGGCGTCCTCGTCGAAGGCCAGTACGCAGCCGCAGCCCAACACACGCAGAGACCGGCGTAGGGTGGGCTCGACGCGACAAGCACGACGCAGGGAAGGCAGCCGATCATGGACAACGGCACACGCCAGGAGCTGCTCAGTCGCCTGGCCGAGGCGGTCGGATCCGTCACGATCGCACACCCGACGCGGGTCGCCGTCGACGGACCGGCCGCCGCCGGCAAGACCATGCTGGCCGACGAGCTCGCCGTCCTCCTGCGCGCGCAAGGCCGCGCAGTCATCCGCGCCTCGATCGAGGGCTTCCTTGTCCCCCGGTCACAGCGCTATCGGCTCGGCGAGTACTCTGCCGCAGCCTGCTATCACGACAGCTTCGACTACGACGCGCTGCACCGGGTCCTGCTCGATCCGCTGGGCCCGGGCGGAGACCGAAGGTTCCAGCAGGCCGTCTTCGACTACCGCACGGACAGCGCGCTGTCGCAGCCGGTCACGACGGCATCCGCCGACGCCGTGCTGCTCTTCGACGGCGTGTTCCTCCTGCGCCCCGAGCTGATTGATCGGTGGGACCTGCGCATCTTCGTGTCCGCCGCGTTCCAGGAGACACTGGATCGAGGCCGGACCCGAGACCGGGCCCTGTTCGGATCCGCCACCGAAGTCGAGAGACGCTACCGCCGCCGCTACATACCCGCCCAACAGCTCTACTTCGATACGGCCCGCCCGACCGATCACGCCGACATCATCGTGCACAACGACGAGCCCCAGCAGCCGGCATGGGAGGACCGAACACCCTGATCAGAGACACACGGTTCGACAGTTACTCACCTAGGCAGCTGGTGGACAATCGGGCACAGGCTCCCGAACCGACGGAGTGGCCCAGCTATGACGCAGATGCCCCGACCCCGGACAGCGCTTCTTGCATCTGGGCGACGCCCTCGATGGGAGGTGGATAGGGACTCCCCGGGTGCTTCTCGGCGATGACCTGCAACCCGCCGGGCCCACGGAACGACGCCACCGCCCTGACCTTGGTCGGTGCTTTGACCTCTGTCTTGCCCACGCTGACGAGCGATTCAAAGGAGAAGCCGAGCGCTGGGAGGATGCTGAACCACGGCGAGCCGAAGGTGAAGACGGGCGGAGCGCCAAGCGCCACGATCGGTTCGAACACAAAAGTCCATAGGAGATCGGCATCGAAACGCAGCCGGGTAGTGATGCCGGTGGTGTGCCACGGATACAGCGCAAAGGTGACCATGTCCTCGGCGTTGAGGCTGTCGTCACCGTGCCAGTGCCGCAAGAACCGAAGTCTCCGGTGATGGATGCCGTTCCCCGAGACGAGAGTCGTCCAGGGCTTCCTGAGATACGCCCAGGTGCCCGCCCAGGCGCTGTAGCTCCCGAGGTCGCGCACTTCCCGTCCGAAGACGCCCGTCAGAGACTGAAAGTCGGGTCGGCCGTGAGACCCGACGTAGGGCGGCCCCGGAGTGGCGCTGAGAAAGACACCGGCCGGACGCCGGTCCAGGCGGCCAAGAAATGGCTCCGGAAGCGATCCGGTGGCTGTCGAGTCAGGACATGAGTGGCGTAGTGAACCGAGCCAGCGGGCAAGTTCGACGGGCAGGGTACTCCGACCGCCGAGGGCTTCGGCCACACAGGTGTCCCAGGTCGCGACCAGGTTGGAGATAGGCGGCGCATCCATCAGTCTGTGCTCTCTCGTTTCAATCCCTATGCTCCTCGAGTCTTCGCTCGACCTGTTGGTCGTCACCGTAGGTTCTTACGCTGAACTCGTCGTGACAGTTCCGTGAACGGCGGGTAAATCGGTGGGATTGGATCGGACCTCATGCGCCTCGTTGGACCTCGCGTCGGCGGCGGCCTTGAGACGAGGGCTACAACCTGAGCGCGGTTTCCAGCCGGGCAACTGAGCGTGGCTAACGCGCAGAGAAGCGTCTGAGCACGGCCGTCATCGTTCGCTCGACCTCAGCGATCTTCAAAGGCTTCGTCAACCATGCTGCTGCACCACCTCGAATGAATCGAAGACTTGCGCCCTCGTCTTCCGACACGACGACCAACGGTGTCGTACCGTTGCTGCTGGGATGCAAGAGGTCGGATGACGGCGTGGGCACGGTCACCAGTCTCGAGACCGCGGACGCGGTCGCCACCTGCCAGCGGCTCACTCGTTGCCGTTGGAACATGCCTCCCGCGCAGCTCGGTGGGCGCTGGTCCTGACGTTACAAAATTCGTGCTCAGGTTCCGCGGGGAGGGTTCGATCGGGGTGGTGGCCGAGATGCCAGCTGCCGCCAGGAGCGATCAGGCGATGGCAGCGCCTACAGGCGACGTCACCCTTGGCGACCCTCGGCTCCCACTCCTTGCGCAAACGCTGGTGAGCACCTCCGTCACCTCGAGCAGCCGTCCTCTTGCGGTAGGGGTCGTCCCCGCGACGTCGAACCATTCAGAACCCTTCAGTGAGGGCCGGGGTGGTGAGAGGACCCACGTCATGGCGAACAATTCGAGCTCCGGGGGGGGCATGACGGGCGGGTCATGGTCATTTGTCACCACACATTTCGAGGCCCGCCACCTCCTTGGCTGGTCAGAGGCTATTTCTGGCGCATCGGCCGGATTATCCGTGGCGGATAGACAATCGCGGAACCCGCACATCGACGATGGCCGAATGCGCCGCTTGGAAGTTCCAAAACCCGTACATCGCCTTTCGACACGGAACGGGTCGCTGGGCAGATAGGCGCGACAGATTTGGGCTGGGGGGAGTGCCCTGTCGCTGACCTGACCCCGAATAGGAGGAGGTCCCCCTGTTGCGACGGGGGACCTCCAGAGACCCCACCCAATCTGTCGGAAAGGAAGAAGTCCAAAAAAACCTTACGCGCAAGAAGTGATGGATTGCCAGTGATCCTCACGACTCACCTCCGGCGCTGTCGGCCGTGACGAGTCGAAGCGTCCGAACAGTGACGAGAGAGACGGCGCAGATGTGCGAACAGGTGTTGCCCATGAACGGGCAGTCACACGTCCAATGGCCTCTGCACCACTCAACGGTCCGCAGGCCGGTGTCGCCTTTGTCGAAGACGATCTCGCTCGACGGCCTCCTGGGCCCGAATCGCCTTTTGGCCAGTGGTCCTGATCAGCTCAGCCCTCTCACGAGCCCACGAGGCGGACTCACGAAGGTCGTTGGCGATTCCCGATGTGAGGGTCGCCGTTTCTCGGGTGGCAGCGTTGACGGCACGAAGCTCGGTCGTTGTCTCGCCAACAGCCGTATTGACGTTGCTGAGCCGGTGAGCGGTCTGGCGGCCCAAAACGACGGTCACACCCACAGTTGTAAGGGCCGCCAGAGCGGCGATAGCGGTGGCGACGTCACCGAAGATCAGCCTGCCGCTCGTGGACTCCACCGCCATTCGGCCAGACTAGGGACCTCCGTCGTGATGAGGCCCACGAGCCTTGTCACCGACTCGCCATTCAACGCCTATTCAACGACCGGACTGACGACCAGCTGTCATGCAGGCGTCTGCCCTGGTCATGGACTTGGCTGGCGGGGGAGGGCTCGAACCTCCAACATCCGGCTCCAAAGGCCGGCGTTCTGCCGATTGAACTACCCGCCAAGGAGCGCTGCGTCGAGCGCCCGTAGAAGGTGACCCACGTCACGCCTCGATCAACTCGATTCGGTTGCCGAACGGGTCGTCGACGTAGCAACGACGCACCCCCGGCACCTCGTCGTCGAACTGCACGCCGTGACCGGCCTCCTCGAGCATCCCACACAGGGCGTCGAGATCCTCGACCACCAGTGCAGGGTGGGCCTTGCGCGCCGGCCGAAAATCGTCCTCCACCCCAAGGTGCAACGTTACCTGGTCGTTGGAGAACCAGCAGCCGCCTCGCGCCGCGAGTACCGGTGGCTTGGGTCTCTCCTCGAGCCCCAACACCGCTTCGTAGAAGGCACGAGCCGCGGCCTCCTGGCCCCGGGGCATCGCCAATTGGACGTGGTCGACGCCGACCAGCTGGTATCCCACGATCCACCTCCGACAGGTCACGCTTTCCTACCCGACGCGAGGCTACTTGGCGAGTGTCGCCAAAAGGCCGCTAACCTGCGCTTAGTCATGGGATCGCTGATCAAGAAGCGCCGCAAGCGCATGCGCAAGAAGAAGCACAAGAAGATGCTCAAGGCCACCCGCTGGCAACGGCGGGCCGCCGGCAAGTAGCACACGCCTCCACTCCCGCCCCCCTGGGCGGGAGTGCCGCGTAACGGGGGTTTCGCCAGCTCAGCGTCCCGTCATGGCCGGAACCGTCCGCACCGGCACCAACGCAGCTCGTTGGTCGTCCATCACGAGGACGTCGCGTCCCCCGATGCCGAGACCGTCGGGATCTCCCTCGACGAACCACGACGACCCGCTACCGGCGAGTCGTGGCCGTTGACCGGTCAACGCCGCCAAGCGATCGCGCCAGCGCTCCAGCGAAGGGGCAACCTCGATGGCCGCAGTTTCGAGGTCGTTGCCGGCCGAGCCCTCGTCGTGGCTACGACCGAACGTCCGGTCCCGTCGATCGTCCCATTTCCTGTAGACCGCCGCGGTGTCGACCGACACCGGGCACAGCAACAAGACGAAGCGGCGGTCCTCGAAGGGGAGCGGCTCGACCTTCTCCCCCACGCCCGTGACGCGGGCCCGTCCCGCCCCACACACAGAATGGAACGTCGGCGCCGAGACGGACAGCCAACGCGAGGTCGGTGGCCTCGGCCCAGCGCAGAACGGCGGCGGCATCGGCCGACCCGCCGCCGAGACCGGCGCCCGCCGGGACGCGCTTCACGATCCGGACCGAGGCGCTGCGGCCCACGAGGGCGAGCGCCCGCGCCACGAGGTTCTCGGGCCCGGTGGGCACCCGCTCCACCCCGAGCTCACCCCGGACGTCGTCCACCACCGAAATCCCTGTCCCGGGGCCGAAGGTGAGTGTGTCGGCGAGGTCGATCGACACCATCTCGGCGTCGAGCAGGTGGTAGCCGTCGTCTCGCACCCCCGTCACGTGCAACGACAACGTGAGCTTGGCGGGGGCAGGACACACTCAGCCCGTCGTCCTCGACGCCGTTCACGAATCGGGTGGGCGTCGGAGGCCACGCCGCCAGTCTCCCCCAATCCTCGACCCCCAGGTTCTCGGCGCGCGCCTCGGGGTCGATCGCCGCGGCGGTGAACGCCTCGGCGGGAACCACACCCGCCAGCGACTGGCGGAGCATCTTGCGACGGTGGCCGAATCCCGCCCGCACCAGTTCGAAGAGCCTCGCCGCCGCGACGACAGAGGGATCCACGGCTACGACAGGAAGACGCTCGATGCGGACGAGCACCGAATCGACCGCGGGACGGGGGACGAACACCGAGGAAGGCACCCGTCCCACCACGCGCGCCGTGGCGTGGTAGGCCACCTTCACCGACACCGCGCCGTAGGCCTTGGAACCGGGACCCGCCGCCAGGCGTTCGCCCACTTCACGCTGCACCATCACCAGCATCGACTGCACCCTCGTGCGCCTCGTCGAGGGCGCGCAGCACCACCGGGACCGCCACGTTGTACGGAAGGTTGGCCACCATGGTCCACGGCGACGCGTCCTCGACCGACGCGCGACAGGACCGAGGAGCTCGTGCCAGTCGAGCGTCAGCGCGTCCGCCTCCACGACCCGTACGCCGCTGGGCTCGACCTGGGACGCAGCAGGGGCACCAGACGGCGGTCGACCTCCACCGCGGTGACGTGCGCCCCGGTCTCGGCCAGCGCCAGGGTGAGCGCCCCGAGCCCGGCACCGATCTCGACCACGGCCATCCCGGGCCCCACCCCGGACAACCGGGCGATGCGGCGCACGGTGTTGGCGTCGACGACGAAGTTCTGGCCCAGGGCACGGCTGGGCCGCAGGCCGTGGCGCGTCGAGGAGCTCCCGGACCTGGCGCAGTGACAGCGTCACGGCACGAATGGTGCCGTCGCTGGCGGGTGGTAGGAGCTCACCAGCTGAGGCGCACCTCGATCAGACCGACCGACGGGCTCGCCAGCTGGGAGAACGTGGCCGGGGCGAGGTCGATGACCCGGCCGGGGTTGTGCGCCTCGCGGTCGTCGACCGTGCAGCGGAGCGAGACCCCGGTCGCCAGGTCGGTCACGGTCACCACCGTGCCGAAGACCAGGGTCGGACTGGCGCACGTACCCGCCGGTGCGCCGTACCACGATGCGATACCGGCCGTGATGCTCGGTGGCGCCGAGGGCACCGAGGCCGCTGGTTTCGGCGCGGGAGCAGCCGACGCCGTCGTCGAGGCGGCGGAGGGGATGGCCGTGATGGTCGTGGTGGGGGTCGACAGCGGCTGCCGGAACGAGACGCTCTCGAGGCGCGTGAGCGATCCGGTGTCGAGCGCGCCCGTGGCCGGCGTCGCCACAGTGGAGGTGGAACTCGGTGTGGACGCCGAAGCCATCAGGTCGGCGAAGACGACGGGGGTCCTCCACGACGTGGACAGGCGCGCCACAGTGGCGTCGGCGTGGACGCGCTCCGCGCCGGCACCGGCGTGGTGCCGCAGTTCGTGCAACGTCGCGCGCTGCGGTGTGCCGAGCAGGAGGAGCGGCACCGCAACCAGGGCGAGACAACACCCCAGTCTGCACCACGTGCCGCAACCCCCCGGCGCTGCGGGTCCTCAGAACTCCACCCTTCCTCTGCGGACTCCATGTCAACTGCGTCGGGATCGCACACGACGCTAGGGGAGGTGACGAGCACGATCAATTCGACAGGCGTCGTCGACAATGCGAAAACCGCGCACGACGGTGACACACGTGGGTGTCTGGGCTCGCTGTGTACGACAGAGCGTGACACAGTGACTACCTTCTCCGATACCCGTGCGTGTCGCCTGTGGAAAACCCCAATTTTTCCTGCCAAATTTGTCACAGAGGGCAACGAGATAATCACACGATTTCTCTTGCCGACGCCAACCGAAATGTGGCGCTCAGGACAGTGCGAAGGCGGCACGCGTCGTGGCCGTGCTGGTCTCGGCAAGCGACGAGGGCGCCACGCGTTTGATCTCGGACACCGCCTCGCCCACCGCCACCACCCAGGCCGGTCGGTTCTGCTTCCCGCGGTGCGGCACCGGAGCCAGAAACGGCGCGTCGGTCTCCACCAGGAGCCGGTCGAGCGGGCACAGCGCGGCGGCGGCGCGGACATCGTCGGCGCTCTTGAACGTGACGATGCCGCTGAAGGACAAGAACGCGCCGAGGTCGAGACAACGACGGGCCTCGTCGGGCCCTCCGGTGAAGCAGTGCATGACGGTGCGCTCGGTGCGGCCTGCCGCCCGCAGGATGTCGAGGGTGTCGTCCCATGCGTCGCGAGTGTGCACGACGAGGGTGAGGTCGTGGCGCGCGCGCCAACGCGATCTGGGCGGCGAAGGCGTCGCGTTGCGCGGCCCGGGGCGAGTGGTCGTAGTGGTAGTCGAGACCCGCACTCCCCCACCGCCACCACGACGCCGCGCGCTGCTCGGCGAGGCGTCCTCGAGAGCACGCTCGACCTCCTCCACGCCCTGCGAGGCGTCGTGGGGATGAAGGCCGATCGTGGCCCACGCCCCGAAGTCGTCAGGAACGGCCCCGCCACCGGTGGCGCCGGCGCCGCAGACACCTCGGTCCGCACCCACCGACCAGCGCCACGGCCTGACGCGAGGTCGTCGGCGTCGGTGCCCACGCACACGACGCCGCCGACACCGGCCTCGGCCGCCTCGCGACGGCATCCGACAGCACGCTCATCGCCCTCGGGCCGGTAGCGGTCCTGGAGGTGGCAGTGCGAGTCGATCCACGCGACGCCGTCGCGACGGCGCTCGGCGGCCGTCGGTCCGTCGTCACTGGCGCCGGCGCGGGAACAGCGGTGCTGCCTTCTCCACCGGCAGGCCGCCGGGATAGCCACCCCAGCGCGGCGTCGTCGGGGACGCGGCGGTCCTCGGGCTCACCGGTCGAGCCCGAGCCGTCGCCAGATCTCGGCACTGGTGTCGGGCATGGCCGGCGAGCGCCAGCAAGCGCCACGATGCGCAGCGCCTCGAGCGCGCTGCCGAGCACGGCGTCGACGGCCGGACCGGGATCGGCCTTCCACGGCTCGGTCGCCTCGAGCTCGGCGTTGGTCTCGTGGATAGCCGCCACGTGGCCTCGAGGGCGACGTGGGGCTGCGCGCCGTCCCACGCCGCGACGGCGTCGGCGACGACCGTCGGCGGCCACGGCCGCCAGACGGCTGTGCGGGATCGGGCGCGGGCCCGATGCCGCCGCACTTGGAGCCCACCACGGTGGCGACGCGTGCCATCAGGTTGCCGAGATTGTTGGCCAGATCGGCGTTGTAGCGGGCGGTGATGCCCTCGTAGGAGAAGTCGCCGTCGGTGCCGAAGCGGTGTGTCGCGCAGCAGGTGATAGCGGAAGGCGTCGACGCCGAAGTCTCGTCGCGTCAGGATCGGCCTGGGGTGACCTGGTTCCCCTGCCTCGACTTCGACATCTTCTCGCCCGACACGAGCAGCCATCCGTGGACGAGCAAGTGCGCCGGTGGGTCGATGCCGGCGGCCATGCACATGGCCGGCCACCACACGCAGTGGAAGCGGATGATGTCCTTGCCGAGGAGGTGGTGCACGGCCGGCCACCACGCGTCGAAGCGCGCCTCGTCCTCGCCGTAGCCGATGGCGGTCAGGTAGTTGACCAGGGCGTCGTACCAGACGTAGAAGACGTGCGCGTCGTCCCAGGGCACCTCCACGCCCCAGCGGGTGGAGGTCCGGGTGATCGAGATGTCCTCGAGACCGCCCTTGATGATGCCGAGCGCCTCGTTGCGCTTGCCCGTCGGGTCGGACGGCGTCGGGGTTGGTCCTCGTACCACTGCGAGCAGCCGGTCCTCGAAGGCGCTCAGCTTGAAGAAGTAGTTCTCCTCCTCGAGCATCTCGACCGGCGGCAGGTGGATCGGGGCAATTGCCGTCGACGAGCTCGGACTCCTTCTTGTAGTCCTCGCAGCCCACGCAGTACGAGCCCGCTGTAGACCCCGAGCTCGGTGTAGCCGTTGTCGTGGATCGTCTGCAGGAAGTGCTGCACGGCGCGGTGGTGGCGGGGCTCGGTGGTGCGGATGAAGTCGTCGTTGGAGATGTCGAGCGCCGGCCCAGGCCTCGACGAAGCGCTCCGAGGTGCGGTCCACCCACTCCTGGGGGTCACGCCGTGGGCCTCGGCCGCCCGGGCGATCTTGTCGCCGTGCTCGTCGGTCCCGGTGAGGAAGAAGACGTCGTCGCCCAGCAGCCGGTGCCAGCGGGCCAGGGCGTCGGCGATCACCGTCGTGTAGGCGTGCCCGACGTGGGGCACGTCGTTCACGTAGTAGATCGGCGTCGTCACGTAGAAGCGGGGCACCGGCGTAGCGTACCGACCGGCCGATACCCGATCCGGGCCCGGCTGCGCACCCGGGCCGGCGAGGCCGGCCCCGAGTCGCTACCAGTTGGCCACGTGGCAGGCGCCGTGCCCGGTGCGCTCCACGTAGCGCTGGTGGTAGGCCTCGGCCGGCCAGAACGTCGTCGCCGGCGACCACCTCGGTGACGATGGGACGGCGGAACCGCTCCTGGTAGTGCCTCCAGCGACTCCTTGGCCGACGCGCTCCTGCTCGGCGTCGTGGAAGAAGACCGCCGAGCGGTACTGGGTCCCGACGTCGGGGCCTTGCCGGTTGGGCGTGGTGGGGTCGTGGTGGCGCCAGAACTCCTCGAGCAGGTGCTCGTAGGACACACGGGCGGGGTCGAAGGTCACGAGGACGGCCTCGGCGTGCCCGGTCGCTCCCGAGCACACCTGCTCGTAGGTGGGGTGCCGTCGCGGCGCCGCCGGTGTAGCCCGACACGGCGTCGACCACCCCGGGAACCGCCAGGAAGAACTCCTCCACCCCCCAGAAGCACCCGGCCGCGAACGTCGCCCGGGCCAGGCCCTCGGGACGTCACCGGCTCCACCGGCGGGGCCTGGGTCTTGTCCACTACCGAATCTCGCCACGTGGTGACTCCTTCCGCGCACTTCCTCCGGACCGTCGTGTTCGTCCGCTCAGTCCACTGCCCGCCCGCACCACCCACAGTGTCAACCGCCCGGTCAGCCCTCGACATTCCTCGCGCGACGCCAGGACGAGCCTGGTCGTAGGCGCGCCGGCGCGACACCCCGAGCTCCCGCGCCACCGGCGCTCGGCGGCGTCGCGCAGCGTGTCGCCCGCCGTCGACGCGGCGCCGCAGGGCGTCGACCACGTCGGCGTCGTCGGGCGCCGGTCGGAGGCCGGTCGCCCCGCCAGGACCACCACGACCTCGCCGCGCACCTCGCCGGGCGGCGAAGTGCTCGGCCGCGCCTCGGCCAGGGTGCCCCGCCAGACCTCCTCGTGGAGCTTGGTCAGCTCCCGGGCCACCACCACCGCCCGCTCCGGCCCGCAGGCGTCGACCAGATCGGCCAGGGTGGCGGCCAGCCGGCCGGGCGCCTCGAACAGGACGACGGTGCGTTCCTCGGCGGCCAGGGCCTCGAGCCGGCGCCGGCGATCCGCTCCCCGTCGGGGCAGAAAGCCCTCGAAGCAGAAGCGGTCGGTGGGCAGACCGCTCACCACCAAGGCCGCCAGCGCCGCGCTCGGTCCGGGCACCGCCGTGACCTCGCACGCCGGCGCCGCCGCCGCCGCCACCAGACGGCCGCCGGGATCGGACAACGCCGGGCGTGCCGGCGTCGCTCACCACGGCCACCGTCCGCCCCCGGCCAGATGGGCGAGCACCTGGGTCGACCCGGGCCGCCTCGTTGTGGCCGTGCAGCGACAGCAGGCGTCGAGGCCCGTGAAGCCGGCGTAGGTGAGAAGCGCCTCGCGTGCGGCGGGTGTCCTCGCAGCACACCAGGTCGGCGTGGGCCAGGGCCTCCACGGCCCGGGGTGACAGGTCGCCCAGGTTGCCGATGGGCGTGGACACGAGCACCAAGCGTCGCCCGTCGGCCGAGGTCCACCGCATCATCGGGAGTCGTGCGCAGCTCGAGGCGGTCGCCGAGGCGCAGCCCCCAGCGCTCGAAGGCGCCCGCCTGGGCCTCGAGAACCATCCGGCACGCGCGACGAGGCACCGTCATGCGCCACGGCGCCAGGTGGACGATGTCGACCACGCACAGTCGCGGTCGAGGAAGGCGACATCGAGGGCGAAGCGCATTCCCAAGGAGTGCACCGACTCGGTGCGGGGCAAGACGAAGGCTCCTTCGTACTCCGAGCGGCCGAGCAGGCCGCGCAGCCGCTCGGCGAAGTGTCGGCCATCTCGGCGGCCGCCAGCACCTCGCCGTCACGCAGCAGCCACATCGTCGACACCCGGTCGCCGCATCGGTCTCGGGCCGTCGCTCACACGTTGAACCGGATCTCGAGCACGTCGCCGTCGAGCGACCTGGTAGTCCTTGCCCTCGAGGCGGATGCGGCCCGCCGCCTTGGCCTTCGCCCACGAGCCGAGCTCGAGGAGCTCGTCCCAGTGGATGACCTCGGCCCGGATGAAGCCCCGCTGGAGGTCGGAGTGGATCACACCGGCGCACTCGCGGCGGTGGCCCCGGCCCGGAAGCTCCAGGCGCGCGACTCCTTGTCCCCGGTGGTGAGAAAGATCCGCCGCCCGAGCAGGTGGTAGGCGCGCTGGGCCACCCGGGTGAGGGCGCCCTCGCCGAGCCCGAGACCCTCGAGAAGCTCGGCTCGCTCGCTCGGGGGAAGCTGGGCCGTCTCGGCCTCGAGCTGCACGCAGACCCCGAGCGCCTCGCCGTGGCCTCCGAGCGCGTCGGCCACCGGCCGACGATGGCCGTCGGCCCTGTCCAGCTGGTCCTCGCCCAGGTTGACCACGGCCAGCACCGGCTTGTCGGTGAGCAGGAACAGGCTCTCGCGCAGCGGCGCACTGTCGGCGGTCGAGGCCTGGCCCGGTACAGCGGGACCCCCGCCGACAGACTCCTCGAGGGCCGCCTCCATGGCCGCCACCTCGGCCGCCAGGCTCTTGTCCGACTTGGCCGCCTCGCGCCGCTTGTCGATCTGGGACTCGATGGTCGCCACGTCGGCCAGGACGAGCTCGAGCTCCAGCGTGGCCAGGGCGTCGACGGGGTCGGTGTCGCCCGGGTACCTCGGCGCTCTCGAAGGCCCGCAGAACCAGGCACAGGGCGTCGACCTCGCGGATGCCGGCCAGGAAGCGGTTGCCGAGACCCTCCCCGGTCGATGCCCCCGGCACGAGCCCGGCGATGTCGACCACCTCCATCCCGGCGTGGACCACCTTCGGCTGGCGCTCATGGCGGCCAGGGCGTCGAGGCGGGCATCGGGCAGGGGGGCGGCAGCCACCGACGACTCGGTGGTGGTGAAGGGATGGGGCGCCACCGGGCGCCTCGGCCCCGGTGAGGGCGTTGAACAGCGACGTCTTCCCGGCGTTGGGCAGACCGACCAGACCGAGACGCTCCATTGGCACGAGACGCTATCGGCTGGCCGACGAGCGTCTCAGCCGTGGGCTCACGCGGCGACGGGCCGCAGAGGCCGGCCCAGGCATGGTGGTGGGGCGTCGTCGTCGACCCGGTAGCGTGGGTCGCCATGTCGAAGCGGACCGTCAAGCGCAAGATCCGGAGCAAGAAGAAGGCCAACCACGGCAAGCGGCCCAACGCCGGTCGGGGCTGAGCTCCTCGGTTCGAGGGCCCGGACCGGCAGTCCCTCAGGGGCGGTAAGCCAGGCCCCGCGCCCCACCAACGACACGAGCGCCGTGGGCAGGTCCGAGATGATGCCGTCGACGCCCAGGTCGAGCAGGCGGGCCATCTCGTTCTCGTCGTTGATCGTCCACACGTGGACGGCCAGCCCGTGCTCGTGGGCCGCCTCCACGAACAGCTCGTCGACCAGGACCAGGTCGCCGTGGACGGCGGGAACCTGCAGGGCCACGTGCGCCGTGGGCGGGGGCTCCTCGCCCTGGTGCACGGCCCGCCAGAACATGGCCATGGCCAGCGTTCCCGCCGAGGTGGCGACGTCCGGCGCGCACTTGGCGAACGCGTCGGTGGCGACGTCGAGGAACGACGCCACGATGACCCGGTCGTGGCGCCGCGACCGGCCAGCGTCGAGGGCGAGGATCTCCTCGTAGGGCTCGACCGCCGGGCGCGGTGTCCTTGATGTCGAGGTTGAGCGCCACCTGGGGGTACTCGTCGAGCAGGTCGAGCACCTCGTCCAGCGTGGCGACGCCGAATTCGGGGTCGAGGCGGTGCCCGTCCCCGGTAGGGATAGGCGTCGGGGGCCAGGCCGGGGGTCACGTCGCCCCCGGGGGCGAACCAGTAGGCGTTGTCGAGCGCGCGCACCTCGGCCAGCGTCAGCGGTGGATCGGCCCGTGCCCGTTCGGTCGTCCGGTCGACCGTCCCGTCGTGGCACACCACCAGATGCCGGTCGGCGGTGGCGTGCACGTCGAGCTCGATCCCGGTGGCACCGAGCTCGAGCGCCCGCCGGATGGCGAACAGCGTCGACGACGGCGCCTCCCAGGCGCCGCCCTGGTGCGCGTAGGAGATGCACCCGACGCCCGAGCCACGGGTTCGCGGCGGCAGAGACCACGTTGCCAACGGTAGCCTCCGGCGCATGCTCGACCACATCCTGGTGGACGTCATCACCCAGACCCGCGCGCGCCCTGGAGGACGCCCTGTTGCAGCGCCAGGCGGTCGAGGAACGCTTCCAGGTCGACGTCTTCCTCGGGCGACGTCTCGTGGGAGACGTCGTACTCGCTCCCCGGAGAGGAGAAGCCACCCCGGGTCCGGGCCGACGTGTCGGTGGACTGGCCCACGTGGAGCCAGAGCGCCTACCGGTCCTGGTCCATCGGCGAGCCACCCGAGGATCTCCCCGAGGTCGTGGTGGAGATCACCCTGCGTCTCCAGCGACTGTCGGCCATGCCCGACCTCGACGCCGTCCTCGCCTGCCTGCCCGAGGAGAGCCCCGCCATCGGCGCCGACACCCTCGTACGGGCTGCTCCCGTCGTCGAGCAGGTCCACGAGCCCGGCGGTCCGCGGTTCGCGGTGGAGACCACCTACCAGGGGACCATCCGTCTGGACGAGGCGGCCATGGAGGACGCCTCGACCCTGGCCGGGCCTGTGCCGGGCAGCTGGCCCGCTGGGTGGCCTCGGTGCTCGTCCGCCTGGGCGACCTCGAGCTCGCCTACCTGCCGCCCGAGCCGACCCCGGCCGACGACGAGCCACTGAGGCGCCACCCGCTCCCGGTTCTCGACCTCAGAGGAGACCGGCAGCCTTGGCCAGTTGGCGCAGGTCGGCCTGGGGCCGGGCCCCGAGGTGGGAGATGACCTCGGCCGCGCACAGCCCGCCCAAGCGGGCGCAGTGCTCGGGGTCGTAGCCGTGGGTGAGCCCGTACAGGAAACCGGCGGCGTAGAGATCGCCGGCACCGGTGGTGTCGACCACGTGCTCGACCGGCTCGGCGGCCACAGCGACCGGTCCCTAGGCGGTCACCACCACCGAACCGGCCGGCCCTCTGGTCAGGGCGGCCAGAAGGCCCGTCTCCTCCACCGCGGCCACGGCGTCGTCGAATGTGGGCGCGTCGAACAGCAGCATGATCTCGTCCTCGTTGGCGAACAGGACGTCGACCTCGCCGTGCAGCAGCTCGAGGAACTCCCGCCGGTGGCGCTGGACGCAGAACGGGTCGGACAGGGTCAGAGCCACCAGCGCGTCGGTGGCGTGGGCCACCTCCATGGCCCGCCGCAGGGCCTCCTTGGCCGGGCCCCAGGTCCCACAGGTAGCCCTCCAGGTACACGACCTGTGCCCGGGCGACGAGCTCCTCGTCGAGGTCCTCGGGGCCGAGCGTCGAGGCCACCCCCAGGTGGGTCGCCATGGTCCGCTCGCCGTCCTCGGTGACGAGCACCAGGCATCGCCCCGTGGCCCGGTCGTCGGCGAGGTCGGAGCGAGGCGCTCGACGGGCGTGGTCTGGCCCAGCTCCACCCCGGCGGCGGCGATGTCGTGAAGGAAGATCTCCCCGAACTCGTCGTCGGCCACCTTGCCCGAGGTACCCGACCCGCCCCCCCAGGGCGGCCACACCCACGGCGGTGTTGGCGGCCGAGCCGCCCGAGACTTCGACGCCGGTCCCATGGCTTCGTAGACGACGCCGCCCTGGCCAGGTCGACCAGCGCCATGGACCCCTTGACCATGTCGAAGCGGCGCAGGTCCTCGATGGTTGCATGGGCGAGGACGTCGACCAGGGCAGAGCCGACGGCGACGACATCGAATGGTACGGTGCCCGCATCAGGGCGAGGGCGGGATTCGTTCACAGCCCGGAAGCTACTCGGACACCCAGGCCTCGGGAACCGGCGGGCTGAGCACGCCCGGGTAGCCTGCGCCCGATGACCGACACGACTGTCACCGGACGCGCCGACCCATCGGCGCAGCACCGGCTGCCCTACACCGTCGAGCCGCGTCGCTACGCGCTGCGGCTGGCTCCCGACCTCGAGGCCGCCACCTTCGCGGAGAGGTGCGCATCGAGGCGATGGTCCACGAGGCTGTGCACGAGATCGTCCTGCACGCCGCCGAACTAAGCGTCGACAGCGCGTGGCTGGATCCCGGTGGTAGGGACCGACAGACCTGGCAGTACGCCTCGACGAGGACGCCGAGCGCCTCATCCTCACCCCCGAGGCGTCGCTCACGCCTGGCCCGGCGGTGATCTCCCTGGAATTCGCGGGCGTCCTCAACGACAAGCTGCACGGCTTCTACCGCTCCGACTACACCGGCGACGACGGCGTCACTCACTCCATCGCCACCACCCAGTTCGAAGCCACCGACGCCCGACGCGCCTTTCCGTGCTTCGACGAGCCCGATCGCAAGGCGGTGTTCTCGATCACCCTCGACGTCCCCGACGGGCTCGCCGCCTACTCCAACGGGCCCGTGGTCGACGACTCAGCACTGGCCCAGGGCGGCCGCAGGGTCCGATTCGGCGACACCATCCCCATGTCGACCTACCTCGTGGCGTTCGTGGTGGGCCACTGGTGGCCACCGAGCCGGTCGAGGTGCGAGGCACGCCGGTACGCATCGTGCACGTCCCGGGCAAGGCCACCTGACGGCCTTCGCCCTGGAGGCGGCCGCCCATGCACTGGAGTTCTTCGCCGACTGGTTCGGCATCGACTATCCGGCCGAGAAGCTCGACCTCGTCGCCATCCCCGACTTCGCCTTCGGCGCCATGGAGAACCTCGGGTGCGTCACGTTTCGCGAGGCCCTGCTGCTCGTCGACCCGGCGCAGGCGTCACGGCTCGAGCTCGAGCGGATGGCCGACGTCATCTCCCACGAGATCGCCCACATGTGGTTCGGGGACCTCGTCACCATGAAATGGTGGAACGGCATCTGGCTCAACGAGGCCTTCGCCACCTTGATGGAGCTGCTGTGCGTCGACCACTTCCGCCCCGAGTGGCAGCGATGGGTGACATTCGGCATGGAACGAGACACGGCCATGGCGACCGACGCCCTGCACTCCACCCGGCCCGTCGAGTACCCCGTGGGACCGCCCGAAGAGGCGCAGGGCATGTTCGACGTCCTCACTTATCAAAAGGGTGCGGGGGTCCTTCGCATGCTCGAGCGCTACCTGGGAGCCGACCGTTTCCGCGACGGGGTGCGGCGATATCTCGAGGCCCACCGCTTCGGCAACACCGAGACGGCCGACCTGTGGGACGCCATCGAGCAGGCCAGCGGTGAGCCGGTCCGCGACATCATGGACAGCTGGATCCTCCAAGGTGGCTTCCCGCTCGTGAGCGTCGACAGCGCCGACGCCGGCGACCAGCGCGCGATCCCCACGCCACGGTGGTACTTGGCCAAGACGCCTTCCGATACGCGGACGTCGACGGACCGAGCGCCATCGGGACCACGTGGACGGTCCCCATCATCGCCAGGGCGATCGACGGCGACGAAGCCAGGGTGCTCCTCGACGCCCAACCCCGGTCGCTCGACACGGGGGCCAGCGCCGAAGGGGCCGTCGTGGTGGTGAACGCGGGCGGCACCGGCTACTACCGGGTCCGGTACGCCCCCGCTCTCCACCTCAGGCTGGCAAGGCGCATGGACGCGCTCGACCGGCTGGAACGCTTCAACCTGCTCGGCGACACCTGGGCCGTGGTCATCGGCCAGCGTGCCGAGCCCCTCGACTTCCTGCTCCTCGCCGAGGCGCTCGGCGACGAGGACGACCCCGACGTCTGGTCGCAGGTCACCGGGGCATTGTCGCTCCTCGACCGCGCCGTGGCCGATGACGCCACGGCGCTCGTCGCTTCGTACACGCGCGCCCTGCTGGCTCCGGTCTTGGCGCGCCTGGGATGGGACCCCCGACCAGGCGAAGACCCCCGCACACCGACGTTGCGGTCGCAAGTCGTGGCGGCGCTCGGCACGGTGGGCCGGGATCCCGAGGTCCGAGCCGAGGCGCACCGACGATATGGCTCCGCGCAGCGCGGCGAGACCCCTCTTGACCCCGACCTGGCCTCGGCGACCCTCGGCACGGTGGCCGCCTCGGGAGGTCCCCAGGAGTACGAGGGCTTCCTGGAGCACTACCGGCACCCCGCCACGCCCCAGGAGGAGATGCGCTACCTGTACGCGTTGGCAGGCTTCACCGACCCGTCGTTGGCGGCTCGGACCTTCGAGCTGGCCCGCACCGAGGTGCGAACCCAGAATGCCCCCTTCGTCATCCACCTGCTGCTCGCCAATCGTGAAACCGGCCCCTCGACGTGGGCGCGCGTCACCGAGCACTGGGACGAGCTCGTCGACCGCATCCCGGCCAACATCCTGCCGCGCATGCTCGGTGGTGTGACGTCGTTGTGCCGCGATCCTCAGCTCGCCGACGAGATCCGGACGTTCGTGCAAGCCCATCCTTTGGCCATCGGCCAGCGGACCGTCGACCAGACCCTGGAGCGTCTTGCGATCAACGTGTCGTTCGCTCGCGCCCTGCGCGACACGGCCGTGCCCGTACTGAGCGCAGGCCTCTCACGCCTGGAGACGACCTGAGCGGCGTCGTCGGATTGCCGGCGGCGGGGCGCCCTTGCGGTGCCGCACACCGCAGCGAGCGGGCGGCCGGCCGATGAACCTGTCCATCCTGGCCATCACTTTCGGGCTCATCTTCGTCGCCGAGCTGCCCGACAAGACGATGATCGCCACCATCGTGCTGTCGAGCCGGTACCGACCCCTCCCGGTGTGGATCGGCGCTGCCGCTCGCCATGGTCCTCAACGCCGCCGTGGCGGTCTTGGCGGGCCGGCTGCTCGAGCTCCTCCCCCATCGGTGGGTCGAGGCGGTGGTTGCGGCACTCTTCGCGGGCGGGTCGCTCTACCTGCTGCTCGTGACGGAAGAGGCGGAGACCCACGAAGGCGAGGAGGAGGCCGAACAGGTCCGCTCGGGCCGACGCGTGGCTCTCGGGGCCTTTACCGTCATCGTGGTCGCCGAGCTCGGGGACCTCACCCAGATACTCACCGCCAACCTCGTGGCCCGCTACCACAGCCCCTTGTCGGTCTTCGTCGGATCAGCTTCGGCGCTCGTCACCGTGATGGGGGTCGGCGTGATAGGCGGTCGGGTCCTGCTGCGCGTCCTGCCGCTCGCCATGATCCGCCGGGTGGCGGGCGTCGTTCTGGCGGGCTTCGCTATCTTCACCGCTGTGCAAGCGGCGACGTGAGGCTCCCGACATCAGAGATACAAGAGATGCACCAGAGATGAGGAGTGACGTGGACGACACGACGGAACAGCTCTTCGCCCACGGCGCGGCGCCAAGGGCTTCATGCCCGACGACGAGGGAGCCGCGCTCTTCGACGCGGCCGCGGCGCGCGGGGAGCCAAGGCCCGCACAGCGCCACGTTGGTGGAGGTGGGCGCATGGTGCGGGAAGTCCACGGTCTACCTCGGCGCGGCGGCGCAAGCCACCGGAGCGGCACTGTTCAGCATCGACCATCACCACGGCTCGGAGGAGAACCAGCCCGGGTGGGAGCACCACGACGACGAGGTCGTCGACCCCCGAACGGGTCGCATCGACACTCTTCCGTTTTGGCGTCGCACCATCGAGGATGCGGAGCTCGGGGGCTGTGTGGTCGGGGTGGTGGGTGACTCCGGCGTCATTGCCGCCCACTGGCAGACACCGCTCGATTTTTGCTTCATCGATGGTGGACACGGCGCTGAGCCGGCGTGGGCGGACCTCAGGGGCTGGGCCCCTCATGTGGCCGTGGGCCGATGGCTGGCGATCCACGACGTCTTCCCCGATCCGGCCGACGGTGGTCGGCCGCCCTACGAGCTGTGGTGCGCGGCGCTCGAATCCGGCGAATTCGTCGAGGACGGCGAGTGCGGATCGTTGCGCGTGCTCAGGCGGGTGGTGCCTCCCACCGAGGCTCGGTGAGGTCCAACCCGTAGGGCAGCGACTCCCCGCGAAACAGCCCGGCCGCGGGGGTGGCGTTGGCGAGCGCGTCGGCAGCGAGGACGATGGCGGCGGCGGTGTAGGTCGTGCGCTCGGAGAAGGGGAAGGTCTCCCTGTCGGGATAGACGATCCCCGTCCAGTACGACCCGTCGTCGCGTCGGTGTGCTTGCGCCCAGGTCAGCAGGTCCAGCGCGTGGGCACGACGTCCGATGGCGTCGAGGGCCAGAGCACACTCGGCGGTCTCCGCCGCGGTGACCCACGGGCCCGTCGACACGCACCGCACCCCGCGGCCGTCCAGCACGAAGGTGTCCCACCATGCGTCGATCCGCGAGGCGGCCGCCTCACCCGAGAGTGCACCCGAGAGGACCGGGTAGTACCAGTCCATGGCGAACTCGTGCTTGGGCTCGAAGACCTGGGGCGCATGTGCGATGGCATGGGCGAGGCGACCGGCGGCGAGCTCCCAGTCGGGGCGCTCGTCACCAAGGGTCTCTGCGCAGGCCACGCCGCAGCGCAGTGCGTGGTAGATCGACGACGAACCCGTGAGCAACGGGTAGCGCCCGAGGTGCCCGTCGGGGTCGACCGACCACAGGACCGCTCCGTCGTCGCTCTGGAAGCACAACACGAAGGACAGGGCCTTGTCGATCACTGGCCACATGGACCGCAGCGCAGAAAGGTCCCGGGTGACGAGGAAGTTGTGCCAAGCTCCGGTGGCCACGTAGGCGCACACATTGGTGTCGAGGCGAGGGTCCTTCACGCCACTTCCGGCCACGTAGTAGTTGAACCAGGACCCGTCGGGGAGCTGTGTGTCCGCCAACCATTGATAGGCGAGCGTGGCCTCCTTGTGGAGTCCGGCCACGCTGAGGGCCATGGCCGACTCGACGTGGTTCCACGGGTCGCAGTGTCCCCCTTCGAACCACGGGATCATCCCGTCGTGACGCTGCACCTCGGCGATCGACTCTGCCGTCGCCTCCACGTCCCGGGCGCTGAGTACTCCGGGCACCTCGGGGATGTCGGCCACCACCGGGCGCCCGACAAGTACAGGCTCCGCCTCCGTGACGCGGCCCGTGAACGGGAGCGCTCCCTCAGTCCGCGTCATGCAGGCTTCTCCAGATAGACGACGAGGCTCTTGCCCAGCAAAGGGTTGAGCAGATGCTCGGTGACCCGGGTGAGCCGCGGGGCACTCGTGATGTCCCAGACGAGCAGTCGGTGATAGGCGCGCACGGCCGGGTGGTCGTTGCGCCGCGGCCCCACCCAGCAACGCAGCCACCAGTAGGGCGAGTGCAGCGCATGGGCGTGGTGGCTGGCCACAGGACGCAGCCCCACGCGCCGCAGCCGCTCCACGAGCGTCGAGCGCCGGTAGATGCGGACATGGCCGCCGGGGACGTCGTGGTAGTCGTGCGACAGGGCCCAGTTGACGGCCTCGGGCCCGAACCGGGGGACCGTGACCGCCATGGTGCCTCCCGGGCGCAGGACCCGCGACAGCTCGGCCATGGCCGAGCTGTCCTGGGGGATGTGCTCGAGGACCTCCGAGGCGATCACGCGGTCGAAGCTGGCGTCGGCGAAGGGAAGATGAAGGGCATCTCCCTGGACCACGCCCGCCTCGTCGTCGACCCGCACCTCGCCGGCGTCGAGCATGGCGCCGATGGTGTCGCGCACCTGGGTGACCTCGGTCGCCACGGCGTCCAGCGCCACCACCCGCGCCCCGAGCCGCACCGCCTGGAAAGCATGCCGGCCGCCTCCGCACCCCAGGTCGAGCAGGCGTTCGCCGCGCCCCACACCCAGACGGCTGTAGTCCACGGTCAACACGACGCCGACACCGTGGTGCCGTCTGGCGCGCGGCGGTGGTCCTCGAGCACCAGCCGGTACTGCTCAGCGGTTCCGCGTGCCGTCGCCTCCCACGTGAAGCGGCCGAGCACCCTCTGGCGTCCGCCTCCGCCCAAACGCGTCGCCAGGGCGTCATCGTCGAGGATGCGACGGATGCCCCCCGCCAGAGCCTCGGGGTCGTCGGGCCTGACCAACAGGGCAGTCTCGCCGTCGGTGCCCACCACCTCGGGAAGCGCCCCTCCCGTGGTGGCCACCAGGGGGACCCCGCACGCCATGGCCTCGATGGCGGGAAGGGAGAAGCCCTCGTACAACGACGGCACCACGGCGACCTGCGCCTCGGCGTACATGCCGGCGAGCTCCTCGTCTGAGATCCCCGTCACGCAGTGCACGGCCGGGGAGAGCCCGAGCCTGTCGATGGTGCGCGCCACGCGCCCGCCTTCTTGGGGGCGGCCGATGACCAGGAGCTCCACGTCGCGCTCCGTGCGCAGTTTGGCCAGGGCCTCGAGGAGCGGCACGAGGCCCTTCATGGGGACATCGCTCGAGGATGTGACCATGATCCGTCCGGGCCGGCGCGGCCGGTCCGGACGAGGCCGGAAGACGGTGTGGTCCACGCCCACGGGAACGACGGTCATGCGGGACAGCTCCACCCCCATCTGGGCGGCGATGTCGTGCTTGGAGGACTCCGACACCGTCACGATGCGGGGAAGCTGTCTGGCCACCCGCATCTGCATGCCCAGGAACCCGAACCATCGCCGCTGGGTGAGACGGCGGTAGGCGTTCTCGGCGTGGGAAAGAGCCAGCACCCGGTCCACGGTGATGGGATGGTGAAGAGTGGTGAGCAGCGGCCACCCGTCCGCCATCATCCCGAGCAGCCCCGACCCCAGGCTCTGATTGTCGTGGACCACGTCGAAGTCGCCACGCCGCGCCGCCAACAGTCGTTGCACGCGCAGCGAGAACGTACGCGGCTCGGGGAACCCGGCCGTGCACATGACCGCGAACTCGAGCACGTCGATCGACGAACGGAACTCACGCGGATGCGGCACGCGGAAGGGGTCGGGGTCCCGATAGAGGTCGAGACCGGGGACCGGGGTGAACCCCACGCCGTCGTCGAGCACGGGCCACGGTTGGCCGGCGAACACCTCCACGGCGTGCCCCAGAGCCACCAGCTCGCGCGCCAAGTGGCGCGTGTAGACGCCCTGACCGCCACAACGGGGGTTCCCCCGGTACACGAGGTAGGCAATCCGTAGCCCACCAGGCTCGGGGGGGGCGCCAGGACGGGCCGGGGGGACTTCGAGGCGGGTGCTGCGCTCCCACGAGGCACGGATCTCGGCCCAACGCTGCCAGGGGCTTTTAGGCACGCGCGTCGCCAGCGTGGGAGATCATGGCCGATCAGCCTCCCCCGGATCCCTGTCCGGACGCAAACGGGGGGCCTGCTCCGGGGGCTCGGCACAGGCACCGGCGCCGAGGCCGGAAGCGTCGACCGAGCGGTGAGATCCACTAGGTTTTGGGAACGGGTTCACGCACCGCGTCGCTCGAGGAGCGCCAAGCAATGGCCATCGAGATCCTGCACCTGTCGAGCGTGGTCAAGAGCGCGCTCGTGGACGCGGACCGAGACCGCCTGGGGCGCGTCGAAGACCTCATCGCCCAGCTGGGCTACGCGCCGCACCCTCCCGTGACCGGATTGGTGGTCCGGATCGCCCGCCGCGAGCTGTTCGTCCCCATCTCCCGCATCCCCGATCTCGGACCTGGTCGGGTGCAGTTCGTGGGCGACACCGTGAGCCTCAAGCGCTTCGAACGCCGCCCCGGGGAGGTGCTGCTGTCGAAGGATCTCAGAGCCCGGCACCTGATCAACCTCCAAGGCGCCCGTCTGATCCGCGCCAACGAGATCGAGCTGGCTCGCATCGACGGCCGCTGGGAGGTTGTGGCGGTCGATCCCAGTCCGCGCGTGGCACTGCGACGTTTGCTGCCCCGCGAGCTCGGCCAACGGATCCCAGCCGGCAAGGTCGTGGACTGGGCGAGCATCGAACCCTTCGTGGCGCACGTTCCCACGGCTCGCTTGCACATCCCCTACCGCAAGCTCGCCCGTCTCCATCCCGCCCAGATCGCGGACCTCGTGGAAGCGGCCTCGCACGAAGAGGGTGAGGAGATCATCGAGGCCGTGGGCCAGGACCGTGAGCTCGAAGCCGACGTGTTCGAGGAGCTCGATTCCGAGCACCAGATCGAATTCGTCCGCAGCCGCACCGATGCCGAGGCCGCCCGGCTGCTCGGGACCATGGCCCCCGACGACGCCGCCGACCTCATCATGGAGCTCGACCAGGAACGCCGCCTGCCCGTCCTGCAGCTCATGCCCGCCGCCAAGCAGCGCAAGATCCGGAACCTGTTGAGCTACAACCCCGAAACCGCCGGCGGGCTCATGAGCCCCGATTTCCTCTGCCTGCCCGAGTCGACACCCGTGCGCGACGTCCTGCAGGCCGTGCGAACCAGCACCGCCCCTCCCGAAGCCCTGGCCGTGGTCTTCGCCCGTGGCGACGACGGCCGCGTCACGGGCCCGGCCTCTGTCGTCTCGCTCGTCCAGGCGTCCCCGACAGCCACACTGGGATCGGTGGTGCGCCCGGACCCGGCGCACGTCCATCCCGACTGGGACCTCCATGCCGTCACCCGCAAGATGACGGACTTCAACCTGACCGTGGCCCCGGTGATGGACGAGGAGCACCGCATGGTCGGTGTCATCACGGTCGACGACTTGCTGGAAATGCTCCTTCCTAGCGGTTGGCGGCGCGACTTCGGGATGACATCTGTCGAGGAGTAGTCCCGGTACCGGGCCGGCATTCTCGCCCCCGACTCCGAGCCGGAGAAACCGCCCCGAAGTCGTGGCGCCCCCGCCATCTTCCTGGCCCCGCTGTCTGGGCCTGCACGAAGAACCACGCGCCTGGCTCGCGGCCCGTCGTGGAGATACCTTCGGCCCGTGGACCTGACCTACCCGCCCGAAGCCGAGGCGCTGCGCAAAGAGGTTCGGAGCTGGTTGGAGGAGAACCTCCCCGCAGGGTGGTTCGAACCGGGGTTCGAGCTGACGGGCCCCGAGCGCGAGTCGTTCAACGCCGATTGGGTCCCCAAGCTCCGCCAGGGGGGATGGATCTGCGCCTCGTGGCCCAAGGAGTACGGAGGCAAGGGGCTGTCGCTGATCGAGCAGGTGGTCCTCAACGAGGAGTTCGCCCGGGCTTCTGCGCCCATGCGCGCCGACTTCTTCGGCGACACCCTCGTGGGCCCGACCATCTTGCAGTGGGGATCCGAGGAACAGAAGCGAGAGTTCATTCCCAAGATCCTCGATGGCACCATCGCCTGGTGCCAGGGATTCTCCGAGCCCGACGCCGGTAGTGACCTGGCGTCGCTCAAGACCCGCGCCGACCTCGACGGCGACGAGTGGGTGGTCCACGGCCAGAAGGTGTGGACGACGCAGGCGCAATTCGCCGACTTCATCTTCCTGCTGGCCCGAACCGATCCCGAGGCCCCCAAGCACGCGGGAATCTCGTATCTCCTGGTCCCCATGAAGCAGTCGGGGATCGAGGTACGACCCATCCGGCAGATCGACGGCTCTGCGGAGTTCAACGAGGTGTTCTTCACGGGCGCTCGCTGCCCCAAAGAGAACGTGGTCGGGGGCGTCAACAACGGGTGGAAGGTGGCCATGACCACCCTCGGTTTCGAACGGGGCGCATCCTCGACCACCGGGCACCGCCGCTTCACGAAGGAGCTCGATCACGTCATCGAGCAGGCCAGGCGCACGGGGCGCAGCACCGACCTCGAGGTCCGCCAGGGACTTGCTCGAGCCTGGTCCAAGGTCAAGATCATGCAGATCAACGGCTACCGGTCGCTCACCGACGCCCTCAACGGGACCCACCACGCCGCCGCGCTGGGAGCGACGCACAAGATGTTTTGGTCCGAGTACCACCGCGAGATCATGAACCTGGCCATCGACATCCTCGGCCTCGAGGGGCAGGTCCTGTCGGGCCCGGACCACGAATGGGGTGAGCTGGCGCGCCCCCGCCGCGGTGCGGCGGACTACCCGGTCAGTGGTCTGCAGGCGTCGTTCTTCTTCAGCCGTTCGGAGACAATTTGGGGGGGCACGGCCGAGATCCAACGCAACATCGTGGGAGAGCGGGTCCTCGGCCTCCCCAAGGAGCCCAAGCCCTCTCCCTCCTGACTGCCCGGACCTCCTGACCCGCTTCTAGGACCTCACGCCACACCGAGTTCCGTGCCGGGCGCCGCCTCTTCCACGCCCCGCGGCATCGCCTCGACACGTCGGTGCTCGTGGCGATGCCGCAGGAGGGTCACCGTCGACATGGTCAGCGTGGCAACCGCACCCACGAGAAGGGCGACGCGAGGACTGGCGGTCTGGGAGATCCAACCCACCAGGGGTGCGCCGATGGGGGTGGTGCCCAGAAAGCCCATGGCGTACAAGGCCATCACCCGGCCGCGCATGGTCGGCTCCACCTGGAGCTGAATGGTGGAGTTGGCGGTGGCGATGAAGGCGATGGACAGCCCACCCATGAACACCAGCAGGACGCACGCCACGACCAGGGTCGGCGACAAGGCCACGGCCGCGATCATGGCGCTGAAGGCCATGCCCACGCCGGTGAGCCGGTGGATGTTGGGCTTGCCCCGGTGCGCCACGATGAGCCCCCCGACCACGGCGCCGCCGGCCATGAGCGAGGTGAGAAGGGCGAAAGTCCCGGCTCCTCCGTGAAACGTCTCTTGGGCAAGAAGCGGAAGGATCACCGTGAAGTTGTAGGCGAGAAGGCCAACCACGAACACCAGCATGAGCGGGTCGCGCAAATTCGGGGTCCGCCACGCGTAGCGCACGCCCACGCGCAGCTGGCCCTTGGCGCGCGCCACGCGCTGGGCGGGGTGAAGGTCCGAACGATGCATGAGCATCAACGCCACGATCACCGCCACATAGCTGGCCGCGTTGGCCAGAAAGCACACTCCGAGCCCGACGGTGGCGATGAGCACACCACCGATGGCGGGGCCGATGACTCGGGCGCCGTTCATGACGATGCTGTTGAGACTCACGGCGTTGGACAGGTCGCTCTTGCCCACCATCTCGATGACGAACGTCTGCCGGGCGGGGTTGTCGAACATGTTGACCACCCCCAGCAGCAGGGAGAGCAGGTACACCTCCCCCAGGTGGGCGGAACCGGCCGGGCCGTGGCCGACGAGCACGAGGAGCCCGAGGAGCAGCGCCAGACAACCCGCCGAGGTCTGCGTCGTGACCAACAGCCGCCGCTTGTCGACACGGTCGGCGACGAGCCCACCCCAGGCGCCGAAGAGCAGCATGGGAAGGAACTGCAGCGCCAAGGTGATCCCGAGGTCGACGCCGCGTTGGTTCTTGGGAGCCAGGTAGTGCACGACGAGCCACGCCAGGGCGACGCTCTGCATCCACGTGCCGCTCACCGAGATGATCTGCCCCGTGAAGTACAGCCGATAGTTGCGGGTGTGCAACGACTGGAAGGTGGTATTGGCGATGCGCTTCAGGCGGGTCATGGTTGCTCCACGAGGTGTTCGAGCAGCTGTACGACGTCCTCGAGGGCGCCGCGCTCGTCGGCAGAGAGTCGACGCAGCCGGCGCACCAGGTAGGCATTGCGCAACGATCGACTCCGCTGCAACGTGCGACGACCTTCGCGCGGTGAGCCTCACGCGCACGATACGCCCGTCGCTGTCGTCCTCCTGACGGGCGACGAGCCCGGCGGCCTCGAGCCCCACAACGATCTTGGTCATGCTCGGCGGCTGTACCTGCTCCGACGAAGCGAGCTCTCCGAGGGTCGGAGTGCCCAGGCGCTCGACCGTCGCCAGGGCAGACACCTGTGATGAGGTCACTCCGCCGGCGACCTGCTGTCGGAGCCGGCGCGACAGGCGCAAGATCGCCAGTCGCATCCGGGCCGCCATCTCGGCGTCGGACCCCTCCGGGGCGTGCCCGGGCGTGCCCGGCAGCGAGTCGGCAGGGCCAGCAGAGTCGGCAAGGTCGACGGGGTCGGCAAGGTCGACCGGGTCGACGGGGTCGACGGGGTCGACGGGGTCGACGGGGTCGGCGGGGTCAGGACCTGGGCCCGATCCCCCGGACTCCGAGGTGGGGCCGCCCTGGGCGGCGGGAGGCTCGTCGGCGATGGTAGTCATCGTTCACCATTCTAATTAGTTTTCCTAAGTGAATGTCCGTTCCGGCGCCCTGAGAATGGGGAAGCCCAGCCCGTAGCATCGGGGAATGCTCCCCGACTACGCCGAATTCGAGCAGGCCGCCGGCTTGGACTGGTACTCCCTCGACCCGAACCTCGGCTTCCTCTTGGACCGCCACCTCCCCGACTCGGGCGAGCGTGCCCTCGCCGAGGAGCACATGAACCGATTCGGCGCCCTGGTGGGCCAGGTCATCGCGCCCCGAGCCGAGGTGACCGACAAGCACGGGCCTGTCCTTCGTCGTTACGACCGCTGGGGGGAGGAGGTGGACGAGGTCGTCCATCATCCGAACTGGGTCCAGAGCAAGGCGGACCTGGTGCGCAACGGGTTCGTCAGCTTGGAGGCCCTGTCGGGCCGTCCCGTCCCCGGGGTCGTGACCGCATCGGTGTCGTACCTCGTGTGCCAGGCCGAGACGGCGATCTACTGCGGTCTCGGCATGACCTCGGGAGCTGCCGACATCGTGGAGCGCTACGCGCCGGCCGCCGCCCGTGATGACCTCCTGAACCGGCTGCGCAGTCTCGACCCCGACGAGGCATGGGAAGGCGGGATGTTCCTGACCGAGCGCCAGGGCGGCAGTGACGTCGGTGCCAACACCACCCGTGCCGTGCAGGACGGCGACGAGTGGCTGCTCTCGGGGGAGAAGCACTTCTGTTCGAACGTCGACGCCGAAGTGTTCATCGTGCTGGCGCGGCCCGACGGCGCCCCCGCCGGGAGCCGGGGGCTCGCCACCTACATCGTGCCTCGCATTCTCCCCGACGGGACGGCCAACGGCTTCAGGATCAAGCGACTCAAGCCCAAGCTGGGCACCGTGGGCGTACCCACCGGCGAAGTCTCCCTCGACGGCGCCCGGGCCTGGCTGGCCGGGGGTTCGGGCGTCATCGACGCCGATGCCGGGGCCACCGACGCGGCGCGCGACGGGCGCGGGATCAACCGCATGATGGAGATGGTCAACGGGAGCCGGTTCGGCGTGGCCCTCATGGGACTGGGCATCCATCGCCGCGCGTTCCTCGAGGCGGCCATCTACGCGGGACGGCGCTCTCAGTTCGGGAACCGTATCGACAGTTACCCGCTCGTGCGCGAGACCCTCGTGGACATGCTCGTGGACCTTGAAGCGGGAATGGCCGCCACCTACGAGTGCGCGGCCGCTGCCCGGGGCGCACACGACGCCGAGTCGGGTCGGCTCGTGCGCCGCATCCTCGTGCCACTGGCCAAGATGCGTTGCACGCGCATGGCTCTGGGGGCGGCGTCGACGGGCCTCGAGGTCCTCGGCGGCAACGGCTACATGGAGGACTGGCCCATGGCCCGCCAACTTCGAGACGCCCAGTGCCACACCATCTGGGAGGGCACCGAGAACATCCTGTGCATCGACGTGCGGCGGGCCATGCGCGGCGAGCAGGCGCACCTCGCCCTGCTGGCCCGGGTCGAGCAGGCACTCGAGACGGGTTCGGGACACAAGGTCCTCTCCGGTGCCCTCGACACCGTGGCGGCCTCGCTGGCCGACACCCGGTTGGCGGTCTCCTACCTCGAAGGAGCACCCGACGACATGGCCCTGCTCCAGAGCCGAAGGTTCGCGGAGCTGCTGGCCGACACGGTGGAGGGTGCCTTGCTCGTCGAGGAAGCGGCCTGGGCCCTCGACCGCAACGGCGACGCCCGCAAGGCGGCGGTGGCCCGACGTTTCGTCGGCCGCCGGCTGGCTACCCCGGCCTTACGTGGGATCACCGACCCCGATCGCTCGGTGCTCGACTTGTTCGAGCCGCTCGTGCGCTACGGCTCGATCGACCAGGCCGACCTGGCCGCCTGAACGCTCAGGCCTTGGGGACGTAGGCCCCCCGGCCCAGGGCCGCGCTGTCGAAGGGGTCGGCGCTCTCGTCGACGCCGCCGACGACCTCGGTCACCCAGTCGAGGCGTGCCCTCAAGATACGGTCCACCCCGCCCTGGAGGGTGGCCGAAGAAATGGCACACGAGCTGCACGCCCCTTGGAGCTGGACCTCCACCACCCCGGAGTCCACGTCGAACGACACGAGCTCGAGGTCACCACCGTCGGACTGCACGGCGGGCCGCATCAACTCGATCAGGGACCGGAGCTCAGCCTCGCGCTGGCGGCGCACGTCATCGCTCGCCGCGACCGTCACCGTCCCAGGCCCGGATGGGCCCGATTCGCTGCGCTCGGAGGCACGCAGCTCGGATTCGCTCGGGTCGGCCACCCCTCCATTGTGCCGTGAGTCCGGCCCTACCGTGCCACGACCCACCCACGCGCCCCGAGGCGTCGCTAGCCGTGGCGCCCCCAGGCGGCTCTCCGGGCTTCCCCTTGGCCTGCAGAGCGGGTGGACGGGGCCGGATCCGGCGGATCCGGAACGGATCTGACGGACCGTCACAAACGGCGCCGGTTACCATGCGGCGTGCCTTCCGACACGCCGGCCGCGCCAGCACGCCAGGCAAAGGGGCCGGTCACGGGGGGGCTCGGTCTCATCCTTCCGACGTTCCCGCAGGAAAGCGCGGAGCTCCCGAGCGCCACCGCCCTGGCGAATGTGTGTTGTCGGGCAGAAGCGGGCGGGGCGGGTGCGCTGTGGGTGTGCGACCACATCTTCTGGCACGGACCCGCCCTCGAGGCGTTGAGTGCCCTCGGGGTGGCCGCCGCGGCCACCAGCCACGCCGCCATCGGGACGTGCGTCTTGCAGCTCCCGTTGCGCCACGCCCCCTCGATCGCCAAACAGGCGGCCGCGCTCGCCCACCTGTCGGGAAACCGACTGGTCCTGGGAGTCGGCGTGGGCACCCACGCCGGCGAGTACGCCGCGGCCGCGATCGCCTTCACGGGCCGGGGCCGAAGACTCGACCAAGGGATCGACGCCCTCCGCCGAGCATGGGCGGTGTCCCCTGGCGATCGCTATGTCCAATTGCCGGTCGTCGGTCCCGTCCCGGTGTGGGTGGGCGGGTCCAGTGAGCCGGCACTGCGGCGGGCGGCGCGCCGCGGCGACGGATGGATCCCGCTGTTCGTGCCTCCCGACGACTACGCCGCCGCCCTGGGTCGGCTCGACAAAGAAGCAGAACGGGCCGGGCGCGATCCCGCCACGGTGGCGCGCGCCACGGTGGTCTTCGTCTCGGTGGGAAGCTCCGGTGCCGACGAGCGGGGGCTGGCTTGGATGGCCTCGCTCTACGGGCTTCCCCCGCGATCCTTCGCACGGCACCTCGTAGCCGGGAGCGCCCGGACGTGCGCGCAAGCACTGGCGCGCTTCAGCGAGGCGGGGGCGCAACACGTGGCGGTCTTCGTCACCTCCGACGACCCGCTGGTACAGTTCGAGGACCTGGCGGGCGAGTTCGCCGGCCTCGTCGCGCCCCCCAACGACGCCGCCACGGCGTACACGGTCGACCGAGCCGGTGCGACGCGGTACACCACGATGAGCAGTCCCCAACGGGTCGACGAGGCTGTGTCGACCCTCGGCGTGACACAGGTCGAAGATCCGGTTTGGAGGTGAGGACGTCATGCCACAAGCGGTGAGCATTGTCGGGATAGGGATGACGCCGATGGACCGGCGAGACCTCACCCCGCAGGCCATGGCGGGCCAGGCGGTGCGAGCGGCGTTGGCCGATGCCGGCGTGGCTCCGACCGACGTGGGCCTCGTCATCTCGGCCAACGCCCTGGGCGGTCGCCTGTGCGAACAGGGATGCATCCGGGGCCAGAGCTGGCTCAGGGATGTCGACCTGGGCACGACCGGTGTCGTCAACGTGGACAACTCCTGTGCCGGAGGGTCTTCGGCCATGCACCTGGGTGTGCTGGCGGCACAGGCGGCCCAATCGCCGGTGCTCGTCGTAGGGGTCGAGAAGATGTGGACGGGACAGCGGGGCGAGACCATCGCCGGGATCGAGGACGGGCTGCCCTCCGACGAGCGCGCAGAGCTGCGCGTCAGCCTCGACAACGACGCCGGCAGCGTGCTCATGGCACTCAACGCCACGTGGGTCCGTCATCAGATCGAATCCAGAGGCACCTCTCCGCAGCAGATCGCGGCGGCGGCGGCCAAAGCCCGCCGATGTGGAGCGCGCAACCCGCTGGCGCAGTTCCGGACACCCGTGACCACCGACGAGGTCCTGGCCTCGCCGGTCGTGGTCGCTCCCTTGACGCGCCTCATGTGCTCGTCGTTCACCGACGGAGCGGCCGCCGCGGTGCTCATGGCCGGCACCTCACCGGGCGCGCCCAGGGTGCGCGCCAGCGTGCTGCGGTCGGGCAACGGAGAGCTCGACTACCACGACCGACTGCGCGAAACAGCGGACGAGGCCTGGAAGGACGCCGGGGTCGGCCCCGAAGACATCGACGTCGTCGAGCTGCACGACGCCACGAGCGCCGAGGAGCTCTACGCCCTGGAATCGCTGGGGTTCTTCCGAGCCGGCGAGGCCGGGGTTGCCACCGTGACGGGTGACACCGACGTGGGCGGGCGCACCGTGTGCGTCAATCCCAGCGGCGGCCTCGTCGCCCGGGGGCACCCACTGGGTGCGACTGGCATCTGCCAGATCGCCGAGCTCGTGGCCCAATTGCGGGGCACCGCCACGGGCCGGCAGGTGCACGAGCCGCGTCTGGCCGCGGCGGTCAACACGGGCGGGATCCTGTCGGGCCAGGACGCCGCCCTCGTCGCCGTCCACGTCCTCGAGCGCACCTGAGCCCATGCGTGGAGCAGTCGTCACCGGGTGGGGCATCGCCGTACCCGACAAGGTCGTCACCAACGAAGACCTCTCGGCACGGCTCGACACCAGTGACGAGTGGATCGCCGAGCGCACCGGGATTCGCGAACGGCGCATCGGGGGTACCACCTCCGAGCTCGCCATCGGCGCCGGAGCCCAGGCACTGGCGCGCGCCGGACGCACGGGCGGGGACGTCGACGTGCTCGTGCTCGCCACCACCACCGCCGACGCCCTCGTGCCGGGGACTTCAGCCACGGTGCAAGAGGCGCTCGGCGTCCGCGGCGGTGCCTTCGACGTCAACGCCGCATGCTCGGGTTTCGTCTACGCCCTCGTCGTCGCCCACGGCCTGGTGCTCGCCGGTGCCGAGCGTGTGCTCGTCATCGGGAGCGAGACGCTGTCGCAGATCACGGACTGGGACGATCGCAGCATCGCCGTCCTGGTGGGCGACGGGGCCGGCGCGGTGGTGCTGGAGGCGACCGATGGGCCCGGCGAACTGCTCGCCTGGGACCTCGGTGCCGATGGGTCGTTGCGTCACCTGCTCAAATGCGAGCACGGCGGCTACCTCTACATGAACGGCAAGGAGATCTTCCGGCACGCGGTGCGCGTGATCGTCGAGTCGTCGCTCAAAGCGCTCGAAACAGCTGGGTTCGAGCCCGCCGACATCGACCTCTTCGTCCCTCACCAGGCCAACGCCCGCATCATCACCGCCGCCAGCCAACGGCTGGGCATACCCGACGAGCGCTGCGTGGTGACCATCGAGCGGTACGGCAACACCTCCTCGGCGTCGATCCCCCTGGCGCTCGCCGACGCGCTCGAAACCGATCGCCTCCGCCCGGGCCATCTGGTCCTACTGTCGGGCTTCGGCGGCGGGATGACATGGGCGAGCGCCGTCCTACGATGGGGAGGGTGACCGCACCAAGCTCCCACGACCGGCCCGGGCTGGTGGTTCTGGCCGCGGGCATGGCCAAGCGCTACGGCGGGTGTAAGCCGCTGGCGCCGGTGGGTCTGCACGGCGAAGCGGTGATCGACCTCATCGCCGGCGATGCCGTGTCAGCGGGGTTCGGTGACATCGTCCTGGTCCTCGGCCCCCAGACGGGGCCCGCCATCCGGTACCACGTGCGCCGATGCTTCCCCTCCGGGCTCGGAGTCTCCTTCACCGAGCAGCGCGTGCCCCTGGGAACCGCGCACGCCGTGCTCTGTGCCCGCAAACCCGTGGGCGATGGCCCCTTCGCCGTGGTGAACGCCGATGACGTCTACGGTGCACCGGCTATGACCCTGCTCGCCGCGGAACTGGCGGCGAGCGACGAGCACGCCATTGTGTCGTACCGACTGCGCGACACCGTCGTGGCCGACGCCCCTGTGACCCGCGGGACCTGCGAAGTCGGGCCCGACGGCCACCTGGTGCGCCTCGTGGAACGGCGCGCCGTGGCGCGCCGGCGCGATGGGAACTTCGACATCGGCGACGGACTCCAGCCGAGCGAGCTGTCTGGAGACACCCCGGTGTCCATGAACCTGTGGGGATTTCAGCCCTCGATCTGGCCCGTGCTCGAAGCAGCCGTGCTTCACGCCCACCCGTCGGTGTCGCCCGACGGCACCGTGCCCGATCCGTCCGCCCTGTCGAGTGACGCCGAGGTGCTGCTCCCCGAGGTGGTGGGCGACATGATCGCGGGCCGCACCGCGGGCGGCCCCGCCGCCGTGCACGTGCTCCACGGACCGGGCCGATGTATCGGTGTCACCCACGCCGACGACCTCCCCGTGGTACGCAACGAGCTCGGTCTCATGGTCGCTCAGGGGCTCCGTCCCGAGGGTCCCTGGGACGCGGCAGCCTGACGGGCCCCGCCCACCCCCGACCGAGCGTCGTGGCACCCGCACCGACATTGCTGCCTCGGCCCCGCTCCTACCAGGCCGCGCCCGACGGCCGCCGCGTTCCCGACCGCGAGCCCGTCGAGACCCTCGACGGCTCGCTCACCCCTCAGGGATACCGCCTGGAGGTGGACGACGACGCCGTGCGCGTGGTCGGCGCCGACGAGGCCGGCGTACGTCACGCACGGGCCACCTTGGCTCAGCTGCGCCACTCCGCCCAGGCACCGGACGCCGCCGGTGAGCGAACCCTCCCGGCCTGCCGCATCGAAGACTGGCCCGACTTCGCCGTGCGGGGCGTCATGCTCGATGTGTCCCGTGACCGCGTGCCGAGCATGCCGACGCTGCGCGACCTCGTGGACCGGCTGGCCGGCTGGAAGATCAACCAGCTCCAGCTGTACATGGAGCACACCTTCGCCTATGCCGGCCACGAAGACGTGTGGCGCCGCGCCGACCCCTACACCGCCGACGACATGCGCAGTCTCGACACCCACTGCCGCTCGCGGGGGGTGGAGCTCGTCGCCAACCAGAACACCCTGGGCCACTTCGAGCGATGGCTCCGGCTGGAGCGGTATCGGCCTCTGGCCATCGCTCCCGACGGCTTCGACTGGGTCATCGGGATCCATCGCCCCGCGCTCACGCTCGACCCCGCCAATCCCGAGGCGTTCGCCCTCGTCTCGGACCTGCTCGCCCAGCTCGTCCCGCAACTGCGAAGCACACGGGTTCACATCGGCCTTGACGAGCCCTGGGAGCTCAGCTCCGAACGACGAGGTGAGTGGGCGCAGTGGCTGTGTGCCCTGCGCGACCTTCCCGTCCTGAGCGACCGCGAGCTGCTCGTGTGGGGCGACGTGCCCACGGCGCACGGCGACCTGCTGGCCGAGCTGCCCGACGGAGTCACGGTGTGCGAGTGGGGCTACGAGGACAACCACCCCTTCGACGAGAGGACGGCGCGCCTCGAGGAGGCGGGCGTGCCGTTCTGGGTGTGCCCGGGCACTTCGAGCTGGATGTCGATTTCGGGACGTGTCGAAAACATGATCCAGAACATCAGGTCGGCGGCCGCCGCCGGTGTGGCCCACGGTGCGGGCGGGCTCCTGGTCACCGACTGGGGCGACATGGGCCACCAGCAGCAGCCCTGTGTCAGCGACCCCGGCTTGGCCACGGCCGCCGCCTTCGGATGGTGCGTCGACGCCCACGCCGAGCTCGACTCCGGCGCCCTGGCCACCCTCCTCGACGTGCACTGCTACGACGACCCGGCGCGAGAGATGGGGAAGGCGGTCGTGGGGCTGGGCCGGACGTGTCGCATGGTCGGGCCCCAGCTCCCCAACATGTCGGCGTTGGCCCTTCCCTTCCTCCTCCCCCAGTGGCCCATGGGAAGGGCGCTCACCAAAGGGCTCAGCGCGGCCGACCTCGAGGCCGTGCAGTCCCTGCTCGACGACACGACGGTGGCGCTCGGGCGCGCCCGACCACGGCGCCCCGACGGGCGGCTGGTCGTCGAGGAGATGGTCGCCACCGCCGCCCTCCTCCGTCTCGCCTGTCGAGATGCCGGTCTCCGCCTCCAGGGCAACGGCACCTTGGAGTCGGTGGCGGGCGCCGACCGCGACGCCTTGGCGACCGAACTGGTGGCGCGTATCGACGAGCACCGCCGACTCTGGCTCGAGCGCTTTCGGCCCGGGGGCCTCTCCGACAGCGCCGCCTGGTTCGAGCACGTGCTCCACTGTTACCGCACCGGTACGACCGATCGGTCCTGGTTCGGTCCCTTCGGGTAGGGCGAGGGTTTGGGCAGGGGCCCCCGGTAGGCTGGTTGGACCGACACCGATCGAGGAGCCATCCTGCCGATGGACCGCGCCACCATCCGCACACGCCGCCTCGTGGTCACCCTGGGCCTCAACGTTGCCCTGGCCGCGGGCCTGCTGGTCGGTGGCCTGGCAGCGCACTCGGTGGGTCTGCTCTCCGACGCCGGGCACAACGTCACCGACGTGGCGGGCGTGGCCATGTCGCTGCTCGCCGTGCGCTGGGCCACGCGGCCCCGGAGCCCGTCACACTCCTTCGGGTACCACCGTGGGCCCATCGTGGCCGCCCTGGCCAACACGGCTGTGATCGCGGTGGTCACCGTTGTCATCGTCGTCGAGAGTGTGGTTCGGCTCCTTCACCCCCGTCCGGTCCACGCCGGGCTCGTCGTCGGCGTCGCCGGCGCCGCCTTGGTGGTGAACGGCGTGGCCGCGCTGCTGCTGCGCGAGCGCAGCGGTGACCTCAACATGCGCTCGGCGGCACTGCACATGGCCGGGGACGCGCTCGGGATCGCTCGCCGTCGTCAGCGCCGGCGCGGTGCTCGTCGCCGACCACTCGCTCGAGTGGGCAGACCCCGTTGCGTCTCTGGTGGTGGCCGTGATCATCCTGGTCGAGGCCTACCGCCTCCTGCGGGCGAGTGTCGACGTGCTGTTGGAATCGTCGCCCGCGGATGTCGACCTCGCCGAGCTCACCGCCACCATGGGCCGGGTCCCCGGCGTGTCCGAGGTGCACGATCTCCACGTGTGGAGCCTGTCCAGCGACGTCCGAGCCCTCTCCGCACACGTCGTGCTGTCTGGGCACCCCACACTGGAGCAAGCCCAGGTCGTGGGGGACCGGGTGAAGTCCGCCATCGGCGCCCCCTTCACGATCGCGCACAGCACCCTGGAGCTCGAATGCGAACGCTGTACCGACGGAGAGGCCGACCCCTGCCTGATGGACAGCGTGGGCGACGTCAGAGGCGCCTCGGCTAGGTGACACCGCCAGGAGGGGAATCGATCACGGTCCGGCGCCGGGTCGTGATCCACGGTCAGGTGCAGGCCGTGGGCTTCCGGGCGTCGTGTCTCCGCAGGGCCCAACAGGCCGGGCTCGGCGGGTGGGTGCGCAACACCGAACACGGGGATGTGGAGGCCGTCTTCGAAGGTTCCCCCCTGGCGGTGGACGCCCTCGTGTCCTGGTGCCGCGACGGTCCGGCCTGGGCGCGCGTGGACCACATCGACATCATCGACGAGAGCGCCCGCGGCGAGACCGCTTTCAGGATCCGCTGAAGGCCGTCCCATGGACAGCCCGCGTCACGCGCCTGTCTCGGTGCGCGCCGCCCGGCGTCGGCACGGAGGCGAACCGGGCCCAGACGCGGCGGGACCCCGAGTAGCCGGTTCGACCGAAGTCGCCCGCACTCCTCGGGGCCGCGCCCTCGGCTGACAGCTCGCCCTTTCCATGGGTCGGACGACCCCCGGTCCGGGCGTTGTAGCGATCGATCCCAGGGAACCTCCCGCTACTTCACCATCCGCCTCGCCGGCAAACTCGTCGCCCCCTTGTTTCCGTCGACCACGCCTTGCGGCGCGCTCTTCGGCTTCCGAAGGGTCGTTGTTCGTCGGTTGACCACCACTGTGCGCCCGCGCCCAGCGAAGGTCAAGAGGGCAGCCCGAAATCCCGATGTTCTCCCGAGAATTCGTCGCGCTGTCCCCAATTGTGGCGAGTATGTCCCCAGGATCGACCAGGTTCTTCCCCAAGACATCCCCAATTGGTGCTGTCCGGTGGCGGGGCGGGCGTCGCGTGCGCCACGTCGATGAGACCCGGAGACACACGGGCGGCGTCGATGGCCGATACTGGTGCCATGGACCGATTCATGCCTGACTCCGAGGCGAGCGGGGCCGAGGGCATCGGCGTCGGGCTCGCCGTCGAGGACTGGACCGGAGACGCACGTTTCCACGAATACAGCGCTGCGGTCGACCCCATCGGATCGGGTCTGACGAGCAGGGTCCCGGTCCGCCGGTTCGCGGCGCAATGGCACGAACCGGGATCGACACGGGTGGTGGTCCTGGACCTGTCGGATGTCCTCGGCACTCCCTACCCGGCAACGGGCCCCGCGCTTTTGGCCCGCTTCGTCTGCATCGCCCGGGGGGAGGGCGTGGACCTCGCCCCCAACGCCACCAGTGCGCTGTTCTACTGCCTGGTCGGACGGGGGCACTCCGAAGTGGAGGGCCCCGGGGGTACCGGGACGATCGCCTGGCAGGCGGGGGACGTCGTCACCCTGCCGGGGAGCTCGCGGGCCCGTCACTGCGCCGAGCAGGCCGCCGTGCTGTACCACGTCGACGACTCTCCATTGCTCGCCTATCTCGGGGTCGAGGCCACGGTGCCCCGCTTCGCCGCCACCCGGTTCGACGGTGCGCGTGCGCGCGCCCGGCTCGCCGAGGTGGCCGCCGACCCCGCTGCAGCCGCGGCGCAGTCGCATCGCCGTGCTTCTCGGCAACGCTCGCAACGACCAGACCCTGACCGCGACCCACACGCTGTGGGCCATGCTCGGCGTCCTCCCCGACGGGCACGTCCAGCGTCCGCACCGTCACCAGAGCATCGCCCTGGACCTCATCGTGGACTGCGATCCCGGGTGCTACACCCTGGTCGGCTCCGAGATCGGGCCCGGCGGTGCCATCGTCGACCCCGTGCGGGTGGACTGGGAGCCGGGCGGCGCATTCGTGACCCCGCCGGGACTTTGGCACAGCCATCACAACGAGTCGGGATCCCCTGCGAACCTGCTACCGGTGCAGGACGCCGGCCTCCACACCTACCTGCGCACCCTCGACATCCGCTTCACCTGACCGCCCCGCATTCGGCCTGGGCTGCGCTCAAGAGGCCGCGGCGTGGTCGGGTCCCCGGCCACGTTCTCCCGCTTCGAGCAGCCGCGCGATCTCGGACACCTCCTGGGCGACCGAGCGTGCGAACCACCCGCGTGCCGCGGCGTCGTGGACCAGCCCGAGGGGACCGTGGCCCAGGTCGAGCTCCTCCACGTGGCGCACGCGCGTCCCCCCCTCGACCCCCTCGATCTCGAACCACGCGTGCAGGGCGCGCGGGACCCCGTGCTCCAGGGTGACGTCGATGTTCGTGGGGCGCGTCCACCGGTAGCGGGTGACCACCGATCCCTTGAACAGGCCGAGGAACTTGCCGTCCTCGCGCGCCAGCATTCCCCCGGGGATGTCGGCGAGTTTCGTGACCCACACGATCTTGGTGTCGGCCTTCGTGTACTGGGCAGGGTCGAGGACGAAATCGAACACCTCGTCGGGGGTCACGCCCTTCACGACAGCGGTCCCTTCACCACGGATCACGGCGATACCCCCAGAGTCACGCAAACCCCGCGTCAGCCGCCGCCCACACTAGCGAGGCCTCCATGCCCCTCGACCCCCGGCTCCCAACGCCCCCCGACCCTCGGCCTCCGAACGCTCCCGACCGTTGGCTCCGATCGCCCCCAACCCCCGGCTCCCAAAGCCCCCGCGTGGAAGGGCGGCACCTGGTCCGGCTCCCCTGCCCGACCTCGCTCACCCGAGCCACCAGGGCCTCTTAGGTGATTCCACTTGAGCGGCGGGGTCTTGTTGGGTAATTGTTGTTGTGGGATAGGGCAGGCGGTGAGGAGTGACCGTCACGGTGGCCCTAGACGAAGGGGTGATCCGATCCGGGCCTCGGGGCTCGGTGAGGACGGTCGGCAAGGGGGGGACGGGCCATGGCTCATCGGTGCCGCGACTACTGCTTCCGGTGCGACTTGATCCGGTTCCTGCGAGAGGCCCTGGCCAACACGGCCCGCAAGCCGCCTTCGCCCGCGTCGCCCGCCTGACCCTCCTCGAGAGCTCTCAGCCACCCAGGTGGCCGGAGAGGAACTCCAGCGACGGCGGCTCTTGGGCCAAGAAGAACGGCCCCGAGTGACACCCTTTCGAGAAGTCGACCGCCGCGTGCGGAAGCTCGGCGGCCAGTGCTCGCACCCCGGGCTGGAACGGGTCATCGAGCCCCGACGCCATCCGCACCGCCATGCTCTCAATGGCCGAGGCGTGGGTCACCACGTCGTTGGCGGCGAAATCGGCGGCTGAGGAGTACGCCCCCGGGTTGGCCCCGCGGGCCTCGGCGTAGGTGGTCCACACCGCCGGACTGATGGCCGCCACCGCCCTGACCATGGCGGGATACCGCTCGGCCACCAAGAGCGCCCCGTACCCACCCATGGAGATGCCCATGGTGGCCAGGCCCTGGGCGCCGTGGCCGAGCCCCCGTGACCGGCACATGGGGATCAGCTCGTTCACCAGCATCCCCAGAGGGTCGTCGCCCGGGTGCGGGTGCCAGTACCCACCGCCCCCGTCCACCGTGGCCATCGCCATCGGAGTCAGGCGACGATCGCCGACCCGCAGGGCCAGCGCCTGTGCCGGCGACAGGCCCGACAGTGCGTTGGTGTGGTTGGCCCCGTAGCCGTGGAGCATCACGACCAAGGGGAGCATGCTCCCGGGACCGTGCCCGGGCGGATAGGCGATCGTGTATCCGACAACCCGACGGCGGGCCCGAGAGAAGAAACGTCCCGAAACGGCCGGGCCCGAGGGGGAGAACTCGAGCACCGGTGCAGGCACCGCGCACTCGCCCTCCAACGTCAAGAGCACCTGATGCCCCGGGAGCACCCCTCGGCTCACGAGCTCGACTCCGGCTACTGCGGCCGCGGCCATCGTCGCGCCGGCGCCGAGCCCCCAGGCCAGGACCCGCCGCCGGGTCCAGTGCGGTGCCATGCCCTCGCCCTCGGCCCCCGTCGATGCAGGCACCACGGTGGCGTCGGGCTCGTTGTTCGGGCGTGGGGTCGTGGGCATGGGACACTATATATCGTGGGCCGATATACCGTCGAACGGCACACCAGGCAGCCACGAGGCGGCCCACCGCGCGGCACCGACGGCACCGACGGCACGGAGCGAAAGCGGCCACAGGACCAAAGTCACAATCTCCTCGGCGTGCCGATGTGCCCTTACTCCCAGGCGTGCCCAGGTCGATGCATGGACCAGGAGTCGTGGTTGGGGGTGCAGTGTCGGCCCGTTGGCGCGACGGCGTCGCAACGACAGGAGACACCATGGCTTTTACCAATCGGACGTGCGATCAGTCCGGGGTGTGGACAGGACGATGTGGACATGGACAAATCGTCGTGAGCAAGGGTGAGCGCTTCCCGGAGTGCTCCGGGTGCCGGCGCGGCATTGACTGGCATCTCGTCGGCAGCGTGGGCGAGGCCCTTCGCCAGAGCCCCCGCCAGAACTACGCCGACTCCGCCGACGAGGGTTGGTGGCCGGGCAAGCCGGCGGCGGCCACCGTCTCGAATCACTCCTGATCTCGATCCACCGGTGCGCGCATCGCCAGTGCCAGGCCGACGGGGAGGATCGTCGTGACGCAGGTGAACATCGCCGAGAGGCCGTCCGTCGACACCGACGACGAAGAGTCGTCGCACCGGGCTCGTCTCGGGGACTGGCTCGTCTCACACGGCTTCGTCACGCCTTCGGATGTCGACTCGGCGCTCGCCGAGCAACGTGTCACGGGCGACCCTTTGGGCAGGACTCCTCGTCGCCCGGGGTGTCATCGACGAGGAAGAACTGAGCCGCGCCCTGGCGGGCATCTTCGACCTCCCCTATCGCGACCTCGTCGAGTCGCCACCCGACCCGGACGCCATCGGGCGCCTCCCTCAGAACTTCTGCCGACGCCGGGGCGTGCTCCCCGTGGCCTTCGACGGCACCAACCTCCTGGTGGCCATCTCCGATCCTGCCGACGTGCTCACGCTCGACGACGCCCAGGTGGTGGCCGGCACCCAAGTGGACGCCGTCATCACCAGCCCGGGCCAGCTCCGCGCCGCTCTCGACCATGCCTTTGCGTCGAGCCCCCCCGTCTTTGTCGGTGCCCGGTCGAGCACCACAACGGCGAGCGGAGCCACCGGGGTCGACGAAGCCTCGAAGAACGACGTGCAAGTGGCAGGCTTCGTCGAGAACCTCCTCGACCGTGCCGTCTCCGAACGTGCATCGGACGTGCACGTCGAACCGAACGACGGCCGGCTGCGCTTCCGCCTGCGCGTCGACGGAGTTCATGCACGACGCCCTGGACCTCTCGCCCGTCGGTGCCCACCGGTGTGGTGAACCGAATCAAGATCCTGGCCGGCCTGGACATCGCCGAGCACCGGCGACCCCAGGACGGCCGCATGTCGTTCACGTCGAAAGGCAGCCCGATCGACGCGCGCGTCGCCACCCTTCCCACCTCGCACGGCGAGTCGCTGACAATTCGCCTGCTCGACCGCGACCACGGGCTCCTCAACATCGACCGCCTCGGATTCGAGGCTGATGCCCTCCAGCGTCTGCGTTTGTCCTACGGTCGGCCCTGGGGCCTGATCCTGGCGGTGGGCCCCACCGGATCGGGCAAGTCGACGACCATCTACTCCATCCTGACCGAGATCAACGACCCCAGCCGCAACGTCGTCACGGTCGAGGACCCTGTCGAGTACGACATCCCGGGGATCAAGCAGACCCAGGTGCACACCAAGATCGACTACACCTTCGCGGCAGGTCTGCGGGCGATCCTTCGCGCCGATCCCGACGTCATCGTCGTGGGGGAGATCCGCGACGGCGAGACCGCCCATACCGCCGCCAAGGCCGCGCTCACGGGACACCTCGTCCTGTCCACGCTGCATGCCAACGACGCCGCCACCGCCATTGCCCGGCTTCTCGAGATGAGCCTCGAGCCGTACCTGGTGGCCTCCTCGCTCACCTGCGTCGTCGCCCAGCGGCTTGTCCGCCGGTTGTGCCCCAGCTGTCGGATCGCCTACAAGCCCGAGCAAGACGAGCGGTTGGCGATGGCGGCGATGATGCCGACCTTGGACAGAGGACTCCCCCCCGACCTCACGGTGTTCGGACCCGGTGGATGCCTGCGCTGTGATCACAGCGGGTACTTCGGCCGTAGTGCCGTCTACGAGGTCATGGTGGTGACGGCGAAGATCCGTTCGCTCGTGCTCGAGCAGGCATCGGCCACCCAGATCGAAGAGGTTGCCGTGACCGAAGGGATGCAGCGGCTGCGCGAGAACGGCATCGACAAGGTCCTCGCCGGGACGACGAGCTTCGCCGAGCTCACGCGCTGCATCGTCTGACGGCGCTGCCCCGTGCTCACCAGGCAGGGTTGTTACAGCGTGGACACGGCCGACTCGAGCATGAGCCCCGCTGCGAGGAGCCGCTCCTCGCTGTGCATGGGGCCGATGAGCTGAAGGCTCGCCGGCAGGGCACCCGCAGTGGGGACCGGGAGGGCGAGGGCGGGCACTCCGGCCAGGTTGACCGGGAGCGTGCAGCGCGCCATGAGCAGCTCCTCGCCGTCGTCGAGCGATGGCGGGAACACGGTCAGCGTGGGCGTGGCGATGACGTCGACACGCTGAAAGATGTCATCGAGACACGCGGCCCACTCGGCTTTGACCGTCAGGGCCGACGCCAGCCCCTTGGCGTCGATCGACGCCCCGATGCGCAGGCGTCCGACGACGTCGGCCCCGATCCCGTCCGCCCCACGCGCCACCAGCGCGCCGTCGGTCTCCCACGCCTCGACCACGAGCAGGATCCCGGCGGCAGCCGTGGCGTGGTGCCATGGGGGCAGCTCGATGTCACGCACCTCCCACTCGGCCGAGCCGAGGGCGCTGTCGATGGCCGCGTCGATCGAGGGATGAGCTTCCAGTCGCAGCCGCCCCACCCTGGACGCGACGCGGTCGGCGACCACGAATCCCGGCTCGAGGAGCCCCATACCGAGCACCAAGCCGGCCACGTCGCGAGCCATGGGCCCCACCGTGTCGAAGCTCGGTGACAGGGGCCAGACACCTCGGAGCGGGACCCGGCCCCACGTGGTCTTGAGGCCGGCCACGCCACAGCACGCGGCGGGGATCCGCACCGATCCACCCGTATCGCTGCCGTAGGCGACATCTGCTTCGAAGGCGGCCACCGCCACCGCCGATCCACTCGACGAGCCCCCGGGGACCAGGCGCGCGTCGAGAGGGTTCACCGGCGTTCCGTACCAGGGGTTGACGCCCGTCACCCCCAGCGCCAACTCGTGGAGATTCGTTCGACCCACGATGCGGGCCCCCGCCGACCTGGCCCCGGCCATGCAGGCGGCATCGGCGGCGGCCGGGACAGCCTCATTGGCCACCGCCCGGCACCCCGCCGTCGTGGGCACGCCCTGCATGTCGATGAGGTCCTTGACCGCCAGACGGACACCCGAGCCCGACGTGTCGAAGCGCGTGATGAACGTCGACATGGCCCGTCCCTTCTGTTGTCTCTGTTGTCGGCGGGGCTCCCACTGTGGCACGCCCGATCTGGATCCGAAGGCCTTGCCAGCGAAGAAGGGCTATAAACGGTGGGCCAGCCACCGATGGGGAGGGCGACGGTGCCCCTCCCCGACACGGGCCGACACCGTCGCTAGAGGGGGAGAGACATGGCCAGAGGGGGAGAGACGTGGCCATGTTGAGTGCGCTCGAGATCGCGAGACGGGCCACACTCAAGCCCGTGACCAAGATCGCCGCCGAGGCGGGCATTCCCGAGAACCTGCTCGAGCCGTACGGCGAGTACGTGGCCAAGGTGAGCCTGGACGCCATCGACGCGCTCGCCGATCGGCCCCGCGCCCGGTACGTCGTCGTCACGGCCATCACCCCCACTCCGCTGGGCGAGGGCAAGACGACCACGACGCTCGGTCTCGGCCAGGCCATGCGCCACATCTCCAAGCGCGCCACCATCGCCATCCGCCAAGCATCGATGGGCCCCACCTTCGGCATCAAGGGAGGCGCGGCGGGCGGGGGCTACAGCCAAGCAGTGCCCTTCGAGGCGCTGAACCTCCACCTCACCGGCGACATGCACGCCGTGACCGCCGCCCACAACATGCTGTCGGCCATGCTCGACAACCATCTCCATCACGGAAACGAGCTCGGGATCGACGTGCACAACATCACGTGGCGTCGGGTGCTCGACGTCAACGACCGGGCCCTGCGAAACCTGGTGGTCGGCCTCGGCACCGCCGAGGACGGAGTCCCGCGGCAGTCCGGGTTCGACATCACCGCCGCCTCCGAGGTCATGGCGGTGCTGGCCCTGTCGAGGTCGCTGCGCGGACATGCGCGACGCGCCTCGGGCGGATCGTGGTCGGGTACACCCCGGCGGCGAGCCGGTCACCGCCGAGGAGCTCCGGGCGGCCGGAGCCATGACCGTGATGATGCGCGACGCCATCAAGCCGAATCTGCTGCAGACGCTCGAGAACACGCCGGTGCTCGTCCACGCCGGGCCCTTCGGCAACATCGCCCACGGGAACTCGTCGGTGATCGCCGATCTCATCGGGATCCACACCGGGGACTTCCTCATCACCGAGGCGGGCTTCGGCGCCGACATGGGCGCGGAGCGATTCTTCAACATCAAGTGCCGGACCTCGGGCCTCACTCCCGACGCGGCCGTCGTGGTCACGACGGTGCGGGCCCTCAAGGTGCACGCCGGCGGTCATCACGTGGTGGCCGGCAAGCCCCTGCCGCCGGCTCTGCTCGAGGAACGGCCCGACGAGGTGCACGCCGGAGGTGCCAACCTGCGCAAGCAACTCGAGAACGTGCGCATGCACGGTGTGACGCCGGTGGTCGCCATCAACGCGTTCCCCGAGGACTTCCCCTCCGAGCACGCCGCCATCCGGCGAGATCGCCGCACTCGATGGGCATCCGCTCGGCGGTGTGCACCCACTTCGCCGACGGCGGGCGCGGTGCGGTCGAGCTGGCCGAAGCGGTGGTCGAGGCCGCCGAGGAGCCGTCGGAGTTCCGCGCTCCTGTACCCGAGCGAGGCCTCGCTGCGGGAAAAGATCGAGACCATCGCCACCCGTGTCTACGGGGCCGACGGCGTCGACTACTCCCCGACCGCCACTCGACAGCTCGACACCTACGAGCGCAACGGGTTCGGCGCCCTGCCGATCTGCATCGCCAAGACCCACCTGTCGATCTCCTCGGACCCCAGCCGCAAGGGGGCGCCGACAGGCTGGCGGCTTCCCGGTCCGTGAGGTACGGGCATCGGTGGGAGCAGGCTTCGTCTACCCCATCTGCGGCGACATGCGCACCATGCCCGGCCTGTCGTCGCACCCCGCCGCCGAGCGCATCGACATCGACGACAACGGCGACGTGGTGGGCCTGTCATGACCTCGCACCATGCTCCCATGAGGACGACCCCATCACGCCGTGAGTGAGCGCGGAGCAGGCGAGTCCCTCCCGTCGTATCTCGTCATGCCGCTCGACGAGGTCCTGGCGGCATTCTCCGATGCAGGGGCGGCACCGGGTGGGGGCAGTGCCGCGGTCATCGCCGTGGCGCTCGCCGCCGCGCTGTGCATCATGACAGCACGACTCTCGTTGCGTCACCTGCCCGCAGCAGAGGAGATCGCGGCCGAAGCCCTGTCCATACCGAAGCCTTGGCCCCCTTGTGTGACGAAGATCCCCAGACGTACCTTCGGGTCCTCGCCGCGTACCGATCACCCGCCGCGCCCGCCGCGCCCGACCCCGCCGATCGCACCCGCCGCATCGTGGCCGCGCTGTCCGACGCCGCCGAAGTGCCCCTGGCGGTGCTGCGGGCCGGTGCCAGGCTGGCGTCCCTGGCGGCTCGGCTGGCGCAAGGGGGTAACCCGCGCCTACGAGGGGACGCCGTGGTAGCGGCGGTCCTGGCTGGCGCCGGTGCCGAAGCTGCCGGAGTGCTGGTGCGGATCAACCTGGCCGACGTGCCCGATGACGATCGGCACGCCGAAGTGAAATCGCTCGTGGAGGTAGCCGCCACCTGGGTCGAGCGGGCACGGCGTTCGGTCCCCTCAGAAGACACCAAGCTCTAAGAAGACCCGAAGCGTCCCCCGTCGATGACGGTCTCGCCCCTCTGGTTGTCGGTACGGAACCGCACGCCGTCGTCGTCGGCCCAGATCGAGACGGTGAGCGTGTCACCCGGGAACGTCGGGTCGCGTGAATCGTCCGGCCATGGAGCGAAACCGTGTGGGGTCCGACCCGCACACGGCGTGGAGCAAGGCTCGGCCCGTGAACCCGTAGGTGCACAACCCGTGCAGGATGGGCCGGTCGAACCCGGCCCGCTTGGCGAACACGGGATCAGAGTGCAGGGGGTTGCGGTCACCCGACAGCCGGTACAGCAGGGCCTGGTCGGGTCGGGTGGTGTACGTCACCATGTCGTCGGGTGCACGATCGGGCGCGGAGCCCGCCTGCGACGACGGACCGCGATCGCCTCCGAACCCACCCTCACCCCGGATGAACAACGATGTCGTGGAGGTGAACCGGGGCTCCCCGTTGCGGGCGTCCACCGACGTGGACTCCGAGACCACCAACGCGCCCGAGCCCTTGTCGTAGATGCCGGTCACCACGCTCGTGGTTCGCACCGTCCCCTCGGTGGGGATCGGCCCCGACAGCTCGATGGACTGCTCCCCGTGGACCATCATGGCCAGGTCGAAGGAACCCAGCGTGGAGCGCGGCGGGCCGCCCCCGCCCACCACCGCCGCGAACGTGGGCAGGACCCTCTGGGGGCGGTCGGTCGAATTCTCGGTCGTGTACTCGAGCTCGAAGTCGAGAGCGTCGAGCGAGCCTGCCCCCACACCGAGGGCGTAGAGCAGGCAGTCCGTCGACGACCAGGATCGTTCGACCGGGGTCGACGTCGCCCCCACGGCCTCCAGATTGATGGGCATGGTGGATCCTCCCGTGCGTGCGCGGTGCCTGGGTCGTTCCCGGGCTGGCGACTAGATATGTAACACGAAATTATGTTACAATCAACCGTGGCTTGGAATCGACCCCGCAGTGCGGTGCCCGTCGACCGCGACAGGTCCCGGCAGGCTCACCGTCGACGAGCTCGCCCGGGCGGCGGGGACGACGACCCGACAGGTGCGGGCGCTGCAGACCCGGGGGCTGCTCCCCCGCCCCGATGTGGTCGGTCGCACCGGCTACTACGGCGACGACCACCTCGATCGACTCCGGGCCGTCCTTCGCTTACAGGCCGAGGGCTTCTCGCTGGCGGCACTGGCGACGCTCCTGCGGGCATGGGACAGCGGCATGACCCTGGCCCAGGTCCTCGGCCTGGCCCACGCCGCGCGACCCCGCCCCCGAAGACGAGCTCGACGTCTTCGGAGACCTGGCGGGATCCGCCGGCTGGCCTTCGGCGCGGCGGGGCAGGCTGCTGTCGCTCGTGCCCTCCACGATCCTGGACCAGGCCGCGGCGTCGTAGCAGCCCACGGAGTCCACCCAGCCGCCACGACGAAGCAGGCCCGCGGCGATGCAACAGCCGTTTGTTGAATCTCGCCGAGCTGCGGCCCCTCGTGCGCCACATACACGACACGTCGGTCCAAAAGGCGTCTCGACCTGCAAGCATGGCATGGTGCACACGAGTGACGTGCTCGGGCAGGTCGGTCTGCCGGCCCCGGTCTCGGAGCTGTGCGCCCGGCGACTGGGACGTCGTGGTGGTCGGAGGTGGCCACAACGGGCTGACGGCGGCGGCCTATCTCGCCCGTGCCGGACGCAGCGTGCTCGTCCTCGAACGGCGCACCCGACTGGGAGGCGCCTGCACACTCGAGCAGCCCTTCCCCGACCCGGGCTGGGTCGTGAGCCCGTGCGCCTACTCGGTCGGCCTGCTGCACCCGCTGGTCGTCGACGAGCTCGGGCTCCGCCACCGCGGGTACCGCGTGCAGCTCGTGGACCCCCACATGTGGTGCCCGTTCGAGGACGGCACCTCGATCGCCCTGTGGGACGACCCCACGCGCAGCGCGGCGGCGGTCGCCGAGCTCGCTCCGGGCGACGTCGAAGGGCTACGTGGCCTACGACGACGCTGTTCGGCCGGATCCGCCGAGCCCTGCGCCACGGCCGGCGCGACACGTGGGTCGGCGACGCCCCCGACCGAGCCGAGCTCGAGGAGCTCCTGTCGGGCGACGGCGAGGCCATCGACGTCGTCTTCGAGGCGTCCATCGCCGAGGTGGTGGAGCACTACGTCCGCGACGAGCGACTGCGGACCGCCCTGCACGGTCAGGGCATCATCGGCACCTACGCCGGGCCCCGCGACCGCGGCACGGCGGGGGTCCATCTGATGCACGCCTCGGGCACCGTCGAAGGTCGGGCCGGGGCGTGGGGCTACGTCGACGGCGGGATGGGCCAGGTGTCGTTCGCGCTGGCCGACGCCGCGATGGAGGCGGGGGCGGTCCTGGCCGCCGGGGTGGCGGTGGCGTCGGTTGTGCCCGGTGAGGGTGTCCGGCTCGAGGGCGGGGAAATGGTCCGCGGCCACGGCCGTGGTGTCCAACGCCGATCCGAAGCGAACGGTGGCGCTGTGCGAACACGGAGTCCCCGACGGCTTTCGCCGACGGGTCGGCGCCTGGCGGAGCGAGAGCCCGGTGCTCAAGGTCAACTGCGCGTTGAGCCGGCCTGCCGCGCTTCCGCGTCGGCCCCTCCCGACGTCGAACCGCACCGGGCCATGGTGACCATCAGCACCGGCATCGATGCCACCCAGGGCGCCTACGAGTCGAGCCGGCGCGGCGAGCCCGCCCCGGCGTGGTGCGAGCTCTACTTCCAGAGCGCCTACGACCCCTCCGTCGCCCCGGCGGGCTGCCACGTCATGAGCGTCTTCGCCCAGTACGTGCCCTTCACGCTGGCCTACGGGACGTGGGACGCAACGACGCGAGGAGATCGGCGACGCGCGCCGTCGCTGCCATCGGCCGCTTCGCGCCCGACGTGGCCGAGACCATCGTGCACCGCGAGGTGCTCGGCCCGCCCGACGTCGAGGAGCGCATCGGGCTCACCGGCGGCCACATCTTCCAAGGCGAGTGCCTGCCCGACCAGATGTGGCACAACCGTTTCGGGCCCCGGACACCCATCCCGGGCGTGTACCTGTGCGGGGCGTCGCACCCATCCCGGCGGCAGCGTGATGGCCATCAACGGGCGCAACGCCGCCATGGCCGTCGACCACGACCTCGAAACCAGAGCCCCAGCCCCGGCCCACGTCCAACACCAAGTCCAAGTCGAAGTCGCGGAGTAGTGACGCCTCCGGGGTCGACACCGCGCCCCGAGGATGGCGCGGCGCCGAGCGCCGGGGACCATGCGGTCGTCGTCGCGCCGCCCAACAGGACAGGACGCCAACGCCTCCTCCGATGGCCCCGGCGTTGGACGTGGTCTCGCCGGCCGGCGGGTCCCGGTGGCCGCCATGGTGGTGGTGTACCTCGCCGCCCTGGGCACCTTCGTCGGGATCGTGGGCGTGCGGGGCGGCCCGTCGGTGGGCGACGCCTACGGGGTGACCAAACCGGCCACCGCGCTGGCCGACGGCGACCTGCACGCCGCGGCCCACGACGTCGGTGCTCCCCCAGCCCCCCGGCTACGCGCTGCTCACCTCGCCCTTCGTCCTCGCCCTTCGGCCCCTCATCGGCTCGCCCACGTGGTGCGACGCACGCGTCGCCCCGGTGACGCGCGTGTTCCTGCCGTGGTGCGCGCCCGCGCAGCTGGCCACCCACCGGTGGTACCGGTCCCAGGCCGTGCTCGGCTTCCTGGCGTGGGTCGTCCTGGCAGTGGGCTGCATCCTCCTCCTGCGCGCGGCCGGAGCGGGGGGCGGGCTGGCCGAGGCTCGTGCTGGTCATGGTGCTCGCCGCTGTCCCCGCCGCCAGTGACGGCATCGTCGAGACGTTTCATCCCCAGGACCTCGTGTGCGTCGGGCTCGGTTGCGCGGGGCTGGCCGCGGCGCTGCGCCGACGATGGGTCGCCACGGCGTGTTGTTCGGTGTGGCCTTTCTGTGCAAACAGTTCGCCCTCCTACCCCTCGTGGCCGTGTTGGCGGCCGCGCCGGGTGGCGCGAGCGGGCGCGGATCGTGGTGCCCGCCGCTGGTGGTGGTGGGGTGCGGGCTCATCCCCTTCGCCGCGGTGGACCCGAGCGGGCACGTGGGGCACCTTGAGCGCCGTCGACTCCGGAGGGGTGGTGAAGCTCACCACGGGGACGCTGGTGGGCATGACCAATCTGTCGGAGTCGACCAAGCTCGTGATCGCCCGCGACGGGCCTGTCGTGCTGGCCCTGGCCATGGCGCTGTGGGCCCGGTGGCGGGCGGGCGACCGCCTGCTGTCGCCGATCCCCTTGATCGGGCTGGCCACCGCCTGCCTCGCCGGCCGGCTCGTGGCCGAGGTGTGGTTCGCCAGCTACTACCTGCTGGCGGTCGAGCGCCGGCCTGCTCGTGCTCGACCTGGCCGCCCGGCGCCTGCCCGTGCGCGTCGTTCCTGTGGATCGCGCTCGACAGGGGTGCTCGTCGAGCAGTCCGGGGGCCTCCCCACCACGCCCCTGGCGGCGTTCTTGGCATTCGGCGCCGCTGTCACCGCCGTCGTGATCGGTCTGCGCGCCGTCCCGGCGCGTCCCATCGTCACGAGCGCCATGGACGCGAAACGTCGCCCGTCGCTACCGACGCGACGTCGGCGCCGCTGCCGCGCCGGTAGCGTGACGGGCGAGCTCCGAGGCGAGCGAGACAGGGCTTTGGGGGTATGGCCGAAGATCGGTACTGGCCGTCGCTCGACGGTGTCCGAGGCGTCGCCATCGCCGCCGTGATCGCCTTCCACCTCGGATACCTCGGAGGTGGCTGGGACGGCGTGGACATCTTCTTCGTCCTGTCCGGGTTCCTCATCACCAATCTGCTGCTGGGCGAGCAGGCCGTTTCGGGACAGATCCGGCTCCGTGCCTTCTGGGCGCGCCGGGCCCGGCGCCTGTTGCCGGCCCTGCTGCTCCTGCTCGTGGTGCTCGCCGTGTACGCGTTGGCGGGAGGACCGGGCGTGGTGCCGTCACAGCTGCGCTCCCCCGCCGTGGCGACGCTGCTGTACTTCGCCAACTGGCAACAGGTCGCCGCCGGCCACGACTACTTCGCGCAATTCCAGGCGGTCAACCCGCTCATGCACACGTGGTCGCTGGCCGTCGAGGAGCAGTACTACCTGGTGTGGCCGCTCCTCGTGGTGGGGCTCATGGGTCTGCGACGGCCCCGGTCCATGCGCGCCCTCGTGATGGTGACAGCCGTGTTGGCGCTGGCTTCGGCGTTGTGGATGGGCATCGCCGAGCATGTCTTCGGGCCCAACCGCGCCTATCTGGGCACCGACACGCGCGTATGGGAGTTGCTTATCGGTGGCCTCGGCGCCATGGCCCTGCGACATGCGGGGCCCATGCGTCGCCGGTCGTTGTGGACGGGGGCGACGGTGGTGGCCGTGTGCGGGGTGGCACTGGGCACCGCCGTGGGCCAGGGTCCCCCCGGCTGGATGTGGGACGGGGGGCTCGTCGCCATTGCTGCGTGCGTGGTGGTCGTGGTGGTGGGATCGGTCCGCCACCCCGAGGGTCCCGTGGCGCGGCTGCTCGCCGTCGGCCCCCTGCGATGGCTCGGCCGCATCAGCTATTCGCTCTACCTGTGGCATTGGCCCGTCATCGTCGTGCTCTCCACGCCCGACACGGGATTGTCGGGTGCGGCTCTGCTCGGGGCGCGGCTGGCGGCGATGACGGGCGCCGCCTGTCTCAGCTACTTCGTCGTCGAGCAGCCGTTGCGTCGCGCCGATTGGAGCCAGTGGTGGCGCCGGGCTCTGGTCCCGACCGCCGTCCTGGGTGTGATGGGCGTGGTGCTCGTGGCCACGGTCCCACCGGTGGAGGCCTCGACGGCCCGGGTGAGCCGCGCCACCGGTGACTCCGGCGCGCGCGCTGTCGCCGATCATGCTCCCACCGGGCCGGGTCGTCAGCGCCGCGGACCCTCTGCGGGCTTGGATCATGGGTGACAGCGTCATGGCCGACAGCGCGCCCGGGGTCACCGCTGCGCTCGAGGCCACCGGGGACGTGAAGGTCGTGGCCGACAGCGCGTTCGGAGGGTGGGGGCTCAGCACGGACCGTACGTGGGCCACGGACCTGCCTCGGATCGTCAGCCAGTATCACCCCGAGATCGTGATCGGGACGTGGTCGTGGGACGACCAGTTGGCCCAGCAGGGCCCTCACGCCTACCTGGTGGAGTTGGTCCGGGCCCTGCGCGCCATCTTGACGCCGGGGGACGGTGTCGACCTGGTGGTGCTGTTGCAGTTCCCCCAGGTCGGCCCCAATCCCTACGTGATCGACCCCGCCGTCCAGGCGATCGATTGGGACACGACGAACACCCGCCAGATCGCCTGGAACGACATCGCCCGCGAGGCGGTGCAGTTCTTCCCGGGCAAGGCGCTGTACCTGCAGACCGAGCAGCTCTTCGCTCCTCATGACCGGTACTACACCTGGAACAGGACCGCCACGGGGTCCTGGATCAGAGCCCGGAAGCTCGACAACACCCACATGTGTCCCTACGGCGCGGCCGAGCTCGGGTCGCTCGTGGTGGCCGACCTCACCCCCGTGCTCGATCTCCCGCCCGTGGCACCGGGTTGGGAGACCGGAAGCTGGGTGCACGATGCCAACTTCGACGATCCATTGGGGGCGTGCCCCGACGACCAACCTCCGCCGGGGTACTCCGGCGTGGCGGTGCCGGGGCCACCGTCATGAGCACGCTTAGCATCGGGGCCGTGCGCAGCGAACCCCTGAAGATAGAGATGGAGGCGATCGGGACCGTCGTGGGCGGACGCCGCGTCCCGAGCGACGATCACTGGGGACCCGTCGAGGCAACGATCGAGCTCGACGAAGAGCGCCTCGATGCCGACGCCACGGCGGGGCTCAGCGAGTTCTCCCACCTCGAGGTGGTGTTCGTCTTCGACCGCGTGGCCGATGACGAGATCACGCGCGGCGCCCGTCGTCCCCGCGGGCGGGCGGACTGGCCGGCCGTGGGAATCCTGGCCCAGAGAGCCAAGAGCCGCCCCAACCGCATCGGCGTGAGCGTGTGCGATCTGCTGGCAGTCGACGGCTTGCGGTTGCGCGTCAGGGGACTCGACGCCATCGAGCGCACCCCGGTGCTCGACGTCAAGCCCTACATGCCGTCCTTCGGTCCGCGCGGCCCGGTCCGCCAGCCCGCCTGGGTCGACGAGCTCATGCGCGACTACTGGTAGCCGGCCCCAGCACGCCCCCCGCACACGCACGAGGCGCACGCACGCGCACCGCACGTGCCTCCCCTAGGCGCACACCGGTGGGCGGCGCCCGGCCCAGGCCACGGCCTCTTCGAGTTGGGCGGCCACCCGGAGCAGGACGTCCTCGCGCCCGTAGGGCGCCACCAGCTGCACCCCGATGGGCAGTCCCTGCTCGTTCCAGTGCAGGGGCAGGGATATGGCCGGCTGTCCCGACGCGTTGAACGGCGGTGTGAAGGGGACGACCTCGGCGGCGCGGAACAACCCGTGCAGCGGGTTGTCGGGAGGCGAGTCGAATTCTCCCAGCAACGGCGGGGGCTGGGCGATCGTCGGCGTCAGGAGGAGGTCGAAGCCACTCTCGTACCACTCGGCCACCTGACGCGACATCATCTGCAGCTTCTGCCGCGGCGTCGAAGAAGTCCGAGGCGCGAGCCGATCGTCCCGCATCGGCGAGCGCCCAGGTGAGGGGCTCGACGTCGTCTTCGGTGATGGGCCGGCCCAGCCTGTCGGGCCAGTAGTGGTCGAGGTCGTAGGCGGTGCCCGCCGCCCACACGACGAGAAAGGTCTCGATGAACTCGGGGGCGTCGAGCGCGGCCACGTGGGTCGGCTCGACCGCATGGCCGAGCGACTCCAAGACAGATCCCGCCGCCTCGGTGGCGGCCACGCAATCGGGGTGCGTCACCACACCCCCGCCGAAGGCAGCGCTCTGCATCCCGACGCGCAGGCGCCCGGGGGGCGCACCCACCTCCGCGCGGTAGGGGCGGGTGGGAGGGGGCGCCGCGTAGGGGTCCCCGGGAGCGGGGCCCGCCACGGCGTCGAGCAGCGCGGCGGTGTCGCGCACGGTCCTGGTCACGGCCAGCTCGCACACCAGGCCCCCCATGAGGTCGCCCCACTCGGGGCCGAGGGGGACGCGCGCCCGGGAGGGCTTGAGCCCCACGAGCCCGCACTCGCTGGCCGGGATGCGGATGGACCCGCCCCCGTCGTTGGCATGCCCGACGGGCACCATGCCCGACGGCCACCGCCGCCGCGGAGCCGCCACTGGACCCGCCTGTGGAACGGGCCGTGTCCCAGGGGTTGCGCGTCGGCCCGTAGGCGACGGGCTCGGTGGTGGGAAGGATGCCGAGCTCGGGTGTGTTGGTGCGTCCCACCACGATGAACCCGGCGGCGCGCAGCCGCTGGGCCAGCTCCTGGTGGCGCGGGGCGACGTAACGCGCCTTCTTGAGCACCTGCATGCCCTCGTGGACCTCTTCGCCCGCCACGTAGCACAGCAAGTCCTTGAGCACGATGGGCACCCCGCGAAACGGCCCGTCGGGCAGCTCGGCGGCGGCTTCGAGTCGTGCTTCGTCGAAGCGTGTGCGGATGACCGCGTTGAGCTCGGGGTTGAGCTTCCCGATGCGGTCGATGGCGTCGTCGACGAGCTCTGTGGGGGAGGTGGCGCCGTCCCGGACCAGCGCAGCGAGGGCACAAGCATCGAGGAAGGGCTGAGGCATAGAGCCAACCTAGTGGTGCGCGCACCGCATCGCCGGGGCTGGTCCGCGCCGACGACGGCGCCGGGTGGGCGCCGTTACCGACAGGTGTCGGCGATGGCGCTCACACCGACGGCCCTATGGTGAGGTCGTGGTGCTCGACGGTGTCGGCCGCGTGGGCACTGGGCGTCGCCGGAGTCCTCGGTGCCGCGCTGGCCGGCGTCCTCGACGGCGCCAACGCCGCGTCGGCGGCGGCCCAGGACTGGCCGCCGTTCGTACTGGTATCAGGACTGCTCCTCGTGGGATTGGTGGCCGACCAGGGCGGTCTCTTTGCCGTGGCGGGCCATGCGCTGGCGCGCGTGTCTGACAACGGCGTGGTCCTCTACGCGGGTGCGGTCGCCTTGGTGGCGGTCGTCACGAGCATCCTCAACCTCGACACGTCGGTGGCGTTCCTCACTCCGGTCCTCGTCTACGCCGCTCGCAGCCGCGGCGGGGGCGAGGCGCCGCTGCTCTACGGTTGCCTGCTCCTTTCGAACGCCGCTTCTCTGCTGCTGCCGGGATCGAACCTGACGAACCTCATCGTCCTCGGCCACCTCCATCTGTCGGGGACCCGCTTCCTGGGCCGGGCCGTGCCGGCGTGGGTGGTGTCGGTCCTCGTCACCGCCGCTGTGGTGGCATTCGCCGAGCGCCGCGCCTTGCGCAAGACCGCGGCCGCGGTGGGGGGGCGCAGGCCCGGGGGCGACCGTCACCGCCGGGGATTCGGGATCGGCGTGGCGGCGGTGTTGGCCGTCACCGCCTCGGTTCTGGCTCTGCGGGCCCCGGCGCTTCCCGTCGCCGTCGTCGGGGTGGCGGCGGTCGGAGTCGGCGTGGCCTGGGGCGCGGTGTCGTGGGACAAGGTGCTCCAGGTCCTCGGGCTCCCGGTCCTCGTCGGGCTGTTCGGTGTGGCAGTGTCGCTCGGGACGCTGGGGCGCAGCTGGTCCGCCCCCGCCGCCGCGCTCGTCCACCTCGACTCGTGGGGAACCGCGGCGGTGGCCGCGGTGGCCAGTGAGGTGCTCAACAACCTCCCCGCCGCGTCGCTGCTGGCGGCGCGGGTCCCGCATCGGCCCTTTGCGCTGCTGGTGGGCCTCGACATCGGGCCCAACCTGTTCGTGACGGGGTCGCTGGCCTGGATCCTGTGGCTGCGGGCGGCGGCCAACGCCGGGGCCGCCCCTTCCATCGCCAAGGCCAGCCGCCTCGGCCTGATGGCGGTGCCCTCGGTGTGCTGGCCCTGACGGGCACGCGCTGACACGACGCAGAATCCCCAGGTTTTCCGCTTGTTCTCCCCAGGCCCGACCGGCGAAGGTGGTGGCGGTGGGGGATCGCCTGGTCACCAGTGCGAGAGCGTTGGAGCACCCCCACCTGTAGGGCTGGGCATGGCGAACGCATGGCGGGGTGTGCGACCCAGGATCTGTCCGGGGCCGTCCACTGGCTGGCATCGCGGTTTCCGGCTCGGTGGGTCGCCGCTCCGTGTGGCCTCCGGCCCCCCCGGGGTCGCACCTGCGGCGCCCTCCGTCGAGGCTCGAGAAGTTGTCGGGCCCGGACACCAACGCGTGGGTCGATAGCCTGCGCGGGTGTTCGACCATCTCTCCATCCAGTGCGCGGACGTGGCGTCGAGCGCCCGGTTCTACGACGCCGTCCTCGATGTCCTCGGGGGCGGGCGCGTCATGGACTTCGGCACGGTGATCGGGTACGGCACGGCGGGACAGGCGTCGTTCTGGCTAAGCCCTTTGGCCCCTGGAGCCGCCCTCGGCGAGCTCCACATCGCCTTCCGGGCCGAGGACCGGGCCACCGTGGGCAGGTTCTTCGATGCCGCGCTGGTTACCGGCGCCGAGGTCCTGCACGAACCTCGACTGTTCCCCGAGTACGACGCGCACTACTACGGGGCGTTCGTGCGGGACCCCGACGGGAACAACGTCGAAGCCGTGTGCCGCGCCCCGCAGTAGCCCGGGGCCGAGGCTGGGCGTCAGGCCATTGACCTGGCGCCGGGTACCGTGAGGGTCGTGGACCTGTGTCCGACCTGCGCGGCACCCAATCCCCGCGGCTACCTGTTCTGCGGGCAGTGCGGGGCCCCGTTACCAGACGGTGGCTGCCCGTCGTGCGGGGCGGCGATCACCGACGGACAGCGCTTCTGCGGGCGATGCGGGGCGGACCTGGGCGGCGCGCCGCCCCCGCCGACCACCACCGCCGTCGAAGAGCGCAAGTTGGCGACGGTCCTGTTCGCCGACGTCGTGGGCTTCACGTCGCTCGCCGAGCGCACCGATCCCGAAGTGGTGGCCCGGCTGGTCGACACGGCCTTTCGCGAGTTGGGCGACATCGTCGCCGACCACGGGGGCACGGTCGACAAGTACATGGGGGACTCGGTCTTGGCGGTGTTCGGTGTCCCGCTGGCCCACGACGACGACGCCGAGCGAGCCGTCGCCGCCGCCATGGCCATGCGCCACCTCGGGGGGGACCTGGTCTTCTCGATCGGTGTGAACTCCGGCGAGGTGATGGCAAAGGCGGTGGGAGCCGGCGGTGCCATCACCGTCATCGGCGACACCGTCAACGTGGCAGCACGTCTGGAGAAGGCGGCGGGCCCCGGAGAGGTGCTGTGCGGCCGTCTCACGACCGAGCTGGCCGGAGGGCGGGTCGTGTTCCGAGCCGCGCCAGCCCATCTTGCTCAAGGGCAAGCAGGAGCCCGTGGAGGTGTGGGAGGCCGTGTCGTTGCAGCCCGTCGACCTCGAGCCCAGCGCGGGGGCGCCCCCGCTCGTGGGCCGCGACGACGAGCTCGCCTTTCTCCAAGCGCAGTGGCGACGGGTGTGTCGCGACCGTCAGCCCCAGGTCGTCGTGGTGTGCGGTGATGCCGGTTCGGGCAAGACCAGGGTGATCTCCGAGCTGGCCCGGGCGGCCGAGTCCGAGGGCAGCGTCATCCGCTCGACGTACCCCGCCTACGGCGCCATGGGCGGACCCCGGGTCGCCGCCGAGGTGATCCGCCAGCTGGGCCCGGTGGCCGACGCCGAGGTGACCGCCCGCGTCAGGTCCCTCGCCGGTGAGTGGGACCAGTCCCTGGAGTCGATCGACCCCGCCGGGATGCACCAGGAACAGCTGTGGGCGCTGGGTCGTCTGCTCCAGGAGAAGGGGACGGACCGGCCGCTGCTGATCGTGATCGACGACATGCATCGCAGTGGCGACCAGATGCTGAAGGTGCTCGGCGAGCTGTCGGGCCGCCTCGGCAACGTCGCCCTTCTCACGGTGCTGGCGGGACGCACCGATCCCGGCGAATGGCTCGGCGCGTTCCCCGCCGCCACCACGGTGCGCCTGGGACCGCTCAGCCGCCCCGATGCCCTCGCGCTCGCCAGCGGGTTCGCGTGCGGGAAGCCGCTGGCGGAGGAGGCCGCCGACTTCCTCGTCGAACGGGCCGGCGGGAACCCCTTGTACCTGCGCGAGCTGGTGTCGATGGCTCGAACCCAGGGCCTGTTGGTCGACGCCGGAGACGAGTTCCGCTTGACCGCCGATGACGCCATCCCCGCCACCCTGCAGGCGCTGTTGGCGGCGCGCCTCGACGCCCTCGATCCCGAGCAGAAGATGGTCCTGCAGTACGCCGCGGTCATGGGCGGGGCGACGGCACAACATCTCACCGCCTTGGGCTCACCCAACGCGCCTGGCGCGTTACAGTCCCTCGTGGAGAACGGGCTCATGCGCCACGGGGCCGACAGCCGCTACGACACCGTGGACTCGCTCCTGCGCGAGGTCGCCTACGAGACCTTGCCGCGCAACGTCCGCGGCGAGCTCCATCGCCGCGCCGCCACGATCGTGGAGGAGCCCGAGGAACGGGCCCGACACCTCGATCGCGCCGCGGGGTACCTCACCGACGACCGGACCGTCGCCGACGAGGCGGCCGAGGCGCTGGCCCGGGCCGGTCAGGACCTCTTCGCCGCCGCTCGCCATGTGGACGCACTGCGGATGCTGGAGCGGGCCGTGGCGCTCGGGTGCCGGAGCTCCGCCGCCCTCCTCGACCTGGCCAAGGTCCAGTCCCTGTGCGGCAAGGAGGAGGAGGCCATCGAGACGCTGGCGATGGTGGAGGACGACCCCGACGACCCGACCGTCGCCATCGAGCGCGACCACACGGCGGCCAACTCCAAGGTGTTCACCGATCCTGCCTGGGCCCTGCCCCGGCTCGAGGCCGTCACGGCGCGCTGGCGGGCGCTCGACATGCCGAACAAAGAGGCGTGGGGGCACGCCAACATGGGCGTCACGTACTTCAACCTGAGCGAGATGGAGGAGTCGGGCCGCCACCTCGAACGCGGCCTTGAGCTCTTCGACGCCACCGGGGACCGGGTGGGCGGCGTGGCCGCAGCCTCGTTTCTGTGCCTGGCCAGGCCGACCGACCGCCGCGTCCCGGAGTGGCTCGCCCGGGCGCTGGAGTTCGCCGACGAGGCCGGGGACCGCTCCAGGCAGCTGGGCACGCTCACCACCTTGGCGTGGCACCACTTCATCCGATCGTTGTGGGGTACCGCCTACGACACCGCCGAGGCCGAGGGTTTTGCCCGTCGGTTGGCGGAGCTCGGCGAAGAGCTCGGCGCGCTGGACATGGCCGTCCACGGACGGAGCCTGCTCGCCATCATGGCCCGCTTCAGCGGACGGCTCGACGAAGCCGTCCACCACGCCCAGGTGCTCCAGCGCCTCGGTGCCGCGCTCGACGCCGACCACTTCCCCTGGCTCGGGTGGGCGGCCATCTTCGCCGTGACCGTGGCCCGCGGCGGCGCGGACGTGACACGGCCCTTGCCCCCGCAAGCCTCGCTCGATCCCGTGGTGGGGATGGCGCTGCTCGTCATCGAGGCGGAGCTGACCGTGGGGGGTCGCGTGCAGGAGGCACTGGCGCACGTCGGGGCGTCCGAGCGCCCCGTGCTCGGGCCCTACGGCGATCTGGCCGGCCTGCTCACGGGCCTGGCGCTGGTGCTGGCGGACCGACGCACCGAAGCCCTCCCCTGGGTCGAGCGCGCCGCCGAGGCAGCCCGTGCTCTCGACGGACCTCCGACGGTGGTCGCCGCCACGGCCCTTCGGGCTGAGATCACCGGGGAGACGACCGGTCTGCCCCGGGCACCGGCGGCGGCGAGGAGCATCAGCGAAGCACTGGTCCTGCGGTCGCACGCGGTGCGCGGCGACGCCGCGGCCCTCGATGCCCTGCGCCGCGGCGCGAGCGGATCTCGCCATGCCGGGCCTGCTTCTCGGGCTGTAGGCGAACCTCCCGGAGCCGGGAGGCACCTCGTCAGCTGGCGGCCGACACCTCATGCCCGGGGAGGGAACCGATATCGGTGTGGCGGATCGGGAACGAGCCCGAGCAGTGCGGGCACCGGACGTAGATGTGTTGATCGGTCGCCTCGATGTGCTGGGGTTCGAGAACAACGATCCTCCAGCAAAGCCTGCATTCGGGCGTCAGAACCGGCGTCTTTGCCCGGAACCGACGCTCACGCAGACCGGAATCAGTCATGAGCCCCCCTCATGTGCACCTGCCAATGTGTCCTCAACGACACCATCTACATCAATGATGCCTACCAGCCACCCGTTTGGGCATCGTCAAAATTTGGGACTGTAGGCCGTAGGCTCTGCCGGTGGTCTGGGGCAAGCCCCTGGCGGACGCGCCGACCGGGAAGCTGACCTCTCTGGCGCGGCCCATGTCGGTCTCGCCTCTCGGGGCCCTCGCCGCCCTGGCCCCAGTGGGCGTGTTGACCTGGGCGCTGGTGGCGGTGGCGGGCCTCGGACCCAGCTTGGTGGTGGTCCTGGTGGCGGCCTTCGGGTCGGCGGGGGCAGTGCGCTTCGCGCCGCGGCACCCGCGCTTCGCTGATCGGCACGCTCCTCGTGGTCGGCATGGCCGGGCTGGGCTGGATCGAGCTGGTCAACAAGGCGCAGTACGGAACGTTGGCCTTGACCGGTGCTCCCCCACTGGTGCGCTGGTGCGGGAACACCTATCAGCCCAGCGGCGTGATCACGGCCGCGGCGTCGACGGGTGACGGTCCGACGTACTCCCAGATCCTCCGGACGCCTTCGGGCTACGACGTGTTCGGCGTCGCCCTCCACGGCCAGCGTTCGTGCGGGGCGACCAGCCCGCTGTTCGTCGAAGCTCGGCCAGGCCCGCTACGCCGAGTACGACACCCGGACCCCGGCGCCGGCCGCGCTCGTAACCCGGACCCCGGCACCGGCAGCCACCTCGACTGAGGGCTCAGCCCGACCTCTTGGGCGCCCGACCCGTTGTCGGCGTCGTCGCGCCGGGACCGGCTGCGCTGGCGGCCCCGAATGGCCTGATCGAGGACGACCTTGCGCAGACGGACCGAGTGCGGTGAGACCTCGACGCATTCGTCCTCTCCGATGAACTCCAGGGCCTGTTCCAAAGAGAGCTGCAGGTGTGGTGTCAGGCGCTCGAGCTCCTCGGCGGTGGAGGACCGTACGTTGGTGAGCTTCTTCTCCTTGGCCGGGTTGACGTCCATCTCGTCGGCCCGCGAGTTCTCACCCACGATCATCCCCTCATAGACCTCGGTCCCGGGCCCCACCAGCAGGGTGCCGCGCTGCTCGAGCGCCATGAGGGCGTAGGTGGTGGTGACGCCCCGCCGATCGGCCACCATCGAGCCGTTGCGCCTGACCCGGAGGTCACCGTGCCAGGGCTCCCAGCCGTCGAAGACGTGGTGGAGGATCCCCGTACCTCGCGTCTCGATGACGAACTCGGTCCGGAACCCCACCAGACCACGCGCCGGCACCCGGTAGTCCATGCGCACCCAGCCCGTGCCGTGGTTCACCATCTCCTCGAGGCGCCCGAAGCGAAGAGCCAGCAGCTGGGTGACCACGCCGAGGTAATCGCTGGGCACGTCGACGGCCAGGCGCTCCATCGGTTCGTGGAGCTTGCCCTCGATGACGTGGGTGACGACCTGGGGCTTGCCCACGGTGAGCTCGAAGCCCTCCCGCCGCATGGTCTCGACCAACACGGCGAGTTGGAGCTCGCCTCGGCCCTGGACCTCCCACGCGTCGGGCCGAGGGGTGGGCAGCACCCGCAACGACACGTTGCCCACCAGCTCGGCATCCAGCCTGCTCTTGATGAGTCGGGCGGTCACCTTGGTGCCGTCGGAGCCCGACAGTGGTGAGGTGTTGATGCCGATGGTCATGGCGAGACTCGGCTCGTCCACCAGGATGGCCGGCAGCGGCCGGGGGTCGTCGGGATCAGCCAAGGTCTCCCCGATGGTCACCTCGGCAAAGCCCGCCACCGCCACGATCTCGCCTGGCCCCGCCTCCTCGGTCTCGACCCGCTCGAGGGCCTTGGACGAGTAGAGCTCGGTGATCTTGCCGCGTTGCACCGACCCGTCGAGCCGGCACCACGCCACGGTCTCGCCGCGACGCAACGTCCCGTTGTGCACACGGCAGATGGCCAGGCGCCCCAGATAGGGCGAAGCATCGAGATTGGTGACGAGGGCCTGCAACGGAACGTCGGGGTCGTAGTGCGGCGGTGGCACGCTCTCGACGATGGCGTCGAACAGCGGAACGAGGTCGGGCCCGATGGCGTCGGGCGAGGTGCCGGCGCGCCCGGCGCGGGCGTTGGAGTACAGCACGGGGAATCCGACCTGGTCCTCGTCGGCGTCGAGGTCGAGGAAGAGCTCCTCGATCTCGTGGACGACCTCTGTGACTCGGGCGTCGGCTCGATCCACCTTGTTCACCACGACCACCACGGGCAGGCGGGCCTCGAGCGTCTTTCGCAGCACGAAGCGCGTCTGTGGCAACGGGCCCTCGGACGCGTCCACCAGGAGGAGCACGCCGTCGACCATGGCCAGGGCGCGTTCCACCTCACCGCCGAAGTCGGCGTGCCCCGGCGTGTCCACGATGGTGATCTTGACCGAGCCATAAGGCACCGCCGTGTGCTTGGCGAGAATGGTGATGCCCTTCTCGCGCTCGAGATCCCCCGAATCGAGGACCCGGTCGGTAAGCTCCTGGTTGGCCCGGAACGCCCCGGTCTGGCGAAGCATGGCGTCGACCAAGGTCGTCTTGCCGTGATCGACGTGTGCCACGATGGCCACATTGCGCAGGTCGTCACGTACAGACATGGCCGACCAGGCTAGTGGCCTGGGTGGACGCCCGAAGTCTCCAGCGGCTAGAATGTGTGGGATTGGGTTTGCCGCTCGCGCCGACCCTGATCCTCGGTTTCCGATTCCGGGAGGTACTTCGGACTCCTGAAGTCATGTGCGCGACGCTCCAGGAGGACCGGACATGCCATCTTCTCGCAAGCAACGGTCCCGCCCACGACCGACCGACAGCAAGAGCCGGATCCGGCGCGGTAGGCCCAAGGTCTGCATGCTGTGCAAGGACCGGGTCACCCACGTCGACTACAAAGACAGCTCTCTGCTGCGCCGCTTCATGAGTGAGCGCGGCAAGATCAAGTCGCGCAGCAGCACGGGTACGTGCACGCAGCACCAGGCCGCGGTGGCCCTGGCCATCAAGAACGCCCGGGAGATGGCCCTGCTTCCCTATGTGGTGCGGACGCTGGCCGGTGACAAGGGCGGCCGTCGGCGCGGTGGGCCCGGTGGAGGGCGCCCCGACCGGGACGGACCCCGTCCTGACGGGCCCCGCCCGGAGCGGGTGGCGGCGGCCGAGAGCACCGAGGCTCCGACAGAAACGGCCTCCCCCGACATGGCGGCTGCATTGGAGGACGAGGACGCCACCGTCGGTGCGAATGATGGCGCCGCCGTCGCCGAGCCGGTGTCCTAGCTCGTGGCTGCCCAACGCAGTAGCGCGTCCAAACGCCAGCGAGACATCGACAAGCGCTCGCGGGCGGCGGAGAAGCGAGACCGCCGGCAACGGAAGAACGATGCCACCGATGATCCTTCGGCCGTCGACTCAGCCGGGGAGCAAGCAGCGGTCGCCACAGACAGCGGCGCCATCCTCGAACAGATGGAGCAGCTGCAGCGCGAATTCGATGCCGAGATCATCGACTTCGAGACCTATGACGCTCGCAAAGCCGAGCTGCTCAGTCACATCCAGATCTGAGCGCCACATCCCCATCTGATCAGGGGCACCTACAGCGTCCGCAGTACGGCCTCGGCGGAACTGACGTTCAACCCGCGTTCGGGCTCGACGAACAACGCGGTCACGGTGCCGTCCTGGATCACAGCCGCATAGCGCTGAGAGCGGGTACCGAGCCCCGCTCCGCTCATGTCCGCTTCGAGACCCATGGCGCGTGTGAACTCACCATTGCCATCCGCCAGCATCAGCACCTTCTCCCCCACCTTCTGGTCCCGTCCCCACGCTCCCATGACAAAGGGGTCGTTGACCGAAACACAGGCGATGGTGTCCACCTTCTTGGCGTGCAGCTCGTCGGCTCGGAGCACGAAACCGGGCAGGTGGTAGTCCGAGCATGTCGGAGTGAAGGCCCCCGGTACGGCGAAGAGCACGACCTTGCCCTTTCCGAGAACATCTCCGCTGCGAACGGGCTCGGGGCCTTTGGACCCCATGGATCGCAACTCGACGTCGGGGATGCTGTCACCGATGGCAACGGTCATGGTCGCTCCTCTCGATCTGGGTGAGGGACTGGCGAGAGAATCTACAACGCTGATACCGGAGCCTTGCATCGGTCCGGCCCGAGCCTTGCAGCGCCGTGGCCCACTGAGTAGCTGCGCGTGGGGAGAACGCTTCGTCGCTGCGTATCGAGGCCGGTCCGATCAACCCAGCCTCTTGAGGCGCCCGGTCTTCTTCGCCCATCGTTCGGCGCCCGAGAACGCGGCCAGCGAGCCCGGGATCATGACGAGGCCGAAGGCACCGAGGATGGCCAGCGTCGTGAGCTGTCCACCGACCCCGACGCCGTTGATCACCGCGGCCCGAATACCGCGCAGCATGTAGGTGGTCGGGGCCAGCCGTGAGCACGCTTGGAGCCATCCCGGGAGGACGTCGATCCCGTAGTAGACCCCCGAGACCAGAAGGACCAGGGCCTGCACCATGAAGGACATCTGCTCGCCGCGCTCGGGGTAGAGCATCGGGAGAATCCCCGTGAGGATGCCCAGGCCCACCAGGCTGAGACTCCCCACGGCGATGACCAATGCCGCTGCTGTCCAGGACGCGTGAGGGAAGGCGATGTCGAAGAACGGCAACGCGCAGGCGAGGATCAAGATGGTGCGGACAGTGGCATGGACCACGCCGAACACCGACATGCCGACCAGGTGCACCACCCTCGAGACCGGCGTCATGAGGGTGTGCTCGATGGTGCCCTCCCACCGTTCCCACATGATCACGAGGCTCATGTCGTCCAGCACGGCGGACAGATACGCCCACGTCAGCGTGCCGATCATGAGGAACAACACGAGCTTGGGCACTTCCGAGGGGCGCGCCAAGCCGCTCTGGCCGGCTTGCTTGGCGATGAAGGTGATGGCCAGGGTGTTCACCACCCCGTACACCAACCACACGAGCTCCCAGGCCCAGTAACGCTTCCACAGGTTCGCCTGGCGCTCGAAGAACGCCCACCCCAGAGCCACCCGTCTCGGAGAAGGGAGCGCCAGCGCACCCTCAGCCGTCCCCATCTTCTTCCTCCTTGTCTTCGATCTTGTGGTCTTCGATCTTGTCGTCTTCGGTCTCGTCGTCTTCGGTCTCGTCGTCTTCGGTCTCGTCGTCTTCGGTCTCGTCGTCTTCGATCCTGCGACCCGTGAGCGTCATGAACACCGCCTCCATGTCGACGTCCTGCACCCGACGGTCGGTCCCCGCTACTTCGGTCCGGAGCTCCAAGGGCGTCCCTTCGGCGACGATGCCGCCTCCGGCCAGGAAGGCGATGCGGTCACAGAGCAGTTCGGCTTCCTCCATGTCGTGGGTCGTCAGCAAGATCGCCACGTCGTCGTCGCGACGGACCTCGGCGATGAAGCTCTGCACGTCGCGCTTGCTCCTCGGGTCGAGCCCCGTGGTGGGCTCATCGAGCAGCATCAGACGAGGTGAGGTCAGAAACGCCCTCGCCACAGCCACCTTCTGCTGTTGACCTCGTGACATGTGCAACATGGGCTCCCGGATGCACCGGGCGTCGAGGCCCAGGCGTTCGAGGATCTCCGCGCTGCGACTCCTGACGACCGCACCCGAGAGCCCGTAGGCCCGTCCGTAGAACAACAGGTTCTCGAGGGGAGACATGGCCCGGAAGAACGACGGGTCGGCCGACACTCGGTTGAGGAGGGGCCGCACCGACAGAGGTTCATGGACGGCGTCGCGACCAAATATCGTGACCTCGCCGGCGTCGGGCACCAACAATGTCGAAAGCACTCTGATGAGAGTGGACTTGCCCGAGCCGTTGGCCCCGATCACCCCGTAGATCTCTCCCGGTGCGATCCGGAACGAGATCTGGTCGACGGCGACATGGAACTGCCTGGTCCCACGCCACCCGCGGTGACCGCCGCCACCGCGTCGACGCTTGAATGTCTTCGTGACGGCGCGCACGTCCAGCGGTGTGCCACCAGGGTCCAAACCTACGCGTTGCGCCTTGGCCGAGCTCATCCCATCTCCTCATTCGAAAGTTGCCGTGCGAGCGACGCGCTGCGTCTGGCGGCGCGTCAGCAGAGGACGCGGCCGCTCGCCGAATGAGGGGGGCCGCGTACCTAGTGGTCGATCCAGCCAGCCATGGGGGCAACAATAGCAAGCGAGACGGAGCCCCCGTCACAGAGGCGGGCGTCGCCCCGGCAAGGAGGTGCGGACTCCCACACGGGTCGGTGCCGGGCGGTCCCACCGCCCGTCGGTGGCCGGCGGGCGCGAGCACAGGACTCCCCGCCGTCGGCCTCTGTCGCCGGCGGGCCCTTTCCACTCGGCGCACCGCCATGCTGGTGCCGTGGTCCTCGAGATGAGAGAAGGACTGGAATGCGAGGATCGTCAGTGTGAAACAGACGGCGTGAGAGGGACGACGTGGAAGAGACGGCGCCACACAACGCCCTAGCGGACATACGTGTGCGGCTCGATGACGTCGATCGACGCCTCGTGCAGCTGCTCAAAGAGCGAGGGGGGCTCATCCGCGAGGTGATCGACTACAAGCGGGCTCAGGGAATGAGGGTCGTGGACCGGGCACGAGAAGACGAGATGCTTGCCCGCATCGAGACCACGGCCTCGGAGGGCGGACTTGACCCGCGGATCGCCCGCCAGGTTCTGAGAGCCGTCATCGACGCGTTCACGCTCTTGGAGGTGGAGCAGCTGGAGGACCCATGACCCCTACGGAACCTGGGGACCGTCGTCCACCGGTCCATGCACGCGCTCCCATTCCTCGGGGGGCCCCATCGTCGAGGCTTCGGGTCCGAAGCGATCGACGTACACCGATCGAAGCTCCCTCCAGCGATCGGCGGCAGACAGCGGCGCCACCTGTCCGGCGACTTCGAAGCCGAGCCGGTCAAGACACGCATGCCATCCTGCCCCGTCGCGGGCCACCTTGCCCAGCTCGTCGAACACGACATTGAACACGAGAACGCTGCCGGCACCGTCGGGCTTTACCTCGAAGCGCAGGACGTCGTCGCCCCACCGCAGCTCCATCACCGAGGGCGGATCGAAGACCAGCATCTCACCGTCGAAGGGGGCTGCCCCGTTCTCCCTGAAGACGAAGTGCAGCGGGGCCCCCGCGGCTCGCTCCCCATCGATGGTGGTCGGGAACCATGCCGCCAGGTGTTCGGGCTCGGTGAGCACCTGCCACACAGTGCGGGGGGCACTCGCAAAACGGCGCGTGAAGCTCACCAGCGCCCGACCGTCGCGGCGCTCCAGTCGCCCGAGATCCTTGGGATCCGGCAGGTTCAATTCCATCGGGCATCAACTCCTCGGTGCAGGGCTCGACCCACCTTGCTCGGGATGGTCGTCGTCGATCGTCTCGAGGTGGCGCTCCAGCGCGTCGAGGCGCGAAGCCCACAACGCTCGATAGGGCCGCAGCCATTCGTCCACGTCGCGCAGCGGTTCGGTCCGGACTCGATAGAGGCGGCGTTGCGCTTCTGCCCGGAACTCGACCAGGCCGGCTTGGCGCAATACCCGCAGATGCTTGGAGACGGCGGGCTGGCTCACGGACATGGCGGCGACCAGGTCCCCGACGGGACGCTCCCCCGAAAGCAGCAGGTCCAAGATCCAGCGCCGATTGGGTTCGGCGAGCACCTCGAACATCGTGTCCACCCTCATAATATGCCTTGGTACATATATAACTGTCAAGTAATGATTGTGCCCGGAAGTCGCTCTGGCAACCCGCTGCCGACGCCGGTATCGTCGCGTCCCAAAGCCCAACGTCTGGGGCCATGGGGGGCAGTGAGGGTGACCGACTCGGCCCAGTCCCCGCCGAGGACGTCCTTCCGATACGGAAGGGCAGCGGAGAAAACGCTCACCGGGGGGCTTAGGGGCCGTTGCACCTCGCCCAGTCGGCCCGACGGCGACGAAGCCGCTCCACGAGGCTTCGATCTTCTCTCGTATTTCCGCCTGTGTCTGGCTACCCAGGTCGAGTCCGTGACGCGCGGTCCTGTCCAGGGTGTCCCGGTGAGGCCGGACCCGGCATCACGGTGGACCCAATTACTCTGTTTATGTGGAAGATGGCGACGTGGCGACCCCCGAGCCCGCTCGCAGCGGAGACTTCCGCACGGTTGAGCTGCTCGTCGGTGGCATGCACTGCCAGTCCTGCGCCGCACTCATCGAAGAGACCTTGACCGGAGACCTGTCCGTCGAGCACGCCAAGGTGGACCTCGAGGGCGCTCGAGCGTCGGTGACCTACGACCCCACGACGCTCACGGTCGGTGACCTGTGCGCGGCAGTGACCGGTATCGGCTACACCGCCACTCCCCTGGCGCCGGGAGACCTGGTCTCGTAGTGCTGACGGCCCCCTCAGATCCCGCTGCTCCGCCCACCGAAGACCTCCATCCCGTGGCAACGGTGGAGCTCACCTTGGGAGGCATGCACTGCAACGCCTGTGCCACTCGCATCGAGCGGGCCCTCGCCAACCAACGAGCGGTGTTGAGCGCGTCGGTGAACCTGGCCACCAACCGGGCCTTCGTCACCTACGACAGCGCCGACGCCACCACCGAGGACCTGTGTGCGACCGTCGGTAGTGTCGGCTACTCGGCGAAGGCGGCCGACGTCGGTGAATCACCACGCAGCCACGGCGACCCCGAGCACTGGGGCGTACGGGCGGCGATCTCGTGGCCCACGGCCCTATTGGCATTGGGGGTCTCGCTCCTTGCCCCCCAGAACGCGTTGTCCGGTTGGACCGTCTTGGTACTGGCCATCGTCGTAGAGCTGGCCGGAGGCTGGCCCTTCTTGCGCACCAGCGTCCGCCTCCTGCGTCACGGGGCGACCAGCATGGACACCTTGATCACGGTGGGCACGCTGTCGGCGCTCGCCGTCAGCGCGGTGGAGGCGATCGCCCTCGGTGGACGGCATGTGCACATCGGCGGTGGGGGGGAGTTCGCGGCGCGCCTCCACGGAGTCATGGCCCCCCTCATCATCGCCATCCTGGTCACGGGGCGGTCCATCGAGGCCCGGGCCCGGGGCAGGGCGGCGCAGGCCATGCACTCCTTGATGAGGCTCCGACCTCCGACTGCCCGGGTGGTGTCAACTCCTGAAGATTCCGAAGGCCGGCTGGTCCCCCCCGAGAGCGTCCCGGTGGCGGCGTTGGTGCGGGTCCGCCCCAACGAGGCCATCCCACTCGACGGGGTGGTCGTGAGCGGTTTCTCCGCAGTGGACGAGTCGATGCTCACCGGTGAACCGCTGCCTGTCGACCACGGGCCCGACAGCCGCGTGACGGGGGGTACGCGCAACGGAGCGGGCGCCCTGGTGATCCGGGTCGAGACCATCGCGGCGGAGTCGGTGCTGTCCCGGATGCAACGGCTGGTGGAGGACGCGCAGAGGGACAAGCCTCCGACACAGAAGCTCGCCGACCGGATCAGTGGCGTTTTCGTCCCCGTCGTGCTCGTCGGCGCTGCCCTCACGTTCCTCGCCTGGTGGCTGCTCGACGGCAATTTCGGGACCGCCGTGCTGAGCGGGGTGGCGGTCCTGCTGGTGGCGTGCCCGTGCGCCATGGGCTTGGCGACGCCGGTGGCGATGATGGTCGGCACGGGCCGGGCCTCGGCGTTGGGAATTCTCGTTCGCGGCGGGGACGCCCTCGAGCGACTGGCCCGGGCCGACACCGTGGTCTTCGACAAGACCGGGACCCTCACCGAGCGATTCGCCCGCGTCACGGGTGTGGCCGCCGTCCCCGAGGTGGCCGATGGCCGGGTACTGGCCCTGGCGTCCGCCGTGGAGGCCGAGAGCGAACATCCCATCGCCACGGCGATCTGCGGCGCCGCCCAACCGCTCGAGCGGGCGACCGAAGTCGAGGTGCTCCCGGGGTCGGGGGTCCTCGGGACAGTGGCAGGTCACCGCATCCGCGTGGGACGTCTCGATGGGGCCACCGCTCCGGCGTCTCTGATGGCCGCCATTGCCTCGTACCAGGATCGGGGCGACACCGTCGTTTCGGTCGCCTGCGACGACCAGATGGTGGGAGTCATCGCCGTGGCCACGCCCATTCGACCCGACGCGGCCCCAGCCATCGCCACTCTCCACCAGATGGGACTGAAAACAGCCATCTTGAGTGGCGACGCTGCGCCGGCAGTCACCGCGGTGGCCGCCACCCTCGACATCGACTGGGCGCAAAGTGGCTTGAGCCCGTCGCAGAAGCTCGAAGCACTCCAAGCAATGCAGGCCGATGACCATCGCGTGGTCATGGTGGGTGACGGGGTCAACGACGCGCCGGCCCTGGCCGCCGCCGACGTGGGGTGCGCGGTGGGAAGCGGCTCGGAATCGGCACTTGCCAACAGCGACGTGGCACTGCTCGGCAGCGACCTCGAGGGGGTCCCCGCCGCCGTGGGGATCGCTGGTTCGACGTCGGCTGTCATCGTCCAGAACTTCGGATGGGCCATGGGGTACAACCTGTCGGCGTTACCACTGGCGGCGGCGGGATTCCTCGACCCACTGGTCGCGGCGGTGGCCATGGGCTTCTCCAGCCTGGTCGTGGTGCTCAACAGCCTGCGCCTGGTGCGGCTCGGTCGTACGGGCATCGACCGCATCCGGCCCCCGGCGGTGATGCGCGGACTGCGGGGGTTCGTGCTCTCGGTGGCGGTGCCCGTCGTGCTGTTCGCGGGCGCCACCGTGGCCTTCCAGACGGTCTCGCCGAGCCGTGGCCAGCCCCTCCTGCCGAGCCTTCCGAGCATCTCGGATGTCGCTCTGCCCCACGGACTGGCGGCTGAGGTGTACCTCCAGTCGTCACGGGCCGGTGTGAACCAGTTCCACGTGATCTTCACCACGTCCAACGGGGCGCCCTCCGCTATCAAAACCGCTCCCCGCGTCGTCGCCGCACGCAGGGGCGGGCCCGTCATGCCCCTTCGGCTGGTCAAGCTGAGTGTCGGGCACTACACCGCCTACGGCGTCTTCGAGGCGGGTACCTGGCGCTTCACCACGGTCGACGTGATCAATGGTCGGTCACGGTCGTTCACCATCGAACGCGTCCTCTCCTGAGTCCCGAGGCCCCCATAGGGGGCCAACTTGGCGCTCAGCGCGACCGGGTTCTCACAACACTCTCCGTTACGCTTGCGCCGTGCACCGCCCGAGACCCCGTGCCGTCATAGGGATCGCCATCGTGATGGCGCTGGCGGCTGCCGGTTGCGGATCGTCCCCCCCGGGGTCGGGCCGCTCCGCGGGATCGTATCCGAACGTCCCCACAACGAAGGTACCCAAGCCGGCGGGGAAGTTTCCGTCGGCGATCTCGAAGGAGGTGTGTCATTCCGAGGCTCAGCACGACATCGCCGAAGCACTCGGAGTCAAACCGGTGCGGATCTCGACACCCACGTGGATCGATGACCTCTATTCCTGTCGGTACGAGTACAGCAACGGGGTCATGACCCTGTCGGTGAAGGAGTTGTCGAGCTGGTCCCAGACTCTGGCCTACTTTCACGGGTTGGGAAACCAATTCGGTAGCGCCCGTTCCCTGGGGAACCTGGGGCAGGGTGCATTCAGCGAGAACGACGGCTCGGTGGTGGTCCGCAAGGACTGGAAGGTCCTGACCGTCGACATCACGGGGCTGCCCGACCAGTTCGGTGTCCCGCCCACCAGCTCGGGTGACGTCGCCGTGACGGTGGCGGACGTGATCCTGGGCTGCTGGGCCGGGGATTGAGCCCGCGCGTGCCGTCACCGAACGGGTCGTCTGGGTGAGGGGTACGATCTAGCTTGGCGATCACCAGCACGAGGCGCGCATTGTCGTTCCTGGCTGGAAATCGAGGGGAGACGGTGGGCGCGACTTCTGAGTCGGTCGCAGCGATGCACAGAGTCGAATCGACAGACACCCGACTCGCATGGCGACCTCCCGATGATCGGCGGGTACTGCAATTGGTGCTGGCCACGATCTGGCTGTTCGACGCTGTCCTGCAGCTACAGCCGATCATGTTCACACGGCAGTTCGCGAATCTGATGATCGCACCGACGGCCAACGGCAATCCCGGTCCCGTCGCCCACTCCATCACCTGGGCTGCGCGGGTCATCGCCCACCACTCGGTCGCCACCGACGCCGCCTTCGCCGCGATCCAGTTGCTCCTCGGGCTGGGGATCGCCTGGCGTCCCACGGTGAAGGCGGCGCTCGCCGCCTCCATCGTCTGGTCGTGCTTGGTGTGGTGGTTCGGCGAGGGCCTGGGTGGAGTGATCTCCACTACGACGGCCGGCACCGTGAGCGGGGCCCCAGGGCCGGTACTGATCTACGCCGTGCTCGCCGTGCTTCTCTGGCCGACAGACCGTGCCGGGGTGAACCCCTCGTTCACCGCGGCGCGTGCCGTCGGCGAGCGCATCGCCCGGCTGATCTGGGTGCTGGTGTGGGGGGGGCTTGGGTTCTTCGCGTTGCTGGGCCCCAATCGCTCGGCCGACGGACTTCGTGACCTGGTCAGCGGACTGAGCTCGGGAGAGCCCCGATGGTTGGCCAGGCTGGACCGACACGCCGCCAATCTGCTCGATCACCGGGGACTGTCTGTCTCCATCACCCTCGCAGTGGTACTGGCCACCATCGCCGTGAGCGTCTACATGCCGCGGCGACCGGCCCGGTTGCTGAGCATTGTCGCCGTGGTGGTGGCCCTGGGGATCTGGGTCATCGGCCAGAACTTCGGACAGATCTTCTCCGGCTCGGCCACCGACCCCAGCAGTGGACCGATCCTGGCGCTGTTGGCGGTGGCGTACTGGAGACGGAGCCCGGCGCCGGCAGTGTCATCAACGCTGACACGCCGGGATATGTCGTTGGAAGCGGTGTAGACCGTGCCTCACCCGACCTGGCTGGCGTACACCTTCGCGTTCGTCATGGTGACGGTATCGCTGTACTGCATCGCCTGGCTGATCGCCGCAAAGCGTCGCAGTGCCCAGAATCACGTGGACGTCAACTTCGCCCACGTGGCCATGGGCCTGGCCATGGCCGGCATGCTCGTCCCTCGTCTCAACGTCATTCCCGACGGGGTGTGGGAGGTCGTGTTCGTGACCATCGCGCTGTGGTTCTCGTGGCAAGGCGTCCGTGTCGTGGCAGGACATGTCGGGAACCTCGGTGTCAGCGGACGTCACAGCATCTCTCACAGTCTGATACACCTTGTGATGGCCCTGGCCATGCTGTACATGTACCTGGCCAATGTTCCGACGCACATCACGGCCGCGCCCACCATGTCAATGATGGCCCCCACGGGCACCGCTGCGAACTTCTTGGGGCTTCCGCTCCTGTTCGTCGTGATCCTGTTCGCGTCGGCGGTATGGCAACTCGATGGAATGAGCAGATACACACCGTCACGGCCAGTGCTGGTCGATGCCGCCGTAACCCCCACTCCCGACCCTTCGACACCTGGACACGGATCGCTGGAGCGGAGCGTCGTCTCTGTGGGTGAGCCACCCCGACCTCTGGAGCCCGACGCCGCGCCCCAACAATGGCTGGCGCCTCGCTTGGAGATGGGCTGCCACATCGCCATGTGCATCACCATGGGCTACATGCTGATACTCATGCTGTAGTGCCAGCCCAAGGTCATCGTGCTCGTGAACGGTCGAGACGACCCGTGGCCCGAGGGGGACGAAAGGCGGACGGGCCCCTGGCCCGGCTCGTCAGGTGGGCGATTTGTCCGGCTGGCGGGCGGGGGCCGCGACGCCGGTTCCTCCGGCGTCGCCACCCGAGTATCCCGATACCGAGCCCGGTCGCCACGGCCATTGCGCCCAATGACACCCGCAGGCCTGACCGAAACCCGGGGGGGTCATAGCTCCACGAGATCGTCCCCCGTCCCGCCGGGACGGTGACCGCCTGTACGAGGCCCGCCCGGCGCACCGGCAATGCGACGGCCCCGCCGCTCCCCCAGGGTTGCCACGTCGCAGTCCACCCCGGGATGTCGGCCACGTCGCGAATGACCGTCACCCCCCGAGGTGAGGACACAGAAGCACGAGTCGGTGCAGTCTCTGGCCCGCTCGTCGCCCTGATCGATGGGGCGGCCGGCTCGTGCGGGGGTGCTCGAAGTATGAGAGGTGGACGCGCCATGGAATCGGCGAAGACGGCGAACTTGCCGTCGACGCCACGAAACGTCCACCGAGGCGGTACCAGAGCATCTTGCAGCTGCCCGTCGGCTCGATAGGACTCCCCCGCGGCAGTTTGAATGTCCGGCGCACCGAGGTCGATTCTGGTCGCCCCGGCCGTCACACGCAGGGCCACGATGTCCTGGGGACGGGTCAGCGAGACCTCGACACCATCGCCTGGGAGTAGCCGCGGCGGTTCCCATACGGTCGATCCGGACGCCTCGACCAGGCCGACCCGGATGCCATGCTCGTCAGCCGCCGAGTTCACGGACAGGCTGACCGACCTCACCACGAGACCTGTTCCCAGGTACCAGGTGGCAGTCTGATGCGCGGTCAGTTCCCGTCGACCCGTTGCCCCGTCGGTAGAGCTCGGTGGCCCGCTCGAGGAGGTGACCAGATAGGCAGGCAGCGTCAAGAGGACGGTGGTATCGAGCTGATCGAGCGTTCCGTCCGCAATCGCCTCGGGAGCGAGCACGTTCTGGCCCTCACCCAACGCCTGATGCGATCCCGTCCCCTGGGCATAGGTACCGTCCACGAGCGAGCTGTAGCCCTCGATCGATGGCGTTTCGGACAGGACATTGCTGTCGGGCACTCCCAGCTCCGCCAGCTCTCCGCCGTCGAACAGGTCGGGGTCGTACACAGCAAAGCGACCCCCGCCGACTAAATCACGCAGCGGCACAATGCGCGACGCCGATCTGACGCCAGCACCCGGCACGGCCGAGGTAGCTGGGGATGCGGCCACCGGAGCTGGCGAGCGCGTGAGGCCCGGCGCCACCGACACCAACGTGAGGACCGAGAAGATCGCTATGTCGAGGGCTACGAGGCCGACGAGGACGTGGGCTCGCCGTCGACGGCCGAGCCTTTGTCCCCACACGAGCAATGCGATCGTAAGGCCGCCCAGAACCAGAAACGGAACAAGCCATGGCTTCAATGGGCCGGCCTCGTTGGCCATGCTCGGGCTCAAGCCGAGCCAGCGCAACATCCCTGCGCCCCAGAGCAGTGTCACGGTCACCACAACCACAGCGGCCAACCCAGGGATGACTCCCAGGAGCTGGCGCGCGGAAGGGAGCCGTCTGCGGCCCAACCGCTCTTCTTTGAGCCAAAGGTCGGCCCAGTAGGCGAGGAGGATGGCCAGGGCCAGATCGGCAATCACGATATTGCGACTCTGCAGTCGCTGGCCCCCAAACAACGGCAGTTTCATCAACGTGGGTCCCAACACCGTGTTGCTTCCCAGAGTGAGGAGCACGCCGACAACGGCCATGATGTGCCAGATGACCCACTCCGGGAAGGGGCCGCCGCCACCGCACCCGACCGAGCAGAGCCAGGGCGGCGGCGAGGGGCATCAGACCGACATACCCGGTGATCTCGGCCAGGCTGTAAGGGCCGAAGAACGTCGGTTGTCCGAAAGAGCCAGACCCGCCCAGTAAGTCGGGCACGATCGACAGGAGCAACCACTTGGGGGCCAGCGACCCCGAAGCGAACAGCGCCGCGCTGTGCGAGGCGCGCTGAGAGGTCTGGACCGCATCGATCCCGGGTAACCATTGCACGGCGCCGATCGCCACACCGAGAGATGCGCCGGCCAACACGAACACGGCATAGGAGACACGGCCTGATCGCTGATCGAGCCGCAGCAATCGCCAGAGGGCGTAGCCGGTCAAGACGACAACGGCGTCGTCGATCGCACGTGGCTCACCGGCCAGGATGACCATGGCAATCGAGCCGGTGAGCACCAACATCCATGCCAGGCCCCGTCGCAGTACGTGGTGCTCGGACAACCTGAGCAACGCCAGCAGGGCGACCGGTACCCAACTCATGCCCGCCACCAAACCAAAATGCGGCGTTTGCGCGGCCATAGCCCCAGCGAAAGCGAATGGAAAGGCCGCCCAGGAAGCTAGCCACTGGGGAAAGGCGAGACGCCCGCAGGAAGGCGAAGGTACCCAGTCCCGCCACCCACCACGTCACGATGAGGTTGATCGTCCATGCCGCTGTCCCCGACATCACGACGAACAAGAGCGTGAACGGATATGCGGCGCCGGCGTTCCAGCCGCCCAGCAACGGGGCGCCGCTCCATATGTATGGGTCGAACAGAGGGAGCTGCCCGCTACGGAGTTGGGCGCCGACCAGCACACGCAACGGATAATTCTGCGTGAGGTCATCAGTCGGCATGACCGGGTGACCGAGGAATGCCGGTATGGCGAACACCATGACGGGCAGGCCCACGAGGACCCACTGGGCGGTCACGCCGTGACGAGGCGGATCAACTTTCGGCGCCGGGATCTGGTTCGGCCGGATCTCTTCCGTGCGGCCCACGAGCAGCGCCACAACGTTGAGCCTGGCATACACCTGGCTGGGAAGGACCTGGGACTTCTCTCGACATCTCAGGAAGCTCTCAGCGAGATGAGCCACCGGGATCGTTGTTTTGCTGTTGCGTGGGAGCGAACGCGTGCCGCCCCCGGAATTCAATTCGGTCCGGCGACAATTGCCGACTCCGGTTGACGGCAGAGGTTGCGCGCCGAGCGCCGAACCAGACCGACGAAGCTAAGAAGTGCCGGTGTCTAGGGTGTTGACGGCGAGGTGGCGTCGGCCGAAGACGAAAGCCAGACCGTACAAGACGGCCACCACGACCAGCAGGAATCGGAAGCCGGTGATGAGCGACAGGTACTCGAGCACTCCCCCGACGATGGCCCCCAGAAGGCTGGCACCAAAAGCGGTCGTGGAAGAGCCCACGTTCTTGAACCGCTGAGCAAAGACCAGGTTGGCGAGGAAGACCGGTGCGAACGCCAGCGCCGTGGCCGCCACGAACCTCAACACGAACGGCAGGCTCAGCAGTGACCCCTGGGGGACCATGTAGGAAAGAGCCAGCGCCACGAGCAAGCCTCCGTACAGCACGATCGGGCGCGGGAGCTTCACGTGTCGAGCGGTTTCCACGGCCGCATAGACACTGAGCAGCACGGCCGCGAAAACGAGGGAGTTCACGTACCAGGTCGTGCCGAAGAGCAGCGCGAACTGCACGATGTTCTTGGACTCGAGCAGGAGGAAGGCCGCACCCATCCAGAACAGGTCGGCGAACTGCGTCATCTTCCTGAACGGCCCTCCGGCCACTCGCACCGCCACCAGGGACGCCGCCAGGATGAGCCCCATCACCACCAGATAGAGGTTGGGAATCGAGGGAGTCGGAAGGTAAGGAAAGGGCCGATCGTCGGAAACCGGGGCGACTCTTTGGCCGTTCCAGAAAGTGGAGCAGTGAGGAGTGGAGCCCGAAGCTGCCACAGTGAGCACAGCCTGTTGGCGTCCGCTCAAGGTGTTCCCCAGCTCCACGCAAGGGCGCGCGCCGAACACGGTGTCCAAAGCGGTCGCATACCGATCGAGCAGAAACGGCTGGTAGTAATTGTACATCGCGAAGGTCCCGCCCTTCGCCAGATGATCGCGGGCCACCTGAATTCCCTGGGTGGTGAGTAAGTAGTTCTCGAGGCCAACCGGTGCGGACTGACCCGATAGAGCTGTCAGAGAATCCGGCAGTGCGTAGAGGATCAGCGAATAGCGTTGGTCTGTGTTCTGCAAGAACGACCGTCCGTCATCGATGTGAACCGTGACACGGGGGCTCTGGTACGCATGCTCGGGGTTGTACTTCCTTCCCAGCTGCACGAGGTCGGGGTCGATCTCGACGGCATCGACATGCCGAGCCCCTTCGGCGAGCGCGACCCCGACATCGTTGCCAGTCCCTGCTCCGATGACGAGCACGTCGCCCAGCGACTTACGCGTCACGTGCCGGTAAAGGAAGAAGTAGAAGGACTCGATCTTGTGCAGGGTCGGAATGGAGTACAGGGTCTGATGGGGAATGTTGTTGGCGGAGACAACGAGTTCCCCTGCGTGCCGGGGGGCTGAGTGGCGGTGATCTTGTAGTACGGAGACCAAATGTCGACCGAAGAGAGCGACTCGAGCAGAAGCATCACCACCACGGCGGCCACCGCGACCCACTGCCACCACCGCTGGCGGATGCCGAGGAGCAGCACGAACACCGCGGCGACGACCGCTCCCCAGGCGATGGGTGGCAACCCTATGAAGGAGAGGCCTGAGAACAGGGCGATGCCCCCGATGCTGCCCATGATGTCGAAGCGGTAGGCATCGAGCGGCTCGAAATGTGCGAATGTCCGGGCCGTCGCCTGAGCGATGCCTGCCATCACCAGGACGACGAGCACGAAGATCACCGGAAGACTGATCCACTGAGACAAGGGGCCGTGGCCTGAGATGCCTTGGAACTCGTGGGGGCCATGAAGCGTCACGAGTTTCACGGGGAAGACGAGCACAAAGGCCACCAGGAGCCCCAGCGAAACCGGTGCCAGCCGAAAGAGGTTTCGTGGCGAACCGGCGAGCAGGAAGCCCACCCCGATACCAAGAAAGCTGGCCAGGAGTACGAAGTTGGTGACATTGGCGAGGTGGACGTTGTTGGCCGCGGTCCACCGGATGAGGGCCAGCTCGACGAAGAGCATCAACATGCTCAAGGTGACGAGCCGCCACGGGCTCAACTCTGACGTGAACGCACCCAGCCCAGCCGCCGGTTTTGGCTCGAGCTTCTCGCTGATCGCCGTGGAGGTCGCAGCCATCATGAGGGTTGGAGAGTCGCCGGGGCCGAGCGAGACATCCGGATAAACATAGGAGACCGCGCTGGTGCCGGCGCAATCCGACCTAGGTCACCACCGCCCCTCGGTTGCAAATGAGGACTCGTTCGACTGAGCGAACGAGTCGACAAAGGGACCCAGCCGTGCACCGAGTGTTCTCAGCTGAATCCCAGGTGACCGCCCAGAGGCGCCGACGGGTTGCGCACCAAATCGAGGAGGCGGTTTGGCGTCGAGTTGTGGCATTCAGCCGGGCTCCACCTCGCGGATACTGCCGTTGTGCACGTCGTAGACGAAACCGCGCACGCTGGACTTGACCGGTATGAACGGGCTCGCCTGGATGCGTGCGATGCTTTGGCGCACGTCGATGTCGAGGTCGTCGAACGCTTCGGCCGCCCACGGCGGCTTGATCCCCGTCTCGGCGCGGATCTGCTCGCGAAACTCGTCGTCGGAGAAGCTCAACATTCCACAGTCGGTGTGGTGGATGAGGATGATCTCCTCGGTGCCGAGGAGGCGTTGAGAGATGGCGAGCGAACGGATCTGATCGTCGGTGATCACGCCGCCCGCATTTCGGATGACGTGGGCTTCTCCCTCGCTGAGGCCGAGAAGCGCGTAGGGGTTGAGCCGCGCGTCCATGCAGGCCACGATGGCCACCTTTCGATCGGGGGGAGCCGGGAGGTCACCCTTGTCGAAGGTGGCGGCATAGAGCTCGGCGTTCTTGAGCAGTTTGTCCGTCGTGGACATGTGCCCTCCTCGAAGGCGTCGACTGGTTGGGGCTCTCGGGGACAAGCGGGCAGCGTCAGTCCAGCGCCATTTGGGCCTCGCGACCCCGCTGGGCAGAAGCGTCCCACTTCGCTTCGATGCGGCCGAATCTCCAGATTGCGAGGGCAACGGCCCAGGTGACCACGAACACGCCGACGATGAAGAATCCGGCCGTATTGATATTGAAGTTCTGAAAGAAGCTCCAGAACGACCCGCCCAGATTCTCCTCCTGTCCGATAAGGCCCAGGATCTCGATGGTGCCGATGAAGAACGCCACGAAGACCGACAGACCCGTAATGGTCAGGTTGTAATACACCTTCCGGATCGGGTTGGCGAAGGCCCAGTCATAGGCGAAGTTCATAAAGCAACCATCGATCGTATCGAAAAGGCTCATCCCTGCAGCGAAAAGAATGGGTAGCGAAAGGATGGCGTAGAAAGGCAGTCCGCCCACTACGGCGTCACCGGCCAGGACGAGAAGCGCGACCTCGGTGGCCGTGTCGAATCCGAGGCCGAAGAGGACGCCGATCGGGTACATCTTCCACGGCGTGTCGATCCTTCGAGCCAGCGGACCGAAGAACCTGTTCATGAGGCCGCGACTGTTGAGCTGCCGTTCGAGCTCGGCGTCATCGTATTCCCCCCGGCGCATCTGGCGGAAGACCTTGATGATCGACATCAACACGACGACGTTCAGCGCAGCGATGAGGTAGAGAAATGTACCCGAGACAGAGGTACCGATGACCCCTGTGGTCTTGTGCAACGCGGAGCTGTTGGTGCTTACCGCTTTGTCGACGGACCGGATACCGAAGTTCAAGAGCACGGCGAGGGCGAACACCACCGATGAGTGTCCGAGAGAGAAGAAGAAGCCGATGCTGAGAGGCCGTCTTGTCCTCGTTTACGAGCTTGCGTGTCGTGTTGTCGATCGCCGCGATGTGATCAGCATCAAAGGCGTGGCGCATACCGAGCGTGTAGGCGAGGATCCCCGTACCCACGCCGAACACTTCTGTCTTGCTGATGCGATAATGGTGCCCGAGCGCCAACGCCAGCATCCCCCAGCCGAACACGTGGAGAGCGATCACGGCGAGTGTCATGCCGCTCACCTTCAACCATTCGCTGGGCGTGAGGCCGTTGCGGATCCTCACGAGCCTGGCCCGGGGGTTGGCCATCGGTTCCGCCCTCCTGTCGGTCGGGACCCAGGTCGACACCCTAGAGAGCATGCGACCAGCTCGCAACAGGCTCTTGTGGGCGCCCAGGACGGCCGCGTACCATGGGCCTGTGACCAGGAGGTCTCCTCCCGCGGGGCCCGCTGTCGGCAACCTGGATTCGGTCGAGAACGTGTTGGCCCTGCTTCGGGAACAAGGCGGGCGGGTCGACCAGCTCCCGCCTCCTTCTCCTTCAGGCATTGTTCGAGTTCCCGGGGCCATCGCACCGCAGAGGAGTTGGGCGCCGAGGTGCAAGCCGCCGACCCCGACGTCCACATCTCGACGATCTACCGGAACCTCGACGATCTGGAGCGCCTCGGTGTCATCGTCCACGCCCATCTCGGACACGGTCCGGCCACATACCATCTCGCGGCCAGTGCGCACGGGCACTTCGTTTGTGAAGAGTGCGGCGCCATGATCGAGGCGCCCGACGAGATCTTCCGGGGATTGTCCCGGGTGGCCAAGTCACACTTCGACTTCGACATCAACCCCCATCACTTCGCCATGCTCGGACGTTGCAAGGACTGTCGAGACAGCACACAGCGTCGGAGGTAATTGGCAGACCCCGGGCTCTAGCCGCACAACGCAAGAGCTGGCTGCGCGATGAGAAAGCAGCTCGGGTGTCCCCTGAGCGCCCGGGACCGCCGGTCCAGCGTCGAACTCGCGATCTCGATGTCGCGGCCGGCTCCAACGAGTGGGGTAGGAAAGTCGCGAAGCGATGCGGCTGCATCGGGGGCTCCAGTCGAGCCAGGACGGCAACCGCCGATTCGCCGAAATCTCACTCACTGACGGAGGAATCGACACTCTCTGCGCGACTCTCAAGCGTTCCGTCTCCTGACGGGGGACCTCGGCCCACTCGGGTCTCGCACCACCCAGGATGGTCAGTCGCCCTGGTCAGAGCGTGTTTCTCGACGGCCGAGAGGACGTGACCGAGCCGAGACTGCTTGCCCTCGTCGCCCATGGCGTCTTGCGACACGACGCCTAAGCAGTACCGTCAACCTCGATGACGACGCCCTGGCTGGACGACGCCTGCAGCCTCGTCGACGCCTTTCGAATGCGCGGAGGTCTCGCCGCTCGAGGCGCTCGACGCCTGCATCGAGGCCATCGAACGTTCGCCGCTGAACGCCTTCAGCCATACCGACTTCGACCGTGCCCGCGAGTCGGCTCGAGCCGCCGATGTCTCGCTCCCCTTCGGCGGCGTGCCCTTCGGGGTGAAGGAGCTCGAGCGGGTGAAGGAGTGGCCCTATCACCGAGGCCTCGATGATCTTCAAGGACAGGGTCTCGGAATATGACCAGACTTCGATCGTCCGCCTGCGAGCGCACCGGCGCCGTGCTGGCCGCCCAGACCACCGCTAGCGAGTTCGGGGGAATCAACTGCACCTCCACACAGCTGCACGGCACGACGCGAAACCCCTGGGATCTCACGCGTACGCCGGGCGGCTCGTCGGGAGGGACGGCGGCCGCGGTGGCGGGGGGCTTGCTGCCGATCGCCACGGGCAGTGACGGAGGTGGGTCGATCCGGGTCCCAGCCGGATTCTCAGGGTTGTTCGGGCTGAAGGCAACCTATGGACGCATCCCCAAGGGGCCCGACGCCGGCGTCGAGCCCGCTGACGACCGTGCTCGGGTGCCTGAGCCGTTCGGTGCAGGACACGGCTCGCTTCTTCGACGCCTGCAACGGGTTCGATCAGCGCGACCCTCTGAGCCTTCCGGCCGTAGGCGGTTGGGAGGCGGGGCTCGGAACCCAGGACCTGGCGGGGCGAACCGTTGCCATCCTGCCCGACCTGGGAACGGCGAGGGTTCGCGGCGAGGTCGCCGACGTCGTGGCTGCGTTCGCCGAAGAGCTGGCCAAGGCGGCCCGGCTGAGGGTCGTCGACGTGACGCCGTCGCTCCCACCCTTGAGAGGCCAATGGGCCATGGCCGGCCAGGTCGGATTCGTTGCCGACCTGGGCGACGCCTACCCCGACCGGATCGAAGACCTGTCGCCAGAGATGCGATTCGGCCTCGAAGGCGGCGCGGGACCGTTTCAATCTGGACAGGGCCGCTTCCATCGAGTCGTATCGTCGCCAGTTGAACGAGGCGATGGCTGATCTGTTCGAGGCTGCCGACTTCGTCATGACCTCGTCGAACCCCGACGTCGCCTTCTGCCGCCGAGGGGCCGCCACCCTCGACGATCCCCGGTGCGGACCTGATCCACGAGATCGGATTCTCTCGTGCCATCATGAACAACGCCGCTCTCACGGCACCCTCGAACCTCAACGGCAGTCCGGCCATGAGCGTCCCCGCTGGACTGGTGGACGGGTTACCCGTGGGGCTACAGGTCCTCACCGGCCACCACCGTGAGCAGTTGCTCCTCGATCTCGCTCTGGCTGCCGAACGCGTCCTCCCCTGGCCGAAGGTCGCACCAGGCTCGCCCCACGAGCGACGCGTCGCTCCTACGTGACCCTGCAAGGCTCTCCTCATGGCCGTGTACGACGACGTGGCGGCGTGCTACGACGCCACCAGGGGAGGCGAAAGGCGCGGTGACGAGTTCGCCGCCGAGCTCGACCGCCGGCTACCCGCCGACGGTGGGCCCGTCCTCGAGGTCGGCGTGGGGACGGGAGTGGTTGCTCTGGGCCTGCGTCGGCGCGGCCGATCCGTCATTGGGGTGGACGTGGCCACTGCCATGCTCAGTCGTGCTCACGCTCGGCTCGGCCCCGTCCTCGTCCAAGGTGATGTTCGCCGCTTGCCCGTTGCCGATACCTCGGTCTCCCACGCGGTCTCGGTGTGGGTGGCTCACGCCGTCGAACCACCCGAGACGATGTTCTTGGAGGTGGCCCGGGTCCTGCGCCCAGGGGGTCGCTACCTCGTCTGCCCCACCAACCGCGCCCCAGCGAGCGATCCAATCGACGCCATTCTCTCAGCGATGTTCGCCCGAGCCGAGCACGTGCATCCGACGTGGCGCCAACGCGACGTCACGGCAGACGACATCATGGCCTGGGGGATGGAGGCCGGATTCGTGGGTCACGTCGAGGCATTCAACAGCAGGACGTGGCGTACGAGCGCAACCGAGCAGGTCCAGTGGATCCGTGACCGGGTTTGGCCGGCGTTGCGTGGCCTCGACGACGATGCTTTCCGAATTGTCACACAACCAGCGCTCGAGGCGCTGGCATCGCTCCCCACCGGTGCGATCGAGCGTCGCGCCGAGACGGATGTGGTCGTGTTGTCGAGGGGCGAGTGATCGGTGCCGACAGTGGGGCGAGGGCTGATCGCAGGGTGAGCGCAGAAATGGGCTACGACGGCGGGGCAGGTGCCGAACTTCCGTCGGCCACCGTGAACCCGTCGTCACGGTTGTTCGCATTGGACGGTGTCGCAATAGCAGGCGTTGTCTGTTTCGCATTGCTGGGAACCATGGCGATGTCGAACAGGCTCGTCCCGGTTGTCGGTGCGAGAAGCGGACGGTACGTGGGGGCCACGTTCGGTGCCGATGTCGTGAAGTACGCGGGATCGAATGTGGCGTTCGTGGTGGTAGCCAGGGTGGCCAAATGGTTGGAACACGGAGAGCCAAGACAAGGCCGCTCCTGGATCGCTTCCGCGCTCGTGCCCCAGCCCCTGTAGCTCATCGTTCGACCGGCGCTGAGCCCAGTCGTCGCATCGGATACGGTCATCGACCACTTCTTGTTCCGGTCCCTGTTGTTGGCGGTCTCTCTGACGGTGATCGTGACGCTGTCACCAGGAGAGATGGTGAGCGACAAAGGGACCTCGTTTCGGGGAAGGACCTCGGTCCAAGCCTGATAGAAAGCCCTCCCGTTGAGACTGTCCTCCTCCACCCCCGCCTGTACCAGGCGGCCATTCCCGTAGCCGCCGATGCCAACCCAGTCCGCGGCGTACTGAGAGCCGGGGATGCTCGTGTCGACCCTCGGAACCGTCAGGGTCGCGGTCACCCCCGTAAAGGTGTGCCGCTTCGAGACCGCCTGGACGTAGCCGGACCAGTTGTAAGAGTCCACACCGGTGCCGGTGTCTCGTCGAGCAACTCCTGGTCGGGTGGGGGCCACGAGGTCCTGTCCCGCACCCGAGACACCTCTGACCTGGGCTGTCGCCACCGGCGGGGCGGACCCACCCGCAATCGACACTGTGGCGAGGCACGCGGTACACGCCACAAGAGACAGCATTCGCCTCATAGAGTTTGGACCCCCCTCAGCGTCGCCACCCCGGAGATGTGCGGCCTCCCACACGCTATCGGCTGTTGGAATTCTTTGGCGACTCCAACAACCTCGTCCGACCGCCACCCGAACCAGTCCGGTCCTCGACGCGCCACGACGAATCGGTGCAGCCACCGGGAACGAGGGCGCAGCTCACGGGGATCGACTATCTAGGAGCTAGCGGCGACCACGTTCAACGTGAAGGCCTGCCTGATGACGTCCTTCGCCTTGCCCCTCCCGAACCTGACTGCCCAGGTCAGGTGATAGGTGCCCACGGCGGACTTCCTCGGCGTACCCGCAAGTGTGCCGGTGCCGTTGTGGTTGTTCTGGAAATGAACGCCCCTCGGGAGCCTGCCCACCTTCTCCATTCTCGTCACCGGAGCCCCCATTGTGAGGACATTGAAAGAGAACGGTGACCCCACGACGACGGTGTCGGTAGGGCTGCTGGTGATGCCAAGGCATCCACTGGGCGTACTCGTGCAGGCCACGGCTGGCTTGGTGGTGGAGGTGGTGGTCGTGGTGGTCGATGTAGCAGAGGGCCCGGTGGTAGCTCCACCCACGACAAAGCCGGCCGCGAACAGCCCCACGATCACAACCACCGCCGAGAGTGCGATCACGAGGGTCGTTGAACGCTTGCGGTCTCCGCTCACTGACTCAGCCATGAAGTGAACCGAACTGTGGTCGTCGCTTTCCGACGAAATCTTAGACCTGTGGTGGTCCCCTCTCGACAGTTCCTTCCCCGAGCAAAGGAAATCGAAATGCGTGCCTACCCAAGAGCGTGACGACGCGGTCGACCCGTGGGCCTTAAGGGCTCCGAGTACACTCCGGCCATGGTCTTCATCTTCCGCAAGTTCCTCGCAATCCTCAGAGTGCGCCGGGAACGTCGCAATCGATCACGAGGGTGATGACTCGACAGAATGTCCGGACGCACGTTGGGGCTTGTCCACCACCCAAGAGAGGTGTGCCATGACGACCACGGCTGAGCGGCTCATGGGATTCGATGAGCAGATCAACGCGGTGGGGGCGACGGTCGAGGCCGACGGGGGCGCCTCCCCGGTGCTCGTCGCTGTGGTCCAGGAGCTGGCCCGCAAGACCAGGAAGGCGCTAGACGGCCTACCTGGTGCCGACCAGGCCGCCGTGCGGGTCTCGATCGTGGAGGTGGAGCAAGCGGCCGACAGCGCCAAAGTGGCGGCCGAGGCCGACCGTGGTGCGTCCGATGCGACTCGTCAGGCTGTGCTCGACGCCCACCTCGCCATCTGCACCTTGAAAGCCAAGACGCCCTGACACGGCCCACGCCGATCATGTGCGCACTCCTTTGCGACACCGAGCCAGGGTCCCCGTCGGCGCTCACCACGGCCACAGAGAACTTGCTCTCCTAACCGGCGCCTTGGCGCCACCCGAGGTGCGGAGAACTCCCGGCTGCTCAGCGAAGCTGGGCGAGCGCCTCGTTCAGCTGCAGGACGTCGATATAGCTGCTGCCCATGAAACCGAGTTCCGCGCCTTGGTTCTCGCGGGCGATCAGCGCCCGCAGCGTCGACGGTGCGATGCCCGTGGCCTTGGAGACCATGGGGATCTGGACCTGGGCGTCCTCGGCCGTGATGTCGGGGTCGTACCCGCTCCCTGAGGTGGTGACGAGGTCCGGGGTGGGGTCGACGCCGCGCATTGTGCCAGTAGGCGACCAGTTCCCGCGTGTCGGCGAGCAAGACCTTCGATCGGGGTCCCAGGCTCGTGCCCCCGGATTCGCCGTTGTTGCCGTTGGCGACGAGGGGGTTGTCTCCACCGGGGACCGGGGGTGTCGCTTTGGGGTTCGCCGCGTAGGGACCGAAGTCGTCGGGGCGCCCGTGGAAACCAGTGCCCAGTCCGGGCATGGACCAGTTCTGGCCGATCAGAGTCGAACCGTTGGCCGTGATCGACCCGTCGGCCTGGTGCTTGAAGAGGAGCTGGGAGACCCCGGTGCCGAGGAAGGCGTAGGCGAAGGTTAAGACCAGCGCAACGATACCGAGGATGAACGAGCGACGAATGTGGGCGAGGATCATTTGGCGTCCATCAGTAGGCGTGCAGGGCGACGAGGATGAGGTCGATGAGCTTGATGAAGATGAAGGGGACGATGATCCCGCCCACTCCGTAGATCCATACGTTGCGCCGCAGGATGGCCGCTGATCCCGCGGCACGGAACTTCACCCCGCGTAGCGCCAAGGGGAATGAGCGCCACGATCACCAGGGCGTTGAAGATCACCGCCGAGAGCACGGCACTCTGGGGGCTGTGCAGCTTCATGATGTTGAGCGTGTTCAGCTGCGGATAGGTGGCCACGAACAGGGCGGGGATGATGGCGAAGTACTTGGCGATGTCGTTGGCGATGGAGAAGGTGGTGAGCGAGCCCCGGGTGATGAGCAGTTGCTTCCCGATCTCGACGACGTCGATGAGCTTGGTCGGGTTGGAGTCGAGGTCGACCATGTTCCCGGCCTCTTTGGCCGCCGTCGTGCCGGTGTTCATGGCCACCCCGACGTCGGCCTGGGCCAGGGCCGGCGCGTCGTTGGTGCCGTCGCCGGTCATGGCGATGAGCTTCCCGCCCTCTTGCTCGGAGCGGATGAGCGCCATCTTGGCCTCGGGGGTCGCCTCGGCCAGGTAGTCGTCGACGCCGGCCTCCTGGGCGATGGCGGCGGCGGTGAGCGGGTTGTCGCCGGTGATCATCACGGTGCGGATGCCCATCTGGCGCATCTCGTCGAACTTCTCCCGGATGCCTTGCTTGACGACGTCCTTGAGCTCGATGACGCCCGAGGATCCGAGGTCCGTCCGCCACCACCAGGGGCGTCGATCCAGCCCGGGAAAGGCGCTCGACGATCTCGTTGAGCCCTTCGGGGCTGGTGCCACCCTGCTCCTCGACCCACCTTCGCACCGAGTCGGCCGCCCCCTTGCGGATGTGGCGACCGTCCATGTCGAGCCCCGACATGCGGGTCGTGGCCGAGAACGGGACGAAGCTGTGCTCCTCGCCGAGATCACGCTCACGGATGGCGAAGCGCTCCTTGGCGAGCACCACGATGGAACGGCCTTCGGGGGTCTCGTCGGCCAGCGACGCCAGCTGTGCGGCGTCGGCCAGTTCCTCCTCGCTGTGGCCGCCGGCGGGGAAGAAGGCCGAGGCCATGCGGTTCCCGAGGGTGATGGTGCCGGTCTTGTCGAGCAGCAGCGTCTGCACGTCACCGGCCGCCTCGACGGCCCGACCGCTCATGGCAAGCACGTTGCGCTGCACGAGGCGGTCCATGCCGGCGATGCCGATGGCCGACAGCAGCGCCCCGATGGTGGTCGGGATCAGGCACACCAGGAGCGAGACCAGGATGACCACCGACACCGTTGCTCCCGCGATAGTGGCCGAAGGGCTGGAGGGTCACGACCACGGGGAGGAACACGATGGTGAGCACGGCCAGGAGGATGGTGAGGGCGATCTCGTTGGGGGTCTTCTGGCGATTGGCCCCTTCCACCAAGGTGATCATGCGGTCGAGGAAGGTGTGGCCGCGCTCGGCGGTGATGCGCACCACGATGCGGTCGGAGAGGACCTTGGTCCCACCCGTGACCGCCGAGCGGTCACCTCCCGACTCGCGGATGACAGGGGCCGATTCCCCGGTGATGGCCGACTCGTCGACCGAGGCGATGCCTTCGACGATCTCGCCGTCGGAGGGGATGAGGTCACCGGCCTCGCAGACCACCAGGTCGCCCTTGGCCAAGTCTGCGGCCGCCACCCGCTCCTCGGTGCCGTCCGGACGCAAGCCGGCGCGCCTCGGTCTCGGACCGCATCCGACGCAGGGTGTCGGCCTGGGCCTTCCCCCGTCCTTCGGCCATGGCCTCGGCGAAGTTGGCGAAGATGACCGTCAGGAACAACCAGATCGTGATGGACCAGTCGAAGATGCCGGGGTGGGCGATCGACTCGATGAAGGTGACGACGGTTCCGACCAGCACCACGAACATCACGGGGTTCTTGATCTGCACCCTGGGGTCGAGCTTCTTGAAGGCGTCGACCAAGGCCCGGCGCAAGATCTGGCGGTCGAAGAGGCTCCGGGCCTCGGCCACGCCGTGCGGCGCGCTCGGATCCGGTTGCGGTTGCGGATGTGTGGTCATGATCGTCATCAGAAGAACTTCCCGTGGCTGAGCTGCTCGACGATGGGGCCGAGGGCGACGGCCGGGAAGAAGGTGAGGCCACCGATGATCACGATCACGCCGATGGTGAGGCCGACGAACATCCCGTTGTCGGTCCGGAAGGTCCCAAGCGACTCCGGAACCACGTTCTTTGCCGCCAGCGCGCCTCCCAGGGCCAGGGCCGGGATCATGATGCCCACCCGGCCGATGAGCATGTCGATGGCGCCGATGACGTTGTAGAAGGCGGTGTTGCCCGTCAGGCCATCGAAGGCCGAGCCGTTGTTGTTGCCCTGTGAGGTGAGCCCGTAGAGGATCTCGGTGAACCCGTGCGGGCCGCCGTTGAGCGGGCCGGCCCGCCCGGCATGGATCGACACGGCGATGGCGGTGAGGACGAGCACGATGATGGGCATGACCAGCGCGCCCAGCCCGGCCAGCTTCACCTCCTTGGCCTGGATCTTCTTGCCCAGGTACTCCGGCGTTCGCCCGATCATGAGTCCGCCGATGAACACGGCGATGATGGCGTAGATGAGGATCGTGTAAAGCCCACTCCCGCTGCCGCCGGGGGTCACCTCGCCCAGCATCATGCCGCTGAGCAGGCCGAAGCCTCCGATGGGGTTGAACTGGTCGTAGGAGGCGTCGGCCGACCCGGTGGAGGTGTTGGTCGACGCCACGCCGAACAGCGCCGTGGTGGTGTCACCGAAGCGGACCTCCCCGCCCTCGGTGTTCCCCACGGTGGAATGAACACCGGCGGCGACGACGGCGGGGTTGTTCTGGTGCTCGGCGTAGCTGGTGAAGCCCACCCAGACGCCGAAGATGATCACCATGGCCGCCAGCAGGGCCGCGCCGTGGCGGATGCTCCCCACCATCTTCCCGAAGGTGTAGGTGAGGGAGAAGGGGATGGCCAGCAGCAGGTAGATCGACAACCAGTTGGTGAGCCCCGTCGGGTTCTCGAATGTCGTCGCCGAGTTGGCGTTCAGGAATCCCCCGCCGTTGTTGCCCAGCTGCTTGATCGATTCCATGAACCCGATCGGGCCTCGTGCGATGGTCTGGGTGACCCCGTTGAGCGAGTCGCGGATGCTCACCGTCCCGGCCAGGGTCTGCACCGCGCCTTGGCCCACGAAGATGATCCCGGCCACGAAGGCGATGGGGATCACGATGTAGAGCAGGCCGCGGGTCATGTCGACCCAGAAGTTCCCGATCGTCGGGGAGTTGCGCCTCGAGAACCCCCGCACCATGGCGATGGCAACGGCGATGCCGATGATCGGGCTCAGGAACTGTTCCAGCGTCAGCGCGCCGATCTGGGAGAAGTACGACATGGTGGTCTCGCCGCCGTAGTTCTGCCAGTTGGTGTTGGTCATGAACGAGGCGGCGGTGTTGAAGCTGAGCGCCGGGTGCACCTGGTCCAGGTGCTGGGGATTGAGCGGCAGCGAGCCCTGGATCCGGATGATGAGGTAGGTGATCGCCATGGCGACGGCCGAGAAGATCACCATCGAGCCGGCGTAGCGCTTCCAGTTCTGCTCGTGCTCAGGGCTGGTCCCCAGCAGCCGGTAGACCGGACGTTCCGCCCAACCCAGGAAATGCACCCGGCCGTCGAAGACGGCCGCCATGTACGAACCCAGGTATCGCCAGGTGATGCCCAGGGCGATGACGAGGGTGGCAATGGTCCAGAAGTAGCCCACCTAGAACCACTCGGGCTTGAACAGGGCCACGCCCAGGTAGATGAACACGATGATGGAGACGGCGAGGAGGATGCCCTGGACGACGGTCATACGTGGTCGAGACCCCAGATGAGCCCGAGCATCACCACCACAAAGGCGATGATGCCGAGCACTGCCATGAAATCACCCATGCACCGCAGTATCCGCCACAGCGACATAAATGTGACGTGAACAAGCTGTCCGGATGCATAAAAAAATCGTGAATGGGCAACCGTTCATCTCGAACACGCCACGCTCCATGCGAGCCCGACGTACACTTCTGGCTAGAAATCGGACCGATCGGCTCGCGGTTCGTACACGACCTCACGAAGATCGACGGTTCGCACAGACTCACTTTAGAACAGGTGGGTGACAATGGCATCGAGTTGGCGTGACGTGACCAGACAGGTAGCCCTCGGAGCCGCGGCCAGGAGGGGGGCCATAGCCAACATCTGCGGCGTCGTGGCGCCATTGGTGGTGACCGCTTCACTCGTCCCGGCTCGCGCCTCCCTTGCCGGAACAGCGGCTGCGCTCGTCCTGGTCGCACTCATCGCGGCGATCGCCATCTTGGGAAACCGTGTTGCGGGGTTCCTCGCCTCCGCCTTCTCGGGATTGTGGTTCGACTTCTTCCTCACGCGTCCCTACGAGCGATTCACGATCAGCCATCGCCCTGCCTTGGAGACCACGATCAGCTTGTTCGTCGTCGGTCTCATCGTGACCGAACTGGCCGCCCGGGGGCGCCATCACCGCGAGGTTGCCGATGAAGAGGCCGACTATGTGGCCCTCATCCACGACCTGGGCGAGATGGTTGCACGAGGGGAACCGACAGAGCGGGTCGTCGAGCGGGCCTCCAACGAGCTGATCCACCTGCTGCATCTGCGACGTTGCGCCTATCACGCGGGCGTGCCTGGGCCCAACCACACCACAGTTCTCTCGAACGGGCAGGTCGTGCACGGAGGACTGCGCTGGGGTATCTCAACCATGGGTCTTCCCGGGCCAGAAGTCGATCTGCTTGTCCACTACGGGGGAAGGACTCTGGGCCGATTCGTGCTTGGCCCGACTCCGGGATGGCCGGTGACGCGTGAGCGGATGATCGTCGCCGTGGCCATAGCCAGCCAGACCGGAGCCGCACTGGCGGCTCGGGAACGCATCGCCTGACGTGGGCCGGAACTCTGAGCCCCTATGAAACAGGGCGGCATCCCCTCGGTCAGGTCAGTCGTGGAGTTGATCTCAGAATGGAACGATCGTGGTGAGCAGACCGGCTGCGTGGACGCGCCCAGCCAGGGTACGACAGAAGTCGACAGCGTCGAGCGTGATGGCTTCGGCCCCGGGAAGATCACGATCGTGCACGTAGGAACCGCCAGCTGGGCCGGTGAGGTCGAGCACGAAGGGCTTGCCATGACGCCAAGCCCATTCGGCGACGACGTCGTCGACGATTCGACCGTCATGGTCGGCACTGAGCTCGATCTGCCGCCCCAGGGCGTGAGTTGCGTCGACGCGATGCATCCACAAGTCGCGCAGATAGATCGTGTCGATCAAGTAGCCGAGCTTCCACGACTCGTGAACCGGCCCATCGACAGCAAGCTTCGCGTATTGGCGGACGAATGCCGGTGTGCGGGCACGACCGCGCACGGTCTTGGACGCAATCGCCGCGAGCCGCTCCACGATCTGTCCGGGGCTGAGGTCGCAGCGCTCATTCACCTGCACAGACGACAGCGCAGCTTCGAGCGGCCCGCCGTTGTGCTTGCGGTAGCGCCTGGCCCGGCGAAGTTGATGGACGTTCTCCCGCATGGACGCGCCGGCTTCGCACGCCCCCAGCACATGTTGGTACATCGAACGGATGTCCCAGGCGGGGCAGTCGGTGGCAGCGGACCACGCTGCGTCGTCAAGCGATCGGAGCAACGCAAGGGTGCGCTCCAACTCGTGCGCCTGAAGGCGCATCGCCTCATCGTGTGTCAACGGTGGGATGATCGCCACGTCGATCGTTGTGATGGTCATGATGGGGCTCCTCTGGTTCGAGGTGGGCGCGACGTGGGATGGGACGCAGCACCGGTGGGCTGGCAGTAGGCGAGGAACATAGCCATCGACTCGTCGATGAGACGGGTCCAGCGAGTGCCTCCGGGATCGTTGGAGACCTGCTGGTCGACGAGGCCGGTGACCAGCGCGGTCCACATGTCGAGGTGCCGTGCTTCGGTGATCCCGTTCAGAGCCAGCCAATCCCGGGCACCGGCGAGAGCCCGGATCGCCGGGGCATACGACTGGGGCGACGGTTCGAATCCGGGGAGGGTGCGTTGGAACAACAGCTGATAGCGCGCTGGATCACTGGTGCAGAATTCGAAGAACCGCTGGACGCCTATCACCAGAAGGTCGCGCGGATCGTCGTAGGCGTAGGGTTCGGCCATCCTGTCGGCGAACTCCGTAGCCGCCTGGCCGAACATGGCGTCGTAGATGGCGTTCTTCGATTCGAAGTAGGCGTACACCGTCGGTGTGGTGATCCCGGCCCGGCGGGCCAGGTCCCGGAGCGAAAGCGCTGCCAGGCCCACCTCCCCCACCAGCGACCAGGCTGCATCGACGATCGCATCGCGTGCCGATCGTCGGCGGGCTTCACGCCAGTCGGTGCTTTCAGCTGGCTTTACCACCGATCGTTATACTTATACAGTGTACAACAAGAGTCAAGCCCTGGGGCGGAGCTACTCCCTCGAGTTATCGACAATCTCCGCGATCTCGACAAAATCGATCGTGGGCCCGACACCGTACAGACCGGTCACTCGCTCCCGGAGCTCGTCTGAGAAGAACCTCTCGGCCACCTCTGCGGACTCCCAGACGTAAAAATTGGATGCACGTTGGCGCTTCTCATCGAAAGTAAAGAACTTGAATCGCAAGCCGGGCATTCCCTCGAACATCGCACGGGCCTTCTCGGCCACATTGATGACTCGATCGCGATCGAAGTCCCCCTCGTAGTCGAACGTCACGTTGACACCGATCACGGTGGCTCCTCCCGTCTGGAGGGCCCCACCTTGCCGCCGAGCCGGTCTCCGCCAGCCACGCCGCCCCCGGCAACCAACCAGAGCCCTGTCTCGGGCCCGGGTCTAGCAGGTGGCGCCCGGACTTGCCGAGCGGAGTCTGAGGGAGGAGTGAGCCAGGCCGGGGACGTCGCACCGAAGGTGATCCAGGCAGAGGCAGTGGTCTCCTACGCAGCGATTCGCATCAGCCTCAACGGACAACCCGGTTCCTTATCGAGGGCCGAGGTGCTTGGTCCGGGGTGGCTCGTCCGGAGCTGCGTTCATGCCTTCCTCTTCGAGATGAGACGCGAGCGTCGTAGAAGAAGAGCTCCCCCCGCCTCGAGGCCGAAAGGAACGAAGTACGAGCCGACCGAGTCGTCCAGCGGTCCCCTTCGGCCGCGGTTCCGCAGAGGCCCCGCCCGCTTCCCTCCCCGAGGCATCGGGTGAAGACGTCGGAGAAACGACCCAAACGTGCCGAACCATGCAACGACCCCCTCGAGACCCCAGACCCCACGTGTGTCCACACCACTGTGGGTCTACAACTTTCACCCTCTGTGGTGACGGCCCGGGATGAATCCTACTCAAGCCAAGCTCTTCTTGAAATCACAAGCCGACGCCGGCCGGAAGTCATCCTCCGTGGGCAGCAATCACGGTAAGCGCCTGCGAAACCCTAAAGCACCCGCCCTCGACCCCCGTTGGTTCAAGGGACAAGCCAACCCTCATTGCCATCATCTCGAGTTGCGGGAAACGGGTGACCACCGTGGCCTGTGTGGTCAATGTGGTGTTTGTGTTAGAGGGTGGTGGTGAGACGACTGCCCCTACGAGGTGGCGCGCCTGAACCGTCGCGCCCCCGGCGTCGCTTCCCCGGCTTTGTCATGGACGCTTCCGGTCGTCGTCGAAGATCGAGGGGTGACGGTGGAGCCAGCACAACCCCGAGCGGTGCGATGTCCAGTTGCGGCAGCGACGCCGTCCGCCTCGTCGCTCGCTGAAGGGCACGTAGATCAATGCGTGGCACTGTTCGCTCATCGCCCGACGATGCCTTCGGCCGCCTCAGCCTCCGGGTGGCCATGTTGCTGGTAAATGCCCTGGAGATTGCCTTCCCGACCAAGCATCGTCGCAACGCCTTCACTGCCAGATGGCCGCCGAAGCACGTGATGGAATTTAGCCGGGCGATAGCCCGGCCAGCTCCGAACCATCGAGTACCCACCGCGCCGACGTCAGAGTGCAACGATCACTGATCGCGTCGCCCAAGCTCTGAGCTTCAGTGGGTTCAGGTGGTGTCGGCGGATTCCCCAGACAGCATCTTCGTGATCTGAGTCAGGTCGAAGTAGTCACGCCAGGCGCTGATCTTGCCATCACGCACCTCGAACGTGCCCATGACCGGCAAGGGCGCCACCAGGTCTCCGACTGTGAACGTGTCGACCCGCTCGGTGAGCACCACGTTGTCGTGCACAGCGAGGTGGATCGTTTCGATCAGCATGTTTTGGCACATGCCGAAGAAGCCGTCGATGAAAGCGATGGTGGCGTCGATGCCCACAGCAGGGTCCATGGGGATGTTGTGGTAGACGACGTCGTCGGTGAAGAACGGACGCAGAGCCTCGGCGTCATGCTTGCTGAACGTGTCGCACATTTCGCGCACGACCCGTTCCGCATCCTCTGTGACTCCCATGGCTACCTCCTAGGTGGGGCACTTTGACAGGCTCAAAGTTACCGGAACCCCGCCCTTCGGCCCACCGAAGCCGGCCGGATCGAGCTTCGACCGGGATCGCTCGTGAGGGTCGCGGTGACAAACCAGTTGCCCCCGAGACCCCCACCCCCGTCGTCTCTGGGTCGAAGGGGAGCTGTGGCGTGCAGCATGCATCGGAAATTGTCGTTCACCGTCGTGTGTCAGCGCGTGCCCAGATCGCTTGCAACGTCTGATCGGGGGTCTCGACCTGGGGCATATGGCCGGTGTCGGAAAGCACCTGGAACCGGGCCATCGGGATGGCAGCCGCATAGGCGCGTCCGTAGTCGAGGTCGGCGATCTGGTCGCTGTCACCCCAGAGCACCAGTGTGGGCATCTCGAGGGTCGAAAGGCGCTCGGCCAGAGTTGCGTCGCTCATGGTCGTGCCGGCGTACACGGTGAGGGCGGTTCGATTGCCGGCTGCGATCGCTTGGGCGGCGGGAGCCAGAGTGGTCGGATCGACGCGGAATGGATCGGGGTTGTGGAAAATGAGCGAGAACACTTGGTCCATGCTCAGCGAGAAGAAGTCGGCAACGGGATGACCGGGGACCTCTATGCCCACTGCGTCGATGAGGACGAGGCCGCTGACGCGGGGTGATCCGTGGAGGGCCATTTCGGCGGCTATCTAGCCGCCGACCGAGTTCCCGACGACGCTGACATCGCTCAGATCGAGCTGGTCCAGCAACGCCACGTACAGCGCAGCCAGTCCGCCGACCGTGTCCGTTCTCTCGGGGCGGGGGGTGCCACCGAAGCCGGGATGGACGGGATTGATCGCTCGGGCGTCGTGGGTGGCGGCGAGCAGTTCGCCGAATCCACCAACGGACTGTGGGCCGGCACCGCCGTGAAGAAGCATGAATGTTCGACTCTCGCCGCATTCGTCGATGGTGACGTCGACGGGGCCGACCCTGTCGAGGTACACGGTATGCGTGGAGGTGGTCATGGGTGCCTCCTTCATGATTTGTTCAAGCCGTTCACCTATGAGGAGGGGCTCCGATGCGGGCGAAGAGGTCGACCAATCGATCTACCAGTTCGTCGCGCCCCATTTCCACCACTCCCTGGTGCCACGCCAAACAGATTTCACCCAGCGCTCCGATCTGCGCATAGGCGATGAACCGTCTGTGGTCGAGCGATTCGGTGTCGGCCAACTGATCAACAGGAAGGAGGGAAGCGACGGCGACCTCCACGATGCGCCCCCGGAATCGGCTGAGACTGCCGGCCTGAGTCTCGGTGATCAGAATACGAGCGAGGCGGCGGTCGTCGAGCAGGGCGTCGATGAACGCCTTGATCCCGCCGTGTACCGAACCTCTGGCCGTGCCGGGTCGAAATGGCTCGGTGAGCTCGACCATGGCTTGGATGGCATGGTCGATGACTGCCGCGCCCAGCTGGTCGATCGATTCGAAACTCTCGTAGAAGTACCGCTTTGTGAGCCCCGCCGCCGCGCACACCTCGCCCACGCCGAGGCTGGCAGCCCCACGCGTCCCAGCCAGGTCGAATGCTGCTTCAACGAGCCGCTGACGTCTGTTCTGCAGGCGTTCGGAAGCGCTGACTCCCCGAAAGGGTCGTGTGACTGGCTGGTTCATAGTTGATACCGGATCGTGCCCACTCTACGATGAAACAGTAGTTGATACGGGATCGTGTCAACTATCTATTCTGTCTGGAAATGGGAGACGCCCGACGATGTCAGTTGTCGTACCGCCAGGATTCGATCTGACCGACCCCGACATTCTCGCTGACCGTTTGCCATTGGACGAGTTCGCCTACCTGCGTGAAAAGGCGCCGGTGTTCTGGAATGCTCAGGACCCGGCCACCTCGGGGCATCACGACACAGGCTTTTGGGCGATCACGCGCCACGCCGACGTAAAGGCGGTGTCCACCGCACGCACAGGCTGGTCCGTCGAGAAGCACTCTTCGTTCGTTCGGCTCCTTGATTCGTCCGAAGTGGCTCGAGAGACCACAAAGGAGCTGTTGTTGTGCATGGACCCACCGCGTCACACACGGGTACGCGGCGTCGCCACTCGTTGTTTCACGCCTCCGGCGGTGGCCAAGCTCGAAGACGATCTACGCGAACGCGCCGCACGTATCGTCTGGTCGGCCTCCAGACACGAGAGCGGTGACTTCGTCGCCGACGTCGCTTGCCACCTTCCGCTGCAGGCGATAGCAGGTCTCATGGGCTTTCCCGATGTGGATCGTGACAAGCTCATCCATTGGAGCGATCAGATGGCGGCCACCGAGGATCCCCAGTACGGAACCATGAACCAAACTGCCACGTTTGAGCTCTTGGCGTACGCCTACTCGTCGGCTGAGGAACGAAAAGTCCGTGACATGGGTGACGTCACCAGCCGACTCGTCCGTCCCGACGCATCGGGCCAGACCTTGTCGAGCGAAGAGTACGGGTTCTTCTTCATCATCCTGGCCGTGGCCGGGAACGAGACGACCCGTCAGGCGATCGCCCACGGGATGCTGGCGTTCCTGGAACACCCGGACCAATGGGAACGCTGGCGCACGGAGCGGCCCTCTACTGCGGTCGATGAAATTCTCCGTTACGCCTCGCCGGCCGTCGTGCTCCAGCGCACGGCGACAGAGGACACAGAGATCGATGGCCACGCCATCGGCTGTGGCGAGCGGGTGGGGATGTACTTCGCGGCAGCCAACTTCGATGAGGAGGTCTACAGGGACCCTAGGCGGTTCGATATCGGTCGGTCTCCCAATCCGCACGTGACGTTCGGCGGTGGCGGGCCGCACTACTGCATCGGTGCCAGTCTGACTCGGCTCGAGGTTCGGATCATGTTCGATGCACTTGCCGAGGGACTATCCGATGTACGGCTGCTCGGAAAGCCACGGCGGCTTCGATCGTCGTGGCTCAACGGCATCAAGGAGCTGCCGGTGTCCTACCACGCCAAGACCCTGTGATGGTGGGCACTCGGGCCGAGCCGAGTTCGGTGGCAGCCACGGCGTGGGTGGCCACCAGGCTCGGTGCACCAACCGATGTCTTGGAGATTCGGGCCGTCGAGGTCGGCCCACCCGGTCCAAGGCAGGTGCGAGTCGCCACCGAGACGTTCTGTCTCGATTTCAACGACATCGACACCATCAGGGGCAGGTACGGGCTCTTGAAACTGGAGCCGCCCTTCGCCGTGGGCATGGTGGCGGCCGGCATCGTTGATGCGGCGGGACCGGGCGCCGAAGCGCTCCTGGGGCGGCGGGTCGTGGGCGTCACGGTTGGTGTGCAAGGCGGCTACGCCTCTGCCGCCCTGCTCGATGCGGCGACCGTTCAGACCTTGCCGAGCTGGCTCAGTTTCGTCGACGGGGTCGCCATGTACTTTCCCTACCTGGTGGGATGGCTCGCTCTGCGAGAGCGCGGTCGGGTAAAAGCCGGTGATGTTGTCCTCGTGCACGCCGGAGCAGGTGGCGTGGGTTCAGGAGTCGTCCAGCTCGCCAAGGCATTCGGTGCGGTCGTCATCGCCACGGCGGGAAGCGATGAAAAGGTCGAGTTCTGTCGCCAACTCGGCGCGGACTACGCGATCAACTATCGCGAGAACGACTTCGTGGGGTATGTGGACGAGGTTACCAACGGGCACGGCGTCGATATCGCGTTCGACTCCATCGGCGGGCAGGTCACCACCGACACCTTCCGGACGATGGCTTTCAACGGACGGCATCTCATCGTCGGTTTCGCCGCTGACATCACGATGGAGGAGCGGCCGGTGAGCCTGCAGCCCAGCATCTACGGCAACTTCGACCTCGTAGGTATCTGTTTTGCCTTTGTCGACGATCCACGTCCAACCCGAAGCTTGGGAATGAACTTCCTGACACTTGCCGACGGGCTGCGGATGTGGGGCAACATCTTGCACATGACGAAGCGTCACCAGATTCGTCCCGTGGTCGGACGGGAGATCGAGTTCGAAGATGTGCCCAGCATGCTCGAAGCGATCGAGCGTCGCGAGACCACGGGCAGAACCGTCGTTCGGTCTCCACGGCGTCCAGAATCGGACTGATCAGCCGCTCTGCACCACGCTCTCCAGATGGGAACACCCTGGTGGGAGCCAAGATGCCTTCAGTGTTCGGGCGTCAGTACGATTCGCTGCGTCGGTCCCGCTACTCGAGCATTCCAGACCGACTCGACTTCGGATAGCGGCCTGGCAAGGGCAGCAATCGAAAATGACCCGTTGTCGATTTCTTCGGCTAGCTGCGGGAGCGTGGCAAGGATTCCGGCGGGGCTCACCGACCCTTGTCCGCTGCCGAGGAAGTGAACGTTTGCCTGGCGCAGAGCGGCAGAGGGAAGACTGATGCTGGACCCGGCGATGGCTCCGATCTGGACCCAAGACATCAGTCGGGTCCGATCTTGGCGTCCCTTGAGCAAGGGCATGATCGCTGATTCGGTGGGATTGCCCCAGAGATAGTCGAGCACGACATCAACATCTGCGGCCTTGGTACCCAATTCCTGTGCGACCAGGTCGGGGCCAGCGGCGAGATCGATGGTGTCGTCGGCACCCAGCCCAGCCAGGGCAGCGAGTTTGTCCGCTCCCCGTCCGGCAGCAAGCACTGCGCCCGCGCCGAGATGCTTGGCGATTTGGATGGCAAGCTGCCCCGCCGATCCGGTGGCGCCGAGTATCAACACCGACTGTCCAGGCAAGAACGTGACCCTTTGGTGCAGAGCAACCCACGAGGACATTCCAGGGTTCATCGCCGCCGCCAGCAGGATCGGGTCCGCACCGGAAGGAAGCTGGAGGCCGCGACGCACGTCAATGACGGTGTGCTCGGCCATCGCTCCATAGGCGGTGTCGGGGAGGATGAAGTACACGAGCGATCCATCAGATCGGCGACCAACGCCGTCGATTCCGGGAATGAGCGGCAGCTCGCCGGTAGAGCTGTAGTGAGATCCATTCGCCTGTGAGCGAACACGTGGATGCAGACCGGACGCCAATACATCGACGATTTCCTCGTATTCGCCCGACGGAACGGGTGCGGCGAATGATTCGTAGCGAGGCGGCTTGTCGAACTCGTGGACAACGGCGGCATGCATCGAATGATCCCTTCGAGTCGCCTGGGGGTTCGGCCCCTTACTTTGCGTCACCAATCATATACTTGGTGACGCAAAGTACATCAACTACGATGACGGCGTGGTCAGCAAACCGGGCACTGCCCGGACCTCGGAAGTGGTGGACTCCCTGGTCCAACTGAGCTTTGCCATCCAAGAGGTCCTGGCTCGGGTCTCGGCTGAACACAACCTGTCTGTCACACAGCTCCGGTTGCTCGGGATCCTCCGAGATCGCACACCGCCCATGACCGCCATAGCGGAGCATCTCGGGCTCGACCGTTCATCCATAACGGGACTCGTGGGTCGTGCCGAAGGGCGGGGCCTTGTCTCACGCACTGCCTCGAATCACGACGCTCGGGTGACGATCGTGACTGCGACATCAAAGGGGCTACAGGTAGGCAGAAAGATCGCGGCGAAGGTCACGTGCGAGATCGAATCACTGGTGGGACACGTCCCCAAGACCGAGCGGGATTGCCTCGTGCGAGTGGCAGAGTCAGTTCTGAACGCCGAGATCGGGCGAGGGCTCTAAACCCACACTCGTCAGCTCTTTCGTGGGGGGGGGGGGGGGTTGCGAACACCTAATCGCAGGAGAGCCCGGTGTCTGTCACCATGAGCCGATTTCGTGGGGTCGCGCCTCATGTCTCTCGATCCTGAGGCTGCGATCCCAAAGGCACGTACGGCGACAACGAGCCACCGACGGGTGGCGTGCAATGTGGTCGTCGATCGGGCATTGGCGCTCGGTGTCACTGCGAGTCCCGGAAGGCTCTACGTCATCGGCGAGCCGGAGCACCCGAACCTTCGTCTGTCGTTCGCTGCCATCGACGTTCTCTCGATCGACGAGGCAGTGCGACGATTGGCCAAGGCGATCGCCGAAGGCACATGAACGCGCATCAAAAGGATCGGCCCCGAGTCAAGGCGTTCTGAGTGCGAGATCTGCCCGAGCGGTTCTTGCGATTGGCCAGTAATCCGGTGTTGAGGTTCTCTTACTAGGGATTCGCCACAGCGTTCACGATCGGCTGGTAAGGCCGGCATGGCTCGTTGCGGAGGCTCGGACACGGTGGTAGAGGCGTCGGAACCGCCACGCCGGGAACGACGGGAAGGACGAGGCTCGACGGCATGGACCGAGAGAAGGCGATCGAGACCGTCGCCGTGCCCTGGGGGACCGTCTGACTGAACGACCATATCGGCTGAGTGCCATTCGGCGCGGAGATCGTCACACGTATCCGTGATCCCGCACGGTACACATGCCCCTCGTAATAGAGCGGGATGACCACCTTGACGAACTGCCCGCTCGGTAACGGCGCCGCATCGGCCGCCGTGAAACTGGGGATGGGATCGAGGGCCGTGCTTCGTTGCTTGAACATGTTGTGACGGCCAGTGGAGAGCTTGCGCTCGCTGGCTCGTATCCAGCCGTTCTGGACGAACGTCTCGTTGCCGTCGGGACGGACTTCGCTGATCGTGGCCTGCAGATCGACGTCTGGGGTCGACGCGCGTACCCAGAGGTCGACGGCGCCGGAGCCGATGACGGTTGTGTCTGTTGTCAGCGGCGCCGAGACATAGGAAACGGCCGTGCCTGCAGGGTTCTGCTCCCAGTTCCATTGCCACTGCGATGCGTTACCCCACAAACCTCCACTGCCGGTGTTGCTCCCGAAGTCGGTGAGGGGTAGGGCGTTCGCATTCGAGGTGTACGAGTTTGCACCCGCGCTCGCCGGCGCCTGATTGCCCAGTGTCCCGGCCGGTCCGAGGTACCAGCTGCGGGCGGTCGTGCCCGGGATGGGAAACGTCGAGAAGTCGTGCTCGAACCCGGGATACGGGTCGCCTGCAGACGCGCTCCCTGTGGGTGACGTTCCGGCGCCGTTGTCGAAGAGCACCCGTACTTCGGGGAGCTTCTCGAAGGCGGCGAGCGCCGTCTGGTATGTGGGGAGCTCCTGGATCGGGTCCGTCGGCAGTGTCACGAGGTCGGAATCGGGGAGTCCCATGGCCGACTGATAGATGACCGGCGCAGCGGCGCGGATGACCGCCGAGTTCACGATGGGTGCTTGGTGAGCTACGAACAACTCGAGGAAGTCGTACCAGCGGTCGAAAGTAGATGGATCGAGGGAGTCGATGTGGGCCCCGTTGGTGAAGGTGAACCATTTCTCTTTGGTTCCGGTGAAGTGCTGGACGAGGTCCGCACAGTGTCCCCCTGTCTGCTCGTCTTCCCACTGACACGCCATGAACACCGGCACTTTGATCTTCTTGACGAAGCTGACCGGGTCCAACGGGTCGGCGACTTTGGGATTGTAGTAGGCGTTCGCAGCAATCTTCGCATTCAGGTCGGCAGCTTCGCCGTGGAGCACCTGGTTGGCAAGGCATGTCGTATCGCCATCTTGGATCTGCGTGTACGCGTAGGGCTGCCCACTGTCTGGCCCTGCGGGTTCAGCCTCCTCCTGCCGCTGCTCCGCCCATGCGACGGCGAACCCGCCGTTGAGGATGCCACCGGGATAGAGCGTCGAAGCTGTGGCGTCGATGGTCGAGAGCGGCGAGATCGCCTCGAGGTCGGGAGGATCGAGCTGTGCCGTGAACAGTTGGCTGATGGCGCCGTACGAGATACCCATCATCCCGACCTTGTGACCGAGCACCCACGGTTGGTGTGCGATGGTTTCGATGACGTCGTACCCGTCGAGGTTCTGCAGTGGCTCGAAAAAGTCGAACGCGCCGCCAGAGCAGCCGGTCCCACGCATGTTCACGTCGACCACGGCGAAGCCCATGAGATTGGCGAGAACGGCAATGCCATTGACGGGCCCGGCGGGATCGGCGTATCCGTATCCCGAGTACTCGATCAGCGTGGGGTAGGGCGGAAGGTAGTCAGGGCCATTGGGGAGCTGCGTGCCGGAGGGCAGGCCGGGCTCGCCCGCCGGGCTCGTCGGCGGGTGCACGTCGATGGCGAGCTTCGTCCCGTCGCGGGTGGTCAGATATGAGTAGCCGTTGTCAGGAATCGATTGGTTGTAGATGCTCGGATCCCAAGGCGCCGCACGATCTCCATGTACCGTGATCCGCCCCGACTCTGCTCGGTCTGAGTCCAGGAGCACTCGGTAGCCTTTACCCGGTGGCACCTTGCGGAACAGCAGACCACCGAGCGAGTCGGCATCCTGCGTGTAGAGGGTCCGCCCCTTAGAAGTAATGAGCGACATCTGGCGCCGAGGGCTGCGAGGCCAGTGACGTACACCTGCTCGGCGCTGCCGACGGCCTTGAAAGAAGGCGTTGACGTTGACGCTTCCGCGCTCAGTGGCCGTCAGGGGGCTGACGACAAGCCATGCGCCGAGCATGAGGACGATGGCACGCGCCACGCGCCGAACTACGAGCGTCTTCCCCGCCGTGGTGCCGGGCATCATCGGGCCGACTCCTTTCCTGAACGCTCTGCCTGAGCATCCCGTTGCACGCAATGACGTGAACCTGTCCTCGGTGTCGGGTTAGGGACCAACCTCTGCAAACCACCGCTGTCGCCGAGAACCGCCCCAGTCTGTCTGAGCACGCGGGGTGATGCGATGGATGATGCCACCCGACTCCAGAGGCTGCCGCAGGTGGAATCACTTACGTGGAATCTCGCCATTCGTTTGCGTGATACTTCCACGCCTTCGTGGAGTAGGAGATCGTACAAAATGCAGGGACTGCATGTGTAGTCCGCCGGTCTCCCCGTGCAACCGGAGCAGCGATTGCAGGGCGACCGCGCCGGTGAGACCGCACGCACTGGTCACGTCGCGAAGGGCTACAAGGAGCCTCGAAGTTCGGCGAGACGTTCGCGGTCCAGCGAGTACCACACCCACTTGCCACGCCGGTCGCCGTGCACCAGCCCCGCTTCAGTCAGGATCTTGAGGTGGTGGGAGACGGTGGGCTGGCTCTTGCCGAGGGGTTCCACGAAGTCACAGACACAGACCTCGCCGTCAGGCTCGGCGGCGAGGATGCTCAACACCATGAGGCGGACGGGGTCGGCCAAGGCACTGAATCCCTTGGCCAGCTGGGCGGCCTTCGACGACTCGAGGGGCGAAGCCAGTATCGAAGGACAACACTGCGCCGTCGCGCCAGGTTTGATTGTTGCCACCCGCTTCGCCACGGTCCCTCCCATTGACAAGCGTCGATGTATCGAAGATACTCGACGCATCGACGGTTGTCGATGCCATCGGAGGTACGGCATGTCCAGAGTCCAGCTCGCCCTTAACGTCACCGACATCGACGCCGCCGTGGACTTCTACACGAAGCTGTTCGGGGCCGAACCGGCCAAGCGCCGCCCTGGCTATGCCAACTTCGCCATAGCCGAGCCGCCGCTCAAGCTCGTGCTCATCGAGAACCCCCACGGACGGGGGGATGGTGTGGTGGGAGCACTCAATCACTTGGGAGTAGAGGTCGAGTCACCCGAGGAGGTACAAGCGGCCACAAGTCGACTCTCGACCGAGGGCCTCGATCCCGAGGTACAAGAGTCGACGACGTGCTGCTTCGCCATCCAGGACAAGGCGTGGGTGAGCGACCCCGACGGGACGCCGTGGGAGGTCTATACGGTCCTCGCCGACGCTGTGGAGGAGTCCGGGCTGGGATGCTCGACCGAGAGCTCCGCTCCGGTCGAGGACCAGGCGGGTCCGATCGATGTCACATCGGACCGATCGACCTCACGCGTCGTGCTGCTGACTGGCCCTCGCCCCGATCTACGTTGCCCGGAGTTGCGGTGAAGGACGCACCGCTGTGGCGCCGTCTGGTGGCCGAGTCTCTCGGAAGCGCTTTTTTGGCTGCTGTGGTTATCGGTTCCGGCATCGCCGCCCAACGGCTATCTCCCGGCACTGTCGGCCTTGAGTTGCTCGAGAATGCCGCCGCCACCGCCGCCGGACTCTTCGCCATCATCTTGATGTTCGGGCCGATCTCAGGCGGACACTTCAACCCGGTGGTCTCCTTCGTCGACGCCGCCTTCGGCGGTCTGCCCTGGCGCGCTGCTGCGGCCTACCTGCCCGCTCAGGTCATCGGCTGTATCGGTGGAGCAGTCGTTGCCAACCTCATGTTCTCCAAGGCGGCGGTGAGCATCTCCTCCCACGACCGCGCCTCGGGCGCCCATTTCCTCTCCGAAGTCGTGGCCACTTTGGGACTGATTCTGGTCATCTTCGCCCTGGCCCGCAGCGGTCGGAGTCAGAGTGCTCCGGCCGCCGTCGGGGCGTATATCGGGACGGCCTACTTCTTCACCAGTTCCACGAGCTTCGCCAACCCGGCCATCACCGTGGGGCGGATGTTCTCCAATACCTTCGCTGGCATCGCTCCCACCTCGGTCCCGAGCTTCATCATCGCCCAGGCGCTCGGCGGAGTGCTCGCCTTGTTCGTCATCAAGACGCTGTATCCGGGAATCACGCCCAGCGAGGCGTCGGACATCGTCTTCCCTCACCACGAGACATCCACCCAATGAGTTGCATCGTTGTCGTCCTGACGAAGAAGGAACACCGTGTCCCACACTCCTGTCGTCCTGTTTCTGTGCACGCACAATGCCGGTCGTAGCCTCGCGGCCAAGGTCCTGCTCGATCACTATGCAGGCGGCCGGATACGATGTCCGGTCCGCGGGGTCGGAGCCGGCTACCCAACTCAACGCGGCCGTGATCGCCATTCTCAGCGAACGAGGTCTCGACTCATCCCGGGAGTTCCCCAAGCCGCTCATCGACGAGACCGCTCGGGAGGCAGACGTCATCGTCACCATGGGCTGCGGGGACACCTGCCCCGTCTATCCGGGTAAGCGCTATCTCGACTGGGATCTCGAAGACCCGGCGGGCAAGCCCGTGGAGGCTGTGCGACCGATCATCGACGAGATCGACCGTCGAGTCCATGACCTGCTCGACGAACTGACACGACCGACTCTCTGAGGGCAGTGGCAGTTCGAGGCCCAGGAACCGCTTGAGGCCTTGCTCACGGGGACAACTTCGGTGTTCATGATCAAGTTGGCCTCCACATCGTGGCTTGTGGGCGAGGGAGCACACCCGCACGGCGAGGAAGACTTCGGCCGCAAGGTGGACCGGGTTACGTTTCAAGCGTGCTCGCACTGCTGCTGCTTGTCGTATCGGTCGGGCTCGACAACTTCGGTGCTGCGATCGCCATCGGCGTGTCCGGTGTCGACCGATCCCTCCGTCTTTGACTGATTTTCGGAGTGTTCGAAGGGGGCTTGCCTGTCGTTGACCTCCTGCTCGGGAACACCTTGGCCCGGGACCTGGGAAGCGCTGCCAAGCCGATCGGAGGGGCCTTGCTGGGGCTTGCCGGTGCCTACGTCGTCGCCACCCAACTCGTCGGCAAAGAATGAAGGCGCGACCCAATCAGAACTGGGTGTAAAACGTCTGGCTCTCGTCGGTGCCGTCCTGAGCATCGACAATCTCGTCATCGGTTTCGCCTTGGGCGCCTATCACGTCAACCTGGTGGTGGCGGCCCTCACAATGGCCGCCGTCAGCGTGGTGCTGTCGTTGCTCGGCGTGGAACTCGCCGGCAGCCTCGGTAAACAGCTGGGACGACGAAGCGAACTCGTCGGCGCTCTGGCGCTCATCGTTGTTGGGGTTGCCAACGAATGGGCCTCCTGTAGGGCGGTACCTTGATCGGCCCGAGCCATCGGCTACCCCTCGGGGTCGTTCGCTCCCTCTGTCGTTCCGGCCCCGGTCGAGAGATGGTCGGCCACTGAGGGCTCGTTGGCCAGGACCTGCAGAGGCAGTTGGACCCGAGCCACCACGACATCGGGTCGAGTCCGCAGCGCCGCGGAGAGAACGACATCGATCTGGTTGTGGAGGAAGCGATAGCGCACACGTTCGGGGATGACCACGGGAATGAGCACCACGAATCTGCTTGTCATCGCGAGCCCGCAGCTCGTCGATGAACGCGATGAGCGGTTCAACGACCGATGCGTATTCGGTATGAAGTATCCGTAGCGGAACGCCCGGATCCCATGTAGTCCACTCCTGCTCGAGCGCCTGGGCACGAGCGTCACCATCGTTACCGCGGTCGAGGACCACGGTCACCGCCACCACCTCGTGACTGAGTGAGAGCGCCTCGCAGATCGCGTGTCTGGTGAGCCTCGACACGGCGGTAACTGGTACGATCGACGAGGGATCGTTGCGCCTCTGGCTTCTGAGGAATCGTACCGAGCCCGAGGTCCCGTCCGACGCGCCCGTAGTAGGCGTGGATTCGCACAAAGAGGAAGACGAACGTGGGAATGGCGACGACGACGACCCACGCGCCTTCGAGGAACTTCGAAAAGAGGAACACGAGGGTGGCGATCGCTGTCATCGTCGCACCGAGCCCATTGATCGCGGCGCGGTGACGCCACTTGGGGGCCCGGGTCAGCCACCAGTGGACGACGAGGCCACTTTGAGCGAGCGTGAAGCCGGTGAATACACCGATGGCAAACAACGGAATCAAGCTGTTCGTGTTGCCGCCGACGGCGATCAACAGCGCCCCCGAAAGAATCGAAAGTGCCCAGATACCGTTGGCGAAGACCTGTCGATCATCACGGAGAGCAAAGAGATGCGGGAGATAGTCGTCACCCGCCAACAGGCTCGCGAGCACAGGTAGCCCGCCGAAGGAAGTGTTGGCGGCAAGCGAGAGCACCAGAGTGATCGTGAGCGACACGATGTAGTACGCCCAGTGTCGCCCGACGGCATCGGCCATGATCTGGCTGAGGACCGTCTGGCCCGACCGTGGACCGATGTGCCATCGGCTGGCGAGTACAGCGAGTCCGAGCAACATCGTGCCGAGGATCACGCCCAGCATCAGCTCAGTTCGCTTGGCGCGGACAGCCCTCGGCTCTTTGAACAGTGGCACTCCGTTGGCGATGGCTTCGACACCGGTCAGCGCGCTACATCCAGCGGAGAAAGCCTTCAGCACGAGCAGCACGCTCACGGTCTCGAGGCGTGCGCTTGGAGAGCAGCGAGCGGCCAGGTTGGGCGGCGTGGAGCGCAAGCGGGTGGATCAGGCCGACCGCGATGATCGCCAGGAGGCCGACGATGAAGACCATAGTCGGGAGTAAGAACGCTCGAGCCGTCTCGCCGAGGCCGCGAAGGTTGAGCACGGTGATGAAGGCGAGGATCCCGAGGCATATCGGCACGGTGGCGGACGTCAGGCTTGGGAAGGCGGACGTCAGCGCTCCCACGCCCGCAGCGATCGACACTGCCACGGTCAACGTGTAATCGACGATGAGCGCTGCCCCGGCGACGAGACTCACCTTCGCTCCGAGGTTGGCGCGCGAGACGGCATAGGCGCCGCCGCCCCCGGGATAGGCGTCGATCACCTGTCGGTAGGAGAACACGAGGACTGCGAGCAGCACCACGATCACGATCGTGATCCCGAGCACGAAGTGCAGCGCCCCCGCCCCGGCCGCGGCGAGGACAACGATGATCGCCTCGGGTCCGTAGGCGACCGAGGTCAGCGCGTCGAGCGAGAGGGCCGAGAGCCCTTCGACCGGAGTGATCTGCTCCTTGGTGGCTTCGGCGCTACGCAGCGGTCGTCCCACGAGGAAGTGCCAGGTGGATGCGCCCGCCCTGCGCTTGCCCGTCAGGCGATCCGCCACGACGGCACTCTAAGGCGAAGCGCCACCCGAGGTGAGCCCGAGCGAGCTTCCAGACCACCACGACGGGCCACGGGCCAGCCGTTGGCAAATCAGGTTCCGGGCCGCCCCTGGTCGAAGCCGACGGGGGAAGCGCTACGCCCAACCGGTTGGTGGTCGCCCCGTTCGACATGAGGGGACCGTCACGTTTTCCTCTTGCGGCAACGATGGAGCTGTGGCGACAGAACATCGGGAGGATCAACCCCAGGAATGGACTCTCGTGATCCTCGAAGGGGGCCAGCCAGCCCGGAGAGGGTGACTCCTGACGCCGGTCATGGGGAGCGAGGATTGGGGCGGGTGTCGAACGAGGCGACTGGTCACCCCTGGGCAAGGGCCCGAGCGGTTGCTCGCCGGCCCGTATGGGTGCGTCGCCAGGCGGCCCAGGCCCGACCGACACCGTAGGACAAGGCGCCGAATACGCCGACGAAGAAGCCGATGGGCCAATTGGTCACGAAGGAGATGGCGATTGCGGCCCACACGGTGGCCAGCGCGATCACGACCGAAATAACAATGGCCAGGGAGGGTCGACTCGTAAATGATCGGGCCGCCGCGGGCGGGCCGATCATGAGACTGAAGATGAGCAGGGCCCCCACGACAGGCACGGTCATGGCTGTGGCCAGTGCGACAACGATGAGGAACGCCATCTCCATCCGCTGGCTGCTGACACCCTTGGCCTCTCCGATGTCGGGTACGACCGAGGAGAGAATGAGGGGACGGTAAAGCACGAGGACCGCCGTGATGCACACAACGCCGAGAACAGCGATGGGCAGGATCTCGTTCGAGGCGACGCCGAGCACCTCACCGAAGAGGAGCGAGAAGATCTCAGGCTCGTACTCGGTCGTCTGGCTCAAGAACAGGGCGCCGAGAGCAAGCATCACAACCAGGGCGAGGGCGGTCACCACGTCATGACGCCCACGCCGGCCGAGCGCGCCGATCCCCAGTGCGGCCAGCACTGCGAATAGGCCCAAACCCGCCAGCGTGCTGACGCCGATCAGGCTGGCGCCGGCCGCCCCGCGAAGGCGCCGTTGGGAATGGCGTGGGCGGGAAAAGCGGAACCTCGCAGGACCACGAAGAAGCCGACCACACCGGCGATCACGGCCACGATCGTCGCCACCGTCCAGGCGTTGATCATGAAGCCGGCGAACATGCCTCCGCCTCGTTCGGTCCGGGGCTCGGTCCTGATCCGGCGCAGCTCATCGATCACCCTCGGCAGCGGCTAAGGCCCCGACCTCGCCCCGTCGCCCGGTGGATGTCCGCACGTACGGAAGCTCGGTAGCCAGATACCCAAGAAAGATGATGACGACGATGAAGAAGCTGACGGGCCAATAGGCGTGAGTGGAGCTCCAGTAGTAGCTGTCGTACGCAAGGAGCACACCGAGCAAGATGGCGCCCACTCCGCTCAAGCAGGCCATGACCATCGCCCAACCAATCCGCTTCGTCAGGCGCAAGGCGATGGCGGCGGGACCAATCAGCAACGCGGTAGAGAGAATCGCCCCGATAGCCAAAGACGACAGACCCACGGCCAGGGCCAGGGCCACCATGTAGAGCAGTCCGACCACACGGACAGGGACGCCCCGGGCAGCCGCCATGTCGGTGCTGACAGAGCTCAGCAGCAAGGGACGGTGCACGAGGGCCATGATCCCCAGACACAAGGCACTGAAGGCGGCGACGATCGGCACCGTGGAGCTGACGGTGCTGAAGATCGACCCGAAGAGGATTTGCTGGCTGGCGCCGGTCGTCGACGATCGGGTCGTGGAGAGGTACAGGAACAGGGCAGCGAGGCCGATCGACGCGCCCAATACGATGCCTGTCGCCAAGTCTCTCCCCCTGGCCCGGCGCACGCCGATCATGTCCATAGCTCCGGCCCCGACCACTCCGCCGGCCACGAATCCGAACAACGGGCTGATGCCGACGAGAAACGCGCCCTGAGCCGCCGGCCGTCGCCACATCGGCGAGCGAGTGGCCGGCGAATGATTGGCCCCGGATGACGGTGAACACCCCGACGACACCAGAGACGATCGCCACGATGCTGCCCACGGCACAGGCGACGTGCACAGAGTGGCTCGAAAAGAAGCCCGGCTCGAAGACCCAGTGCACGAGTCAGATCGCCTTCAGGCTCGGATCCGGGGGGAGCTCTGATTCCTCCATCGGCCCCGCCACGACCAGGATGCGGCCGTGGAGGGTGTGGACGTGAACCTCGTGCCCGTACAGGGCGCTCAAGACCTGGTCACGCACCACCTCGTCGGTGGGGCCACTGGCCGCACGGCCGCCGGCGAGGTAGACGATGCGGTCCATGACGGGCAGCAGCGGATTCATCTCATGAGCGGAGAGGAGCACAGCGATTTGCTGCTCGTCGGCGATCCGGTCGAGCAACGTCACAACCTCTTGGCCGCTTTTCAGGTCGAGGTTGGCGAGGGGCTCGTCCAATAGGAGTAGCTGGGGACGACCGATCAGCGCGTGGGCAATGAGCACCCGTTGCTGCTCGCCTCCGGAAAGGGTTCCCACCCGGGCGTCGCCGAAACTCTCGGCGTCGACGGCGTGGAGCATCTCGTCGACCGCTTCTCGGCGCTGCTTGGAGGGTGTGGGAATGCCGAAGCGGTTCCCGTCGATCCCGAGCGCAACCAAGTCCCGGGCCCGAAGCGGCATGTCCGGGTCGAGCATGATCTTCTGGGGGACATACCCCATGGACCTATTTCCTTGGCCGCCAGTGGCACCGAGCACGAGCACTTTTCCAGCGGTGGGACGCTGCAGACCGAGGATCACGCGTAACAAGGTGGTCTTGCCAGCTCCATTCGAGCCGATCAGCCCCGTGAATTCCCCGGCCTGCACGCCAAAGCTGACATGGTCGAGGATCTGTCGCCCCGATAGGGACACGCTGACGCCGTCCACCCGAAGGAGCTCACGCGACGCCGCTTCGGGCTGGATCGGGTCCATCAAAGGTGCGGGGTCGAAACGCCGTCCGTTACGGCCTTTTGGATGGCGTTCACCTCGGCGAGCATCCACGACTGGTAGTCGTAGCCGGGGGTGGGCATCGTCTCGTACACTCCCACAACAGGCACCCCCGCCTTCAGAGCACTGAGCCGGATCGATGTGGTCAAAGAATCGACGACCTGCTGGTTGTAGCAGAAGACCTTCACCGTATGGTTGGTGAAGAATCCGTTCTCCAGGGTGACATCCTGCGGAGCTGGGTCGACCCCGTTCATGATGTCGGCCTGGAAGCGGAACGGCGTCTTGTCAATCGTCCCCATCGCCTCGAGCAAGTAGTCGGCAACGGGCTCGGTCGTAGCCACCGGCGTACCTCCGTACTTGCTCTTGAACGCGGCGATGGCGCTGAACCACGGATTCAACGAGGCGTCGAACTTCGTAAGGTTGGTGCGGAAGTAGGCGGCGTGCGACGGTTGCAGGGCCGACAGGTCGTCGGCCATCGCCTTGGCTGCGGCGGGCATCGTCTTCGGGCCGTACCACAGGTGGGGATTCGGCGTGGAGTCGGGTAGACCCAGGAGTCTCTGCACCACGATCACCTTGCGTGTCGAGTTGGGCGAAGCAGATTCGATCTTGTTCATGAACGTGTCATAACCCACCCCGTTCTGCACGATGAGCTGCGCCGCGCTTACTTCCTCGGCAACGCTCGGGCTCGCCTCGAAGGTGTGGGGGTCGGTGTTGGGATTGTTCAGGATCGATGACACGTGCACGTACCGGCCGCCGATCTGAGCTAGCACGTTGGCGTACTCGTTCTCTGCTCCAATGGCGTTGATGACTCCCGGCTTCGAGGAGCTCGACGCGGGGGCGCTCCCACAAGCGGCCGCCACGATCGCCCATACGGCCACGCCACCGGCCATCGCCCTTCTCCCCCGGTGGCCCCTGCGACGCCACCTCCATGGCTTCTCGACGGCCCTGCCCACGGCGGAAACGTATCTTGAGACTGAGTCTCATTGCAAGGAACCCTGGTCCGTTCCCGGGATCCGGAGGGAACTGCATAAACGGATTCGCACGTGTTTATATAAGGGCGATGTCGGCGGCGACCAAGACCTACGAGGCAGCTGGGGAGCTGCTGAAGGTGCTGTCGGCGCCGGCGCGCTTGGCGATCGTGGTCGAACTGGCGGAACAGCCCCGGTTCGTCCACGAACTGGTCCAGCGATTGGGGATGAGCCAGCCACTTGTCTCCCAGCACCTCAGGGTGCTGCGGGCTGCGGGCCTTGTGGGGGTGGAGCGTCAAGGCCGGGAGGCGGTGTATTCCCTGGCTGATCAGCACGTCGCCCATATTGCCCTCGACGCCCTCAACCACAGCAAGGAGACGCCATGACCACGACGGGGCATTTCGTACGCGCCGGCCGAGTCCATGGCGCCCACGGCGACCACCCCGACGAGCACTGACCCCCGTCGGCGAAGTCCTGAGAGAGAAAGAGCAAATGTCAACCAACGCCATGGGCGATGACATGCACGACCTGGTGGCATCCCGACTGCGTCGCGTCGATCAGCGCTACACGCCGGGCCGGCGCGCCATCATCGATCTGCTCGTGAGCGTCGGTCATCCGGTGAGCATCGGGGACATCGCCGACCAGCTTCCGGAGTTACCCCGCAGCTCGGCCTACCGCCACCTCGTCGACCTCGAGGTGGCCGGGCTTGTCCGACGCGTCGCGGCCAACGACGAGTTCGCTCGCTTCGAGCTTGCCGAGGATCTGACCGAGCACCACCATCACCTCCTCTGCGTCAACTGCGGCAAGGTCATCGACTTCACTCCCAGCGTCGCCTTCGAAAGAACTGTGACCAAGACCGTCGACACGCTGGCGGAGACCGAAGGGTTTCAGCCTCACAGTCACCGCCTCGATGTCCTTGGTCTCTGCGCAAATTGCCACTAAGCGTGGGCAATATCTACTGCCCGGGATTCGAAGTACATGCTTGGGGTGAGCGAGATCTGTCCAAGCGGTGGGTGAAACGACGCTTCGGCCCGTTTGGCACCTCATGGCGGCCTCGAAGGCATACTCGGTAGCCACGGTGGCGGGCGTGGCGTTCTCCCAGATGATCCCCACCTTCTTTGACCGCTTGGAGGTACATGTGTACCCAGCCCCCAACCTGGAGATCGGCCGGGAAGGCCGTCTCGACCCGAGGGCACTCGGACCTGGGACAGTGGGCCAATCTGCCACTCCGCCGGACCTCGCTTCTTCTGGCGACTTCTCGCGAAAGAGCCCGGGCCATGATGCCCGGGCACCCTTCGCTCGTAGCGGATCCTCTCAGGAGGCGTTCTGCCGCAGAACCGCTTCGACCTCGACGTTCAGCGTCAGCTTGTCGCTGAGCACCATGGCGTTGTCGGCGCCGGGAATGGGCCCGTTGTAGCTCACCCCGAAGTCCTGACGATTGATCTCGGTGGTCGCCGTGAATCCGGCCCTGGTCCCACCATAGGGATCGGGCGTGAAACCGTTTACCTCGAGCTCGAGGGTTACGGCCTTGGTCACGCCACGAATCGTGAGGTCGCCGTCGACCAGGAACCGATCCCCCGCGGGCCGTACGACGAACGACCGAAACGTGATCTCTGGGTGGTTGTCGACGTCCAGGAAGTCGGCCGAACGGATGTGGGCGTCTCGCTGCTCCTGATTGGTGTTGATCGACGTGGCGTTGATGACGGCCTCGACCGAGGACTGCAAGGGATCGTCGGCGGTGACGATGGTGCCCTCGAACCGGTCAAAGCGGCCACGCACCTTGCTGACCACCATGTGGCGCACCACGAAGGACACCTCAGAGTGAGCAGCGTCGATGTCCCAGGTGCCGGTCACGTAGCCAGGGATCTTGGAAAGGACGGGTGAGTGGGTGGTCATGATGTCGCCTCCAGAAGTTGAGATAACAACTATTGAGGACAAAACTACACCCAGATAGTTGAGATGTCAACCATTTCTTTTTGTGGTGGTATGCTGGTCGTATGTCCGAGACCCGCTGGCTGGACCGTGAGGAACAACGCACCTGGCGCACCTTCATGCTCGCCACGAACCTCCTCTTCGAGCAGTTCGACCGCGAGCTCCAGCGGGGTGCGTCCATGCCGACGACGTACTACGAAGTGCTGGTCCGTCTGTCCGAGGCACCGGGGCGGCGCCTGCGGATGAGCGATTTGGCCGACAGATCCCAGTCCTCTCGGAGCCGGCTCTCACACACGATCGCCCGCCTCGAGGAAGCCGGCTGGGTTGGGCGTGAGACCTGCCCGTCGGACCGACGTGGCGCATTTGCGGTGCTGACCGACGCCGGATTCGCCGCGCTCGAGGCCGCCGCCCCTATCCACGTGCAGAGTGTGCGGACTCATCTGTTCGACCAGCTCGACCGTCGCCAGCTCGACGAGTTGCGCACGATCGGCGAGCGGATCCTTGAGCATCTGGTATCGATCAAGGGGACATCGCCCGATGAGTTGGGCTTGCTCGGTGTCCTGGGCCAGTGTGATGCAACCGGCGGGGAAAACGACGAATCACCCGCGATTGCGTGACATGGCGATCGGCAGGACGTGCGATCGGCAGCCAGATGCTCGGGGCCCGATCTTCGGCCCCTGATTCATGCCACCATGCGTTTGTCGCAGTACCTGGAGAGTGAGCTCAATCTGGGCAGGGACTGCTCCGTTCTGGCCTCGACAATAATCATCGTACAAAGACCGGAGTGAGCGGCGACCGACACTGAGTCGTGAGAGTCACCTTCAGTACGCGCTGAGCGTCGGTACGAAGCCTGGCTGAATTCGACCTATATTTGCCGGGCCTCCGCTCGCGACCGACGTCCCGGCTGCCTTCTCGTGAACTTCACGACATCACCTAAATGGGAGTCCATCGCCACGTGGGTCGTCGGGACTTCTACGATGGGCGCCCCCATCGGCTTCGCGAACAGACGCTCCGCATCGAGCGGGATCGCCAGATTTCTTCAGCGACGATGTACCACGAGGGCATTGCTTTCCCAGACCGAGACACCCATCACGTCCCCCACGGCGGACGCTGCCAGGGGGCTGCTACACGCTCACAAAGGCACCTTCGACAAGTCCAACATCATTGCGATCAGCAGCAATGGTGGCGGACTAGCGGCTGGTTTCCCGCGATGCTCGCCGGTTTGAGTTAGCCGGCGAACGTGACGAAGGCGTCGTTGCCCTCGTCACGGTGCGTCCAGCCATGATCGTGGGGACCGCCACTCGATCTCGATGAACTCGATGTACCCGACGCTGCGCTGCCTCGCGGACGCATGTCTTCCATCGGTTCGAAGGTCCTCAAATCTGGGGATGGTATGAGCAGGGAAACGGGTCATGATGTGTGAAACACCGACGCGGGTCGGCGAGGAGTAGGCGCAACTGAACCGGAGACCGTATCGCACGCTCGTGCGCTCCGGATCACATGCAGGGAACCCTCCTTATGATTCAATCACCACGCTCTCCTGCACATGTCGCGCGAGGGGTGGGTTCACCGGCTGACAGTAGTGACTGCCATGTCGTCAGAGGTGACTGCCAGGTTTGCGGTCAAATGACGACGATTGAGCAATCAGACTCTTCGGCTTTGGACCTTGCTCGTCGTCCCGCGCCTCGGCAGAGACCACGACCGGCGGGGCTCGGCTGGTGGATCTCTGTAGGAAGCTTCGCCTCAGTTACGGCGCTGTGCGCATGGCTGGGGTACTACTCGATCTTCAACGCTTTCGCAGGGTGGGACGACGAGGGCGAATTGCTGATCACCGTGAAGGACTTCGCCCACCACGGGGGGCTGTACACCCATATCTATAGTGCGTTCGGACCTTTCTATTACGAAGTCTTCTCGACCATCTTTAGTTGGCTACCCGTCACTCTCGACAACGGCCGGGTGACGACGCTGGTCGTGACGCTTCTCGCCAGCCTCGGCATCGGGGTCGCCATCCAGAATGTTCACTCGGAATCTGCTCGCCGGTGTCGTCACGCAGGTCAGCAGCTTCGTTCTTCTGATGCTCTCTTTCGTATTCGAATCCATGCACCCCATGATCCTGGTGTGCCTGCTGTTCGCCGTGGCGCTCATCGCCCTGGCCCTGGTCGCTCGAGGCCAACGCTCTGTTGGATGCATGATGCTCGGAGCCACAGTGGCGGCGCTGGTTCTGACGGTGGTGAACGTGGGTGCATTTGCCGCTATTGCCTTGTTGTTCACGGGGTTGATCCTGGCCCCCGCGGTTAGCGAGATGCGCCGTTTGCGCGCGACGGCAGCGGTGCTGTTCGTAACTACTCCTTTTCTGCTCATCGTGATCGCCGGGGGCCATATCACCGAGTCATGGGCCGTCAAGTACAGCCTCGTTGTGGCGCTGGCGGCGGCGGGAGTCGTCGTCGTGACTTATGACCGTCGTCTTCAGGCGCCCGTCGGCGCTCGCGACGCCTCCCGATTCCTCCTCGGTGGCGGCGTCCTAGGAGCTCTCGTCGTCGTCATCGCCCTCCTGTCTGGGACGCAACCGGTTGACCTCGTCCGCGGTTTGTTCATCGACCCGGCCCACTTCTCGACCGGCTTGATCGTTCCCATCGCCCTGCCGTGGTGGGTGGTCGGGTGGGGTGCTGGCTGTCTCGCCGGAGCCGTCCTGTATCGCCGATACCGGGCCCTGAGTAACCCGGCAGGACTCGTAGATGCCTGGGCGCATGTGGCCGTGGGCTTGCTGATCCTTTACATTGCCGTAGCGCAGGGTCAAATCAATTCGCCGATATACGTCAGCTTCACCGTCGCACTCCCGCTTCTCTTTTTCGCGGCCCTCCCCCCGGTTGGGGCGACCGAATCAGAGCGGATGGCGCGAGTAGCGGTGGTGGCCCTCGCCGTGCTCGAAGGCCTCCTGGCGTATCCCGTCGCTAGGGCTCAGGGGCTCTGGTCGTCGCTCCTCATTGTGCCCGCGGGCATGCTCTGTCTCCACGACGGCATGCGCCGGTTGCGCCCAGACCTGGCCCTGAGAGCGCGTCGCCACGGGCGTCGCCTTGCCACGGGCGTACTCGCATCGGCTGCCCTGGTGGCAGGCCTCGGGTGGTTGGGCTGGGTCTTCGACGGCAACCTGTCCTACGAGGCCAGCACCTACTATGCCGACACTCCAGTCAGGCTGCCGGGGTCAGACATGATTCGGCTCCCTGTGGGCCGGGTCAGAAATATGGAGTCGCTGTCGCAGGCGATCCACGCGCAGTGCTCCACATTTGTCACGCTACCCACAATGAACACTCTCTACTTCTGGACAGAAGAAGCGCCCCCTGCGGACTGGACCAACGTGTGGTTCGACACGTCGGATCGTCTACTACAAAAGCAAATTGTGCACCGCATCGAAGGGCAGGATCCATCTCGGTTCTGCGTTGCCGAAAATCCCCTCTTGGCATACTTCTCGTATACGGGACGCGATTTACCCCAACTCCCCCTCACGCGTCTGGTTGAGAGATTTAAGCAGGAAAATAGCCCCCCCGAACAATTCGCCGGCTACTACGAACTCTACGTATCACATGGCGCATCATGAGCACGAAATGGCCGCGGAAACCAGATCCGCATGACTTAGGGTTGCGCCGATCGAGGAAGACGTGCTTCGACCGGCGCATGGCGAAGTGGCAAGCGGTGCCGATTTCGGTTTTCTAGTTGACCTCTTGCACAAAGCAGATGCAGAAGCAACGGTGGTCTCTGATGGTCTCGAATTCTATGTGGACGAGCGTTGTCGGTCAGTTGACGTTTCTGTCGTGACTGCTCACGTCGATTGGCAATCAGAACGCTCCTGTTCCCATACCACGACGAGAGTATCCGTACACAGATTGCGGAACCTGCAAACAATCGCCCGTCCGTGAGGCCAGATCGAGGAGACGGACTACCGTGTTCGTCGGTCACGGGATCAGTGATCGAAAAGTTGCACCGTAAGTGGACGTCCTCTACGCAAAACATGACTTGGCCAGGTGGTCATACAACGAATTGGTGGAGGTAATATGACCTTACTCCAACCCCCCTCGTACCCCTGTTGACCTGCAGAGCCTCCTGAGCACCGCCTGTCTCGAATCGTCAGATCCGATCTCAGAACGCCCTCCGAGGCAACATCAGCGTCGCCTCCGACCCGACGAGCTGAGTCAACTCAAGTCCGAGTACCTCTCAGGGGTCGAGGTGAAACAGCTCGCCCAACGCTTTGGGATCACCCGGCAGACGGTTATCGAGTGCATGCGACGAGAGGGCGTCCCACGGAGATATCCGAAGCTTGGCCAGGAAGCGATCGACAGAACTGCGTCGCTCTATCGTTCGGGCTGGTCCCTCGTTGCCGTAGGTGGGGCTTTGTCTGTTCACCCCAGCACCGTTCGTCGTGTTCTGCTCACACAAGGTGTCCCGATGCGGGATCCCCAGGGCCGAGAACGCCAGGCATAGGTGCAGATCGCCGACTTCGGCCACAAGAAGCAAGGGCAGTCGGGACGGCGGGGCGGTCGATAGACCATCCATTGATATCGCGCGCCGTCGAATCAACTCGATCTTGGATCGAGCGATGGTTGGTCGTTCAGTAATCGCGGGCTAGATCGACCACATTGACGAGATCCTGTCCTGCGATATACAGGGCGAGATTGTTGTAGAAGATTTCCGCGACCCGGTCTAGATACCGGTCAGCTGACGCCGAGCTGTGTGGCGAAATGGCGAGGTTGGGAGTGTCCCACAGCGGGCTATCGGCGGGGAGCGGTTCTTGCCTGGCGACGTCCACCGCAGCAGCGCGAAGGTGCCCCGAGCGCAGAGCCTCGATAAGTGCCGCTTCGTCCACTAGCGATCCTCGGGCCACATTTATGAACATTGCACCCCGACGCATCGCCGCAAACGCCCTCGCATCAAAGAGATCTGCATTCGCGGCCGTACCGGGCGCCGACACAACGACGATGTGCGCGGATCCGAGGGCACCCATGAGCCCGTCAGGCCCGATCACCTCGTCCGCATCGGAGGAGGACATACCCGGTGTCCACGAGCGTCGCACCCCTACGACATGGACGTCGAAGGCTCTCAAACGTCGCGCCACTTCCTTGCCAATTGCGCCTAAACCGACCACAAGTGCCCGCCGGCCAGCCAGCAGCGCTCCGAGTCGCTGATTCCACTGGTGAGCCCGCTGTTGCTCAGCGTGTTCGTCAAGGCGCTTGTACACGGCAAGCACCCGGGCCAGCACCCACTCGGCGATCGGCACAGCGGCGATTCCGGCCGCGTTCGTCAGGACGATCGAGCCGTCTTGCAGTCCAGATGGCACGAAATGTCCGACACCTGAACCGATGGCTTGAATCCACCGCAACCGAGGCGCGTAGGCGGCCAGATCAAGGGGGGCGTCGAGCGTAATCATCACCTCAGCTCGGGCGAGAGCGTCACGAAGAGCGTCGCTTATGGGCGGCTCGCCAGCGGCGAGGTCAGGTGCAGGTGGCACTTCAGATCGCCGGGTCCGCTGATCGTGACCGAGGTCGTAGGGCGCGACCACGATCTCCGCCCGCGGAGCGATCCCGACGATTCGTGTCTTGTCGATGACCAGACTCAACGGCTCATAGGCCACGTGGAGCACGAGCGGTCGTGATTCGATCATCACTGCACGAGTCGGTTCCACACGACGACGTCGCCCACGGGCTTACGCCGAGAACGCGCAAAAGTATCCCCGATCGTGAACCCTACGGGGATCAGACAGGTCTGGTCCCATCCACTCGGCAATCGGAGAATCTCAGCCATGGCGGCTTGATCGCCCTGATGGGCCGTCGTCAGCACCGAACCCAATCCCCGGCTGCGCAGCGCGAGTTGGAAGTTCCAGACCGCCGGGAGTATCGAGGCATACATACCGGATGTCATGCCGTGTGTTTCGACGCCACCCTGTTCGCGCAGCGCAGGATCGGGAATGAGGTCACGATAACGTGCCTCGGCCGCGGCTACATCGTAGCAGGGGATGACGATGGCGGGCACCTCGCTCATGTGGTCGGCCAGCCACAAGATCGACTGGGAGATCCGAGCGCCGGCATCATCGCCACGCGACAGCTTCGTCTCGAGCATCTGTTGCACGGGTGGCACCGCCAGCTTTCGATACTGCTCGCCGACCCTGCCACGCAGTACCGGGTCATCGATCACGACCCAATGCCATTCCTGGGCGTTCGAAGCGTTGGGTGCGTAGCATCCGATCTCGATGCACTCGAGCAGGAGCTGTCGGGGGACAGGGCGGGTGAGGTCGAGTCGCCGCCGGATCGCCTTCGTCGTCGTGAGCAGATAATCGATCTCGGACAGATCGGAAAACGCGGTCATAGACGCTTCCCATCGTGAATCTCTTCGTCTCGGGGATCGACAACGACTACCGAGCGCAAACCTGGAAGGTTGGCGGCCAACCGCTCGAAGGCAATTCCCGCCAGCACCTCGCCAGGCAACACGCAGGCTCGACAGTTGGCGTCTGGCAGGATCAACCTGAGCCGTAGGGTCTGCGTGAGGTCGTCGATGCTGTCGATCTCAAGATCGGCGCCGTCCGCAGCCACAAGCGCCCGTAAGGGCTTGATGTCAACGCGGGTCGCTTCCTGGGTAATGGGTCGAGCGTCTTTTACACTCGGTGATGCGGTGAACAACTGCACCAACTCGTCAATGGAGTCGCGGGCTCGTTGTTCGAGTGTTGCGCGGTCGGTGCCACCGATCGGGTGATCAAGGACGAGCTTTCTAATGGAATACATCCCCCCGTTTCCCGCTAGCGTGTTTACTACGCGCTCGAAGCGGGTGGTGGTGACGAGGACGGTGGGCACACCGGCTCGCTCGAGTTGGATGGTGTCGCCCACGCTGTAGGCGCTGCAGGACCCGCAGTCGGCAGCGCCGGTGATAACGACGTCTGCACTTTCGATGATGTGCGCGAACACGTCCGGCGCGCACGGAACTGCGGCGTTGGCGGAGCGACCACCAGGCCCTTTCTTGATGACCAATGCCAGATTCGCACCAACGCGCTCGGCCAGGAACTGTGCGGCCTGGGTCATGACGAATACGGCGTTCGGTTTACCGTTGTCGAGCACCGCAATGTTGCATCCGGCAAGATCTTCGATCTGAGGCGCCAGGACGAAGGAGGTGTTCTGAATATCGCCGTCGGGCCGGTAGATCTGGATAAAGGACTTGCCGGTCATGGTTTGACGCCTTTCATCCTTCGACCGCTGTCGTCACGCTGCGCGTCATGCCCCACGACGGGATGACCGCGCTGTGCTTGCCAGCACCGCCGACAACAATGACCTGGATGTTGTCCGAATGCCCTGTCATCGGGAGAGCGTGGTCGTCGGCGGACACCAACATCCACGGCGCCCATGCCAACTCGCTGAAGTGTTGGCGAAACGTTGCAGCGGGAATTCGGGCATGGTCGAAGAGATAGGACGAGATGTCATCACGATCGAGGCCCGCCGCGGCCAGGCTGTACGCGTGTTCGGGTCCGAGGACCACGAACCATTCCCCTTGGCTAATGGGCGCATTGTTCAACGCCAGAGACGACATGGCCGACGAGATCTTGCCGAGGATGAGGGTGGGGTCACCGGCACCTTCCTGATCGTGCACGTTGTGAGGGTTCTCCCCACAATGCACCGTCACGGCACTCGGTGCGTCGACGCCGCGGCTTGACGCGTACGATCCCCATGGTGACTCGTCGAGATTCTCCGCTACGCAATAGGTGTACTTTGACGGTTGGCCCTGAGTGGCAGCGTCACCGGAGCCCGGGCGTGCGCCGGCGACGTGGAGGAGGACGAAACGCACTGCTCGACCCACTGTGGCGTTGGCGCGATTGCCCGGGCCGAACGCGCCGGTGCCATTCTCAAAGCGAGCTGCCTTCACAATATCTCCATGCACCACGACCAATGGTGCTACCGGATGCGTCGTGGCGTTGACCCCACGAAGATTGACCTCGGGGCGGGCCAGGGCGCGCACCGCAGTCAGGACGACGGGGAACACATCCGGCTGGCATCCGGCCAACACGGCATTGATGGCGACGACTCGGCGGGTGACTATGCCCAGACGCGGTTCGAGCACGCCGAGCTCCTCGTCGGGATCCCCTGAGCCCTCCGCCAGCATGGCTTCGACACGAGGCGGAGTCGGAGCGACCACAGGAAGGCCATCGCCCCATCCCTCTCGGGCGAGTAGCGAGTACAAGGTCTCGGGTGATTCATCGGTCACGTTGACCAACCAATCAGATGAAGCTCCCACGGCCACTTCCTCCAGGCCTCCTTCTCGCGACCAGATCCCGGTCCTGGTAGCCCTGAGCCTGAGGCTCTAAGGTATCAGCCTGATGGGATCAGGTTCAAGCGTCTCACTGCAGCACCCACAGGGGGACGTGGGCACCGTCACCGACGCCCACGTGCACGTTGTATCGGATGACGTCGTTCGTTACCCGCGTCGGTCCGAAGGACCTGGGCGAGACTGGTGGACCGGTCGCGCCGTTGACGGCGATGCGGTCCTCGACGACATCGCCGGGGCGGGGGTCCGCCGGGCTGTTGTCGTCCAAGCAATCGGTGCCTACGGCAATGACAATCGCTATGGCCGCTCGGTCGTCGATTCACATCCTGACCACCTTGTCTTCGTTCCCGCCATCGACCCGGACCGCGATGATCCTGCGGCTGAGTTGGCCTCAGTCATAACGCAGGATGCGGTGGCAGGTGTTCGCCTTTTCGGTGTCGATACCGAACCGGCATGGATCAGCGACGGTCGCGGCCGTGCCCTTTGGGAAGTCGCGGGTGAATGGGGCATCACTCTCGTCCCGACCTTGTTTCCGGACCATTTGAAGGCGTTACATGCCCTTGTCAAGCAGATGCCCGATGCACGTGTCGCCCTTGATCACTGTGCGTTTCCCGATCTTCGATCCGGACCGCCTTATCCGGAAGCGACCGCGCTGTTCGATCTTGCCGAGTGTCAGTCGGTGCATCTCAAGATCACATCGATCGTCCTGCGCGACGCCGCCAAGCACGGCGGCACGACGCCGCTTGTTGAACGCCTGGTCGAAGCCTTCGGCCCGGATCGGCTCTGCTGGGGATCGGACTACCCGCAGACCATCGAGCTCCTGTACACAGAGATGCTGGACCTCGCCAGGGATGCCTTTCGAACTGTCGATGCCGCTGCAAAGCGTGCAATCCTCGATCTGACGGCTCGAACACTCTTCTGGCGGGACGAGACGTGAGCACCGGCGTCGGGCTCGATCGGGCCCGGGTTGTCGAGGCTGCCGCCGCCCTGGTGGACGAGCAAGGATTCGAGGGCTTCACTCTCGCCAGGTTGGCTGCGGACCTCGGTATCCGGAGCCAGTCGATCTACGCCCACGTTGACGGTCTGGACAACCTCCGCCGCGAACTCGCCCTTGTATCCCTGAGTGAGCTCGGTTATCGGCTGGCTCGCGCCACGATGGGGCGGAATGGCCGCGACGCACTGCATGCACTGGCCAACACCCACGCTGCATTCGCTACTGAACGCCCTGGTCTCTATGCCTGCTCTTTACGAACCCCCGATGGAGACGAGGAGCTAGCGCGCCGAATCAGCGACGTGACCGATCCCTGGCACGCTGTCCTCGCGTCCTTTGGTCTACGACCGTCTGAGATCGTCCATTACCACCGAGCCATGTGGGCTGCCATCCACGGGTTCGTCACGCTTCGCCATGAGGGCCTGATGACCCGAAAAGCCAGTCCTGATCGCAGCTTCACACTGATGATCGACGTGTTTGCCGATGCCCTCGACAACCATCGGACCGCCCCGGGTGGCCGTAACCGGCCCTAGCTGGACTCGGCCGCCGTCGGGATGGTCAAGCAGTGGTGACTCACGACCATCGGCAAGCAGTCCCTCGGCGTAATCGTCTCCTCTCCCCCGCTCAGATCGCTCCCGGGTCCCCGGTCGTCTTGCGCAGATCGCTCCGTACTGCCGGCGGTCCTGGTCGGGGCATCGAGGAGACCACCGACCCAATCCGAGCATTATCGTTCCGGATCGCGGTTACGAGCGGCGACGGCCCCGTGGACCTGTGCACGCAAGCGGGACTCTGTGTTTGGGTCTAGTCCGGCTTGCGTTTCGGCCGGATGGAGAGCGTGAACATCACGTTGGCCACTTCGGCACGGTCGGTGTCCCTCACTGACACTGGCACCTCGACCTCTACCGTGATCCCGGCCAATACGTTATCCTTCGCCCGCTCGACAACAGTCGCATCGACTCGGCCGATGGCCTCCATGACGCCTCTGCCCGGTGCCAAGTATTCGATGTTCGCTCTCTTCACGACCGTGTAGCTCTGGGCTGCGAGGTCCAACATGTCCGCAACCGCGGCTCCCGCCCCGGCTACCTCGGCCAGGCCGTAGAGGACGGCCGCACTGAGTGTGCCGTTGTGGTTCAGGTGCTCAGGCTTCGGAGTCAGCCGGATGGTGGCCGTGCCACCGCCAGCTTGGAGTGGCTCGATCGCCAGCCACTGGATGAATCCTTGTTGGGAGAAGTAGTCAACGGGGTCGTCCATGTTGGAAGCGTGGCACGGCGACGGCCAGCCTGCCCATTTGGTGCGTGCGGGTCATTCCCGGATGGTCACGATGCCAGGACCCCCAATCGCAAGTGGCACGTCCTGCTCGGCCCGGATGGACACACCGTGCGACCGGGAACCGCTGAGTACCGGATACCCCGAGTCGGCCGTGCTGCGGGCGGTTGCGACCTGTATCTACAGCACGTCCAGGGCCGTCCAGCCAGCGGGAAGACCCGTTCTCGTCAACACAAGGCGCTGGCTGCTTGCAGCTCGTTTAGCGTTCGCCGTGCGACTTGGCTGAATTCGTCGCCGTTGGTCGTGTCGCTCCAGCGCTCGTAGGTGATCTTCAACGTGAGTGCGCCCAGCTCCGCGGCCACGCACGAAGTCAGCCCCGGAACGCCGCGCCGTTTCGAGCGCGTCGGTCATCGACGCGGTGAGGCCGAGTCCCTTCAGCGCTTCGCGCTCTTGCAGCTCTGGGTTGGCGGCGATCACCGCCCCCCTGCGAGCGCTGAATTCACGTCGGGAGGGCATGAAGGCCTCCCTCCCGACTACGTCCAGGGCATTGGCCACCGCTTCCAGGGGGGTGGCGTCGACCGGCGCCGCGGCGATGCCTTCGACGAGGAGTTGGGACATCGTGTCGCCCCCGAAGAGTACTTCGCGCTTGTCCTGGAAATGCCGGAAGAAGGTGCTCTTCGTCAACCCGGCCCGCTCGGCGATCTCGATCACGGTCGTGTTCTCGTAGCCGCGCTCCTCGAACAGATCGAGGGCAGCCAGGACGAGCCGCTCGGGAGCGTTCGGTTGCCAGCGAGCCACGGGCACAGCCTACGGGACTTGGTCCCGTTACTTGGGTACAGTGATGGGACTAAGTGCCATCACTGTCCTCCTGGAGGTCCGCCATGAGCCGAGCCGTCATCTATGAGAAGTTCGGAGGGCCCGAGGTACTCGAGCTGCGCGAGGTTCCTGAACCGCATGCCGGCCCGGGCGAAGTCCGCGTACGCGTGGCGGCCGTAGGACTGAATCCGATGGACGCGGGCTTCGCCTTGCTGCCCGAGTTGGCGGCGCAGTTCGGCATCACCGTGCCCTCTGGCTTCGGGTTCGACTTTGCCGGGCGTGTCGACGAGATCGGCGACGGGGTCGAGGACTTTGCCGTGGGCAGCCGCGTCTACGGAGGCGTGATGGAAAGGGCAGCGGCCGACTTCGTGATGGTGAAGTCTCCTCCCGAGGCCCCCGAAGCGCTCCTGCATACACCCGATGGCATCAGCGATGAGGTGGCGAGCACGCTTCTCATAGCCGGCCTCACCGCGGCCGCCGCGCTGGAGGCCATCGACCTACGGTCCGGAGACACCGTTCTGGTTGGTGGCGCCGCGGGCGGCGTCGGGGTGTTCGTTGTCCAGCTGGCGAAACTCGGTGGCGCCACCGCGATCGGAACCGCCTCGGAGGGTACTTTCGAATTCCTGCGACGACTGGGCACCGAGCCAGTGGCCTACGGCGCCGGTTTGGCGGAGCGGGTACGGGTGCTGGCTCCCGATGGCGTGACGGCGGCGACGGACCTGTTCGGCATGGAAACGGTCGAGGCTGCGCTCGAGCTCGGTGTACCGCCTGAGCGGATCTCCACGATCGCCGCCGGGCCCAACCCTCCCGGCGGTGTGCGGGCGACCGGCGGCAGCGAGGCCCAACCGGATGCCTTGGAGCGGATCACCGACGCGATCCTGGCGGGCAAGATGACCGTGCCCATCGCCGCCACCTTTCCGCTCGAGCAGATCCGTGACGCCGTGACACTGCAGGCCGGTCGCCACGTCCACGGGAAGGTTGTGATCACGCTGTGACCGGGTCACCTCTGGACTCCAACGTGGATGAGACGACATTGAGCGGTGAAGTGGCGAGGCACCCTCCAACCACGACGAGTTGGTTTGAGTAGAGCCTCTATGGTCCCCGAAAGATGCGACACCACACTTGGGTCTTAACCAGCACGAACGTTGTGATTTTGTTGTGATTTTGATCTAAAACTGACGGAGTCTCTTGACACTCCGGGTCTCCAGAACCTACGGAGATCGGATGACCGAAAAGGAAATCGATCGCGAGGTGCAGCGGCGCCTGGCGATCTTCAGCCACGCTGAGGAAGTCACCGGCAATGTGGCCATGACCTGCCGCTACTACGGGATCACCCGCCAGACCTTCTACTCCTGGAAGCGCCGCTTCGAGGAGCTCGGCGTGGAGGGTCTCAGACCCCGCTCAACGCGCCCCAAGGTGAGTCCCAACGCCACCCACGTCGACGTGGTGGGCAAGATCATCTACCTGCGCAAGAACTACCACTTCGGGCCGGGCAAGATCGCCATGTATCTCAAGCGCTACCACGACGTGGAGATCTCCAAGTCGGGGATCTGGCGGATCCTCAAGAGGCTCGACATGAGCCGGCTCCCCACGTCTCAGCGCTACAAGCGGCTCGACAAGCGCTGGCAACGCTACGAGAAGCAACTCCCTGGTCATCAGGTACAGATCGACGTGAAGTTCATCGAACCGATCAAGGGAGCGCCCCGCAAGAAGTACTACCAATACACCGCCATCGACGACTGCACTCGGCTGCGGGTGCTGCGGATCTATCCCCACAACAACCAGAAGACGGCCATCCAGTTCGTCGACTACGTCCTCGAGAAGCTCCCCTTTATCGTCCAGGTCATCCAGACCGACAACGGGTCCGAATTCGGCTCTTCGTTCCACTACCACGTGCTCGACAAGGGGGTCGGTCACAAGTACATCAAGCCCCGGACGCCCCGTCTCAACGGCAAGGTTGAGAGGTCCCACCGCATCGACGCCGAGGAGTTCTACCGGCTCTTAGACGGGGCGGTCATCGACGATGCCCAGATCTTCAACAACAAGCTCCAGGAGTGGGAGGACTACTACAACTACCATCGCCCCCACGGCGGCCTAGACGGCCAAACACCCTACGAACGGCTCAAGCAAAAGACCACGGCCCGCGTGTAAGCGGAGACCGTCAGTTGCACAGTTCGAATACGGGGATTTTGTGGAGGTAAACGGAATATGTTCGAACCCTCCAGCGCGCCTCAAGCGACTTCTTGATGCCTTGGACCCAAGTTCGTTTTCTCAGCTCAATCAGCCGAAGACAACGGCAACGAAGCCTGAACGGGGGTCGGTCGATCTGATCCCTTACTCCCCCAGGCGCCATCTGGCGACTCATGAAGTCGAGGAGCTTATCGCCGACTATCAGGCGGGCTCAACGGCCAAAGAGCTGGGCGACCGCTCGGGGGTCCACCGGACGACGGTCGCTGCTCTCCTCAAGGCGCGAGGGGTCCAGCTTCGGAACCGGCCCCTGGACGAAGCCGAGATGTCGGCCGCCATTGGGCTCTATCAATCGGGCCTGTCGTTGGCGACAGTCGGTCAGCGTCTGGCTCGGGATCCGAACAGCGTGAGAATGGCCCTGCTTAGAGCCGGAGTCCCCAGGCGGGACACCCACGGCCGACCACCCGTATAGGTGCCACGCCGAGCGTGGCTGGGACCGCCCGGAATCAGGCACCTATCGCTCGGCCCGGATGGGTACATGGTGCGACCGGGATCCCCTGCGGGCTCAACCGATCGACGCAACAGCCTCGGCGAATGCCCGCGATGGTGACATACCTCCGAGGGTCCGTCGAGGACGCTCGTTGAGCTCTCTGGCGACGGCGTTGAGATGTGTCTGGGAATAACCCGATAGCTCGGTCTTGCGTGGGAAGTACTGGCGCAAGAGTCCGTTGGTGTTCTCATTGGAACCACGTTGCCAAGGGCTCTTCGGATCGCAGAAGTAGATCTGGACACCGGTGTCGACGGTGAAGCGAACGTGCTCGTTCATCTCGGGCCCTTGGTCCCAGGTGATAGAGCGCCGGAGCTCGGTCGGGAGCTTGACGATCGTCTTGGCCCGCGCCTTGCGGACGGCTTCGCCCCCGTGTCCATTGGGGAGCCGCATGAGCATGACGTAGCGGGTGGAGCGCTCGACCAGTGTGCCGATGGCCCGCTGGCCGGTGCCCACGATGAGGTCGCCCTCCCAGTGGCCGGGCACAGCCCGGTCTTCGATCTCGGCAGGGCGCTCCGAGATCATGAGCATGTCGCGGATCTTGCCCTGACCTGTCGGCTGTCGGTGCCCTTTCGGCCGGCGCTGGGCCCGGCCCTGGCGCAGGCAACGAAAGAGCTCCTGGCGCAGGGCGCCTCGGCCCTGGACGAACAGCGACATGTAGATGGTCTCGTGGCTCACCCGCATCTCCGGATCATCGGGGAACGCCTCGGGCAGCCAGTCGGCGATCTGCTGAGGCGACCAGCGCTTTTCCAGTTTGCCCTCCACCACACGGCGCAGCTTCTTGCACCGGGCCAGCTTGGCCGGTCTCGGTCGGCGAGCTCGCCTGCGGGCGGAGGCTTCCGCCTCACACGCCCGGTAGTGACGGCGGCCGCCGTTGGCGGACACCTCTCGAGAGACAGTCGATGGAGCACGTCCGAGACCGTCTGCCACTTGCCGCATCGACAGCCCGGCAGCGAGTCCACGAGAGATCTCCTCCCGCTCGGCCAGCGACATCCGGGCGTCAGACCACACCGTCGGAGCGAGCGGACGAATACCGCCGGTCTTCTGGATCAGGTCGTGAACTCCACCTTGGGACCGGCCGATGGAACGGGCGATCGACCGCATCGACTCACCGGCCTCAAACCGGTCCCACACCTCGGACTGCTCCGCAGCAGAGAAACGCAACTGCATCCCACACCTCCAGGTCGGCGACAGCTCCCAATGATCGCCTCACTGGTGCATGGATGGCTTGAGACCGCCCCGAGTACCGGATGCCCTTACCGCCGGGATTCCGGACCAACATCCCGACGCAAGTGACACATTGTCCCCACGTCCGTCAGTGGCTTGAGAGGTCCTCCGGACAGGACATGCGCTGTCAAGTAGGGTCTCGGCGACACCCTGCTGGGAAGGCGGTTACCCATCTGAGGAGGTCCTGATGCGGGCACGGACCAGGCCAAGGAATCGGACTCGTATAGCCAGCCTCGTGGTGGGGCTCGCGACGGTCTCGCTGGGCGTGCTCCCCGCCCAGATAGCGAGTGCCGCCACACTGACCGTCACGACCTGCGCCAACTCAGGCACGGGCTCTCTGCCCGTGGTGGTCGCAGGTGCCAGCGCCGGTGACACCATCACCTTCGCCTCGGGCCTGTCGTGTCCCCCCGCCTCGCCCATCACCCTGACGAGCACCATCCAGATCAGCCAGTCCCTCACCATCACCGGGCCGGGGGCGAGCCGTATGGCCGTGAGCGGTAACCACACCGTTACCCCGGTCCTTAATGTGACTTCCGGCGGGGTCCGCATCTCGGGGATCACCATCGAAGACGGTGGGCCCTTCTCGGAAGAGGGCGGCGGTATCGGGAACTCCGGCACCCTGACCCTCACCGACGACACCGTCTCGGGCAACAGCGCGGACAACGGTGCGGGGATCGCCAACGCCTTCGGCGGCACCCTGACCCTCACCGACGACACCGTCTCGGGCAACAGCGGGCTCGTCCAGGGCGGAGGCATTTTCAACCATTCCGCGACGTTGACCGTCACCGACAGCACGATCTCAGGCAACAGCGGGGGCGGCATCTCTAGCAATGGAACGATGACCCTCACCGACAGCACGGTCTCGGGCAACAGCGGGGGCGGCATCGACTCCCTCACGAGCGTAAGCGTGGGTGGCTCCATCGTGGCCGACAACACCGGGGCCAACTGCGGCGGTACCATCATCAGCGTCGGCTACAACCTGACGAACGACACCACCGGGGCTTCTTGTGGCTTTACCCGGCCCACCGACGTGGTGAACGCCAACCCGCTCCTCGGGCCCCTGGCCAACAACGGTGGGCCGACCCAGACCATGCTGCCCGCGTCGACGAGCCCGGCGGTCGGGGTGATCCCGAATCCCTCCACGTTGAACTCGGTGTCGGTCTGTCCTCGCACCGACCAGCGAGGAGTCGCCAGTGTCGGCAAGTGCACCATCGGGGCAGTCGAAGGAGGCTTCCTCATCACCACGACGTCGCTTCCCAACGCCACACCGGGCACCGCCTATAGCCCGGTCACCTTGACGAGCCAAGACGCCGGGACGAGCGCCAGCCCCCATGTCACCACCTTGAAGTGGAAGAAGGTCAGCCTGCCCAAGGGGCTGAAGCTGTCGAAGACCGGGGAGCTTTCAGGGACACCCAGTAACAAGCTGACCGCCGGTACGAGTTCGGTCAAGGTCCAGGTGACTGAAACTGTCACCACCCTCAACGGCAAGAAGAAGGTCAAGACCAAGACGACGGTTCAGGCCACCATCCCTCTGACCATCACCTGATCCATCCGTCGTGGGGTAGCGCAGATCACCCGTTATCGGAGCGCTAAGGGACGCAATCTGACCACGCGCAAAAGCCGGGTACCGGGTGGACGGCACCGGCCTGAAGGAGTTCGAGTCCGTTCAGTGGGCAGTGAGCGATCGGAAAGTCGATCTCACCCCTGAGCAGGCATGATGCGAGAAATCTGCCAACAGGGGCCAGTGGAGGTAACCGGAATATGTTCGAACCCTCCACTGCGTCTCTTGAGGCCTGGGATGCGAGTTCATTGTCCCAGGTCAGCGACGCCGCGGACAACGGCACTGGAGTCTGTATGGGTCACCGGCGATCTGATCACCCACTCCCCCAAGCGCCACCTCACGGGAAAATGAAATCGACGAGATTGTCGCAGCCTATGAAGCTGGTTCGATGGCCAAGGAGCTAGGCGTCGGCTGGGGAATGCGTCGGTCGACGGTTTCGGCCCTCTTGAAGGCCCGTGGGCCCGCGCTCCGCAATCGACCCTTGGGCGAGGACGAGGTGGCGGTAGCCACCCGGCTCTATCGATCGGGCCTGTCCTTAGTCGCAGTCTGCGAGCGCCTGGCTCGGGATCAATGCAGTGTGAGGTTTACCCTCTTCAAGGCTAGGATCCCGAGGCGAGACACCCACGGACGGCCCGGCCGGGTAGCCGGTCGAAAGATGGGACCCGAGGAGACCGGTGACGGCACGTCCCGGATGTTCAGTGGCGATGCGATGATTGCTGTTGTGGAAGTCAGTCAAGCGGCCCCTGATCACGATCGCCGTCACCCGGTTCGCACTGGCAGGTTCTGTGTGGGTCTTGAGGTCGAATCAGCGGGGCGTTCCCGGCTCCACCTCTAAATTTTGAGCTGAGGTGGCGTGACTCCTTGACGACCGAGAACGTGGCGATCCTGTTCACCGACGTGGTGGGCTCGACCGCGCTGTCGCAGCGACTGTCGCCCGAGCTGGCTGACGAGGTGCGCCGTGGGCACTTCTCGGTCCTGCGCCAGGCCATCGCCGAGGCGGGTGGCACCGAGGTCAAGAACCTGGGCGACGGCCTCATGGTGGCGTTCGCCTCCGCCTCGGCTGCCCTGGCCTGCGGGGTGGCTATGCAGCAGGGTGTGGAGCGCGACAACCGTGGTCGGGAGCACTCGGTCGGTCTGCGGGTGGGCCTGAGCGCCGGCGAGGTCGAGCAAAGAGGACGAGGACTACTTCGGGGACCCCGTCGTCGAGGCGGCCCGGCTCTGCGCCAAGTGCGAGAGCGGGCAGATCCTGGCCGCGGACGTGGTGCGGGCCATGGCCGGTCGTCGAAGCCGTCACGAGTGCCGCTCGATCGGAGAACTGGACCTGAAGGGGCTGCCCGACCCGGTCGAGACCGTGGAGGTCATCTGGGAACCCCTCGGTGGGGCGGAGACGAACACCGTCTCGCTTCCCGGCCGTCTGGTCGTGCGCCCTGCCGTGGGCGTCGTCGGGCGTGACTCCGAAGTGCAGGCCATCGCCGACGCAGCCAAGCGGGTGGCCACAGGCGAGGGCCGGGAGATCCTGCTCATCTCGGGCGAGGCCGGTCTGGGCAAGACCACGCTGGTGGCCGAGGCGTCCCGCGCTGCCTTCGACAACGGGGCGGTCGTGCTGTTCGGCCACTGCGAGGAGGACCTCGCCACTCCCTACCAACTCTTCGCCGAAGCCCTCGGCCACTACGTCACCCATGCCCCCGAAGAGCAGCTCCTAGCCCACGTCGCAAGCCACGGTTCGGAGCTGTCCAAGCTGATCACCGGCCCTCGCCAGTCGCATCCCGGACCTCCCGCCCTCCAAGGCCACCGACGCCGACACGCGAGCGGTTCCTGCTCTTCGCCGCCGTGGTGGGGCTGCTCGCACAGGTATCGCAGGACCAACCCGTCGTCCTGGTCCTCGATGACCTCCAATGGGCGGACAGGGCGAGCCTCCTTCTGCTCCGCCACATTGCGGCCTCCGATCAGGCCATGCGGGTGCTCGTGATCGGGACCTACCGGGACACCGAGCTGTCGCAGGGACATCCGCTGCTCGACGCTCTCGCCGCTTTGCGGCGACTGGCAGGGGTGACCCGCATGGACCTGGCTGGTCTGGATGACACCGGGGTGGTCTCCTTCCTGGAGGCCGCTGCCGGTCAGACCCTCGACGACGACGGGGTCGGCCTGGCCCATGCCGTGTACCGGGAGACCGATGGCAATCCCTTCTTCGTGAGCGAGGTTCTACGCCACCTCGTCGAAACCGGGTTGCTGCACCAGGACGCGTCGGGGCGTTGGGTCTCCGACCTCTCCCTCGACGAGGTCACCCTGCCCGACAGCGTCCGCGAGGTGATCGGTGCTCGCGTGGGACGGCTGGGCCAGGACGCGGCGAGGGTGTTGTCGATCGCGGCGGTGATCGGGCGGGACTTCGACCTCGATGTGCTGGCTCGGGCCACCGAGACTTCAGAGGACCAGCTGCTCGACATCTTGGAGGCAGCGGCAGCCGCGGCGCTTGTGCGCGAGCTGTCAGGTCGCTACAGCTTCGCCCACGCCCTGATTCAGCACACCCTGTCGGAGGACCTCGGACCCAATCGACGGGCACGGGCTCATCGCAGGGTAGCCGAAGCGCTGGAGGATCTCTGCGGTGACCGTCCAGGGGCGCGCGTGGGGGAACTTGCTCGGCACTGGTTGAGCGCGACCCAACCGATCGACAGCTCCAAAGCCGTGACGTATGCCCGCCAAGCGGGTGACGCCGCTCTCGCTGCCCTCGCTCCTGCGGATGCCCTCGACTACTACTCCCAGGCTATCGACCTCTTACGGGGCACAGACCCCGATCCGGTCCTGGCGCTCGACCTGGCCATCGGTCTCGGCACGGCACAGCGCCAGACCGGCCACCCATCGTTCCGCGAAACCCTCCTTGACGCCGCTCGTCGAGCTGCCGACCTCGCCGACACCAAGCGCCTCGTGGCCGCCGCCGTGGCCAACAACCGAGGTTATTTCACTGCCGTCGGCACCGTGGATACTGAGAAGGTCGAGGTCTTGGAGTTGGCGCTCAACCGGCTCTCCGCCAATGACGCTGACAGAGCACTCGTGCTCGCCATTCAGTGTGCAGAACTTTGCTGGGGAAGCACCCTGGAGCGCCGTCAATCTTTGGCCGCCGAAGCCGTTGCCATCGCCGAGGCGTCTGGCGACGACGTCACTGTTGTGCGAGTTCTGAACGGCATTGCCTATCCGCTCACAGTGCACTCTTTGATCGGGCAGGCTCTGTCGTGGTCGGCTGAGGGCCTCGTCCGGGCCGAGCAGATCGGCGACCCGGTACTGATCTTCCTTGCGGCTCTGGCCCGTATAACACCGACGGCTCAGTCCGGTGACATCGACGACATGGATCGTTGCTTGGGGATCATGGGGTCGATGGCCGAGCGACTCGACCAGCCGATTCTGAGCTGGATCGACACGTACTACCGCTGCACAAGAGCACAGATCGCCGGGGACATCGAAATGGCCGAACGAATGGCCACTCTGGCGCTCCAAATCGGTACCGACAGCGGCCAACCCGACGCGACCATATTCTTCGGTTCACAGGTCGCAGTGATCAACTTCCAGCGAGGCACGCTTAGCGAGTTGATCCCGCTCATCGAACAGTTGGTCGCAGATGGCGGCAGCATCGCACACGTCTACAGAGCGACGCTGGCTCTAGCGCTCGCGGATGCCGATCGAACGGACGAGGCGCGCCAACTCGTAGAGGGATTCGTTCTGAGGGGATTCGATCTTCCTGAGGACGGAACATCGTTGACCTCGATGGCCAATTACGCCTCTGCGGCTATCGAATGCCGGGATCGGGTGTACGCCGGCCCGCTGTTCGACCGACTCGCCCCGTGGGCCGACCAGTTGTGCCTGACCCCCGTAACCGCTTTCGGTCCTGTGAGCCTGTACCTCGCGGGTCTTGCCGGTGTCCTCGGTCGCTACGACGAGGCGCTCAACTACTTTGCTCAAGCCTCCAGTTTCAATGCGCGGGTCGGCTCGGAAGGCTTTGCGGCTCGCACACACCTCTGGTGTGGGAAGATGCTCGCCGAGCGCGGGGCTCCGGGTGACACCCAAAAGGCGCGAGACCTTCTCAGTAGGGCGTTCGCCGTCGCCTCGGCAAACGGCTATGGCGGCATCGAGCGCCGAGCCGCTGACGCTCTTTCGAATCTCGGCTGACATCTTCTGTTCGTGGGGAGGGCACGACGGCGCTTTCGGCGCAAGGCCCATCCGCGGATGCCGGATACCGATCGGCGCAATTCGAGTTTCGAAGGAGTTCGAGTCCGTTCAGTACGTGTTGAGCGATCGGAAAGTCGATCTCACCCCTGAGCAGGCATGATGCGAGAAATCTGCCAATAGGGGCCAGTGGAGGTGAGCGGACTCGAACCGCCGACTTCTACGTTGCGAACGTAGCGCTCTACCAGCTGAGCTACACCCCCTTGGGTGGGGAATCAGAATAGCGCCGGATATTAGACTGGTGTTTCTCCTGATCGGCGGGGTGGTTCTTTCTACCTTCTGGGAACACCCGCGCCGAGAAGAGCACTGGCTATCGCCGGTCGCAAATCGTGCAACCCCGGTCTCGTGTCAGGACTTATCACTTGGGCTCCAAGCCAATGTCGGCATGGCCGTTGCTACTCTCCCCATTTGGGTCAACACGATCGTCGGGGAAGCCGACACCCAGTTGTCCATAATCGATTCGCTTGAGGGAGTGATCGCAAGGGTGAGGCAACGGGGAAATTTCTACTCCGATCGATTCTCTCATGCGTTCTCAGGTCGGCTATCAACGGAGGGCAATGGGTGAAGTGCCAGGGCTGAGACCCTTGTACAGAAGTTGTGGGAACTAGTGCCAAGGAGTTCCCCCGTTTCCGTGGACACCGCGACTGAGATGGCGCGAGCCTTCTCGAGAAGGGAGTCCGTGTGTCTGCCGCGTTTCCACCGGAGCTCCGGCAGCGAGCAGTTAAGCTGGCCCAAGTACGGGTCAAGTCCATCCGCGAGATAGCCAAACGACCTGGATATAGCCGAGTCCTGCCTGCGCAACTGGATGTCCCAGGCCGACGTCGACGACGGCTGCAAGGAAGGGCTCAACACGTCCGAGAAGGAGAAGCTGAGCCCAGCTCTGGCGGGAGAAAGGGTGTTGCGAATGGAGAGGGGCGTCCTGAAAAAGGCCGCGGTCTTCTTCGCTCAAGAGAAAGATCGACCCCTCTTCTAGAGCGTCCGAGTTGCCATTCCAACAACGTGGCCCGTTGACAGCCTAAACGGCTAACGGTCCGGGGCATGGGTCTGCCATACCCAAGAATGACGAGCACGCCCGTCTGCCATCGTGTCAGTCCGGTCTGCCAATCGGACTGGGAAACCCTGCTAGGCGCAAGAATCTGCGTGCAGCGCAGCTCTCAACCCGATGATGGCCCGACGCCCAAACGCTCGTGTTGTCCGGGTTTCGTCGCCCGGTTGATCAGCGAGGCCAATCTGTATTGCTCAGGGAGGATGTCGATACAGGGGGCCTCGAGCGGAGCCGTGAAATCACCCTCCGAATCACGTAATGACGACCCCCTGGCGCGAGGAGCGCGACAAGTTTACTATCTGCAGCGGCGGATGGTGCGGGGGTGCCGGTTGAGCGACCTATTGCAACACTCTGGCGAGGAGTTGGCGTCAGACGCGGTCGACCATGACCAATTGGCAATCCCAGACACTTCAGGGCGCTCCTTTGTGTCGACGATGCTTCATGCGATTCTGATAGCCGTCGCGGCAGCTATTCCGGCGATGCTTTACCTGATCTACATCTCTCACTATGCACTCAACGTGCCTTTGGCCGACGATTGGAACATGATTCCCCTCGCCTCGGCAGCAATTCACCACCACCTGACGATGAATATGTTGTGGTCCCAATATGCTGACACTCGCATATTTGTTGCTCGCCTCTTCTTCGTGGCCTTCAGCCTTTTCGATCACTTGAACGAAAGGGCCATCATCCTGTTCAGTGCGGGCACCTTCATCGCCGCGTTTGTCTTGCTGCTCCTCCTCTTCCGCTCTTACCTTGGACGACCCCTTACATTTATGCGCGTCCTCCTGCTCGGAATCGTGTGGTTTAGTTTGGCAGATGTCCAAAACTCTCTTTGGAGCTTCCAACTGGCCTGGTACTTGGTGGTGTTCTTCTTCGTCGCGACAACCTATCTTCTCCTAGTCCCTCACCGTCACAAAAACTCGCTATTCGTGCTGGGAGTTGTGGCGGCGATCGCGGCGTCACTTTCCGAGATCCAAGGGTTTGCCGTGTGGCCAGTGGGTCTGATTTGTCTTCTGTGGACCAGTCCCTTGACACGCCGGACTTATTACAAAGTGGCGCTCTGGGTTTCGGCAGCACTGGTAACAGCATTGATCTACTTTCATAGATTCATCGTTGGCAACAGCTCATGTGTGATCGAAGGAGGACGACAAGGGAACTGTTCGCTCAGGTCCGCCCTCCTACATCCGATCCAGCTGACCAGATTCTTCGCTGTGCTCGTCGGGAACGTGGTTCCAGAGACCAATTGGACACTACTTCCAGCTCGATTCATCCTCCCATACGAGTTACTCGGGATTATGATTTGTTGCGGGGCTGGCTTCGTTATCGTGCAGTCGATTCGACAACGACGGCTGCAAACAAACCCACTGCCGCTGGTGCTGATCACCTTCGCCTTGTTGTTCGATCTCATGCTCGCCATATCCCACGTGGGAGAGGGCCTGCAGGCAGCGGGCTTCAATCGATTTTCCATGCCCAACATCATCTTGCTGGTCGGCATCGTTGTTTACACGTTGGCGCACGTTCCCAACTTGCGAAAGCTGCGGGAACGGCCTAACGAGCGTGCGCGTCTCAAGATCCTTGGTTTTGTCATGCTCACCGTGCTCCTCATCAGTCAGTGCGTAGTGGCGACACGGTTTGGCATTACGAATGGAAGCATCATCAAGGCGGACAACGTCACCACTGCCCGCGTCGTCGTCAATCTAGATCGGATACCAAACGCGTTGGGCGACTGCGAATTCGAGTCCCTGGTAGTGGGTCCATCCCTCGTTGGTCTATTGGCGATTCGCAATGACGCCCTGATTAACCATTTGACTGTGTTCAAGCGCAATACGAGAGGTTTGTACCGAGCTGAAGGACCGCCGGGTGTCACACCGTGTGGACAGACAGCGCTCCCCACCACGGCCACGCTCCCTAAGGGCAAGGTTGGCGTTCGATATGCGGCCGCACTCACCGCCATGGGAGGGAAGCTCCCCTACGTTTGGACCTTGGCGACTGGTTCCGGTCTCTTGCCACCGGGACTAACACTTGATCCGTCCACCGGGGTTATCTCGGGTACTCCTGAGGTGGGTGGGACCTTTTGGTTCTTTGTGACAGTCAGTGGGCATGAATCGCAGCCAATGAGAACGCAACCTCAAGCCACGAACCCCCACGGTATGTTTATAACCATCATGTGAGGTTCTCGCTCCTTTCTGCCGCCCTTCACGCGCAACGGCGGGCCGCCGCGACGGCCGTTTTCATCCTCGACTCCATCGAACGGCCTGCAATGGTGCTTGGAGATCGTTCACCTGCGGGTGGTGTCACGCAACCGAAGTAGCAGTTTTCGGACAGGGTTACAGGGATGCCGTCCCACCCGACTCGAACAGAAAAGGGGGGCCAGCGCGTTAGAACTGGGCCAGAGAATCCGGCACCCCGCCTGCTCCATACGGTCGGAGCCTCAAATGCCCGCCGTGATCGAAGGACTTGAATGGCCAGGGGTTAGATACCCTTGATTCCCGATCACGGCCCTTGCAACCCATGTCAAAATGGGGGCGTGACCAACGAAAAGGGGGTCGAGGTTTCCCAATGCTGCGACTCCAATGGATGATCCCGTCCCGATGAGGAGATCGATGTGAAGGCGGTAATTCTGGCTGGTGGCCGGGGCACCCGACTGACCGAAGAGACAGTCGCACGACCCAAGCCAATGGTCGAGGTTGGCGGACGCCCGCTGCTGTGGCACATCTGTCGGTCGTATGCGTCGCACGGCATTACCGAATTCGTGATCTGTTGTGGCTATAGGGGCTACGTCATCAAGGAGTTCTTCGCCAACTATTTCCTTCACATGTCAAACGTCACCTTCGACCTCCGTGACAACACGATGGAGGTCCACCAGACCATGGCTGAACCTTGGCGGGTAACCCTTGTCGATACCGGGCTCGACACCCAAACCGGTGGGCGCCTCAAGCGTGTTGGTGAGTTCGTTGCGAATGAGGACTTCTGTTGCACCTATGGCGATGGTGTGGCCAATGTGGATATCACCGCATTGGTCGAATTCCACCGATCCCAAGGACGCCTGGCCACGGTCACTGCAGTCCAGCCGCCCGGTCGTTTTGGCGCTCTCCAGATCGAGGGAGACCGAGTGACAACATTCCTAGAGAAGCCCCACGGGGACGGCAACTGGATTAATGGAGGATTTTTCGTGCTGTCTCCCAAAATCCTCGACGATATCGAGGGAGACGACACCCTTTTCGAACAAGGGCCCCTGGGGCGACTCGCAGACTCCGGCCAGCTGTCCGTCTTTCTCCACCATGGGTTCTGGCAACCTGTCGATACCTTGCGTGAGCTACACCTGCTCGAGGCACTCTGGGCGACTGGCAACGCGCCGTGGAAGATAGACTGAGCGCTGGTGCGACTGTCAGGCCCCCATGTAAAGAGCGGTGTCCTCGATCTGGCGCGACAACCTCTTCATCTCGATCCCGTACAAGCTAGCTAACGAGTTGATCACGGTTGAGTCGCCGACATAGCGATCGGCTGCGGTGCCGTCGAGAGGTGGTCGTAAAATCGGCATACTCCATTCACCCAGGACTGATGCAGCCAGCGCCGCCAGCTCACCTACCTCGATGTCGCGCTCGCCCGCGGTATCGAAAGCTTCAAGTGGAGCCGGACCCTCTCCCAACATGATCGCAAAAGCCAGATCAACCAGATCGCCGACATGGACGTACGAGCGCACCACCGGTTTGGTGGCGTGAAGCCGAATCGGTCCCCCACGTCCAATGTCCCTGATGATCGACCCGAGCACATAGTGGTCAGGCTTGTTCAGGAACGGCCCGGCCAAATTGAACAGTCGAGGGACGACCACACGGGGGGTCGGCCCCACCCCATCCAACGCTCCCACCATGTCAAGAAACCGACGCTCGTCGCGAGCCTTCAAGACACCGTAGGGATTGGTGGTCAAATCGTCGCCCAAGTAAACGGCGCCAGACGACAGAGTCAACATTCCGACCGGTCGAGACCTGGCCACATGACCTGTCACCAACTCGGTGATCTCCTCATTGCGAGCGATGTACTCCGTAACACCCAGCTGGGAGACGAATTCCCTAGTTGCGAAGGCATAGTGGGCCAACAGGTGGGGGCCGATCTTCGAGTTGAGGAAGCTCATTCAGTGGGTACACCTCTATCCGGGTACCAGAGCGAAGTCTCATGGACCGGCGGCATGAGGCGAACACATGAGTTCGCGAGGCCATGTGCACATCGAGGCTCGTCTCCAGCATCTCGAGCGTCGCTTGTCCCAGCCAACCACCGCCCCCGGTGACCACCACATCAAGCCCCGAATCGACCAATCTCGACCCAGTGGTCGGTGAGAAGCCCAACAGACTCACGTTCGACACGTCAATGGGGAACGGTTCGCCGGAAAACCTGCCCGCAATAAGGCCCCGACGTCGTCGGCAAAGCGCTCCATTTCGACGAAGCATCCGGGGTCATTGAGCCAGAGCGAATGGAGCAAGACCCATGGGGGGAACCGGAGATCGAACTACGTATCGGTGCTCCTCAGTTCTGCGGGGTCGAGCTCGGCTCGGTCGACATCGGGAACCTCGTACCCCACTGGTGGAACGACGATCAGCCATTACTGACTTGCTCCCGCCTCGGTCACGAAGGACAACGCTTGGGGGCATTGAGGCTCTTACTCCTCCAGCAATGGGATCAACATGTTCTGAGCTAACTCCGTGCGAGACAGAAAGGGAGCCAGATCTTCCAGAGGCGCCGAGACCATTCGACCATCTTCAAGCTGTCTTGAGGATAATTTCGGCGAGAAGGGCTGTTCGGGATCGAGCACTATCTCAAGAAGCTGAGGACCTTCGCTCGCCAGCGTGTCGTGGATGCTGCCTGCCAGCTCGGCGTGACTAGCGCATCGGCGCACTTCGAAACCGAACGCCTTGCCGAGTTTTGTGAAATCAGGAAATGTAAGCCCTGACTCGGGCCCGCAGCCGACAACGTTGTCGGGAAAATAGCTCTTTTGGGTTTGGCGGATTGAACTGTATCCATTGTTATTGAGGACAATGAGCTTGATCGGCAGCCGATTTCCGGCGATCGTCTGTAGCTCCTGCAAGTTCAACATGATGCTGCCGTCACCAGCCAAGCAAATGACTCGCCGGTTGTCGGAGGCATAGTAAGCACCGATTGCAGCCGGGAGGTCATAGCCCATCGAGGCGCATCCCGAGTTGGAGTAGAGCCTTTGACCTGGCTTGAGGTGGGCGGCCTGGAAGGTCACCACACAGGCGGTCCCGTCCGCAGTGACCACAACGTCGTCTTCGCCCAACTCTTCGAAGAGGGCCTGGACGAAGCAATAGGGATTCACCGGTTCGTCAGTCTTCCAATACTCAGGGAGGACCACCGGATAGAGAGCCAATCGCTCGCGGCACCATGCCAAGTACTCGTCGTGAGCACTTTGCGGCTGATACTCCAGCCCTTCCAACATCCTGAGCGCCTCGGCGAGGTCAGCGTGGATTGGTAGGTCGACCGACAGGGTCGGCTTGGACAGTTCGGCCTGGTCGATGTCGATCATCACGGTAAATGCAGCACGGGCAAATGCCGCCCAGTTGTAGCTGATTTGTCTCACGTTGAGCCTGCAACCTACGACCAGCAAAAGGTCCGCGTTCTGTACAGCGAAGTTCCCACCCCGTTCCCCGACTGTGCCGGGGCGGCCCGCATAGAGCGGGTGGTCGTTCCAAAGCACATCGTGGGCGTTGAAGCCCGTGACTACGGGAATACCCAGCTTGTCGATAACCCGCAGGAAAGCTTCGTATGCGCCTGACAATCGCACACCAGTGCCAGCCAACAGGACCGGTCGTTTGGCCGAGGCCAAATGATCCAGAGCACTGCGCAGTTGCTCAGCTAGGGCGTCGTCCACGGAGAGCCCGACCTCCGCGGAAAGACTCGCCGTAGGACCATCTCTCGATGGGTCGAAGCCACGCTGTGATCCCGGGTCGATGATGGCAGACTGCACGTCGATAGGGATATCAATCCATACAGGACCCGGCCGACCGTTGCGAGCCAGCCACAGTGCTCGTTCTACGACAAAGCGAGTCTGCTCGGGATCGTCGAGTGACGAAGCGATCTTGCAGACTGGGGAGGCCATCGCGACAATGTCGACCTCTTGATCACCGAGCTGACGCAACGGCGATTCGTAGCTGGTAATCAGGGTCTCTCGCTTCACTTGTCCCGAGACGACGACCATTGGTATCGAGTCCACGTAGGCCCCGAACACACCGTTGAGGGCGTTAATCCCACCGGGTCCACTCGTCACATTCACTACTGCTGGGCGCCCCGACAACCTTGCATAGCTCTCCGCTGCCATGGCACAGGCTTGCTCATGGTGGTTAAAAACCGTGGTTAGCCTCGGATCGCGCCCGAACGCGTCGTTGAGATGCATGGCACCCCCGCCTGTCACCATGAAGACGTGTTCGATCCCGTCGTCCGCAAGGAGCTGTGCGACGTAACCCGCGACGCGCAAAGTCGCCCTCTTCGTTTCAGACGTTGTCGTGAGCACAGAAAACATGCCACCGACCCCGCTCTGTCATCATCTGTCGTTCCAGATGGTTCATTCCTCTTCCTTTCGAAACGAGGTTGATAGCAGAATAGTCCAGCAATGCCAGAGGGCGCGAAAAGACCGCTGGATACGACAGCTCCCCGACGGACCGCAGCTCAACCGTCGTCCTTCAAGATCATGATCCTCAGGAGTTGTCCAACGTCGAAATCAGCGAATGAACAGGGAGGTCCTCGACATTGAAGATGTCCGGGACCTAGGTACCGATGCTGAGCTCTCGGGTTACTAAAACCACGCCGCCCCGATCCAGCACACCTTCACTGCGGTTTCTTCCTGGCGCACGTGCCGAGCCGCTTGTGCGTGGGGCAATCGAAACCATCGATTCGAAACTGACTGCACTTGTGAACGTCCGGGCCAACTTGCCCGTGAGACCCGCCGGGCCAGACCGTGAATATCGTCGACTCCCTCGTACAGACGCCCCGTCGCACCAGGGTGATCGGCTTCCCACCTTGACCCTCTGGCTAGGCACCGGCTTCCGCCACGTCGGCGAACTGCCCAATACCGACGCGGTCGAACCCGGGCCGGCGGGAAGCGCCGCTGGGTCGGGCGAGCCCACCCGGCGGATGTCTCGGGGCCACAATCCATGGATGCGCCGCGTTTGATGCCTTGCACTCAGGGCTCTTCAGTAGTCGAAGCGGCCGGCACGATCAACGTTCTCGGCTGGAAGGGTGCCTAGCATCCGACTTACGCAGTCGTAGTTACATGCTCGCTACTATGTTTGGATTTAGCCAGCCTCCGAGTGCGGTAGTTCGCCGCGCTGGGATCTGTGCATGGGCTGTCTATTTCGGACGCTGTCCGGTCACGGGCAGTACCCCGCAACCCACATCAAACTGCTCAGCGCCTACAACCTCGATGAAGATCCTTGGCTAAGATTCGTAAATCCCCGGCGGCGGCAGCTGAAGGGGGGCTGCCACAGTTCCTTCGGAAGGAAATGGAGAGCACTGGTGAGTCGGATTTCACAATTGGGAACGCGACCTGTTCGAGAACCTCTTCGTGCTCGAGGCAGCGAACAACCACTGGGGCGACGTTGCCCGGGGGAAGCAGATCGTTAAAGAGTTCGGTGCCATCGTTCGGTACAACGACGTCAAAGCTGCAATCAAGTTCCAATTCCGTGACGTTGACAACTTTATCCACGATGATTTCAAAGAGAACAAGAATATTCGTTACGTCAGCAAGACCGAGGCGACCCGGCTCTCCCGCGATCACTTTGCTGAACTGGCAAAAGCCGTAGTCAATGTCGGATGCATCCCGATGGCCACGCCATTTGACGAGGCCTCTGTCGATCGCTGTGTTGAACTTGACTTTCCGATCATCAAGGTAGCGAGTTCCGATATCAACGATTGGCCTCTTCTCGAAAAGATTGCTTCCACGCGGCGCCCTGTGATTGTCTCCTCGGGCGGCGCCTCAGAGAAGTCTCTCGATGACGTCGTCATCTTCTTCGAACGCCGTTCGATTCCCATAGCTATCAACCACTGCGTGAGCCTCTATCCCTCTGAAGACCACCAGCTGGAGCTCAATCAGATCGACTACCTGAAGAGCCGATACCCTGAACACGTCATTGGCTTGTCGACCCACGAGTACCACGATTGGCATTCCTCGATGCTGATCTCGTACTCAAAGGGCGCGCGCACTTGGGAACGGCATATTGATATCGACCAAGACTCCGTTCCAGTTTCGCCATACTGCTCCTTGCCACATCAGATCGATGAGTGGTTCAAGACCTTTCGGAAAGCAGAGGAGATGTGCGGTGGTACGGGAACGAGCCGACGTGTGCCCTCTGCTGCGGAGATCCAATATCTCGAAACACTGGTTCGAGGAGTTTACGCGCGGCGTGACCTTGAAGCTGGCTACGTCTTGGATAACTCGGCCTTCAATCGCGATTTCTATCTGGCGATTCCGCTGCAGAAGGGACAGCTTTCGTGCCAAGAGGTCTTCAACGGTGAGACCCTGGTCAAACCAATACCTGCAGACTCCCCCCTGACCGTGGACGACGTCGACGGACCCTACAGCACGATCCCGCAGCTCCGAGAGCAACTAATGGAGCGAGGTCTTTGATCGTCTAAACTTCGGCAGTCGGAGCACATGAAGTCTCTGTCCAAGCCTGGTGGGGGTGATCCACCACTGCAATGTTCGGTGGGCCTACCTTGGCTTGCGGACCCGTTTGAGCGGGTATGCGCAGCCCTTCGTCAAGTGACAGGCGCTGCCCTGGACCCACCGGTTCAGTCACATTCGTTTACAGTCGGTGCAAGTCCTAAACTAGCCAGGTAATGACAAGCCCCATAGAGCTGCCCTCGGACACTAGGTCCCTCAACGAGTCGACACTCGATCCGTCACTGCTCGAGGTCCCCGTGGTGCTGGCTGGTACCCGGCCGTCTGCCGGATCCTCTGACGACCCCGGGGGCGAAGCGGACACTGATTCTGGCCCAGAGTCCGGACTTGATACTGAGCCGTCTGTCGCCTCTCTGCGCGCCGAGATCCTAGAGAAGGTGGCCGCATACGCGCGACGGCGGTGGACTCCTCAGTCCTACGTACCCGGTAAGACCCCGGCGCCATATGCCGGCCGAGTCTTCGACGAGGAGGAGGTGGTCGGCTTAGTCGACGCCAGTCTGGACTTCTGGCTGACCAGTGGTCGCTTCTGCCGGCAGCTCGAGAAGGGGCTCGCCGAATTCGTAGGGGTCACGGAGAGTCGCCTCGTCAACTCCGGGTCGTCAGCCAATCTCCTGGCGTTCTCCACGCTGACCTCCCCTCGGTTGGGAGACCGGCGTATCAAACCTGGCGACGAGCTGATCACTGTCGCTGCCGGTTTTCCGACCACGGTGGCGCCAGCGATTCAGCACGGAGTTGTCCCAGTATTCGTCGACGTGAACCCGGTGACGGATAATGTTGACACTTCGATGCTCACCGAGGCGCTGAGCTCGCGCACCAAGGCGGTCATGATCGCACACACCCTGGGAAATCCCTTCGATATCGATGCTGTTTTGGATTTTTGTGAAACGAATGGTCTTTGGCTGGTCGAGGACAACTGCGACGCCATGGGAGCCGAGTACACAACGCGTCGCGGAGGGGCGAACGAAACTCGCCGAACTGGAACCTTCGGACACTTGGCCACCAGTAGCTTCTACCCGGCACACCAGATGACCACCGGCGAGGGTGGAGCCGTCTACACCAGTGACGAGGAGCTCGCCAGCATCGCTGAGTCCATTCGAGACTGGGGTCGCGACTGCTATTGCCAACCAGGACGTTCTAACACGTGCGGTAAGCGGTTCGGCTGGTCGCTGGGCACATTGCCCGAGGGCTACGACCATAAGTACACCTACTCCCATTTTGGCTACAACCTCAAGATGACGGACATGCAGGCTGCAGTCGGCGTGGCTCAATTGAGAAAACTGCCATCGTTCGTAGCCGCCCGCAGACGGAACTTCGACTACCTCCACCAGAGGCTCGCTCGGTTCAGCGAAGTCCTCAGGCTACCGGAACCCACGCCCCACTCCACGCCAAGTTGGTTCGGTTTTCTCGCGGTCGTCAAGCCAGGCACCTCGGTGACCAGAGACAGCCTCGTGGGAGCCCTCGAGAAGGCTCGGGTCCAGACCCGGATGCTGTTCGCAGGAAATCTGGTCCGCCAGCCCTGCTTCGACGAGATGCGAGCAGCCGGCACCGGGTTCCGTCAGGTCGGGGAACTCTCCAACACCGATCGGTTGATGAACGATGCCTTATGGTTTGGGGTCTACCCCGGCATGACCGAAGCGCACCTCGACCACATCTGCTCGACGATCGAGCAGCATCTGGCAGAAAGCGCCTTCACCAAGTTGTGAGCCAGCGATTCAAGCCGATATCAGACATTTCAGTGCCGTGCCTATAACAGTGCCCACTCTCTACACCGAGATCCACTGTCCGATCTGCGGGAGAGAAAGCCCAGCTCTCGCTCACGGCGTGGTCGCCCCTTTCATATCATCACTTTCGAATCTCCCGTTGGGGCAACAGACCACTCTTCGATGCTGTGAGACCTGTGATCTGACCTTTTTTGACTCCAGATACGGTGACAAAGAACTGTCATCCCTATACGAGGGCTACCGAGGCAACGAGTATAAAGCCACCCGCCACCATTGGGAACCGTGGTATTCACGCACTGTGAATGATGCCTGTTCGACGGGAACCAATTTGGTCAGCGAACGACGCTCATTCATGATGGGGGTCCTCGAGGCCGCGCACATGAATTCCCAGTTGGAATGCGCACTGGACTTTGGGGGCGATGAAGGTCAGTTCTTTCCGCTCGTCCCAACGGGTCGTCGCATCGTCTGTGATGTATCCAACCGTGAACTTCCGGCAGGTATCGAACACATTTCAACCTTGAGTGATCTGGGTGATGTCAAGCCAGATCTCATCGTTATAGCCCACGTCCTTGAACACTTGCCTAATCCCCTCCAGCCCTTGAGAGATATCAAACGAGCAATCGCTGACAACGGCATCCTCTATGTTGAGATTCCACTCGACCGTTTTCGAGTGGCCAAATTTCACGCGACCACCCGGTACCAGCGGTATCTCCGGAACCTGGTCCAACACAGAGTGCCATTTGTTGGTTCGGATTTCTTGAGTGGCTTGAGCCGCCAGTATCGATCTTCGATACCAAGATTCGGAGTGATCAAACAATCTGAACACATCAATTACTTTTCGGGTCGCTCCCTACAGGCCGCGTTAACTGCAGCGGGATTCACCATCGTCGCCCAGTGCTCGGATGAACACGCGAAAGTTGGCGGACTCCGCATGGGGTGCTACGGAGTGGCAGCCAGGCCAGATGGAGGCGGGCGCCAACCCGGATGAAACACGTCGGTGGCGCACCTAAGGGCGATCAAACGGTTGGTACATCCAAAGCAGCGCGTCGTTAAGGCCGTCGGGAAGCAGCCACGACAAGCCGGGCAACTCGGGCCGCCTCCGGTGGTCATCGACCGCGCTGCGCGCGACGCCCTGCGTCGTGCCGATCTGGGGCAGCTCGGGGCCGTTGGCCGACCCGGACGGAGAACTCGTCAGATCGTGCGCGTGGGGGAAAAACGGGGTCTGGGTATGGTTCTTCCTCGGGTGGCGATGTCCGAGAGTGGCTACCCGAGCTCGCCCGCCCGGCGCCGGCGCTAGCGGGCTCCTCGAGCGTCCAAGACCCCCGGAACCGGATCTGAAACAGGCAGAATGAGCCGGATTCGCTGGGTATGCGCAGCAAGAAGGCGTCGGTCGGCTCGGTGGGATGTCCGCCCAACGGCGCCCCGGCGCAGCCGATCCTCACACGATCCGTTACGATGAATACAGATCTCACCTCACGTTGCCGTTGCGGGACGAGGGGTATGCGACCGACCTGGTTGCGGATTGGGCGGAATTGGGGTGCCTGTGCGTAAGAAAATCTCGATACTGACGTCAGCATACAACGAGGCGGAGTGCGTCGAGGAATTAGCGCGCCGACTGGGGACTGTGTTTGATCAGTTGACCACATACGATTTCGAGGCCATCGTCGTCGAGAACGGATCAGAGGACGACACCTTTGAGCGACTCGAGGCAATTCGCCTACGCGATCCGCGCTTCAAGATCATTCAGTTGGCTCGAAATTTTCCGCATGGACGGAGGTTTGACCGCGGGCCTCGCATCGGTCGATGCCGATGCGGTAGTCCTGATGACAGCCGATCTGCAGGACCCGCCCGAGATGATCCCGAGGTTTGTGGCTCGCTGGGAGGAGGGGTACGAGAACGTCTACGGAATTGTGACTGTTCGTCGAGGTACCGGAAGAATGCGCCGAATGAACTCGCGTCTCTTCTATTGGCTCATCGGCAAATTGACCGGGCACCTCATTCCCCCGAACGCGAGTGACTTTCGGCTGCTCGACCGGAGGGTCTACGAAGTAGTTCGCACAATGGACGAGCGCAATCGGTTCGTTCGCGGTCTGGTGGCGTGGGTTGGTTTCCGCTCGATAGGAGTGGAGCATGAGCGGGAGGAGCGCTTCGCCGGAACGTCGAAGGCGCACTCAAGAGGAGTCATCCAATTGGCCGTAAAGGCCATCCTCGCCCATTCCCAGATACCCCTGGTGATCATTCCGCTTGTCGGGATAGGTCTGTTCGCTGCGTCGATCGTCGCATTGGTGGTGCTCACAATCGACTGGGCAACACTTGGAGTTCCCTTCCCTGGATTTGGGACCATTGTGGCCTTGATGGTCATGCTCTTCGGAATTCTCTTCTGTCTACTTGGAATCGTCAGCATCTACATTGGGCAGATCTACGAGGAAGTCAAGGGCCGTCCCAATTTCATCGTCCGTCAGACTCTCGGCTTTGACAGTCCGCTTGTTCGGTCCGACCGAGCCGAGGTGGGCCTCAACAGCGGGGCGGGCAAGGGCAGCCCGGTTCCCGAACACGGGACTGGAGGTCCAACCTCCGAGAAGGAAAAAGCCGAAGCATCATCGTATGCGTCGAAAGCCGACGGAAATCTCGATGATTTGGTGGCGAGAACGCCCCCTGAGCAACTCTCGTGAGACGACCAAGCTGTGTCCGATGATTTGACCGACTTTGCGGGGAAATCGGTCCTCGTCACTGGACACACCGGGTTCAAAGGATCTTGGTTAGCCCTCTGGTTGCACCGGCTCGGCGCCCACGTTACGGGTTGCGCGCTCGAACCACCGAGCCACCCCAACCACTTCGAGGCGGCCAACATCGCTGATGTCCTCGTTGAGGACGTGCGGGGGGACATCCGGGACTCTGATCTGATGGTCGATGTCGTCCGTCGCACTAGACCTGATGCGCTGTTTCATTTGGCAGCACAGCCGATCGTGCGAACCAGCCTGATGAATCCCGCGAGACGTTCGAAGTCAACGTGGTTGGAACCGCATCCGTGCTAGATGCAGTACAGATTGCTGGACATCCATGCGCGGTGGTGGTCGTCACCAGTGACAAGTGCTATCGCAACGATGGCCAGGTGTGGGGTTTCCGCGAGATCGATCCGTTAGGGGGTCATGACCCCTACAGCGCCAGCAAGGCGGGCTCTGAGCTGGTCGTGGACGCCTATAGATCGTCGTACTTTCCGGTGGATCGGATCAACGAGCATGGCGTCCGTCTCGCATCAGCGCGGGCCGGAAATGTGATCGGCGGCGGAGACTGGGCAGACGACCGCATCGTCCCCGACGCTGTTCGGGCCCTGGCCGCTGGGATCGATCTGGTGGTGAGGAATCCGGACTCGACCAGACCGTGGCAGCATGTTCTGGAGCCCCTGTCGGGGTATCTCAGACTGGCGGGGCGCCTCCTCTCGGACGAGCACCCCTCGAAGTGGACAGAGGCGTGGAATTTCGGTCCCTGGGTCAGAGACGAGGCGAGAGTGGCCGATCTAGCCACGGCCTTGGTCAACGCCTGGGGGTCGGGCCGCTGGAGTGCGCCACCGGATGCCGCTGTCAACGTGGAAGCCAAATCGTTGCGGATCGCCATCGACAAGGCGGTGTCGACTCTCGGCTGGCAGCCACGGTGGCATCTCGACGAGACAGTGAGTCGTACGGTCGACTGGTATCGGCATTACTATCGCGATCCAAACTCGTCCATGCAAGAGCACAGCCTGGACGACATTCTGGCATATGAAGCTACCGGTCTAGAGCCTCACGTTGCCGTGATTCCCTGACGTCGATCGCAGTCAATGCTGGCCGAGTCGGCCTCGAAAGTACCCGAACGACTTGTCAAACCTATCGGGCCTGGGTGTGCATGATGCGCCGCCACCCGTCCGACCGCCAAGAATGTTTCCTAAGGTCGATCGCACCGGGCGATTCGTGGTGGTCCTTCGACACGATACTGGTCCGCGGCACTTCGTCGGAAGAGGCTCAGGTGGTCGCGCATTGCGATACTGCGCGCCGCCTCCAAGACAGCAAATGGCGGCCCCACCACCACGGATTGGAAATAGCAGGCGCGCTCGGCGCTTGGTATCCGATCCAGATTGACCACGACGCGAGCAACGGTCACGCTCGCTGCCTTGATGGAGCCCGCATTGCTAATGCCGAACTGCGTCGCCACGACGCACTGAGCGACGAGAAATGCAGTCAGTGAGATACACGCAAGGATCTTCAACGGTTTTGGCCCGTTGGTCTGCTCCCGCGCCTTTCGTAGGTTTGGAACGCGCGTCCAGGCGTAGACAACAATACCGACGAGCAAGATGATGTTGGGCATCGTATATCGGTTGAGGCCAGCCCCCAGTAGTCCTTCCCCCAGACGGGACAGGGCGAGCATGAGGTCGAACAAGGCTGCGAACACGATCAGGAGCACAGGGAGGGGGCTCGTTTGCAGTCGTCGTTGGCGAAATGACTGTACAACAACAAATCCGGCCACGATACAAATCACAGCTCCCAAGAGCTCGTGAACCAGGAGGTACCGACCAGGGGCTGTCGGAAAAACATTCCCGACAAGCACCGCAAAGAACCTTGCAAGTCTGACCGGATGGATGAGGCCAAAGGTGAGCGAACAACTTGCCTTTTGCCCTCCTTCCACCACACATATGAGGGTGTCTTCATGGAAGTTGAAACCATGGAGGTATACCGCTGTTGTGAGCACCGCAGCCGAAGCCCAGATCGTCGATTCGTAATAGGTCCGGCGTTTCCACGGGCTGGCCCACAAGAAACAGATGAGACCTACGGGCCACACGACGAACCCCTGCACCTCGGCGAGTGAGGCTGCCACCGCAGCCAGAATCCCTAGAGCGAAGAACAAGTTCCTGTGATGCCGTGGAACCAAGAGCAGGTAGGCCATGGCTACGAAGCCGAACACCACGAAGTACCAAGCCAGTTGAAAACTCCACAGGGAGTTCTGGACATCCGCCAAGCTGAACCACACGATGCCGAGCGAAAAGACGGGCAGGAAGCTGAGGCGTCGTCCAAGGTAAGAACGGAAGAGGAAGATCAACAAGACATACGTGGCAACGAAGATTCCCGCACTGAACAAGATGATCGACTTCTCGTTCAGGTGATCGAGCAAGCCAAAGGCCACGAAGAAGACGAAGCCAACCAATAGGCGAGTATCAGCGTATTGGACCCACAACTGACTCATGGTCAGATGGTGGTGAATAGCAGCCGAGACAAGGCCAATCACGTTCCAATCGTCGGCGAGAGGCACGTTGAGCGAATAGTGATAGACGTAGAACAGATATAGCAGCGCTGGAACGCCAGCCCCCGTAGCGAGCAAAACTCTTTGGCGTCTGGGCGACCCGCTAAGAGAACTCGGCCATCTCTGGGCCACATTCTGGGTGGTAATCAAAGCCCCTCCCGGCCTGAGCCAAACCACCATAGGCGAGGATCGAAGGCTTCACGACAACGGCACAGAGTTGTGGCGTTCATCGATCCGAGATTCGCACAACGTCTCGAACCGGTGCACCCTGCCGGTGTTGGACCTGCGGTTCACCCGACATTACGCGGTGCTATCCCATCCATGCCTATCAAGGCCGCCAAGGCGTGCGGGATCTTCACGCCCGTAGCCGCCCTGACGGTTATTCAGCATGAAGGTCTCGGCCGCGCATCCGCACCAGATAAGGGACCGTTGCCCGCCTCGTCTGAGGCCACGGAGTTGTCCTCGACCGCCTTGGTGTCGTTGATGGCGAGCACGGGGGCGTCTGGGGCAGGTACGATTGGCCAGCGGGGGAGGCGGCAGAGCACTGGGGGATCCTTGAGTGGCCCTGTAATCTTGGCGGCGTGTTTGAAGTCAACATGAGGGAGCGTGGAAACAGTCAGGCCCGTGCCCAGGCTCTTGCTGCCTCCCAGCCTGCGCTCCAGACATTACCGCAGACTTCAATATCGGGGCCTTCAGTTCACCCACCTTTATGACCGAGACAATCCCGGTACGGCAAGCTGATCCTGTTCCTGCGGGCACTCCCGCGCCTCGACCGAGGTCACGACCGGGGGCGCACGGCTGGTGGATCTACATAGGGACCTTCGCCTCAGCTACGGTGCTGTGCGCGTGGCTGGGTTACTACACCACGTTCACCGGCTTCGCGGGATGGGACGACGAGGGCGAATTGCTCATCACCGTGAAAGACTTCGCCCACCACGGGGGCCTATATACCCATATCTATAGTTCGTTCGGGCCCTTCTATTACGAAGCTTTCTCGACCATCTTCAGTTGGCTGCCGGTGACACTCGACAACGGCCGGGTGGCCACCCTCGTCGTGACGCTTCTCGCCAGCCTCGGCTTCGGTGTTGCCATCCAGATGTTCACCCGGAATGTGCTCGCCGGTGTCGCCATGCAGGTCAGCAGTTTCGTTCTCCTGATCCTCTCTTTCGTGTACGAGTCCATGCACCCCATGATCCTGGTGTGGCTGCTATTGGCCGTGGCGCTCATCGCCCTGGCCCTGGTCGCTCGGGGTCACCGGTCTGTTGGATACGTGGTCCTCGGAGCCACCGTGGCGGCGTTGGTGCTGACGGTGGTAAACGTGGGCGCTTTTGCCGCTATTGCCTTGTTGTTTACGGGGTTGACCTTGGCCCCTCCCGTTAGGAGGATGCGCCTTCCGCGCGCGGCCGCAGCCGTACTGTTCGTAGCTACTCCTGTCCTGATCATCCTGGTCGGCGGGGGCCATGTCACCGACTCATGGGCCGACAAGTACAGCCTCGTTGTGGCGTTGGCAGCGGCGGGAGTCGTCGTCGTGACCTATGACCGTCGTCTTCAGGGGCTCGTCGGCGCTCGTGACGCCGCTCGATTCCTCCTGGGTGGTGCCGTCCTGGGTGCCCTGGTGGTCGCCATCGCCCTCCTGTCCGGGACACGGCCGGAGGACCTCGTGCGCGGTTTGTTCATCGACCCGGCCCGTTTCTCGACCGCCTTCACCATTCCCATTGCCCTGCCGTGGGGGGTGGTCGGGTGGGGAGCGGCCTGTCTCGCCGGAGCCGTCCTGTACCGCCGATACCGGAACCAGAGTTCCCCGCCGGGACTTCTAGATGCCTGGGTGCATGTGGCCGTGGGGTTGGTGATCCTCTACATTGCCGTTGCGCAGGGTCAAATCCACTCGCCGATATCCATCAGTTTCACGGTGGCACTGCCGCTCCTCTTTTTCACGGCCGTCCCTCCGGTCGGAGCGACCGAATCAGAACGCGTGGCCCGAGTGGCAGTGGTGGCCCTCGCCGTGCTCGAAGGCCTCCTGGCCTATCCCGTCGATGGAGCCCAGGGCCTGTGGTCGTCGGTCCTCATCGTGCCCCCGGGCTTGTTTTGTCTCCACGACGGCATGCGCCAATTGAGCCCTGGCCTGGTGATGGCGCGTCGCCACGGGCGTCGCGTCGCCACCGGCCTGCTCGCATCGGTTGTCCTCGTGGGGGGCCTGGGGTGGTTGGGCTGGGTTTTTGGCGGGAACCTCTCCTGGGAGGCAAATGGCTACCATGCCGACTCGCCAGTCACGCTGGCGGGGTCAAACATGATACGTCTCCCTGCGGGCCAGATCTTCAATCTGGAGTTCCTGTCGGCCGCGATCCGCGCGCAGTGCTCCACATTTGTCACAGTGCCTGCAATGAACAGTCTCTACTTCTGGACCGGAGAGAGCCCCCCCGCGACGAACTGGACCAACACGTGGTTCGACACGTCGGATGGCCCCTTACAGAAGCAGGTCTTGAACCGCATCAAGGGGCAGGACGGGTCTCGATTCTGCGTTGTCGACAATCCAAAGTGGACGTACTTCTGGTACCAGGGGCACGTTATTCCCCAACTGCCGCTTGCACGCCTGGTTGAGAGATTTAGGCGGGAACACGGCCCTCCCGAGCCATTTGGCGGCTACTACGATCTCTTCGTGTCCCATGGCTCGGCGCCATGAGCCAAGGTGGCAGAGGAAAATCAGACCACCAAGTTGGTTGTGCCTCTCTGGGACGCCAATAGGCACGGAGATCAGGAATAATTCCGCAGATCTGGCCTTCGCAGAGTGCTTGACACCTGCTCAAACACCAAATGCATGTGAAGGTCCTGGCGCTTGATTCGGGCGATCTCCCCGGCGGTCGCCAACACTGGCTTGCCCGCCCACACCCAGAGCGTTCCAGTAAGTGAGCCGCCCCTTGGTCGTGGCCGGTTATGGCTGGCTTTCGTTGACGCGACGTGGAACCTAGGATCGCTGTCATGGTCGATCGAGCGCTCAGAAACTCGGCTCCGCCTGCTGTCACGATTGCCGTTCAGACCCTTGCCGCCAAAACATTTGCACACTCGGCTGCACTGAGGCGTCGGATGCGCAATGCGGGCGAGATCGCGGACTTCATCGACTGGCAGACGAATCTGTTCGGTAGGACAACGATCTATCGATCTCGGGAACACCTGTGGTCAGCCCTTGCGCGTCGTATGGACTCTGGACGTTCCTGGCACGGGATCGAGTTTGGAGTTGCGTGGGGATACGCGACAGGCTGGTGGCTTGATCGATTTCCCGGCTCCCCTGTTACTACCTGGGACGGATTCGATCGATTCACCGGCCTACCACGAGCTTGGCGTGAACATGATGAGGGTACGTTCGACACCGGTGGCGACCCTCCCCTGATTGACGATCCCCGCCTGGTGTGGCACATAGGCGACGTCGAGGAAACGGTCGGCGCGATGGACCTAGCCAGGGTTGCTGGCGGCGGCCGCCTCGTTCTGTTCGACCTGGACATCTACGAGCCCACTGTGGCAGCTTGGGCCCTTGTGCAGACGTTGCTCCAGCCCGGTGATCTCCTCTACTTCGACGAAGCGATGGACGCAGACGAGCGACGCGTGATAATCGAGTTGGTTCTTCCATCGGGGCAATTTGAGTACGTAGGCTGCACGAGCCTTGCCCTCGCCCTTGCGGTAAGTCACTAGCTTGGTCGCTCTATCAAGTACCTGCACGACACCCGTGTTACCATCGGTGAGTGGATGTGGGAACTGGCATGCATCGCTTGAATCCGAAGACGAACTAGCGAGACACATTGCAACCAGCCCAAGATCGAGCGATCATCTTCGATCTTGACGGGACGCTGATCGATCCTTTCGTGGGAATATCTTTGGCCTATGGATCAATGGCCCGAGATCTTGGGTTGGGCGAAATACCCGACGACACCATTCGCACACTCATCGGACCACCGATTCAGGAAGCGTTGCGTTCCCACTTGATGCTCCCCGAGACCAAAATCGAGGATGGCGTTCGATCGTTCCGCCATCACTACGGCCTGCACGGCGTTCACTATTTCTCTCCGATTCCGGGAGTGGAAGCGGCTCTCCAAAGACTTCGCGACTCGGGCCACCCTCTTTGTGTCGCCACGAGCAAACCGCGGGACTATGCCCTCGTCATCCTCGAAGAGGCCGGTTGGTCTTCGTGGTTCTCCGTCGTCAGTGGCCCCGACCTTGACGGGAGTGGCCGACACAAATTGGAGGTGATTCGGGGTGTGATCAAGCAGCTTGCCGCCACCGTCAAAGCCGTGGCAATGGTCGGAGACCGATCAGACGATATGACCGCCAGCGCATTGCTCGGCATCCCTGCCATCGGCGTCAGTTGGGGTTTTGGTTCTGTCCACGAGCTTGTCGATGCTGGTGCTAATTACATCGTCGAGTCCCCCCACGACCTCCCAGGGGTGATTGCGCGGATCGACTAGGAGAGCTCTTCGTGGGGGGCATCGGTCTCAGCGATCCCGCAACTGGTCGGTCAAACGATCTAACTCGTCGTTGCCATTAGCCGTCGCACTGAGGGAGATCAGGCGGTCCTTCGGCTCGATAATGATGTTCTGTTCCGTGTCGAAAGAGGCTCAGCCGATCTCGCTCGGCCATGCCGAGCGGCCGGGCCAATAGAGAGAGGCCAGCGGAGGGGTCTTCCGGGAAGGCGTTATTCCAAACTGTCAGATTGACGTAGCAGCCCTGTTCGCTCGCGGGAATCTCCCGCAAGTTCGCGACGACCCGTGCGTCGATCTCCAGAGTGTCCCGCCTCAGATTGCCGTTCGTGATTCCAGATCTGGTGGACGTGATGCACTGCGCCAAGACGAATGCCATCAGCGTGCCAAAGCCGACGACTTTGACCCACTCGCGGGCACCGACTGAGTTTCCAAGTCGCCTGAAGCTCGGAACGTGGGCACACGCATAAACCAGGATGCCCACGAGCAACACCAAGTTGGGCATCGTGAAGCGGTTGGGCCCCACAGCCGTGGGCAACCCCTCTCCCACGCGACCTATGGCGATGGAGAGGTCGAACAATACAGCGAAGACAATGAGGATGAGCGGCAGAGGGTTGGCTTGTCGATTGGGCTCTCGGAGCGATTGCACCACAACAAAAATCGCAACGATGCAGATGACGGCTCCCAACAGCACGTGAGCGGCGATGTTCTGGTATGGAGCCGGAAGAACGTCCCCGAAAAGTGCGAGGAGGAACGAACCCACCCGGCCAGGGTGATGCAACCCGATGCTGAGTGAGCATCCGGCCCTTCCGGCGCCACACGCCCCTGCCGCCTCGGAAGGATTGTAGCCCGGAACGTAAATCGCCGCCGTGATCACGGCAGCCAACACCCAGATCACCGACTCGTAACGCGTTCGGCGACTCCAGGGTGTCTTCCACAAGAGACAGATCAGACCGACGGGCCAAAGCACAAACCCTTGCACGATCGAGAGCGATCCGCAGACAGCCGCCACGATGGCGAGAGCGAATACGAGTGTCCGACGGTGCCGCGGGACCAGAAGGAGATACGCCGTGACGACGAAGAAGAACAGGGACAGGTACCAGGCGAGCTGGAAGCTCCAAAGGGAGTTCTCGAAGTCGACCAAACTGAACCATACGACGCCGATCGTCAGGACCGGAACAAAGGTTAGAGGCGCGTGAGTGTACAACCGAAAGAGTGATAGCAACAAAATATAGCTCGCGACGAAGATGGCTGCGCTGGACACGATGACATCCCTCTCGTTCAGGTGAACGAGAGGGCCCACCACCGCGAAGGCAAGTCGAGCGCCGAAGATGCGGGTGTCTCCGTACTGACCCCACAAGTCGTTCAGAGTCAAGTGGCCGTGGATAGAGGCGTTGACGATCGGAACCATAAACCAATCGTCAGCGAAGGGGATGTTGACCGAATAGTGCAGGACATAGAGCAGATACAGCACCGAAGGAACAGCTGCGGCGACAACCACGCCGAATCCCTGAGCCCGCCCCCTCACACACACCATCTTTGGACTCGGAAGATGTCTGCAGCCACCGGTGGATCTTAGCTGCGCTGTAGTGGGTGAAAGGGGGCACATCGGACTGCACGACAGCCTGCCGGAAAGCCTCACGGCCCCTCCGGGCCTCGCCGCGACGACTTCGCGCGGGAGGGCGACTTCGTCGACCGTTGGCTCGAACTGTCGCGGCCGGGACCGATCGGGCAAGGGCGCCGAGAAGAGCGCTTTGGCATGAGCCTTTCGACACCATCAGTCTGCAGGTTCCAAGTGCTCCACCACCGGGCGACGGGTTCATACACTGTGCCACTGCCGCACCTCCGACACGCCTCCAGGGGTCGGTGACACACGCCCCCGTCCGCCTCACTCCGGGCACGATCGGGGGCCAGGCCTCATCCGACGCTCAGGGTTGCCGAACAAGATCGGATACATTCGTGGTGGACGGAGCGAACACGGAAGGGGGGTGAGCAGCGTCACCATAACTGAGGCGTCCACGCTGGCCCCGAAGGCCGACGAGGATCGAGGGCTCCACAAGCCCCATCGATTCCTCAATGGTCTCGCCGTGCTCGGCTTCTCTTTACCCGTGGGTGCATACCTCTGGTTCATTCAGCACTATGGCGTAAACGTGATCTGGCGAGATCAATGGGCGGATGTCAACGTCATTGCGCACTCTTACTCGGGGACGCTCAGCTTGGGCACCCTTTGGGCGCCACACAACGAGAATCGATTGTTGTTCCCGAATCTGCTCGTGATCCTCCTGGCTCACACAACCCATCTCAACCTCCTTGTGGAGATGTACTTCAGCGCGCTGCTACTCCTCGCTTCAATCGCCCTGATCATCTGGACACATAAGCGCCGCTCGCCCTCCACGCAGTGGATTCTGTATTGCCCCGTGGCCATCCTGATGCTTTCATTCGTCCAGTTCGAAGATACGCTTTCAGGCTTCCAGGTGTGCTGGTACCTGGTGCTAGTCGCTCTGGCCTTGACTCTCTTCCTGTTGGACAGCCCGAGGTTCGGGTGGTCCGTTCTGACCTTCGCCGCAGTGGCGGCCGTCGTCGGGAGTTTTTCGGCCTTTCAAGGGCTTTTCATCTGGCCCGTCGGCCTGATCCTCTTGCTCCTGAGGCGGCGCTCCCCCCGTTTCCTATTCGCATGGATAGCCGCCGCCGGAACCACCGCAGCAGTGTTCTTCTATCACCTGAGTGTCGGCGCCTACGGCGAGTCGTCCGGCGGCGTCACGGCCTGGATTGGGCACCCTGTTCTTGCCGTCAAGTTCTTCTTCCTGGCCATCGGAGATGTCGTGGGAGCGTGGCTCCCAGTACCCCTTCCCTGGGGCGGTCCCTATGACTCGAGGGCGGTGAGCCCCGCCGCCATCGTGTTGGGTGTCGTCATCGTGGGGATCGCCGCCTGGATGGTGATATCACGTGGCCTCCGGGCCGGCGACGAAGGACCGAGCCCTTTCGGTGTGGCGCTGATGGGATTCGGGATCCTGTTCGCGCTTTCGATCGCAGCCGGACGGTCTTCGTTGATCGGACTTTGGTACGCGGGTACGTCCCGCTACACCACGTTCGACCTTCTCGTCCTGGTCGGTTGTTATCTCCTTCTCCTCGACCGACGTCCCGCGGCGTCACAGGCTGTGGGCGGGGACCACTTAGTCCGCGCCAACACATATCGCTCTAGGCGAACACCAGGGGGGCGGATCGGTTCCGGCCTTGTCTGTGGGAGTCTGATCGCCATCATCTGCCTTCAGGCTGTCTTGGGACTCTTCAGTGGTCTTGCCGGCGGCAGGTCGACACACCGCGACGGATTGGCCACCGAAGACATCATCGTGAACATCAAGCAAGCGACATTCGGGATGGTAGAGCGAATCTATTTCGGGCTGAACATTCCGTTCGTTCGGCAGATGGCATCTGAGGCTGAGAAGCTGCGACTGTCCTTCCTCGCGTCTGATTCCGACCTCGCCAGCAGAGAGGGTATCGACTTAGGGGTCTGGTCGGGTGCAACGACGTCTCCCGTGACCCCCTGGCGAGGACTGCACAACGGCCAGGTCGTTACCGTGACCGCTCAACACTTCGCGCAGAGCCCAGCGCAGCGACTGGTGATCACGGAATGCAACCCGAACGCTTTCCTCGAGTTTCAAGTAAGTAACACGTGCAAGAGCCAGGGCTCCGTCACGGTAGTACCACGTGCGGACGGAAGCATGAGAGGCACCTACAAGGTGTCCACAGGTAGGGTCGGAGACGGAACGTGCGGGGTAGGCCATCCTTGCTACATTGAGGTTTGGAGCCCCGGCAGTCCCTCGCTCGAATCCTTTGCGGAGATCACCTTCTGAACTCTTCATTCCGGCTGTATGCCCGACCGAGCGTCGAGCCAGCCGTGCTCGCGGTAAGCAAAAGTTGACCCCTCCGACCTGCGACTTCTCTTCGCCATCGGGATCGCCGCATATCTTGGCCCCAGGTGGGAGAGGATTCTGTCCGGACGGATCACCTCCAGCTGGGGCCTCGGGCGCTTCGGTGGTGACACCCTCCGCCTACGCTGGTGCCGATGACACGGGGATACCGATGAGAGATCTGATCACAACGGCAGGACGGTCCACGCGGTTGGCGTCTCGCTACCGGCAGGTGCGGGACCTGACAGAGACACTGGCCGCCCCCTGTCCCCGGAGGACCAGACGGTCCAGTCCATGCCTGACGTGAGCCCCACCAAGTGGCATCGGGCTCACACGTCCTGGTTCTTCGAAACATTCCTCCTCGAGTCGCAGTTGCGGGGATACCGCCCCTTCCATCCCGCCTACGCGTACCTCTTCAACTCTTACTACGAAGGTGTAGGCGCCCGGTACCCCAGGCCTCGCCGTGGCGTTGTCTCACGGCCCGGCGTCGGCGAGGTGGCCGAGTACCGGCGTCATGTCGATGAGTCGATGGGGCGGCTTCTGGACGGGGCGCTGACCGCCGATGTGGCGAGTTTAGTCGAGCTCGGCTTGCACCATGAGCAGCAGCACCAGGAGCTCCTGCTCATGGACATCAAACACGTGCTGTCGTGCAATCCGCTTCAGCCTGCCTACACGACGGTCAAAGTCGATGAACCCTGTGAGGCGCGCCCGACCGCCTGGATCGAGCACGAGGGAGGGCTGGTCGAGATCGGGCATGGGGACGACGCCTTCGGCTTCGACAACGAATTCCCGCGGCACACCAGTCACTTGGAGCCCTTCGCATTAGCCGACCGCCCCATCACCTGTGGGGAATGGCTGGCATTCATGGACGACAGCGGATACGGCCGCCCCGACCTGTGGCTGTCCGACGGCTGGGCTACGGCGCAGACCGAGGAATGGGACGCACCGCTGTACTGGTTCAAGGTCGTGGACGACTGGTGGCTGTTCACGCTGGGAGGCCCCCAGCTCGTCGACCTCGCCGAGCCCGTGTGTCACATCAGTTACTACGAGGCCGACGCCTTTGCCCGTTGGGCCGGGGCGCGCATGCCCACCGAGGCCGAGTGGGAGGCGGTCGCCATCGATACGGTCGCGGACGGCAATTTCCTCGACTTGTCCACCCTGCATCCGCGACCTACCGGCCCAGACGCGTCGCTCTTCGGCGATGTCTGGCAGTGGACCTCGAGCTCGTACAGCCCGTACCCCGGTTTTCGTCCTGAGCCCGGAGCCGTCGGCGAGTACAACGGCAAGTTCATGGTGAACCAGTATGTGCTGCGCGGCGGCAGCTGTGTGACGTCGTCTGATCACATCCGCGCCACCTACCGCAATTTCTTTCCTCCTTCGGCGCGCTGGCCGTTCAACGGTCTCCGCCTGGCACGCGACAACTGAGGATCCTTGTCCGCTACCACCCCGTCCATGGACGTCCATTTGAGCGCCGCGGACCTTCGCGGCGCTCTGGAGAACGACGTGCGGACGGGCTTGACCGCAGAGCTCAAGTGGCTCCCGCCGGTGTGGTTCTACGACGACCGCGGCAGTGAGCTGTTCGACGAGATCACCCGCCTTCCGGAGTACTACCTCACCCGTGCCGAGCGACGGCTCCTCGAGGACCACGCCCCCGAGATAGCGAGCGTCGCCCAGGCGGACACCTTGGTGGAGCTGGGGGCCGGCACCTGCGACAAGTCGCGGGTCTTGCTCGATGCCATGGAGGGGACCGGCGGATTACGCCGCTACGTGCCCCTCGACGTCAGCGACGGGACCCTGTGGGCGGCCGCCACCGCCCTCGCTGACGAGTACCCGGGGCTCCTGGTCCACGCCGTGGTGGGAGACTTCCACCTCCACATCGACCGCGTACCGAGTGAAGGGCGGCGCCTCGTGGCCTTCCTCGGGAGCACCATCGGGAACCTGACGCCTGACCAGCGAAGCCGCTTCCTCTTCGACCTCGATTGCATGATGGCCCATGGGGACCGGCTCCTGCTCGGCACCGACCTGGTCAAGGATCGCACCCGCCTGCTGGCCGCCTATGACGACTCCCAAGGGGTCACAGCGGCCTTCAATCGAAACGTGCTGCATGTCCTCAATCGCGAGTTGCATGCGTCGTTCGACCCCGATGGCTTCGAGCACGTGGCGCTGTGGAACGAGGAGGCGAAGCGGATCGAGATGCGCTTGCGCTCCGGGTCGGATCAGATCGTCACCATCGACGACCTGTCCTTGCGCGTGTCCTTCTCCCCTGGAGAGGACCTCTTGACCGAGATCAGCTCGAAGTTCACCCGCCAAGGCGTGGAAGACGAGCTCTACGCCGCAGGCTTCCTGGTGGACTCGATGTGGGAGGCACCCGGAGGCGACTTTCTCCTGACCCTGGCCCGGCCCTACTGCTGATCTTCGGTCGAGTTCCAGTCGAGATCGGCGTCACCATCCCCGGAGGTCGACAGCCCATGTCTCGAGCACGTCGTCCCCCTCGACGACGTACATGCGCTCGTGGTACGCCACGGTAGGGTCGACATGTGACGGGATCACCCTGACACGGTCACCGACGTTCACCTCGTCTCGGGGCGCGAACGTGAGGTGCTCATCGGAACAGAACCACACCTCTGCGCCCTCGATCGTCGGATTGCCATGGTCCATGCCGAGTGCCTTGGCCCCACTGTCGGCCACGGCCCAGCCCGGTGAGACCGACACAACGGTGGCGAGGACGGTCACGGCTTGGCTGAACGGCAAGGCGAGCTTCCCGTAGGCGCTGTCCATGAGCGCGTACGAGCCCGCCTGGATTTCGGTGGCGCTGGTGTTGATGTCGTAGGTCCCGGTCCCGCCGGCTGAGATGAGCTCGCCCCCGACCTCGTCGTGGGCCTGGAGCAGCATGTCCATGGCGACGTCGACCATCTCGACACGGCGGGCCCTGTCCTCGACGCCGACGACGTGACCCTCGTATCCCATCACCCCCCTGACCACCAATCCTCGTCCACGAGCGGACTCCGCCAGGCGTCCCGCGGCGTCAGGGGCGCAACCACAGCGCGGCAGCCCGACGTTCACGTCCACGACGACCTCCCCGACCCCTGCCTTGGCGGCCGCGGCGACGGTGGCGTGGGAGTCGACGGCTACCGTCACCCGGGCCCCTGACCGTGACAGCCGGCTGAGCCGAGCCACGTCGACGACCTCGTTGGCCAGCAACAGGTCGTCTCCGAGCCCGGCGCGGGCCAACCCTTGGGCCTCGACGGTGGTGGCACAGGTGAACCCCCGGTGCCCGTGGGCCACCTGTCGGGCGGCCAGAGCGGTGCACTTATGCGCCTTCACGTGGGGCCGGAGACGCGGCCCTGGGAGCGCAGCGGCCATGGTCGCCAGGTTGTGCTCGAGCAGGGCAGCGTCCACCACCAGCGCCGGGGTGGTGAGATCTCCGACTCTCAAGGTCCTGAAGTGGCGGTGGGCCCGAGGCGCTGCTCGATGGCCCGTTGCAGGGCCGCCTGGAGCACGGTCGTGGTCACATCGGCCCGGCTGCGCTCGACGACGGCCCGTAGGGCATCGGTGGCCCGCCTCAGTCCCCCCGTGATGGCGTCGGGGTACTCGATGGTGACGAGCGTGTCGTACACCTCCTCCATGGCCTCCAGCACCTCCTCGCCCCGGGAGGTCTCGCCGGCTCGCAGGCGGTCCAGGAGATGGCGACGGAGCTCCGACGCTGCTTCGGCCAGGCCGTTGAGCCACGCCGCCAGCCCCACGTTGAGGTCCGCCGGCCCCGGGAGGGGCGACCCGTCCACCAGGGCGGAGGTCAGGCGGGCCTCGGCGAGCTCCTTCTCGGCGTCGTGGAGGAACCCAGCGGCCGCCAGTCTGGGGTAGGGCGCCAGCGCCTGCTGGGCTCGACGCAGGCTCTGGTCAGCCTCGCCGACCCGGTCCTCGGCCACGGCGGGCTGAAGCCGGTGTACGGCCCGTATGGCGAGACCACACGCACGAATGGTCTCCCGACACGACGCCAGCGCCGTTTCGCGTGCCCGGTGCGATGCCTCGAGGCTGTCGCGCGCTTCGTCTCCCAGCCTGGCCAGATCGGCCGTGCGCACGTGGTGGGGCACCGGCCGACGACGTCAACGAGCCGCGCGGCGGATGACGATGGTGGGTTCGTCCTCCACGGGCTCGGGCAGATATCGCAGCTTGGCGGCGCGCTCGGTGGCTCGTCCCCCGAGGCGCACGAGCATCACCACATACAGTGCCGACACCAAGACGACCAACGCGGTCAGGCCGAGCAACGGTCGCAGGACCGGGATGGCGCCGAGCACCCCGCTAACGAAGATGACGCACACCAACGATCCGAGAACGTCGCGCCGTCGCTTGCAGGCCTCGGGACGGAAGTACCGGTCCTGCCGTTGCGCGGCCGACGCCGGGTTGTGCAAACGGGGCGGGGCGGCGTCGGGCCGAATCAGGATGAGGCCGCGACCGGCAGTGGCCGAAGGGGCCGCGCCGCCATGCAAGGGATCCTCGGGTAATGACGTCATGAGCCGAAATGCGGGCGGCACCACGACCGGTCCCGTGCGCCGGAGCACGCGCGAGATGCTGATGAAATTCACCGATGGAGTCGGCCGACCGACGTTCGAATTTCCGTCGGAGAAGGCTCGGCCCCAGGACCGCCGCCCAGACCACACCGAGTATCAGGAGGACCACGATCGTCGAAAACCCCTCGATCTACCTTCCGACGCCGTACGACGCTACAGAAAATTGCGCCACGATTGGTGGATGGTCGAGAACTGTGTGTGCCCTTGCGCGCTGTCAATTGGAACCGCCGTGCGGCGACGCTCGCGCCGTCCACCGACCTCGAGATCGCTCGACCGACACGGCCACTTCGAAACACGCCGAGACGGCGGCTGAGGTCAATACCTTATGTGCAGAGCCGAGCGACACGATCCGCCCCCCACGGAGCAAGGCCACGTGCGTCGTCCCCGGAGGGATCTCCTCGAGGTGATGCGTCACCAGAACGAGGGGAACGGTGTCGGGGTCGGCTGCCAAAGCCGCGAGACGCGCCACGAGCCGTTCCCGGGCGCCGAGATCGAGACCGGCCGCCGGCTCGTCCAGGAGCAAGAGCTCGGGCTCGCCCATGAGCGCCCGGGCCAGGAGGACCTGTTGGCGCTCGCCCTCCGACAGCACCCCGAACTCCTGGCTCGAGACACGCCCCAGGCCCGCCTCCTCGAGCAGCCCATCGGCACGGGAGTGGTCGCTGGGGTCGTAGTGGTGCCACCACGGCTCGAGGGCGGCGTGGCGCCCCGTGAGCACCACGTCGTGAGCACTGAGCGTGGGCCTCAGGCTCCGCAGGAGGGCCTGGGTCACGAGCGCCACCCGGGTCCGCAGGGCGCGTGCGTCGGTGCGCCCGTAGCGTGCCCCGAGCACCTCGACGGTCCCGCAGGTGGGCAAGAGTCGCATGCCGGCCACATGCAGCAAGGTGGTCTTGCCCGAGCCGTTGGGCCCGAGCACGGCCCATCGCTCCCCTGGCGCCACGTCCCAATCGACGCCGTCGAGGATGGGCCGGCCCTCCCTGACGACGGCCACTGCCCGCAGGCGAACCACTGGTGACGCGCTGCCAGGAAAGGGGGCGGCCATGCGCTCAGTCTCGGGCAGGCGGGGGCGGAGTCGCCACCCTTGGGTAGCCGCTGTCAGCGACCGGGTAGGCGCCTCGCCACCCGGCCCGCCAGTCCGGACACGCACTGGTCCCACAACCTCTCCCCCATCAGCCAGAGCCACAGCTCGCGGCGATAGGAGACGATGACGTCGAGGAAGGCCTCGCGACCCATGCCGGCGGGCTCGAGCGCAGGGCGCCACCGCTCCCACAGCCACAGACCGACGCAGACATCGTCAGAGAAGCCATCGCGCCAGTCGGTTCCCGCCAGCAGGGCATCGCGCAAGGCGTCACGCATCTCGACGGGCTCTTCGGGATCATCGAAGCGAAGGCCGACGGCCGGTTCGACCACACTCACGGCGTCGCGCTCATGGTCGACCACTCACCGGTCCCGGACGACCGGGGCGCGGTCGGTCTCGCTGTAGTTGTCGAGATGCTCGGCGAAGTCGATGAACAGCGGCCCGTCGGGGTCCAGCTTGCGCTGCAGGGTCCGATCGGCGATCCGCTTGTCCAGATTGTCGAGCCGAACGAGAGCCTCACGGTTGTCGAGGTCGCGGACGTCGAGACGCCCTCGGGCACGGTCGAAGGCGAGACGGCCCACTTCGGTCCGAACGAGGACGCTCGACCAACCGGCCAGCGAGCCCACGCTGCCGATCGAGATGTCGGCGCTGCGGCCCAGGAAGTCGGCGCATTCGTCGCAACCCTTGAGGCTAGCGCCGTGAAAGTCCTTCACAGGCTCGTCGACGGCCACCGACCCGTCGCGGTACTCGACGATCATCCTTCCGTGGATCACGTCGACCTTGCTGACGCGATCGAGGTCGAGGCCGCGCTTGTCCCGCAACTCGCGCAGCATGAGCGCCTCGTAATCGAAGCTCTTGGTGCACAGCAGTGCGATGGTGAGCGCCACCGCGTCGACCCGGTGCGCCCCCGTGGGCCACCGACGCGCCTGCATGGCCCGGATGCCCTGGATCTCACACGGGGTTCCGACGACAGCGAGACGCGGCTTGGCGGGAAGGCTGTAGCGGCTCAGGTCGAGCTCGGCCAGAGCCATGGTCTGGTTGTAGAAGCTCCCCGCGGCGTCGATGATCTCCTTGGCCGTGGTGGCGACGGTGGCGATCCCCTTCCAGGGCTCGTCGGGATTGTCGCTGGGGCGCGACACCAGCGCGCCGTCGATGTCCCCGCCCGCCAGCAGGGCCAGCAGCATGGCTGTCACCACACCGCCGTCCTGGACGTCGTCGGCGGGCACGCCGGCTCGCACGGCGTACTCCCCTATCACGGCACCGAGGCCGTCACCGGGCGGACCGCCGGTCAGCTTCCAGTACGTGTCCGCCGAATCGGACTTCACGACGACCGGGACCTCACCGGCTTCGGTTGCCGAGGTGGAGGGCGGCCACAGCGCCTCGTAGCGAAGCCCGCCCCGGGGGCAGAAGTCCCAGCACAGGGAACATCCGGTGCACATCTTGACCAGCTCCGGCAAACCCGTGTCCTTGTTGACGCCGATCGAGTTCGAGGGGCACACGGCCACGCAGGTGCCGCACTGGATGCAGCGGTCGGCGAAGATGACCCCGGCCTCGAGCTCCCAGAACCATGTCTTGCCGGGCGGCTCGACGACGCCGTTCATCTCTTCGCGGATGCGGTATCCCTTCATGGGTTCCCCGCAGGCCCTTGCTCGGTGTCGAGCCCGGCCAGAGTGGCCGCCAGCTCCTCGTTAGGCACCCGGCGGGCCCAGTTGTAGAAAGGCTCCCCGTCGCGACGCTCGGACTGGTAGCGGCGGACGCTGCGCAACAGGGCGTCGGGGACGTCATCGACGGGCCGGGCGTTCTCGATCCAGTCGATGAACGCCGCATCGGGGCCGAGCGAGCCGCCCATCCCGATGTCGACGGCCTCGACGATGCGCTCCCCCACGTGGGCGACGTCACCGCGAAAGCCGATGTCGGCGATCTGGGGCTGTGCACACGACGCCGAACAGCCCGAAAAGTGCATGCGGATGATGCCGGCGTCCTCGCGCCGAGCCGAGGTCCCGCCCGCCGAGGGGCGCACCCCCACGGGCTCGTCCGCCAGTCGGTCATCGAGCCAGCGCGCCCACGTCACGGCCCGTTCCTTGGTCTCGACCACCGCGAATCGGCAGAATTCGCTGCCGGTGCACGCCACCACGCCCCGCTCGAAGGGGCCGGGGAAGGGCGAATACTTGCCCAGCAGCTCCTCGTCGAGCAGCGCGTCGACCCGGTTGTCGGGAACTCCGGTGAGGACGAAGTTCTGGTCGGTTCCGAGGTGCAGCGAACCGTCGCCGTACGTCCTGGCCAGCCGGGCGGCCTCGACGAGCTCGATGCCCGACATCCGGCCGACGGGCACGGAGCACCCCACATAGCGAAGCCCCTGCTCGTGCTGGGGATGCACACCCACGTGGTCACCGCGGTAGCGAGTGGTCAGCTCTTCGCCCGCCGGGGCGAGATCGAAGCGGGCTCGTGCTGCCAACTCGGCCCGGAACTGCTCGGGACCGAGCTCCTGGACCAGATACCGCATGCGCGCCAGGCCCCGGTTCTCCCGGTTGCCGAGCTCGCCGAAGAGCTGGGAAATGGCCCGGGTGATCTCGATCGCCTGTTCGGGCCGCACGAACACGTCGATGTCCGAGGCCATGCGCTCGCCGTCGGAAAGACCGCCTCCCGCCAGCACGTTGAACCCCAGTGTCCCATCGGCGGTGCGCGCCGGCCACATCCCGATGTCGTTGATCTCAGCCTGGGCACAGTCCTCGCGACATCCCGTCACGCTCATCTTGAACTTGCGGGGGAGGTTGGCGTACTCGCGGTTGCCGGTGAAGAAGGCCGAGATCGCCTTGGCGATCGGCAGAGCGTCGAGAACCTCGTCGGCGTCGACCCCCGAAACGGGGCAGCACAACACATTCCGGGCCGAGTCACCACACGCCTGCACGGTGGTCAACCCGACGTCGGCAAAGCGCTCCCAGATGCGGGGCACGTCCCCGATGCGGATCCAATGGATCTGGATGGTCTGGCGGGTGGTGATGTCGGCATACCTGTTGCCGAACACGGCACTGTCGTCGGGGCCCTCACCGAAGGCGTCAGCCACCACGCCGATCTCGCGGGCCTGGTCGGCGCTCAGAACCCCGCCAGGAACCTTCACCCGCATCATGAAGGCATCGCCCCCCTGACGCTGGGGGTACAGACCTACCCATTTGAGCCGCTCCTGCTCGCCAGGCACCTTGGCGATGGCGTCAGGACCCTCCTTGGCGTAGCGGGAGATGACGGCGTCGGCGACCTCGAGGGGATGTCGCTCGAGCTTCCAGCGCTCAACCTGGTTCAGCTCACCCACGTGGCGATATGGACGCACGAAGTGCATGGCCCGCTCGTTCCCATGGATCTCGACACCCCAGGGATTGTCACGGTCATGGGCCATCAGACGTGGAGGCCGCACTCAGTCTTGCCCATGCCGGACCAACGGCCGGCGCGAGGGTCTTCGCCAGGGGCGACCGGACGCGTGGTTGGAGCGCAGCCGATCGACAGGTATCCCTGGGTCATGAGGGGGTGCACGGGCAGGCCGTGATCCACCTCGTAGTTGGCGATGTCGGCGTCGGTCCAGGTGGCAACGGGGTTCACCTTGACCAAACCACGGGCCTCGTCCCACGACACGATGGGGGCGGCCGCACGTGTGGGGGCGTCGCAGCGCTTCAAGCCGGTCATCCAGGCCTCGCGGCCCTGAAGGGCACGGTGCAGAGGCTCAACCTTGCGCAGATCGCAGCACCGCTCGCTTCCACACGGCCAGGCGTCGGCCTCGGGCCCGGGCGCCATCACACGGAGATTCAGGTCGTAGCGGGCCCGAACCTCCTCCACGTACGCCAGGGTCTCGGGGAAGTGGAAGCCGGTGTCCAGGAAAAGCACCTCGATGCTGGGATCGACCTCGACGGCGAGGTCGATGATCACGCAATCCTGGAACGAGCACGCCAGGCTGAGGGCTCCCCCGAAGCGTTCGACCGCCCAGCCCATGACCTTGCCGGCGGGCCACGTCTCGAATTCGGCGGCACGCGAGGCGAGCTCATCGAGATCGATCCTGGTGTCGACCCCTGCATCCACGGTGCACCCTCCTCGTCCAAGTGTCGTGCCACCACGTTCCGTCGCGATCCTGGGGACCGCTGTCGGGCCGGCGACACGACACGACTTGTCCGACAAACCTGGCACTACTATATATGACTAATCAGATCAGGTTTTATCCCTTTCCACATCGGGTTAATCGCTTTCAGATGGCAACGATCACCGCCGCCACCTGGAAAGACACCGGGAGCAGCCCCACATGACCACGACGATCAATGTCCAGGCCGGCAGCTCGGACCGGCCGACCAGGCGTCCGCCCCCCGACCACCTGGACCTTCTCGAGGCCCACGCCGTGTTCGTCATGCGCGAGGTGGCGGCTGAATGCGAGCGACCCGTCTTGTTGTTCAGCGGCGGGAAGGACTCCGCCGTCCTGCTGCGGTTGGCGGAGAAGGCGTTTCGCCCGGGACGCTTCCCCTTCCCGGTCATGCACGTGGACACCGGCCACAACTTCGACCAGGTCCTCGAATTCCGAGACAAGCGCATGGCCGACCTCGGTGAGGAGCTGCTCGTCGCCTCGGTGCAGGACTCCATCGATCGTGGGCGTGCCCTCGACCCAGGGCCCGCGGGGTCGCGTAACCGTCTGCAGAGCGTGACGCTTCTCGATGCCATCGCCGCACGCGGCTTCGACGCCTGTATCGGCGGTGGCCGACGCGACGAGGACAAGGCGCGCGCCAAGGAACGCGTGCTGTCGTTTCGCGACGCCTTCGGCCAATGGGACCCGCGCCATCAGCGCCCCGAGCTGTGGCACCTCTACCACGGCCGGGTGCGGACCGGCGAACACCTGCGCGCATTCCCCTTGTCGGACTGGACCGAGCTCGACGTCTGGCACTACATCCGGCGTGAGCACATAGCCCTGCCCTCGATCTACTTCGCCCACCTGCGCCCCGTCGTCGAGCGTGACGGGATGCTGCTTGCGGTTTCGCAGTGGGTGGTCCCGACCCCGGGCGAGGTGGTCGAGGACACCATGGTCCGGTTCCGCACGGTGGGCGACGCTACCTGCACCGGGGCCGTGCGTTCGCAGGCGCTCACCATCGACGACGTGATCACAGAGGTGGGCACCTCACGGGTGAGCGAGAGAGGCGCCACACGAGCTGACGACAGGTTCTCGGAGACTTCGATGGAGGACCGCAAGCGAGAGGGCTACTTCTGAGATGACCCAGAACCCCGGCGCCCAGCCGGCGTCGGGCTCGGATCTGCTGCGCTTCGCCACGATCGGGTCGGTCGACGACGGAAAATCCACACTCATCGGCCGCCTCCTGCGCGATACCAAGCAGCTCTTCGACGATCAGCTCGAAGCCGTTGCTTCTGCGAGCCGGCGACGCGGGGGCGATGGCATGGACCTGGCCTTCGTCACCGACGGCTTGCGCGCCGAGCGCGAGCAGGGCATCACCATCGACGTCGCCTACCGCTATGCGTCGACACCCCGCCGCAAGTTCGTCATCGCTGATTGTCCCGGGCACGTCCAGTACACGCGCAACATGGCCACGGGAGCGTCCACTGCAGATCTGGCCCTCGTCGTCGTCGACGCCACCGCCGGGTTGCGAGAGCAGACTCGGCGTCACACGTGCATCGCGGCGCTCCTGGGGGTCCGCCATCTCTTGGTGGCGGTGAACAAGATGGACCTGGTGAGCTGGGACGAGGCGAGCTACCTCTCCATCACGGAAGAGGTCAACGCTCTGGCTCGGAGCCTGGGCATGGGAACCGTCACGATCGTGCCTGTATCGGCGCTGCTCGGAGACAACGTGGTCGAGCCTTCGACCCGCACGCCGTGGTACGAAGGACCCACGTTGCTCGAAGCCCTGGAGGAAGCACCGGCTGGGGCGTGGGCACACGAAGGTGAGGGTGGGGCGCGCCTGCCCGTGCAGTGGGTGGTGCGCCATCCCGGGGGTGGGCGGAGCTACGCCGGCATGGTGAGCGGCGGAACGTTTCGCCCCGGTGACGAGATCGTCGTGCTCCCCGGGGGGCAGCGAAGTCGGATCTCGTCGATGCAGACCTTTGACGGACCGCTCGAGGAGGCTCCAACATCGCTGTCGGTGACGGTGCGTCTCGACGACGATCTCGACGTGTCGCGCGGCGACCTCATCGCGTCGGCTGACAGTCCGCCCGACCTCGTCCGAGAATTCGACGCCACGCTCTGTTGGTTCGCAGACCCACCGATCGAAGCGGGACAACGTTTTCGACTGAAGCACACGACCCGGCTCACCCCGGGCCAAATCGTGTCTGTGGAATCCCGCCTGGACGTGGACTCACTCGAGCTGGAGCCGACCGATAGCTTGGGGCCCAACGAGATCGGCGTCGTGAGATTGGCCGTGGGAATAGCGCTGGCGGTCGATCCCTATCGAGCCAACCGCGTGACCGGAAGCTTTGTGGTCATCGACGATCAGACCAACGCCACGGTGGCGGCCGGCATGGTGGGCATCCCCGTTGTCGCCTCGCTTTTCCGGGGATAACGGTGGGCGTCGGCGCACCGGTCTACCCCGTCGGCCTGGTGGTGAAGGGCCGGCGATGCCTCGTCGTCGGGGGCGGGCGGATCGCGGCACGCAAGATCAGCGGTCTTCTGGCGTGCGGCGCAGCGGTGACGGTGGTAGCCCCGGAGGTGCACGTGGCCGTCGGCGAGCTGACCGATGCCGGGGCGATAGCCGATATCGACGAGTCGCCCCTCGAGCTCCAGATCCGACCCTACCGGTCCGGCGAGGCTGCTGAGTACCAGTTGGTGGTGGCCGCCACCGGCGTACGGGCCGTGGACGACACCGTCCACCGGGACGCCCTGGCCGCCGGCGTCTGGGTCAACGTCGTCGATGACGCCTCGCGATGCAGCTTTGTGCTGCCTGCGGTGGCCCGCGACGGCACGGTCTGCGTGGCCGTGTCGACCGCCGGAGCCAGTCCCGCGCTGGCCCGGTGGCTGCGCGACCGAGTCGTCGACGCACTGGGCCCAGGCCTCGGAGATCTGGCCGCTCTGCTTGAAGAAGGGCGCCGACGCGTCCACGATCAGGGCAGGAGCACTGAGGCCATCGATTGGCGAGCCGTTCTCGACGGCCCTCTGCCGGAGATGGTCCGTCAGGGACGCATGGACGAAGCGCGCGCCGCGCTGGACGTGTTTCTGGGCTGACCCGTACCCCCCCGTGATCCGGACCGCGCCCTTTCACCGGACCCACGGGCACGCGATGTCCTGATCGGCAATACTTTGGCCGTGGGTCCCACCGAAACCACTGCGGCTGCCCGCCCGAGAAAACGATCCGCTCCCGAGGCGACCGCTCCCGATGCATCACCGTCAGAGGTTCCCAACGACGAAGAAGTCATCGGGGCGATCATCCTCGCCAGCCGCGTCATGGTCGGCATCGCCGTAAGAACACTGGCAGGAAACGCCGACGACGTCACCCTGCCCCAGTACAGAACGCTGGTGGTACTGACCTTCGGAGGACCGAGGCGACTGGCCGACCTGGCCGAAGCCCTGCGCGTCAGCCCATCGACGGCGACGCGCATGTGTGACCGCCTCGTGCGGAAGAACCTAGTATCACGCACCCGAGACGAGCTCGACCGACGCGAGGTGAAGCTGGCCATCAGCCCCCTGGGGCGCAAGGTGGTCTCCGACGTCATCGACCGCCGTCGCTCCGAAGTGCGTGACTTGCTCGAGGCGATCCCTGTCCCCCTGCGCCGACAGCTGGTGAGCTCGTTGACCCTGCTGGCGACGGCAGCCGGAGAGGCCCCCGAGCTCCACTGGGGACCGGGCTGGTACTAAGCCACCCAGACGGATTTGGCTTCGCAGAATTCCTTCATTCCCAGAGCCGACAGCTCCCGGCCGTACCCCGAGCGCTTCGTCCCCCCGAAAGGCAGTTCGACGGTGGACACCACCATGGCGTTCACGAAGACCAACCCGGCTTCGAGACCCTCGACGAACTGCCGGCGTTCGTCGGCGTCCTGAGTCCATACACTCGCCCCCAGGCCGAAGCCGGAGTCGTTGGCCATGCGCAGCGCATCGGCGGCGTCTTGCGCTTTGTACAGAAGGGCAACCGGGCCGAACACCTCCTCGGTGTCCACGCGCATCGAGGCAGTGATGCCGCTGAGCACCGTGGGGAGATAGAAGAACCCCGGACCCGTGGCGGGGCGCCCTCCGCATAACACCTCCACACCACGGGAGCGGGCGTCCTCTACCTGTTCGTGCACATCGTCACGACCTTGGGCCGTCGCCAGCGGCCCCACTTCGGTGCCCGGATCCATGGGGTCTCCGACCACCAGGTCCTGCATGGCGTGGGTGAACGCCTCCTCGAATGCGGCATAGACACTACGGTGCACGATGAAGCGCTTGGCGGCGATGCAGCTCTGGCCGTTGTTCTGCACCCGGGCCTCGACACCCACGGCCACGGCACGATCGAGATCCGCCGACGGCAAGACGATGAAGGGATCGCTTCCCCCCAGCTCGAGGACGGACTTCTTGATGGCCCGTCCCGCCACCTCGGCCACCGAGCGGCCCGCCCCCTCGGACCCCGTGAGGGTCACCCCACGCACGCGCTCGTCCTCGATCAACGCCGGCACGCGCTGGGAGGGGATGAGCAGCGTCTGAAAGGCACCAGGCGGATATCCCGCTCTCCGGAAGACGTCCTCGATCAACAGTGCTGTCTGGGGCACGTTCGACGCATGCTTCAACAGGCCGACGTTCCCCGCCATGAGGCCCGGCGCCGCAAATCGCATCACCTGCCACATGGGGAAATTCCAGGGCATGACGGCCAACACCGGCCCCATCGGCTCGAAACGCACGCGGCTCTCGCTGGCGGAGGTTCGGACGACCTCGTCTGCCAGCAGGTCCTCGGCGTGCTGGGCGAACCAGCGCAACGCCATGCCACACTTGGCCACCTCTCCTTTGGCCGACGCGAAGGTCTTTCCCATCTCGGTGGTGAGGACCCGAGCGATGTCGGGAAGCTCACCCTCCAGGAGCTCAGCGGCCGCTGTGGCGAGGTGGGCCCGCTCCTCGAAGGATGTCGTGCGGTAGAGGGCGAAGGCACTCGCTGCGGCGGCCAGCTTGGCCTCCACCTGCTCGTCGGAGTCAGGCTCGAAGACCTTCTCGGTCTCGCCCGTGGTGGGGTTGATGGTGGCGATCGGCATGACCAGATCATCGCCCACCGGGCGGCTGGCGGCACACTCTAGGGGCTAAGACTGCCGACGAGCGCGGGCGGGCCGGACCCGAGGGACAGGCTCACGAGGCAATGGAAATTTCCGCAAGGGACTCCGCATAGGGATCACCGAGGTGCCACGTGAGCTCTATGTAGCAGGTCTGTCCAGGGTTGCATGTCCCATCACCCACGGTTCCTGTCACGATCCTGAATGGCATCGTCAAGTCTCGATGCTTGGCCACCGTCGTGAAGACGTCTGAGGTATCACAGGCTCGGGCGTCCCCCGCCACGGCCTTGTGGTTGCATTCCAGGACAATCACATGAAGCCCTTCCGCCTTCAACAATGACGGCAGCCCCTTGGGAAGTTGCACACCGACCTTGACAGTTTGGCCGTCTCGCACTCCTCGCCGCGGGCGCACCGGCGGAGACTGAGCGCCACTCCACAGCCCGGTGACGAAACCTGTGTCACTGTAGACAGCGGCGTCACTGGTGCCAAACAGCGCCAGGTGCAGGTTCCTCGCCACCAGTGTCAAGCGCCGAACATATGCACCGGATCCCAGGGGATACAGGTCATAGACGACCTGCGAAGTTGGAGCTTGGTCGATGTTCACCAAGACATCGGCGGCCACCGATCGACTGGCATGCGTGGAGCGGCCGCCCGCCAGGCCGTTGTACGTGCCCAGGACCACTTGCAACAACACCAGCGCGAGCACAGCTATCCGGAACGCGGCGGAAATGATTCTCTCCCACGACCGGCGCCTCAACTGTCTCGTGGCAGGCGTGAGGACCGCCAAGTACATCCCGACGAGTATCAGTAAATCAACAGTCGTGTATCTCGATTGACTGGCGTTCCAAAGTCCCAACCCCCGAAAGGCTGCACGCCCCAATGCTATGGACAGGACGAAAAGGAGCCCGAAGCAGATCAATGCGACGCCGATTGGGCCTGCACTGCGTTCGTCCCGGCGAATTCCATATCTGAACAGCACACCAATCGAGGCAATGAAGATGACCACACCTAGGACCAGGACGGCATTGTTATCGGCACGGGGGGTCTGAGGCAGGGGCTGGCCCACCACGTCGCCAATGGCGAAGAAGAAGAACTTCACGGCCAACAACGGGCGGTTCAGCCCAAGGAGCTGCGAGCCGCGGGTGTTGATTCGATAGAAGTAGAAGGAGCCGGTCACCAGGGCAACACCGATCCAAATCAACAGGAAGACGTTGGGGCGTCGGCGCTGGTAGAGCAGCACAAGGCCAGCAGGCCAAATGAGTAGACCCTGAAGGGATGAAAAACTCCCGACCACTGCCGCGGCGATTCCGACAAGGAGCGCGAGCCCGGTGAGCGTGGGACGGTCGAGGACAAAGAGGGCCACAGCAAACAAGGCCATGATCATGTACCAGGCCAACTGGAACCCCCACAGCGTGTTCTGGTACTGGACGAGAGAGAGCAGCATGATGGCGACCGGGCAGTAGTAAAGCCACTTTGTCGACACTGAGCGTCTCTTGTGCATCATGACGAACAAACCAGTGGCGATGACCAGGAAGACGGCGCCCAGGTCCATCTCCACAAAGAGGTTCAGATGGGTGGTGTGCCCCAAGAGCACGACGAGAAGGTTCGGAAACAACAACCGCTCCTCGTTGTGCGCTGCCCACAGCGCTCCCCAACTGAGTGTCCCTGAGTAGGAGTGGGCAATCACGTTCACGTCGTTCCACTGGTCTGCGAAAATCACGTTGACGCCGTAGTGTTGGATGAACCAGAAGTACACAGCCACGGGCAGCGCGAAGCCGAAAATGGTCAATATCATCAGCGCATCTCGTTTGGAACGCGAGGACACAATTCCACCCATTTTGGAGTTCAGGTCTTGGTGGGCGAGGCTGGTTTCGTGCGTTACCATCCCTCATATCCTTTCCGGAGCCTGACGCCCGTATCCCGAGGAGCGCTTCGGCCTCGGGCGCCTCGACAACACTAGGGCAGACCTCTCGATGAGCGGATTCAATCCCGGCCGTGTCAATCGTCCTTCGCATCGAAGCCCGGACTTGAATCAGGTCCTGGGGACGATGCTCCGACACAGAGAGTTCTTGGACGGCGGCTGGCTGACGTCGACCACAGTCACCGGCGCCGGGGGTCTCCCAGATTGGGGGTTCTGGGTGTGCACGACGATTGGGCCCTGAGTGGAGAGGAATCCCTGAAGGAGGATGTCGCCATGTTGCGACGTCACCGAGAGATATTCGATACTGAGGTCGGTGTCGACGGTCAATCGGTACGTCCTGCTTGGTTGGACCCGCACCGGCGCGCCGACGGTCAAACCGTGTGCAGTCCTCAAGACAAAGCGGACTCGGCCGGTGCCATCGGGCTCCATGGAGACAACATCTGGGGTATGGGTGCCGACCGTGACCAGAGGGACACTTCGACCGAGCTCCGTCGTGGAGCCGTGGATTGTGATGTTCAGCGTATGCCGATAAGGGAGCTCCTCTTCGAGCTCCAACCAGGCTCGGATGCCAACAGCAGGAGAGATGTAGAGAGCGGCACAATCGCCCGCCACGAAGAGCTCGTCAAGTGGCGCAGAGTCCGGCAACTTGTCACCCCGCACCACGCTTCCAGCCAACGGATGCCCCGTGAGATCGCTGACGGACTTTTGGAACTCGACGAAGCGGAGGGCTTGGTCATTGGTCCACCACCCAGTGGGGGTACTAGCCATGGCCGTGTTGGCGACGATGCCGAAGAGCCCCAGGGCGGCCACAACACCCACCGCGACTCTGCGAACTCGCCGTCGGCCCCCTTGCAGGCGGTGCCAGAGATCGACAAGGCCGACGATGCTTCCCAACACGAGAAAGGGGAGAAAGTCACCCAGGAAGCGGTCGTCAAGAAAGCCAAAGATCAAAATGGCCCCACACGGGGCCGCAGCCGCAATAAGCGGGATCGTCGTGAGCCGTGTACGTCGCGCCGGCCGACGCCGAAACGCGCTCGATCAAACCCCAAATAGTGAGGAGCGCCAGCAGCGGCATTGATCCCGGCACGCTCGTAACTTCCTCTGTCCCGTAGAGTGTCACGTTGCCGAGCGCACGAGCAGGATGCAGTGGGAGCGTGATGAACGGGAAGATGGTGCTCAAGTGCAGTCCGCTGCCTGCGAGGTACGTCGCCACAGTGGTCGGCAGGTACCGGACACTGAAGTAGGAGCCCTTGATGTCCTTTAAGCCCTGCGTGTTGAAATAGACCTGATCGTGCAACGGATAACCATAGAGGACGCCAAACTTCGCCCAGCTGACTGCAAATCCCACGGCGAGGGGAATCACTCCAGCGAGTAGAACGGCGTACCACCAACGTCGCTTGTCTTTGCCACCGCGCCCTGATAGGAACCAGGCTGCGGCCAGCATAGCGCCGAGCACACAGCCATACCCGGTGCTACCACGCGTCAGGCTCGCGGCGAGGATCAACAACCCGGCACCAGACACTCGCCCCCATGACGGTGCTTCCAAGACTCCGAGCAACGCGAACAGACTCGCGATCATCAGGGCCGCGCTCCAGGCGATGTCCTCCGAGTAGACCCAAGGGCTCGCAGCCAAATTTACCAAGACCGATCCGCCCATGATTGCCGCGACCAGCACGCCATAGGTCGTCGCTTCTGCGCGCCCGAGTATCGCCGGGCCCCGGACAAGGAGCCGGACACGCCACAGCAACAACGAACTGAACACCCCGGTGACCAGCCACGCCAACAGAATTGACAAAGCGGTCAGGCGCCCGTCCAAGCTATGGGTGAACAGGAGTATCGGCATGCGCAATAGGGAAGGAAAGATGCCGAAATACGTGTACTGTCGCCCGTCATGCACAAAGGCCTCTTCTCCTAGAGACCCATTTGGTACATAGAGGTGGCCGTGGAACATGGCCCGCGCCTGTAGGTCATAGAAGTTGCTCAAGTTGCCGTTCGGCAAGACAGTCCTGAGCAGACTGGGCCAACGGTTCCAGAGGTCGGTCAGAATCCACAGGTAGGGGACGGCTACCACAATCCCACCGATAGTCGTCGCGATACTGAACCGACGCAGATCCGATTGCTGAGTCGGAGACGCGCCTCTCGCCCCGCTCTCTTTCTGTTCTATTGTGGCAGTCCCGTCCACTGTCGGAGATACTCCTCTCGAGCGGGGAATCGACCTCTTGCTCGACGACCCTGCCACATGTGAATACCGCCTTGGGAAGCCACATTATCGCCCCCTGCTCGGGACCGTCATGGCGGTCGTCGTCCGCCAGATGGCCACGCCGCGGGTACCTGCCATGCCATGTCGTGATCGAGGTGAACACGCTTCGCTCTCCCAACCAGCGCCCACTGTCCCCAATGATCTCCGGCATGGAAAGGCTCGACAGAGTCATCTACTCTTGTTTCCAGACTCGTGAGCGTTTTGCTCTGGTGGTAGCCCATCTAATAGACAAGTTGGGTGCGGACTATCGTCTATGACTTGCTCGAGCGGATGGCCAAACTCGACGACCTGCCGGAGCCGGTGATCGAGTTCGGCGCCGCCCGGGTCGCCGGCCAGGCCCACCTCCCGGCGGTGCGGTCAGTGTTCCCGGACCGCGTCTTCACCGGAATCGATATGAGCCCGGGGCTGGGGGTGTACCAACTTCACGACCTCCACCGCTTGGGCCTCAGAGACGGATCGGTAGGCACGGCCCTGTTGCTCGACACCATCGAGCACGTCGAGAACCCGAGGGCGGCGATGGCCGAGCTGCATCGCTGCCTGGCATCGGACGGCGTGCTCTTGTTGACCACGCATTTCTTCTTCCCGATCCACAAGTTCCCCTCCGACTACTGGCGCTTCACCGCCGAGGGCATCACCGCCGTCCTCAGCGAATTTGGCCACTCCCACGTGGGCGAGGCTGGACTCCGGCTCTTCCCCCACACCGTGGTGGGATTGGCCGGCGGTGCGGATATTGATCCCGAAAGCTGGCGAAGGTTGTCAGATGTCGTCGATGAGTGGCTTCGAGAGGGCGCTACGTCTTGGAAGGAACGATCGTTGAGCGTGCTACCGCCAATCTTGGCCCAGCGGGTTTACGAGCGTTACACAAAAATGGCGGAGACTCGGCACCCGGGAGAATCGCAGAAGTCCTGAAGGTCACTGCCTCGGGATGCCGCCGACACTTCGATGGTCGGCGGGCCATCCGTATCGCATACCGGTTGCGTTTTGTAGCATTTGGGCCAATGTCAGTCACCACCGAGGGCTCGGCTGCACATAGCCCGCCGATCCCCGAGTTCGTCGACAACGATTCCGGTGCGACACAAGCATGACACTTGCTCGTTACCTGCTGGGTGTGCTGCTGGGAGGTGTCGCGCTCATTCCCTTGCACATGGCGTCATACCTCTGGCGTGCCCGCCTTATCGACAGATGGACAGGCGCGCAAGCTCGGCTCGCTGAGATCATCGGCGACCTCGCCGTCGTGATTTGTGTTTCAGAGATTCTCGGTTCCGTTCACCTGTATCGAGTCGGACCCATGGTGGCAGCGCTGGCGGGAGTCGGCCTGGCCGGGTGCTGGTCGGCGGGTTGGCGGCGGCCAAGGAACCAGCCCGGGGTGGACAGGGTGTCTTCCCTCCAGCTCAGACCGGACCCCTATCCCCTTGGCGCCATTCTGGCCGCCCTCGCCGCTGTCTCGGTGGTCGTGGCCGAGTGGAGCACGAGGACCGTCGCCGCCTACCACCACGGCATGCTAAGCACAGACACCCTCTGGTACCACATGCCGTTCGCGGCGCGGTTTGTGCAGGACGGCTCGATCACAGCTCTCCAATATGTCGATTCAGAGCCGGTCACGGTGTTCTTCCCGGCAAATTCGGAGCTGCTGCACTCGTTCGGGATCCTGCTCATGGGAAACGACGTGCTTTCGCCTGCGCTCAACATGCTCTGGTTGGGTCTAGCGCTCTTGGCCGGGTGGTGCATTGGGCGCCCCTTTGCCGTCGCGCCCATCACGCTCACCGGAACTGCGCTCCTGTTTGCAACTCCAGGCCTGGTCGCCACCCAGCCTGGCGGCGCCTATGACGACGTCGTTGGTCTGGCACTCGTGCTCTCGGTCGTAGCGATGCTCGTCAACATCGATGGGATGAGCGGACGAGCTGCACGTGCCGCATCGGGGACGGCGGCGCTATCGGCCGGGATCGCTCTTGGAACAAAGTTCACGTTTGTCGCACCAGTTGCGGCCCTCACCGTTGGAGTCTGGTTTTTAGCATCTCGAGGGAAAAAGCTCCGCCACATCGGGCTATGGACGGCACTTGTACTCCTGACCGGCGGCTTTTGGTACGGGCGCAATCTCCTGGTTGTCGGCAACCCACTGCCCTCTCTTCATTTGAGGTTGGGACCCCTGAAGTTGCCCGGCCCACCCGTCGGCACCCCGACATCCACCGTGGCCCACTTTCTGCTCGACGGAAGCGTTTGGCACAAGTACTACCTACCCGGACTACGCCTCTCGTTCGGGCCGGCGTGGTGGGCCGTGCTCGGCATGGCCGCAGTCGGCCTTCTCCTGGCCACCGCCACGGGGGGCCGTCAGCAGCGTGTGCTTGGATTCGTGGGATTAGCCGCGGGGGTCCTCTTCCTCTTCACTCCGCAATATCTCGTGGTTCTAGGCGTCCCCGTCTTCTTCGTCTACAACATTCGCTATGTTGATCCCGCTCTGGTAATAGGCCTTGCGTTGTTGCCGATCAATCCCATGCTGGCGACATGGCGGCGAGCCCGATGGCTCCTCGGCATCTACTGCGTCGTTCTCGCAGTAACGCAACTGGACGCCAGCATCTGGCCGACAACGCTGTTCACTGATCGGTTCGCGCCGCCGATCGGCGGCTCCGACTCGCTTGGGGGCGCCCTTATCGGAGTGATAGTTCTTGGAGTCGGCGCAGCGATTCTGCTGAAACGACGCCGCATTCATGGCTGGCCAATGCCCAAGGTAGCGACGGTCGCAGCATGCGTGATCGTGCTGGCGTGCGGGTTCCCTCTGCAGCAAGTCTACCTGCGTGACCGCTACATCGACAGTGGCGTCCTCCTGGGATCCGTCTACACGTGGGCGCAACACGTGCATCATGCCCGGATAGCGGTCATCGGCGAGTACGCGTATCTGCAGTACCCACTGTATGGCGACGATCTCTCCAACTACGTGCAGTACCTCGGCGTCCGAGGTCCGGACGGAGCGTACTCTCCGTTCCACTCCTGTATCGCCTGGCGCCAAGCGTTGAACAGTGGTCACTATTCGTATGTGCTCATCACCACCGGCTTGGTGGACAACAAAACCGCGATCTTGACTCGACCCTCACCGGAGAAGACATGGACCGACACTGATCCGACGACCACCGTGATTCTGAGCGGGCTGACGCACATAGGCCCACCATTCCCGGGTTATCTCGGATTTACGCTCTTCCGCCTTGGGGGTCACCTCAACCCGCAGGGTTGTGCCGAACTCAGCCGCACGTGAGAGGCGGTGCCTCGACCTGTGCACCCGACAACACTGCCGCTGAGCCGAGATGGAGTGAAGCGCCTTTCACACCGCGTCATGCAAAACTGCGCGCAGCGCGCGCCGACACCGCGTACTGCCCCCCGAACGGCAACATGTGAAGAACGCGATCGAACCCCCGGCCCACGAAACCCCCGAGTGGGGTGAAAAGGTAGTTGCATCGTCGGATATCGGTACCGCCCGCGTACTTCATGAGCGCCACCGTCTGACGGCTAGAAAGAAGGATGGCCTCCCGGTCGAGCTCGCAGGAGTTGACGGCGTGACGTGTCAGCGGGTTGAACGGATTGTGTTCGAAGATCACAATGAGACCACCCGGGCGCGTCACTCGGTTCATCTCAGTCACGAACTTGAATCGTTGGGAACTTGGGACGTGGTGGAGAACACAGATGGCAAGGGCAACATCGAAAGTGCCGTCTTGAAAGGGGAGCTTCTCCCCGTCATACCACTGGTAGCTGGCTCTCGGCACGTTCTGTCTGGCAATGGCGAGCATCTCCTCTGAGACGTCGACTCCGCACAGGCTTCCCACTCTTGGTTCCAGAAATCTGTCGGTGGTTCCGGTCCCACAGCCCACGTCGAGGACCGATAACGTGTCGAGCGGGCCGACTTGGTGCTGTGTCATCGCCTCGAGAACCTCGATCTTCCGACGCGCGTAGAAGGCAGAGTCTCGGCCCGTGAACGAGATGGATCGATCCACCGCCTCTTCGTAACGGACCGCAAAAGGGTCGAAATCGAGGGCTTGGTGCTCCTCCTGCATACGCTCGGACGTCACAGGGCCAGGCGATTCTCGCCGGAGCGCTGTATGCGACACACGACCCCGGCCACCTCGCCACAGCCGCCAGATACCTCGGAGATCGTCGGCGGCGGTACTGATGATGTGCACCCGAGAGTCGTCGTCTTCGATCCAGCGCACTGGAATCTCATTGATCCGCATGCCGTCACGCCAGGCGAGAACCAGAAGTTCGGTGTCGAAGAACCAGCCGTCGTCCTCGATTCGCGGGATGAGCGTTCGGGCCACGCTCGTCCGCACGGCCTTGAATCCACATTGTGCATCGCGGACCGAGTATCGAAACGCGGCGCGGGTGATGACGTTGTAGATCCGGGAGACCACCTCGCGCCGCACGCTCCGTTGGATTTTCGCCCCTCGAGCGAGTCGCGACCCAATCGATACATCAGCCTCGCCGGCAACGATGGGATCCAGCAATGGTCGCAACGAGTCGAGGCCCGTAGAGAGATCGACATCCATGTAGGCCACGACGTCAGCATCGCTCGTGGACCAAGCCGCCTTCAGGGCGCCCCCCCGGCCGGGTCGGCCCAGGCGCAGTACCCGAATTCGCGGGTTCGTCGCTGCCAAGGAATTCGCCAATGACCAAGTCCAGTCCCTACTCCCGTTGTCGACGACGGTGATGGACCAGTCGTAGGGACACTCGGCCTCGAGGTACCGGGCGAGCGCGGTGAGACTCTGTTCGAGGCACTTCTCCTCGTTGAGCACGGGGATCGTGATGTCGATACTCGGCACTGCCACGAGAACGCCCCCTCCGAGTTCGCCGAGACGAACCTCCTGTTCCGCGCCAGGAAAAGCCTACCGGTCACGGTCCCGGTCGCCAAGAGTCATCTCCGTGACTCGTACTCCATTTCCCCGAGAGTACCCCTGCTCACGCTCCTCGCTCTACCCTTGCTGGAGAGAAGAACCGCTGGTTGGCCCCGTTGCGGTGGGGGCTGGAGGATCCATGCATTCCATCGAGCGTGCGCTCACCGAGCCGAGGGTTCGAAGTGCACGTCCTGCGGTTCCTCGTTTCGGGTGGTGGCTGGCCTTCGTGGCAGCACTCGGCTTCGCGTTACGCGTCCTCATCGTGGTCCTGTCACGTCATGAGCGTGTCAACGGGGACGGCTACGAATGGAGCAAGCAAGGCAACCTCAACGCGGCGGGGCACTGGTTCGTCAGTGCCTTCAACTACCGACCTGACGCTCTGCGCCCGCCGGCATGGGCCTTGGTGCTCACCGTATGGGCTTGGCTGGGTCAGCACGACTGGCTCCGCCAGCAACTCCTGTCGTGCGCCATCGGAACCGCCACCGTGGTCATGATCGGTCTGTGCGCTCGTCGGCTGGCTGGCGATCGGGCCGGCCTGGTGGCAGCCGGCATCGCCGCGGGGTATGCCGGATTGTGGGTCTACGAGCGGGCGTTGCTGTCAGAGGTCTTGCTCTTGCTCGGAGTGGCCCTCATGATCCTGCTCGCCTACCGGTTCCGCGACAACCCCTCGCTCAGAGGCGCAGCCCTCCTCGGGGGGATGTGCGGACTGTTGGCGATGATCCGCTCCGAGCAGATCCTGCTCCTGCCCCTGCTGGTCCTCCCGCTGATCGTCGCCACGAAGGGCGTGGACTGGCGCCGCAGGATCGCCTGGTTCGCGCTGGCCGCAGTGACCATGTTGGTGGTGGTGGCGCCGTGGACGATCTTCAACCTCGACCGCTTCCAGCGACCCGTCTTTTTGTCGAACGGCTTTGGGGCAGCCGCGGCCACCGGCAACTGCAACCTCACCTTCTACGGTCCCGAGATCGGCTACGGCGACCTGCGCTGCCTGCCCCTTTATGCCAAGGGTGACCAGTCGGTGCAGGACTCCGAAGACACCCACACGGCCATCACCTACGCAAAGGCGCATCTGGGCCGGCTGCCGATCGTGCTCTTCGCCCGAGAGGGTCGCACCTTCGGGTATTGGAACCCTCTGCAGCAGACCGCCATCGACGCCCACTGGATGGGGACCTGGATCGGAGTGACCCGGCTGGGAATGGTGAGCTACTGGCTTCTCCTGGTACCGGCGGTGGCCGGCGGGATCGTCTTGCGACGTCGGCGAGTGGCCATCTACCCCTTGCTGGTGTTCGTCGCCACCGCCGCCTTCGCGGTCGCCCTGACGATCGGCGACGTCCGGTACCGGGCTGCGGCCGAGGTTCCGCTGGTTCTCTTGGCGGCGGTCGCTATCGACGCCGTCCTCCCGTCGAAGCCGGCCCCAGCCTCTGGAAGCCCCGCCACCGAAATCCGGCACGAGGGTGGGCGCACTCCGTCGCCCGTCGCCGGCGCTGAGGTATAGGGCCAGGTCGGGGGCGGGATCCGAGCCCATGTTGTAACGTTGATCCTAAGGATGCTCGGAACATTGCCCTGCTCCACCGAGCTGGGCAGGGGGGAATGGCCAGGGTCGCCAGGTGTCGAAGACGGTTCCAGTGGCCCAGCAGGATCGTCAGGATCGGCGCGAAGGGGACCCCCAGGTCGAGCTGCTCATCCCTGACGATGACGTAGCTGACCCCGAGGTGTCGATCGTCGTTCCCGCAGTCAACGAAGAGCTCACCATCTCCGAGTTCGTCGCCTGGTGCCAGCAGGGCCTCCATGATGCCGGGGTGCGAGGCGAGGTGCTCATCGTCGACAGCTCGACCGACCGTACTGCCGAGTTGGCCGTGGCCGGAGGGGCGCGAGTGCTCCGGACACCGAGACGGGGCCTGGGACGGGCCTACATTGACGCCGGCTCCTACATCCGGGGGCGCTACGTGGTCATGGGCGATGCCGACTGCACCTACGACTTCCGCCAGCTGGCCCCGTTCGTAGAAAAACTCCGCCAAGGCTACGAGTTCGCCATGGGCTCGCGCTGGCTGGGATCGATCGAGGACGGGGCCATGCCGGCTCTGCATCGCTACGTCGGTACGCCGGTGACCACGTGGATGCTCAACCGCCTCTACGGCAGCCAGTTCACCGACATCCACTGCGGGATGCGGTGCATCAGCCGTGACGCTCTGCAACGCATGGGGCTCGCATCGCAGTCATGGGAGTACGCCTCGGAGATGGTGCTCAAGTCGGTCCTGATGCAGCTGCGGACAACCGAAGTACCCGTCACCTTCTATCGTGATCGCAACGGCCGAATGTCGCACCACAAAAGGGCCGGCTGGTTCTCTCCCTTCGTGGCCGCCTGGATCAATCTCCGCATCATGTTCGTCTTCGCCGCCCAGTTCTTCATGCTCAAACCCGGCCTCGTGCTCTTGACCCTCGGCCTCTTGCTCACTTTGCCGTTGAGCTTCGGGTCGATCTCGATCGGCTCCTACACCTTCAGCCTGTACTGGCAGCTGCTCGGAGTCACCTTGGCAGTGCTCGGGCTACAGAGCGCGTTCTCCGGCGTTCTCGCCCAAGTGCTGGCGGACTATTCGGGCCGGTCCGGTGAGCGTTGGAAAGCTCGGTTCCGCTACACGCGGACCGTCCTGTGCAGCTTCGCGTTGTTCCTCGCGGGACTCGGTCTGCTGGGAGCGCTCGCCGTGGAGTACCTGTTGCTCGGCCACAAACTTCCGGGCCCATCCTCGGCGCTCGACCATCTTGCGGTCACGGGCTTCCTCTTCGTCATCATGGGTTTCACGACGTTCTGTTTCACCCTGCTGCTCCACGCTACCGGCGTCCGGTACGGCCGGCGGACGGCGCAGAGCGACACCCGTGGTTGACGCGGTGACCCGCCCCTATCGGATCAGGGGACCGGCGTGACTTTCACAGCCGGTTACGTCGAGGAAGCCGTGGCGGTGCTGCGGGGCATCGACCAGTCGGCCGTGGAGGCCTGCGCCACCGGTCTGGCCGATGTTCGCCAGCGCGGCGGCCGCCTCTTCGTCCTGGGGGTGGGGGGCTCCGCCGGCCACGCGTCACATGCCGTCAACGACTTCCGCAAGCTGTGTGGCTTCGAGGCCTATGCCCCGACCGACAATGTCTCGGAGCTCACCGCCCGCACCAACGACGAGGGCTGGGATACCACTTTTTCGCAGTGGCTGCTGGGCTCTCGTCTCGACCGACAAGACGGTGTGCTCGTGTTCTCGGTGGGCGGAGGCGACCGAGAGCGGGCCGTGTCGACGAACCTCGTGGTGGCGATGGAGCTCGCCCGCCGAACGAGGAGCGGCGATCTTCGCCGTCGTGGGGCGCGACGGCGGCTTCACGGCCAAGGTCGCCGATACCTGTGTCGTCGTGCCGCCGCTGTATCCGCAACACGTCACACCGCATACCGAAGGACTGTGTGCCGTCATCTGGCATTTGCTGGTCAGCCATCCCGCCCTGGCCAGGAATCCCACGAAATGGGAGAGCGTCCCATGAGTACGGGGGGCGACCCGCACCCTCGCACGAGTGTGCATCGTCGGTGGTGCCGGCTTCATCGGCAGCCATTTCGTCGACCGGCTCCTGGCCGACAGTGCCACCGAACAGGTCGCCGTTTTCGACAACTTCTCGTCGGGTCGGGAATGGCACCTGGCGCGACACGCCGGGGACTGCCGCCTGAAAGTCGTCACCGGAGATGTCATCGACCTCGACCATCTCGTCGCCGTGATGCGCGGACAGCGAGACGGTCATCCACCTGGCTTCGAATCCCGACATCGCCCGCGCCGTCACCGAACCCGCCATCGACTTCGAAGCCGGCACTCTGCTCACCCACCACGTGGTGGAGGCCATGCGGATCTCTGGGGCGCGGCGCATCCTGTACGCATCGGGCAGCGGCATCTACGGCGACCTCGGGGAGCTCGAGGCTGACGAGGACTACGGTCCACTCGTCCCCATCTCGACCTACGGGGCCAGCAAACTTGCCGGCGAGGCACTGATCTCGTCGTACTGCCACATGTTCGACCTGATCGGCTGCGTGTTCCGGTTCGGCAACGTCGTGGGTCCCCGCCAGACCCACGGCGTGGGCTTCGACTTCATCCGTCGGCTCCTCGAGGAGCCCGACCGCCTCACGATCCTCGGAGACGGGCGGCAGAGCAAGTCATACGTCCACGTCTCGGACGTGGTCGAGGCCGTGTTACTTGCCGCGGTGACCGCCCCTTGGCCGCTGTCCACCTACAACGTCGCTACGGGCGACTACATCACGGTGGGCGAGATCGCCGAGCTGGCGGTCGAGGTGTGCGGGCTCGACCCCGGTCGGACCGAGTTCGTGTTCACCGGCGGCGACCGGGGCTGGAGAGGCGACGTGCCGGTCGTCCGGCTGAACACCGAGTCGTATCCGCCGCCTCGGATGGGCCAATTCCATGTCGAGCCGTCAGGCACTCGCGCGCCTCGCTCGAGTCGATGCTTGAGGATATTCGCTCTGGACAGCTCACGTGACACGACCTGGAGCCGCTCAGCGCCAGGCGGTGTTCCTCGACCGCGACGGCGTGCTCAACCGACCCATCGTGCGCGACGGGCAGGCCCTTCGCTCCTGTGTCGGTCGAACAGTTCGAGTTGTACCCCGAGGTTCCATCAGCCTGCAGCCGCTTGCGCGCGCTGGGGTTCATGTTGGTGGTCGTCACCAACCAGCCCGATGTCGCCCGCGGCCTGTTGGACGTCGATGACGTGGATGCCATCATGGCGAGCTACGACGCCAGATACCAGTCGACGGTTTGTACGTCTGTCTCCACGACGACGCCGATCGCTGCCCGTGCCGTAAACCTGCGCCGGGACTGCTCGTCGACGCCGCCGTCGACCAATGGGAATCGATCTCGGCCGTAGCATCATGGTGGGTGACCGGTGGCGGGACGTCGAGGCGGGCCGCCGGGCGGGGTGCCTGACCGTGCACATCGACCGGGGATACCGGGAACAGGTCCCCCAGGGCGCCGATGCCGTGACCCCCAGCCTTGCGGAAGCGGTGCGATGGATCGAAGATGTTGTGGTGGGTGGGGGCGTGATCCGTGGCTGAATTCCAGAGGCTCGGCATCAAGGTGTTCGCCGACGGTGCCGACGTCGGCAGATATCCTCGAGCTGGCCGACGACCCGGGCATTGCCGGCTTCACGACCAATCCGACAATGATGCGTCGGGCCGGCGTCGAGGACTACGAAGGCTTCGCCCGCAAGGTCCTGGACCACGTCACCGATCGGCCCGTCTCCTTCGAGGTGTTCTCCGACGACTTCGACAGAGATGAGACGCCAGGCGCACCGCATCGCCTCATGGGGAGCCAACGTCTGGGTGAAGATCCCCGTCACCAATACCCATGGCGCCAGCTCCGCCCCGCTCATAACCGAGCTCACAGCCGAGGGCTTCCACCTCAATGTCACCGCCATCCTCTCCCTGGCGCAGGTACGCATCGTGGCCGAGTCCCTCGCCGACCAGCTCGGGAGCGGCGGTGTCGGTCTTCGCGGGCCGGATCGCCGACACCGGCCGAGACCCTGTCCCGCTCATGGCCGCCGCGGTCGAGCTCCTGGCACCGTTTCCGACCCTCGAACTGCTGTGGGCCAGTCCCCGCGAGGTCCTCAACGTCCGCCAGGCCGAGCCGTCGGCTGTCACATCATCACCTTGACCCCGACTTGCTGGCGAAGCTGCGGGGCCTCGGCCGGAATCTCGAGGACGTGTCGCTCGACACGGTCCGCGATGTTCCACGACGACGCCGCCGGCGCGGGGTACCTGTTGTGAACGTGTTGAACGTGGCCCGACGTAGATCGTGATACCCGCGGGCGGGCCGGTCGGAACGTGACGAGTGGGACCGGCATTGGGCACGTTACGGCGACGCCGTGGCGGGCAACCCTGCCACCGCCTACCGGCAGCCGGCTGATCCTGGAGTTGCTCGGACCCGTCGGTCGACGGTGCGGTGATCCTCGATATCGGGTGCGGCCAGGGCGAGTTCGCACTGCGGCTGGCCGAAGCTCTACCCCCAGGCCGAGGTGCGGGGCATCGAGTACAGCGCCGAAGGGGTGCACCGCGCCACCGTGGCGGCCGCGGCGCCGGCTTGGCAGCCCGATTCGCCCAGCGCGACCTGATGGCCCCGGCCGAGCTGGCAGACGATGAGCGGGGCCGAGCGACGATAGCGGTCTGCTCGGAGGTCCTCGAGCATGTCGACGAGCCCGACGTCCTGCTGCGCCACGCCGCGGAGTACCTGGCACCGGGCTGCCGGTTGGTCGTCACCGTCCCCGGCGGCCCCCGCTCGGCGTTCGACCGCCACATCGGCCACCGCCGGCATTTCACCGCAGCCACGCCTGCGCCGCCTGCTTCAAGACAACGGCTTCGAGCAGGTCACGGTTCGCCGGGCCGGGTTCCCGTTCTTCAACCTCTATCGCCTGGTGGTCATCGCCCGGGGCAGGCGCCTGATCGCCGATGTCGAGCAGTCGGCCGGCACCGCACTCGACGACGGCGCCCCGGGCGCCGCGCTCGCGCTTCTTCGACCGCGCCTTCCGCTACAACGTGACTCGGCACCACTTCGGGCTGGCAGATGGTGGCGGTGGCCCGCCTTACCGAACGGCCCGGTGCCGTGATCATCACCCGCACGCCCCTGCGCATCACGTTGGGAGGCGGTGGCACCGACCTGCCCTTCGTACTACGAGCAGTTCGGGGGCCTCGTGCATGTCGGCCGCCATCAACCGTTACATCTATCATCGCCATCAACCGGACCTTCAGCGACGACTACTTCCTCAAGTACTCCGAGCTATCGAGCGGGTGAAGAGGATCGAAGACATCGAGCACCCCATCATCCGCGAGGCGTTGCGGCTGCACCCCATCGGCCCCTCGATCGAGCTGGTGAGCGTGGCCGACATCCCGGCCGGCACGGGGCTCGGCTCGTCGGGCACTTTCACCGTGGGCCTGCTGCGAAGCCATCTACGCCTACATGCGCGCACAACGTCACCGGCCGAGCCTGTCGCCGAGGAGGCGTGCCGCATCGAGATCGACATCCTCGGTCGGCCGGTCGGCAAGCAGGACCAGTACATCGCCGCCTTCGGCGGTCTCGACGTGCCTGACCGTCGAGCACGGCGGCGAGGTGCAGGTCACCTCCCTGCTCGTCTCCAACGACACCCTGCACGACCTCGAAGAGCACCTGTGCATGTTCTTCACCGGCTACTCCCGCCACGCCGACCAGACGTGCTCGAGGAGCAGCGCACGCAGCTCGAGACCGCCGGTGACCTCGACATGGTCGAGAGCCTCCACTTCGTCAAATACCTCGGACTCGCCAGTCGAAGGCCGCCTTGGAACAGGGCGACACCGCTACGGTTCGCCGCGCTCGATGGACGAGCATTGGCGAGCACAAGAAGCAGCCGCTCGGCGCTCATGTCGAACCCGCCATCGACCCTGGTACGGCTCGGCATGGAGAGCGGGGCTCTGGGGGGCAAGCTCGTGGGGGCGGGGGCCGGCGGGTTCCTGCTGTTCTACGCCAAGGACACCGACCGCTTGCGCGCGGCCATGGGCGCCGAGGGTCTGACCGAGGTGCGCTTCGCACTTCGATCATCGACGGATCGGTCGTTCTTGTCCGGGACTGAGACGTGCAGTGCCTGGTCCTGGCCGGCGGGCTCGGGCACCCGGATGCGACCCGGCACCGACGGACCTGCCCAAGTGTCTCCTGCCGGTGGCCGGACGGCCCTTCGTCGACTGGCAGCTGCGCGTGGCTCGCCGCCGAGGGGGTCGACCGGGTCGTCTACAGCATCGGCTACCACGGTGATCTCGTCCGCCGCCATGTGGGTGACGGCCGTCGCTTCGGGCTGGAAGTCGACTACGTCGACGAGGGCGAACACCTCTTGGGTACCGCCGGTGCGCTTCGGCTGGCTGCCGATCGGGGCGTGCTAGGCGCTACCTTCTTCGTCGTCTACGGCGACTCGTACCTACCCATTCACCTGAAATCCGTCGAGGCGGAACACCTCATTCTGGGCTTGCCCGTGCTCATGACTGTGTATCGCGATCCCGGGCGCCTCGAACGTCCCAATGCCGTGTTCGAAGGCGGCGTGGTCACACGGTACGAGAAGGGTCTGGTCGAACCGCCTCCGGAGATGCGTTACGTCGACTACGGACTTTCGGTGTGGCGCCGCGAGGTCATCGAGACGATGGTGCCATCCGGCGCCACGGGCGATGTGGCGACGCTGTTCTCCATCCTCGCCAAGACCGGCCAGCTAGCGGGCTACCACGCCCACGAGCGGTTCTACGAGATCGGATCCGTCCAGGGGTTGCGGGACCTGGAGCGACGATTGCGTTCGGGAGGAGAGCTCGGGACGCCGCCCGATGCACCTCAGTAATGTTTCGGTGTGACGTGGCCCAAGGAGCGAACGAACCTCACAGATGAGCAGTCGGCGATCATGGCCGATTGGATCAACGAGTTCCTCAGTTCGGTCAAGGCTTCGCACTTCGGATGGGTCAGCCGGTTCGACCATACCTTCCCGGTGCGATCGGCCTGTCCCGGTGGGCGGACCCTCGAGATCGGAGCCGGCACCGGAACCCACTTGCCGTACGAGCCGGAGGGTGAATATGTGGCCCTCGAGTCCTCTGACGAGCTCGCAGTTCAGATCCCCCGACGCGACGGCTTGACAGTCCTGGTTGCCGACTGCGAGCAGCGCCTGCCGTGGGACGACAACTCCTTCGATCGCGTCCTCGCTATCCATCTTCTCGAGCACCTCTACAACTTGCCGGCCGCGCTGGAAGAGGTCGCCCGAGTGCTCCGGCCCGATGGCGTGTTCTGCGTGGTCATTCCCTGTGAAGGGGGGCGGCTGTATTCGTTGGGACGTCACTTCACAACGAAGCGAATGTTCGAGAAGCGCTACCAGGTGCCCTACGAGTGGATGATTCGTCGCGACCACTGCAACACCGCACGCGAGGTGCTCGGTGAGCTGGAAAACCGCTTTCGCGTGCGGCGAAGGTCCTTCTTCCCGTTCAAGGTGCCTGTGATCGATGTGAATCTGGTGGTCGGGATCGAGCTTTCGCTGTAGAACCCGAGGTCGTACACGTGGGGACCGCGGAGTGCGCCTCTCTCGGCGCCGTGGCGCGTGAGGCGCGAAACTCACCGGGATGGACCTCGACGGGCTCGAGCCGGCGCGTCAACTTCTGGCGACGAGCAGGCGAGTGGTGGTGCTCACCGGGGCGGGCATCTCCACGGACTCGGGCATCCCGGACTTCCGGGGCCCCAACGGGGTATGGACCAAGGATCCGGCCGCCGAGAAGATGGCGAACCTGCAGACCTACATGACCGATCCCGACGTGCGACGCCGGACGTGGCGACAGCGCCTGGAGTCCCCGGCCTGGGAGGCAAAGCCCAACGCGGGGCACCACGCCCTCGTGGCGCTCGAGCACCGCGGCGTCCTGCACACTTTGGTGACCCAGAACGTCGACGGGCTTCACCAAGCGGCGGGCACCGACCCCGATCGGGTGGTGGAGATCCACGGCACCATGCGAGAGGTCGTGTGCCTGTCCTGCGGGCAGCGCACCCCCATGCCTCAGGTGCTCGACCGCGTACGAGCCGGTGAAGCCGATCCCCCGTGTAGGGCAGTTTCGGGCTCGGTGACCTGCGGCGGCATCCTGAAGGCGGCCGTCATCAGCTTCGGCCAGAACCTCATAGCCGAGGACCTGGGCCGAGCCGAGCGGGCGGCACGGGCCTGCGACCTCCTGCTGGCCGTCGGGTCGACCCTGTCGGTCTACCCCGCGGCCGGACTCGTTCCCAGCGCCCATCTGTCGGGGGCCAGCGTGGTCATCGTCAACGCCGAGCCGACCGACTTCGACGCCATCGCCGACGTCGTGGTGCGTGGCCCCATCAGTCTCGTCCTGCCGGCCCTCATCGGGACGTGAGCGGCATCGCCCCGAGAAGCGGGCGGCGATCCGGTACCGATCCTCAGATTGAGGGGGCGCTGGAGGTGGACACGTAGCTCACCAGGCCGAGACACATCTCGTCCGACGAGCCGTCCCCCCACACGACGTAGCGGGGCGGGAGCTTGCGCAGCTGCGGCAGCTCTTGGCGCAGGACGGGGTTGTACGTGCAAGTGACCTGGATGGTGTCACCCCGATGGGTGGTGACAGGGGCGATGTCGTAGGAACGCTGGTAGTCGAAGTTGTAATTGGTGATGTTGAGCAGCGTCTTCGCATTGGGCGTGCCGGCATCGAGCACGAATTTCATCCCCGTCCCGAGCAGGTGCATGTGCGCCGTGAGCCGGACGATGGTCCCCGTGGGGGCGGGCCATGTGCACGAGGTGGTATCGCCACCGGGTGGGTCGACGGGATTACGCCCGCAGAACTGCTCCAGGAAGTTGTCGAACTGTATGGCGCCCTGGCCGAAGCGCTTGCCCACGTCGGCGAGCGAGGCCGCCCGGTTGCACAACGGGCCCGTGACGCCCGCCGGGCACGGGATGTCGGGCGGTGCGGGGAGGAGGTCGAGGCGCAACGGCGTCAGGTCGGTCGAGGCGGGCACGGTGTGGAGGACCAGACTGGGGCGCTCGGGGTTGTCCCCTTCGAGCAGGTTGTAGTGGACCTGCATGACGACCATGCTGCCGGCCGGGAAGGGCACCCCGGTCCCCTTCGGGGCGATGTCCACTCCGTGCCCCGGCGCCCACGCCGTCAGCCACGGAGTGTCCGACACCTGGGCGAAGTTGGTGTCGGGCAACACGGACTCCCCGAAGCACGTCCAGCCCTTGCCACCGGCGTTGGCGGCGTTGGCGGCTTGGACCTCGTCGGGTGGGACCAGGAAGAGGATGGCGTGATGGACCTCGAAGCTCTTTCCGTCATTGGGGAAGAAATGGCTGTACACGATGTAGGAGTCGGAGGTCACGTGGGGGTTCACGAGCGTGCAGTGGTAGTCGTCGGTACCACCAACCGAGGCATGGGGGGTGTAGGAGGTCTTCGACTGCAACGTGATCGTGGTCACCTTGGGGCCCGAAGAGCTGGCCGTGGTGGCCGCTTTGGCAGAAGGCGTGGAGCTCGAGCCGCACGCCGCCAGGCCCATGGCGATCGTTGCGGACACAAAGAGTACACGCGCAGCAGCAGGCAGGGACTTCGGTCGACGTTTCACAGGGCAAACGGTAGCCGATCCGGGCCGAAGATGACCGGCGGCTGCGGCTCGCGGCCCAGGGACACGTTCCCATTGCCCGACTGGCATCAGCGGGTACGCCCAGTGAGACTCGGACGCCGTGACTCGAGGAGTGCCCCACCGGTGCCGGGCACTGGCGGGGCGGTGTCTCGGGCTCGGCGTCGCCTTGGCGCTGGGGCTCTCGGCGTGTTCCTCGAGCATCCCGGCGCCCCCGCGGGCGAGTCTCGGAATCGTCGAGAGCCGAACCATTCCGGCCTCCATCGCCGATCTCGCCTTTACCGATCAACACGATCGGAGCATCGACCTGGCTTCTCTGCGGGGCAAGACGGTCATGGTGGTGCCGTTCCTCACCCTGTGCACCGACATCTGCCCCCTCGACACCGGGAACCTGCTCCAGGTCGAGCACTCCCTCGTGGCCGACGGTGCCGCCTCCAACGTGCAGCTCGTCGAGCTGAGCGTGGACCCGTCACGAGACACGCCCGCCCGCCTGGCGGCGTACGCACACCTCACGGGCGCCTCGTGGGAGCTGCTGACCGAGACGCCCGCACAAGCTGCGCAGGTCGAGAATTTCTTCGGTTGGGTCGTCCAGCGCGTCCCCGAGGGCTCGCCGCCTCTGTGGACTGGTGGACCGGCAAGCCGCTCACCTACGACATCAACCACTCCGACGGGTTCGTCGTCATCGACGCCCAGGGAACCGAGCGGTTTGCCACCGGCGCCGCCCCGGACTTCCATGGGACGCTGAACCCCACGCTGCACAAATTCCTCACCGCCGAGGGCCGTGACCACCTCGCCCATCCGGAGACGCCGGGGTGGAACCCGACCGCGGCCCTCGACACCCTGGGCTGGATGCTGCACCGGCCCTTGGCACTCGTGGGGAGCTGACCCGAGCGGAGCTGCCGGTCCCGCTGGCGGAAGCGGGTCGCTCATTCGGTCGTCGGCGCCGCCGACGACCGCTGTCCGGCCCGCTTGCGGCGGGGCTTCAGGGCGAACCACCAAACACTGGCGATGGTGCCGGCGAGGCCCACCGCCGCCACCAAGGGCTTGACAAACTTCGGCCGACTGCTCACAGGCGAGACGTTACCGGCCCGAACGGCGCCATGCCGTTCGGTGCGAGCCCGCCTGGAGCTGGCCCGCGGGCGATCAGCCCTGGGTGGAGAGGAAGACGTTCTTGACGTCGGAGAACGACGCCAGGGCCTCCATGCCCAGCTCCCGGCCGAATCCCGACTGCTTCATGCCGCCGAAGGGGGTGTTCACTCGCACCGAGGTATTGGAATTCACCGAGAGCACCCCCGCTTGCACCGCTTTGGCCATTCGCAGGGCTCGGCTCGAGTCGCGCGTCCAGATCGAGCCCGACAGGCCATACGGGGTGTCGTTGGCCAGGGCGACGGCATGCGCCTCGTCCTCGAACGGTGTCACTGCCACCACCGGCCCGAAGATCTCCTCTCGCCACACCCGCCGGTCGGGGTCAACCGGGGCGAGGACCGTGGCGGGGAACCACCATCCCGGCCCGGCCGGGACGCCGGCTTCGACCGGCCACGTTAAGGTCGCTCTCGAGGGGGTCGACGAACCCGTTGCACGCGGGTCCGGTGGTCGGCGGACACGAGCGGGCCCATCTGCGTGGCGGGATCCTCGGGGTTCCCCACGACCAGGGCCTGGGTGGCGTCGACGAGAAGTTCGACGAAGCGATCGAACGCGCCGCGCTCGACGAGAATCCGGCTGCGTGCGCAACAGTCCTGACCCGCATTGCCGAACACGGCCGAGGGCGCGCTGGCGGCGGCCGAGCTCGAGGTCGGCGTCGGCGAAGACGACGTTGGCGGACTTCCCCCCGAGCTCCAAGGTGACCCGCTTGATGGTTCCCGAGGCCCGGGCCATCACGTCACGTCCGGCCTCGGTCGAGCCGGTGAACGCCACCTTGGCCACCTCTGGGTGCTCGACCAGGACCGTACCCACGGTGGTGCCGCGCCCCACCACCACCTGGAGGACGCTTCTCGGGAAGGCCCGCCTCGAGCGCGAGCTCGGCCAAGCGCAGCGCCGTCAGGGGGGTGAGCTCGGCGGGCTTCACGACGACGGTGTTGCCACATGCCAACGCCGGTGCGATCTTCCACGAGGCGATGGCGAGGGGGAAGTTCCACGGCACGATGGCGGCCACCACGCCCAAGGGCTCGGGCCAGGTGAGATCCACACCTCCGGCTACGGGAATGGTGGCGCCCCGGTGCTTTTCGACGGCTCCCGAGTAGAAGTGCAGGACGTCGGCGACCATGGTCACCTCGCCGCGACTGTCGGCAATGGGCTTGCCCACGTTGCGCGTCTCGAGCAGGGCCAGCTCTTCGCGGTGCGCCTCCACCTGCTCGGCGAATCGGCGCAACAGCCTCGTCCTGTCGGCGAGGCGCGACGTCACGCCAGGCGGGAAAGGCCCGCGCCGCGCGCCGCACGGCGGCGTCGGCGGCTTCCTCGTCCTGTCGGTCCACCTCGGCCACGGCGAGCTCGGTGGCCGGGTTCACGACACGAACGGTTCCTGCCGGCGACGGCGCAGAGGCGGTCATGCGATCGCATCCAGAAGTGCCTCGGAAGGGCCGCCGGTCGGCGTCCTCCTCCGGATGCCACTGCACACCCACGACGAAACGCGCCGCCGGGAGCTCGACCGCCTCGGCCAGCCCGTCGGCCGACCGGGCCGTCACCACCAGTCCCTCGCCCAACCGGTCGATGGCCTGGTGGTGCGAGCAGCGAACGGTGGCCGGTCTCACCCACGATCTTCGCCACCATCGAGCCAGCCTCGGTCACGACCTCGACATCCGCGAAACAGCCTCGGGCCGGTTGGTGCCCGTCGTGGCCCACGACGTCGGGGACGTGTTGGACGAGGGTGCCCCCCAGGTCCACGTTGAGCAGCTGCATCCCACGGCAGATGGCGAGCACCGGAAGGTCCGCGCCCAGTGCCGCCCGGAGGAGAGCGAGCTCGCTGGCGTCGCGCCCCGGATCGACCCCCGACGTGGCCGCGTGCGCCACTTGGCCGTAACGGGCCGGGTCGATGTCCCCACCCCCGACGAGCACCGAGCGCGTCAATGGCCTCGATGACGCCCGCGGCGGTGGCCTCGTCGTCCCCCCGCCCTCACTGGGGGGCAGCAGCACGGGACGGCCACCCGCGGCCGCCACGGTGTCGACATACGAGGCGGGAAGGACGGTGGCGAGCCTGTCCCACGGGCCCCACGAGGCCTGCTGCCGGTAGGTCGTGACCCCCACGATGGGCGCGGCGCGTGTGGTCATAGGACCAGTATCACACCGACGCGGTGCGCTCGGCCACCGCGTGGCCGCGCTCGGGAGCCGGGTCCGCCACGAGCCCGAGACGCTGGGCTCGTGGCGGGTATCGTCGTGCCGTGTCGGCGCGACTGGCAGGAAAGGTGGCGGTGATCACCGGAGCCGGCAGCGGCATCGGCCGGGTCGCCGCCACGCTGTTCGCCTCCGAAGGCGCCTCCGTGGTGGTCGCGGACGTGGTGGCCCAGGCGGCCCGCGACACTGTCGAGCACATCATCGCCGCCGGCGGACGGGCGGTGGCGGTCGCCGCCGATGTGCTCGGACGAAACCCAGGTGACCGACGTGGTGACAGCCGCCACACGACAGCTCGGTGGCCTGCACGTGCTGTTCAACAACGCCGGGATCTTCCCCGGAGACGACGGCGGGGTGCTCGACACTCCCGCCTCCACCTGGGACCGGGTCATGGACGTGAACCTCAAGGGCGTGTGGCTGTGCTGCCGCGGCGCCATCCCGGCCATGATGGATTCGGGCGGTGGGTCGATCGTGAACGTGGCGTCCTTCGTGGCTCTCATGGGCGCGGCGACCGCCCAGGTGGCCTACACGGCGTCGAAGGGCGGGGTGCTCGCCTTTACCCGCGAGCTGGCCGTCGAGTACGCCCGCAAAGGGATCCGGGCCAACGCGCTGTGCCCGGGCCCGATCGAGACCCCACTTCTGGCCGAGCTCCTGGCCGATCCCGAGCGCCGCAACCGGCGGCTCGTGCACATCCCCATGGGCCGCCTGGGACGCCCCGAGGAGGTCGCTCGCGCCGCGCTCTTCCTGGCCTCTGACGAGTCCTCGTTCATGACAGGCTCTGCTCTGGTCGTCGACGGCGGGATCACCGCCGCGTACGTGACTCCCGAGTAGCTCCCAGCCACCGCCGCTCATCGGCGCGCCGACGCTGCTGGACGCCGCCCTTGGTCCGTGCCATGGTGCGGGCATGCTGGAGCTGGGCGAGCTGAGAAAACGGATCGCCGACGGTCCATCGACACGGTGGTCGTAGCGTTTCCCGACATGCAGGGACGACCGGTGGGAAAGCGCGTCACCGGGCGCTTCTTCCTCGACCACGTCCTCGAGCACGGCATCGAGGCATGCGACTATCTCCTCGCCGTCGACGTGGACATGGAGCCGCTCGCCGGGTACCGGTTCACCAACTGGGAGACCGGGTACGGCGACCTCGTCGCCGTACCCGACCTGGCCACGCTGAGGGTCCTGCCCTGGCTCGAGGGCACGGCCATGGTGGTGTGCGACGTGGTCGACACCGAAGGGGCTCCCGTCGAGGTTTCTCCCCGACGGGTCCTCGGACGCCAGATCGAGCGGGCACGGGCGCTGGGCCTCGACATCCGGTGCGCCACCGAGCTCGAGTTCTACCTGTTCCGCGAGACATTCGAAGAGGCGGCGGCACAGGGGTGGCGTGACCTGCACCCCCATGTGTCGACCATCGAGGACTACCAGCTGCTGCAGACGTCGCGCGAGGAGTACGTGCTGCGGCGGATCCGCAACGAGATGGTGGTGGCCGACATCCCCGTCGAATTCTCCAAGGGTGAGGCGGGTCGCGGCCAGCACGAGGTCAACGTCACCTACGGCCGGGCCATCGAGGTCGCCGACCGGCACCTCGTCTTCAAGAACGGTGTCAAGGAGATCGCCGACCAGTGCGGCCGATCGGCGTCGTTCATGGCCAAGTGGTCGATGGCCGAGGTGGGCTCGTCGTGCCACATCCACGCCAGCCTCTGGGATGCCGACTCCGGTGCTCCGCGGATGGGGGGCGACGACGAAGCGTCGCAGCTGTCGGAGGTGGGCCGGCAATTCGTGGCCGGGTTGCTGGTCGGCGCTCGACAGCTCACCTGGCTGTGGGCCCCGTACGTCAATTCCTACAAGCGCTATGTCCCGGGATCGTGGGCACCCACCGCGGCGGTGTGGGGGGTCGACAACCGGACGTGCGGCTTCCGGTTGGTCGGCCACGGTGAGGGCCGACGGGTCGAGTGCCGGATCCCCGGTGCCGACGTCAATCCCGTATCTGGCCTTGGCCGGCATCTTCGCCGCCGGCCTGTGGGGCGTGGAGCACCGCCTCGAGCTCCCACCTCCCTTCGAGGGCAACGCCTACAACGCCACCGACGTGGCCCGAGTGCCGACGACCCTGGTCGAAGCCATCGACGAGCTCGGGGCTTCTCCCATCGCCGCCCAGGCGTTCGGCGACGACGTACACCATCACCTGCTCAACACGGCCCGACAGGAATGGATCCGAGCGAATCAGACGGTGACCGACTGGGAGTTGGGCCGGAACTTCGAGCGCATCTGATCGCCGGCCCCGCGTCGTGGACAACTCGACGGGTGGTCAGTGCCGGTTGAGCCGCCGGTGGATCTGCTTGGTCTGCTTGTAGAGGTTCACGAACTCGCCGTAGAGCTCTTCGTAGACTTTGCCCGCAGCGGCGTCGGGGTCGAAGGTCCTCCCCATCTCCACCATGCCGGGAATGTCCTCCACGCCGATGCGACCGAGTGCCAACAACGTCAGGAACCCGGCACCTCGCACGTTGGCGAGGACGGGGTCGGCGACCGGTCGGATACGACAGCCCATGGCGTCGGCGTGGATCTGGGACCACACTGCCGAGTTGGCGCCGCCCCCGATGAAGGCCAAGGTCTCGAATCGCCGCCCCACGAACCGTTGCACGGCCCCGAGCAGCCAACGGCTGTTGAGCGCCACCCCTTCGTAGACGGCGCGTACCAGGTCGTCGCGCGAGGTGGAGAGCGACAGGTTGTGGAACCCGCCGCGAATGGTGTGATCGTCGACCGGAGAACGCTCCCCGTTGAGCCACGGCGTAAACATGGCCCCGTGCGACCCCGGCGGCACCGTGGCCGCCACTTCGTCGAAGTACCGGTAGACGGTCCCGTCACCCACGACAGGACCCGGGCCTTTCCCGTCGAACAGCACGTTCTCGGCGAGGAACGTCAGACACGCGCCCGCCGTCTCGTGCTCGTCGGCGACCAGATACCGACCGGGAATGGCGGCGGGGATCGACGCCACGTTGTGGATGGGGTCGGTCTTCTTGAACGGCACGTGGCACGAGATCCACGAGGATGTCCCGATATAGAGGTGGCCGTCATAGTCGGCCACCGCCCCGGACCCCACTGCTGCGGAGTGCACATCGCCGGTCCCCGTCACCACGGGAAGCCCGACGGGTAGGCCTATCTCGTCGGCCGCCTCGGCCCGCAGAGATCCCATGATCGTGGCGGAGGGGACCACATCGGGTAGCTTGGAACGCTCGAGGCCTGACATGCGCAGCAACGACTCGTCGTAGTGGATCGAGTTGATGTGCCGGTTGTCTGTCACCCAATGGACCGCGATCGAGTCATAGGAAGCCGAGAAGCATCCCGTGAGGCGGTGATTGAGCCAATCCACCGGCTCGAGGAACTTGAACGTGGCCCGATAGACATCGGGCTCGGCGTCGCGTATCCACAAGATGTGGGCGGTGGGATCCTTCCCTGATTGACTGGGCGCTCCGCCGGTGAGACGGATCCAGCGCTGCAGCTTCCTGACGTCGTATCCCATCGCACTGACCGGGCCTCGCATCTGGCGCCTCATCGCGGTGCTACCCCGAGAGTCCATCCAGATCACCGCGGGCCTCAGTGGCGCTCCTTGTCGGTCGACCGCCACCGTGCCCGACCACTGGGCGGTGCACCCCACACCCACCACACTCGACGGCGGCACCGAGGACAGCTCGAGCACACGACGGGCCGCCTTCACGATGGCTGCCCACCACGCCATGGGGTCCTGCTCGGCCCCACCGCCGGGCAAGAGGCGCAACTCCACGGGCTCAGACGCGCTGGCGGCGATCCTTCCCGTGGGGGAGACGAGCGCCACTTTGGGTCCGCCCGTACCCAGATCGACGGCGAGCACGAAGACTTCCTCGGAGCTTGGCACCCCGGGCGCGCCACGGTCTGTGACAGCCGGCGCCATTGACGCAGCCTAACGTCACACGGCGGGCAGACTGTGGCCCGTGCGACCCATGTCGAGCTGGCGACGCGCCTTGGTGCTCGTGGTCGCGGCAGGACTCCTCAGCGCCTGTGCCGTCACCAATACCAAGGGCAAAACCGTATCGGGAGCGCCGTCGCTGACGTCGGTGATCCGAGGTCGCTTCGTCTCTGGCGTCGAGCTCGACAACGGGGACCTGGCGGTGGCCCCGCCCGGGAAGAGGAAGCCGCGCCTGTCGGAGACCATCGCACAGGCCATGTTCCGCGCCGCCGACGTCGTTGACGGCATCTACCGCTTCGCCGTGCTCGGCCTGGGCGCCGTGACCATCTCGTCTCGGGTGTCGACACAGACCACGACGCCAGGCGCCACGACGACGACCTCCGCCGCCACGAGCGCCACCGCAAACCCCTCCACCGGGCCGACGACGAGCTCGGCTCCTGGCTCCACATCCTCCGGCGTAACCACGACCGCAGTGCCGGGTTCGACGACCTCGACAGGTTCGACGGTGACGCCACCGACCGCACCACCGGCGGCCGCTCTGCTCCCGCGCTACGACAATCGCCTGGCATGGATCGGGATCGCCTGGGGCGCCGCCTGCCCAGCCCGCGCCGGCAGGCCCCGGCTCGCCACCCGGTACGTGGCAGTCGTGATCGACGCCCAGACCGGTCACAGCGTGCTCGCCTATACCAGCGGCAGCGCTCTGGCCTGTAGCGGACCGGTGCAGCCACCGAGCATCAGCCGTCCGACGGAACTGGTCTCGGTCCCCTGGCATCCCGTGGGCCCCACGAGCACCGCGGTTCAGGTGACGATGCCGGCGTGCGGCACCTACTACGGCTGGACCGACGTTGCCGGCACGAACCCGGCGTCCCTACAAGTGGTGGCGCAGACGCCTTTCGACCCCAGTTGCGGTTCGAATACCCCCAACGTCCAGATCGTGAGCGGTGTCGTCCCTCTGGGGAGCGCGCAGTCCCGGGTTCCCCACGCCGTGCTCGGCCCCGTCGACGGTCTCCAGACCCTTCCTGGTGGCTGACACCGCAGGTCCGTTGCCCTGGACCCCGAGCCGAACAGCGCTCAGACCGATGTGGCGGGGTGGCGGGGCTCGGTGACCAGCGCCACTTCGGGCGGGAGCCCGGTCACCTCGACGTCGTCGCCGTCGACCTCGACGGTCACGCGCGACCCGGCCAGGGGATCCCCTCGACCTTGAGGTATTTCATCCCTTCGGGCAGCATCGGGCGACAACCACGTCTTCCCGTACGGGACCCACGGGTCGAGACGGAGCATCGTGCGCAGGCACAGCAGCGGGGACGCCGCCGCCCACGCCTGTGGCGAGCACGACGTCGGGTAGCCGACCGGGGTCGAGAACTCGGAGCGGTCCAGCCCGCAGTAGAGCTCGGGCAGGCGCCCACCCAGGCTCAATGCCGCGTCGAGCAGCGAACAGATGAGGCGCAGGGCATGGTCCATGAACCCGTATCGCGCCAGACCGGCGGCAACGATGGCGGTGTCGTGGGGCCACACCGAACCGCAGTGATAGCTGATGGGGTTGTAACCCCCCATGGAGGACGCCAGGGTGCGAACACCCCAACCGCTGTACAACTCGGGTGACATCAGCTTGTCGGCGACGATACGGGCCTTGTCCTGGTCGACGATGCCGGTCCACAGGCAGTGGCCCATGTTGGAGGTGAGAGAGTCGATGGGCCGCTTGTCGGCATCGAGGCCGACCGCGAACCACCCACGATCCTCGAGCCAGAAATCCCGGTTGAACTCCGTCTTCAATCTCGTCGCCTTGGAGCGGAAACGCTCAAAGGCCGTTTCGTCACCGGCTTCGCGGGCGAAGTGGGCGCGGGCCAGGTAGGCGCTGTAGACGTAAGCCTGCACCTCGCACAGCGCGATGGGCGCATGGGCGATGGTTCCGTCGCGATAGCGGATACCGTCGGCAGAGTCCTTCCACCCCTGATTGGCGAGGCCCCGGTCGGTCATCCGCTGGTACTCGACATAGCCGTCGCCGTCGAGGTCGCCGTAGTTCTCGATCCACTCGAGCGCCCGCTCGGCGTTGGGGAGCAGTTCGTCCACCACTTCGCGGGCGAGGCCCCAGCGCCGCAGCTCGCCGAGCAGCATGACGAACAGCGGCGTGGCGTCGGCGGTCCCGTAGTAGATGCTCCCGCCGCCGAGTGACAGAGACGGCGCGTCGCCGAAACGCATCTCGTGGAGGATACGACCGGGCTGCTCCTCGCTTCGGGGGTCGATGTTGTTGCCTTGGAAGCGGGCCAGGGTCTGCAGGACCCCGAGCGCCAGGTCGGGGTCGACGAGCAGCGCCATCCACGACGTGATGAGCGAGTCGCGGCCGAACACCGTCATGAACCACGGCGCCCCCGCCGCCAGCACCACACGCTCGGGGTAGTCGGGGTCGAAGATCCGAAGCGCTCCCAGGTCCTCGGCGCTCGAGGCGATCACCGTCCGCAGGCCGTCGTGATCGGTGTCGACCTGCGGCACCTGGCGGCGCCACTTGGCGAGGCGCTCGGCGGGGGCGGCCCGGTCGACGGGCTGGCCGCACAGGTAGCGGGGGTCGATCGCCTTGCCCTCGATGACGGGGTGGAACTCGAGGCACCCCGTCCACTCCCCGTGGGCAGGGACGATGGCCTCGAAGCTGATGAGGTCGTCGGCGATCACCGCCGGCGTCGGGAAGAGCTGGATGACCAGCCCCCGGTTGACCGTTCCCCGCCGGTAGGAGAACTCGAGCTGGCCGTCCGCGTGCTCCCGGGTGATCTCCCCGTCGGAACTGCCGAACCGCCCTTCCTTCACGGCGAACAGGTCGGCGAAGTCGGAGTCGATGAACAGCTCCACCGAGCAGAAGGTGGGCTCGTCGCCGAAGTTGCGGATGACGAGGTCCTCGCGCATCCCCTGGCCCACATAGCGGCGGCGGAACACCATGAGCGTGGAGTCGGCCAGGCCCGGCCGGGGTGGGCATCGGGACACGAAGATGGCCGAGAAAGGGTCGTCGGAGACGGCGGCCAGCGCCTCGGGCCTGGCTCCGTTCACCCGCAGCTCGAAGCGGGAGAGGATCCTGGTGTCGCGGACGAACAGGCCCTCGGCCGACGGGGTGACGACGTCGCCCTCGTGACCGCTGATGGCGAAGGTGGACTCGTCGACCAGGGTGACCACCCCGCCGGACTGGCCCAGGCCCGCCACCTTGCCGCTGAAGGTCCACGGATCGCTCACCGGGGCGACGCTACTGGACCGGCGCGGCCCACCGAACACCTGGTCGGAGCGGTCCTCGAGCACCGGCTGGGCGGATGGGAGCCGGGACCGAGGACCGGGGAATTGCCACTACGGCCGTAGTGAAAATCCCGCTGCGACGGTAGACTGCCGCCGTGACCCCGCTTCTCGAGGTCGAGGGCCTGCACGTGGCCGTCGAGCGGCACCGAGATCCTGCGCGGCGTCGACCTGGCGCTGGGCGAGGGCGAGCTCCACGCCCTCATGGGCCCGAACGGCTCGGGCAAGTCGACCCTGGCCAGCACCCTGCTCGGCAACCCCGCCTACCAGGTGACCGCGGCGCCATCCGCTTCCGGGGCGAGGACGTCACGGCGTGGCCGACCGACGTGCGGGCCAAGGCCGGGATGTTCCTCGCCTTCCAGTACCCCGAGGAGATCCCCGGCGTCCCGGTGATCCAGTTCCTGCGCCAGGCCGTGTCCGGGCGCATCGGCGAGGACCGCTCGGTGCTCGAGGTCCGCCTGTCGATGCTCGAGTGGATGAAGCGGCTCGGGATGGACCCCGTCGTTCGGCGAGCGCTACCTGAACGAGGGGTTCTCCGGCGGGGAGAAGAAGCGCAACGAGATCCTGCAGATGGCCATGCTCGAGCCCGAGCTGGCCGTGCTCGACGAGACCGACTCCGGGCCTCGACATCGACGCCCTGCGCATCGTGGCCGACGGCGTCCAGGCGGTGCGCGGCGAGCGGCCTGCGCTCGGCGTGCTGCTCGTCACCCACTACACGCGGATCCTCGACTGCTGCGCCCCGACGTGGTCCACGTGCTGGTGGACGGCCGGATCGTGGAACGCGGCGGGCCCGAGCTGGCCGACGCCTCGAGGCCGAGGGCTACGAGCCGTGGCGGAGGTGACCGTGACGAACTCCGGCGTGAACCCGACGCCCGGCGACCGCCGTCGGCGACGTGCGCGACCCGCTGTGACTTCTCCAAGTCAAGGCGGACTTCCCGATGCTCGACCGCACGGTGCACGGCCACCGGCTCGTCTACCTCGACTCGGCGTCGTCGTCGCAGCGCCCGCAGTGCGTGCTCGACGCCATGGACGCACTACTACGAGACGACCCACGCCAACGTGCACCGCGGCGTCTACACCATCGCCGAGGAGGCCGACCGCCTCTACGACGCGGCCCGGGTCGCGGTGGGCCGGTTCATCGGCGCCCCGACCCCGAGCACGAGGTGATCTTCACCAAGAACGCCACCGAGGCCATCAACCTGGTGGCCGCCACCTGGGGCCGGGCCAACCTGCGCGCCGGGCGACGTCGTGCTGCTCACCGACATGGAGCACCACGCCAACATCGTCCCGTGGCTGATGCTGGCCGAGGAGCGCGGGATCGAGCTGCGCTGGATCGGCCTCGACGAGGACTACCGCCTCGACCTCTCCGACCTCGACCGGCTCCTCGACGGGGTGAAGCTGGTGGCCTGCACCACCATGTCGAACGTGCTCGGGACCATCACGCCCTTCGCCCGCATCGCCGAGGCCGCCCACCGCGCCGGCGCGCTGGTGCTGGCCGACGGCGCCCAGTCCGTCCCCCACCTGCCCACCGACGTCGGCCAGCTCGGCTGTGACTTCCTGGCCTTCAGCGCCCACAAGATGCTCGGCCCCACCGGGATCGGGGTGCTGTGGGGCCGGCGCGAGCTGCTCGAGGAGATGCCCCCGTTCCTGGGCGGGGGCGGAGATGATCCGCGACGTCCGCCACGACGGGTTCACCCCCAACGAGCTGCCCTGGAAGTTCGAGGCGGGCACGCCGCCGATCGCCGAGGCGGTGGGACTGGGCGCGGCGGTCGACTACCTCGAAGCCGTCGGGCATGGACGCCGTCCACGCCCACGAGGTCGAGCTGACCGCCTACGCCCAGTCGACACTTCGAGCGAGCGATTCGGCGACGACCTCGCGGATCTTCGGCCCGCCCGGGACGCGAGACCGTGGCGGCGTGCTGTCGCTCGCGTACCGCGACATCCACCCCCACGACCTCGCCCAGGTCCTCGACCAGGCGGGGGTGTGCGTCCGGGCCGGCCACCACTGCGCCAAGCCCCTGATGCGGCAGCTGGGCGTCACCGCCACGGCCCGGGCCTCGTTCTACCTCTACAACGACGAGTCCGACGTGGACGTCCTGGCCGACGCCATCGCCGAGGCCGGTACCCTGTTCGCATAGTGAAGCGACGCCAGTCGCCCGCTCCGTGAGGCGACGGTCATGTCACGAACGACGAGGAGCCCATGCCCGGTCTGGAAGACCTCTACCGCGAGATCATCCTCGACCACTACCGCAGCCCCCGGAACCGGGGCGAGCTGCCGACGCCCCCGGCGCAACGGGTCGAGGGGTTCAACCCGCTGTGCGGCGACGAGGTCGTCGTCTACGTGCAGGTCGAGGACGGCACGGTGACCGACATCCGGATCGCCGGCCAGGGCTGCTCGATCAGCCAGTCGTCGGCGTCGCTGATGTCGGCGGCGGTGAAGGGCAAGACCGTGGCCGAGGTGCGCGAGCCTCATCCGCACGTTCAAGGCCATGATGTCGATCCACGAGGCCGCGCCTCGGGACGGCCCGACGGCTCGAGGCCGCCAACGGGTCCGCCGACGACGGCTCGACGCCGTGGCGCCGATCCCGAGTCCCTCGGGGAGCTGGCCGCCCTGCAGGGCGTGGTCAAGTTCCCCGTCCGCATCAAGTGCGCCACCCTGTCGTGGAACACCCTGGCCCAGGGCCTCGACGAGGCCGAACAGAGCACCGCCCGCCGCGCCTGACGGCCGCCTGCTTGGTCAGCAGGGCGTGGGATTGAACGGTCCCTGGCCCGGCACCGGTCGTGGCGGTGCGTCGGCTGCGCCGGGCCGCTCGTGGCCTGAGGGCGCGGTCGTGGTGGCGGGCACGGTGACCGGCGACCCGTAGGCGTCGAGGGGCGGCGTCACGATCGGACTCGGGAGAGGTACCCAGGAACTGGCTGATCATCTGGCTGGCGGCGGGCTCCTGCGACAACCTCGACCGACCCGGCCACATCGGAGCTCGCCCCGAGTGTCGGGAGGGTCAAGGTCTTGAGAGACGAGCCCGAAAAGGCGTGGAAACGCTGCGCCAGCGAGATCAGCATGGAGCTCGACATGGCCTTGTCCTTGGTGATGTCGTGGACGACCGAACCCAGGAAGGCGTTGACCTTCAGCGGGGTTGTAGCTCGACGACCTGGCCTTGTCGATCACCGCCTCGATGATGACGTTCTGGCGTTGGATGCGCCCGAGGTCGCCGCTACCGTCGTACTCCCAGTACTCCGGGCTGCACCTCGTACTCGTAGTAGCGCGAGCGTGCCAGGGCGAGCGCCATGGTTCCGTTCAGGGTCTGACACCCCGCATGGGGGATGTCGAGCCCCGAGTTGTTGTTCCCGTCGTCGTTGTCGCGTACGGGATAGGGGAAGTCCAACGTGATGCCGCCCACCGATTGGACCAGGTTGATCACCCCGCTGAAGTCGGTGATCACGAAGTGGTTGATCGGAATGCCAAAGGTGTTCTCGATGGTCTGGATGAGCGGGTCCGGGCCACTGTTGAAGGCGGTGTTGATCTTGTTGTCGGTCGCCAAGCCGGTGCCCGAGGGCATTCCCGACAATGAGACGTAGGTGTCTCTCGGGATCGACAGCAGCTCTGGCCGTGCCGGCCGAGGGGTTCACGTGAAGGATCTTGATCGTGTCACTGCGCTGCCCACCGACCTGCGACGCGCTGCCGAAGGCCTGGGCTGCTGCGCCGGTGTTCCCCGCGCGGGAGTCCGATCCCACGATGAGCACGTTGTAGGGGGCGCCCGCCGCTGACACTGCGCACGCCGAGCAGCTGACCGACTTGATCTGGCCGAGCCGGTACCACAGATAGCCGTAGACCGAGCCGGCGGCGAGAAGGACGAGCGCCACGATCACCACTGACCATCGGATCACCCGCTCGCCGGTGCTGCGCTTGCGCCCACGATGGCGGCGTGTGGCCGGCCGGACCGTGGGAGGTGGTGCGACGACGGGCGACTCACCGGGGGGCGCAGCGGGGCCCGGCGCCGGTGTGGGGCCGGCGAGCTCGCCCTCGCCCCGGGGATCCCCGAGAGTTTCAAGGCCGCCGCCGCGGCGCGTCCGTGTGGCCGGGGCCCTCCCCGCTCTCCGGGCCCAGTCGGGCGTGACCGATCAGCGTGCCTCGGCCCGCGGCCGAACCGCGACGAAGACGGCGGGCCATGACGCACGACGGTACCAGCGCCTCCCACCGCTGCCATGTCGCCCCGCCGGCGCTTGGGGGGTTGTCCGAGTCACTCCCCCAGGTGTTCGAGGACGAGCTGGGCTACTTCGTGGGGGCGCTCGAGCGTTGCCAGGTGTGCGGCGTCGTCGAGGTCGGTGACCTTGGCACCGGGGATGGCCGACGCGAACGCCTCGGCGTGCGCTCGGGGAACGATGCCGTCTTTGCGGGCGTGGATGATCAATGTGAGCGCCGTGACACGACCCAGACGGCCCTGCAGCTTGGGATCGTGCAGGTAAGGGTTCCAACCCAGCTTCGCCGTCGCCGCCTGGGACTGCAGGAACGGACGCACGAGCTCGAAGGGAATCTGCGACGGATCCGCCCCCATGTCCTCTAGGGCTCGCATGAGCTGGGCGAGGGGGAATTCCTGATCGGCGAAGAGCTCGCCGGCGAGGGCCGACGGTGCCCGGCCGAATATCTCGGTGATGGGCGCACCCTCTACGTAGAGTCCCACCGGGTTGACGAGCACCATCCGTCTGACGCGCTCAGGCCATCGCACGCACAGCTCGGCACCCATCCATCCGCCGAGCGACAAACCCACCACGTCACAGCTCGGGAAACCCAATCGGTCCAAGACGTCCAGCAGGTGGAAGGCGGCGTCCTCGATGTCCTCGATGTGCTGCAGCCCTTCGGAGGCCCCGAAGCCGGGGAACAACGGCGCCACCACCTGACGCGTGTCCGCCAGTACCTCCAACAGGACCATCCCCGGCCCCTCGCCCTGGGCCGAGTGCAGGTAGACCAGAGGAGCGGGCCCGCCCCGGCCTCCTCGGTGGACCTCGATCGATCCGGCGGCGGTGTCGATGGTCCCTGGCGCCAGGAGGGTCACGATGGTGCCGCCGCCGGGGCCGGCACGGCGCCAGGCAACTGCGTGCCCGGAAAGGCGCCTCGCAGCTTCGGCATGACCTCGGTGGCGAAGAGCTCGAGGTTCCGCCCGGTGTCGGCGGCCGACAAGGTGCCCAACTGGAACAGACCGAGCAGATTCCCCACGCCCAGCCGCTCGATGTTGGCGGCGAGCATCTCGGTGACCGTCTGGGGGGAACCGACGATGGCGTACTGGCCCTCCACGACCTCGTCCCACGTCTCGAGGTTGAGCGCGAACGTGCCGGCGTTCTTCATGATGTTCTCCGCCGAACGCACAGAGGTGTAGCCGGGCGGCGAGATGTTGATGCCGGGCAGCAGGCGGCGGACGAAGTACCAGAAGTGCTCCTCATAGCGCCGCCGGGCTTCGGCGTCGGTCTCTTCGACGAAGATCGGCACGAGCCAGCCCAGCTGCAGTGGATCGGCAACGTACCCTTCCTTGTCACACGCCTCGCGCATCATGGTGAACATGCGCTCGAAGGCGCGGATGTGGAAGTACGGGATGCCCATGTACGCGTAGCGGTGCTTGGCCACGAACTCCAGCGTCTCGAGCGAGCCCACGCCCGGGATCCAGATCTCGGGATGGGGCTGTTGGATAGGCCGCGGCCAGGAGTTCACGTAGCGGAGCTTGTAGTGCTTGCCGGTGAACTCGAAGGGACCCGGCTCGGTCCACACCCTGAGGATCAGGTCGTGCGCCTCGGCGAAGCGCTCGCGGGCATGCGCCGGGTTCAGCGAGAACGAGTAGTACTCGGGACCGCCGCCCACGACCATGCCGGCGATGAGCCGCCCCCCGCTGATGCAGTCGATCATGGCGAACTCCTCCGCCACGCGCGTCGGGGGATCGTAAAGGGGTAGGGCGTTGCCTACCACGGCGATGCGGACACGTTCGGTCAGCCGGGCGAGAACCGAGGCGATCAGGTTGGGCGAGGGCATGATGCCGTACGCGTTCTGATGGTGCTCGTTGACGCACACCCCGTCGAAGCCGAGCTCCTCGGCGTAGAGCAGTTCGTCGATGTAGCGGTTGTAGAGCTCGCCCCCGAGCCGGGGGTCGAACAGTTGGTTGGGACATGTGATCCACGCCGGACCGTCGTAGTCGGCGGGCAGACCCGGATAGGGCATGAGGTGAAAGCTGAAAAAACGCACGGCCGGCCTCCCGCGTGAGTCCGCTGCAGACGGGCGCTCATGGTACCGCCAGCGTTACTGACTGACGAATCAGTTTTGAATGCCTCTGCCCCCGTCGCCCTGTCGAGCCGCCGTCTCGAAAGCGCCGTACCCCGTGCGCTCGAGCTCACCGGCCAGTTCGGGTCCACCGCTCGCCACGATGCGACCGCGCACCAGCACGTGCACGACGTCGGGTTGCAAGACCGACAACAGGCGCCGGTAGTGAGTGATGGCGAGCACCCCCAGGCCCCATTCCGCCACCCCGTCGCGGACGCGCTGTGCCACGTCGCGCAGCCCATCGATGTCGATCCCCGAATCGAGCTCGTCGAGGACGGCGACGCTCGGCCGTAACAGCGCCATCTGCAGTGTCTCGCTGCGCTTGCGCTCGCCCCCCGACAGGTCGACGTTGAGCGGTCGGTCGAGCAGACGAGTCTCGAGCCCCACCCGTTGGGCTTCGGCCAGGGCTCGAGAAGTCAACGACCCACCTGCGTCGTCGGCGCTCAAGCCGCGCCCCACAAGAGCCTCGGTGAGCGCTTGGTGCAACCCCACCCCGGGCACCTCGATGGGATCCTGGGGGGCGAGGAACAACCCCAACCGGGCACGCTGGAACGGCGGCAGGGGAAGAAGGTCCCGGCCGTCGAGGGTCACGGTGCCGCCCAGCACCTGGTACCCCGGCTTGCCCATGAGGACGTGGGCCAGCGTGCTCTTGCCTGAACCGTTCGGGCCCATCACGGCGTGAACCTCGCCGCTTCGCACCACGAGGTCGACGCCGGTGAGAACCTCCAACCCGGCCACGCCGGCGCGCAGCCCCTCCACCGCCAGCTCATGGACCACGTCCACGCCGTGGGCCACCGGCGCCCCGGTGGCGTTCACGGGAGCTCCACGAGCACGTCGTCACCGTCTATTTGGACCCCGAAGACCGGTACCGGCTTGGTGGCCGGCAACGATGTCGGCTCGCCGCTGCGCAGGTCGAACATCGATCCGTGCTTCCAGCACTCGATCTCGCACGCGTCCACCAGCACCTCCCCCTCCGAGAGGGAGTAGTCCTCGTGGCTGCAGACGTCGCCGATGGCATAGAAGTCGTCCTCGATGCGGACCAACGCGATCCGGTGGGCTCCGACCTCGAATCGGCGTGCTGCTCCGGACGAGAGCTCGTCGCGCCGGCACAGGCGCACCAGCTCACCCATCGGATCGCTGAGCGGACAGACGCCCCGCCATGCGTCGGCGCACGGCGTCTTCGATCCATCGGCCCACGCCTGGGAATGGGGCCCGACCGGCGAGGTCCGAAAAGAAGCCGAGGACGATGAGGCGCTCGGCCACCGCCGGTTCGATTCCCCGCGTCTCGAGGTAGTACCGCTGCTCCTCGTCGATGGGGCCCACGGTCGACGCATGGCTGCACCGCACATCGTTCTCGTCGATGTCGAGGTTGGGCACCGAGTCGGCATGGGCCCCCTCGGAGAGCACGAGGTTGTGGTTCGTCTGGAAGGCATTGGCCCCCCGCGCTCCTTTTCGGATCCGGATCAGCCCGCTGTACACCGACCGGGAGGTGTCGGCCACCGCTCCTTTGAACAGCAGCTGGCTCTCGGTGCGTGGCGCGTGGTGATCCTGGAGGGTGCGGAAGTCGTGTACCTGATGGCCGGTTCCCAAGTACGCGGCCAGCAACGACGTGCGGCCGGCCTGGCCCACGAGATCGGAGTCGGTTCGAACCCGTGCGTAGCGCCCACCCAAGCCGGCCGTGAACGATTGGAGGGTGGCGTCGCGCCCGACGCAGCTTGCCTGCACGGCGATGGAGGTGGCGCCTTGTCCGAGCACCTGCAGGCTGGCGTATCGGAGACGGGCGTCGTCGGCGACACCGAGCTCGGTGACAGGAACAACGAGCGAGGCCAGCGGCGCCGCGTCAGGCTCCTCGCCGGCGGGAAGCGATGTCCCGACGACGCGGGCCGCGGTGAGCTCGATCACCCCGGCCTCTGCCGATGCACCCAACTCCACGAGTGTGCGGGGGAACACCGCCACACCGCGGTCCGTTCCCACGCCGGGATCGATGAGGTGGACGACGACGACGGGGTCCGAGACGATGGCCTTGCGGGCCACGTTCACGAGCACGATGTCGGCCACGAAGGCGTCGTGCAGCTCTCCGAAGGCGTCGTGTCCCCGTGCCAGCTCCCCCAACGCCTCGGGGGCGGGGCCGTCAGCCGCGGCGCTGCGGGCGGCGGTAACCGACAGTGCGTCGGCGGAGACCGAGGGATTGATCTCGACGGCCTCGATCACGCCGTTGCGGGTGACGACCAGGCCGGCCCGCGGTCCGAGGGGGTCGGCGAGCCGGTGTGCCACGGTGAGCGTGGGCTCGGACCGCTCCTCTGGCCAAGGCCGAGGCGCAGGAGCATAAGCATCCAAGTCGAACGCGTCGATACCGCTGTAGCGCCACACCTCTTCGGCCTCGGTGGGGACGCTCGAGGCGGCAAATCGCTGCCAGGCCTCGGCGCGGCGCCGTACCAGCCATTGGGGTCCCCCGAGCGCCGAGGACGCGTCGGCGGTGAACGTGGTCAGGGGTCTACCTCTTTCCAACGGGCGTGGCGCAGGGTCTCCGACAGCCGGGGTTCCAGGGCGGCTCGCCAACACACGCGCCCTGCCATGGCATCCTAACGGGGCGTACGGCCTCTCCTTCGGGCCGCCACGCTCGAGCCGGGGGTCGGCACTGGACACAGCCGGGCCCGAGGCGCGCGGTCGTATTGTGGCCTCCATGCCGAACTCCGAGGTGCTCTCCATCGAACGCGACGACCACGTCGCCACGCTCTGGCTCGACCGGGCCGAGGCCCGCAACGCCATGGGGCCGACGTTCTGGACCGACCTACCCCTGGCCATCGACGAGCTGTCCACCGACCGCACCGTGCGCGCCATCGTGATTGCCGCCCGGGGGCCACATTTCAGCGTCGGCCTCGACCTCAAGGCCATGGCCGGGATGCTCACCGGGGGCGACGAGCACTCCGAGGCGAGACCGGGCGAGGCACCCCCAGGGGGGAACGGGAGCGCCCACGCGCCCCAACCCTCGATGGCGTCGCGGGCGGTCATGGCGCGACAGGGCATCCTCCGCATGCAGGCGTCTGTGACCTCGGTGGCTCAGTGCCCGAAGCCGGTCGTCGCCGCCATCCACGGATACTGCATCGGGGGAGGTGTCGACGTCGTCTCGGCATGCGATATCAGAGTGGCCAGCGCCGACGCCATCTTCTCGGTGCGCGAGACCAAGGTGGCCATCGTGGCCGACCTCGGCAGCCTGCAACGGTTGCCGCGCATCATCGGAAAGGGTCACGTGGCCGAGCTGGCCCTGACCGGCAAGGACATCTCCGCGGCGCGCGCCAAGGAGATCGGACTCGTCAACGACGTGCTGCCCGACGCCGGTGCGGCACTGGCGGCGGCGCGCCAGATCGCCACCGAGATCGCCGCCAACTCGCCCCTTGCGGTTCTCGGCACCAAGGCCGTGCTCGCCGCGTGCGAGGACAAGTCGGTGACCGAGGGTCTGGACTACGTGGCGACCTGGAACGCCGGATTTCTCTCCTCGAACGATCTGGTCGAGGCCATGACGGCCTTCATGGAGAAGCGCCCACCACAGTTCACAGGGGGCTGATCCGCCGCCTCTGCAAGGGATTGCCAAGTCCGCCTGTCACCGACGCCGCCACGGCCACCGACGGCGTCCCCTGTCAGCGGGGCCACCGTGCCCGCCTCCCTTGGCATGCTCGCTCTTCTGGACCTCCGCCAGGGTCTGGGGCACGACGGCGTCGACGATGTCGGCCGCCTCCTCGAGCAATCGCACGACCTCGGGACCGCCGGGTCCAGGCTCGTCCTCGATGGCAGGCTCGACCAGGCTCCCGTGCTGCCAACCCACGTCTGCCAACCGGGGCGCGTAGGCGGCGCAGTCATCGGGGCACCGCCACGGCGCTTCGGGAGCGAGGTCGAGCTCACAGAAGCGCACCACCTCGCCGGTGTTGTACGAGCGGCTCTGGAAGTGCTTGCACCCTTCACGCATGGGCACAGCACCAGCCTCCTCTCCCTTGACAGGCTGAGCGGAGGCGCCGGAGCAAGCCCGGCCCGATCAGCCGACTGCGCCCTCCATCTGCAACTCGATGAGCCGGCTCCACTCGACCGCGTACTCCATGGGAAGAGTGCGGACCACGGGCTCGATGAAGCCGTTCACGATCATACTCATGGCCTGACTCTCCGACAGCCCCCGACTCATGAGGTAGAAGAGCTGGTCCTCGCCCACCTTGGACACGGTGGCCTCGTGGCCGATCTGAGCGTCGCGCTCCGCCACCTCCATGTAGGGCTTGGTCTCAGAGGTCGACTCTTCGTCGAGGATGAGGGCGTCGCAGCGGACGAAGCTCTTGGCGTGCTTCGCCCCTTCCTCCACCCGGACCAGCCCTCGATAGGTCGACAGGCCGCCGTCCTTGGAAATCGACTTCGACACGATGGTCGACGTCGTCTCCGGGGCGGCGTGGACCATCTTCGCCCCGGCATCCTGGTGCTGGCCGGGGCCGGCGTACGCCACCGAGAGCACTTCGCCAGACGCCTTGGGCCCCATGAGGTAGACCGACGGGTACTTCATGGTGAGGCGAGACCCGATGTTGCCGTCGATCCACGCCACGTGCGCCTCTGCTTCGGCCCGGGCCCGCTTGGTCACCAGGTTGTACACGTTGTTCGACCAGTTCTGAATGGTCGTGTAGGTGATGCGGGAACCCTGGAGTGCCACCAGTTCCACGACCGCGGAGTGGAGCGAGTCCGTGGAGTACACCGGCGCCGAGCACCCTTCCACGTAGTGAACCTCAGAGCCCTCGTCCGCGATGATCAGCGTCCGCTCGAACTGGCCCATGTTCTCGGCGTTGATCCTGAAGTACGCCTGCAGCGGCATGTCGACCTTCACGCCCGGCGGGACGTAGATGAACGAGCCACCGGACCACACAGCCGAGTTGAGCGCGGCGAACTTGTTGTCGTTGGGCGGGATGATGGTCCCGAACCAGCGCTTCACGATCTCGGGGTACTCACGCACCGCCGTGTCCATGTCGCAGAACAGCACGCCCAGAGACTCGAGGTCGGCCCGGTTGCGGTGAAACACGACTTCGCTTTCATATTGTGCCGTCACGCCCGCCAGGTACTTGCGCTCCGCCTCGGGGATGCCCAGCTTCTCGTAGGTCGACTTGATGGACTCGGGCAGGGCGTCCCAGTCCTTCACCTGCCCTTCGGTCGGCTTCACGTAGTAGTAGATGTTGTCGAAGTCGAGATCGGGCATGTTGACCGCGAACCACGGCGCCATGGGCTTGGCCATGAAGCGCTTGAGCGCCTTCAGGCGGAAGTTGCGCATCCAATCGGGCTCGTCCTTCATGGCCGACATCTCGCGGACGATCTCTTCGGAGAGGCCCTTCTTGGGCTTGAAGACATAGTCCTCGACGTCGCTCCAGCCGAGCTTGTACCGGCCGAGATCGAGATCGGTAGTCGCCATCGTTGCCGTCACCTCTGCCCGGACCCTGCTCGTTGCGGGACTCGACCGGCCGGGCCGCCGGGCCTGCCCAGGGGATTTCCCCTATCTAGATAGTAACAACCCCGGTGTGGCGGTGCGACCAGGGCCGGGCTGATCTGGGATCATCCTCCCGATGACGGGTCCCAATGGCGGCCACGACCCTGAGCAGGGGGGCCACGACCCTGCGCAGGGGGATGATGAGCCTGAGCAGGGCCCTCCGGTGGCGGACCGCCGTCCCACGGTCCTCGAGGTCCACCGGGACCGCCGGATCGACGATTGGTTCTGGCTGCGCGACCGGGAGGACCCCGAGGTGCTCGGCCTCCTGGAGGCCGAAAACGCCTTCACCGAACGGCAGACGGCGCACCTGGCGGGGCTGCGCCACGAGCTCTTCACCGAGATCAAGGCGCGCATCGTCGAGACGGACCTGAGCGTGCCGGTGAGCAAAGGGCCTTGGTGGTACTACGAACGCACCGTCGAGGGCTGTGACTATGTCATCCACTGCCGCCTTCCGGTCGAGGGCCCCGGATACCGCCTCGACAACCCGCCCGTGGTGGCCGAGGTCGAGAGGGCCGACGAGCAAGTGCTCCTCGACGAGAACCTGCTCGCCGAGAAACATCGGTACCTCGATGTCGCCAACATCGCAGTGAGTCCCGACCACACGCTGCTCACCTACGCCATCGACACCACCGGCGACGAGCGCTTCACCTTGAGGGTGCGCGACCTCGAGAGCGGGGACGACCTCGCCGACACCATCGAGGGAACGTCGTACAGCGTGGCGTGGGCCAACGACAACATCACCATCTTCTACACGCGACCTGATGCCGCCAATCGGCCGTACCAGTTGTGGCGTCACCGGGTGGGCACTGCTCCCCACGAGGACACCCTGGTCCTCGAAGAGCCCGACGGGCGATTCCACCTCGGTGTGGGGCGCACCAAGGACGGCGAGTACGTGGTGGTGGAGATGCACTCCCGCATCACCTCCGAGGTACGGGTCGTCCCCGCCGACCGGCCCGAGGCGGACCCGAGAACCGTGGAACCGCGCTCGCAAGGGGTCGAGTACGGCCTCGAGCACCACGGGGGAACGTTCATCCTGCTCACCAACGACCACGCCGAGAACTTCAGGGTCATAGCGACCCCGGCCCACAGCCCGTCACGCCACAGCTGGAGCGAGCTGATACCCCATCGCAGCAAAGTGCGGCTCGAAGGGGTCGAGGTCTTCGCCGGTCACGTCGTCACCTACGAGCGGCGCCAGGGGGTGGCACGCATCAGGGTGATCCCGCTCCCCGAGGAGGGGTCGCGGTGGGAAGGCGAGCTGCCCGAGGGATACCTCGTGCCCTGCCCCGAGATGCCATCGTCCTCGTGGGGAGGGTCCAACCCCGAGTTCACGAGCACGTCGCTGCGCTACGAGTACTCCTCGCTGGTGACACCCCGTTCGGTGTACGACCTCGATCTCCAGAGCGGGCAGGCCGTGCTGCGCAAGCGCCAACCGGTGCTCGGCGGCTACGAACCGGCGCACTACGCCACAGAACGTCAGTGGGCGACCGCGCCCGACGGGACCGAGGTCCCCATGTCGATCGTCTATCGCCGGGACGTGGCACGCGACGGTACGGCACCGTGCCTCTTGTACGGCTACGGCGCCTACGAGTACTCCATCGACCCGGTGTTCTCGTCGCTACGGCTGAGTCTTCTCGACAGGGGGTTCGTCTTCGTCATCGCCCACGTCCGCGGCGGTGGCGAGCTGGGGCGCCACTGGTACGAGGAGGGCAAGCTCCTCCGCAAGCCCAACACCTTCACCGACTTCGTGGCGTGCGCTCGCCAGCTCGTGGCGAGTGGCTGGACGGCCTTCGAATGCCTCGTGGCCCGGGGAGGGTCCGCCGGTGGTCTGCTCATGGGGGTGGTCGTGAACCTGGCGCCCGAGCTGTTCCGAGCAGTGGTCGCCGAAGTGCCCTTCGTCGACTGCCTGAGCACCATGATCGACGACACCCTTCCGTTGACGGTCATCGAGTGGGAGGAGTGGGGGAACCCGGCCGCCGATCCCGACGTGTACCGGGTCATGAAGTCCTACACGCCCTACGAGAACGTCGGGCCTACCCGCCACCCCGACCTGCTCGTCACGGCCGGGCTCGAGGACCCGCGCGTCGGCTACTGGGAGCCCACCAAGTGGGTGCAGAAGCTCAGAGCGGCGGACCCGACCGGGCGCGTCCTCCTCAAGATCGAGCTCGGCTCGGGGCACGCCGGGCCCTCGGGCCGCTACGAGGCATGGAAGGACGAAGCCTTCGTCCTCTCCTTCGTACTGGACGCCGTGGGTCGCGGCACCTGACACCGGGCCATGTGCATCTAGGAGGCGACCTGGAAGGTCATCTCGAACGGCGACCGGAAGCCCGTCGGGAGCTGGACCGGACGTCCGTCCATCGTCACGCTGGCGTCGGTGGGGGCACCGAGTCGGACGATCAGGGTGCCAGCAACGGAAATCGAGCGGGACGCTCCTGGATCAACGGTGCCGGTCCATTCGACCCTTCCCGTCGAGGCCTGGGTCGCCATCACCCAGCACGGCGCGGAGGCGCCGATGACGACGGTGTAGGGCGACGACGGCACGCTATAGGTGGCGGCGTAGGCCGTGGGCACTGTCGGTGTGAGGTCACTAGAGGGCACTGTGATGGTCGGGTGACCGTGCCCGGCCGAGATGACGGGGGGCGTGGCGCGATGCGTCGTGTGCGACGGGGTGTGAGATCGCCCCAGTGCCACGACGCTCCCGACGGCCACGCCCACCACCACCACCGTGGCCCCGACCACGATCCTGGTCCGGCGCACACGGGCGCGTCCCTGGCGTCGGGACTGCTCGGCTGCTCCCGGGAGCTGAGCCCCAATGCGACGAGCCATCGACGGCACCACCGTGGCGCTGTGCGGCATCGATGCGCCACGACCGTCGTCAGCGAACACAACCGACTCGCGTCGACTCGCCTGGACCTTGGCCGATTCCTTGGACGCGGGGGACGCCGGCGCACGGCGCGCCGGAGGTGAGCCCTCTTTTACCGGCGCGTCGGTCGACGACCTTGACGCCCCCGCGCCTCGGCGCGACGACGTTGCACGCGTGGCGCGCGCGACGGCGTCCTCCGAGTGGCGCAGGGCAGTGTCGGGCTCGGCACGTTGCCCACGACCCACACCGGGCCGTGGGCTCGACGTGAGCCGGCCGTTGGCAGCGCCAGCCCGACGCCCCGGCGCCGGCCACGGCGACTGCTGCCGGCGATCCGCCACGTGGCGAAGGGTTTCGAGCGTGTGCTGGTGGTGCTGCACCGACAGGCGCTCGTCAGCTCCCCGGTGCCATGTCACCCAGGCCACGATCGCCGCCACGAGTGCGATCACGCCAAGGATCACGATGGCCGTCATCACCACCATTCAACCGAAATCGGCTGCCCTTGGGTACCTCGGGCCTCATGCCTTGGTCCCCACACCGCCGTATGTGAGGAGCCCCCCACGAGAGGTTGTCCGGCCGTCGGATCCAGGCACCCTCCCCACCCGTCGGATCCGGGCCAACGAGGTCGTCAGAGTTGGGGCAGCGCAGGGAAGGCGTAGTCGTTCGGGGCGGGTCGGGGTGGGTCCCGACGGGCCAGAGCGGCGGCGACGGCGGGGGCCAAGCGCTCGGTCTTGACCGTGTCGATCTGTTCGGCTCTGTCCTGGAACTCGGCCATGACCTCGGTCGCGAAGAGCTCGAGGGACTCGCAGATGTCCTCGTGTCGATTACGGCCCGCCTGGCTGACGAAGATCAATTGGTCGACGCCGGCGGCTTCGTAATTGCGCACCAGCGTCCTGATCTGCGAAGGGGTACCCAGCGCACCCCGCAACGACCCCAGGCCCCGCTCCATCAGCTGGGCGCCGAGCTGCTGGCCGGTCTGGGCGGCGATGTCGCGGCTGAAACCGAAGCGGTCGCGGTTGTCCTGGAACTCCTGCCACACGTCGGTCACGCCAGGCTGGTGCATACCGAATACGTAGTAGTGCGCCAGCGAGTAGCCGAAGAAGTGGCTGCCGTCGAGCCCGCGGTCGATGGCGACGGACTCATCAGCGTGGCACATGAGCGGCAGGACGCATGCCAGGTTGGGATTCACGGCGAAGCCGGCGGGAACACAATCCTCCGAGGCGATCGTGGCGTAGTAGTCATCGACCCAAACCTTGGCCTCGTCGGCCTCGATGAACGAGAACGTCAGCGCTCCGATTCCCAGAGTGGCGGCCAGATGGATCGTGTCGCGGCGACTGCATGCCACCCAGAGCGGGGGATGGGGTCGCTGCAGAGGCTTGGGAACGAGATTCCTCGGGGGCATCGTCAGAAACTGACCTTCGTAGCCGGCGAAGGGTTCCTCGACCATGAGCCGGGTGACGACGTCGAGCGACTCGTGCCATTGGTCGCGCTTGGTGGCCCGCTCGACTCCATAGCCGCCCAGCTCGGCCTCCGAGCTCGATTCCCCGGTGCCGAAGTCCACACGCCCGTCTGACACGAGGTCGAGCGTTGCGATCCGCTCGGCCACCCGGGCGGGATGGTTGAACCCCATCGGCAATTGGACGATGCCGTGTCCGAGCCTGATCCGGCGTGTGCGCTGGCTGGCCGCGGCCAGGAAGACCTCGGGCGCCGAGGAGTGCGAGTACTCCTCGAGGAAGTGATGCTCGACTTCCCACACGATAGTCGAAGCCCAGACGGTCGGCCAGTTCGATCTGCTCCAGGGCTTCTTTGAGGAGGCGATGCTCGTCGTCGTCGACCCACGGACGGGGCAGCTGGAACTCGTAGAAGATACCGAAGCGCACGGATGGGGACGCCTAGACGCGGTGGTCGTGCTCGAGCATGGCATCGACGAGGCGCTCGACCAGGGTCCGGTCCCTCGGGGAGAGCCGGCGCAGCTTCATACCGAGCAGTGACCCATCGTCGTCGCCCCGGGGTGCGCCGGCGGCCGAGCCGGCCGGCGACCGCGGCTGACGCGCCGGTCGGCCGATCCGGGCCAGCACGTCCTCCACCGGGAGCTCCAGTGCGCCCGCCACCCGTTCGAGGACGTCCGCGCTCGGATTGGGGAGAAGACGGATGGCACCGATGGCCTCTTTGCGACCGGTCTCGAGATCCCGCCACAGGGTCTCGGGGATCTTGGCCCGCCGGGCGGCGTCACGTCTGCGCAGCCCACGCTGTTCGCGCTGCTCGGCGAGCCAACGGCCGAACTCGACCCACTGCTGCGATTCGTCCACGTCGCCAGCGTGCCGGTTCTCGGCTGCCGAGTCCAGCCGGTCAGCGCGCCACACGCCACGCGCCACGCGCCACGCGCCACGGTGCGGCTTCAGGGAGCTGCTACGCAACGCTACGACCTAGCGCCGGAGGCCGTAGCGGGGTCGCAGACCAGGCTCGAGGTCGGCGCGGCGGGGATTGGACTGATCGCGAGTCGACAACACCGGGGCGTCGATGCCCCAGTCGGCGGCCACCTCGGGGTCGTCCCAGGCCACACCCAGCTCGTCGTCGGGGTTGTAGTAGTTGTCGACCAGGTACCACAGCAACACGTCGGTGAGGGACGCGAAGCCATGCGCAACCCCGGGAGGGATGAAGACACCCTTGTCGCGCTCGCCGTCGAGGTCGAGCGCCAACGTGACTGCATCGGTCGGGGAGTCGACGCGCAGGTCGTGAAGCACTACCCGGGCCGTGCCGCGCAGCACGTACCAATAGTCAGCCTGGTGGAGGTGGTAATGCAGGCCCACGACGGCGCCCGCCTGCTTCTCGGAGCGGTTCCCCTGCACCATCTCGCGCCCGAGAGGGAACCACGAGCGACGGTAGGTCTCGACGAAGCGACCGCGCTCGTCGCCGTGGACATCGGCCTCCACTACGACCACGTCGGCAATAGCTGGAGAAGGCGTGATCTTGGGCACGGAGGGAGGCTAACCGCCGGCCACCGATCTCTTCGAAATGGGTGCGCCGGCCCCGGAGGACTATGACTCCAAGCGCCCGAATCCGCCGCGGTAGAAGACGAGAGGCCGACCACGGCGCACGCCCATGTCCTGCACCTTGCCCACCACGAGCTCGTGGTCGCCGGCGTCATGGGCCAGCTCGAACTCACACTCCACCCACGCCAGGGCCCCGTCGAGCACGGGTGCGCCGTTGGCGGCCGGATGCCAGCCCACGCCGGTGAACTTGTCGCCCCCCGAGATGGCGAAATCCCGGCTGAGAGCTTCTTGGTCCTCGGCCAGGATGTTGACGCAGAACGCCTTGGCGGCGGCGATCCTGGGCCAGCTGGTGGAGCTCTTGCCCGGGGCCAGTGCCACCAGGGGTGGGTCGAGCGACAGCGAAGTGAAAGCCTGGCAGGTGAAACCGACGGGCTCGCCACCCTCCATGGCGGTGACGATCGTGACGCCGGTGGCGAAATGGCCGAGAACCTCGCGGTAGCGCCCGGTGTCGAAATTTGCCGCAGAGCCGCCTTCGAGATCGTCGTCCTCGGCATCGACGGCCCCGATCCCACCCCCTGTCATCTCGTCCATCATTCCCCTCGTCGTCCCGGCCCTCGCCGTCCTCGCCTCGGTGGCGGGCCCTGAGTCGGTCAGAGACGGCCGAGGTCGATCGCCAATCCTTCCCTGGCGGCGAGCACCCCGTCGAGACGACGGGCATCGTCGGTGGCCTGAACCTCGGCCAGCAGGCGATCGATGTCGTCGTCGGTGTGCCGGGGGTCGTGGTGGAACAGGGCGAGCTGGCGAGCTCCTGACTCTGCGGCGACGTGGGCCGCGTAGCTGAGCGTGGAGTGCCCCCACGTGGCCTTGGCGCGGAACTCCTCCTCGGTGTACTGCGCGTCGTGGATGACCAGGTCGGCCCGGTCGCACAGCTCGAGCACCGCTTTGTCGACCTCGTCACGGTTGTCCGGAGCCTGGTGATCGCTCACGAACGCCACCGTGGAGTCCCCGGCCTCGATCCGGAACCCGAGCGTCGTCCCGACATGCGGAACCTGGCGCACCAGAACCTTCGCCGATCCCACCGCCACCACGTCATCGGTGACTTCGTAGAACTCGATCTTCCCTTGGAGCTCTTTCACCTGCACGGGGAAGAACGGTGGCTTCACTACACGGTCGATGATGTCGTGCAGGGAACCGCCGTCCTGGGGTGGACCGAACACGTCCATCCGGCCACCCTCGCGTAGCAAGGGCGTGCAGAACGGGAGGCCGATGATGTGGTCCCAGTGCAGGTGGGTGAGGAATGCCGTGACCTCGACGGGCTTTGCGGGGCCATAGCGCTCCTCCAGGGAGTGCCCGAGCGGGCGCAGACCAGTGCCCAGGTCCAGGACGATGGGAGGCTCGTCGCCGACCTCCACCGTCACGCAGGCCGTGTTGCCCCCGTAGCGCACGTACTGCTCGCCCGAGCACGGGCACGAGCCCCTCACACCGAAGAATCTGATTCGCAGCGGACGACCCCCTCTTGCTCCGTCCAACAGAACCTGTGGATCCCGCCACCGATGTGGATCCGGATGGCCGAGAGCCAACGTTTGTCCTGTCGAGGCGACACTACTCTGCGTCCATGCAGGCGCGGGTAGTAACTGTCAACGGCATCGAGTTCTCCTACCTTGAGTCCGGGTCCCCCAGCGGCCCCTTGGCGCTGTGTCTGCACGGCTTCCCCGACAGCGCCCATACCTGGCGCCACCTCATGCCGGCCCTGGCCGAGATGGGCTACCACGCCGTGGCCCCGTGGATGAGGGGATACGCGCCCACCGAGATCCCCGAAGACGGGATCTACCAGGTCGGCGCCCTGGCAGTGGACGCATCGGGTCTGCACGAGGCCCTCGGAGGGGACGGTCGGGCTGTGTTGGTGGGCCACGATTGGGGCGCCTACGCCAGCTACGGGGCAGCCTCGTTGCACCCCGAGCGTTGGCGACGCGTCGTCACCATGGCCGTCCCGCCCCTGGCGGCGTCGGCGGCGGCGTTCTTCACTTACGCCCAGATGAAGCGGAGCTTCTATATCTTCCTCTTCCAGACACCCATCGCCGAGATGGCGGTGAGCGCCGACGGGCTCGAATTCCTCGACCACTTGTGGGCCGACTGGTCACCGGGATACGACGCCGCTTGGGACGTCGCCGAGGTCAAAGCGTCCATCGCCAACCCTGCCAACCTTGCGGCCGCCATCGGCTACTACCGCGCCGTGTTCGATCCCACTCGTCACAGCCCTGCATATGACGAGGCGCAGGTGGCCTGCGCGTCCTCTCCACCCCAGCCCACGATGTACCTGCACGGTGCCGACGACGGGTGCATCGCCGTCGACGCCATCGGCGATGTGCGCTCGGTGTTGTCAGAGGGCTCCGAAGAGGTGATCGTCGAACACGCCGGGCATTTCCTGCACCTGGAACAACCCGAGCTGGTCCGCACTCACGTCATGGGATTCCTCGACGGCTAGAACCACGAGCACATCGACCTCGACCGCGCCGACGCCGTAGCGAGCACCGGTGCGCCAACCGCTGTCAGGGAAGGACGAGGGCGTTCCCGGGCCCGCGACGCGCCAGGCCCTCGGCGAGCAGACCCTCGGCAATTCGACCGGCGCGCTCGGGGTCTTCGGGCCAGCCACACACCGCGCCGAGCCGTCGCGGCGGGACGGGGCCCCTCCGCAAGGCGTCGACCAGGCGACCCCGACCTTGGCGGTCCGAACCCTCGAAGGAGCTCTGGCGCGCGGTGCGAGGGGCGGGGTCGGGCTCCCCGTGGGCGGCGTTGAACCAGGCGCAGCTGGGCGCCAGGGGGCAACGGCCGCAGGCCGGGGTTCGGGCCGTGCACAGCTCGGCCCCGAGATCGATGAGCGCTTGGTTCCACTCCCATGCCCTGCCCCTGGGCACCAGGGTGTCCGCCAGGGACTGGGTCGCGCCCCGAGGCAGTGGCGTCCCGGACACGGCCCGCGCCAGCACCCGGGCCACATTGACGTCCACAACGGCTTCGTCACGCTCGAACGCGAAGATCAGGACGGCTCGCGCCGTGTACGGCCCGACACCGGGAAGACCGCGCAGGGCCCCCAGGTCCGCTGGAACAGTTCCCCCGTACCTCTCCACCATGGCCTGCGCGGCCTCATGGAGATGTCGGGCGCGGCGGTTGTAGCCCAGACCCGCCCAGGCCTCGAGGACAGGGCCGAGGCCGGCGTGCGCGCATGCCGTCACGGTGGGGAACCGATCGATGAAGCCGAGGAAAGGAGCCACCACGCGCGTGGCCTGGGTCTGTTGCAGCATGACCTCGCTCACGAGCACCGCCCAGGGGTCACGCGTCTCTCGCCACGGGAACGGGCGTAGCCCCGATCGGCCGACACCGAGCACGGCGCGTCGCATCTGACGCAGAGCCGGCCCTGGCGATGCCGTGGTCAATCCCAGACGTCGTCCCCGTAGGGACGGCGGCGCGGCGGAGCGGACTGGCGCTTCCACACCATGACCTTGCGGCGGAAGAAGCACACCTCCTCGCCACGTTGGTTGAAGCCCTTGGTCTCCACGGTGACGATGCCGCGGTCAGGTTTGGAGGAGGATGCCACCTTGTCCACCAGGCGCGATTCGGCATAGATGGTGTCGCCGTGAAAAGTCGGGTACCGGTGTACGAGGGACTCCACCTCGAGGTTGGCGATGCACGAGCCACTGACGTCCGGCACGCTCATCCCGAGCACGAGCGAGTACACGAGGTTCCCGACAACGACGTTCTTGCCGTGCACGGTTTCGTGTTGCGCGAACCACTCGTTGGTGTGCAGGGGGTGATGGTTCATGGTGATCATGCAGAAGAGATGGTCATCGGCTTCGGTGACGGTCTTGCCGGGCCAGTGGCGGTAGATGTCCCCGGGCTCGAAGTCCTCGAAGTACCGGCCGAAGGGTCGGTCGTATGTCGTCATGACGCCACCCGCGGACGGGTCGTGAACCCGAGCGCCCAGTCCGCCTCGGACTCACCGCCGATAGAGAGGCGCCACGTGTAGCGGTTGCCGGGCTCGAGCGGGAGGGGGCCGAGGTTCACCGCCAATGCCACGTCGATGGGTGTCCCCAGAGGAACGGTGGTCGGGCGCACGACGTTGAACTCGCCGCGCACCTCAACCGGCTGGGTACCGTCGGGCGTGTCCACCATGACGGGCCGGCCGTCTGCGTCTTCGAGGTAGAGCTCCCAATGGTGCACCTGGTCGGCCTCGTGCCATCCCACGTCGATCTTGAGCGCGATGCCTGAGGGCATCGGTTCGGGTCCTGTCAGGGACCACCCGCCCCCCAGCACGAAGAGCTTCCCGTCGGCGACCTGCGCTGCGTCGCACAAGAGCATGGTGACTTTCACGTCCGGCAGGCTACAGCCCGGTAGCGTCTTGCCTCGTGCCGGACGCCCTGCGTGACGACGTCTACCGGCGCCCTCTGGCCACGGCGCTCGAGCGTCTTGCCGTGGCGCCCGGGTGGCGATGCGCCGATGTCGGCGCCGGTGGTGGGGACGTGTCGGTGGCGCTCGCAGAAATCGTGGGGCACGAGGGCCGCGTCTACGCTGTCGACAGCGATCCGCGCGCACGCGACGAAGTCGCTTCGGCCGCGGCTGCCTTCAGCCAGGTGCTGGCCGTGACCCAGGCCGGAGAGGACCTGCTCTTGCCCGAAGCCGTCGATCTGGCGTTCTGCCGGTTCCTGCTCATGCACGTCGTCGATCCCGCCGTCGTGCTCCGCCGCATGCGCCTGGCCGTGCGGCCCGGGGGGTGGGTGGTGGCCCAGGAGCCCATCACCTCGGCCGGTCGAGTCGGCGGCATTCCCCTGACCATGCCCGACGCTCGACACCCCGATGTCGGGGCGCTGTTGCCGGCCCTGGTCCGGGAGGCGGGGCTCGACATCGTCGACGCCTGGGCGGAGGCGCCGGCCGGGGTGGGGCCCGGGCCCGTCACCGCCTACCTGGGCTCGCTCACCGAGGTCGACCCCGGCGACGATCCTGTCGTGCTTCCTCCCCTGGTGACCGTCCTCGGTCGTGTGCCCGAGGTTTTGGTGGGTACGCGGTGAACGCAAGCCCGGTGCCCGGTCCGACCCCCGACCTCGAGGCCGCCGCGGCGGCGGTGGCACTGGCGTCGTCGGTGGTGTCGGGAGCAGCCCAACGGGTCGCCGCGTCAGGCGGCCCCGATGCCGACCAGGTCGTGGCCTACGACCTCGCTCACGTCGCCGCGGGGGTGCGAGCGGCACGAGCAGCTCTCCCCTACGGCGAGTCGGGCTCCGACGAGGCCCACATCGCCTGCGCGTTCGTGGCGGACACCATGGCCGATCTCGTCGCCCGCATCACCGGTCGCGAGGACGCGTTCGGCACCGCACCCAATTGGCTCGAGCCCGCGCGGCACTTCTTCAACACCTATCGGGACCCCGGGTACCTCGCCTCGCTCGTGGGGGTGGACGGAGACCGCCATCTCGACGCCGACTTCGCGCTCGTGCGCGAGACCTTCCACCGGTTCGCCCAGGAGCAGATCCGTCCCCGCGCCGAGCACATCCACCGCGCCAACACCGACATTCCCGAGGAGATCATCGCCGGCCTGGCGGAGATGGGCGCCTTCGGCCTGTCGATCCCCGAGGAGTACGGCGGGTTCGCCACGGGAGGCGCCAGCGACTACATGGGGATGGTGGTGGCCACCGAGGAGTTGTCGTGGGGGTCCCTGGGCGCCGGCGGTTCGCTCATCACCCGTCCGGAGATCCTGAGCCCGCGCCCTGGTGGCAGGTGGCACCGACGATCAGAAGCAAACGTGGCTCCCGAGATTGGCGTCGGGAGAGGTGATGAACGCCGTTGCGGTCACGGAGCCGGACTTCGGATCCGATGTTGCCGCCATCGTCACCGCCGCGGCGCGCACCGAGGGGGGATGGCTGGTCAATGGCGTGAAGACGTGGTGCACCTTCGCCGCTCGGGCGGATGTGCTCATGCTCCTCGCTCGAACCGATCCCGACCGGACCAAAGCCCATCGAGGACTGTCTCTGTTCGTGGTGGAGAAGCCCCGCGGCGACGGAGCTGGATTTCTTTTCACCCAGGACCCCGCGTCCGAAGCCCGCCTCGACCCGGGGCGCATGGAGGGTCGTCCCATCGACACCCTCGGCTACCGGGGAATGCACTCCTATGAGATCGCCTTCGAGAACTGGTTCGTCCCCGCCGCCAATCTGGTGGGAGGTGAGGAGGGCGTCGGTCGGGGCTTCTACCTCCAGATGGCGGGCTTCGAGAACGGCCGGCTTCAAACCGCCGCCCGCGCCATCGGGGTGATGCAGGCGGCGTACGAGGCGGCCTCGGACTACGCCGCCAACCGCGTGGTCTTCGGCCAACCCATTGCCCGTTACCAGCTCACCCAGGCCAAGCTGACGCGCATGGCGGTGCTCACCCAGGTCGCTCGCCAATTCGCGTACCAGGTGGCCCGGCTGATGGCTCGGGGCGAGGGGACGCTCGAGGCGTCGATGCTCAAGGCCTACGTATGCCGAGCCGCGGAATGGGTGACGCGGCGAGGCCATGCAGATCCACGGGGGGATGGGGTACGCCGAGGAGTTCCCGGTGAGTCGCTACTTCGTCGACGCCCGCGTGCTTTCGATCTTCGAGGGGGCGGACGAGACGCTGGCGCTCAAGGTGGTCGCCCGGCGCCTCGTGGAGCAGGCGGCCGGCGACTAGGTCTTCGAGCGACTGAACCCGGCGCGCTCGCCGCGGGCGACGAACTTCATCGCCATCTTGCGGCTGGCCTCGTCGATCATCTCGTCACCGAACATCACCGCACCCTTGCGGTCGCCCTCGGTCGCCTTTTGGTACGCGTCGAGGATGTCCCAGGCGTGGTCGAATTGCTCCTGCGTGGGTGAGTACAACTCGTTGAGGACTGCGACCTGATCGGGGGTGAGCGCCCACTTGCCGTCATAGCCGAGCACCCGTGTGCGCTGCGCGAAGTCGCGTAGCCCGTCCATGTCCTTCACCTTCAGGTAGGGACCGTCGATGACCTGCAAGCCGTTGGCGCGCCCCGCCATGAGGATCCGGCTGAACACGTAATGGAAATGGTCACCGGGGTACTCGGGGATCTGCACGCCACCGGTCAACACCGGCATCTCCATCGAGGCCGCAAAGTCGGCAGGACCGAAGATGATGGTCTCCAGACGAGGGGAAGCCGCGCAGATCTCGTCGACGTTGATGAGGCCTCGTGTGGTCTCGATCTGGGCCTCGATGCCGATGTGGCCAACGGGAAGGCCACTTCTCTTTTCGACCTGGGTGAGCAACAAGTCGAGCGCCACGACCTCGGCGGCGGACTGCACCTTGGGAAGCATGACCTCGTCGAGGCGTTCGCCGGCGTTGCCCACGACCTCGATGACATCTCCGTAGGTCCACTCGGTGTCCCAGGCGTTGATGCGGACACACAGGACGCGGTCGTCCCAGGGTTGCTTGGCGATGGCCTCCACGACCTTGGCTCGGGCCGAGTCCTTTTCGAGGGGGGCGACAGAGTCCTCGAGATCGAGGAACGACATGTCGGCCGGCACCATGGGCGCCTTCTCGAGGAAGCGCTCGTTCGAGCCGGGGGTGGAGAAGCAGGATCGGCGGGGAAGGTTCCGGCTGCGCTGTGACATGGGTCGAATGCTACCGGCGGGTCGGGACGAACCTCCACGCCCCGACGGCGACCGCTGCTCCGGCCGGAACCGAGACCGGCGCCCTAGGCAACCGCCAGGTCGGCGGGGACGAGCTGCTCGCTCAGGAGCTGGTCGAATCGCGTCGGGGTCCCGGCCACGAACCGACGGCACAGGCGCAGACCGTCGACATAGCACGTGACGTAGGCGCGCCACGTCGGGTGCAGCAGGAACTCCACCGCCTTGGCGGCCCGAGCTCGGGGCAGCAAACCCCAGCGGGCCACCTCGGCCACGACCGTCTCGGGATCGGCCCCTTCGGCGTGGAGCCGCCAGGCGGCATTGGCGCGCACGGCGCCAAGTGCTTCGCTCGCCTCGGACACCGCCGCGATGACCTCGGTGTCGTAGCGGATGCCCAGTGGACGGAGGTGCTCCGCCACGACGGGTTCGGGCCTCGGTCCCAGAAGCACTTCGAGTCCGAGGTCGGCGAGGCCCTCGGCCATGAGGCACTGCGGGGTGCCGACCAGAAAGATCGTCTCCTCGAGCCAGTGCCGGCGCCGCACCAGGCTCACTTCCTTCCGGCAGTGCTCGGTGTGGTGCCCGGGATAGGCCTCGTGCGCGACGAGGTGCGCCAGCGACGTCGACAACACCGGGAGATCCGTATTGACCGAGACCCTCGACCGCAACCCGCCCAGATAGGTGTTGAAACCCGACCACGGCTTGTCCGTCACGAGCTCGAATTCGATGTGCTCACCCGGGGGGAGTCCGAAGAGACGTTGGGTGCGTTCGCGCAGATCGTCGGCCAACGAATCGATCGCCCCGGGCAGCCGGTCCGAGGCGACGGCATGCGACTCGCGCCACGCGATGAGGCGCTCCCCGAGGTGCCCTGAACCCGGCAGCGCCTCCTCGAGGCGTCGGTGGGCGGCGACCAACTCCTCGTCGGGGACCGGATGGGGACGCACCCCGTAGCAGGACTCCACTTCCTCGGCGTACCCGATGGGCTCACCCGCCAGTCGGCGCGCCGTGGTGACGAGGCCCACGGCTTGGGCCCGCAACCATCGCCTCCGACGGGTGCTCTCGAGCTCGGACGCTGTATCCGCACCGCCGTCGCTGTCGAGAGGGGCACCCGAATCCAAGGCCGCGATCAAGGCGCGACCGTCCTCGACCAACCGGCCCGGGTCGACACGCGGCGCATGCGCGACACGCTCGGCCAACGCCGGAGGTCCGTAGTAGGCGTCCACCAATCCGTCGATGTGGCGGCCGAGCCCGAGCCCCAGCACGAGGTACCGGCCCACCGCACCGCGGGCCTCGTCGGCGACGGGCGTCACCCGAGACGGGTGTGGAGGAAGTCGATCGTGCGTGTCCACGCCGTCGCCGAGGCACCGGCGTCGTAGACCTCGGGACGTGTGTCGTTGAAGAAGGCGTGGTCGGCGCCGTCGTAGACGTGGAACTCGGCCTTCTTGCCCAGCTTGTGCAGTTGTTTCTCGAGCGCCCGTGCCGCGTCGGGGGAGAAGTACTCATCGTCGCCCGCCACGTGGGCGAGCACCGCCCCCGACAGCTTCGAGAAGTCGGGCCGGGCCTCGGGCCACGGGATCAGACCGTAGAACGCCACGCACGCGTCGACGACGTCGGATCGTTGGGTGGCGAGCACCAGCGCCAGGCCCCCTCCCATGCAGAACCCGACCACCCCGACCTTGTCGCCCGACGACCTCCGTTTGACCTCGTCGACCGCCCCCGACATGTCCTGAGCGGCCCGGTCGAGTTGCAGCGCCATCATCTCCTTGCCGGCCTCGTCGGGCTCAGAGACCTGCTTCCCCCGGTACAGGTCCGGAGCAAGCGCCACGAAGCCTGCCGAAGCAAACCGGTCACAGACGTCTCTGATGTGCGGGACCAGGCCCCACCACTCCTGGATGACGACGACGCCAGGCCCACGGCCCGACGGTGGCATCGCCACGTATCCCTGACCCTCGGACCCGTTGCTCGGAAACGTGATGATCTCGCCCATGGGCGCCGACCCTATCCAGGACCGCGGCCGAGCGTCGATCGACCGCGACTACCAGCGCGCCAGCAGTTCTCCCGGCTCGGGACAGTCGGTGCCGGCGAGCGCGACCGCCACGGCCTGTACACCCACCGGCCCCGCCACCTGGTCGATCCCGTCGAGGCCCAGAAGCGAACCGGCCCGGGGAACATGGGCCGTCTCGACACGACGGACGAGGGCGCCCCACAGCTTCGGTGGCAGGACCCGCCCCACTCCAGCCTCGGCCCACACCGGCACTTCGACGGCGCGGGCCGCTTCCATCAGGCCGATGTGACCGGCGCCGAGCACCACGCCGCTGGGGCCCATGGCGTCGACTTCGACGATCACGACGTCGGCACTGACGACATCGCCGATGCCTCCGTGCCGGACGGCCCGTCGCTCACCGCCCAGGTCTTCTCGAAGGAGATCTGAGGTGGGATCGGATTCGAGCGCGTCGGCACAGCGCTCTGCCTCCTCCGCGGCGTCCCCGGCTGTGAGGATGCGGGCCGCCACCCACCACAGAGGCCCGCAGCCGGGATGACGGTCGAGGAGTCGCCGACAGGCAGGCAGGACCGCGGACTCCTCGTGCAGTGCCAAGTCGCCCAGTGCCCATGCCGCCTCCGCGGCCAGCACCGCCGGCGCGGCCCATCCGGCGCGGGCCACATAGCGCAGCCGCTCGATGGGGTGCACCAACGCGACGCTAATGGCACCACCTCGGGGCCATGACGCCGCCCCTTTGTGCCCGATCCGCGACCCTGTGCGCTGCGAAGGGGCGAATGCTTGCTCTGGGCAGCCACGATTGATAGACACGAGGCTGTTGTGACGAGCCTCGAGCAGTACTCGAAGGCGCGGCCGGGTTGGCGGACCCGGCGGTCCCCCCGACTCGGTCGAGTCGTTTCGGCAATTGTCGCCATCGCTTTCATAGCGGGACCGGCGCTGGCATCGACGCGGTCCGCGGGCGCTGACCAGCTGCAGAGCGCTCAGGCGCAGGCCGCCCAGATCGCCGCGCAGATCCAGGCACAAGGCGCCAAGCTCGCCGTGCTCTCAGAGCAGTACGACCAGGACCAGATTCATGTCCAGCAGCTCGACCAGCACGTGGCCCAGACCCAGGCCCAGATCACTCAGACCAGGGCCCAGGTGACGACCGATCGAGACCAGCTGCGCAGGTTGGCGGTGGCCGACTACACGTCCGGGGGATCGGACGACGGCCTCGAGCAGCTGTTCACACCAGGCGGAGAACGCTCCGCCGCCGTGCAGGAGTATCAGGAGGTGGCGAGCGAGAGCGTCTCAGGAGCGATCGACAGCTTGAACAAGTCTGAGACCGTGCTGAGCGCGCAGGAGAACGACCTGCAGACAACGCAGTCCCAGGCACGGACCACGCTCGCCGCCGCGCACGTCGCGCAACAGGGCGCGCAATCGGAGCTTGCCAACCAACAGGCGACTCTTGCGAACCTCAAGGGGAACATCGCCACACTGGTCGCCCAGCGCCAGGCGGCCCAGGCCGCCGCTCAGGCCGCCGCCTTCCAGGCACGCCTGGCGGCGTCCCAACAGAGCGACGCCAACAGCGGCCTCCAGAGTGTCCCGGCGGTACCGGGCGGAGGTGGCGCGGAAGCTGTGGCGGCAGCCGAGTCGCAAATCGGCGTCCCGTACGTCTGGGCGGGGGCGACGCCCGGTGCCGGCTTCGACTGCTCAGGTCTGACCATGTGGGCGTGGGCGCACGCCGGGGTTTCTCTGTCGCACTCCGCTGCCGCCCAGTACGACGAGACGGTGCACGTCCCGCTGTCGGACCTGCAACCCGGTGACCTGCTCTTCTACATGGAAGGGGGCATCATCGGCCACGTGACCATGTATGTGGGCCCCGGGGAGATGGTCCAGGCCGAGGAGACGGGCACCAACATTCAGATCACGGGGATCTGGACGAGCGGGCTCGTCGGTGCCGGGCGTCCCTGACCCAGGTCGCCGCCCCACGGCGGGGTCTTCGCTTCAGTCGTCGCCCTTGGGCGGTGATGAGTGGCCGGCATCGGCCAGCCACTCGGGGGGAATCTTGCCCTCGGCACCCGGAGCCCGTGGTCCGGGAGGACGACCGAAGCGGTAGGGGATCGCTTCGCGGCCCAACTGCACCACGACAGCCTGACCGGTGTTCTGTCCCACGACGCATCCGAACACGGCTTCGGCGACGGCCTCGGCGGGAATGAGGGGAAACCCTGCGCCGGCGAGGCTGTCGCGGATCTCGCCGTCGATGAGCGGGGTGTCCACGAGGCCGGGGCAAATGGCATTGATCGTGATGTGGTGCTCGGCAAGTTGCGGGGCGATGGCGCGCACGAAACCCACGACGGCGTGCTTCGTCAGGGTGTAGATCGGATCGCCGGAAAAGGCGATGATGCCGGCGAGCGACGACGTAGCCACTACGGCTCCCCCGCCGCGTGCCACGAGCTCGGGTACGACGGCGCGCGTACCGAAGACGACGCCGTCGACGTTCACCGAGAGCATGCGCCGGTACTGCTCGTCGGTGAGCTTGGCGATGTCCTGTTCACCCGTTGTGACCCCGGCGTTCAGATAGGCGATGTCCAGGCCGCCCAGCGGGCGTGTGGCGTTCACGATGCGGGTCCAGTCGTCCACGTTGCCCACGTTGCCTTGCACCGCTACACCACCGAGCTGCGCGGCCGCCTTCTCGGCTCCCTCGCCGTTGACGTCGACCACCACAACGGTGGCGCCCTCGCCGGCGAGACGCCGGCAGCTCGCCAGGCCGATCCCTGAAGCTCCACCGGTCACGACGGCGACCTTGCCCTCAAGCGCTGCCATCACATCCTCCTCGTCGCGGCCCAGAACACACACGAGGGGCCGCGGCGCCGACGCTAATGGGGCGCCGTTGGATGCGTCGAGCAGGTCGGCACACGCTCACAGCAGGGCGACGGGGCCACGTGCACTGGCGGCGCTAACCTGGCACCTGGGGGCCCGACGGGCCCGTCGATCCGCTCGCGAGGACCCATCGTGAAGCCCATTCCCGTTTCCTTCCATCTCGGGCCGACGCCCCTCGTGATCCACACCTACGGCATCGGGCTGGCGGTGACGTTCTGGTTCGCCTACCGGTACTTCGACCGGCGGCTGCGCGCCAACGGTTATCCCACGGCGTGGTTGACAGGTGTCTTTCTCTGGATCATCGTCGCCTCGATCGTCGGTGCACGCCTGCTCCACGTTCTGGCGAACCTCTCGGCATACACCTCCGACCCCGGCCAGATCCTCCAGGTGTGGCACGGCGGATTGTCATCGTTCGGCGGGCTGCTGGGCGGCGTCCCCACCGGAGTCATCCTGGCTCGACGTCGCTGTCCCGAGCTCCCCACCATCCGCGCCTTGGACATCGTGTCCCCCGTGCTCATGGCGGCGTGGGGTGTCGGGCGCCTTCTCGGTCCCCAGCTCATGGTGGCCGGTGGTGGACACCCCACCCACTCGTGGATCGGCATGTACTACGCGGGCCAAGCGGGCAAGCGCCTACCGGTTCCCATCTTCCAGGCCATCGACAGCTTCATCATCCTCGGGATCCTCCTGCTCATCGAGCGCTACTACAAGGACCGGCCGGTCGGCTTCGTCCTCGCCGCCACCATGGCGTTGTGGGGCCTCACCCGCTTCTACGAGGAGCACCTTTGGCTCGGCGAGACCGGCCACCTCGGCTCCGTCCTGGTGCAAGGTGCGGGACTGACGCTGTTCGCGGCCGGCCTGGTGGTCATGCTGGTCCTGCACCGTCGGAACCGACGAGGCGCATCGGACCCCGACACCGCCGACAGCGAGGCGCCCGATGAGGTGCTGACCGGCGCCCCGGGCGGAGAGCTCACGACCCCTCCGACCTGATCGGGTCCTGCGCGGCGCCGCCCGCCACGGGTCCGTCGGATCTCTGGGGCAGCCGTCCGGGTCCGGGAGGACCGGCAAACGCTTGCGCGATGGCGAGCCACTGCGAAGCCAACGAGCCCCGTACCGTCAACGCCGTGTCAGAAATGTGGCGGCGTTGCGTCACGACGAGACAGAAGTCGAGTGCTGGTCCCCGGACGAGATCTGACACGGGGCCGGCGTCCCAGCTCCAGTGCTCCCCCGACGGTCCTGTCAACTCGACGCGTACCGTGTCGGCGGGCACGTCGAGGCCGCGCACCACGTAGGAGAACGGCCGGGCTCGCACGCCGAGATGGGCGATGTGGCGCAGTCTGGCTGTCGGCACCCGGGTGAGCCCGAGAGCGTCTGCCACGTCTTGGCCATGCGCCCAGGTTTCCATGAGACGCGCCGAGACGAACGACAGCGCGCTCATGGGAGGTCCGTACCAAGGGACCCGGTCATGGGCGTCGAGCGCGGTGGCGGCATCCATCATCTGGCGTCGCGCACCCTGCCACCAGGCCAGCACGTCTCGTCCCGCCATGGCCCGACCCCGGCGCAGGTGCTCCTCCATGGGATCGCCTCCCGCCGCCAGCGCGGCTTGCGCCGCCACGCGGGAAGGCATCGGGGTCGACCATCGCCAAGGTGGCGGCGTCGTCGAAGAAGGCGAGATGGCTCAGCTGGTCGCGGATCGCCCAGCCCTGGGCGGGAGTGACGAAACCCCACGAGGCCTCGTCGAGCGGGTCCACCAAGCGCTCGAGATCGGCGCGCTCGGCCTCGAGGTCCTCGAGCAAGTCGGGCAACGTGGTCGGTTCGGGCGTCATCGCTCGCTCAGGCTACGAGAGCGCGACGTTTGGGATCCCGACATCGGGGATTTGGCTGTGCTTGCGTGCGCAACCAATGGTCACTCCGGTACGCTGGGATTATGTCCACAAAAGGTGGCACACCTTGGCTCGATGAGCTCGAGATGCACGCCTGGCGGTCTCTGCTGCGAGCCCATGCCCGCCTTTTGGCACGACTGGACGCCGAGCTGCAGGCCAGCCAGGGCATGTCGGTGACCGACTACGGGGTCCTCGTCCAGCTGTCGGAAGAAGACGATGGCCGCATGCGCATGAGCGAGCTCGCCGATCGGCTCCTCCTGTCGCCGAGCGGCCTCACCCGGCGCCTCGACGGGCTGGTGGCCGCGGGCCTGGTGGAGCGCCACAGGTGCCCCACCGATCGTCGCGGCGCCTTTGCCGTGCTCACCCCGGACGGTCGGGCGCGACTGCGCGCCGCGGCGCCCGACCACGTCGAGCAGGTGCGCCGGCACTTCGTGGACCGGCTCAGCCGAAGGCAGCTCGAGGCGCTCGCCGACGCCCTCGACAAGGTGACCCTCGACAAGGTGACGACCCCGTCATCGTGTCCGTAGGTCTTGGCCGCGCATCCAGTCGTCTTGCGATCGTGCGCGGCGTGGAGCGGCGACCCAGCAGCCGTCCCGTCTTGCCGACTGACAATGCCCACTGACAATTTCGTGGAGCCCCAGGGACTCGAATTCGTGGGGGCGGAGGGACTCGAACCCTCACTGGAGGCGTTTTAAGCGCCCTGCCTCTGCCGATTGGGCTACACCCCCGGTGGGCACCGTCCATCTCCGGCGCGGTCGACGTTGCGTAGTCCCCGTACCGCTCCCAGCTATTCGTGATGGTGGCCCAAGCTGACCGCGGTACCTGTCTTCTCCCATATAAGCCGCTCGGCCCGGCGCGGGTCGTCCTCGACCCCTCCGTCGGGGCCGAGGACCATGGTGGGCCGCCGGATCGGGTCATAGGCGGGCCACAGCCCCACCTCGTCACAGGACGGGTCACCGTGGCGCGCGAAGGCGATCCAGGCGTGCTGCATCTGCTCGGAGAGCGTGGTCGTCTGGGGGCCCGCGCCCGTGAACAGCTGCACGGCGGGGTCCTGCACGGTGCCGAAGACGAAGGGGATCTCGAGACCGTGACACGACCCGAACATTCCGCCGAGGAACGGAGATTGCCACGTGAACAGGTACGAGTACGTCTGTTGGTACTTGGCGTGCGCGGTGGCGAGCGCCAGTGTCGGGAGCCGGAACACGTAGTCCGTCGTCACCGCAGTCCACAGGTCGCGTCCGGTCACAGGCTCGCCCCGGCCAAGACGCGCGCCGCGGTACGCATCGACGATGTCAGGCCCCGCCGGTCCCACCAGCTCAGCCAGGCGATGCGCTACTCGAGTGGCGTCGACGGCGGGTCTGTCGTGGTCGGCGGTGGTGAAGAGCGCGCACTCGTCGCGGGTGGTCCCGAGGAGGATCGGCACCGAAGCAGCCGCTCCTTCGACGATCACGTCGGCCGGAGGCCGATCGAGGAGCCCACCGTCGACGACGGGGAGCAGCGGCAAAGGCAGACCACCGTCCGAGGGTGCTTCGACCGCCAGGAGTCGCGTCGCCTCGACCAGGCGGTCAACGGGCACGTCGCGCAAAGATGCCAGGGCATCGACGGGCACACCGAGGTGGCCGGCCAGCCGTTGTGCACGCCGCATGGCCCACTGTGGGCTTGCCGTCGCGGGCGGGCCGCTCTGGATGACCGCACGGTGAAAGAGCCCGGACGCGTGCGGCGCCGTGAGGAGGTCCGAGATGCTCATGGCCCCGGCCGACTCCCCGAACAGCGTCACGTTGTCGGGGTCGCCCCCGAATCCGGCGATGTTCTCGCTCACCCAGCCGAGTGCGGCGATCTGATCGTGCAGGCTCCAGTTCCCCGTTCCCGTGCCGTGCGCACCCACGAGATCGGGATGGGCCAGGAGGCCCAGTGCACCCAGCCGGTAGTTGATGGTGACCACCACCACGCCCTTGGAGGCGAGGTGGCCGCCCGCGAACAACGCACTGGCACCGGACCCGGTCGTGAACCCGCCTCCGTGCAGCCACACCAGGACCGGTCGCCGGCCATCGTCGAGGCGCGGGGACCACACGTTGAGGTTCAGGCAGTCCTCGTCGGACGCGGTCGGATCCCCGGGGAAGCTGAAACCCGGAACGGGCGCGGTCTGGGGAGCGATCGGCCCCCAAGACGATGCCAGCCGGGTCCCGGTCCAAGCGGCGGGGGGCTGCGCCACCCTCCAACGGCCCTCCGGCCCGGTCACCTGGGCGTACGGGACACCCCGGAACACCCACACGCCGGACTCTTCGACCCCTTGGAGTACCCCGGCCGTCGTGCGGCTCACGCCCTCCACTGTCCTCCCCACGCCTGAGCCGCCCTGGTCCGTGCTCAAGCCGTAATTGCAAGGTAGAGGCCACCCACCGTGAGGTCAAGGAATCGCCGGCCGGCCCTTCCACCCCGAACCCCCGTCACTACTGTTGACAAAGTCACTGTTGTGACTGACCGGCATGGTCGGGCCCGGCCACCGGTCGCCACCCGCCGGGTGGCCGTCGCCATAGCGGCGATGGTCGTGAGGGGCTCCGTGGCAGTGACGCCTGCCGTGGCGTCTCCGGGGTCGACCGCCCCCGGCTCGGACCTAGCCCGCCACGTCGAGCACGTCGCTGGCCACCACACAGGCACGGGTAGGCGCCATCGAGGCAGAGTCTCGCCGCGCAGCAACAAGCGCTGGAGCAGCTGTCCGAACCGCACGACCAGTCGAAGGTCCATCTCCAGCAGATCGACGCACAATTGGCGGCCACAGACGCACGGCTGGCAATAGCCCGGCGCAAGCACACCGTCGCCCGTCACGCGTTGCCGGCAGCCGCGGTCAAGGGCGGGCCCGTCTCGTCTGGCAGCGAGCCACGGTCGCGCCGACGGGTACCATGACTTCGGTGACGCCCCCCCGAGAAGCGATCCAGCGCGAGCAGCGCGCCGAGCTCGTCCCGCTGTCGCAGCGCCGACGACACGCCGGCGGTTGGGCAGAGGGTGTCGGACGTCGACGAATGGGGACGTTCCGAACACACTCGGGCCATCGCCCGTCGGGTGTTTGCCCCTCTGTACGACAATTGGTTCCGGGTCGAGTGGGAGGGCCTCGAGAAGATCCCCAAGACCGGAGGGGCATTGCTGGTGGCCAACCACGCCGGGGCCATCCCCTCGGACGCGCCGACCATCATGCACGGCATCGAGGTGGAACGCGGTCGTCCCGTCTACGGCATGGCCGACTTCTTCTTCCGGGAGGTCCCGTGGTTGGGGACGGTCTGGGCACGGGTGGGGGGAGTACCGGCCCACCCCGACAACGCCCTGCGGCTCCTGCGTGACCAGGGTCAGCTCACACTCGTCTTCCCCGAGGGCACCAAGGGCCCCTCCAAGACCTACGCGGACCGCTATCGGTTGCGGCGTTTCGGCCGGGGCGGGTTCGTCGAGATCGCCATGCGCGCCGGCGTCCCGGTGATCCCCATCGCCGTGGTGGGTGCCGAGGAGTCGATGCCGATCGTCTTCCGAATCCCATCGCTGGCCCGCCTTCTCGGGGTCCCCTATTTCCCGGTGACGGCGAACATGCTGCTCTTCGGCCCACTGGGTCTGGCCATGTACTTCCCGGCCAAGTTCAAGCTGCGCGTCCTCGACCCCGTGACGTTCAATGTGCCCAGCGGCCAGGAGCGCTATTCGAAGAGTCGCGTGATGGAAGAGGCCGAGAAGATCCGCATCGACATGCAAGAGACCATCTACGAGATGCTGCGTGAGCGGCGCAGCGTCTGGTTCGGATGAGGCGGGTGGGTCGGCGCGTCCTGATCACCGGCCTGGACTCGTTCTGGGGCGGTCGCATGGCGCAGGCTCTGGAATCGGACCCCGAGGTGGAGATGATCCTGGGCATGGCCACGCGCGAGCCCACGGTTCCTCTCGAGCGGACCGAATTCGTCAAGGCCGATCAGACATATTCCATTCTGTCCCGCATCGTGGGGGCGACCCAGGTGGACACGATCGTCCACACGTTCTTGGTGGTGGACTCGACCCGCGTCTCGAGCCGGGCCCTGCACGAGATCAACGTGATCGGGACCATGAACCTTCTGGCCGCCGCCGGCCAGTCGGGCTCACCTGTTCGGCAGGTGGTCGTGAAGTCATCAACACTGGTGTACGGCTCGGCCTCCACCGACCCGACGTGGTTCCGCGAGGAGATGTCGCGCACCTCGCCGGCGAGGACGAGGGTGGAGCGCTCCTTGCTCGAAGTCGAGGGGTTCGTACGTGACTTCGCCGAGGACAACCCTGCCACTGTCGTCTCGGTGCTGCGATTCGCCAACGTTCTCGGAACCGACATCGTCACACCCATCAGCACCAACCTCTCCAGGCCGATCTGCCCTTCGATCGCCGGCTACGACCCCTTGCTGCAGTTCGTGGAGGAGGACGACGTCGTCCGCTGCCTGGAGCACGTCACCCGGCAACGGATCCCGGGTCTCTACAACGTCGCCGGTGCGGGCAAGCTCCCATGGAGCGAAGTAACCGACATCTGCGGGACCCGCCTCCTGCCTATCTCCCCGTTGGGAACCCACGGCGCCGCCGCCCCGCTCGTGCGCCTCGGCCTGATCGAGTTCCCCCTGAGCTCGAGAGCCTGCTGCGCTACGGACGAGGCGTCGATACGGCTCGCATCGGCAAGACCGGCTTCTCGTGCCGGTACACGACGGCGGGGGCGGTGGAGAGCTTCATCCGCGCCGTGCGCCTACGCAGGAGCGTGGGCGAGGCCCCACCGTCGTACACCTACTCCCAGGACATCGAGCAGTTCTTCCGTCACTCCCCCGCGGTCGTACGCTCGGACGGGTGAGGACGCTCAGGTCCGTGTGAGCCACCGACCGACGAGATCGGGGGTGCGCGTGGTCCACTCCTCGGCCGTCATGGCATAACGGACGTGGTCCTCCCACTGGCCGTCGATCTCCAGGTACCGGATGGCGACCCCCTCCTCGCGCAGGCCCAACTTCTCCACGACCCTCCTGCTGGCGCGGTTGCGGGGCACGATGGCCACCTCCACCCGGTGCAGGCCGAGGTCCTCGAACGCGAAGCGCAGGATCGCCACCGTGGCCTCTGGGGCGAGGCCCTGGCCGGCCATGGCCTCATCGACCCAGTAGCCGACAAAGGCATTCTGGAACGGGCCTCGCTGGATCGACGACAAGGTGATCTCGCCCACGAACCGCTCCCCCACGAAGATCCCGAACCCGTAGCCGCTGCCCATCTGGCGCTCGCGCTCTCGCGCCGCGCACCGGGCGGCGAAGCTGGCCCGGTCCTCGGGGGTGAGCGGCGCTCCCGCAGGTCGGGGCTCCCAAGGTACGAGCCATCCCCGACAGCGGGCTCGTACCTCCAACCACCGCTCGTAGTCGTCTTCGCCCAAGGTCCGCAGACGGATCCTGCCTCCGCCGAGCTCGAGCGCCGGGGCGCGCGCCGTGCGTCCGATCACCGTCCCAACACCTCCCCGAGCGCTCCTAGGAGCAGCTCGACGTTGCGCAGTCGTGCGGTGTGACCCATGCAGCCGATACGCCACACCCGGCCCGCCATGACGCCGACGCCGGCCCCGATCTCGATCCCGTAGCGGCACAGCAGAGCCGCACGGACCTCGGCTTCGTCCATTCCCCCCAGGTCGTCGGGGATCCACACCGTGGTGAGCTGGGGCAGTCGATGGTCGGCGGGAGCCACGAGCTCGAACCCGAGCTTCTCGAGGCCGACCTGTAGCGCCTGACCGCATGCGCCATGGCGCGCCCAGGACTGCTCGAGGCCTTCCTCGAGCAGGACACCGAGCCCGGCGTGAAGGGCGAAGACCATCGACACCGGCGCCGTGTGGTGGTAGGTGCGGCCGCCCGCCCCTTCGACATAGCGGGCGATCAAGCCGAGGTCGAAGTACCACGACGACGGCCGATCCTTCATGCGAGCACGTGCCCTGGCCCCCACGGTCAAGGGCGAGAGGCCGGGGGGCACCCCCAGACACTTCTGCGTGCCGCTGTAGGCCAGGTCCACCCCCCAACGGTCAGTTTCGAAGGGGATGCCCCCGAGCGAGGTGACGGCATCCACGAGAAGCAGGGCGTCGCCCTTGCCGCGCGCCACCGCTTCGACGTCGTTGCGCACCCCGGTGGACGTCTCGGCGTGGACGAGGGCGATCACCGCAGGAGCGGGGTGGGCCCCGACCAGCGCCCCCGGATCGAGGGTCTCGCCCCACGGGGCGTCCACCCGCACCACCGCCGCCCCGAGCCGAGCGGCCACTTCGCACATGCGTTCACCGAACAGGCCGTTGACGCCCACCACGACCACGTCGCCCGGCCCCACCAGGTTGACGAACGCCGCTTCCATTCCCGCCGAGCCCGTCCCGCTCACCGGAAGGGTCAGGGAGTTGGTGGTGCAGTAGGCGCGGCGCAGCCGATCACAGGTCTCGTCGAGGACCTCGAGGAACTCCGGATCCAGGTGCCCGAGCATCGGCCGCGTGAAGGCCGCCACGACCTCGGGATAGAGGTTGGACGGTCCGGGTCCCATCAGGACGCGATCGCTGAGCACCACCCCAGGATGCTAGGCACGTCGACAGTGCCACCCGCCAGATGGGGCAGGCAGTTGGGGCCGGCCACCGATACGTCGCGGCAGCGCCTTGGTGATCAGTGGTACGAGACGCGAGGAGGCCACGCCAACGAGAAGTCTTCGGCGCACAGCGACAGATTGGGGTTGTAGTAGGGGTCGCTGCGCAGGACCTCGGGACCCCACCGCCTCTGCATGTAGTCGACTTCGCCTGCAAAGGCAGCGGCTCGATGCCCGATATCGTCAGGCCCCCTGCTGATCGACTCATGGTGGAACAGCTCTGCGTACGGGCTCCAGACGATGCCCCATCCCGCTTCGCGCAAACGCAGGCCGAAGTCCACGTCATTGAAGGCGATCGGGAGGTTCTGCTCGTCGAACCCTCCGACCTGGTCCCATGCCTCACGCCGCACCACGATGCATGCGGCGGTGACGCCCGACAGGTTCTGCGCTACTTGCAGGCGCCCGAAATAGCCCGACGACAAGCGATCGAACAGGCGATGAGAATGTCCAGCCACACCCAACATGCCGAGCACGATGCCGGCGTGCTGGATGCGACCGTCGTCGTAATAGAGCTTGGCACCGGCGGCACCGACCCCGGGCTGCAGAACTTGCCCTACCAGCTCGGTCAACCAGTCTCCTGCGATGACCTCGGTGTCGTCATTCAAGAGACAGACGATCTCTCCCGACGTCTGTCGCACCGCGGCGTTGTTGATCGCCGAGTAATTGAACGGACGTTCGTCGCGGAAGACCCTGATGCGATCATCGTGCGCGCGGAGGTAGCCAAGAGTCGGCAGGGTGCGACTGGAATTATCAACGACGACGAGCTCGAAGTTGGGATATGTGGTGAACGCCAACACGCTGTCGATGCATCGTTGCAGGAGGCTGCCGTCTCTGGTGGGCACGACGATGCTCACGAGAGGAGCCGGATCGGAAACATCCCACGTTACGCGGTTGTGGCCCGACAGCGGGATACGCGTGACCCGGGCGGAGCGGCCCGTTCGGGCGAGGTGGTCGATGACGGCACTTCTGCCGGCGTCCACCGCGTAAGGCTTTGCGGACACCCCCGTCGCCGTCGAACCGGAATGAGCCCGCCAGTGGTAGAGCACGTGCGGTATGTGGACCACTCGCTCCGGGGTCAGCAATTCCGAAACCCGCAGGGCGAGATCCCAGTCCTGGCTGCCTTCATACCCTTCCCGGTACCCCCCGACATCGATGACGAGGTCTCGCCGGAACAGGCACAGATGGTTGATGTAGTTCTGCCCGATGAGCAACAGGGGGTCGAACTCAGGCTTGAAATATGGATCGCGGCGGATCCCGGCGCTGTCGAGCTTGTCCTCGTCGCTGTAGATGATCCCCGCCTCGGGGTGATCGCCCAATGCAATGGCTACCAAGGCGAGGGCCTGCTCGGCCAGGGCATCGTCGTGATCCAGGCAGGAGACCCATTCCCCGGTCGCCAATGTCAAGGCGGTATTGGAGGCAGCAGAGATGTGTCCGTTCGTGTCGCGCGCGGCAACCTTGATGCGAGGGTCCATCGCCTCGTATTGGGACAAGATCTCGGAGACATGGCCCTCTGACGAGCAGTCGTCTGCAATGCAGAGCTCCCAATTCCCGTAGAGCTGGCCCCTCACCGACTCGATCGCCGCCCGCAGAAGATCCGGCCGCGGGTTGTAGACGGGCATGATGACGCTGATCAGTGGTTGATGGTTCAATCGAGCCAGACGATCCCTGATCACGCCTCGCAGGGCGTCATCAATGGTGTCGAACTGCTCGACCCACAAGTCGTACGTGCCATCGGCGGGGTGCGCAGGCGAGCTGGGGGGCTCGGCCGGCTTGCGGGAACGCCGCATCCAGCCGTAGATCCTGCGCAACGACGCCGAGTACCGGAAGACCTTCGTATTGTGCAGGGCGTCGATCTCGGCGTCACGGACACTGACCAGCGCGGCCAGCCGACGCTGGCCTGCTTCGTAGTGTCGGACCGTTTCGAATGCCGCCAGCACCTCGGCCGAGCGTCTGCGCTCGGCGTCCCCGAGCGCAGACGCCAGCCGATCGCTCTCCGAGCCCAGCGCCCTGAATCGCCCCGCCAATCGGTCATGTTCAGCGACAGCATCTTCGAGACGCGCCCCCAGTCCCTGTGTGATGTTCCACAGACCCCGTTCGTAAATCGGGATCAACCCTTCGATGTCGACCTCGCCACGACGGAATACCACCGCGTGAGGCGCCAGGAATGACGCGTCGTAGTCGACGTCGCGCACAAACCCCTGGCGATAGAACAACTGCGCCCAATAGCCACCAGATTCCACGTTGAGGTGAGTCGGCTCGTCGAAGTCATCGGGAGTAGACGAGAAGAAGATGGTGTCGGAGTGCCGGCAGAGGTTGGCAACAGCCTCAGAGGCGAGCGAGGGCGGCAGGTGCTCGAGTACCTCGAAGCACGTGATCAGATCGTAGTTCTCCTCGAGCTCGTCGGTGATCGAACCAACGCGGCAGAACGGGCGAAGTGCCTCGGGTACTTGGTCGATTGCCCATGTGGAGACGTCGATGCCGCGAGCATCGACTCCCCGATCGCGAAGCGCCTCCACCAGCATGCCGGTGGCACACCCCATATCGAGCACGGTGCGGGGACCGAGGGTACTGACGATCGAGCTCGCTATACCCCCGAAGAAGTCCACCCAGACCTTTTCGCCTCTTCGATACGGTACGCCGCTTTTGTCATAGGAGGTTCCGTAGTAGTCCTCGCCGTAGAAACTCGAAACTGCATCCAACAGCGCCTTTGCGTTGCCGGAGGGATTGGCGTGATCGGCGAAGTGGTTGCCGTCGAGCTGTCTCAGGACCTGAGCAAGAATCCGGTATTGCTTGCCCACTGTCGCCTTGGTCGGCGGCAACCTCTCGGGTAGAGCGTCGAACAACTCGACGGCCCCATCCCAGTCTCCCGAAATCGATATCCCGCACTCCTCGGCGAACTCGCGCAATTCGACGATGCTCTGCTTCGGCTTTGCCACCAATTCCTCAAACCCCATGACCATTGACGGCCATTCCGAGCACTGGACTATGGCCGCTCGGTTGTGCCGATCCCACTGGTCGAGAATCTCCGCTGGGCTCGCATCTCGGAAATCGCGTGAGGACACCACGTCTTCGGGGTCACGGTGAACGAGAACAACGGCGGCACGGAGACCGAGGGTTTCGGCCCAGAACGGGATCAGGAAGCTGTTGGCAGGATCTGCCCACACCCAAGGGTGCGATTCGCCCGCCGAACCTGACTCCTCCAAGGTGTCTCGGAACCGCAACCTGGCTTCATCCGCAAACCGCCCGAGTATGCGGGCCACCTCGCGTGGAGCAACCTCAGGGAGGTCTTCCCGCGAGCCTCCGGCAGCTTCGAGGAGCCGGTCGTTGAGCGCCGCCAGCGGATCGCCCTCACGATGGACTCCCAGGGACCGGGCACCCATCCTGCACAAAAGCGAGTGCACGAGCTCGACACCACTGTCGTACATTCCCAGGACGAACACGCCCTGGACGTGCCCCTCGTCAGACGCGTGCTCCGGCGTCCCGCTCATCCGGCGCGGTCCTTCAGCACGGGGCGAGGTTACCACCACCGCGCAGCGATCAGAATGGCAACGAAGATCAGGGATAGATCGAACTTCGACGTCCTTCTCGGGGGCTATGGCGTCGACGAGGACGCTCATCACACTAGGGTGTGCACTTTGTCGGCCGTCTCGAGGCAAGGATCTGGGTCCTCAATTCGATGAGTGAGTCGCACCCACAGTTCGAGGCACCGGGACAGGCGGACATCGAGTCTTCGGCGCCTCATAATGCACAGACCGGCTTTGCTCGGAGACAACGCGCCAGAGTCCTCTGGGGCGTTCGTGTCACCAGGTTGATCTACCCCGCAGTACTGGTCGTTGTCGTTATCGGGCTCAGTGCGGCTGGGCTATCGGGAACCTCTATCGGGGTCCTGACAGCGACGCAGTTGCACGGAAAGACTGACCCGGCCCTGGTGGCGGGAACGCCCCGCCCCATCCGTTCCGACGAGTGGAACGTCGCCACTCCGTTGGTCGTGGCACAGAGCCACCACGGGTATCCACGCACCACGAGGGACGGGATCGGGGACCATGACCTGAGCGTCATCCTGGACATTCCCAACACGGACTGGTCGACCCTCTTCAGGCCTTGGGACATTCCACCACTCGTCCTGGACGTCGAGCACGGATTCGCCGCTCGCTGGTGGATGATGTCTCTGATCCTGCTCTTGGGCGCCTACCTGCTTCTCCTGGCCCTCACAGACCGCACCGATATCGCCGTGCTGTTCAGCCTCGGACTCTGGTTGTCACCCTTCTTCCAGTGGTGGTACCTGCCGCTGTCGTTGGAAACCGTGGGCCTGGGGATGCTGGCCCTCGGTGCTTTCCTCTATTCGCTGCGCGCCTCGTCCCGGGCTCGTCGAGTGGCCTGGTTGGCATTGGCTGCGTACACGACCGTCAGCTTCACGCTCGTGTTCTATCCACCCTTCCAGATTCCGACGGCGCTCGTCCTGGTTGTGATCGGCATCTGTTATGTCGTTGGTTGTTGGCACGAGCTCGATACGAGCTGGCGACGGCTGACGCTGGACCTCGGAGCTCTCGCCGTGGTGGTCGGGGCGACGCTGGGTGCCTTCTACCTCCATTCGCGCTCCACCATCGTGGCCATAAACAGCACCGTGTACCCGGGGCAACGTCGAGATACCGGAGGGGGCACCTCACTTCTGCAGCTCCTCTCGGCGCCTTATGGGCTGTCCTTCGCCCGCCATGGGGCTTCACTGCCCACTGAAAACACCAGCCAGTCAGAGATCTCGTCGTTCGTGTTGCTCGGCCCCTTCGCGCTGCTCCAGCTTCAACGTGTCCGTCTCCGAGAATTCGCACGCCGTTGGAGGTATCTCCTGGCCGGCGCGGCCGGGGTCTTTGTCCTCATCACCATCTGGTTTCTCGTGAGCCTTCCTCCTGTCTTGGCTCGAATCCTTCTTCTCGACCGAGTCCCGCCTCAACGAGCAATCGTCGGAGTCGGGCTCGGTGGGATCCTCCTGATGGCGCTGTTCTGCGCCGCCGAGTTCGAGGACCGGGCCGGGCCGCACATGACCTCTGGTCGTCACAGGCTCTTCCGTCGAAGTGAGCGCAACCGCCTGCTCCTGGGCGGAGCTCTCGTGTGTGGCGGCTTGGCCTTCGGGATGTACTTCTGGGCAGGCCGGAATCTCGCCCAGACCTATCCCACCCTCGGCCTGAGCCTTTGGAAGGCCGGGATCGTGAGTGCGGCGGCCGGCGTCGTCGTAGTCCTGACCTGTGCACGCAAGGTGATTCTGGGAGGTCTGGCCTTAGTCCTGTTCGGCGCGGCGATATCCCTGCCGGCCAACCCGCTGTACCGAGGTCTCGGACCTCTCACGTCGTCCCCTCTGCTGACCACCTTCGAGCGCGATGCCTCCAAGGCTCCCGACCCGGCTCATCGAGAGTGGCTCAGCTTCGCGGGATTGAACGTCAATGACGTATTGATCGCCTCAGGTGTTCCGACCCTCAACACGGTGGACTTCTATCCCGTGGCCAAAGAGTGGAGGTTTCTCGACCCTCACAACCGGTTCGCCTCCATCTGGAACCGGTACGCGAACATCTACTTCTCTGCTGCCCCCCCGGGCTCAGCCCCCGCGCTCCACCTGGTGCAGGCGGATGTGGTGGCGGTATCCGTCGACCCTTGTGGAGCGGCGGCGGGAAGGCTGGGAGTCGGTTTCGTGGTTTCGGCTACACCCCTCACGGGCCGCTGTCTCGAGCTCACAGCTCCGGTCACCCGAGCCGGCGACATGCCCTACATCTATCGCCGGTCTGCCGCTTCGGCGGGTTGAGCCTGCTTCGGGCTTTCCCCGGTGGGATATGGGCCCGTGGTCCGGATCGACCCACGCGGGACCGCTACAGTGACGGCGGCGCATTGAGAACCGAGTAGCCGTCGCGACGTGAACGGTCGACAGCGGCTCCACCAAGGGCGATGGACTACCAAAGACTCTACGACTTCCGGTTTCGGCACTACCACCAAGGTGAGCGCCAGGCCGTGTGGTCTGCCATCACCCAAGACCTGTTCGTTCGAATGGGCAGGCCCCAGATCGTGCTCGACCCTGCGGCGGGACGAGGGGAATTCATCAGCGCCGTTCCGGCCAAGGAGCGCTGGGCCATCGACCAGGTCCCCTCGGTGACCGATCTCGAGAGTCAGGGTATCCACACCATCGTTTCCGACATGTTCGACGTGGAGCTTCCCCAGGAGCACTTCGACGGCGTCCTGCTCTCGAACGTACTCGAGCACCTCATGAGCGCCGAGGACGTCCATCGCTGCCTGAAGAAGATGCGCGCCGCCATCCGGCCCGGAGGGGTGGTGGCCGTCCTCGGGCCGAACTTCAAATACTGCACCAAGAACTACTTCGACTGTGCCGACCATGTCCTGGCGCTGACCGACGTGTCGATACAAGAGCATCTCTACGCCGCCGGATTCGAAATCCGCTCTGTGTTGCCGCGCTATCTCCCCTACTCGTTCCGGGGTCGGCTCCCTGCATCCCAATTCCTCACGCGCCTCTACCTCCGCAATCCGTGGGCTTTTCGAATACTCGGCAAGCAATTCCTGGTGATCGCAGCGGCTTGACGCTGCCGACCTCGAAGGAGCCAGTCATTGGAAGGAACGGGAGGCCACGGCTCCGGCGCTGGCCCGAGCGTGACGGCTCCCACACTGCGTGACAACACCGTAAGGACACGCGCTCGGCACGGCCTTCGGAGGGGCAGTCCGTCACGGGCATATCGAGTGGTGACATCGAATCTCTTTCTGGGTCTGGTCCTGTCGTTGTTGACATGGCCTACGTCGATCAACAATCTGATCGTGGCGGCGGGAGACGGCTCGTCGTGGCGCTCCGCGGTCACGATGGCAGCCCGATACCACATGGCGTTCGGGTCACGCGTCGTTTTCACGTTCGGCCCGCTGGGCTTTCTCGTCTCGCCCGAGCTCTTCTTCACATCGACGTCAGCCCTCGCCTTCGTCTTCACCCTCGTGTTCTCAACCGCTCTCTATGGCACCTTGGTGTGGTCGCTGCGGCGCATCATGCCGTGGCCAGTGGCGGTGGTGGTGGCGTACTTCGTAGGCGGGATCTCGCTCTTGAGTTCCAGGTACTTCGGGACCAACGTGGCGGTCGAGGACGTGCTCGCGCTGGTGCTGATCGTCTGTGTGTCCGTGCTGAGCCAGAGCCCAGACGAGCGCGCTCCTGTGTGGATATGGATCAGCTTGGGGGGTGTGCTCGGCATCCTTTCGTTGGTGAAGTTGAGCCTCGCATTGGGGATCGTCGTGGCTGAGCTCATCACGGTGACGTGCCTGTCAAACCATCGGCGCCAGGCGGTCGGAGCTCTGGCGCTGGGGGCGGTTCCACTGTTCTGTCTGGGGTGGTTCGGAACCGGAAACGGGTTCCAGAATCTGATCCCCTTTGCCCGGACGTCGGTCGACGTCATCGGCGGATACGGAGCGGCCATGGCATACGAGCAACCGGGTCGTGGGTACACGTACCTGTTGGCGGCGCTCGCACTCGTGCTGGTCGGCATGTTCGCCGTTGCGCATTGTCGGGGCTTGTCGCGACGGTCCCAAATCGGCATCGGGTTGGTCACGCTGGCCACCATGTGGTTCCTGTTCAAGGAGGCTTTCGTCCGCCACGACAGCCACGATCTGGTGTTCTTCGTGGCCGCTCCCGTCGTGCTGGCGGCATTCTCGCCCCGGTGGCGGTCCCCGGTGTGGCTGATCTCGGGGATGCTCGGATTGGTAATCGTGGCAGCCGTCGTCGGAGGATCGGTCCCCGCCCAGGCCAACCAGCCCGTCAGGGCGGTTCGGGATTTCTTCGACCAGGCGACAACCCTGGCGTCTTCTCACCGACGAGCCGTTGTCATCGCACAGTCTCGAGGATCGCTCCTGGGCTACTTCGCGCCCCCCAACCAAATGGTGCAGGCGATGCAGGGCAGCACTGGCGACGTCAGTCCTTTGCAGCAGACGGTGATCTGGGCCCATCCTGGAATTCACTTCGATCCGCTACCCGTGCTCCAGGACTACACCGCCTTCACACCTTCGCTCGACCAACTCGACACCGACTTCCTGCGGTCCTCGAAAGCTCCCCGATACATACTCCGTGAACCGGCGACCATCGACGGGAGGAACCCGGCCTTCGACCCTCCCGCTACCCAACTGGCGATCGAGTGTCGGTACCGCGAGGTCGCAGTCTCTACCGTCTGGCAGCTCCTGGAGCGCAGGGCCAACCGCTGCGGGGACCGGCATCTGCTCACAACGGTCTCCACCGGGCTCGACCACTGGGTGACGGTTCCTTCCGCACCGGCCGGTGACGAGGTGGTCGCCAGCTTCCAGCTCGCCACTGACTTTTGGTCGAGGTTGGAGTCGTTGGTGTACAAACCTCCCAACGTGTACCTCGCCGCCAATGACGGCCAGGCGACGTGGCGCTTCGTAGCAGCCACCGGGCCTGACCTCCATGTCCTGCGAGCGTCCTCGGCCCTCGGCTACTCGCCGCCCTTTGTCCCCGCTGCCATCTCCAGCCTGCGATTCTCGATCGACGGAGAGAGCCGCGGGAGCTCGGGAATCAAGATTTCGTTCTACGACGTACCCATGGCAGCGGTATCCGCCCGTTGAGCCCGGTCGGACGTCAAATCTTCCCGTCGGCAAGGGCCTTTTCGATCCACGGGATGACCTCGTCCAGCATCTGATCCAGAGACGTGTTCGCTTCGAATCCGAGGACGCGCTTGGCCTTCTCCGTCGAGGGGACGCGGCGAGCGACGTCATAGGCAAAGGGTTCGTCCGATACGTACCGAAATGCAACGCCCTCTCCCCGGACCTTCCTCCAAATGGTCTCGGCCAGCTCTATCACCGTTGTCGATACATCGGTCGAAAGGTTGAAGTCCTCGTTGCGAGCGGCGGGGTGCTCCATCGCCACCGCGATGCCCCTGGCCAGGTCCCCCCCGTAGGTGTAGTGCCGTGTTTGGGACCCGTCGCCCAGAATATGGAGGGGGTCCTGGCCCTTGAGCACCTTCTGCACCAGGTCGGGAACGACGTGGCTCATCGCCAACTTGACGTTCCCGGAGAGCACTTCGACGTCACCGAGCGCCCGACCCTCGCCGGTCCCTACACAGTTGAAGGGCCGGATGATCGTATACGGCAATTCGTATTGGTCCCATGCCGCCCGCGCAAAGTACTCCACGGCGAGCTTCTGGAACCCGTAGGAGGACAGGGGCGGAGGAATCTTCTTCTCCTGTCCTTCGTAGGAGGGCCATGCGTCGGTGGACTCGAACACCATCGAAGACGACAGGTACGTGACCTTTTCGAGTCGACCGCCGGGATGCGCCTTGATGGCCGCGTCGCACGACGCCGCGATGATCCGTTCGTTTGTGGCCAGAAGGTCATAAGGATAGGCGTGAAAGTACGAGATGCCGCCGATCATGGCTGCCCCGGCGATGAAATGGTCGCAATCAACCAGCAGCTCCGAAAGGAGATCGACGTCACGCGCATCGGCCTCTACGAATCGGTAGGCGTCGTGGTCATCGTAGGACCGTCGGACGGGTCCGTATTTCGAGTAATTGTCGACTCCGATGACTTGGTGACCGCGATCGAGCAGTTCCTTGACGACGTATCCACCGATGAACCCGGCAGAACCTGTCACCAGAACATTCTTCATGACTTCCTTCCACGGTTGGCGACCTCGCGTATCTGTTCCACAGCAAGACGGGGGCCGAAGGCAAAAAACCACCAGCGCACGTACCGCGGTATCCAGGATGCAAGCTTGAAGTTGGACATGCCTTGGAAGCGCTCCAACCAGATCGTGGGAATCTCCGCCACCGGGAGCCGGGCCCGTCGAGCCTTGGCAACCAACTCGATCCCGATCTCGAACCCCGCGTCCGAGTCGATGCCGACCGCTCGGATGAATCCCATGTCATAGGCCTTGAACGAGTTCGTGGCGTCTCGGGTGCCGACGCGGGCGAACAAGGCCAACGACAAGCCGGCCAATCGCGACAGTGTTCCCTTGAGAAACGGGCCACCGACCTGCTGGCCGCCACGCGAGTACCGCGAGGCGACGGCCACCACCACGCCCCGCTCGACGAGTCGGACCAACTGATCGACTTGCCCGGGATCATCCGAGCCGTCGGCCATGGTGACGACGACGACGTCAGCCAGTGCTTCTTCGATTCCGGAGCGGATGGCGTGGGCGGGCCCCGGGCCCAACTTGTTCAAGACGAGCCGGGCGCGTGGGTCCTGACGGGCATACTTCTCGACATAGGGAATGGTGGTGTCCTCGGGAGCATCCACCACCACCAGCAGTTCGGAGGGGAGCTCGACGGCCTCGAGAACCCGGCCGAGGAACTCCTCGATGGCGGCTCCTTCGTTATAGGCCGGAACCACGATCGACACGCGAGGCTTCATATGCACACACCCCCGCCCCGCAGGTTCCAGATGTCGACGACGGGTTGGGGAATGTCGATGTCCTTGTAGACCCGGTGGGGCGCACCGATGACGATCAGATCGGAGCGGGCCAACACGTCCTCGAGTGGCCACAAGTCCTCGTCCACGGTGACGTACGGATCCGCGGTCAGCACACCGGCCGCACGGACTCCCAATATTCGCTTGAGCTTGTAGGAAAGACTCGACCTGCTGTCGTCCGATTCCCCCTTGAAGGCCATACCCAAGATGCCGACCGTCATGGACGACAGGTCATAGCGCGCCGCCATCCGAGCCGTGAGATACAGAGGGAGCCCCTCGTTGATCTGCATGCTGGCCTGACCGAGCGCGAAGTTGTTGTTGTTGAAGGCGGCCAGCTGCATCGTGTCCTTGAGGAGACATGGTCCCGCCGCAAACCCCGGACCGGGCAGGTCGGCGGCACGAGGGTAGTCCTCGACGACGGCGGCTCGGATCCGCTCGAAGTCCAGGCCGAAATCGTTGGCCATCATGAACAGCTGGTTGGCAGCGGCGAACTTTATGTAGCGATAGGAGTTCGTGAACAGCTTGGCGAGCTCCGCCTCCTCGGGGGCGACTCGGACCATCTTGTCGGTGAGATGCCGGAACAGCGATTCCGCCCGTTCGAAGGCTCGGTTGGTGCGGGCCGACACGATCTGGGGGAGCGTCCTGAGCTCCTCCATGGCACGTCCTTCGGCGATGCGCTCGGGGCAGAAGGCCACGTCGACCGACTTACCCAGTCGGTGCATGAGGCGCTCGACCATCCGGGTGACGCCGGGGAACACCGTGCTTCGCAGGACCAGCAGCTGGCCGTCGTTGAGTTGCTCGGCGACGCTCTCCAACGACCGGATGAGGGCTTGGGGGTCGGGGTTGAAATGCTCGTCGATCGGAGTCCCGAGGACCACGATCACGTTCTCCGCCGCTCCCACGGTGGAGGCATCAGCCGATACCGTCAGCCTGCCCTCGGCCAGTACTTGGGTCAGAACCTCGGGCGCGCCCGGCTCCCAGTGCGTCATCTTGCCCGAGCGCAGGCGGTCGACCGCCGCCAGATCGAGGTCGTAGAGAGCCACCTTGAGTCCCACCTGGGCAAGGACGAGGCCCAGGGGTAGCCCCACGTGGCCACAGCCGCCCATCACCGTGACGTCTACCGACCAGCTCTCCTTGGGCATCCCACAATGCTAAGTGACCAGCGCCGCCACGGAAAGAATTCTTCACCGACGGACAGACCCAGCTGCCGTCAATATTGATGAGAGCGCCCCCAGGTCGGGGCGACGGCTACCGGGCGTGGGTTCACCCTCTGGGCTATGGGAACAGAGAGAGTTGGGTGCGCATGAGCGATGAACGCCGGGGCGACACCGAGGGGTGGTAGAACGCGGCGTGTTCCTCGACGCCGGTGACACCCGTGGCGCGCCGAGTCCCGACTCGTGCGGGACGACGGGACCGAGCGGCGCTCCACGCGCCCTCCCTGCTCGTGTCCTGTGGTGGCGCCGGCCACGTTTCGAGAGGTGATGGTGCCCGCTGCACCGGCGGAGACGGGTCAGCCTGGGGCCTGATCCCGACGACTACCCTGGCCCGAGACCTCGCGCTCCAAGGAGGAGCGATGCAGCGCCGCCAAAACGAGTCTTCGCCCCTGTCCACGAGCTCAGGCTCCATGCGGTCTTCGGCGCGCGCCAGGACCTCTTTCTCGAGCCTCACGGGGCAAGCGATCGAGGCAGATCCACATCCCCGGGACCGACCGTCGGCGCCACCGAGCACCCCCCAAGAGCCCCCCGCCGATCCTGGGGACAGCAGAGACACATCCCTGGCGCCACCGCACGGGGTGCGACACCACCGGATCTGCGTGGTCATCCCGGCCTTCAACGAGGCCGACTCGGTGGCTCGGGTCATCCAAGGCGCCCGCCTGGCCATCCCCGAGGCGCACGTCGTGGTGGTCAACGACGGCTCCAAGGACGAGACGGCGCTGCGGGCCCTGCGAGCCGGGGCGACGGTCATCACGCTGCCGATCAACCTCGGCATCGGCGGGGCCGTCCAGGCCGGATACCTCTACGCCTTGCGGCACGGATTCGAGATCGCCATCCAGGTCGATGGTGACGACCAGCACGACCCCGGTGAGATCGAGAGACTGCTCTACCCCATCCAAACGGGCCAGGCCGAGATGACCGTGGGCTCCCGGTGGCTCGGTCGCGGCGACTACGTGGCGCCCGCCGGCCGCCGCTTTGCCATGCGCCTCCTGGCCACACTGGTCCGATGGAGGACGGGGGGCACCTTCACCGACACGACATCGGGCTTTCGCGCCGTGGGCGCCCAGGGGATCGCGCTCTTCGCCCGGACATATCCCACCGATTTCCCCGAGGTCGAATCACTGGTCCTGGCCAGCCGCAACGGATTGCGATTGCAGGAGGTGCCGGTGCGGATGGCTCCGCGCAGCAACGGACAGTCGAGCATCGCCGGTATCCGTTCCGCGTACTACATGGCGCGGGTGACCGCTGCTCTGGTGGTCGGCAGCTTGAACCGGGACGACAAGTCGAACAGCGACAACAAGTCGAACTCCAAGGAGGCCACGTGAGGGCGTTTGCATTGTCGATGGTTCTGAGTGTGGGCTTCCTCTTCGTGTCGGTGATCGCCATGCGACGCCAACGGCTGCGCGAGCAGGCCGCCCTGCTGTGGTTGTTCGTGAGCTTTGTGATGGTGTTCGTGAGCGCAACGCTCCCGATCCATCTCCTGGACCGCGTGGCACACCTCGTCGGGATCGCCTACCCCCCCGACCTCGTCCTGCTCCTGGCGGTGCTCTTCCTCATGGTCCTGGCCTTCCACCTGTCTCTCAGCCTGGCCCGGCTGTCGGCCAAGCAGATCGCCTTGGTCCAGGAGATCGGGCTCATGACCGCGCGCGGCCCCAAGGGTGGGGGCCCAGGCACCGAAGCGGGCAGCGAGGACGCAGAGGTGCCGCCGGACACCTCTGCTCCGAGGTCACAGGGACGCTGACCCGCCTTCACGGGGTGCGGTCGGGCGGGCCGAGGAGGCTGGCAGTCAGGCCGTCGAGGATGTCGTCCTCGGACACGAGGCACCGGTCCCGGTCGAACCCCTCCATGACAGCGACCAGGATCAGCACGCCGCCCACGATCACATCGGCTCTGCCTTCGACCATGCCGGGGCGGGCCAGGCGGGCATGGCGGTCCTCGGTGGAGAGCGTCCGGCACCACTTCGCCACGTCGCCACGAGTGAGCACGGTGTGGTGGATGGCGGCCCGCTCGTAAGGCGCCACGCGCCTGTCCAGCGCGGCCAAGGTCGACACCGTGCCGGCCAGCCCGATGAGCAGTCCCCCCGGGGCCAGCGCCGGCAGTACGCCGCGCGCGCGTCCAGCTCGAAGTCCACGACCCGCCTCGCCTCGGCCAGCTCGTCGGCCTGCGGCGGGTCATGGAGGAGGAAGCGCTCCGCCACGCGGACGCACCCGAGGTCGAGCGACACCGAAGACAGATCCGTGCTCGGAGTGGCGGCGCGGTGGAGCTGGCCCACCACGAGCTCGGTCGACCCTCCGCCGATGTCGACCACGAGCACGGGCCCGGGGCCCACCCGCTCCGGCGGGACGTGCGCGGTGGCGCCGGCAAAGGACAGTGCGCCCTCCTCGAGGCCGCTCAGCACTTCGGGCCGCACTCCGGTGACGTCGTGGGCCAGCGCCAGGAACTCCTCGGCGTTGGTGGCGTCGCGGGCCGCGGACGTGGCGACCAATCGGGCGGCGACGACACCGTGGTGGTCCATGAGACGCCGGTAGTCGCCGAGAACCGACACCGTCCGCGCCACGGCTTGGCGAGACAGCTTGCGGGTGGCGTCCACCCCCTCGCCGAGCCGCGTGATGCGCATCTTCCGCTCGAGCACCGTGCCCCGGCCGGACACGACGAGAAGTCGCGTGGAGTTGGTCCCACAATCGATGGCGGCCACGGGACCGGCTGTCTCATTCACCATCTCCCCCATCTCCTACCCCGGCATCGGGCACGACCACGAAGTCCGACACCTCGAGCCCGAGCTCCCCCACGGTCCACCGGCCCACGGGGTCGTCTCCGCCCGCCAGAAACCAGGCCAGATGGGCGTGCAGACACTTGACGCCCCGGCGGGTCCCGCCCACGCCACCCGAGGGGCGGGGGCCCGAGTGCCCCGCCGGAAGGGTCCGGTCGCGCTGCGCGCCATGGCGGGCGTGGGCAGCGGCGAGCTCGTCAGGGTCGACGCCGGCCTCGGCGCGACGCACGCCTCCCGCTGCCTCCAGCCTGCTCACGGCGTCGCGCACCTCGGTGTCGACCAACCAGAACCGGGTCGGCATGGGCCGGCCGTCGTCGAGCAGCGGCGCGTTCTCGATGACAGCCGGCGTCCCGTCACGACGCCGCACGGCCACGGTGAACTTCCCCGAGGGCGAGCGCCCGAGCAGACGGGCCACCGCCTCCCGATCGGACTCGCCGAGCGGGCGCGGAGGAGTGCTCAGTTCCAGAACTCCAGGCTCCGGACCACCCGTCCCCAGTAGCTGCGGGGCTCGGCGCTCTGATCCCCGCCGCCGTCCCCCGACCGCGCACCGCGGGTGCCATGGGCGGCGCTCACGGTCGGGGCGGGGGCGACGATCCCGATGAGCGCCTGTGATCGGGCCGAGCCGGGCACGACCGGCGGGCCGCTCGAGCGGGACCTGGCCCGAACCCGACGAGGCGGAGCCCGACGCGCTCGGTGCCGGCAGGATGTCGTAGGCACGCTGTCCCTGGTGACGAACCCGTAGTCCTGCCGGGCCAGGCTGTCGATGGTGGCAGGGTCGGTCAGATCGGCGACCTGACTGGACGAGGGCGTCGTTCTCCGCCCGCACCGTGGTGAGCTCGTGCTCGGTGCTCGACAGCGCCGACCGCTGCGACAGGACCCCACCGAGCGGGAAGCTCGTGAGCAGCACCACCAACGCCAGGACGATCGCCGCCCCCAGCATGGTGCGCGCCCGTCGGCGCTCGAGGGGCATGCTGGTCCAGGCGGACCTGGCCACGAGCCACCAGCGCCACCGCCACCGGCGCCGGCGACGGTGGCATGCGCACATGGGGCCGGGGCACACGCGAGATGCGACGACGGTAGGTGCAGCTGCGGCCGGGGCAGCGCGCAGATGCAGGTGCACGGGCGCATGCGGATGCGGTCGCCGCCGCGGTGGTCGTTTGGCGGCGTGCAGAGGGCCGTCGTCTCACCCGGCTGAGCATCAACGGGCCGGTCCACCCCCCGTCGCCGCGCTCGACAGCGCGGCGCGCCCCAGGTATGCGGCTGACTCGCCGAGCTCCTCCTCGATGCGCAGCAGCTGGTTGTACTTGGCCACCCGGTCCGATCGTGCCGGGGCACCGGTCTTGATCTGCCCGCAATTGGTGGCCACGGCCAGATCGGCGATGGTGGTGTCCTCGGTCTCCCCCGAGCGGTGTGACATCACGCACGCGTAGGACGAACGCGTGGCCAGGGCCATGGTGTCGAGGGTCTCGGTCAGCGTGCCGATCTGGTTGACCTTGATCAGGATGGCGTTGGCCACGCCACGCTCGATGCCGAGCTCGAGGCGCTCCTGGTTGGTGACGAAGATGTCGTCGCCCACCAGCTGCACCCGCTCGCCCAGCGCAGCCGTGAGCGCCTCCCACCCGTCCCAGTCGTCCTCGGCCATGCCGTCCTCGATGGACACGATGGGGTAGCGGTCGCACAGTTCCACCCAGTAGGCGACCATCTCCTCGGACGAGAGCCGGCGATTCTCGCCCGCCAGCTGGTACGCCCCGTCCTTGAAGAACTCACTGGTGGCGGGGTCGAGCGCGATGGCCACCTCCTCGCCCGGTACCCGGCCGGCTGCCTCGATGGCCTCCATGAGGATGACCACGGCTTCGGCGTTCGACGCCAGGTCGGGGGCGAAGCCGCCTTCGTCACCCACCGTCGTCGACAGCCGGCGCCCTTTGAGGACCCGGGCCAGGGCGTGGTACGTCTCGACCCCCCAGCGCAGCCCCTCGGAGTACGACGCCGCCCCCACGGGCATGATCATGAACTCCTGGAAGTCGATGGAGTTGTCGGCGTGGGCGCCGCCGTTGAGGACGTTCATCATGGGCACGGGCAGCACGTGCGCGTTGGCGCCGCCCACGTAGCGGAACAGGGGCATCTCCGCGTCGACGGCGGCCGCCCGGGCCACGGCCAACGACACCCCCAGCACGGCGTTGGCGCCCAGCCGACCCTTCGACGGGGTCCCGTCGAGGTCGACGAGGGCCATGTCGACGCCGCGCTGGTCATAGGGATCGAAGGCCGACAGCACCTCGGCGATCTCGCCGTTGACGTGCTCGACGGCGCCGAGGACGCCCTTGCCGCCGTAGCGCTCGCCACCGTCGCGCCACTCCGTGGCCTCGTGCGCACCGGTCGAGGCGCCCGAGGGGACCATGGCCCGCCCGCCCGCGCCCGAGTCCAGGACGACCTCGACCTCGACGGTGGGGTTGCCGCGGGAGTCGAGGACCTCCCGCGCCGCGATCTTCTCGATGGCAGTCATCTTCTCGCTGTTGTCCCTGTTGTAAGTGTTGTAGAAGTTACTCGCTGCCCACGGCCCGGAGGCGGAGCCGACCAGGGCCGATGCCCCCCAGGCCTTCAGCCCGGACGGGTCTCGAACCCCTCGATGCGGCGCCGGAAAGCGCCCGCCGTGGCCCGCAGCGCCGTCTCGGGGTCAACGCCCAGGCGCCGTGCCGCGTCGGCCACGGCGAAGAGCATCTCCCCGAGCGCCTCGACCGTGGCCGCGGGGGCCTCGAGGGTCTCTCCCGAGGATTCGGGAACGGGCTCGTCGGAGCCGTCGTCTCGAAGGGAGGGGCCCGCCAACACGTCGAGACCGGCGGCGATCTGTCGCCGGCGGTCGTCGAGCGATCCCGTGTCGATGTCGAGTGACTCCGCCTTGCGCTGGAGCTTGGCCGCCAGGGCCAGCGCCGGAAGGGCCCGGGGGATGCCGTCGGTGACACTGGCCCGACCCTTCTCGGCCTTCTTGAGCACCTCCCACCGGGCGGCCACGTCCTCGGGGGTCTCGGCCACGGCGTCGCCGAAGACGTGCGGATGGCGAAGGACGAGCTTGTCGTGCAAGGTCCGGGCCACGTCGGCCAGGGTGAAGTGGCCCTCCTCGGTCGCCAACAAGGCGTGGAAGTACACCTGGAACAGCAGGTCGCCGAGCTCCTCCTCCAGGTGGGCGAGGTCCCGGGGCGCCACGTCGGGCTCGGTGGCGGCGACCACCTCGATGGCGTCGAGCGCCTCGTAGGCCTCCTCGAGGAGGTGGCGCGCCAGCGACCCGTGGGTCTGGAGCCGGTCCCAGGGACAGCGGGCCCGCAACGTGCGCACCAGCTCCTCGAGGGCGACGAGCTCGGCGGCCACCGGTGGGGCGAGGCGCGCCACCCACAGGGCGGTGAGGTGGTCGGGATCGAAGGTGCGGTCGATGTCGGCCCACGGCACCTCCACCACCCGCTCGTCGGGAAGCCCCAGGTGGTGCAGCAACACCGCGGTGCGCCCGGGGTCCTCCCCTGACATGTCGTCGGCGGCGAGCTTGACCTCGCCCAGCACGGCGCGGCTGTGGCACTGCGCCACCAGGAGCGGGCCGCGCTCGCCGGCCGCCTCGGTGGCGAAGACGGTCCCGTCGACGAGGCGCACGCCGCCGTCCACGGGGTCGACCCCCAGGCGATCCCAGGCCAGGTCCAGGAACGACGGCGCGGGGACGACCTCGACCGCAACCCGGGGATCGGCCCGCAGCAGCGCGACCGTGCGCTCGGCCACGAGCGGTGAACCGGGAACGGCGTAGGCGACGTAGCCGGGCGCGGCGGTGGCCCGCGCCGCGGCGACGACCTCCTCGACGATGGCGGCGTAGACATCGTCGAAGGTGCCGGCCGTGTCGTAGAGGCGGTCGAGGTCCTCCACCGCTCCGGTGGCGACGGCGCGCACCAGGGCCGCGGCCGGGTGGCGCGCCGTGCGCACCAGGCAGCGGGTCGCGCCCCTCAGCGCCTCGATCGTGGCCACCGGCACCAGCTCGGGACCGGCGGGGCCCAGCCCGACCACGACCACGCCCGGGCGGCCGGCGCCTGAGGGCGCGGACGGGCCCACGCCGGCGTCAACCGGTGGACTGGCCGCCCGAACCCAGGATCGACCCGCTCGAGGCCTGGTCGACGGCGGGGTTGAGCACGAAGGCAGGCTTGGGCGCGGTGGGCGGGGACACGCCGTGCACGGCGCTCCAGGTCCCGTAGCGCGGGTCGAGGTCGACGCGCGACCCCCGCACCACGCGCGTCAGTGCCGCCGTCAGTTTGGCCCCTCCCATGCCCAGCAGCCCCTGGCGCAGCCCGGATTCGGAGTCCGCGAACGACACCAGATGATGCTGGGCGACCCCGATCACGATCCATACCGTGGCGGTCCCCGTGCTGCTCTGCACGGGGATCCCCTGGGGCGGGGCCAGCTGCCCGTTGCCCAACCCCTCGACCACGGCGGCCGCGGCGGGTCCGAGCTGGGCCGCGATGTCAGAGGGGTACACGCACGGGCCCTGACCCCCGGCGGGGCTATTGGCGTCGACGCCCGGTCCCTGCGCGGCGGCGGCGAAGCTGGCACCGGCGGCGATCTTGTCGTGGATGGACTGCGCCGAGGCCTGGTCGGTGGCGATGATGAGGTTGAGGCACAGCTGGGTCACGTCGCTGTGATGGGAGTTGTAGTACGCGCGCAGGGCCCCGGGGCTGACGTCGACGTGGCCCAGGACCTCTTCGAGCTTCTCCTGGTAGGCGAGCGACGTCGCCTGCTGGTCGACGAACGCCTTGGGCAGGCCGGCGACGAGGCTGGTGCCGGTCAGGTTGCATGGCGAGCCGGTCTGTGCCGCGGCGGCTTCGAGCTGGGACTCGTAGTCCTGGCGGGCGGCGGCGACGTCGGACGCGCTCACCACGACGTGGCGTTGTGCCAGCGCGCCTTGCTCGAGGGCCTGCTCGACGAGCCCGTTGAGCTCGAAGGCGGCGAACTGGGTGGACACGGTGTCGTCGCCGCTGCCGGCCACCGCCGGCAGCGTGCCCCCGCTCTGGGACTCCTCGATGGACAAGGCGCACTGCGCCACGGTATTACCGGCCACGACCGACAGCTGGTTCTGGAGATCGGACTGGCTGATGGTGATCCCGTTCACCGTCGCCGCGGTGGGCGTCACATCGCACCCCGCCGCCCCGGCACACAGCGCCCCCACGACGACCAGAGCGAGGAGGCGCTTCACGGAAGGGGCACTCTATCGGCGCGCCCCCGCTCCCGACGATTCGGCCCCGGCCAGGACGCCCGAGGTCGGGACGAGCTCGCCGAGCAGCTCGGTCAGCGCCTCCACCGGTCGCTCCTCGGGACCCAGCGGCACCACCACCTGATGTGTCTCCTCCTTGACGAGGGCCTCGGGCCGCAGGCGCCGAAGGCGCACCCTGGCCGAGGCGGGCAGCTCGAGCGGCGCCATCCGGGCCACGAGCCCGCGCCGTCCCGGACGGCCCAACCCCTGACCGGGCCGCGCCGGCGTGGCCGACACCTCGCGTACCCCGGTGCGCAGGCACTGCACCCGGAGCTGCGCCACGGCCAGAAGTCCCTCGGCCGGTGCGGGCAGGGGGCCGAAGCGGTCCAGCCACTCGGCGCGGATGTCGGTGACCTCGGCCTCGGCGCTGACCGCGGCCAGGCGGCGGTAGGCCTCGAGGCGCAGGTCCTCGCGCGACACGTAGTCGGCGGGCAGATGGGCGTCGGAGGGGATGTCGATCTTGACCTCGACCGGCGGCCGCAAGGGCTCGCCTTTCATCTCGGCCACCGCCTCGGCCACGAGCTGCACGTACAGGTCGTAGCCCACCGCCGCGATGTGGCCCGACTGGTCTTGCCCCGAGAGGTTGCCGGCGCCACGGATCTCGAGGTCGCGCATGGCGATCTTGAACCCGGCACCGAGCTCGGTCTGCTCGCCGATGGTGCGCAGCCGCTCGTAGGCGGCCTCGGAGAGCACCTTGTCGGCGGGATGGAACAGATAGGCATAGGCGCGCTGGCCGGAGCGCCCCACCCGCCCGCGCAGCTGATGGAGCTGGCCCAGTCCCAGCCGATCGGCGCGGTCGACCACGAGCGTGTTCACGGTGGGCATGTCGATGCCCGACTCGATGATGGTGGTGCACACCAAGACGTCGTAGCGCTTCTCCCAGAAATCGAGCACGACCTGTTCGAGGGTGCCCTCGTCCATCTGTCCGTGCGCCACCGCCACGCGCGCCTCGGGGACGAGCTCACGGAGCGCGCGCCGCCACGGCCTCGATGTTCTGCACCCAGTTGTGCACGAAGAACGCCTGGCCCTCGCGCAGGAGCTCCCGACGCAGCGCTTCGACCACGGCGGCTTCCTCGAACTCCCCCACGTAGGTGAGGATGGGCTGGCGCGCGGCGGGAGGCGTGTTGATGAGCGAGAGGTCGCGGATGCCGGTGAGGGCCATCTCGAGGGTACGGGGTATGGGGTTCGCTGTCAGGGTCAAGACGTCGACGCCCGATGCCATCTGCTTCATGGTCTCTTTGTGACTGACGCCGAAGCGCTGCTCCTCGTCCACCACGAGGAGACCGAGGTTCTTGAACTTGACGTCCGCCGCCAGCATGCGGTGCGTGCCGATCACCACGTCGACCGCACCCGAGGCCACGCCGGCCACCACCTGGCGCGCCTGGGCCGGGGTGAGGAAGCGTGACAGCATCTCCACCCGCACGGGGTATCCGGCGTAGCGATCGGCGAAGGTCTGGGCGTGCTGTTGGGCCAGCAGCGTGGTGGGGACGAGCACGGCGGCCTGTTTGCCGTCCTGGACCGCCTTGAACACGGCGCGCACGGCCACCTCGGTCTTGCCGAACCCGACGTCGCCACACACCAGGCGGTCCATGGGCACGTCGGACTCCATGTCACCCTTGACCTCGTCGACGGCGCGCAACTGGTCGACGGTCTCGGTGAAAGCGAAGGAGTCCTCGAGCTCTCGCTGCCACGGGGTGTCGGGCGCGAAGACGTGGCCCTTCATGTGCAGGCGCAGCCGGTACAGCTCGACGAGCTCCTGGGCGATCTCGTGCACAGCGGCGCGCGCCCGGGCCCGCGTGCGCTGCCATTCCGACCCACCGAGGCGATTGAGCGTGGGTGACTCGCCCCCGCTGTAGGGGGTGAGCGCGTCGATCTGGTCGGACGGCAGGTAGAGCTTGTCGTCGCCACGGTACTCGAGCAGCAGGTAGTCGCGCGACGCCCCGTTGACGGTGCGCGTCACCATCCCCGCGTAACGGGCCACGCCGTGCTGGCGGTGCACGACGTAAGTCGCCCGGCGCCAGATCGTCGAAGAAGCCGTCGGTGGGCCGGGCGCGTGCCCGGGCCGGACGGTGGGCGCGGCGGCGGCCGGTGAAGTCGGCCTCGGCGAGGATCGCCACCTTGGCCGCCGGCACCACCACGCCGCGCTCGAGAGGGGCCACCACGATGCGGATGCCCGGTCGCGACAGGTCGGGGCCGTCGCCGGCACCGGTCGAGTCCCCCTCGGCCACGGGGACGATGGCCACGGCCATGCCCTCCTCGGCCAGCACCGCCGCCAGACGCGACGCCGAGCCCGCGCCTTCGGCACACACCGTCACCGAGTAGCCCGACGCCACCAGCTCCGACAGGCGCGCCGCGAGCAGGGCCCGGTCGCCGTGGACGGGCTCGATGCCGCGCGCCACGACGCCCGCAGTGGCGGGCGAGTCGGCCACGGGCACCATCGAGAGCACCGGAGCCGACGAGTGCCCGAGGAGGCGTTCGTAGGCGACGTTGAGGCGGGGGAAGCGCTCGGAGGGGTCGGCCTGGGGCGTGTCGCCGGCGCCACCGGTGTCGGCACCGCCCATGGGAGTGCCACCGGTGTCGGCACTTTGACGACGCCCCACGTGACGGCGAGGGCTCCCGCCAGGGCCGCCTCCTCGTCGTTGAGCTCGGCGGCGCGGTCACGGATGCGGCGGGGATCGACGAGCACGATGCGCCCCTCGGGCCCGACCAGGTCGGGCAGGACGCGCTCGTGGTCGACGAGCCACGGCAGCCACGACTCCATCCCGTCGAAGAGTTGTCCCTCGCCGAGTCGCTCCCACTGCGATCGTCCCCACGGCTCGGAACCGACCAACGCACCAGCCCGGGCGCGCACGTCCTCGGTGGGAAGGACCTCGCGGCACCCGAACAGCTCGATCTCACCGACATCGGCGACCGAGCGCTGGTCCCCGGGGTCGAACTCGGTGAGTCGGTCCACCTCGTCGCCCCACAGGTCGATCCGCACGGGCAGCTCGGCGGTCGAGGGGTAGACGTCCACGATCCCGCCCCGCACGGCGAGCTCGCCCCGGTGCTCCACTTGGTACTCGCGCCGGTAGCCCAGAGCCACAAGACGGGCCACGAGCGCGTGCTGGTCGACACGATCGCCGCGTGCCACGAGCACGGGGACAGCGGCCTCCTCGAAAGGGCCCAGACGTTGCAACAGGGCGCGCACCGGGGCCACGATCACCGCCGGGGCGCGACGGGGGTCCTGCAGGCGCCACAGCAGACGGAGGCGGCGCCCCATCGTCGACAACTCGGGACTGACGCGTTCGAAAGGCAGCGTGTCCCACGCCGGGAACAGCTCGACGAGGTCGTTGCCGAGGAAGGCACCGACATCGTGGCCGAGCCGCTCGGCGTCGACGACGGTGGGCGTCACCACCAGCAGGGGTCGGCGCTCACCGAGACGGCACATCCCCGCCACCACGAAGGCGACCGCCGCGTCGGGTACCGCCAGCGCGCCGCTGCGCGCCGCCATGGCGTCGACCATGGCGGGCTCGTGGCGCAGCAGAGAGGGAAGCGAGCGAAGGCTCACGCCTGCAGGCTACCGACGCCCGTCACGACCCACGACCGCACAGGGCCACAGGACCGGCGACGACGAGGTGTCGCCGTCATGACCCTGGGCCGTCGTTACGACCCTGTGTCGCCGTTGAATCGCAACATGGCGGCGTCGACCCCCTCGAGGGCGATCACCTCCACGGCATCGGCGGCCACCTGCACCGCCACGTCCAGCGCGTCCCTCTCGGCGCGGCTCGGACGCCGCAGCACGTAGTCGGCCCCCGCCTCGCGCCCGGGAGGCTTGTCGATGCCGATCCGGACCCGGACATAGCCCGGATCGTGGAGATGGGCATGGATGGACTTGAGCCCGTTGTTGCCGGCCGTGCCCCCTCCCACCTTGACCTTCACCTTGCCGGTGGGCAGGTCGAGCTCGTCGTGGACCACCACGAGCCGGTCCGTCGCCGGGACCCGGAACCGTCGCATCAGAGCCGAGACCGCCAGGCCCGACTCGTTCATGTAGGTCTGGGGCACCGCCAGCACCACCAGCTCGTGCTCGAGGCGCACCGAGGCCACCAGGGCACGCGTGCCCTTTTCGGGTCGCAGCCGCTGCCCCCGACGGGACGCCAGCAGCTCGACGACCTCGGCGCCGAGGTTGTGGCGGCTGCGCTCGAATTCCGCTCCCGGGTTGCCCAGGCCCACCACCAGCAGGTCGGCAGCCGCTCCTCTGCTCCCCCGGCCCGAAGTGGGCAGCAGTCGCCGCAGGGTCTAGCTCTCCCCGCCCGACTCGCCCCCGGCCTCCGCGGCTGGCTCCCCGGCGGCACCGGCCTCGCCTTCGGCGGCTTCGCCTTCGGCTGCTTCTTCGCCTTCGCCTTCGCCCTCCTCGAGCACCTGCACGCGCGGGGCCTGCCCGGCGGCCACGATCGACTCCGGGTCGACCTCGGTGATCACGTTGGGGGGGAGGGCGATGTCCGAGACGCGCACCGCCGATCCGATCACGAGGTCGCTGATGTCCACCTCGAGGTGGGCGGGGATGTCGGCGGGGCGCGACTTCACGGTGAGCGAGAACAACTGCTGCTCGAGCACGCCGTCGGCGCGGTGCAACTCGAGCGCCTCACCGGTGAGGGCGATGCTGACCTCGGCGGTGACCTCCCGGTTGGGGTCGACGACCTGGAAGTCGACGTGCGTCACGCTGCCGCGCACGGGATGGCGCTGGAGCTCTCTCGCCATGGTGAGGAACTTCTTGCCCTCGACCTGAAGCGACAGCACCGCGTTCAGTCCGGCGTCGGTGCTGAGCGCGGCGCGTAGGTCGCGCGCCGCCACCGACACGGGTATCGGCCCCACCCCGGGGCCGTACACCACGGCCGGGATCCGGCCGGCGTGACGCAACCGACGGGCCGAGCTGGAGCCGGAGGGACGACCGGCCTCGGCGACCAGAATGAATTCGGCCATGGGTGATGCGCTCCTCGGCTGCGTCGAACGGGCGACCCAGCATAGAAGGCCCGGGGCGAGGCGCGGAAGCTCGAGCTTCAGGGCGTGGCTTCGTGCGTCGGCCCGGGTGTCCTAGGTGAGGTTGTCGCCCCCGAAGATCTCCGACACCGAGGTGTCTTCGAACACGGCGTCGATGGCATCGGCGATGAGCTTCGCCACCGAGAGGACCTTGAGCTTGTCGATGCGCTTCTCGTCGGAGATGGGAAGGGTGTTGGTCACCACCACTCGGGTGAGCGGGGCCTTCTCCAGCCGCTGGATGGCGGGATCGGACAGGACCCCGTGGGTCGCCATGGCCGAGATGTCCGCCGCCCCCCGTTCGGCGAGGAGCTCGGCGGCGGCGCAGATGGTGCCGGCGGTGTCGATCATGTCGTCGATGAGGACGCAGTGGCGTCCTTCGACCTCACCGACGACGTCGAGGGCCTCGACCTGGTTGGTGGTGCCGCGGGGCCGGCGCTTGTGCACGAAGGCAAGGTCGGCGCCGAGATGCTGGCTGAAGCGCTCGGCCACCCGCACCCGGCCGGCGTCGGGGGCGACGATGACGAAGTCGCTCGTGCCCAGCCGGCGGAGCTCCTCGACGAGCACGGGCGTCGCCGTGAGGTGGTCGAAGGGGACGTCGAAGAAGCCCTGGATCTGACCCGAGTGGAGGTCGACGCTGACCACGCGGTCCGCCCCCGCCACCTGGAACATGTCGGCCACGAGCTTGGCGGTGATCGGCTCACGCCCCGTCGCCTTGCGATCCTGGCGCGAGTACCCGTAGTACGGGCACACCGCGGTGATCGTCTTCGCCGACGCCCGCTTGGCGGCGTCGATCATGATGAGCTGCTCCATGAGCGAGTCGTTCACGGGGCCGGAATGGGTCTGCACGATGAAGACGTCACTGCCGCGCAACGAGCCCTCGTAACGGCAATGGATCTCGCCGTTGGCGAACTCGCGCAGATTGGCCCCACCCGACTCCACACCGAGATGCGCGGCGATCTCCTGGGTCAGCGCGGGGTGGGACCGCCCTGACACGAGCTCGAGACGCCGGAGAGGGACGAGCTCCACGTCCGCACGCTACCGCGCCGGTGGGGTGGCGTCGTGATGGAAGATCTCGGCCACCGCAGGGAGGTCGAGCTCCCCGTGAGGCTGGGCGGCACGGGTGAAGAGCTCCTCGGTGGCGACGGTGATGGGCGTGTCGCTCCCCGAGCGTCGGTAGACCTCCAGGGCCAGCCCCAGGTCCTTCACCATGTCGGCCACCCGGAACAACACCGGCTCGTACCTGCGCTCCACGAACCCGGCCCGGCGGACCTCGAGGTAGGGGACGAACCGGACGAGGACGGCGAAGACGGCCTCGACATCGAGACCGCTGGCGACGGCGGCCGCCAGGAGCTCCCCGGCCGCAGCGTGGGTGACCGCCAGATAGGAATTGGCCACGAGCTTGAGGCGGATGCCCGCCCCCAACGGGCCGACGTGGCGCACCTCGCCCAGCACCTCGAGGACCGGCCGTGCGGCGTCGATGGCGGCGACGTCCCCCCCGACGAGCAGCAGGAGGCTTCCCGAGTCGGCGGCCGGAATGCTGCCGAGCACCGGCGCCTCCACGAACGCCGCCCCCCGTTCGGCGGCGGCCTCGGCCACCTCCACGTGGACCTCGAGGCTGGCCGTGGTGATGTCCACGTACACCCGGTCGCCCCCCGCTTCGAGCGCGCCGTGCTCACCGAGATAGACCTGGCGCACCGCTTCGGTGCCGGTCAGGACACTGAGCACCACCTGGGCCAGGCCTGCCGCCTGGGCCGGAGTGGCGTGGGCGGTGCCGAGCCCGAGCACCTCGGCCCGGTCCGGGGTCCGGTTCCAATGTGCACGGTGTGGCCCTGCTCGTGCAACCGCCGGGCGATGGCCCCACCCATCTTCCCCGTTCCCAGAATCGCCACGTCCATGACCTCTCCTCGCCTCGTCGGTCTCGTCGGCGTCAACCTCTCGCCGCACACCCGTCACCTTTGCGTGTTGACGATCGTTTGCCTGCGGGGGGACGCCCTCCCCGGGGGACGTGGATAGAGTGCGCCGCAAGCGGGAAGCCGGGGGGTCGATGCCATGTTCTCGTCGGTGGTGGTAGGCACAGACGGCTCGGACACGGCCACCAAGGCCGTGGGCGGCGCCATGGAGATCGCCAAGCTGTACGGGGCGAGACTACACATCGTCACCGCGTATAAGCCCCGGCCGGTGCATGCCGGAGGGGTCCCCGAGGAGTTCCAGGAGCAGGTGGTGTCGGGCGCCAACGCCGACGCCGTGCTCGAAGACCAGTGCGCCCGGGCGCGCGCGGCGGGGATCGAGGTGCAAGGCCACGCCGGGACCGGTGATCCGGCGCAGTCCATCGTGCGGGTCGCCGAGCAGGAGAAGGCCGACCTCATCGTGGTGGGCAACAAAGGCATGACCGGGGTGCGCCGGGTGCTCGGCAGCGTCCCCAACTCGGTGGCCCATCAAGCCCCGTGCTCGGTGCTGATCGTGCAGACGACCTGAACCAGCCTGCAACGGCCTGCCGTAGCGGGCGGCCGCAACGGGCAAGCGGGTAACGCAGCCGGGGTCGCAGAGTGCCCCACGCGGTGCGCGCCGGGCACCGGTCAGTCGAGTGCGGGGAAGTCCGCCCCTACATGGGTGAACGGTCCCACCACGGCACCGTCGGCGACGTGCGCACCGGGCCCCAGGACGGCGAAAGGCCCCACCCGGGCGTCCTCGCCGATCTCGGCCCGCAGCACCGTGCTCTTGGTCACCTTGGCGCCCGCCCCCACGGCACTGTCGACGATGTGGCAATCGGGCCCGACCTCGGCGCCGGCGCCCAGGGTGCACTCGCCCTGGAGGACCACGCCGGGCAGGAGCACGACATCGGCCTCGAGCCGGGCATTGGCGTCGATGTAGGTGTTCTCCGGGTCCCACATCGTCACCCCGCGCCGCATCCACCGCTCGTTGATGCGGTCGCGCAGCTCGGCGTCGGCCACGGCCAGCTGGGCCCGGTCGTTGACCCCGGCGGCCTCCATGGGGTCGCCCACCACGAGCGACTCGACGCGGTACCCGGCGTCGTGCAGCACGGCGTAGATGCCGGTGAGGCAGTGCTCCCCGGTGCGGACCACCGGCCGCAGCCGGCGCAGGGCCGGTGCCAGCACGGCGTGGCGGAAGCAGTGGATGGTGGTGGCCACCTCGTCAACGAAGGCGTCGTCCTCGTGCACGTCGGCAGCCTCCACCACGCGCACCACGGCGTCGTCCTTGCCTCGCACCACGCGGTCGTAGCCGGTGGGGTCGGGCAGCACGGCGGTGAGCAACGTGGCCGCCGCGCCGGCGGTGCGATGGTGGCGGACCAAGGCGGCGAGGGTGGGCGGCCGCACCAGTGGCGTGTCGCCGGGAAGCACCACGACGTCCCCGTCGGCGTCGACGAGCCCGTCGGGAAGAGCAGTGAGGCCCACGGCGAGCGCATCGCCGGTTCCGAGCTGCGCCGTCTGCTCGACGAACTCGATGGCTAGGGAGTGCGGCGCGTGGTCGACCAGAGTCTTGGTCACCCAGTCACCCCGGTGGCCCACCACCACGACCACCTTGTGCACGGGGAGCTCGGCCAGCGCGTCCAGGACGTGCAGGATCATGGGGCGGCCGCACAAGCGGTGGAGGGGCTTGGGGCGCGACGAGCGCATCCGTGTCCCCTCGCCGGCGGCGAGCACGACAGCAGAGAGCGGTCTTGGCTCCATGCGGTTTAGTCTGTCACCCGATGACGGGGGGGACAGCGCAGCCCACGACCACCTGGGGCGCCCGCCACGCGCCTCGGAGAACGCCCTCCCCCGCCCGATGCCCCTCCTGACCTCGACGATCGACCCCGGCTCCGACACGTACCGCCAGAACCGGGCGGCCATGGAAGGCGCCCTGGCGGAGGTGGAGGAGCAGCTGGCCGGGGCCCGAGGAGGCGGGGGGCAGCGCTACGTGGAGCGCCACCGGGGGCGGGGCAAGATGCTCGCCCACGAGCGTGTCGAACTGCTCCTCGACCGCGACTCCCCCTTCCTCGAGATCGCCCCGCTGGCGGCGTGGGGGACGGACTACACGGTGGGGGCGAGCCTGGTCTCGGGCATCGGCGTGGTGAGTGGGGTCGAGTGCCTCGTGTCGGCCAACGACCCGACGGTGCGGGGAGGAGCGACCAATCCCTTCACCATGCGCAAGGCGTCACGCCTGTCCGACATCGCGCTCGAGAACCGGTTGCCCTCGATCAGCCTGGTCGAGTCGGGGGGTGCGGACCTGCCCACGCAGTCCGAGATCTTCATCCCCGGGGGACGGGGGTTTCGCGACCTCACCCAACGCTCCGCCGCGGCCGTCCCCACCATCGCGCTCGTGTTCGGGAACTCCACGGCGGGAGGGGCCTATGTCCCGGGCATGAGCGACCACATCGTCATGATCGAAGGCCGCTCCAAGGTCTTCTTGGGAGGCCCACCGCTGGTGAAGATGGCCACGGGCGAGGAGTCAGACGACGAGGAACTGGGCGGCGCCGCCATGCACGCCCGGGTGAGCGGTCTGGCCGACTACCTGGCCACCGACGAGACCGACGCCATCCGCATCGGGCGCGCCATCGTGCTCGCGGCTCAACCAGCACAAGCACGGTCCGCCCCCGTCGATGCCGGGCGACGACCCCGTCCACGACCCCGACGAGCTGCTCGGGATCGCGTCGGCGGACCTGCGCGTCCCCTTCGACCCGCGCGACGTGCTGGCGCGGGTGGTCGACGGGTCGCGCTTCGACGAGTTCAAGCCCCTGTACGGACCGAGCCTCGTCACCGGGTGGGCCTCCATCCACGGCTATCCGATCGGCGTGCTCGCCAACCACCGCGGCGTCCTGTTCAGCGAGGAGTCCAACAAGGCGACGCAGTTCATCCAGCTCTGCAACCAGACCGACGTCCCTCTGCTGTTCCTGCAGAACACCACGGGGTACATGGTGGGCAAGGAATACGAACAGCGCGGCATCATCAAAGACGGCGCCAAGATGATCAACGCCGTCTCGAACTCGAAGGTCCCCCACCTGACGCTCAACATCGGCGCCTCCTACGGAGCCGGCAACTACGGGATGTGCGGCCGGGCCTACAACCCCCGCTTTCTGTTCTGCGTGGCCCAACGCCCGCTCCGCCGTCATGGGGCCGGCGCAACTGGCCGGGGTGCTGTCCATCGTGGCCCGCCAGGGGGCCGCGTCACGGGGCGAGGACTTCGACGAGGAGGCCGACGCCGCCATGCGCGCCATGGTCGAGTCGCAGATCGAACGCGAGTCCCTGCCGCTGTTCCTCACGGCCCGGCTCTACGACGACGGCATCATCGACCCCCGCGACACCCGCCACGTGCTCGGCATGTGCCTCTCGGTCATCCACAACACCCCCATCCACGGCACGCGCGGCTACGGCGTGTTCCGGATGTGACGTGATCGGTGATCCAAAAACTCCTCATCGCCAATCGGGGCGAGATCGCACGTCGCGTGATCCGCGCCGCGCACGCCGCTCGGCATCAGCATGCGTGGCGGTGTGCTCGGACCCCGACGTCGTCGCGCTCCGTATGTGTCGGAGGCCGACGAGTTCGTGCGCCTGCCCGGCGCCGCCCCCGCCGACACCTACCTCAACATCGAGGCCGTCGTCGACGCCGCGATCGCCAGCGGCGCCGACGCCGTGCACCCCGGCTACGGGTTCCTGTCCGAGGACGCCGGGTTCGCCCGGGCCTGTGTGGCGGCGGGACTGGTGTTCGTGGGGCCCCCGCCCGACGTCATCGAGGCCATGGGCTCGAAGCTGGCGGCCAAGGCCACGGTGTCGGCGGCGGGCGTGCCCGTGCTCCCGACGGTGGAGATCCCCTCCGGTGCCGGCGCCCCTGGCGACGCCGTCGTCGCGGCGGTGGAGGCGCTGGGGTGGCCCGTGCTGGTGAAGGCGTCGGCCGGCGGCGGAGGCCGGGGCATGCGCGTGGTGGAGGGCTCCGACGCCCTCGCCGACGCCGTGGCCTCCGCGCAACGAGAGGCGGCCTCGGCCTTCGGCGACGGGACCGTGTTCGTCGAGCCCTACGTGGCGCGCCCCCGCCACATCGAGGTGCAGATCCTGGGCGACACCCACGGCAACGTGGTGCACCTCTTCGAACGGGAGTGCTCGATCCAGCGCCGCCACCAGAAGATCATCGAGGAGAGCCCCTCCCCCGCCGTGACACCGCCGCGGCGCGCCGAGCTGGGGGCCGCCGCGGTCACCGTGGCGCGAGCCATCGGCTACGTGAACGCCGGCACCGTCGAGTTCCTGCTCCTCCCCGACGGGGGCTTCGCCTTCTTGGAGGTCAACACCCGGCTTCAGGTCGAGCACCCCGTCACCGAGCTCGTCACCGGGCTCGACCTCGTCGCGCCTCCAGCTCCTGGTGGCCGAGGGCATGGCTCTTCCCCCCGAGGTGCTCGGCGCCACGGTCACGGGACACGCCATCGAGGTGCGTCTCTACGCCGAGGACGCCACCCGGGGGTTCCAACCCTCGGCCGGGCGCCTGCACCGCTTCCGCGTCCCCGCCTCGGCCGGGGTGCGCGTCGACAGCGGCGTGGAGGACGGGTCCGAGGTCTCGGTCCACTACGACCCCATGCTGGCCAAGGTCATCGCCCACGCCCCTACCCGTCACGAGGCGGCGCGGGCCTTGGCCGGCGCCCTGGAGCGGGCCCAGCCTGCACGGCGTCACCACCAACCGCGACCTCCTGGTGCGCATCCTGCGCCACCCCGAGTTCCTGGCGGGCGACATCGACACCGGCTTCCTCGTTCGCCACGACCCCGCCGTGCTCGGCGCGCCGCACGCCGACGCGTCGGCGCGTCGACTCCACGCCGTGGCCGCCGCGCTGGCCGGCCCAGGCCGAGCGGCGAGCCGCAGGCACCGGTGCTCGGGGGCATGCCCTCGGGATGGCGCAACAACCCCTCGGCGCCGCAGACGCGCCGCCTTCACCGGACGGCCGACGGGCCCGTCGAGATCGCGTACCGGTTCGACCGCACCGGGACGTGCACGCTCGTCGCCGTCGACGGCGACGCCCGGGGCGACATGGCGGTGTCGTCGTGCGCGCCGGACGCGGTGGTGCTCGAGGTCGGACGGAGTGTCGCGGCGCTACGAGGTCGAACGGGCCGGGCGCAGCGCCTTCGTGGACGGCCCCGACGGGTCGAGCGCCCTCACCGAGATCGATCGCTTCCCGCTCCCCGGTAGCCAGCTGGCCGCGGGCGCCCTCGTGGCCCCGCTGCCGGGCACCGTCGTCAAGGTGGCCGTCGCCGCCGGCGACCCCGTCACCGCGGGCGACACGCTGATCGCCATCGAGGCCATGAAGATGGAGCACGAGGTGCGGGCGCCCGCGGACGGGACCGTGACCGAGGTGCACGTGGCCGAAGGTGAACAGGTCGAGGCGGGGCGCCTCCTCGTGGTCATCGACACCGCCGAGGCGACGGGCGCCTGATGCCGCGACGGTGTCTGCGCATCGCCAACTGCTCGGGCTTCTTCGGGGACCGCTTCGCCGCCCCGCGCGAGCTGCTCGAGGGGGGGCCCATCGACGTCCTGACCGGCGACTACCTGGCCGAGCTCACCATGCTCATCTTGTGGAAGTCCCGCCAGCGCGACCCCTCGCTCGGGTTACGCCCGCACCTTCTACCGCCAGATGGAGGAGGTCCTGGGCACCTGCGTCGACCGGGGCGTCAAGGTGGTGGCCAACGCGGGCGGACTCAATCCCGTCCGGGCTGGCCCAGCGCCTGCGCGAGCTGGCCGCCAAGCTCGGCATCGACGCCGCCGTCGCCCACGTCGAGGGCGACGACATCCTCGGCCAGCCTGGGTTCGCTCCAGGACGGCGGGGACCCCCTGGCCCACCTCGACACGGGCCGGCCCCTGGCCGAGGCGGGGAGCGAACCCGGTGAGCGCCAACGCCTACCTGGGCGGCTTCGGCATCGCCGAGGCCCTGGCGGGCGGGGCCGACGTGGTGGTGACCGGACGCGTCACCGACGCCTCGCTCGTGGTCGGGCCGGCGGTGTGGCGCTTCGGATGGTCGCGACAGCGACTGGGACCGCCTGGCCGGCGCCGTGGTGGTGGGCCACGTCATCGAGTGCGGCGCCCAGACCACGGGGGGCAACTACGCCTTCTTCGGCGAGGTGCCCGGGCCTCGAGCATCCCGGCTTTCCCATCGCCGAGATGGCCGCCGACGGCTCGGCGGTCATCACCAAGCACCCCGGCACCGGCGGCCTGGTGTCGGTGGGGACCGTCACCGCCCAGCTGCTCTACGAGATCGGCGGCCCGCTCTACGCCAACCCCGACGTGGTGGCGGACTTCTCGACCATCTCCCTCGAGGACGCCGGCCCCGACCGCGTGCGCGTCTTCGGCGTGCGAGGGCCGGCCCGCCCCGGACAAGCTCAAGGTGTCGATCAACCTGCTGGGCGGGTGGCGCAACACCATGACGTTCGTCCTGACCGGCCTCGACATCGAGGAGAAGGCGGCGCTGGTGCGGCGCACCATGGGCGACGCTTGTCGGGCGGGGCGTCACGCTTCGCCGACTACGACGTCCGCCTCATCCGCACCGACGTCGCCGACGCTCCCACCAACGAGCAGGCCAGCGCCCAGCTCCGCGTCACGGTCAAGGACCCCGACCCCGACGTCGTGGGCCGGCGCTTCTCCAACGCCGCCACCGAGCTCGCCCTGGCGAGCTACCCCGGCTTCTACCTGACGTCGCCGCCCGGTGAGGGCACCGCCTACGGCGTGTTCTGGCCGACGCTGGTGTCGCGCCACGACGTCGACGAGATCGTCGTCCACCACGACGGGCGGCGCGTGCCCATCCCGCCGGCACCGGCGCCGGCAGCGGCTTCGTTGCAGCCGGACGCGACCCGAGATCGAGATCGACGCTCGCCCGGCTCCCACCGGCGCCACGCGCCGGCTGCCCGCTCGGCACGGTGATCGGGGCCCGGTCGGGCGACAAGGGGGGCAACGCCAACGTGGGCCTGTGGGCGCGCAGCCCCGCCGGGTTCGCGTGGTTGGCGGCCGAGCTCACCGTGGACCGCTTCCGCCAGCTGCTACCCGAGGCGGCCGTCACTCGAGGTCGACCGCTACGAGCTGCGCCAACTCCTCGCCCTCAACTTCGTGGTGCACGGACTGCTGGGCGAGGGCGTGGCCTCGTCGACGCGGCCCGACCCCCAGGCCAAGAGCCTGGGCGAGTACCTGCGCTCGCGCCTGGTCGACGTGCCCGTGGCGCTGCTCGCCGACGACCCCCGCACACGACGACACGAGGTGAGCCATGGACTTCTCCGAGACCGACGAACAGCTGATGCTCCGCGAGGCGGTAGGCGGCATCGCCGCGAAGTACGGCCACAGCTACTTCGCCGAGCGGGCCCGTGCCGGCGGCAACGGGCCGACGAGCTGTGGGACGAGCTCGGCCGCAGGGCGGCTTCCTGGGCGTGAACGTCCCCGAGCCGTACGGCGGCGGCGGCATGGGGATCACCGAGCTCGCCATCGTCCTCGAGGAGCTGGCCACCAACGGCTGTCCCCTGCTGCTGTTGGTGGTGTCACCCGCCATCTGCGCCACGATCATCGCCCATTTCGGCTCGGAGGCCCAGAAGCAGCAGTGGCTGCCGCGCTTCGGCTCGGGCGAGCTCAAGATGGCCTTCGCCATCACCGAGCCCGACGCCGGCTCCAACAGCCACAACATCGCCACCGCGGCCACGCGCGACGGCGACGTCTACCGGCTGACGGGGACGAAGTACTACATCTCGGGCGCGGACGAGTCCGAAGCGGTGCTGGTGGTGACGCGCACCGGGGTGGACGAGGACACCGGCCGGGGCCGGCTGTCACTGTTCATCGTCGACCTCGACAGCCCCGGCCTCGACAAGACCCTCATCCCCGTCGAGATCGTCGCCCCCGAGAAGCAGTTCACCTTGTTCTTCGACAACGTCGAGGTCCCCGCCGACCGGCTGCTCGGCACCGAGGGCGACGGCTTGCGCCAGGTGTTCGTGGGCCTCAACCCCGAGCGCATCATGACGGCGGCCATGGCCAACGGCATCGGGCGCTACGCCCTCGACAAGGCCAGCCGCCTACGCCCGGGACCGGTCGGTGTGGGGGACGCCCATCGCGCGGCACCAGGGGATCTCCCATCCGCTGGCCAAGGCCAAGATCGAGGTCGAGCTGGCCCGTCTCATGTGCCAGAAGGCGGCGTGGGCCTGTGACTCGGGCGCCGACGCGGGCGTGGCGGGCGAAGCCGCCAACATGGCCAAGTACGCCGCGGCCGAGGCGGCGCTGGCAGCGCTGGACCAGGCCATCCAGACCCACGGGGGAAACGGCATGTCGTCGGAGTTCGGCCTGGCCGACATGTGGGGGTTGGCCCGCCTCATGCGCACCGCGCCGGTGAGCCGGGAGATGATCCTCAACTTCGTCGGCCCAGCACTCGCTGCACCTGCCCAAGTCCTACTGAGCCGGGCGTCGCGCCTCGACGGGCTGCGCGCACGGCGAAGCGCCGGGCGTCGTCGGCGGCGTACTTGGCCACCACGGTGTCGATGGCCGCGGTGCGCTCGACCGCCTCGGTCACCTCGGCCAGACGGCCGCCGGGGAGCGCGCACCGTCATCTCGTCGGGCCGCATGCCGGTGCGGGCCCGGCTCAGCGCGCACCCCACGCTGGCCGCCACCTCGCCGTGCTCCTTGGCCAACGCCACGATGTGGCACTGGGGCTTGCCCTCGATCCTGCAGCCCGGGCAGGGCGTCGGACAGCACCATCATCTGGCGGCCGTTCACCCGCAGGAGCACGACGTCGGGAGTGGCGGCGGCCTCGGCGACGCGGCCCGTAGGTGATGGCACCTCGGAGCGCTCGCGAGACAGCCGGGATCTGCGCCCACCGCCTCGGCGTCGACCCAGCCCGACTCGAGCAGGGCGGCCACGTCGTCGTTGCCGGCCACCTCCTCGAGGCTGGCGAGCCCGTGGGTGTAGCGGCCCACCGAGCAGTTGCCGTGGTCCTCGGGGACGGTGGTGAAGCTGCGCTCGGCGGCCGCGTACCCAGAAGACACACCCGGCGGGCACCCGTCCGGCCCGGCCGTCGGCAGCCGGCTCGCGACATGGGCTCGTCGAAGGCCGGGACCCCGGCGGGAGCTTCGTCGCCGAAGGAGATGGCGATGGGCGCCACGGCCAGGTGCAGCGCCTTGGTGAGGGAGTCGGCCAGGGATCGGTGGTCGGTCATGGCCGCCATCTTCGGCTGCCGAACCGCCCAGCACAAGCCCGACGCGGGTGCGGTGGCCACCGACGCCGGCCCGGCGCACGCGTGCTCCGGCTACCCCAGCGGCGGGGAGGAGTCGGCGACGAAGCTGAGCCGGACCTGGCGGTCGGGGTTGTCGGCGTTGGTGTCGACCAGCACCACGCGCTGCCAGGTCCCGAGGGCGGGGCGTCCGCCGAGCACGGGCACGACCAGCGACGGGGACACGAGCACCGGGAGCAGGTGGTCGGCGCCGTGGCCCGGCGCACCGTGGCGGTGCCGGTAGCGGTCGTGGCGCGGCAGCAGGCGCTCGAGGGCGTCGACGAGGTCGGCTTCGGACCCCGACCCCGTCTCCATGAGGCGACACCCCGGCGGTGGCGTGGGGGACGAACACCGAGCACAGCCCGTCGCCGCGCCCGGTGCAGAACGTCTCGACCTGCGTCGGTGATGTCGACGACCTGCCGACGCGACGTGTCGACGGCGATGAGCGTGCTGTCCACGGCCGTACGCCTACGCGCCAGCCGGGAGGGCCCCCTCGACGGCGCGCACCAGGCCGGCGTCCTCGGGCTCGACGCCGGGGCGGAAGCGCGCCACGATCTCGCCGTCGGGCGAGACCAGGAACTTCTCGAAGTTCCACTGGATGTCGCCGGCCGATACCTTCGGCGTCGGGCTTCTCGGTGAGCTCGTCGTAGAGGCGATGGCGACCGGGCCCGTTCACCTCGATCTTCTCGAACAGCGGGAAGGTGACCCCGTAGTTGACCGAGCAGAACTCGGCGATCTCGTCGGCCGTACCGGGCTCCTGCTCGAGGAACTGGTTGCACGGGAACCCCAGCACGCTGAACCCCCTGTCGCCGTAGGTGTCCTGGAGCTTCTGGAGCCCGGCGTACTGCGGGGTGAGCCCGCAGCGCGACGCCACGTTGACGAGGAGCAGGGCCTTGCCCTTGTAGGGCGCCAGCGAGGACGGCTTTCCCTGCAGCGTGTGGATGGGGATGTCGTAGAGATCGGACACGGTTCCTCCTGGGCGCCTGGGAGCGGGAGCGGTTTTCACACTACCGTCGGGCTTCGTGCCCGAGATCACCGTCACCGCGCGGCTCCGACACGGGTGAGGCCACCTTCCACGTCGAGGTGCGTGATGGTGCCATCACCACCGCCCACACGGTGACGCTGCCCCCCGATCTTCCCGCCGACCTGGGATGGGGCCCAGGGCGCGACGTCGAGCTGGTACGGGCGTCGTTCGAGTTCCTCCTCGAACGCGAGTCCGCCACCTCCATCCTGCGCCGCTTCAGCCTGGAGGTGATCGGCGACTACTTCCCCGAGTACACCCGGACCATGAAGCGCCAGGCGGGCGCCGCGCACTAGCCCTTCAGGCGGGGCGGGGCGGGGCGAGGCGGGCGAAGGCCGTCCCAGAGGGCGTCGTCGAGCTCGAGGAGCGAGCCGAGCACCACGTCGGCCCGGGTCAACACGTCCACCAGTGTCTCACCACCTCCGCCGGCGCCGGGGAGTCCCGACGCGCCCGTGGTGTCGTGCTCGGGCACGGCCACACACGCCATGCCCGCCCCCTTGGCGGCGAGCACGCCGGCGGCGGAGTCCTCGAACACCACGCACGCGTGCGGGGACGACGCCCAGGAGCCGGGCCGTGGTGAGGAAGATGGCGGGATCGGGCTTGCCCAGGGGTTCGTCCTCGGCCGAGTGCACCACGGCGAAGCGCGGCGGCCAGCCCGAACCGGCGCACCACGGCGTCGATGAGCCGACGCGGCGAGGAGGACGCCAAACCCAGCCGGGCGCGCCGACGGTGGCAGAAGTCGAGGGCGTGGATGGCACCGGGCTTGAGCTCGACGGCCGTCTCGAGGCGAGCGGCCATGGCATCGACGATCTCGGCCGCCACGGCCTGGCGCGAGGCGCCGCGCCAGGGATAGCGGGCGTACCAGTGCTCGACGGCGTCGCCGAGGAACATCCCCTTGGTCTCGAGGCACCGCTCGACGGTGAGGGGCACACCGTGGCGGCCGAAGACCTCGATCTCGACGTCGTGCCAGATGGGCTCGCTGTCGACGAGCAGGCCGTCCATGTCGAAGATGGCCGCCTCGATCGTCACCGGGAGCTCACCGTCAGTTGAGGATGTTCACCGCTCGGGACACCACCAGGGCCACGGTGAGCAGCGACGCCAACGACTGCACCATGAAGAGGATCTTCGCCCAGGCCGTGAGCGGCATGGTGTCGGTGGGGCTGAAGGCGGTGGCATTGGTGAACGAGGTGAAGAGGTAGTCGATGAAGGCGGGTGACCAGTTGGGCCCGGTGGCGTCGGGCGCGGTCATCTGCGGGAACAGGAAGTCGGGTTGGCGACGTTGGTCCCCGAGCCGAGCCACGGGCCCACCCCGGTCGAGCTCCCAGTACCACAGCGCGAACACCAAGACGTTGGTGACCCACACCGGCACCGACGCGTAGATGAGGGTGCGGCCGCCCGGCGCACTGTGCCCGGTGACGGCCAGCAGTTCGTGGACCAGCTCGCCCAGCGACACCACGTTGGCCAGGTTCACGAAAGCGATCAGGGCGATGCCCACGGGGCGCAGCCGCCGCGACTCGCGGGTGAGGCGCGGGCCGGAGATCAACAAGATCGCACCCAGGATGCCTTCCACGGCGGGGACGAGCCAGCGGGGCCCCAGACCCGAGATGAGCCTGTCGGGGAGGGCGAAGTACAGGCCCGTGGCCGAGACCACCGCCAAGAGCGCCGGCCAACGGGGCTCGCTCGAGGCCCGTTGGCCCCATTCCGCCGCGTCCCGGCGGATGTCGTCAGGACCGCTCCCGGCAGGGGGGCTGTGCTCCTCGGCCATCTCGGTCCACGGTACCCAGGGGCGCTGCGACGGAGCGTGACCCTGCCGGTGGAGAACCGCCCTGTCAGGCCGAGGATGAACGGGGGGAGCCCCTCGTCCGTATCCTGGGGTGAAGACCTCGCCGACCAGGTGGTCGACCAGATCAAGGGAGCATCATCATGACCAACCACGACGACGACGCCACCGCGTTCGGGCGTCGCGCCCGGCTCGCCCCGACACCCTTGGCGCGCCTGGCCCGCCCCGGCACCGCCGTGGCATCACTGGCGGTGGTGGGCCTCTTCCTGGCCGCGTGCGGGTCGTCGAGCCCGAGCAGCGCCACCACCACGGCGCCGGCATCGAACTCGGGCGCGGCCTCCCCCGGCACCACCGTGGCCGCGGCCGCCACCGTGAAGACGGCCCAATCGAGCAGCTTCGGGACCATCCTGGTCAACAGCGCCGGAATGACCCTGTACACCCTGGCCCCCGGTACCCCCTGCACGGGAGCGTGCGCACAGGCATGGCCCGCCCTCACGGTGCCCGCCGGCACCACTCCGACCGCCGGCCGGCGGGTGTCACGGGGACCCTGGCCACCGCCAAGCAGTCCAACGGCGCCCTGTGGGTGACCTACAACGGCAAGGTGCTCTACACCTTCTTGTCGGACTCCTCGCCGGGCATGGTCACCGGGAACGGTGTGGCCGGATTCAGCGTCGCCAAGGTGTCGGGTGCGGCGGCCACCACCACGACCACATCCGCTTCGAGCGGGGGCTCGCAGTATTGATCCGGGGCGCGATCGGGGCCCGCGAGCGCCATGGAGGCGTGCCCGACATGGTGATGCCCGGAGGCCCGACGGACCCCACGGTCGCCAACCCGGCGCGGGCCGTGCGCCGTCAGGAGCCGGTGTCGGAGTCGGCCGACGCGGCCGGGCTGCGCGTGGCCTTCCTCGCCCATGGCGGTGAGCTCTACGGGTACGCACGGCGGTCGCTCGGCGACCCCCGTGCCGCCGAAGACGTCGTGCAAGAGACCTTCATCCGCGCCTGGAAGGCCCGCGACCGTTTCGACACCGGCCTCGGGACGCTGCGGACGTGGCTCTTCACCATCGCGCGCCGGGTGGTCATCGACCACGCCCGCGCCCGGGCCGTTCGCCACACCGAGCCCCTGCCGGCCGACATGGCCGTCGACGACGACGTCGAGAGCGCCATGGTGGGGTGGCAGGTGGAGGAGGCGCTGAGGCGTCTACGCCCCGAACACCGCCAGGTCCTGGTGGAGACGTACTACCGCGGTCGATCCGGGCGCGAGGTGGCCGAGGAGCTCGGGATCCCCGAGGGTACCGTGCGCAGCCGCCTCTTCTACGGGTTGCGGACTCTGCGGCTGGCGCTCGAGGAGATGGGGTGGGAGCAGTGATCTCCGACTGCGAGCACTTCCGGGGACTCATCGCCATGGAGGTCGTGGGCGAGCTCTCGGTGCGCGAACGGGTGGCGCTCAGCGCCCACACCGAAGGTTGCGCCTCGTGTCGCGACGAGCGCCACGAGCTCACGGCGCTGTCGAAGGTCCTCGGTGCCGCCGACCCCGACCGCTTCGACGACAACGAGCTCCCCTTCAATCTGCAGACCGCCGTCCTCGATCGCCTCCGTGCCGAGCAACGTCGCGAGCGGCGTGCGCACCGGTCCCGCTACGTGGTGGGCTCGGCCGCGGCCGCAGCCGTCGTGGCGATCGCCTTGACGCTGTCGCTGGGGGGGTCCTCGGGCCCGGTGACGAAAACGGTGGCCCTCAAGGGCCTCCCCACCGTGCACGCCACGGCGCGCCTGACCGCGGAACCGTGGGGGACGGCGATGGACCTGCGCGAATCGGGACAGCCGCCGGGCGAGGTCCTGACGGTGTCGGTCCAGACGGTGTCGGGGTCGTGGTGGCAGACCGGCACCTACCAGACAGAGGGCTCCTCGGTGCGCGTCACCATGGCCTGCGCCTTGAAGATGTCGAAGATCACCAGTGTCTGGGTGCGCGACAGCAAAGGGCACATCGTCATGCACGGCTACCTCTCGTAACCCCGCCATCCCCTACGCTCCCGGTGGTGGGGCCGACACCCAGCACCGTGGCCGGGCTCTTGCGGGCGCGCGCCGGCGACGAACGACCGGGCCTGGCTTTCGACTCCACCACATGGACATGGCGCCAGGTCGTGGCCGAGAGCGGATGTCGCGCCGCGCTGGCGTCGGCACTTCGCCGTCCCGGCCCGTTCCATATCGGAGTCCTTCTCGACAACGTCCCGGAATACCTCTTCTGGCTGGGCGCCGCCGCGCTGGCCGGGGGGACCGTGGTCGGGATCAACCCCACCCGACGCGGAGAGGAGCTGGCCCGCGACATCCGTTTCACCGACTGCCAGCTGCTCGTGACCGACGAATCAGGAGCGAGGCTCCTCGAAGGCCTCGACGTGGCCTTGCCCGGCGAGCGCATCCTGCGCGTGGAAAAGGCCGTGTACCGCGCCCGGCTCGAAGGGGCGGAGTCCGGTTCGGGGTCTGGTTCGGCGGGCCGGGAGGTCTCGCCCGCCGACGTGGTGTGGCCCGAGGTATCGCCGCAGGACCTTCTCCTCCTGCTCTTCACGTCGGGCACGACGGGCGACCCCAAAGCCGTGCGCTGCAGCCAGGGGCGCCTGGCCACCATCGCGGTGCGCGCCGCCGAGGCATACGGCTTCGAGGAAGACGACGTCTGTTACTGCCCCATGCCGCTGTTCCACGGCAACGCCATCATGGCCCTGTGGGCGCCGGCCCTGGCCGTGGGAGCCTCGGTGGCCCTGGCCGGACGCTTCAGCGCGTCGCGTTTTCTCGACGACGTCCGCCGCTTCGACGCCACCCGGTTCACGTACGTGGGCAAGGCCCTCGCCTACATCCTGGCCACGCCCGAACACCGCGACGACCACGACAACCCGCTGCGCCAAGGATTCGGGACCGAGGCCTCGGCCCCGGACCGGGCCTTCTTCGAAGCGCGCTTCGGATGCCGCCTCGTCGAGGGATACGGCTCGAGCGAGGGCGGGACCGCCATCAATGTCACGCCCGGCACTCCCCCGGGCGCGCTCGGGGTCCCGCTGCCGGGCGACGACGTCGCCGTGATCGAACCCGACACGTTGCGCGAGTGCGAGCGGGCGCGCTTCGACGACGGCGGGAGGCTGTGCAATCCCGGGAGCGCCATCGGAGAGATCGTCAACCGCAGCGGGGGGCGGAGCTTCGAGGGGTACTACAAGAACCCCGCGGGCGACGCCGAACGGGTGCGCGACGACTGGTACTGGTCCGGCGACCTCGGCTATCGCGACGAGGCCGGGTACTTCTACTTTGCGGGACGCGGCGGGGACTGGCTGCGCGTCGACTCGGAGAACTTCGCGGCGGCGCCCATCGAACGGATCGTCGAGCGTCATCCCGACATCGCCGCCGCCGCGGTCTACGCGGTGCCCGACCCCCGCTCGGGGGACCAGGTCATGGTGTGTGTGGAACTTCGTCCCGGCGCCCGGTTCGACCCCGACGGCCTGTCCGCCTTCCTCGGCTCGCAGGCGGACCTCGGGACCAAGTGGCCGCCGCGCTTCGTGCGCCTGTCGAGCGGCCTCCCCCTCACCGCCACCGGCAAGATCACCAAGGCGTCGCTGCGGGCCGAGGGCTGGCAGTGCTTCGACCCGGTCTACTGGAGCCCCGGGCGCGGCGACCTGCGATACCGGCCCCTCACCGATGACGACCGGCGCTCGCTGCGCGCCCAATTCGACCAGCATGATCGCTCGCAGCTGCTCGACCCGGCGGTGCTACCTGCTCTCGACTAGCGGGTCCCGACGTGCTCTGATCGTTATTGGACACCAGGGGAACCAGAGAAAGGCCAGAGACAGCATGAGTGTGATGAAGCGGTTGTCCGGGATCGTCCAGGCCAAGGCGAACAAGGCGCTCGACAAGGCCGAGAACCCCGCGGACATGCTCGACCTCTCCTACGAGAAGCAGATGGAGAACCTCACCAAGGTGCGCCGCGCCCTCGCCGATGTGGCCACCGCCCGCAAGCGCCTCGAGCTGCAGGCGTCCCAGCTCCAGACCCAGGCGCAGAAGCTCCAGGACCAGGCCAAGCAGGCGCTCGGCCAGGGACAGGAGGACCTGGCCCGCCAGGCGCTGGCCCGCAGGGCGACGCTCGCCGAGCAGCTCGAGAACCTGGGCACCCAGCACCAGCAGGTCGAGGCCCAGCAACAGCAGCTCGAGACCACCGCCAGCCGGCTCCAGGCGCAGGTCGACGCCTTCCGGACCAAGAAGGAGACATTGAAGGCGAGCTACACCGCGTCCAAGGCCCAGGCCAGCATCGGCGAGGCCGTGTCGGGCATCTCGGAGTCGATGACCGACGCAGGCATGACCCTCGATCGAGCCCAGGACAAGATCGCCCAGATGCAGGCGCGCGCCGGTGCCATCGACGAGCTCCTCGACACCGGTGCCCTCCCCGACGCCCTCGGAGGGGGCGGGGACGACATCCAGAAGCAGCTCGACGCCACCTCCCAGGCCGGTCAGGTAGACGCCGAGCTGGCGGCCCTCAAGGCACAGGTCGGCGCCGGCACCGAGCCCAGCGCCAGCCTGCCGCCGGGTGCTGCTCCGGGGACCAACGGCGGACCGGGCACCGACACCTCGGGCAACGGCGCTCCCGCACCCGAGGGAGGGAACTCGTGACGATCGTCCGCATCCTCGGCGAAGGGCGCTACGACGTACCCGACGCCGACATGCCTGCCATCGAGCAGCTCGACGCGCAGCTCGTCGACGCCATGGACCGCGGGGACGAAACGGAGTTCGCCAGCACCTTGGCCGACCTCATCGGCCAGGTTCGCCACACCGGCAAGCTCATCGCCCCCGACGACCTGCGCACCTCGTCGTCGGCCGTACCCCACGAAGGCTCGACGTTGGCCGAGGTGCGCGCTCTGCTCGCCGAAGGAGCCTGACCTTCGACCCCTCGGAGTCGTCTACCAAGGATCGCCACCTAGGGCCGGGTGCCACTCCCTATCCCAATCCTCGACACCCAGGACCCGGAGCTGTCGGTTGGCAATGCGCCAACCTCCCAGGGCGCGCACGACGGTGTCGTGGTAGTAGCCCCAAAGTTGGGGAGTGCCTCCGTCAGCCCGCTTGTGCCACGCATAGACCGACGTGCGCACCGAGGCACGATCGGCGTCGTCGAACTTCACCAAGACGTTGGCGTTGTGATGGCTGGTGGCAGCAAATCCTCTTCCAGGCTGCCCGAACATCTGCCGGAGCCTGGCGCGTGAATGCACGGGCGCCATGCCGGGCCCATAGTCCACTACGCAGTCCTCGGTGAAGAGTTCTACAACGTCGTCGTAGAGTCCGTGATCGACAAAGTAGGAGTACCGATGGACGAGGTCGATGATCTGGTCCTTGTCGATCAGCCGCCCAATCGCCGCCGCGTCACTCTCCATTCGCCCTCCTGGGATTGCACGGCCCATTCCCCTCGGTCGGGCTCGGGGACACGACCCCTTCTGCTCAGGTGGCGCCCTTGTGCGCCGTGCTCGCCATGTCGACGAGCTCGGAGAGCTCGCTGGCGTCGAGGACGGAGTAGGCGCGGGCCATGATGCGGTTGGTGGCCGCTTCGGCCTGCTCCCACTCCTGGCGACGCGACTCCACCTCGGGGAAGGGCTCCACCCAGCCGAAGAGCCCCGCCATGAACGGCGTCTTGATCAGGACGGCTTCGAGCGGCTCCAGGCCGAAGGCCAATACGGCCGCGCCGTGGACCGCGCCGCGCAGCTCGCGCTGCACATTCAACCGGTGCAGGGACAGGGCCTTGGGATCTCTCGGTTCGGGCAACGCCCTCCACCCCGCAAACAGGGGGGCGGCGGAAGGAGATGCGGCACCGTTGACCCGTCCCAGCAGCTCCGCCAGGCGCTCGTAGTCGACCTCGTCGGGCAGGTGGCCCTGGGCCCACGTCGCCAGACATCCGGCAAAGGCTTGCGCCGACTCACGGCGCGACAGAACCGGGCGGGTCCGGTTCCAGGTCTCGACGACCGAGTCCGGGTTGAAATACACGAACGCGGCGGCCACCACCATGCCGTCGACCTCGCCTAGCGCTCCGCCGCGTCCCGCCGTGTAGAAGTCGATGCCGTCGAAGCCGAGCTCGCCCCCTCTTGTAGGTGGCGCCGTCCATCATGAAGCCGGCGGGCAGGTAGGCGACGGCGTCGGTGCAGGCTCGAGCGGCCTCTTCGGCGTTCATGATCACGCTCCTGTGTGGGGGGCGGGCCGACGCTACCAGTGGTACCACGCCACTAGCCTCCTGGTTCATGGAGACCGAAGGTGGCGAGAAGGGCGGGACCCGGCGGTGAAGGTCCGCATCGGAGTGGGCACCGGCACGTCGGTCATGTCGGGCGACGAGCTCGGCGACATCGTCGACGACCTCGAGTCGACCGGCTTCGACTCCCTGTGGTGGTCCGATGTCCTCACCGTCGCCGGCGACGATCCCCTGGCGGCCATGGCGTACGCGGCGGGCCATGGCCGACGCCTGAAGATCGGCACCACCATGGTGCTGCCCGGGCGCAATCCCGTGCGGCTGGCGAAGCAGCTCGCCACCTTGGATCGGCTGTCGGGAGGACGCCTCCTCGTCACCTTCGTCCTGGGACTTCGTCGCGCCGCAGAGCTCGACGCCATGGGGGTCGGGGCCGGTGACCGCGGCCGCCAGCTCGACGAGCTCCTCCCCCTGCTGCGGAGGTTGTGGAGCGAAGACGACGTCGACCACGAAGGGCAGTCGTGGAAGCTGCACGGCGTCACGGTCGAGCCCAAGCCCCAACAGCAGCCCTTCGACGTGTGGCTCGGCGGTAGCGCCCCCGCCGCGCTGCGCCGGGCCGGCACCCTCGGCGACGGGTGGCTTCCGGCGTTGTGCACACCGCAGGAGGCCGCGGCGGGACGACGCGTCATCGAGGACGTCGCCGCCCAGGCCGGGCGGCGCATCGACCCCGAGCACTTCGGCGTCAGCATCGGCTACACCCGCGGAGATCCGCCCCAACAACTCCTGGCTCGTGTGGCAGCCCGACATGCGTCGGCTGCGGGTCCCGGGGTGCCGGACACGACCGATGTCGGTGACCTCGTGCCCAACGGTGTGCAGGGCCTACGCCGGATCATCGGGAAATTCGTCGACGTGGGGTTCTCCAAGTTCGTGGTTCGACCGCTGATCCCCCCCAAGTCGTTTCGAGAGGAGCTCGAGGAGCTCGCTGAAGGAGTGCTCGACCTCCAGACCTGATGCGACCGCCGTCGGCGACCCGTGGCATGCTGGCACGCCTGAGCGACGGAGGGGCAATGGCCAAGGCGCGAGCAGAGATCGACATCAACCGACCCGCCGACGAGGTGTGGGCCGTCGTGGGGGACTTCGGCGGCATCGGAGGATGGATGCCGGGAATCGAGTCGTGCCACGTCGACGGCGACGATCGCGTGCTCAAGATGATGGGGATGGAGGTCATCGAACGCCTCGAGCGCCGTGACGACGAGGAGCGCGAGATCGTCTACGGCATCGTGGGCGGCGTCCCCGTGATCAATCACAAGGCCACGATCACGGTGACGCCACAGGGTGCGAACTCCCATGTCACGTGGGACGTCGACGTGGACGACGAGATGACCGACATGATGCACCAGGTGTACCAACAGAGCTTGGCGGCGCTAAAGGACCACCTGTCGGGCTGACCGTGGCCCGCCGCTACGAGTTCGAGGCGTCCGCCCGGTCGGTGGCACCGGTGGAGACGATCTGGCCGCTAATCGGCGAGGCCACGCGCTGGAAGGAATGGGCGTGGATGACACGCACCTACCTGGTGCGCGAAGGCGACCCCCGGCCCGACGGAGTGGGAGCACTGCGACACTTCGCGCTCGGCCCCGGCGGCAGCCAGGAAGAGGTCGTGGCATGGGACCCTCCCCGCCATCTCGGTTACATCGCGGTACGCGGGCTCCCCGTGCGCTACTACCGAGCCGACGTGCACCTCGACGACGACGGGACCGGCACCCTCGTGACGTGGCGCTGCAGCCTCCAGCCCCTCATACCCGGCACCGGAGCCGCATTGCGCGTGGCGCTGCGACGCATGGTGCGCGGCTTTACGCGTCGCGCGTGTGTCGGTACGCTGACCGGATGGTGCTCGAAGGGGGTTGACGCGTCCGGCGACGGTTCGTCAGGCGACGGTTGCGTCCGGCGACGGTTGCGTCAGGCGATGGCCGTGCGATGTCGGCGTCAGGCGATGTCGTCGGGGAGATCGAGCGGCACAGGGTCAGGGTAGTGCGGGTCCATCTTCTCGAGGCTGTGGAGCAGCACCTGGCTCACCACCCAGTTGCGGTACCACTTGTGGTCGGCCGGGACCACGAACCACGGGGCGACGTCGGTCGAGGTGCGCTCGAGCATCTCCGTGTACGCCACCTGGTACGAGTCCCAGAATTTGCGTTCGACGAAATCGCTCGATCGGGCCTTCCAGCGCTTGTCGGGCTCATCGAGACGGCTCTGCAGTCTCCTGCCTTGCTCCTCGAACGAGACATGGAGGAAGCACTTGACCACCGTGGTGCCGGCATCGGCGAGGTTCTGCTCAAACGCATTGATGTGGCCGTAGCGGGGCCGCCATACCGACTCGGGCACCAGAGTGTGGACGCGCGGGACGAGGACCTCCTCGTAGTGAGAACGGTTGAACACACCGATCTCACCGGCCGCTGGCACGCGCTTGTGGACACGCCACAAGAAGTCGTGAGCCTTTTCCTCGGGGGTGGGCTCCTTGAACGACGCCACCGTCGCCCCCTGGGGGTTCACTCCCCGAAAGACGTGCCTGATGGTTCCGTCTTTTCCCGAAGCGTCGAGCCCCTGCAACACGACCAGCAACGAGCGACGGGCCTCCGCCCACAGACGATCCTGGAGAGCGGAGAGCTCGTCGTGCAGGGCCAGAATCGCCTGCTCGGTCTCGGTGCGACCGCCCGGAGCCCCTTTGGTCGACGCCGGGTCGCGCTTGGCCAGTAGCGCCTTGTCCCCGGGGCGAAGGCGCCACGAGTCGATATCGCGCACGGTGTCGGCTACGGATTGTCGTCGGGTTGCCGCACCACCACCACGGGGCAAGGCGCATGCGAGGCGCAGTACTCGCTGACCGACCCGAGCAGCATGCCTGCGAAGGCACCGTGTCCCCGGCTGCCGACCACGAGCAACTGAGCGCCCCGGGCCGCCTCGGTGAGCACGAAGGCGGGGTGTCCCTCGGTCACCGTGAGCTGCACCGTCACTTCGGGATCGGGGCCGAGCACCCTGTCGACGGTTTCGGTAAGCGCCTTGCGGGCGTCCTTGTCGGGGTCGAAGTCCGACGGGTAGGGCGGAGCCCAACCGAGTGTCGGCGGGAACTCCCACGTCGTCACCACCTGGAGCTGCGCGCCGATGAGCTTGGCCTGCCCTGCCGCCCACTGCAGGGCGCGTGTCGAGGGCTCGGACCCGTCCACACCCACGACGATCCTCGCTGGCGTCCCCGCTGCGGCACTCATGGCACCTCCGTCGATGCTCTTTGGGGCGGGCCATCCATGGCCTGTGGGCGACCAGCCGACGTTGTCCGGACTTCGAACCGTCCCATCATGCCGGAGCCGAACCCATGCATGTCCAGACCTCGCTCAGGCGCCGAGCTGCTCGCGCAGGTCGTCGAGGGCGCGGCGCAGGTCGCCCACCTCGGCGCGCAGCTCCACCATCTCCGCACGCAATTTCGTCACCTCGTCGGGACGCGGGCCCATGGGCCCGTCGCGCCTCGTGGGGGCCAGTGCCGCCGCCGTGCCGACCCGGGGCGGCGGCCCATCTTCCCCGTGACGCGGCTCCGGCGCGGAACCGCCCAGCAGCTGCCTGTAGCGGTCTTCCTTCTGCCCCGGTTTCCGGGGCAGACGCACCACCAGGGCCTCGGTCCGGGCAGCCAGAGCGTCGAGCTCGGACTGGACCTCTCGGACATCGGAGAACGCCACCATGCGCTCGGTCCGGCTACGCAGCTCCCCCAGGGTCTGGGGGCCGCGCAGCATGAGCACCGCCAAGAGCGCCAGCGGGCGCGTGCCGAGACCCAATGTCTCATCGAGGCAATGGGCGTAGCGAAGGGCGGATCGTCCGTGCGAAGGATGCACGAACCGGGCCAGGCCTTGGGTCTTGACGCTCGTGACAGCCGCCTCCACGCTGTGGTCGTCGTAGGCCACCACCGGATCGCGATTGGAAGACTGGCTGCACGCCAGGGCCAAGGCGTTGAGCGTGAGTGGGTACTGCTGCGGCGTCGTGAGCTGCTTCTCCACGAGGCTCCCGAGCACCCGTATCTCGGCTGCGGAGAGGTCCATGGCGACCGAGCATATGGGCCGCCCAGGGAATAGTGGGCGGCCGGGGCAGGTTGTGGCAATGGTCTCGCGTGGGCTGGGGAGGAAGCATGGAAGTCAAGGAGCTCGGGCACCTGGTGCTCTACGTGCACGACGTCAAGCGCTCGGCCGCGTTCTACCGCGACGTGCTGGGATGGAGACAGCTGCGCCCACCGCGGAGCTCGGATTCCCGGCCGTGGCCTTCTCGGCACCTTCGAACCGGACGCACCACGAACTACTGCTCATCGAGGTCGGCGAGGACGCCCAGTCTCTTCCCCGGGGCCGGCACGTGGGCCTTTACCATTTCGGCCTGAAGGTCGGCGACACCGACGACGAGCTGCGCGAAGCACTGCGCAGCGTGCAAGACGCCGGCGCCACCGTCGTGGGGACGAGTGATCACACCGTCACCCACAGCCTCTACATCCTCGACCCTGACGGCAACGAGATCGAGCTCTACGTGGATGTGCCCGGGGTCGACTGGAGGGCCGATCCGACCCTGGTATTCAGCCCCATACGGTCGCTCGCGCTGTAGCTCGCCCTGGAGTTGTCCCCGGTAGGGCGTGGCGGGCTCCCCGGCACCCCGCACCGCCACACACCTCCCCGACCTGGAGATCCTTGACACCGGACGGTGCAGCTGGTCTAGTCAAAATCAGCGAATCGACGACCCGGCGTCCGTCCCTCTCGTGCCCCTGGGTGGCTCGGGCTTCGGGGCCCGGTTCGGACCGGGGCACCGTTACCCGGCGCAGCCGTGCTGGCCATGGTGTCGGCGTCGAGGGCTCACCGACGGCGCCTGGCGATGGGGGTGGTCATGGCGAGCGACAGTGCAGCTTCGGCCCAACCGCTGCGGGCGGACCTCGACACCAAGAAGCTCCACGAGCTCGGGTACGCCCAGGAGCTTCGACGGCGAATGGGCGGGTTCTCCAACTTCGCCGTGTCCTTCACCATCATCTCGATCCTGTCGGGCTGCTTGACGGCGTACGGCATCGCCATGACCAACGGCGGGCCCGTCGACATGACATGGGGATGGATCTTCGTGGGGTTCATGACCCTGATCGTCGGCCTGGGGATGGCCGAGGTGTGCTCCGCCTTTCCCACCGCCGGCGGCCTCTACTACTGGTCGGCCAAGCTGGCCAAGCGCAACGGTGCGGCGTGGAGCTGGTTCACGGGATGGTTCAACCTCCTCGGCCAGGTGGCGGTCACCGCCGGCATCGACTACGGGTTCTCCCTCTTCTTCAACGCCTTCCTGAACCTGACCACGGGCTGGGGGGCCACGCCGGGGCACACGCTGCTCATCTACGCAGGCATCCTCATCATCCACGCCGCCCTGAACATCTTCGGCGTCCGCGTGGTGGCGTTCCTCTCCGACGTCAGCGTGTGGTGGCACATCCTCGGAGTGGTATTGATCGTCACCGTCCTTCTCGCCGTCCCGGCTCATCACGCCTCGACGTCGTTCGTGTTCAGCAGACTCGTGAACGAGACGGGATATCACAACAGGTTCTACGTCTTCATGATCGGACTCCTGCTGGCGCAGTACACCTTCACCGGGTACGACGCCTCGGCTCATATGACCGAGGAGACCTACAACGCGGCGGTGGCGGGGCCCAAAGGCATCGTCCGTTCCATCTGGGTATCGCTCATCGCCGGCTTCGTCCTGCTCGTGGGGATCACCTACGCCATCACCGGCCCGGCCGAGTACACCAAGGCCCTCGTCTCTCCCACCGGCGTACCCCCGGTGCAGATCTGGATCGACGCCATCGGACGACACGGGGGTGAGTGGCTCCTGGTCGTGGCCATGGTGGCCCAGGCCTACTGCGGCATGGCCTCGGTCACGGCCAACTCCCGCATGATCTACGCCTTCTCCCGAGACGGGGCCATCCCGGGGTCGAGGTTCTGGCACCACATCAACCCCCGTACCCGCACTCCGAGCAGGTCGATCTACTTCGCCGTGGTGTTCGCCTTCATCCTGGCCATTCCGTCCATGTGGAGCACGGTCGCCTACGGAGCGGTGATCTCGATCTCGGTCATCGGCCTCTACATCGCCTACGTCATCCCCACGCTGCTGCGTCGACTGGCCGGCGACAGCTTCAATCGCGGCCCGTGGCACCTCGGAAGATGGAGCACCCTGGTGGGCTGGGTCGGCATTGCCTGGGTCGGGATCATCACGGTGCTCTTCGTGCTCCCCACCGCCAGTCCGATCACCTGGCACAACTTCAACTACACGATCGTGGCGGTCGGGGTGGTCTTCGCCTATGCCGGGATCTTCTGGTTGGTGAGCGCACGCAAGTGGTTCACCGGCCCCCGTGCCCAGGGCGACGAGTCGGCCCTCGAGGCCATCGAACAGCGTCTCGAGACCGCCGAGGCCCTCGAGGCCACGTTCTGATGCGAAGGTGACCGACGTCGCCGAGCCCCATGGGCCACGCATCGTGACGGTCTTCCGCTCTCGGCTCAAACCCGAGTCGGGCCCCGAGTACCACGAGACGGCGGAGCGGATGTTGGACCTCGCCCGGAGCATGCCGGGGTTCGTGGACTTCAAGGCCTTCGAGGCCGACGACGGCGAGCGGGTCTCGGTCATCACCTTCGCCTCGATGGAGACCCACCGAGCCTGGCGTGAGCATCCCGAGCACCGCGCCGCACAGCGGGCGGGACGCGAACGCTTCTACGCCTCCTACGACATCTCGGTGTCCGAGGTCGTCGGCGAGAACCACTTCCCGACCTGACCTGCCGTGGCGCCTCTTCGCCGCCCGGTGCGCCTTTGCGGGTGACGAGGTCGTGTCAGGTGGTGGTCGGGCTGGCGGCCACGGGCGCGTGTGTCGAACGGACGACCCCGCCGGCAACCTCGGCGGTGACGGCGAACGCTTGCACGGGCGCGGCCGGATCGACGGTGAAGGCCACGTCGTGCGGTTGGCTGCCGAGCAAGCCCAACGACACGGTCCGACCGTGCACGACCCCCCACAGCTGGTAGGTGCGGTCAGCGGCGAGGCGGGGTAACCCGGTATTGAGCATGTACGCCGACCCGTTGGGGAGGATCACGACCACGGCGGCTCGCCCGCCGACCCCCGGCGACGTCCCGCCCGTCGCGGGGCTGGCGCCGGTGGCCATGAGGGTCACCCTCTGAGCGCTCGGGTCGAGCAGCGCCGCCTGGACTGCCCCGGTGATGCCGGACTGTCGACTTGCCGCGGCCAGCTGTCCGACCCGCTGGTCGAGGCGCCCCACCTGCGCGGCCAGCAGGATGGCCACCACCGCCAGGGCCGCGGCGATGGTGCCCACGGCCGACCACGCCAGCCATCGGCGGGCGGTCCGGGGCGCCGTCGGTGCCGATGACCGCGACGCCAGCTGGAGCGGTGCAGGGCGACGGGCGCCGACCGGGGTGTCGCCGATGCGCGACGCGATGCGGTCCCACAGCTCGGGAGGCGCGTCCACCCCGGCATTGGCGATGAGGCCGGTCACTTCCCAATGCTCGGCGACCTCGGACGCGCAGCGAGGGCATTGGACCAGATGGAGGCGGATCGCCTCGGCCTCGTCGCCGTCGACGGCATCGAGGGCGAACGCCCCGAGCAACTCGGCAATTTCTTCGTGGCTCATGGCTCGGTCCATGCCGCCTCCACGCCGTATTGCGCCAGGGCGGTGCGGAGCCGGCGCAGGCCGCTGCGGATGCGGCTCTTCACCGTTCCCTCGGGCTGGCCCAGGATCGTGGCCACCTCGCGGTAGGTGTGCCCGTCGAAGTAGGCCATCTCGATGGCGGTGCGCTCCTCGACGGGCAGGCTCGTCACGGCCGCCTTGACCTGCTCGGCGATGGCCAGGTCCCATGCCTGGTGCTCGATGTCGTAGCCCGACACCGCCGTCTCCCGCACGGTGCGCTCCTCTCGCTGCCGGCGCGCCGACTCGGAACGGACGATGTCCACGGCTCTGCCGTGCGCCTTGGTCATGAGGAAGGTCCGCAGTGCGCCGCGTCCGGGGTCAAAGCGCTCGGGTGAGTCCCAGAGCTCGACGAAGACCTCCTGGGTGACCTCCTCGGCCAGATCAGGAGACCCCAGGACCCGACGCGACAGGGCCAGCACCGCCCCCCATGGCGGCGGTACGCCTCGGCCAATGCCGGCTCGTGCATGCGCGCGATCGCCACCATCAAGGCGGCATCGCTGGCCGTCTCGAGCTTGAGCATGTCGGCTGGTTCTTCGGAGCTGCCCGTCGACCTGGATGACAGGCGCGCCACAACCCGAGGGTAGCCCCGACCCGACACCGAGCGGATGCCGAGTGGCACCGGGACCGGTCACGAGGCCCGGGCACGCCGGATTGCACCTCCGGGCTGGGATCACGGGTGGGACACATCCGCGCAGCGGTCGAGCGTCGAAGAAGAGCCGTGGCCACCGATGTCGACTCCTTGATCGAGCGCTCTGGGCGCCTGGCGGTGGACGACATCGACTTCGGGGCCTTCCGCCAGCACCCCCTCGACGCCGACACCCTGCGGTGCCTGCGCTACATGCACGACGTGGAGGGACACACCGCCTGCTACCTGCGAGACCTGCTCGCCACCCGTGCCCATCGAGACCCCGAAGTGACGGCCTTCCTGGCCTGTTGGTGCTACGAGGAGCACTGGCACGGTGAGGCGCTCGCCGAGGTCCTGCGCGCCCACGGCGAGCCCGCCGGGCGCAGCCGGCTGGCCGCGTCCCGTCGCCGCCTGCCCCGTCGCGACGCCCTGCGGCCCGTGGCGTTCACGCTCGCTTCGGCGCTGACCCCGCACATCGTCGCCGTCCACATGACGTGGGGCGCCGTCAACGAGTGGGCCACCCAAGCGGGCTACGGACGCCTGGCCGCCAAGGCCCGGCATCCCGTGCTGTCGGAGCTGCTGCGCAGGATCATGCGCCAAGAAGGCAGGCACATCGACTTCTACGCGCTCGGGGCACGACGCAGGCTCGCCGACAGCGCCACGGCTCGGCGCCTCACGCGCTTCGCCCTCCGCCGCTACTGGGCACCCGTCGGCGCCGGCGTCATGCCGGACTCCGAGCTCAGGTTCCTCGTGTCACACCTCTTCGCCGACGTCGAGGGCCGAGCCGCGGCGCAACGCATCGACCGCTTGGTGGGCCGGCTCCCGGGCCTCGAGGGACTTCACCTGGCCGAGGCGGCGGTGGACGACCTCTCGGGCCCGCGCCCGAAGGACGTCGCTCAACTGGCGTCGATCGAACAATCCGCACAAGAACACCGACAGGAAAAGGAGCAACGTCATGCTTGCTGAGATCTTCGGGATGGACGGAGTGGTCGTCCTCATCGTGGTCGTGGCCGTGCTGTTCGGGGGGACCCAGATCCCCAAGCTGGCCCGGTCACTCGGGATCGGCCCGGTCCGAATTCAAGAAGGGACTCGAAGAAGTGCACGGGTCGTCGGTGGACACCGACGCCGGTGCCACGGCCCAGAGCGGCGGCGCCGCCTAGGTCCGATCGAAGCGGAGGGACCGTCATGGTCCTCCTCAGTCCTCCCAAGCTCCTCATGATCCTCGTGATCGCCCTCATCGTCCTCGGTCCCGACAAGTTGCCGTCCATGGCCCGCCGGGTCGGGGCGGTGTGGAGCGAGTTCAACCGGTGGCGGGCGCATGTCGAGAACGAGGTGCGGGCCACGTTCCCTGACCTTCCCTCGACCACCGACATCGCCCGAGCGGTGCGCTCTCCGGTGTCCATCCTCGAACGTCTGGCCGAGGAGCACGACGCCACGTCTGGTGCCGACCCGACGGCCGCGTCGTCACCCCGGTCGTCAGCCGGCGCCACCACAACGACGTCACCGGTCGAGGCGCGCCTCGAGGCGCCCGTTTCGGGATCGTCGGCGACCGACCCGCCCACGCCGGGCCCGGCATCCTCCGTGTCGTCACGAGCCCACTCCACCCCCCGGGCGGACGCCTCGGTGGGCCCTGACGTCTCGTCGATGAACTGACGCCATCAGCAGCGACTGCCGATGTCCGTCACCCTGCTTCGCGCACGGCGTCCCGTGCTCGACACCATGTCGGTCGGCGCCCACCTTGCCGAGCTCCGCCGCAGGGTGGTGGTGACCGCCATCGCCCTCGCCGCCGCGTGCAGCGTGGCGTTCGTCGCCTACCCCCAGATCCTCCACTGGTTGCAGGCGCCCTACTGCCATGTCACACCCCGTTGCAGCCTGTATGTCACCGGCCCGCTCGACGGCCTGTCGCTGCGCGTCCACGTCGCCGCCTACACGGGGATGTTCCTCGCCTCTCCGGTGATCCTGTGGCAGGTGTGGCGCTTCGTCACACCCGGACTGCGCCGCCAGGAGAAGCGCTACGCCGTGCCCTTCGTGGCAGCCTCACTGGTGCTGTTCGCGGCGGGAGCGACGCTGGCCCTTGTGAGCCTGCCCCACGCCCTTCGCTTCCTCGGGAGCATCGGGGGACCGACCCTGCACCAGATCTACGACCCCAACAACTACGTGGGCCTCGTGATCGCCCTCATGGCGGTCTTCGGTCTCACCTTCGAGTTCCCGGTGGTCCTCGTCGCACTGCAGCTCGTGGGGGTCGTGCGTCCGTCGACACTGGCCTCGAGGCGGCGCTGGGCCGTGGTCATGATCGTGACGGGCGCAGCCATCATCACACCGAGCGGCGACCCCTTCTCGATGCTCGCCCTGGCCTTCCCGCTCTACGTCTTCTACGAGGTGTCGATCATCATCGGCAAACTCCTGCGTCGGGGACGCGACGCTCACGGCGGGAGCGGCCACGACTCGGACGGCGCGCCGCAGTCGACGGACACGGCCCGGAGGTAGTGTCCTCGCCACCAGCCCACGGGGACCGGACCGAAGGGGGACATGCGACCGCACCCGACGCCACGGCGCGGACCACTGGGTGTCTGGGTTGTCGCCGCTGTCGTGTTGGTCCTCGGTCTCGACGCATGCAGCTCGCCCTCGGTGCTCAGCGGCACCAAGACCGTGCCCGACGACGTCGGTGCCACAGGCGTCCCGGCCTTCTACACGCCCCCGCACCCCCTGAGGGCGGGGGCGCCCGGTGCGCTCATCCGCACCGAGAAGGTCACGGGAGTACCCGGAGTGCCGGCCGGCGCCACCGTGTGGCGCATCCTCTTCCATTCGCGCTCCATCTACGGCCAGGACATCGCCGAGTCCGGCTATGTCGTCGTCCCGGGCGCAAAAGCACCCTCGGGTGGGTACCCGATCCTGTCGTGGGCGCACGGCACCACCGGATTCGCGGGGATCTGCGCCCCCTCCCTGTTCACCTCCCAGGGTGGGGTGGGGCCGTACATCCTGCCGGGTCTGGCCGACTATCTGCGAGCCGGGTTCGTCGTCGCCGCCACCGATTATCAGGGCCTCGGTACCCCGGGCATCCATCCCTATCTCCTGGGTGTGAGCGAGGGCCGGGGCGTCCTCGACGCGGCACGCGCCGCGCACCGGCTACCCGGGGTCCACACCTCGAACACGGTGATGATCTACGGGCACTCCCAAGGAGGCCAGGCGGCGCTGTTCGCGGGCGAACTGGCACCCACCTACGCGCCCGAGCTCCACATCGCCGGCGTGGTGGCGGCGGCGCCGGCGACAGGGTTGAGCATCATCATGGGCGTGCTCACCACGGCGTCGGTGGGCCCAGGGATCATGGTGTTCACGATCCCGGTCGCGTACACCTGGGCACTGACCTATCACGATCTCCCCCTGTCGGACCTGTTCACCTCCAACGGCGAGAAGGTCGCCGAGTCGTTGGTGACACGGGGATGCATGCCGGCGCTGTCATCGGCCATCACGGCGCGACATCTGACACCGAGTTCGGTGTTCCAACCCGATGCTGCGACGAATCCCGTCGTGGTGGCCCATGCCAAGCTCAACGATCCGGGGCAGACCAAGACACTGGCCCCGATGCTCGTCGTGCAGGGCACCGCCGACACCACCGTGCCCCCGTCGCTCACCGACGAGTACGTCACCCACATGGCTTGTCCCATCGGAGACACCATCGACTACCTCCACGTGACGGGTGCGACCCACGCCACCATCGTGTACGTGTCGGTGCCGACCATCACGCAGTGGATGACCCAACGCCTGCCGCGACATGGCGGCTCCCTCCACCTGCGGCCGACCCGGCGACGTCGTGACCCTTCCCGGTAGCCGCTCTAGCGCCGGCTCCCCCGTTGCGGCGGAGCCTCACTCGGGGCCGAGGCCGCCCCAGTCGTCGTCGTCATCATCATCATCATCGCCCGCCGGGGCAGCTCCCCCGGCCCCTGGCGAGCGCGCAGCCAGGCGCTGATCTGATCGGCGACGCGCTGCACGCCTCCACCCAGCCGGTCGACCATGGCGGCGAACCGGTCGCCGTAGTGCGACACGGCCGCATCGAATTCGGCCGAGGCAGGAGGCTCTTGACCGCGGCGGACGTAATGTCCGGCCCGGATGGGGTCGAACTCGCCCTCACTCACCCACTTCACCAGTTGCCGCACGCGACGGACGGCAAAGGGATGCGGTCGTCCGATCTCCTCCCAAAAGCGCGCGTGCCGGGCGTAGAGGTCGTCTTCGTCCTCGTACGCGGTGGCTTGCCGGATGAAGGCGTCGAGGCTCATTCCGTCGAGCGCCCCGCCGGCGGTGCGCATGAGCATGTGGCAGACGGGCAAGGGGTCGCCAAGCACGAGCGCGGCGGCGCGGTCACAGGAGAGCTCCGCCATCCTCGACCACTCCAGCAGAGCCAGGTACAGGGCGCGGATGGGCAGGCCCGCGAACAGCGACCGGGGCAGCGCCCCCTGGATCACCTGGGAGAGGATCAGCAGCGCCGTGGTGTAGGTGTAGTGCTCCGACAGCACGTGCCCGAGCTCGTGGGCCAGCACGGCGCGCACCTCGAGCGACTCGTAGGACCCCACCAGTGACGAGTACACGATCACGACGGGATTTTGCGCGCCCACGGTCATGGCGTTGACGACAGGAGTCTGGGTGACGTACAGGTCCGGGGTGTGCTCGAGGTCGAGCACCCACACGCAGCTCCGGTAGCTCTCCCACAGACCGGGGACCTGGTCCTCGTCGATGTGCACGGCGTTGCCCAGCAGCACCTGGCGCAACCGCCGTTCGTGGCCGAAGTCGCACAGGCGCCTGATGAACTGGTCCATCAAGGGGATCGATCGCAGTGCGGCGGTGGCCGCCCGATCCGCCGGGTGCTCGTACGCCTTGGGGCTGATGCCCTCGTAGCGCACCGCCGGATCGATCGTCATGAGGACTTCCTAGACCCGAGAGCCTTGGGTCTCGTCGGCCAGGCCTTGGCTCTCCTTACGAGGCCTTGCGGCGCTTGGCGGGCTTGGTGGCGCCGGCCACGGCGGACTCGAGCTCCTCGCGGGTCATCTTCGACCGTCCCGGGATGCCGAGCTCGGTAGCCCGGGCCTGCAGCTCGGACTTGCTCGGGCTCGACGCCGCGGGGGCGAGGCGGAGCCGGCCGCGGCCCCTTTGGCCGACCGCTTGGCAGGAGCCTTGCCCGACCCCGCAGGCGCCGCGACGCGGGCGCCCGGCCGGTGCGATCGAGCCGCCTCCACACTGGCCTGCAACGCCTCCATGAGGTCCACGACCTTGGTCGGTTGCGTCTCGGGACGTTCGGTGACGATCACCTTGCCCTGACGCTTCTCGTCGATCAATCCCTCGACGCGCTTGCGGTACTCGTCCTCGTAGAGGGTGGGATCCCATTTGCTGACCATCGATTCGATCAGCAACTTGGCGGTGCTCAGCTCGCGGCCCGAGAAGTCGACGTCGGCCTGTACGGCCGGAATCTCCTTCATGGGATCGCGGATCTCATCGGCGAAGTACATGGTCTCGAGCGCCAGCACCGATTGCGTGGGCCGGATCGTGACGAGATGCTCCTTGGTACGAAACACGAGCGAGGCGACTGCCACCTTGTTGCTGTCCGCCATCGCCTCGCGCAACAAGGCGTAGGGGCGGACTGCCTGGTCACCTTGAGGGCCCAGGTAATACGTCGACTTGTAGTAGATCGGGTCGATGGCATCGAGATCGACGAAGTCGGTGATCTCGATGGTCCGAGAGCGGCCCGGCTCCACGGACTCGAGCTCTTCGGGCGTGACGATCACGTACTCGCCGCCGCCGAGGTCATATCCCTTGACGACATCCGCGTACTCGACCTCTTCGCCGGTGCGTTCGTTGACGCGCTTCTGGCGGATGCGGTCGGGCGTCCCGGCCTGGAACTGGTTGAAGTGGATCGCCTTGTCGTCGGTGGCGGAGAACAGTCCCACCGGCACATTGACCAAGCCGAAGCTCAGCGACCCCGTCCAGATCGCTCTGGGCATCTCGACTCCTTTCGCCGGCGGGGGACATCCAGTCAAGCACGGCCACAGTGCTCTGACCAGGGTTTGTACCCGGTCCACCATCCCGTTACACCCCGAGAGCACACTGACTAGCAGGACAAACGGACGTACTGACCAGGAGGTTCCGGTGTCAGGAGTGCGGTTCGAGGTGGTAGAGGAGGAGTCGATCGAACGCTTCGCCCACGAGGCGATGCTCGGCCTGGCCGACCTCGAACCCGAGGACCTCGCCCAGGGAAACCTCACCGTGCCACTCGGGCTGAGCTTGTGGATGCGGCGCGGCCGGATCCGCGTGGAAACTGCCCGCGACGCCATGCTGGCGTTGCGAGACGCGCTGCTCAAGGCTTCGGGGCTCGACGAGCGCACCGAACCGGTGCCCCTGCTCCTGGCCGACCCCGTGGCGGCCACGATCAACCTGGCCATGTACATGGACGGCCTGCTACAACGGGCCGCTCGGATGACCGCGACATCGCGCGTCGACATGGCGACGCGCGCCCTCGCACTCGTATCGGAATGAGCCCACGGAAAAGGGCGCGCTGACTGGGCGGGTAGGTTGAGATGTCGTGCTCCCGCCCGGTACATCCCGCCGCTTTGAGCCTGGGCCCGACCAAGGGTCGGAGCCGCTCGTGGCCGCGCGCGGACTCACGAAGCGCTTCGGTGACTTCGTAGCGGTCGACAGTATCGACTTCGAGATCGGCCGGGGTGAGTCCTACGGGCTCCTGGGCCCCAACGGCGCGGGCAAGACCTCCACCATGCGAATGATCGCCTGCATGTCGCCGGTCTCGGACGGGACGCTGAGGGTGCTCGGAATGGACCCGGCCCACGAAGGATCGCGAATCCGGAGTCGCATCGGACTGGTACCCCAAGAGGACACACTCGACCTCGAGCTCACCGTCCTCGACAACCTGATGGTCTACGGCCGGTACTTCGACCTGCCGCGCCGGCTCATCCGCGAACGCGCCGAGCAGTTGCTCGAGTTCACCCAGCTCTCCGAGCGTGCCCACGACAAGGTGGACCCGTTGTCGGGAGGCATGAAGCGCCGGCTCACGATCGCGCGCTCACTGATCTCGGACCCCGAGATGCTGATCCTCGACGAGCCCACCACCGGTCTCGATCCGCAGGCCCGCCACCTCCTGTGGGACCGCCTCTATCGCCTGAAGCAACAAGGTGTCACCCAAGTCATCACCACGCACTACATGGACGAGGCCGAACAGCTGTGCGACCGTCTCGCCGTCATGGACGGCGGGAGGTTTGCCGCCGAGGGCTCACCGCGCGAGCTCATCGCCCGGTACTCGACCCGCGAGGTGCTCGAGCTCCGCTTCGCCGACCCCGACACCGACACCGGAGGCGTGGCCGCCCGCCTCGACGGGCTGGTACAGCGGTTCGAGGCTCTCCCCGACCGCCTGCTGTTGTACACCGACGACGGCGAGGGCACCCTGGGCGAGGTGCACCGGCTCGGGTTCAAACCCGACAGCGCCCTGGTGCGGCGCTCGACGCTCGAGGACGTCTTCCTCCGTCTCACCGGCCGATCGCTGGTCGACTGACCGGTTGCTCCCACGATGGCCACCACCACCACCGGAAGGGCAGCACCAGCCGAGGCGGGCAGGGCCCCGCGCCACCGGGCCTCGCCCACCTGGGTGCGGTCCATGCGCTACTGGATGTACCAGTACAAGCGCACCTGGCGGGGCTCGATCACCACCAGCTTCCTCTATCCCGTGCTGTACCTCTCCGCCATGGGCCTCGGGCTCGGGTCGCTGGTCAAGGGCAACGTGGGTGGCGTGCGGTATCTCGACTTCATCGCGCCGGGGCTGCTGGCGTCGACCGCCATGCAGATCGGCGGGAACGAGGCCATGTACCCGGTCATGGCGGCCATCAAGTGGCTCCGCACCTATTTCGCCATGTTGGCGACGCCCCTGACCGTCGTCGACGTGCTCGTTGGGCACCTGGCCTGGATCGCGCTGCGCCTCTTCATGGTGACCTCGATCTATCTGGTGATCATGGCGGCGTTCGGGACAGTGCACTCGGTGCTGGCGATCCTCGCCCTTCCCGTGGGCGTCCTCACGGGCTGGCGTTCGCGGCGCCCATCGCGGCCTTCGCAGCCGCCCAGCGGAACGACACCGGCTTCACCACCATCTACCGCTTCGGGTTGATCCCCCTGTTCCTCTTCTCGGGGACGTTCTTCCCCATCGCCCTGCTCCCGGGCTGGCTCCAGCCCATCGCCCAGGCCACTCCGCTCTACCACGGCGTGGCGCTGTGCCGGGCCTGGTGCTCGGCCACGTGAGCGTGGTCGCGGCCGCAGCGCCCATCTGGCTTATCTGGTGGGGCTCACCGTCGTGGGGTTCGTGCTCGCGCCACGGCACCTACCGGCGAGGCTGGTGACGTGACCGACGTATCGCGACGCCGGGGGGAGTTCCTCTGCGCATCACACCCGTGGCGCTCCTCGGGACGCGCCGATGCCCGGCGCCTCGTCGAGCGCAACATCCTGGTGTACCGGCGCGCCTGGGTGTTCTTCGTGTCGGGGTTCTTCGAGCCCTTCTTCTACCTGCTGTCCATCGGCGTGGGTCTGAGCAAACTGGTCCACCCCATCCACGTCGGGACACCTGGTCATCCCCTACACGAAGTACGTCGCCCCTGGGCTGCTGGCGTCCTCCGCCATGAACGGCGCCACTCTCGACTCGACGTTCAACGTCTTCTTCAAGCTGAAGATCGCCAAGACCTACGACGCCGTGCTGTCCACTCCCCTCGGCCCCGGCGACATCGCCCTGGGCGAGCTGACGTGGGCGCTCATGCGGGCCACGGTCTATTCGACGGCCTTCCTGGTGGTGATGGCCTGGCTCGGCTACGTGCTCTCGCCCTGGGCGATCCTGTGCCTCCCGGCGGCGATGTGCGTCAGCTTCGCCTTCGCCGCCGTGGGGATGGCGGGCACGACCTACATGCGCAGCTGGCAGGACTTCGACAAGGTCTCGCTGGCCCTCATCCCGCTGTTCTTGTTCTCCGCCACCTTCTACCCGCTGTCGGTGTACCCGGGGTGGCTCCAGGCCGTGGTCCGCTGCACCCCGCTGTACCAGGGTGTGGCCCTGCTGCGGGGACTCGACAGCGGCGTGCTGTCGTGGTCACTGCTCGCCCACGCCGCGTACCTCGCTCACCGCCGGATGCCTCGGCCTGGTCGTGGCCACACGACGCATGGCCACGTTGCTGCTCCCCTGCAGCAGTGCCGCCGGTCCCATGCCCGGTCCGGAGGGCGCCGATGCTCCCCCGCCCGGGAGGTTCGGAGCGAAGGCCCTTGCCGGGCAAATATCCGTGTAGATAGTACGGATATACGGAGATCATGTCCTCGAGCGCCCTGCCTCACGACCATCCCGTCGACCCGGAACGGGTCAGCGCCGCCCGCATGCGCCTGATCTCGCTCGACGAGGCGGGGCGCCTGGCCGGGCTCCTGGGGCTGATCGCCGACCCGGTTCGCTCGCGGCTGCTGTTCGCCTTGGCGGCTGTCGAACGACTGTGCGTCGGCGATCTCGCCCTCGCCCTCGAGGTGTCCGACGACGCGGTGTCCTACGGCTTGCGCCTGCTTCGAACTGCAGGCCTGGTGACGTTCCGAAGGAAGGCAGGGTCGTCTACTACTCCCTCGCCCCCTCGTTCCCGCATCCGCTGCTCGAACACTGCCTGCGCCAGCTCCTGTCGGTGGCGGTTCCCGAGGAGGACCGATGACGGCATGCGCGCCCTGCGCCATGCGCTGTTGGTGGCGGGGTCGATGACGTGGGAGATCCTGTGGGCCCTGATCCTCGGCTTCGCCCTGGCGTCGATCGTCCAGTCCGTCGTACGACGTAGCACCATCGAGCGCCTCCTCGGTGACGACGGTCCCCGCGCCCTCGCCGTGGCGACCGGCCTGGGCGCGGCGTCGTCGTCGTGTTCCTACGCGGCGGTGGCGCTGGCCCGGGCGTTGTTCCGCAGGGGCGCGAGCTTCACCGCAGCCATGGTGTTCGAGATCGCGTCGACGAACCTGGTCGTCGAACTGGGCATCATTCTCGCCCTCCTTCTGGGGTGGCAGTTCACGCTGGCAGAGTTCGTCGGTGGTCCGGTGATGATCGTCTTGCTTGCTCTTTGGTTCCGCCTCTTCGTGCGAGGCCGACTGCTCGAGGCGGCACGAGCGCAGGCCGACAAGGGGCTCGCCGGATCGATGGAAGGCCACGCCGCCATGGACATGAGCATTCAGGGGCCGGGGAGTCTGTGGCGTCGGCTGCGGTCGGCACAGGCGCTCACTGTCGATCTCGCACATCTTCGTCATGGAGTGGGCCGCCGTGCATCCGCGACATCGTCATCGGCCTGCTCGTGGCCGGAGCGTTGGCGGCGTGGGTTCCCTCGAGTTTCTGGCGCCATTTCTTCTTTGCCGGTCACCCCCTTGCGTCCCAGGTGTGGGGGCCTGCTGATCGGGCCGGCGGTGAGCCTTCTCAGCTTCGTGTGCTCGATCGGCAACGTTCCTCTGGCGGCGGTGTTGTGGAACGGAGGAATCAGCTTCGGCGGTGTGGTGGCGTTCATCTTCGCCGACCTGATCATCGTGCCGATCCTCGTCATCTACCGGAAGTACTACGGAACGCGGATGATGCTCTTCGTGCTCGGCAGCTTCTACGCCACGATGGTCGGCGCCGGGTACGTCGTCGAGCTCGTCTTCGGTGCCTTGGGCCTCGTTCCGAGCACCCGCCATGCCAAGGTCTCCGAGGTCGCCGTGAGTTGGAACTACACCACCGTCCTGAACATCGTGTTCCTGCTGGTGGCGGCCGGCCTGGTCGTCCGCTTCGTGCAGAGCGGAGGACGACCGATGTTGACGATGATGGGCGGTGACCCGCCCGAGCCAGCCGCGCCCGGCCACCACGATCACGGTTCGGCTACCACCATCGGCTGACACAACCAACCCTCCACGTGACTGGTGTTGGGCTGCTCCCTACAGACCCCGACGCGCCCGTGCCCACCATGCAGTCCGACATCTCCTGCCCGGGCTGACCGGTCTCCTCCTTGGAAGTGCTGACCCGGCTCCTCCTGGCCGGTGCTGACCGGGCTCCTCCTGGCCGGTGCTGACCGGGCTGGTGATCGGATAGGTCATCGCCGTGCTGTCCTGAGCGAGCGGCGCCGCCGACCAAGGTGCGCTCATTGGCCTGTCGTGCCCGGGCCAGGATTAGTCTTCGGCCATGGAAACAGCTGACTACCTGCGCAACGGCGTCGATGCTGCTCTGCAGCGGCGCGGGTGGCCTCGGACCGGCAGTGCCGAGTGGGGCTTCTTGGACAGGACCGGTTTCCTCGTCGACGCCGCGGCCGAGGACGATCCCGCCACCTTCCTGGCCGAGGAGATCCGGGAGCTGCGCCACCAAGTCGACGCCATGGCGGCCGAGCGGGCCGTGGCGCCCGTCACCACCTGGTCTCCTGTCGACCTGGCCTCGAGGATCCAGGCCGAGCTCGAGGCGTCGGAGCCCCCCGGTGACGACGACCGTCCCAGCTTGTGGGAACGGGCGCGCGCGGCGGCCCTGCTCTTCTACTTGGAACGCACGGGGCGGTCCCCGGCCGAGGGCCGCCGGTCGAGCTCCACTTCGACCCGCTCCGACGAGGCGGCCGCTTTCGAGATCGCCCACCCCGTGCGGGTGCTCGGAGTCACCACCGTGGGCGACTGGCAGGCGACGACAAAAGTGACCCTGGCCATCGATCCCACTCTCAGCGCCGCTCAGGTGGCGGCGATGTGGCAGAAGGTACGTTCCGCCGTCCTACGCCAAGGAGCCCGGGGAAGAACGGTGAGTCGCAAGTCCTTGGCGCTCGCACTGTTCGTCGCCCACCATCCGGGTCGGACGTGGGCAGACCTCCGGCGCATGTGGAACCAGCTCTACGCCCACTGGGCCTTCAAGTCACCGGACTTGCGCGTCTTTCGCAACGCCGCCGTCAGGGCGCGTCGCTACCTCATCGAGCCACCCGAGCTCGACGACATGGCCACGGGGACGTGGCAGTGGGTACAGCGCCGGGCAGCACGCCTGGCTTCGGGCGCCAACAGCGGCTGAGGTCGCCCCGGCCCCCTCACGACGGGGCATGCCCGACCCGTCGCTAGGGTCTTCGCATGGACCGGCGAGTGCGCACCATCGAGGCTTCGGAGATCCGTCCCTGGGCGCAGTGCATGGGCGTCGGCTTCTTGCACAGCGTCGCCGACGGCCTCGCCGAGTACCTCCTGGGTGACGTCGACCTCGACCGGACGTGGGGCGCATTCGATGGCACGCGTGTGGTCGGGACCCTCCGCTCGTTCGCCACGCCGTTCACGGTGCCGGGCCCGTCCGAGGTGCACGCGGCCGCTCTCACCAACGTCACCGTGGCGCCCACCCACCGCCGCCAGGGCCTGTTGACCGAGATGATCACCGCCGACCTGCGCGCCACGGCCGAACGCCAAGAGCCCGTCGGGATCCTCATCGCCTCTGAGTACCCCATCTACGGACGCTTCGGCTACGGACCCGCCATCGAGGGTGCGTCGTACTCGGTGGACCTGGCGTCGACCCAGTTCCGGCGCCACGGAGGCGGGAGTGTCGAGCTCGTCGACCTCGTGACGTTACGCCAGGAGGCGCCGGGACTCTACGAGCACTTCCGCAGCGCCCAACCCGGATCGATCGAGCGGAACAGGCGCTGGTGGGACAGGTCCTTGCACCAGGTGGAGGTGCCCGGTGCCAAAGCGCCCGAAGGGTACCAAGCGCTGTATCGCTCGCCCGCGGGCGTACCCGAGGGATACGTGCGCTACGGGGCCAAGCAAGGGTGGGACGCCATGCGCCAGAGCGGCGAGCTGACCGTGCACGAGCTCGTGGCCACGACCCCCGCCGCCTACGACCGGTTGTGGCGCTATTGCTGCGAGGTGGACCTGATCACCACGGTCCGAGCCGGCGACCGCCCCGTCGACGAGGCGCTCGGATGGCTCTTGACCGACGGCCGGGCGGTGCGACAGACGGGTCGTTACGACTTCCTCTGGGTGCGAGTCCTCGATGTCATCGGCGCCCTCTCGGCGCGTCGCTACGGGGTCGACGGTCGGCTCGTGATCGAGGTGGTCGACACCCTCGGCTTCGCCGAGGGACGCTTTGCATTGGAAGGGGGGCCGGCGGGATCGGAGTGCGCGCGCACCGAGCAGACGGCGGACCTTTCGATGCCGGTGGAGGCCTTGGGCTCGCTGTATGCCGGAGGTGTCTCCGCCCCGTCCTGCACGACACCGGCCACGTCGACGAGCACCGGCCCGGGGCGATCGATCGGGCCGACGTCATGTTCCGGACATCCCCGTCTCCGTGGTGCTGCACCTGGTTCTGACGTCGGGAGCCCGCACGATCGGGCTCGCGTCGTGGTGAACATTTGGCCCTGGTCCTCCGTATCCCAACCCACGCGGTCTGTCCGGACCGAATAGGAGGTGCCCATCGTGCGCGAGAGCCATGACCGCCATGCCCGTGATCTGGCAGCCGGTACGCAGAGGTCGTCATCTGCGAGAGCGCGACGGCGGTGGCCATCCCGACGCTCGGCCACGGTGCTGGCCGTGATCTCGCTGGCGGGAACCACACTGGGTGTCGCCATCGCTACCACGGGCGCCGCCCAAGCAACACCACAAGGCTTCCTGAGCCAATTCAGCAACGTGGTCCCGGGCCCGTCGACCGTGCCTACCAACGGCGATGTCAATCCCTACGGGATCGTCGGCGTGCCCCAGAGCACCGGGAACCTCGTGCAAGGGGGTGTGCTCGTGAGCAACTTCAACGACGCCGCCAACGCCCAGGGCACGGGGACGACGATCGTCCAGGAGATGCCCGACGGCTCGGTGAGCCAGTTCGCGCAGATCACCCAGGCGTCGCCCTCAGGTCCGTGCCCGGGCGGGATCGGGCTGACCACAGCGCTGTCGGTGCTCCCCGGTGGTTGGGTCGTCGTCGGGAGCCTCCCCACCACGGCGAACGGATCTGCCAACACAGGGACCCCGCAGGGCATCGGGGCGGGCTGCCTGCTCGTGCTCAACTCGACAGGCCAGCTCGTCGAGACGTGGGCCGGAGGTCAGATCAACGGGCCGTGGGACATGACCTCGACGGTCGTCGGGAATAGCGCGTACCTGTTCGTGACCAACGTGCTCAACGGCACCGTTGCCGCCGACAGCGCAGTCCCCTCGGGCCAGCCGGGCAACACCGTCGACGGTGGGACCGTCGTGCGCATCAAGGTCGGACTCGGTTGGGACCAGACCCCGAGGATGGAGTCGCAGACCGTGGTGGCTTCGGGATTCGCCGAGCGCACCGACCCGAGCGCGCTGGTGGTGGGACCGACCGGTGTGGCTCTGGGCTCGAACGGGACCCTCTACGTCGCCGACTCGGTGAACAACCGGATCGCGGCGGTGCCCAACGCCCTGTGGCGGACCAACACCTTCGGCATGCCCGGCGGGATCACGCTCTCTGACGCATCGGTGCTCAGCGACCCGCTGGGGATGACCCTGGCGCCCAACGGCAACGTGCTGACCGTGAACGGCAACAACGGTCTGATCGTGGAGACCGCCCCGTGGGGACAGACGATCGACACCGCCACCCTCGACGACACGGGCGCACCCCCGGGTGGCGCCGGTGACCTGTTCGGGCTGGCCCTGGTGCCCGGGGGGCGCGGCATCTGGTTCGTCGACGACGGGACCAACACCCTCGACGTGTTCTTCTGATCGCCCGTACCCGGTGGAGGAGGGCCGCTCGTCGGCCCTCCTCCCCTGCCGGGCGCGCCGGTGTCGGGCCGGCGCCGTGTTCAGCGACCCGTGGACGTGTGGAGTAGAACCTCCAAGGCCAGCGTTGCATGCAGATCGAGAGCCCGACCAATGGCCGTCATCGAAGTGCGCACATTCCGGCTCGCCGATGGCGTCGACCAGGACGAGTTCCTGGACGCCGACCAGCGAGCCCAGACCGAGTTCCTCTACAACCAGCGGGGCCTGCTACGAAGCACCACGGCCCAGGGTGCCGACGGACAATGGCTGGTGGTGTCGTTGTGGGCGTCAGAGCTCGACTCCGACGCGTCCACCACGGCGGGGCGCGACGATCCCACCGTCTCCCGGCTCACCGCGTTGCTGGACCCCTCGAGCGTCACCACCAGGCGCTACAAGACGCTCGACTGAGCGTCGGGGTGGCTACTGCTGCACCAGCATCACGGGGTTTCCCTCCGGGTCGGTGATCGGCGCCAGGGTCGGGCCGCCGGGAATGTCAAAGGGCTCGGCGATGACCGTGCCCCCGAGATCAGCGGCCTTCACGAGCGAGGCACGGATATCGCGCACCTGGACGTAGAGCGCCACCCCACTGCGCTCGCCCTGACGGACGTGCCCCGCCGGCCCCGGCTCGGGCCCGCCGATGCCGGCCGTGATCGCCATGACGGGGCCGTCGCCGATCTCCCAGTTGAACAGGGCACCGTAGAACGCCCGTTGTCGGTCCGCGTCGATCGCCTCGATCTCCCAGTGCACGACCGGTCGCGCCCAGTCCTGGCCCATGCGCCTGCCTCCACCTGTCGAGGGAGCAGGCTACCCGCCATCGTCGGCCGAGCGGGCTGGCGGCCTTCGAGCCCGCAGGGAACCTTTCGGGGCCACGGCGGCTCTAGTAGGAGGCAGACCCGTAACGGGAGCAGACACCCGCACGCTCTCATCAGACCGGAGGTCGGAACATGGCGCACGTGCATCTTGTGGAGAAGGCGGACCGACTGATCCCCCGACTCGCCCTTCGCTACTCGCGACGGCGGTTCGGCCGTGTCGTGGAGCCTGTGGCGGCGGCGGCGCATCATGCAGGCGTGCTCGTCAGCTGGGGTCTGCTCGAGACCATGGCCGAGCGGGGCTGGCGCCACCTCGACCCCATATTCGGTGGCTGGCCATCCAGGCGTCGGCCGGGGAGATCGGTTGCTCGTGGTGCACGGATTTCGGGTACTACGAGGGTGTCTCACAGGGGGTGGAGCCCACCAAGGTCCGTGCCGTTGCTCAATGGCGAACGAGCGATGCCTTCGACGAGCGCGAGCGAGCCGTGCTCGAGTACTCCGAGTCGGCGACCTCGACCCCGGCCCGGGTGACCGACGAGCTCATGGAGAGGCTTCACCGCCACTTCAGCGAGGACCAGATCGTGGAACTGGCGGCGTGGGTCGCCATGGAGAACTTCCGATCGCGCTTCAACGCCGGCCTCGGTCTTCGGAGCCAGGGCTTCTCCGATCACTGCGACCTCCCCGCCGGCCTGCAGCCCGCCCACCTTCGGGGATAACGGCGCGCCCCCACGGCCTGGTTCGGGCCCTTCCGCCGCTCCTGGGGTCGAGGCCATGTCATCGCGGGCGGCGCGGTGTGGTCGCATACCCCTATGACGCGGTGACCATGCTCGGGCGTCGGTGAGCCGACGGCTACCGTGACGTGGGCCAGGCACACCCACAACGCTGGAGGATCCCGTCACGATGACGCAGGCGACTGCTGGCGTGGATCTGGGAGGCACCAAGATCCAGGCAGTGGTGGTGTCCGGCGGCGATGTGGTCGGCCAGGCCCGCCTCCCCACCCCGAGCACCGACGCCAGCGACGTGGTAGCCGCCATCGTGGCCAGCATCCGCGGTGCGCTCGACAGCGCCGGGATGGAGCGCTCCGCCTTGGGCGCCATCGCCATCGGGACGCCAGGATCCGTGGACGTGACCACGGGCCATGTGTCGAACGCCCCCAACGTCCCCGGTTTCGGGCGCGACGTGGCGCTCGGCCCCATAGTGACCGACGCCTTCGGGGGAACACCGGTGATCGTCGACAACGACGTGCGGGCGGCGGTGATGGGTGAGTACCGACAAGGGGCAGGGCGACCCTTCCGGGACCTCCTGGGCGTGTTCGTCGGAACCGGAGTCGGTGGCGGGCTCATCCTCAAAGGCGAACTGCGCCATGGCCGCGGTAATGCCGGTGAGATCGGCCACACCACGGTCAAACCGGGCGGCCGGCGCTGTGGGTGCACCCGGTTCGGCTGCCTCGAGGCCTACGCCGGACGCATGTCGATCGAACAGACGGCGCGGCACCGAGTCGAAAAGGGACAGAAGACCAAGCTGTTCGAGATCATGGAACGCAAGGGCCGAGATCGTGTGACGAGCTCGGTCATCGCCGACGCCCTCGACCAGAATGACCAGCTCACGACGGAGCTCATCGACGAGGCTGTCGACGCGCTCGGCCTCGCCCTGGCCAACGCGCAGAACCTGCTCGATCTCGAGGCGGTCATCGTCGGTGGAGGACTCGGGGACCGCTTGGGAGAGCCCTTCGTGCGCCGCGTCGAGCAGGCCATGACCAAGAACCTGCGCTTTCCCGAGCTCCCCCCGGCCGTGCTGTGCACTGAGCTCGGTGACCTATCCGGCGCGGTCGGCGCCACCGTGTTGCTCGAGAGCCGATCGTGAGCGACGACGACTCACGCCTGTACGCCGTCTACTTGGGGGGCGATCCTGCCCCGGGCCGCCTGACCGAGGACCACGAGGTCGTACTGGTGGTGGCCGGCGACGTGGCCGAGGCACGCCGGCGAGCGCGAGCGAAATGGGGCGGAGCGACCCGACCCCACGTCGATGGCGTCAGATTGGTGGAGGTGGTCGACGGCTTCGCCGTCACCCTCAGCCCGACGGCCCGCCACGAGTCGGTCGACGTCGACCTCACCTACGAGCCCGGGGACGGCTAGCGGGATCGACCTGAGGCCGCCGAGGTTGAGCGATCGCTTCCTCGGTCGTGTGCGGCGCCGGGTCGTGGTCGGCGCATCGTGGACAACCTCGCCGGCAATTCGGTTGACGCTTCGACACGAGATGCGAGGTGCCGCCGGCCGGGCACGGGGCGACGTGCGGGAATACGCTCCAGCCGTGGGTGGGGTCATGAGGGTCTCTCGGAGACATGGCACCCTGGTGGCGGCGCTGGTGCTCGGCACGTCGCTCTTCGCCATGACCCCGGTGGCGAGCGCAAAGAGCATGTGGATCCCGGCCCAGGGGCTGCAATGGCAGTACCAGCTGCAGGGAAAGCTCGACACCAAACTGTGCGTGGTTCCTGAGAGCGGAGGCCACTGCGTTCGACCCAACGTCTACGACGTCGACCTGTACGCCACCAATGGCGTCACGCTCAACAGCGCCGACGTGGCCGCCATCCACGCCACCGGGGCACACGCCGTCTGTTACGTCGATGCCGGTACTTGGGAGGACTTCCGACCCGACGCCGGCGAGTACCCCGCCTCGGTCAAGGGACTGCCCGACGGTTGGCCGGGCGAACGGTGGCTCGACATCCGGGCCACGGGAATCCTGTTACCAATCATCAACGCTCGCGTCGCCAAGTGCGCGGCGGCTGGCTTCGATGCCGTGGATTTCGACAATGTCGACGGCTACCAGAACGACACCGGGTTCCGGCTCACCGCCGCCGAGCAACTCACGTTCAATGAGGACCTGGCCGCCATGGCGCACGAACACGGACTTTCAGCCGGGTTGAAGAACGACACCGACCAGCTCAGCCAACTCGAGGGCACCTTCGATTTCGCCATCAACGAGCAGTGTGCCCAGTACCAGGAGTGTGACGCCTACGACGGATGGACTGCGGCAGGGAAGGCAGTCGTCGAGGTGGAGTACCACCTCCGTCCGGCACGGTTCTGCCCGAGCGCCGACCTCCACGGCCGCGACGCCATCGAGAAAGGCCTGCGCCCTGAGGGCCAAGCCGTGGATGCCGTGTCGCTAGCACCGAATCCCCAGGTCTGCGAAGTCGGCGGATGCCACGGTGCATAGGGTTGTGAGCCGGTCAAGGGGCGGGTGAGGTACGCGAGACATCCACGGCCGCGCCGCCGGTACCTGGGCCATGCCCAGCCCGATCGGGACCAGCGCCGCCACCAGGAACAAGGCCGCCGTCAGCACCAGGGGGGCGTGCGGCGCGATCGGGCTGAGCACGTAAGCGGGTGGCGACGATCCAAGCCACCGACCAGACCGGCAGCCGCTTGCGGGTGAAGTCAAGGAGCAGTATGGCGACCGCCACCGCCAGGAAGTAGTAGTTGAGAAGCGAGATCTCGAACACCAGCCGAGTCGCCAGGCAGGCCAGGGCGAGACCGATGAGCGGCGCCGGCGATAAGAGGCGATCTCGGGCCCTCCACCTGGCCACCAGGGCGAAGAGCCACGGCCGCCACGAGTGGCGCGTCCCGGGCGATCTCCAGCTTCAACTTCTCCGCGATGTCCAAGACGCCCACCATGGTGGGGGTCTTGACGAGGATGACGCCTTCGACGTACACGGCGGTCATCGCTCGCACCGTGTCGACCGGGGCGACCACGTAGAAAGGGACCACACCCAAGGCGACGACGCCGACCACCGGAACCAGCGTGCGAAGCCGAGCACGCCATCCCGGCGTGGCGGCAAGGGTGGCGAACAAAGCCAGGATGGCGAACTGCTTGCACAAGAACGCCACTCCGAACAGAACACCCACCAAAACCCATCGTCGCCGCAGTGCTTGAGACATCCCGGCGCAGGTGAGACCCACGCTCATGAGATCCTGGGGGTGGAAGGTCTGCGCGATGGCGTCGGACGCCGCCGGGAGCACGGCCAGGGTGCCCACGAGAACCGCCTCGACGACCCCTCCACCTGACCCCGTCGACCGCAGGAGCATCACGGCTCCGACGCACAGCACCACCCATCCGAGAATGGCGAGAATAGCCTGGGTGCGGTACCAGATCGGATAAGGCTTCCCGTGATCAGCGCCGTGTTGTGCGGTGCAAGGACCCAGTATCGACAGAAAGTACGCATCCCCCGCCGAGCGCAAGATCTTGGGGACTGGCTTGTCGTCGCACCACCGGGGAGATCCGATCCAAGGACGAAGTGCGATCACCAAGGGCGCCATCAAGAGGGGATACCCGGGCGGATTGGGCACGAGCGTTTCGCGTTCGGCAGCGTGCAGATCGCCGTGAGAAATGGCCGTGGTGGGAAGTGTGACGGCATGGGCGTCGGTTTCGGCTGGATTGGGTCCGCCACGTACGAAGAGGATGATCACGAAGACTGCACAGGCGCCGGCGTACACCACGAACCGAACCGGAGTCGCAAGGGGCTTGGAGCTCAGACCCTGCCGCCTCTCGGACACGACCGACGCCTCCCTTCCGACACCTCGTAGTCCCGCTGGCCCTTGCGACGACCGGGCGCGAGACCGCGTTCAGCCGGTAAGTGACCACTGCAAGGTCTATCCGGCCGGCCTCCCGGCGTCGCGGCACACCTCGTTCGAGGTCGCCGCCACGGGAACGCACACAAACGCATGTTCCCCGCCCGTGGCGAACGCCAGGTGCCTGGGTTCAATGTCAAGTTTGCCCCGCTCGGGGCCGATGCAATTCGGGGCGGGAAGTGGAGGCACTCGATGTCCCAAACAATGTCGGCGCTGGTGCGGTCCGAGGATGGACGGGGCCCCACCCTGCCCGCCATGGCGGTGTCGCCGGAACCGGCGACGCAGACGCCGTCGCTCGGTCAAGATCACGCGGCGCAACTGCGCGAACTGGTCCAGCAGATGCGCCACTGCGTCGTGAACGCCACCGTTGCGACCGACCGCGCCACCAAGATCGAGCTCTGGGAGGGGTATCGAAAGGCGCGTGCCGAAGCCATCGCCATGCTCTGTTCGATGTCGCCAGTCCCGGGCCCCCGTCGACTTCACAGCATCTGAGGGACTCGGCCCCACAGCGTCAACGCCGGCCCGCGCACTTTGTGGCCGACGTGCTGTGGCCCGAGGTCCTGTGACCGACGGGCTGTGACCCAAGGTCCTGCGAACGACGGGCTGTGACCGACGGGCTGTGACCGACGGGCTGTGACCGACGGGCTGTGACCGACGGGCCTCGGGTCAGAAGGCGGCGACCTCGGCGGGAACCTCAGGCCCCGCACCATCACTCGCGGCCCCGTCGGCGTCGCCACTGCGATCCGGCGAGGGCGGATTGAACGCCGTCGTGCGCAGCGGGATCTCCTTCATGAGCCAGCTGAGCACGAACGCCAGGACGGCGAACGGCACAGCGACAAGGAAGACCGTCTGCAGGGAGTGGCTGAAGGCCGCGACGATCGGGGCCCGGACCACAGGAGGCAACTTGTCGATCTCGGCGGGGTTGACGACGATGCTTGAACCGCTCACGATGTGGCGAGCCGCTGAGGGCAGGTGCTCCTTCGACAGTGCTGAGAACAAGCGGTTGTTGAACACGGCATTGAGGGCGGACACACCGAACGCGCCGCCGATGGTGCGGAAGAACGTGGCGGTGGCAGTGGCGGTGCCGAGCTGCTCGTAGGGAACCGAGTTCTGCACGGCCACCACCAGGACCTGCATGACCAGGCCCACGCCGAGTCCCACCACCACCATGTAGATCGAGGTGAGCCCGAACGAGGTGGTGACTCCCATGCGCGAAAGGAGCAGGAGGCCTATCGCCAACACGGCGGAGCCCAGGATCGGGAAGATCTTGTACCGTCCCGTCCTCGTCACGAGCTGGCCGCTCAGGATGAACGTGAGCAGCATGCCGCCCACCAATGGCAACAGCTCCAGGCCCGCCGCCGTGGGCGTGGCGCCGTGGACGGTCTGCAGATAGAAGGGCAGGTACACGATGGCCCCGAACATCGAGAAGCCGATGATGAACCCCACCCCCGACGCGGCGGTGAAGGTGCGATTCCTGAACAACACCAGCGGGATCAACGGCTCAGTCGCCCTCGTCTCCACGACACAGAAGGCCACCAGCAGTGCGGCGCCGAGCACTCCCAGCCCGACGATGGGGCCCGAGCCCCAGGCGTACTGAGTCCCGCCCCACGTGGTGAGAAGGATGATGGCGGTCACCCCCGATGACATGAAGGCGGTGCCGAGCCAGTCGATCTTGTGCGGGACGCGCTTGACCGGGACATGGAGCACTGCAGCAATGGTGAACATGGCGATGATGCCGATCGGCACGTTGATGTAGAAGATCCAGCGCCATGACAGGTGCTGGGTGAACAACCCACCCGCCAGCGGGCCGATGACGCTCGTGATTCCGAACACGGCGCCGAAGTACGACATGTACTTGCCCCTCTGACGGGCCGGGATCACGTCGCCGGTGATGGCCTGTGCCCCCACCATCAATCCGCCCGCGCCGATGCCCTGGACGGCCCGGGAGGCGATCAGGTCGGCCATGTTCTGGGCCAACCCCGAGAAGATCGAACCCACCAGGAAGATGACGATCGACAGCTGGAAGAGGTTCTTCCGGCCGTAGAGGTCCCCGAGCTTCCCCCACAACGGGATCGAGATCGTCGAAGCCAAGAGGTATGCCGTCACCACCCACGACAAGTGGTTGAGCCCGTGCAGGTCGCCCGCGATGGTGGGGAGCGCCGTCGACACGATGGTCTGGTCGAGCGAGGCGAGGACCATGCCGAGCATGAGCGCCACGACGATCACGAGGATCCGGCGGTGCTCCGCTTTGTCGAACGCAGGATCAACCGGCCCCGGCCCCGGCGCCGGCGCCGGCGCCACCTTTGTCTCAGGAGCCACGGGCGTCCTCCAGGTCACGCTCCAACGAGGCAGAGAAACGGCCCAGGAGAGCTCCAAACCGGGCCAGGTCATCGCCCTCCCAGCCGTCGAGAAGCTGTTCGAGCCACGCCCGTCTGGCCTTCAGCACCCGTTCGAGTGTCCGGCGACCGGCCGTAGTAAGACGAATCCGCGAGGCACGGCCGTCGTCCGGGTCGGCGTGGCGAACCACGAGTCCGTCGCGTTCGAGCTGCTGGATCTTGCGGGTCACCGTGGGGGCGTCGACACCGAGCATCTCGGCCAAGACGGTCACTCGGATGGCGTCGCCGTGGACGTGCAGCTTGTAGAGGGCGGCGGCGCCGGCCCGGTCGAGCCGGACCCCCGCCGATTGCAACAGGCGCTCGTGCACCCGGACCTGGCTGATGGACCGGGCGATCACCTGCAGGCTCGCCTGGATCTGATCGACCGCCAGGTCGGCGACGGACGACGCCGGTGCTCGGTGGGGCGAGGGCATCCCGGGCGACAATGTATTTGCTTGCGGCATATAACTATTCTGCCACGGCCGACACCGCGTGCAAGCCACCGGAGAACAACACGGCCCCGATTACCAGGACTCGGCGCTCCTCGGGTTCCCTGGAGAGCTCGGGGACCTGGGAAACGGGCAGCCCAGGGCGGTGCCAACGGGTCGGAAGCGGTCCCCCCCAGGGGCCCACGGTCGTGTCTCGAGTCCCGCGAGGCGCGCCCGACAGGTTACCGGCCGGGGGGACTGGACGGCTCCCCACGGCCGTCCGCCACCCGGCTCCCATCGGAGAATCGCGACGCGGTGGGTCCCAGCCGCACCGATGCTCGTTCAGGTCCCCCGGTGCGACCGTAGGGCGACCTCGCGAGACCGCCTAGAGCCGAAAGTGAGTATCCGGGGGCTGGCACCCTGCTGGCTGACCGGTGTTCGAACCCTCGCACGCGGCGCGCCATTTGTCCGATGAGCGGGTCGAGTAGCGCCAGATCCCCGGGACACTGGACAACCTGGGGCAGAGGAGGCCAGTGGCACGACGAAATTCGATAGAATGGCTGACAGCCGCCATTCCGGGAACGCTTTGAGCCGAGGTGCCTCGGTCCGAACCCGGCGTAAACGGCCTTTGGAGTCCTACCACATCAACAGACAAAACGAACCACCAGGATGATCGGCATAGCGGCCGTTGGGTCCCGAGCGACGCGGGTCGAGCCCGAGCGCCAAGCTGGGCGCTTCCAATCAGCTCATCATCGGGTGGGATCGTCGCAACGAATAGGAATGACCGCAGCCACCGTCCCAGTCCCCCCTGGTACTGCGGAGAACGACAGGACAGGGCGCCCACATCCGGGCGCCGAATCGCCGGCGTGATGCGACGGTGACCAGAAGGAGACGTCGATGGCGATGAAGCGTGGGGATGGCGACGACGCCGACCTCGTCAAGCTCTACCTGAGGGACATCGGACGGTATCCCCTGCTCACCAAGGATGATGAGGCCCGGTTGGCGCAAGCCATCGAGGCTGGCCACGAGGCCGCCGCCACACTCGCCGATCCAAGCTCCAAGCCCACACCGGCCAAGAAGCGCGAGCTTCGCCGGATTCAGTACGCCGCCGCCGCCGCCCAGCAGACATTCGTGTCGTCCAACCTCCGCCTCGTCGTGTCCATCGCCAAGAAGTACCAGGCGTCGGGACTCCCTCTGCTCGACTTGGTCCAGGAGGGGAACCTCGGGCTCATCCACGCGGTCGAGAAGTTCGACTGGCGCAAGGGCTTCAAGTTCTCCACCTACGCGACGTGGTGGATCCGCCAGGCCATCACACGCGGCATTGCGAACACCGGGCGAACGATCCGCCTGCCGGTGCACGCCGGCGACATGCTGAGCGCGGTGCAGAAGGCCCAGGGATTCCTCGAGTCGAAGCTCGGTCGTCAGCCCACCGTGGACGAGCTGGCTCTGGAAACCACCCTCTCCTACGAAACGCTCACCGACGTCCTGCGGTGGCGATCCGAGCCCCTTTCGCTGTCCGAGCCTCTGCGCGAGGACGGGGACGCCGACCTGGGAGACGTGGTAGCCGACGTCAACGCCACGTCGCCGTTCGACCATGCGGCCGAGGCACTGCTCGTCGACGAGATCAACGAGCTTCTGGCGCCTCTCGACGATCGCGAGGCGAGCATTCTGCGCCTGCGCTTCGGTCTGGATCGTGGGGAGCCCCGCACCCTCGAGGAGGTCGGACAGCACTTCAACCTCACTCGCGAGCGGATTCGCCAGATCGAGGCTCGAGCGATGTCGAAGCTCCGCCACCCGTCATCGGACACCGGAGCCCGCGACCTTCTGACCGGCTGAGAGGCCCTCGCGACCTTCTGACCGGCCGAGAGGCCCGGGCCGTCCTGGGACCCCGACTCCGTACCGGGACAGGATCCGGGACCGTCGAAGTTCGATCTCTGTGACGATCGCAACGCGTGGCCGGTGATGGCTACATTGCGAACAATGGAGGATTCCCAAGCGACCACGGAAGTGGCCACCACTCAAGGGTCGGTGTTCTCACCCGACGATGATCTCTCCACACTGTGGGTGAAGGCGTACCAGGGTGAGGTATCGGGAGAGACACTTTTCGGACGCCTTGCCGAGCGATCCGAGGAACCCGATCGCCGACGGAAGCTCGACGTTCTACGGCGTCTGGAGGCCAACACCAGAAACGCCGTTGTTCCGGCCATGGAGTTCAACGCTCTGCCTACCAACCCAGATCCAGACGTCAGGCGCGACGCGGAAATCCTGGCCGACGCGGCCGCATCATTGCCCTGGTCAGATCTCATGTCGGCCTTCGAGCCCATCACCACGCAGTTCATCGGTTTGTACAAGCGCATCGGTGAGCTTGCCCGCCCCGAGGACAAGGCGATCGCCGCCCTGCTGGTTGCTCACGAGGAAGCTCTGCGTGAGTTCGCGCGATGCGAGCTCGCCGGCCGGACCGACGATTCGCTCAGCCTGATCGTCGCGCTCCCCCATATCTGTTCCGAAGCCCTCTGACTCGACACAGAGGACCGTGATTGGCCCTGGGCGCGGCGAAGGAGCCGACACCCAAGGGGGCCCCAGGGTGGCGACTCCTTCGCTTCACCGAGGCGGGACATGGACAAGGAGTGAACCGCGCCCAACCTCACCGGCGACACGTCAAGTTGGCCGGAACGGTCGTAGGGCCCACCGTGTAATCGCAAGCGACACGCCCAGCCGCCGGACAAGGTCTCGCATCGTGCCCACGTTTCGCTCCTTCCCGTGTCAGTAGCTGCCGTTGGTCAAATCATACGGAGGGGACGTGAACGGCCGGAGTCCGCGATATGACGGCTACATGAACGGCGAGTCCGATCCGGGACACGGCCAAGACCCACAGGGACACCCCCGCGGGTGAGCTGAATCGGTGGGCCAACATCGGCGCACGATCGTTGCTACTCAGCCGACCGGGATCTGCCCCATGACGGATCACAGGGCAAAGGGGACCTCAGCGATTGATGCGGTCCCTCGCCTTGGCGATCACGGTCATACGTGCCTGAGCTTCTAGCCATTGCGTCGTGCGAGGCAACTGCCGCCCGCGTGGAGCATGTTTTCCGGCTGGCCCATCCGTAACAGCGCCACATCGCCGGCAGACCGCCATCCGTCCGTTGGTCTCGGCGAGATGGTGCTCGTCGAGCCGGATTCCAAGTTGCTCTTCTTCTGATGACGTCATGGTCACTCCCGGTCCGTCCGGCTTCCCCGAGTGTCGGACCACAGGGGGACGCAACTGGCTCGAACATGAGCGCTCGCCCCTCACCCACAGCTTACGGCGCAGAGCATGCCTCCGGAGGTGTCCCTGACACCAGGCAGGAGTCGGACGCCTTGCTCCGAGCGCAATCAGGCGGGGAAATCGTTGAAACGAGGCCTGACGGCCCGTCTCGAATGGCTCTAACACGGCTACGAGCAATGGGCCATACTGGGCTCGGAGGCCAGTATGAACACCATCATCGACTCGGACCAGCACCTCTACGAGGCTCGGACGCTATGGGCGGAGCACATCGACCCCGCCTTCAAAGAAGAGGCGCTCGCCATCGTCGATGACGAGCTCGGTTACCCGTGGCTCACGTGGCGTGGGGGTCACCTCGAGGTGGCAGACGTGCAGATTCCTGGCGATACGGCAGTACTGGGACGGCATCGACAGCGGTGTCGACAACACCTGCTCCCGGAGTACCGCTACGACGAGGCCCTTCCGGCTCACTACTGGGAACCCTCTGCCCGGGCCAAGCACCTTGACGTCATGGGCCTCGATGAGGCCGTGCTGTTCCCGAACTTCGGCTTGTTGTGGGAACGGCGGCTGTCGGGATCCTTGACCGCCCTGACGTCCAACATGGCCGCTTGGAACCGCTGGTGTGCAACCGTGGTAAGCGAAGGAAAGGGTCGCCTTCACCCCGTAGCCCACCTGACCTTGCGAGACCCGGTCTGGCTGGAGGCTCAACTGGTCGAACTCTCGTCGGCTGGCGTACGCCTGGGAATGATCGCTCCGGCGGCTGTTGACGGGCGCCCCCTGTCACATCCCGACCACGACAGGATGTGGGCTGCCTTCGTCCACCACGGAGTCACCCCCGTGTTCCACGTGGCAGATCAACCCCGCGTCCTCGATGAGGCCTTCTACACCGACGCCGACGACAGCTTTGTCCCCGTGATCGAGTCAATCTTCTTGTGGGTGCAGCCCGCCCTCGCCGTCACTGATCTCATCGTGAACGGAACGCTGGCACGACATCCCGGGTTGCGTATCGGCATCGTCGAGCTGTCTTCAATCTGGGTACCCCAGTATCTGCTGATGCTCGACGGAGGGTGGGACTTCACGACCACGCTCAACGGTCGGCCGCTGGCCCAGCTCGATCTACGACCCAGTGAGTACTTCCGTCGTCAAGTGCGCGTCGCATCCTTCTCCTACGAGCAGCCCGCCCGGCTCACCGCCAAGTCCGGTGACCTGTTCATGTGCTGCAGCGACTTCCCCCACTCTGAGGGAACCGCAACACCCATCGACGACTACGCGCGCATCGGCTGCGTCCCCGAGGACGCCACGGGCCTGTTCCACAGCAATGTGGCAACGCTCCTGACGAGTTAGGCGATCCACCCGCCTTTGGGGACGCCCATCCCCACCTCAGGTGGTTGGCACTGCGCTGTCCGCTCACCGTCTTGTCGATTGCTACCAGGTCATGGCGCGGCGGGCGACGAGTCGGCGGTGAGGCCACCCGGGGTACGGTGAAACTCGATGGCGGAGCGAATGGATGCCGATGTGTGCGTAGTAGGGGCCGGGTTCGCCGGGCTCACGGCAGCCCTTCGGCTGCACGAGCGAAGCAAGTCGGTCGTCGTCCTCGAGGCACGCGACCGCGTCGGGGGTCGTGTCTGGACGCAGGCCTTGTCGGATGGGTCACCGGTCGATCGGGGAGGTGCCTGGCTGGCGCCCAGGCACGACGCCATCTTTGGGCTTGCTCGAGAAACAGGCGTCTCCACGTACAAGACGTGGGTGAAAGGCGCTCACCTCCTCGTGGACAATGATCGAATACGGCGCTATCGAGGGCTCATTCCCAAGATCAGTCCACTGGCAGTGATCACAATCGCTTTGGCACAGGCGCGCCTCGATCGGATGGCCAAGCGCGTCCCTGTCGATGCCCCCTGGACCGCAGCACGGGCAGTGGAATGGGACGCGCGCTCGGTGACTTGGTGGCTCGAGCGTTCGGGGATTCGGACGACCGTGGCACGTGATCTGTTCGAGATGGCCGTGCGCGGTCTGTTCACGGGGAGCCTGGACGAGGCATCCTTCCTCCATCTGCTCTTCCTCGTTCGGGCACACGGAAGCATCAACACGCTCTTCTCGATCACGGGTGGCTCCCAGGAGAACATGGTGGAAGGCGGGACAGGCTCGATCGCGCAACGAATTGCCGGCAGCCTGGGGGACGCGGTGCACCTAAACGCCCCTGTTCGGTCCATAACGCAACGCAACGATCATGTTCTTGTCGAGGCGAACGGCGTCTCTGTGTCGGCTCGCCATGCCGTCGTGTCGATTCCGCCCGCACTGGCCCTCGAGATCACGTTCGACCCTGGACTGCCCGAGGACAGAGACGCTCTGTACCGCAGCGCCGTTGCCGGGCCCGAAACCAAGACCCTCGTGGTCTACGAGGAACCGTTTTGGCGAGCCGAGGGCTTCAGCGGGCAGAGTGCCGAACCCGGGTCAGTCGCCGAAGTCACCCTCGACGCCACACCGGCCTCGGGTAGTCCCGGCGTCATCGCGTCGTTCACGTTCGGACCTGTAGCACAACGCGTCGGAGCGATCGAAGAAGGCGCCAGGCGACGAGAAGTGCTCAAAACGCTGGCCGCAAGGTTCGGTCCACAAGCCGCATCACCACATGACTTCATCGAGACGGCGTGGTGGAGCGAGGAATGGACCCGGGGATGCTCGATGGCGCATTTTCCCCCAGGGATTCTCACTCGTTACGGACCTCTGCTGCGCCACCCCTTCGGTCGCGTGCATTGGGCCGGAACCGAGACCTCGACGACCTCGCACGGAGCGATCGATGGAGCGGTGCGTTCGGGGGAACGCGCCGCCGCCGAGATTCTGGATCGCGTCTAACCAGCTCTGCTCGCCTTCCAGGACCTGGCCCGGGGCCCGGGAACGCCGATCGAAGGGCCTGCCAGGTCCGGGGACAATGGGTCCCGGCCCTCCGGCCGGTGTTGTGGCAGTGGCCTGTGACAGGTTGCCATGCTAGTGTGACAAACTGCAGGTAGCCCCCAGTTTTCAGGTGTCCACGCCTCGGCGCCGACACGTGGGGCCACGGGGGCAGCCGCGCGACGGGGCGTTGGGACCGCCCGCCAAGGTCCCTGCGCCCCCCGTCGCGCTTTGGTTCGACATTCGGGCTCGTCCTGGACTGCCCACCGAGCACGAGCACCTGTGCGATGTGGGACCGCCAGGCTGTGTGTGACCTCGGGGGCAGAGCCCGGCGGTTCCCGCATCGCTCTGAGCAGCTCGAACCGGCTGCTGCACAGGCTTCCTACAGAGCAGATCATGACTTGCTCGAGCGGTACGTGCCATCCTCAAGAATGACGAGCATCGCGCTGTGTCGTCATGGCACAAGTCACTGCCAGACGCCATTTTGCCCTGTGGCGAGTCGGTTCGATGTCGCCAGAGGGCAAGCCAAGTAACTGGCCTGACTACCGTGCACCCACCGAGGAGCTCTTGGTGGAGCGATGCCAAGGCACGCGGCGATTGAATCTCCCTCGGTAGCCTCTGGTGCGCGAGTTGGGCCGTCTATCGGCGAGTCCGGCCAGCACCTTGTCTATCTCAGCGCGTGCACTGCCCGTTCGCTCCTGAAGCTGAGCCGGTGATCGAGCCAAGCACACCTCAGCCGAACGCGGAAGGATGTCCTTGAGTCCGATGACCGCTTGGTTCAGGACGTTGCATTGCGCCCGCGTCCTCTGGGACAGCGAGTCGGCGTCCGGATCGACAAGCGATGAGAAGTAGAGCTCTTGGATCAGCTCACCGATGCGTTCGACGCGGTGACGCAACCGAGCGCGGGCAGCGGACCGGCGCGAAATTGCGGCGAGCTCAGCGGCCCGTCGAGCCGCCGCCGTGGCATCACGCGCGGCTCTCGCTGATGCCCTGGCGTACAAAAGGCCGGACGCTGCCAACACGGCGGCTACGGAAGCTGCAACATCTGCGACTACGTCAGACTTCACACGCCACACCCCCCCACAAACATTTGCATTCCCCCCACAAACGTTAGATTCGAACTACCCCGACAGCTCGATGCCCAAACGAGAGGTCGGAACCTCGGCGAGGGGCGCCCCTCGCACCACGAATTCCTGCCCCCGTATGGTCTTTCCCCCGTGCCATCCCTGGGGGCGCAAAACACTGCAAACCGTGCCACGCATCAATCGGGGCGAATAGAGGAGAACGGCACGCAGCACACTGTATGCAGCTCACACAACATGACTCGCCTCAGGTTGGCCCGACCTCATTCATGTGACGAAACCTAGCCGTGAAGACGGGATCCAGTGACGACGGGACCTTGATACCGCCGCCCCAATGGCGTACAAAGAGATGAGGGAGGCGTGGGATGGCCGTTTCCGAGGAGCACCTGCGCAGGGCAGTTGACGAGGTGCTGGAGCCTGCCTGGCCACGTGAGCGCCGTCGTGCCGCCAGACGACTTGGCTACCACACTCTCGGTCGGATCGCGGGAGGCTGCTTGGCGCTGTGGGGGCTCGGCTTCTTGGTACACCTGCTCGTCGGTGGACACTTCCCTTGGGTGTTTTTCGGCGTCATCGCGTTGCTGGCCAGTATCGCCGCCTCGATCACGCAAACGGATACGACCTACCTGCGCCGAGAGTAACGCTACGTCTTTTCGTAACACCTCGTGATCGTCCACTTCGCTGGGACACCTAGAGTCGACCGATCGACCGAGAGTCGACTCGGGGAACGACAGGTGCCTCGTCGGTCCGGACCAGTCGGATTGACCCGCCAGCACGCTCGCCGAATCATCGAGGCTATGTTTCAAGAGCGTGAACTTTGCGGCAGGCCTATGACCCGGACCGTGCCCTCGCCCTTAGGCCCGATAGGCTTGGTCTGCTCGCTGATGAGCGGCTCGAGGCACCTTTTCGGTGGTGCGAACGTGACAGAGGCGGTGTTGCTCGATGAACCCCTTCCACTTCCATGCACCCAGTCACGCGGCGGGTCCCGTGACACCTACACAGGTTCGATTGGTACCACCCAAACCGGGGGAGCATGGAGAGTGACCTCGCGGGATGGAGCCGGCCGGGCGGTCACTGGCCAGAAGGCTCCTGTGGATGAGCCAACGGAAGAGTCCCCGCCCTCGCTGACTGAGGAACGTCAGCAGCTCACGAGGTCTCGGATCAGACGAGCGGCCATGGAGGTCGTGGCTCGACGGGGTTTCGACGCCACCGTCGAGGAGATCGCGCAGTTATCGAGGGTAAGCCCCCGCACGATCTTCCGGCACTACTTAAGCCACGACCAGCTGATCGTGGCGACCGTGAAGGACATGTACGAGGCCTCAGGGCGCAGGCCGATCGAGGGCCTACCCGTCCCCACTGAGGACTTCGACGGATGGCTCGAAGGGTTGGCGTTGACGATCCACACCCGAAACGCGGAGATCATCGGGGAGGCCTTCTGGGACATTCACGCCCCGAACCCCAACGCCTCGGAGGTGCTCTCCGAAGTCCCCATGCTCCGGCGCGAGTACCGGGTTCGCGGCGTGCGCTACCTTGTGACCCTGGCTTGGCGAACGGCCGGAGGGACAGGCGATCCCCCAGAGGCCTTGACGTTGGCCTTCGCCCTCAACTTCTCGGCGTTCGCCACGCACGCGCTCATGATCGATTTCGACCAGACACCGGCAGAGGTCGCCGAGCTCACCGCCGAGATCCTGAGGATCGCGCTTGCAAGCGCTCTCCAAGACCAGCGCTCGACCGAAGGGCCGAGAGCCGCCGAAATGGAGCTCGAAGACCGCTGACCCCCATCAAATTCCGGCGTCCCAGCCACACTTCGTAGCCTCTAACGACAGGGACTCTCAACTCAAGTCTGATTGAGCCCGTACCATTGCCTGAAGTGTGTCAGCGGATATGGGTGCCAACCACGGTGCATCACGCCAACGGCGTCGCGCGGCAAACGCCGACACGCCGGTCCACGCTCCCATCATGGCGACCAATATCCACAGCCACTCTGTGCGCGCACGGATAGCGTTCTGTTGACGACCTCCGATACCCAACGCGATTTCGCTCTGCGTGTACATCACGCCGTGAGACATCGAAATGTCCTGATCGACTGCCGATACCGCGCTTTGCGGAATCGTCGCCTCGACCCATGTTCCCCTGGTGGTATGGAGGTAGACGACCGGCGTGTTGCCCTTGCCGAAGACGACAGAGCCTCCAGCCACATGCTGTTGCGCAAGGTACTCCCCAGCGCCCAGAGCCGATACAACGAGCACGTTTGTCGTCGACAACCCCCACGGCTGAATCGTGACCACGACACCCCCGATCGCAGTGAGGGCAATAAGCAGGCCCACGCCTGTGGCTCTGACGCTCCCCTCGGAGGGAATGCTTCGAGCGTGCCGCCAGCGGACGGTCGCATAGCACGCCGTTGCGGCCGCGATAGTCAGGGCAAACACACCGCCCACGAAGGTGAGCACGACCCCTTGGTCCGTTGAGATCACAAGGGTTGGAATCTTGTGGAGCACGAACCACCCCAGAACGACACCTGCCACGAACGCTCCGCACCCGGCGAGCGTCGCCGCCTTGAGAGCCACAACCGGAGAGCTCCTGCACAAGAGCCTTCCTTGGACCTGTCGTACGCGAGTCACTCGTTCTTGAAGCTCCAGGGGAAGCAGCGTCGGCTCGCTGGCAACGGGGAACGCAGAACCTTGACCCACCTCCTGGGAGGGCGCGGATGCGTCGATCGTCGCGGGCGCCTCTTCTATTGCTACGAGCTCACTCGCACCTGTGGGTGGCCTAAGCCAAAGATCCGACATTGGCGATCAAAGTCACGCGGGATCTTCTGTCTGGGCTTGAGCCTGAGGTACTTGCACTGCGCGCCGTAGTAGACGGACCAGGAGTCTCCGGCAGCCGCAGTTCTAGAGGCGTATCGCTATGCATACCACCGGGATCAACCGGGGGTCGGGACGCTACGCCCTCTTTTCCTGGTGTCGCTGGTCCTCGTGAGGTTGCCGGTCCCGCACTCCCGTCGTCACCCTCAATGGGCTGGTGCTTTGGAGCGACCCACCTGTTTCCGCAGCCGCTCCGTCACCATGTGCGACCCCGCCCTGTGAGGCCGTCGCTGTCGTGGCATGACACGATGAGCGCTCATCCAACCAACGGCTCACTCCGGGCGTACCTCCGCCGTGGAGATGCTGCTCCGACGGCATCTCCCGTCCTACGGCGTAGCACTGCCATTCGGACGAAGAGATCCTCCCTCTGTGTGGCGACCACGCCGACAAGTCACAACTGTGCCGAAGATGCTCCTCACACTCTCGCTGGTCAGGGAGGGATCAGGTCGGGGCGCTCTGGAAGTGATAAGTGCCGGCACCGACACGCAACACCGCGGCGCCGGCGACCGAAGGCGCGACGACCACGCCGGAAACGTGATCTACGGGCGCTCCGCTCTCGGTGACATCGCTCGGATGCGTTCCCGACAGGTAGACCGAGGCCGTGGCATTGGGAGGGACCGTGAGGTCGAGGCGCGTCGCCGGTCCGCCCTTGGTGGGCCGCCGCCACCCCAGCTCAACGGTGCCGCGCGGCGTGGGCAGAGTGCCTTCGGCCCATTCCGGGCCCGACGACGGAGGAGACACAATGAATGTCGCATATCCGGGACTCGAGGGACGGACACCGAGGAGCCAGTACTGGATCTCGACCAGAGCGTTCGAGCCCCATCCGTGCGACATGCTGTCGCCATTGGCGTCGGATGGCTGCCACACCTCCCAGGTGTAGGTTGCCCCCCGGGCCAGAATGTTTGCCCAGCCGTTTGTGGTGGGATCGGTGAGACGAACCAGAAATTCGTCATATTTGCCTGCGATCGCCAGAGCGCGGAGGACCTCGGCAGCCGTCTGGGGTTCGGCGTGCATACCCAGCCCAGCAACATGCGCTGCCACCGCCGGTAGCCGAGGAGCCGGAACGACTCCATAGACAATGGCGCACGCGTTGACCTCCTGGGACATCCTGGAGGCGTGGGTGTTGGGGCCCACCAGGCCATCGACGTAGATGCCGTCGGGCCGGGTGAGGCGCTTGTTCAGGGCGTTTATGAGCGCAGCCTGTTGCCGCCGGTGTCGGGTGACTTCAGCCGACGGCCGGCCCAGTGCTTCCGCCACGTCCGCGGTGCGACCGAACACATTCGCACCCAAGATGTTCAACCTTGTGGCGACTCGGTATGGATACGACGCCTCGGACGTTTGGAGCCCTGTGACGAGGCCGGTGGACCGGTCCACGACACCCTCGACATAGCCGGTCAGCTTCATCAGGACCGGGTACACCTCCTGCAGGAGCAGTCGGTCACCGGTGTGCATCCAGTACTGCCACACCCACTCGGCGTAGATTTCGGAGTACTCGTCGATGTCCTCGGCGCCGAGGCCGGTCGGGTAGATCTTGTTGACCGCACCGCTCGGCCAGTACCGAGCCTGGGACTGAGCAAACTCTTGCAGGGACTTGCGCGTCAGGTTCTGGTCGGCCAAGGCGGTCATCGCCGTCTGGGACTCGTTGAAACCGTCCCATAGCCACGGGCCCTTCTCACGGGTGGGCGTATCGATGAATTGTTCCTGGGCGCCGAACAGGGCGGAGTGTCGACTGAGCTCGAAGACGGCGTCGACAGTCGGTTCGGACGACGCGAAGGTGGCCGCGTTTTCGTCGGGGACTGCGCTGTGGCGGGTAAGGGCGACCACGTCTGTCGGTGACAGGGATTCACCCGGATTGTCGATCTGGAAGTAGCGGAAGCCCAGATAGTCGAAGGGAACGAAGTCTTCGACCCCGCCGCGCTGAATGTATGAGTAGCGCATATTCGTGTGCTGAGTTCCGTGCTCGGTAGAAACCTGACCCGGCACCCCGGTGAAGGGTGGTCCCCCGGGCTGGTCGAGCAGGTAACCGGCCCGCATCGTGATCAGGCGCCCCGCGACCCCATTGTGGAAGGTCACCATGGGCACTGCCGCGTAGACCTTGCCGAAGTCGGCGACCACCGCCCCGGAGGAGAGCGTTGTCAGCGTTAGCGCCGGCACGGGCTCCTGGACGATCCGGGTCCGCACCGATATCAGGTGCGTCCACGGCTTCACACCAGCGGACCCCAGCACGGAGGCCGGGGCCCATGTCGTGTCGTCATAGCCCGGACTCTCCCAGCCAACGGGGATGTCGGGCCCGTCGATGTTCTCCGTAAAGTCGACCAAATCGCCTTCGAGGTCTCGCTGGGTCCCGGGCAACCACGCCCCCTCTCGCACCCGCCACGTTCCGTCAGTGATGATCAGCTCGGTCGTGCCATCGCTGTAAAGCACCGACACCTGCACGATGCAACCCGGATGTCCGGCGGGATGGCCTTTTGTTGCTCCCTGCCAGCCATAGAGCATCGCCACGGCGTTGGGTGCACCTGCCGTCAGAAGGTTCGTGACGTCGAGGGTCTCGTAGTACTGGGAGTCCGGGTAGCAATAGGCCTGTCCCTTGCCGGCCCGGTTGCCGTTCACGTAGAGCTCATACTGCTGATCCGCCGAGACGTAGGCACGCGCTCGAACGATCGGGGCAGCGCCGAGCGTGACCTCCTTGCGCGTGTAGGTGTACTGGTCCGGCTGCAGGCTCGTCGGGCGCCAGATCCACTGCGCCTTCCAGTTGTCGTCCTGCAGCCCGGTCTCGAAAGTGGCGCTCGGCGCGAACGGACCCGGGTCCGCCCGAGGCCGCCCAGGTCTGGACGGTCCAGCTGTACACGGCGTCGGGCGTCAAGGCACGACCCGCATAGGGGATGAAGGACTGTGCCTCTGAAGGCACTCGACCGCTGTCCCACACCGTGGTGGAGGAGCCGGCTTGCGGTCCGGCGACGAGTTGGCGCGACACCACCAGTCGATAGGCGCGCTGGAGCGAGCCTCGACGCTCGTCTCCGACCTGCCATGCGAATTGGATGTCTGCGGGGTCGAGGCCGATGGGCGAGACGAGCCCGTCGACGTTGAGCGCCACCGGAGTTCCAGGGGGTCCGTCGGTCTCGCTGTCGACCAGGACGGCTCTTGTGGTGCGCGGGGCCTCGCCGCCGCGCCCTGGACGCCCCACAAGGGTGGCCGTAACCGCCCCGGCGGCGCCGACAAGGCTGCCTTTGAGCACCTGGCGGCGGCTGAGGGACCGAGCCCCTCGTGCGCTGCGCTCGATGGATGCAATGGTCTCTGGGTCCCTTGCATTCCACCGGTACGGGGTCATCGAGTCAGATCGACAGGCATCGATCGTCCGTTGTCGAAGTACACGGCGACCATGCTGGGTTTGACGGTCCCAATGACGGGTCCGTAGCTGAGCGTAATCTGCGTGCTGGCACCGGGAGACAGCGGCACCACGGAGCGATCGTCGTGGTTTGCGGAGTCGGTGTCGACCGTCAATCCCTGACCGAGGCTTATCGGACACAGCGAAGGTGGGTACGCGGAGTCGACGCCACAATCGGAGGAAAAACCCAACATGGCGGCGTCGGTGGCGCTCATGACGAAGTCGACGTCATTGGCGAGGCCACTCGACAAATCATCGAAGTCCGACAGATCCTCCGTCTCACCACCAGGTGGATTCGTCACTGTCAAAGTGTCGGCCAGGAAATTCTGGCCGGGCGCCGCGCTGTAGAGAAAGCCGTCGACGTTCACATAGGGCGACCACATCATGGGCGCTGCCTTTACCAGGAAATTCGAACCACCGGTATCGGACACTGCAACCGATTGAACGATCGTGGAGGACGTCGAGGGGCTCGACGGGGCCGATGAAGTGGTCTGTGGACTCGTTGCCGACACCGATCCGGCGGCATTGCCAGGACTTCCGCCGCAGCTAGCCGCGGTAACCGAAACGGTCACCAGACAAGCGACAGCGGCACCCACGCGGCGCGCCACACGGCAGGCACGCGGACCCAGCGCCATCGACCGGTGCCAGCCGTGGGGAGGAGTGGGTATAACCCTACTCCAACTGTGGGGACTCTCCCGATGGCGCTGTCGACGAGAGGTCATGGAAATATTCTCACACTCCCCGTGCTCCGCCGCATGACCGATCACAAATCGCTGTAAGGCAGACGACCCGCCCACCAGTGCTCTCAAAGTGATGGCACTCGAGAATGAACACAATGTGAGCGTGTGCAATTGGCCGCCTACCATTGGTCCATGGCATTGCCCGACCACCCGCGGTGCCCTGAGTGCGGGTTTCCTTGGAGCACGCCTGTCGAGGATGCCATAGCCATGATCGCCGAATCTCCTTCCCAGTTCGTCCAAGCCTTCGGCAGGGTTCACCCAACGGCATCTGGCCGACCCGGATCGTGGTCACCAACCGAATATCTGTGGCACATGGTGGACGTGTTGCGTATCGGCACCGAGCGCCTCTGGACCCAGACGATCGACCCTGATGCCGGGGTGCCTTCCTGGGATGAGAACGACCTCGCTCGGGTGAGGCGGTACGGTGACCTGTCTCGAGCGGTCGGACTGATCGCCTACGGGCGGGCAGCCGAGGATTGGGTGACGGCAGCCCAGGGTGCTTTCCCTGATGCCCAAACCACCCATTCCGAGCTGGGGACGATCACGGCGGCGGAGGTAATTCGTCGCAACGCTCACGAGGCTCAACACCACTTGCTCGACATAGAGCAAGCAGCGGACGATCGATCTCGCAATGTGTTCATTGCTCGGTCAGCGACTGTGTCCGATGACCAACTATCTCGGGTCGTCAGCATGTCTCGCCTCTTCGATGCCTACGTCATGGTTGATTGGAGCGCCAGCTCCACTGCGAGAACAGGAAGAGACAGCATCTGGATAGCCACAGGCGCCTGGAACCAGGGAACACTCACCGTCAACGAACCCACAAACCCGTCGACGCGCCATAAAGCCATGGCTGAGATCTACCAGATTGTTGATGAAGTCCTCGACGCGGGCCGGCGGGTCGTCATTGGTTTCGACTTCCCATTCTCATACCCCGAGGGGTTGACCTCGTTGGCTCCTGCAGTGTTCGGTCAAGGACCGGCCTGGCAAGCGATCTGGCGAACACTGACCGAGCGAATTCGCGATGACCCGGACAATCGGAACAATCGATGGGAGGTGGCCAAGTCGCTGAATCGTGACACTGGGTTTCGATTGTTCTGGGGCTGCCCTGAAACGCACACCAACGAATACCTCGCCCCCAGAGACAAAGCACTTCCGGGGTTGAATGAGAGGGGAACACAACCCGACCGGCTGCGTCTCACCGAGCGCCGCGCCCGGGGCGTGAGCGGAATCATCCAATCCGTGTGGAAGCTGGCCTACGCGGGCAGTGTCGGAAGCCAAGCCCTTCTGGGAATCCCACATCTGGAGCACATGCGGTCTCGATACGGTGACCGGCTCAGCGTGTGGCCCTTCGACACCGGCATCACTTCCAACGGTCCCACGTTCGGCACCGGCGTGACACTGGTCGAGATCTGGCCGACCATTTTCCCTGTTGATTTCTCTCGGCATCCAATCCGTGACGCTGCCCAGGTCCTCGAGGTTGTGGATTCGTGTGCTCAAGCAGACACCGACGGCAGGTTCATCAATTGGCTTTGTCCAAAGGTTCCCTCCACGATGGGCGAACAAATCCTTGCTGAAGGCTGGATCCTGGGTGTGACGTGAATGGGTAGAAGCACCATCTGCTCGCGCATCACTTCCACCGGAAATGAACGAACACTCTCCCGAAATTCCGGGAGTCCTTCTCGACGCGATCGTAAAGGGCCTTAACCTCCTTCTGGTCGAGGAAGCGCAGCACCCGCTTCTTGAGTTGACCGCTGCCCTTCCCCGGAATGATCTCGACCCGCGAGGCCTTCTTGTCCACGGCCTCCTTCATGACCGCACGGAGTGCCCGATCGATGTCCTCACCCCGGTTGTAGACGTCGTGCAGGTCCAGCTTCAGCTTCATGTGGCCCGTCCCTGGTCCTGGCGGCGTTGCGGGCCATGCACCTTGCAACCCAATCCCGCCACGATACCCATTCTCTCTTCGGTTGGAACAGAAGGGAGGGTGCGGATGGGCCGGCCCGCCTTTCTGACGCGGCGCTTACACTCATTGCGATGAGTCCTCAAGCCACGCCGCGGGCCGTTCCCGGCTATGACGGGTCGTCGCCCGACGACCAGGTACCCAGAACCCGGGAGACCAAGCGGGGCACCCGAAGCGAGTATCGAAGCGCAAGGAGCATCGATGGCGAAAGTCCTGTACACGGCGAACGCCCACGTGACCGGGGGGCGAGACGGGCACGGTCGTACGAGCGACGGCGAGCTCGACGTCGACCTTCGCAGACCCAAGGAGATGGGGGGCTCCGGAGGAGGAACCAACCCCGAGGAGCTGTTCGCCGTTGGTTACGCGGCCTGTTTCGAGAGCGCACTGGCCGTGGTGGCCCGTCGAAGCAAGCTGGAAGCCGGTGACGTGACGATCGACTCGGCGGTGAGCCTGTTGCCCACGGGCGACGGGGGCTTCAAGCTCGCTGTCACACTCGACGTATCGCTGCCTGGGGTGGGTGGCGAGGAGACCGCTGTCGAGCTCGTTCGCGGAGCCCACCGGGTCTGTCCATACTCCAATGCCACACGGGGAAACATCGAAGTAGAGCTTCTGCTCGACGGCGAACCGATTTGACCCGGCTCGCTCACTGCTTGTGAATTATTTGACCGTGTAGTGCCGATACATGGGAGGTCGTCATGCCCGCAGTGACCATCGATGATTTGTCGATTCTGCCCCATATCCCCGTTCCCGATCCGACGGCGTCGATTGAGCGCCCCGTGGTGTCGGTAACCACAGCTCCGAGCGGATTTGAGGGTGAGGGTTTCCCAGTACGCCGAGCATTCGCCGGGATGAGCATGCACGAGTTGGACCCGTTTGTGCACATGGACCAGATGGGCGAGGTCGACTACGCACCCGGAGAGCCCAAGGGAACCCCCTGGCATCCCCACCGTGGGTTCGAGACTGTGACCTACATGATCGATGGCACCTTTGCCCACCAGGACTCTCAGGGAGGTGGCGGGCTCATCACCGACGGGGCCACACAATGGATGACCGCCGGTGGAGGCATCCTCCACATCGAGACACCCCCCGAGGACCTCGTGATATCGGGCGGCCCCTTCCACGGCATCCAGCTCTGGGTGAACCTACCGGCGAAGGACAAGTTGATTCCACCCGCCTATCAGGGACTCGAAGCAGGCGAAGTGACTCTGCTGTCCTCCGCTGACGGAGGATCCTTGGTGCGTGTCATCGCGGGGGAAGTCGGCGGGCACCGTGGTCCCGGATCGACTCATACACCGATGGCTCTGATGCACACCAGCGTTTCGGCTGGGGCGCTCCTCGAACTTCCCTGGGACACCAGCTTCAATGCGCTTGTCTATGTTCTGGCAGGATCGGGCCGAGTGAGCCGAGAGGGCGGCCGGTTCGCACCGGCCAGTTGGTGGCGTTCGGACCAGGAGACTGGTTGTCGGTACGGGCAGATGATCGTCAGGACTCGAGCACCGTCCACCTCGAGATGCTCGTGCTTGGGGGCCAACCCATTGGGGAGCCGGTTACGCACTATGGACCCTTTGTGATGAATACGCGAGAAGAGATCATGCAGGCCCTGGAGGACTTCGAAGCCGGTCGCTTCGGCAGCATCCCACCGAATGCCCTGATGCCCTTCGTACCCGATCCCGACCCGATTCGAGCCGAGCACACCGGCATCTGACGATCCGCCCTGGGGATGAGTCTGTGGCCTTCAGGGGCCACAGCGGGACATAAGGGCCTCAGCTGTCCACCTCAATCCGGGTGTATCGCGGCTCTCCAGTAGGGCGATCCGAGCAAAGGCCGCCTCCAGTGGCCATCATTGACGCTCCAGGCAGCAATGGTGACCTGGCGTCACAAGACCATCGGGGGACGACCATGACGGCTTCGCTCATGTTCTACGGGCTTCTCGGCGTGGCGAGCACGGTTTTCGCATTCGTGCGCAACCGGCGCCTCTTCACCGGGGGCATTGCTGGCCGAGCGTCCCCTCTAGAGTGCCTCTACTACATCGTTGGCATCGTCTCGCTGTGTCTCGGCTGGTACTTCAACATTCGCTACGTCCACACGTATCCACACGCGAGCTATATCAACTACACCAAGATGTTATTTACGAATTGGGCTTCGGACTCGGCGGCCCAGGACTACACGATCGTCAACATCGTCTTGCTGCCCCTATGGACGATCGTCGACGGGCGGCGGCGGGATCTACGCGTCCCGTGGATCTTTTTCGTGATGAGTCTCTTCACCAGCCTGGCGTTCTCGATGGCGATGTACCTAGCCTTCGTTGAGCGACAGGTCCGCTACGGACGGGATCGGTCAGCCGCGTCTAGTACGGCGTAGCCGCAGTTGTATCCGGGGATGAAGGTGATTCCCGGGCCTCCGTGGCAACCTGCACCGCAAAGGTACAGACCATCAATCGGCACCGGAAGGTCGGTCCAGCCGCGCGGACCCGGGCGAAACGGGCCCATGAACTCAGGCTGCAGCAGCCCATGCGTAAAGTCACCACCGGTGCATCCGAACATCAGTTCGTAGGTATAGGCCGGGTAGTTGAACTGGCGCTCGATCAGGTCCGGGAAGTTGGGCGCCATTGACGACACCTTGGCGACAATTCGTGCCGCCATCTCATCACGGAGTCGCGCCTGTCTCGCATGAGTGGTGCCGATCGGAAAGTAGAAGGCGAAGCTACTGGCCGCATGCTTTCCGGCGGGTGCGAGGCCGGGGTCTTCAATCGTCGGAATCCCTAGGTTGAACGATGGCGACTCAGGGACGATTCCGCGGACACAGCCCTCGTAGTCAAGCTGCATTTGTTCTGCGGTCCCGAAGAACGTCACGTTCCTGCGGAGCTCGCCCTCGTTGAGGACCTCGTAAGGCCCGGCAAATTCTGGCAAGCCGCCGAGCGCAAAGTGAATCTGAAAGTATGCGGCTCGATGGTCGATGGCTTCTACGCGCCGGGCGAATGCATCCGGCAGCTCGTCGCGGTCGAGCAACTGGGTGAAGGTGGCGGTAGGGTCGAGGTTGGAAACGACTACCGGGGCGGTTATCACCTCTCCGTCGCTCAATGCCACGCCGTCGACCTTCCCCCTGGGTGCGACGATCGTAGAGACCTTGACATGGCGGCGAAGCTCGCCTCCGTTCTGCTCAAACAATCGTCGGACGTGATCGGACATGGCGCCAATGCCGCCGCGCACCTTGGACATGGTCGCCTCGCCGGGAGACGCCAATGCGAAGGCAAGGCAGAGTGCACTGCCCGGTGTATACGGGCCTAGATAGGTGGAGTTGACAGCCAGAAAACTCAACATGCTGCGGATCTGGGCATGTTTCTCGCGGTCAGGAAGGAACTGGTCCACGACGTCCATGACGCTGCCGAACATGGCGGTGCGGATCGCTTGGCGTTCGGATTCGTTCGAGGCGCACGCCCACATCTCGTCGAGCGATTTGGGTGGCTTGCGTACCTCGAACCGCCCGATCGCCCGTGCTGGCGCCTGTGCCCAGGCGGCCACTTCGGCCATGCCCATGACTGCGTCGAGACCGAGCGCGTCGCCGAGGTGCGCGAGTAGCCGCTCGGGATCTGAGTAAAGCAGGATAGGCGGTTCACCCGATGCGCCAATGCTGGCAGACTGCACCTCGGGCTCGTAGATAGGGCAGGAGTTGAAACCGAGGTCTTCGAAGATCTCGTTCGGAAGGGGGAACTGGATGGACCCGGCTAGCTCGAAATGATAGCCGCGGATCAATTCTGCGTTTGATGACATCCCGCCGATGAAGTGGTTCTTCTCAAGACACAGCACCCGAAGCCCGCCGCGTGCCATGACTGCGGCAGCCGTCAATCCATTGTGACCGGCACCGATGACGATGGCGTCGTAATCCGGCATCTCCAGGACCGTAGTCGATGAGTGCCTCGGTCTAGCAAGCCGGAAGTGTCTCCTCGACGCCTTATGGTCGCCAAACCAAGTGCGACCCCACCTCTCCGAGTCCCTGTCGATCTACCAGCAGGTTCCCGGATGCCTTTCACATGTCGACTGCAACCCGGAGGCCGACGGCAACTACATCGCTTCTACTCGAGTCACATCCAGGTTGCGGAAGGCCGGAGGGACATCACATAGTTTTCGAAGCCTCTCCGCAAATTCTGTCGTTGCGGGGTGGTTGGAGTTTTCCTGGGCCTTCTCGTAGCTGGGGAACTCCACGATCTGAACATAGGTATTGGGTCGATCACGGTCCTTGGTTCGAACTGATCGAGTGGCGGTGCGCCAATCCTTCGACTGCGTGAGCCATTGATCGAGGAGAGCATCGAACTCCTCGATGCGACCGGTCTGAAATTCGATGATCTGAATGAATGCCATGGCTGCTCCTTGACTGGGTCCTTGACTCGGGTACGGGGACGCCTCGAGTGAGGTCGCGAAGCCTAGCTGCGCTCGGCGGAGCCGGCGAAGCCTCGCCCGGACCGTGGTGCGAGGTGCAGCGTCAATCAAGCTCGCGCTCGATGTGCTCGATAGAGTCACGCTCGGCGGCGCGCCGCCTCAAGCAGGCTCCATGCCGTGCCGCCTCATGAGAGCTAGCTCAGTGTCGCGGTCCGGCGGCTGAGGCGAAGCCCACAGCATCTCCAAGTCTTCGAAGTAGCGATCGAGCCCAGGGGCGTGAAGGACGAGAAGCCGAGCTGGCTCATCGCTGGTGTTCCCAAAGGTGTGCGCTTCGCCCGCGGGCACCAACACGAACGTTCCGTTCGTACCCTGGAACACCTCGTCGGCGATGCGAAATTCGACGATCCCATCCAAGACGAAATAGGCCTCTTCGTTCCCGAGGTGGTGGTGAGAAGGGGGCATTCGTCCTCCAGGGGGCAACGTCCTTTCCATCAAGGAGAATCGGTCTTGTGTCTGTGAAGCCGTGGCTTTGAACCACATCTCGCTTCCACGCGCCTCACGGCGCAGTCCCTCACCACTCTCCCAACGGAGCACCACACACCTCCAAGGTTCAACAGGTAGCCCCCGCCTGTAACTCTAGGACCGGAAGAGCAGAACCTCGACCTCGACGCACAGGACGGGGCGATCTACCAGTCCGTGTGGTGACTCCGGGCGGGTTGAGGGACGGAGTGGAAAGTGGACGAGAGCACAGGAAGGAGCAGCCTCACAAATTCCAGGCGCGCCCGTGCCCACTGGACTCGAAGGCTAGGTGCAAGGCGTTCTCATCTTCGGACGTGAAGAGACGATAGGCACCCTCCTCGCGGTGTCGGAGATAGATCGGATCTCCACCAACGAGGTCAGATCGGAACCTCTCATGGACGAGCGTGCGAGTGAGCACCTTGTTGGTCGGGGTGGTAGGAAGCGCGTCGCAGTGGCGGACAAAGCGCGGCCGCCACTTAGGGCTGAGATCGGATTGCTCATCTATCCAGGCGGCGAAGGACCTGCCGTCGAACGTGGCCCCTTGGCGAAGTACGAGGGCCACCATGACCTGGTCGCCTGAATCGGCGTCGGGCACGCCGTACACCGAAGCCATCACAACGTCGGGGTGACGAGCCACGATGGCCTCGATGGGAGCGGCGGGGAAGTTCTCTCCGTCAACTCGAAGCCAGTCGGACGTGCGGCCGGCGAAGTAAACCCAACCATCTTCGTCCACATAGCCGAGGTCGCCGCTCCAGTACCAGCCGTTGCGTGTCGTGCGGCGCATGGCTTCTTCGTTGCGGTAGTACCCCTCGAATGGCCCCACACCGAGCGTGTTGACGATCTCGCCCACACACTCTTCGGCGTTGAGGAGACGCCCCTCGCCGTCGATACGCGCTCTCGGGACCTCATCACCGTGGGGGTCGACGACAACGATCCCCTCGCGCAGACGTCCAACGGAGCCGCGTGGCGGACCCCCCGACCGGTCCAGCGCGATGGCACCTTCAGTTGAACCGAAGACGTCGATGATCTTGATGCCGAAGCGCTTCGCCGCGGCTTCCACGACATGGGGTGACCCTTCGTTGCCGAAGGCGATCCTCAAGGTGTTGTCGGCGTCATTGTCTCTCTCGGGCGTGGTCAACAGGTAGGCCAGCAACTTGCCCGTGTAGTTGAACCACGTGACCCCGTAGTGCCGCACATCGGGGAGAAACCGGGATGCACTGAAGCGGCGGGCCAGGGAGAGTGATGCGCCGGCCACCAGCGCCGGCGCGAGACCGGCCATCAACGAATTGGCATGGAACAGGGGCATGGCCGCGTAGCCGACGTCGTCAGGGCCAATACCGAGCATCGTGGCCATCCTCTGGCCCGTGGTCAGCAACCGGCGCTGAGTGCAGCACACGGCTTTCGGCGCGGCAGAAGTGCCCGACGTGAAAAGCAGCGCCCAGAGGACCTCTGGTTCACACTCCTCACCATGCGAGTGTTCGGCGCTGTAGCGGGCTTGGTCACGCTCCCAGGCGCCACCGAGCGCTTGGACCAACGACTCACCCATCGACTGGGGCGGATCATCGGTGTCGGCGAAGCGATCGGAGACGAGAATGCCGCCCGGCAGGTCCAACCGTTCCGTGGCGGGTTGGAGAAGAGCCTGGTGGCGAGGTTCGGTGATCAAGAGCTGTACATCGGTGTGCGAGATGTCGCGAGCCAAGTGCTCGTCGCGTCGCGTGTGATTCAGCCCGACCAGCGCCACTCCCACAAGCCCGGCACCGCACAGCGCGAACACATAGTCCGGGATGTTGTCGAGGAGCACGGCGACATGGGGAGGCCGATCGGGGTCGAGGCGGGCGCGGTACAAGGCGGCAAATCTCTCGGCTTCGAAAAGAAGCTCTCCGTGAGTCCACACCCGGTCGCCGAAACGAAGGGCAGGACGGCTGGCGTAGCTCGCGTCGCGGCCGTTACGTCTCAGAAGGGCGGCAACGTTGCGTGCGGGAAGAGGCACCTCGGCGAGGGGCGGGGCGAGCGCGACGGGCTCGGCCATCTCAGCCGCTTCCCGCCAGCGCGAGGCCGTGGCGCTTTGTCCCCCCAGAATCCCCAAGCGCCACCACGCCGTGCAACGGCATCACTCCTACTACCCGCTCGATCAGATCCGCTCCAGGATCGTCCCAGTAGCGAGACCGCCGCCACAGCACATGGTAATCAAGGCCAGGTTGCCGTCGCGGCGCTCGAGCTCGTGCAGGGCAGTCGTGATGAGCCGGCTCCCGGTGGCGCCAACAGGATGTCCGAGCGCGATGGCACCACCGTTGACATTTACCTTCTCCCACTCCACGCCATGGACCTTCTGCCACGAACAGACAACCGAGGCGAAAGCCTCGTTCACCTCGAAGATATCGATGTCGCCAATAGTCATGCCTGCGCTTGGCGAGAACCTTGGATGTGGCGGCAATGGGCCCATCGAGCTGGTAGTAGGGGTCGGACCCCACCAGGACCTGAGCAAGGACTCTGGCTCGCGGTCGCAGACCCGACGCCTTCGCTCTCTCTTCTGACATCCACAGGACGGCGGCAGCCCCATCAGAGATCTGCGACGAGGTGCCGGCAGTATGAACACCTTTCGGAAGCACCGGTTTGAGAGCAGCGAGACCCACCTCCGTCGTATCGCGCAGACCTTGATCCCGGTCCACAACCTGGACTTCGCCGGTAGCGCCGTCGGGGCCGACGATGGGTGCCTCGATAGCGAGCACCTCACGTTCAAAGCGACCCTCCGCCCATGCCTGTGCCGCCTTGCGCTGCGAGACGAGCCCGAGGGCGTCGGCATCCGAACGGCTGACCGAATACTTCTCGGCGATGCGCTCGGCCGCACCGAACTGGTCCGGGGTGTCCCAGGGAAATTCACCAGGGAACGGCCGGCCAGGACCGTTGACGACGTTGGCCCCCAGGCCCACCCTGCTCATGGCCTCGACGCCACACGCGATAGCGACGTCCACGGCACCGCCAGATATGAGACCGGCAGCGAGGTGATTGGCCTGTTGCGACGAACCGCACTGGCAATCGATGGTGGTGGCGGCAACCTCGTATGGAAGGCCCTGGCTGAGCCAGGCCGTGCGGGTGATGTTGAACGACTGCTCACCCACCTGGGTGACGCATCCCCCAAAGATCTGCTCAACTTCGGAGGGATCGAAACCGGTCCGCTTGATCAACTCGACCTGCGTTGCGCCGAGCAACTCGGCGGCGTGCATTCCCGACAGCGCCCCGTTGCGCTTGCCGATGGCGGTCCGCACTGCCTCGACGATGACGGGCTGTGTCATATTCATTTCCTTTGGCGTAGCCTTTACCCCAGGCCCGATGAGTGTCGGGCACGTCAGTATAGAGATTCGACTTTGGTCACGCCCGAAGGTGAGGGACGCGAGAAGGAGATCGCCGGGACCACTCGATCCATCCACCCGTACACCACGAGGATCGCGCCAAGATCCGATGCTGCGGCTCGCTACGGTTGCAGTCGGGCAGTCGGAAGTTTTGTGTCGCCACGCCTGGGTGCCCGGGCCAATGCGATGACTGACAGCCGCCTAGCATGACGAGAGACGGCAGCCATATGTGTCCGAACACTCGTAGAGCGGTGTGCGAACACTCGTAGAAAGGGAAGGGGGGATAGGGAACAGTCCTGCACGGGCACCACTCCCGCAACCACCAATGAGCAACATCGATCTCAAGAGCGTTCTGGTTGGCGACGACGACATCGTCCCTCGCGCCCGCTACACGAGCGTGCAGTTCGGAGAGCTGGAGTTCGAGCGTCTCTGGGCGCGCGTGTGGCAAGTGGCGTGCCGCGAAGAAGAGGTCGCCGAGGTGGGCGACTTCTGTGAGTACTTGATCGGCGACCAGTCGATCCTCGTTGTGCGATCCGGCCCCGACGTCGTTCGTGCCTACCACAACACCTGCCTGCACCGTGGCACGCGCCTCGCCGAAGGCAGCGGTCACTTCGAAAATGAATGCATCCGGTGCCGCTATCACGCCTGGCGTTACGACCTGGGCGGCAAGCTGATAGAAGTCGTCGACCCAGAAGAGTTCGCGCCCATGACACAAGACGTCCACCTCGGTCTGGTGCGCGTCGACCGATGGGGTGGCTTCGTGTGGGTTTGCTTTGATCCGACGGCACCGCCGCTGCTCGAATACCTTGAGCCGCTGCCACGGCTGTTGGCCCCGTACCACCTCGACCGAATGCGGATTCGGTCCTATCTCTCGACCGTACTCCCAGCCAATTGGAAGGTCGTCGTCGACGCATTCAACGAGGGTTACCACGTCCAGGGCACACATCCCCAGATCCTGCCGTGGACCGATGACGTCAGCCTCGACTACGAGCCGCTGGGCATCCACTCACATTATGGTCGCCTGCCCAATGCGCGGCGGACATTGCGCCCCAGCCCGCGCCTCGGGCTTGCCGAGGGCGAATACGACGAAGGCGAGATCCTGGCGTCCTTCGTGGCAGGGTTAGGCGGCCTGTTCCACGAGGATGAGCGCGCCCTGATCGACAAGATCCGCTCGGCGCCGCCCGATGGCGAGACATTGTTGAGCCAATACCAGAAGGGTCGGCGCGAGCTGTTGGAAATGCGTGGCGTTGCCGTCGAGGAGTTCACCGACGACCAGCTGACGAGCGCGGACGACGTACTCTTCTTTCCCAACATGGTCGGACCGATCTATCCGGGCTCCGCCATCATCTTCCGAGTTCGCCCCAACGCCCTTGATCCTGATAGTTCCGTCAAAGACACGTGGTTCCTCGAATGGCCGCGTGAAGGGGCTGTCCACGAGCGAGCCAGGAGACGCTTCTACCCGGATTGGACTGAGCGCGACTGGGGCCTGATCACAAACCAGGACTATGCCAACATGGAACACGTGCAGATCGGCATGAAGTCGCGAGGCGGCAAGGGACTGCGGCTAAACCGCCGTCAGGAGGGCAACGTCCTGCATATGCACCGGATGATCGACCGCTATCTGACGGATTCGTAACAGGCACGCACGCCCAGATCGAGCGCCCCGGGCTCGGTCTCTCATAGCGACCAGGGACCCACCTTGGTATCGATGGCGGGTGTGGGATCGAGCATGTCATCAGCCATGCGAAGGCGAGAACCTAGTTCGACCAGCATCTTGTTGGCGACGGAGGGAGCCGCGTGGTGCAAACTCGTGAACTCTCGTCGGGACAGCACGAGGAGCCGCATATCAGTCTCTGCAACCACGGTGGCCGTTCGGTTCCCTCCGTCCAGAAGCGCCAGCTCCCCAAAGAAGGAGCCCGGTCCGAGATCAGCGAGATGCACTCCCTTTCTCGTCGCTGTGGCTCTTCCGTCGACAATGATGAAGAACTCCAGGCCAGGATCACCCCTCTCGGTGAGTACTTGTCCGGCCTTGGCGAGGTGCTCCGTCATCAATGAAGCGATACGCCCAAGCTCCATCTTGCTGCACCCTGACAACAGCTCGACACCGCGAAGCAACTCGATCTGCTCATTCTTGCGAAGGCTTAACGTCGCCATGGATCGCTCTCCTTGCGTCCGGAGGTTTCGGTTCCCCGCCGCCAATTCCTGTCGGCTCCACCCGGAATCGCCGTGGGCAAATAAGGCCGGGGGGCTTTCAGGACCACACCGAACACCCCATGTATAGGGCCCGGCCCTGCAACGATCAAGGGAGTTGGGTCGGGTCGGTTCCACAAGACCGAGGAGCGGACTGACCGCATTGGATGACTACAGGTCACGAGGGAGCCCCCATTAGTCCGCCAGCGCGATCAGTGCGCCAACGCGCCGCTCCACTGCTGCGAAACCGTGCTGCTGGGATGATTCGTGTGCGGCCTTGAGAAACGTGACCGCCCTGTCGCGATCGCCTGGTCCACCGTTCCGCAGCAAACACCGGGCCCACGCGCAATGGGTCAGCGCGAGCAAGAACGGGGAGCGGAGTCGCTCGCACACAGCCACGCCGTGGGAAAATGCATCCTCGGCCGCAGACGCTCGGCCGAGAACCGACTGCAGCTGCCCGATGGCGGTGGCGGCAACACCCGAGGTAATGACTGACGCTGTGCCGACCTCGTCAACATGGGGAAGCAGTTCGGGGAGAAGGATCTCCGCAGCACGGACATGATCGAGGTCACTGATGACATGACTCCACATGACCGCCGTGTTGAGAGGGTAGGGATCGTCCTTGGAGCGTGCGAACCCGGTAGCCACCTCGGCGTCGAGCACCCGCCGTGCCTCTTCAAAGCGATCCCCTTCGCAGTACATCATGGCCAGACCGGCTCGAAGCCCTGGTAGCTCGATCTGGTCGTCCAGAAATTGGGTCAGCATCGGTTCGATCTCGTCGGCACGGCCCTGCGGCCAGCGTAGGAACATGAGCTGGATCCCCGGCACCAAGGCGGCGTCCGGTTGGCCCGACTCGAAGCCGATGGACAGTGCGTCGGTGACGTGCCCTTCGGCCGTTTCGAGTTCGCCATCGAGCGAGCTGCGAAGAACGCGCTCCCAGGTCGCCACCCACCGGAGTGTCGGTTGCCCGACCTCATCAGCCAGGCGCCCGGCGAGGTCGGCGACTCGGTCCAGCTCGTCACGGTCCCCCGCATCCAAAGCGGCGAAGGCGCGGAACACCGCCGCGAAGTACAGGGCGACCGGCTCCCCCAGCTGCTCGGCGAGGGGGAGCGCTTCTGCGGTCACCCGCAGTCGTTCGGGAAGCGTGTCGCGACCCAGAAGCGCGTTGGAGCGCAGGTTCAAGACGTCGAGCAGGGCGCCGGGGTCGTCAAGTCCACGGGCGACGGTGATCGCCTCGTCGCTCAGCTGCGTACGGCGAGCGAGGTTCCCGGTGGGGACCAGTTCCTGGGCCAACAGGGCGAGCAGCCGGGCCCGGTCCGGAGACGGACCATCGCCCACGGCTGCAACGGCCCGTTCGAGCAAGGCAATGCGCTCTTGGTCGACGGCCCCCACGGCGCTGAAGAAGCCCCGGCTGTTGGAGAGAGCCGCTGCCACCAGGCGGTCGGTGGCGCCGAGCTCCTGAGCACGGTGAGCGGCATCGAGCAGGGTCTCTCGGTAGGCACCCACCCCGGCCTGGCGCTGGGCGGTGCCCAGCCCGATGAGGAGGTCCACGCCCGAGAGGGGGTCGGGCTCGAGAAGCTGGCCGTGGAGTTGGAGGGCCTGGGTGTAGTAGCGCAAGGCCTCGTCGGGCGCCAGGGCTCTGAGGGCCGCCTCGGCGGCCCGACGCGAGTAGTCGAGGGCCTTGGAAACATCCACGGGTTGGGTAGCGCTGAACCAGTGGTAGGCCAGATCGCCGACGCGCGCCCCGGGGCGCTCCCCGCACATGGCCTCGAGGGCCTCGGCCACGGCGCGATGAGCCCGAGACCGGCGCGTGACCCCAAGGTCTTCGTACATGGTGTGCTGGATGAGGGCGTGGGTGAAGCTGTAGTGACCGGGAACGTCGACCAACTCACGCACCAAGGCGGTGGCGGAGGCGGCGTCGAGGACGTCGAGCAGCTCACCCTCGGACTGCTCGGTCACCCGGGCCAGCAGCTCCAGGTCGAAGTCCCTTCCGATCACCGCGGCGAGGGAGAGGACTTGGCTGGCGGTGGCGCCCAGGCGAGCCACTCGGGCGCCGATGACTTCTCGCACGCTGTCGGGAAGCGCCAAGGTGGCCAAGTCGTGACTTGGGGCCCAGTGCCCCGCGCCATCCTGGGCAATGTCACCGGCGTCGGACAGATGCCGAAGCATCTCGCCCACGAAGAAGGGGTTGCCGTCGGTCTCGCGATACACAGCATGGGCCAGGCCCACCCCGGCGTCGTCGAGGGGGTGGCCCGCGGCCTGCTCCATGAACGCCAGCACCCCGGTGTCATCGAGGCCCTTGAGCTCGATGCGACTGACACCGGACTCGCGCCGCAACGCCGCCAGGGTCTCGACCAAGGGATGGGAACCTGACAGGTCGCTGTCGCGGTAGATGCCCACCACGAGCAGGCGCATGGGCTCGACACTGGCCACGACGTGGCGCAGCAGCTGCAAGCTGGGCTTGTCGGCCCACTGCAGGTCATCGAGGACCAGCACCACGGGCTGAGAGGCCGACACTTGGGCGAGGAGGCCCACGGTGGCCCCGAAGAGCAGGTACCGCTCGGCATCAGCGTCGGTGCTCTTGGAGGCCGACAGGGCTCCAAGGCGTCGGGCCAGGCCAGGGACCATCTTGGCCAGCTCAGGCCCGTATCTCTGGACGTGGGACCGCAAGAGCCCCTCGGGCCCATGCGCCACGAAGTGGCCCAGAGCCTCGGTGAAGGGTTGATAGGGAGCACCCAGTTCTTCCTCGCATCGCCCTAGCAACACGCAGGCCCCAGCCTCAAAAGCAGCGCGGGCCACTTCGCCCGCCAAGGTGGTCTTGCCCACCCCGGCCTCACCACAGATCAGCACGACTTCTCGCAGCTCCCCCGAAGACGCTCGCTTGAAGGCCGCGCTGAGCAGGTCGTCCTCTCGGTCGCGCCCGATGACACCTACGCCGGGGCGCAGGGCCAGCCGAGAGGGAAGCGGTACAGCGCCGGGGGCGAAATCGACATCGTCCAGGGGTTCCCAAGCCACTTCCACCGTGGACAGTGGTTCAGGGAGCCCCTTGAGCTCCAGCTCGCCTACGGACCGGAATTGGAGTGGGCTGCGGCGCCCCGCGGTGGCACGGACCAACTCCGAGGCCAGGATCTGGCCCCCCTCGGCGCGGGCGCACAGACGGGCGGCCTCGATGACCGGGTCGCCGAAGTAGTCGTCAAGATCCCTGGTGGCCTCGCCCCCGCTCAGTCCCACCCGCAAAGCCAGACGATGATCGCCTTCTCGGTTGTCGAAGTCGACCGCCTGCTGCATGGCCACCGCACACGACAGGGCCGCCGAAGCGGTGGCGAACACCACCATGAGCCCGTCTCCGAGGTTCTTCACCTCCGAGCCCCCCGAGCCGGCAATGACCTGTCGTAGAGACTCGAAGTGACTTCGACGCAATGTGTCTGCGGCGTCGGGGGTCAAGCGAGAAGCCAACTCCGTCGAGCCCACCAGATCGGTGAAAAGCACAGTGATGTTCTCGGTGCTCACCTGCTCCATCCCTCGAAGCGACGCATCCCCAGCCTTAAGAAGACCCGTCGTTTGGCCCGAACTCGAATCACCCGCACTCCCGCCAGGGGCCAGGACTTGGAATTATGCCTCACGGTGGGGACGCCCGCCCAGGCCAGATGTCGCCGGCAGTACGCAAAGGTGCGATCCCCGCGAATCGAGGGGTCCCAAGACGCTTCTTCGCACCGGCGACGGGAGCGTGCGGTTCGTAGAGGGGCCCACGATCCCAAGGAGGCAGCCGTCAGGCGGGCTCGTCACAAGGCGTGGGTCACCGGAATCCGTAGCCCCAGGGCGGGCTCTGGCAGCCCTCTGCTCGCGCCCTAAGTCCCGTACGGACTCGTGGCCAGCGCGACCGGATCCACGAGTCGCCGACTGAGAGCAGTGCGCGAGTCAGGTCGATGCCGACGAGCTGGCGGACCCGAGCCGCGACCGGTTCGGACCCGTGGCCAGCGCCGCAAGCACATCGAGAACGATCATGTCAAGTCGAGTGGCTCGATCCACGCCAGGTTTCCCGACCGGTGGGCGAACACAGAGCTGGGGCCCTCAAACAGTGGACTCTGGCGCTCGAACGAGCGACAGATCACGTCGTCGTGTTCGGGGTCGATCACGTACACACAATGCCTTCAAGAGGACTAACCCGTCGAGTGCTATCCGATGCGGTGATGGCGGGGGCTTGTATCAGGTCGACAAGAAGGTGCTGATGCCGGTGGGGGGGCGAGCGTGATGCGACAGCCCGTTTCTAACGTCTCGGTGTGATATCGGTGTCGACCGGTTCCTATCGTCTGGTTCATCTGTCCTTGGTATGGTCGTCACCTCGTTCGGCGTTCACGAGATGGAGGTTCCTATGCCAGTCGGAGTGCGGATCGATCTCCCCGGTGCCACGCTCGAATGGTACGACGAGGCCATCGCCACTGCAGGGTTCCTTCCCGGCGGACCGATCGTGACGAAGGCGTTGTCCCATTGGGTCACGAAGACCGACGACGGCATCTCCATCGTGGAGGTGTGGGACTCGCGCGAAGCGTTCAAGAGCAACGCCAAGCAGAGGACGGGTCTTATCCTCGACGAGGTTGGACTTCCTGGTCCACCCAAAATCGAGTTCTTCGAGGTACACAACTACCTTCCCGGTAAGTCGGCGAGGGCCTGACCAAAGGCTGTCAGCATCCGTCCTTGTTCCACCGGCGACAGCCTTATCCGGACGCTCTCACGTCCGAAGGCTTGTCGAAAAGCGACCGCTCCGGATCGGACCACGGGGCGCCGCTAGCGTGCGCCCTGCGGGGGCGGATCGGTGCCCAGGACGCCGTCATCGGAAACGTGCTCGGTCCATTGGGTCCCCGACCAGTACCGGTGATCATGCTTGGCGAAGGGGTCGGCGAGCCAGCCGGGCGCGATGCCTGTGAACGCCGTGCTCCCCGTGCCCCGAGAGGGGACTGTTGACCCTGCGGCGCCACTATGGAAACCAGCGCTGGTAAAGGAACTCCTGGAGATAGGAGTCCTGCCGTAGCCCCTTCGCCGACGCTGCGAGGAGAGCATCCGCATGGCGAACAGGCCCCCAAAGACCACGACGGCGATCCACGACCCGTGTCCGTAGTACATGAACATGACAACAGTGTATGGCTGGTGGCCAGTAGTCGTCCTCGGCCCCCAAACCGAAGATGTTCCCGGTCAGACGCCCGTCTGATCGGCTCCTCAAATCCCGTCCTGGGGGAGGGCCAGGCGTCGGTCGGGTACGAACCACATGAAGGCGACTGTGCCATACAGGACATAGGACGCCACCGGTGTGACGGCCGCCAAACCCACTCCAGCGGCATAGAGCACGAGCGAGAGGTTCCCCTTGATGTCAGACCCGATGGCCCGGGCAACAGTTGATTCCCGGCCGTTGGCTCGGATGATCATGCGCACCAGGATCCAAAAAGCGACGGCCGATCCGAGGCCGACCGCTCCATAGGCCCCCGCCGGTAGTGCATGACGGGGGAACTTGCCGACCCACCCCGTGACGATGGGCAGAAGCGACAGCCAGAAGAGCAGGTGAAGGTTGGCCCACATCACCGCCCCGTTCATCCTCTCAGTGGCGCGGAGAAGGTGGTGGTGGTTGTTCCAGTAGGTCCCCACGATGGCAAAACTGAGTACGTACACGAGCAGCTCGGGTAGATCATGGTGCAGGGCCGAGAGCGAGGCCTCGGTGGGAGGCTTTACGTTGAAGGCCATGATCGTGATGATGACGGCCATCACGCCATCGCTGAAGGCTTCGAGCCTGTCGGTTTCACTCAATCGCATGGTCTTTGGGAACCGCTCTTTCCTGTGGAGGGCGTAGCCGCAGCCAGGAACGTGTGGGCGCAATGGCCCGGGAACAAAGCGAGCACTGATTCGCCCTGGGATCCTGGACGCTCTGGGGTGTGGGAGGAGGTCGGGAGAAGGCGCTCGGCTCCCAATACTGACTACCGAGTTCCAGTCGGGGCGATGCGGGCGAACCCCCTAAGTAGCCAGGGCGTTCGTCGAGCCATGGTCGCGACCATGCTGTCCGAGCGGCGCATGGCACTCCGGGCCGATGGTGTCGGAGACGAGACCAGCATCGCCTCCGCTGATCCCGGACGTGCTCCTCCTTGGAGAACAGAGAGCAGCTGCCACTGTCCGGGGACCCCCCGAAGCTCGTGTAGGCCACGCTCCTCGAACCCGATCCCAGATCCAACCACCAGGTCTCGCACGGCGCTCGATACGAGAATCTCTCCGGCGCCCGCATGCGACATGACTCGTGAGGCTATGTGGACGGCGATTCCTCCTATGTCGTTATCCATCAGTTCGCATTCGCCGGTGTGAACACCGGCTCTGATTTCGACACCGAGTGACTCTGCTTCACCTTGGAGCGCCTCGGCACAGCGGATTGCCTGGGTCGGGCCTTCGAACGTCGCCAAATGGCCGTCACCGGTGCTCTTCACCACCGAACCACCGAACCGATCAGTGAGTCGTGTCATGATTTCCTCGAAACGTTCGAGCACCGCCCGCCAACGCTCGTCGCCCATGGCGGCCGCGCGGTCGGTGGATCCCACGATGTCACTGAAAAGAACGCTCCTCAGCGCGCGCCGTGCCGAAGGAGATGTACCGCGCGTGCCGGTGAGGAACTCTTCGATTCCTAGCGCAATCCTGTCAGGGTCGGAAAACCAAGGTGCATGATCTTGACTATCAACCTCGAGTAGCTGAGCACCGGCAATATGGTCCGCAAGATAGCGCCCACCTTGTATGGGAACGGCGTCGTGGGTGGCGTGAATCACGAGGGTCGGTACGTCGATTGTCTCGAGCACGGGCCGGACGTCTATACGAAAGGCTGCCTCAATGGTGGCTCGGGCCATTCCCGGGCTCGCGCTCATACGCTCGAGCATTCCGAGCTGTTGGATCGACCGCACCGACGGAAGGAGCACTCTGAGAGCCTCTCCCGTGCCCCAGCTCGACCGGACAGCCCTCCCGAATGTCTGAATACGACCTACCTGTTCCGCTGTCGGAGCGTACGCTTCGTCGACCGACTCCCGCATCCTCTGGTGAATCTCCTCCGGCTTCCGATCCAGGTCCTCCCAACCGGTAATGCCGAGCCACGCGAAAGTCCCAGTCAGGATGAGCCCCTTGATGCGGTCGGGTCGGGTGGCGGCGAACACGATTGCCGCCGGCCCGCCTTCGCTGACCCCCATGATCACGGAGGACTCGAACCCAGCCGCTTCCATAACGGCCTCGATCTCAGCGGCACGATCATCGATGGAACGAACCTGAGCGACGGGATCTGACAGTCCCACACCGGCCTTATCGAAGATCAGGATCCGACAGAATGGAGCCAGGTGGTCGAACCAAGCTTTCGTCTCGGGTTGTGTCCAGATCAGCTCGATGTGACTGACGAATGACCCGGCAAACACGAGGTCGATGGGCCCGTCTCCGAAAACCTGGTAAGCCAGGCTGAGATCTCCACACTGAGCATACGCCGTCTGGACCACAGCTGAGATTAGATCAGCACTTCGACACGCGTCACTCCGACCAGGTCCTCCCTCTTATGGGGCCCGTCGCCAATGAGATGACCCCAAGCTCATCTGTCGCTACAGCTCCTGGTGTTCAGAGTGCCTACAGCTTTCGTCAACAGCATGATGGAAATGTGCGCCGTCGGATCAACACCCCGGCTGGTGCAGAGCTTCACTGGGGGGATACTCGGGCAACAGGGATGTCACCGACTTCAGAGAACTACGACGACGCTCTAGGGCGGGTCTATCCAAGATACCGAGTAGACCCGGCGGGACTCAGACAGGCCCTTCAGGTAGATGTCCCTGCCTTGCTCAAACTGATACTCACCGCCCAAGTCGCACAAGTCTTTTAATACCGACGAGACAAGGATCTCGCCGCCCTTCGCCTGCTGGGCGATGCGGGCCGCCAGGATCACGGCGCCACCCAAGAAGTCGTTGCCGTCACGGATCGCTTCGCCGGCATGGAGTCCGAGGCGAACCTGAACCGGCAGGTCTGGCTTCAAACGGTTGCGGGTCGCGAAGTCACACTGGATCCCGACGGCGCACTTGAGGGCGTTGCTGGCACCACCGAAGGCGACCATGAAACCGTCGCCCTGGGCTTTAATCTCATGCCCTCCGGAACCGGCGATACGTCTTCGAATCATGCCGTTGTGCTCTCGGAGAATGTCCATGGCCTGTCGGTCGCCCAACTGCTCTGTGATCGAAGTAAACCCCTCGATGTCGCTGAACATGATCGTGACCGTGCCCTCTGGCAGGGCCCGGACCTTGAGGTCGTCACCGGCAGAGCTTGGCTCTTCCGCAACGATGTCGATCAGGCGCGGGCCGAGTGATATCTCGCCCCCGCTTGGCCTCGGGTCAACGGGCAGGTTCGAGCGGTGGCTGGAAAGACGGCCGGCTCGATCATCGCTCTGGGTGGAACGTGCCGGCTTGCTCCGAACCGTCACACCCCCCCAAATGGCAAGGACCTTCACTTTGATGATGGGCGATCCTGGCAGCGGAGGGACGTCCTTTTTCAGGCGAGCGTCCTTGCCGCCCATGATGGCGATACCGCCCAGCTCCACCTCGATGCCCTCGGGAACGATGATCTGGATTCCGCCCATCACGGCGATGGCCTTGATGACGACTCCTGGACCCTCGACCTCAGCGTTGCGTAGGTCGAGCAGGCAGCCGCCCATGATGGCGACCGCGTTGGTCTTCTCTCGCAGTCGCCACCGGCCTTTGCGCTGGGAGCCCCCCATGATCGAGACCGTCCACCGGGTCACCTTGCGCTCGGTGACAGATTCAGGAAGGCGGGATGGCATGACCCGGGGCGAGGGGGCGGTCTCGACACTGAGCACGCCGGCGAAGTCGGGGCCGAAGGGATGAGGAAGGTCGACGAGCACCGAGGCGACGTCTTGGAGCACCACTGCCTGGTAGGCGGTCTCGACGCGCTCAGAGAACTCGTCCAACGTCAGCCGGCCCTCACCACACGAGGTCTTGAGGACCTTGACCACCCGCTCACGGTCCTCATCGGAAAGACGAGACCCTCCCGGGCCGCCCGGAGGCGTCAACGACACGTATGACATTGTGCCTGATTACAACGACAAGTACCTGCGGCGTCAGGTAGTGGTGGATCATTCCTTTGCCGCGGGCCCTCATCCGGTGGTGCTCCGAGCGAGGACCAGAAGTGGGGGCAGGGGCTCTGCCTCTTCTCCCCAGATCCTGCCCGACTTCCTGCACGACTCGTCTCGCAGCCCTCATAACCTCGGCACCATGGCGCGCGTTGCCCTTCCCAGAGTCCTTCTCGGCATCGCCGGGGTTGGGGTATTTCTCCGCCGTCATGCTGGAATGCCTCCATGCGCCTGAACCAGGTGAGCGTGGGCTCGACGAATCTCGACCGCTCAGAGGCCTTCTATCGCACCCTCGGCCTGAACCTCGTTGTCAAAGACGAGCATTACCTCCGCCTCGAGTGTCCGAGCGGCGAGAGCACGTTCTCGGTGGCCGACATGCCCTGGCTTTGGCGCGAGGCCCGTCTGAGGGATCCCGACGGACACCGACTTTGCCTCTTGCGTGCTCGGGAGAACCGAAAGCACCCTCCCTGGCGTCTGCCTTCTGCCTGATCGCCGCCGACTGCAATCGCTGACAGCCGGGCGTGGAAGCATGGCCTCATGGAAGTCTTGTCCAGCCGCACGATCATCGTCACGACAGATCTTGAGCTTTCGAGGAACTTTTTCGAGGACACCCTCGGACTCGAGGTGTTCCGCGAATACGGCTCGGCGGGGGTTGTCACCGGAGTCGTCTTCTTCCTCGGCGGTGGCTTCCTGGAACTGACCACGGGTCCCGCCGCCAGCGTTGGTGAGGCTGTCAAGTTGTGGCTGCAAGTGGCGGACGTGGGTGCTGAGGAGGCTCGGTTGAGAGAGGCCGGAGTTGTGGTGAAGAAACCTGCCGAGCGCATGCCGTGGGGTCTGAACGAGATGTGGATCGAGGACCCACACAGACTCGAGATCCGCTTGGTCGAGGTGCCCCCCGAGCATCCGCTTCGACGGAGAGTCGACTGAAGCAATGCGCTCGCAACCATCTGGCGGAGACAGAGGTAGATGAGAGCGGCAAGATATGACCGTGCCGATCCGAGGCGTGCTGTTCGACTGGCGCGGGACCCTTGTCAGAGACCCCGAGGATGAGTGGTGGGTACGTTCGGCACTGGTCCGACTCGAGCGCATCGCAAGCAGTGCCGAAGTAGCCAAGGTCGTGGATCGCCTTCGGGTCGCCGGCGAACTGCCGACCGTGGTCAGCGCCCGAGCGACGGCGGACTGCTCGCCCGAGCAGCACCGCAAAGCGACAATGCTGTGGTACTCGGAGGCGGGACTCGATGCCGCGCTCGCCAAGACCCTTCGAGCACGGCGTGCAGAAGCCCCATCCCCGCCTCTTCCTGCTTGCCCTTGAGTCCCTGGGGGTGCGGCCCTCTGATGCCCTCATGGTCGGCGACCGTCCTGACCGGGACGGTGGGGCCGTGCTGGCGGGTATCCCCACGTTGCTGCTCCCCGCTGACAACGGATCAACGAGGGGTCTGGGCATCGTCCTCACCTTCATCGGAGCGGCACCTACCCACCGTGGGTAGTGCCGTGGGAACGGGGATGAGAACTCCCCCACGATTGTTGTGGCGGCGATGCCCCCTGAAAGGGTCAGGGGGCGCCCGAGGCGGTCATTCGACGGTGGTGGACCCGCCTCCGGAGCCGCCACTGCTGGGGCACCGGGCCTGCAGCTTGGTCACTTGTGAGACAATTCTGGCCTCGGTGCGGGTCAGGAACGCGATCGGCCACTGGAGTCGCCGTGCCTCGCGCCCTCCATGAGCAGCGCGGGCCTGCAGCGACGTCAGTATGGAGCCGACTTGGGCTTCTTCCGCCTGCAGGCGGGCGATTCTGGCCGGTGCGTTGGCGCAGTTTGAACTCGGAGCGGCCCCCGCCACACTCGCAGAGCCGAGGCCGAGCGAACCGGCCACCACCAACGAAGCAACGACCTTCTTGACCATCTGACGCTCCTCCCGCCTTTCTGACCACGTTTGGTGGCCATTTTCAACACTCAATGTGCTCGGCACGGTGGTCACATCGATAAAGCACCTCCATCGCCTACAACCGCCCCCAGCCGGAATGTTGTGCGGCCGTAGGGAAAGCCCTGCGGTTCAGGCCAGGGGAAACCGCCGACCAGCGCTGCTTCGCGCCGGTCAGGAATGCCCGACGTATCGGCTCCGGCGCGGTAATGCCCGTAGCTCTGCTACGAGCTGGCGATCCAGGTGACGCCGATCATCTGGGGACCGCCGTGAGTGCCGATGACGGCACCCATCTTGCCTACCCGAAGCACTCCTCGGGGAAACGAGGGAGCAATGAGGTCCAGGAAGGTCTCGATGTCGGGCGCCCCGCTGTGCATAACCGCCACGTGCTCGATCGCTCCAGCACTACGCATGCGTTCGTAGAGCCACTCCATTGCCCGCCTGCGGGTCCGCGCCCGGCCGGCCTCTTGGACCACGCCTCCGCTGATGTCGATCAGTGGCTTGATCGACAGTATTGATCCCACCATGGCCTTGGCCCCCCCGATGCGGCCACCCTTCTTTAGGTTCTCCAGCGTGTCGAGAGCTGCGACCACATGGGTGCGAGGGATGAGGTCACTGACTCGGCGCAGCACCGAGGCTGCATCGGCGCCAGCACGAGCCGTTTTTGCCGCTTCAAGGACGAGGGTGCCCAGTCCGCTTGACACGGACCTGCTGTCGATCACGTGAACCGGAGTGCTGCCTCCAAATGCCGAAGCGGCAGTTTGAGCTGACTGCAACGTGTTCGACAGCCCGCTCGAAATCGTGAGACAGATCACGGCGTCTGCACCAGCGTGACTTGCATTGCGAAAAGCCCGCTCGAAGGCACCGGGAGATGGGCAAGCCGTCTGGGGAAGATCGTCGGCGTTCGCCATTCGTACGTAGAAGTCCTCGACGCTCAGATCCAGACGGTCGGTGAATTCGGTACTCCCGAATCGGATGCTCAGGGGGACGATTTCGATATTGAGCGAGTCCGTCTCCACCTGACTCAGATCACACGAGCTGTCGCTTACGACGTACACGCCGGACATGGGCTATCGCCACCCCTGGTTCTCGAACAGATACCGCGACACTGACACCGCCGCCCCGTGAGCCTGTGGCCGGCGCCGCCGGATTACCGCCAAAGAAGTGTATGAGGTAACCGACCCTGAGGTCCGACGGCTCACAATCAGCGCCGCCGGATATCGCTGGGTCGGATCGAACGGAGCCCCCGGTCCGGCCCTTTGACGCCGGAACGGCGCAGCGGCTTTCACACACCCCTAGCCAGGGGGAGCAAAGAACTCCAGAGCGATGTTGTCAGGGTCGCGAAAAGAGAGGCCCGATCCGTAGGGGGCGTCGATGATACCGCCGTTGCCGATACCGAGCTTGTTCAGCTTCGACTCCCATTGCTCAAGCTCGGCCCGGTTGGCACAAGCAAAAGCCAAGTGGTCGAGTCCGGGTCGCCGCTCGTCGAATGGTTCAGACCCGTGCGGATCGGGGAACTGGTGAATACCTACGAGTGTCTGGCTACCGAGGAGCCAGACGACATGATGAAATGGACCCGTATCTTCATCGATAACCGGCTCGGCGCCAAAGAGGCTTTGGTACCACGGTCTGCTCCGACCAAGATCGGTGACAGTCAACGCTACGTGGGTGACGCCAGGGAAATCAGGCACGACTACCTCCTCGACGATCGGCGATGATCACCATAGCTCCCACCTCTTGGACCGTCCTCTCGGAACCGGGCCATCAAGTCTCGCCGTCAGCGGCGTGAACCACTTGGCACAATGGAAAGGTGATGCGTGACGCCTGGGACGCTAATGCAAGAGATTGGATCGCGTGGTCGCGAGCACCGGGTCACGACAGTTACTGGCGCTTTCACCGCGACGCTTTCCTCCCGCTCGTTCCGCCCCCTGGTCGTCTCACCCTCGACATCGGCTGTGGGGAGGGTCGGGTTGGCCGCGACCTGGCCCGCCTTGGTCATCGAGTTGTCGGGATCGACGGTTCTCTTGCTATGGCTATAGAGGCCGCCACCCATCTTGGCTCAGGTGGACCGGCCATGGTCGCCGACGCAGCCGCCCTTCCCCTGCCTGACGCCGTTGCCGACTGCGTCGTCGCATTCATGAGCCTTCAAGATATCGATGAGATGGAAGTGGCAACGGCTGAGGCTGCTCGTGTCCTATCCGCGGGATGTCACTTCGTCCTGGCTATTACACATCCATTGAACACCGCCGGGCAGTTCGTCGCTAACCCTGAAGAAAGCTCGCGTCCATTTGTCATCGAGGGTTCCTGGTTCGAGCGCAAGGCCCTGGCTGACACGTGCGAACGCGATGGATTCACCATGACGTTTCACACTGAACACCGTCCGCTTCAGGATTACACCAACGCCTTGGCGGACGCCGGATTCGTCATCGAACGGTTGCGCGAGGTGGGCGAACCGAATCCCGACGACAAGTGGCACCGCATCCCTCTGTTCTTGCATGTGCGCGCCGTCCGCCTCTAGGTGAACGGGCGTCCCCATAACTGCTTACCCGGCCCCGTGTTTCGCCATACACGCCCGTTGAGCCGGTTGGGACCGAACTCGTTGTCAGTGCCGATATGCCGGCAGGTGCTCGATCCACGGCACCACCGTCTGCAGGAATGCGTTCTTTGAGGGCGTCGCCAGTAACGGATCGAGGTGACTGTACGTCGAGTATCGGTTGACGGTGGTCACGCTCGGGATCTTCGACTCGTGCTGATAGGCGTGGGCGGCATCGATTACGGCGTTATCGGTGCCTCCCAGCGATGTCTGGATCACGTAGAGCGGCACGTCGACCTGACTGAGATGGTAAAGCCGGAGCCCAAGCACGCTCGCGGCTGGCGTCTGAGTGAGTGAGCTGGCTGCCCCGGCATCGATGGTGAGACGTTCTGGGTAGTACCAATCAACCGGGCCGAGTGGTTCTTGCGAGAAGGCAAAGGCGATATCTTGCACCGGGGTTGGCCCGTCATTGACCCATCCGCGAGGCGAGCCACTGGCCGCCAGGTGCCCCGAATGCACGTGGATGAGCGCCAGGGCAGCAGGTGAGGTCGACGCGTCGAAGGCATACCCAAGCTGGGCTTGATTGGTGGCCGGCACGGGAGGTTTGAGTTCCTTTGGCAGCAGGGCAAACTTCTGGCCGATCGAGGCAACGGTGGGTTCCTTCAGCGCTCCCAGGGCCCCCAGCTCGGCGAAGGGCCCAGTGATCCAGGGCAGACCGAAGCCGAGAAGATCGAGCCAGGGGCTTCCCGCGTCCAATTTTGTCAACTCCGCAGTGGCCTGGGCGGCGGTGGTCACCGGCGCCGAGCCGAAGCCACCGGGGAGGCCGGCGTCCCCATCGATCCCGACGATGCCGGCGATGTCCTGGTATCCGCCTCTGCCGTTGAAGTCCCACACCGGATAGATCGAGGCCTCGGCACCGCCCAGGGAGTGGCCACCAAGGATCACGGTTCGTTTGCCACCGTCGCGAGCCAGTTCGATGACGTTGTGAAGGTCACCCATGGCCACCGCCAGTCCCCACTGGTCCACGAAGCTGTACTGCGACGCCTTGAGCGGCTGATAGTGGGACGTGATCTTTGGATTGGCAAGCCAGCCGACGTAGTAGTTGAAGGCCTGTTGGACCGTCGCCTTGCCGTGGAGAACCTTGAGGAGCATGGCGTTGTCCTCCAATGCTCCCTCGCGTCGCATCTCAGCCCACACCTGGAGATTCGGGACATGCTCGGCGAGGTACGGCCCGACGATGTCGAAGTCGGCCGCTCCGGCCAGGGTGCCGGGCACCAGGACTAAGACATTGGTCGCCGACGGTGATCCGAACCGACGAACCATGACCTTGTCGTACACGGTGGGGGTGCCCGAAACCGACACCCCCGGGACGCTGAACGTAGAGGTCTCGCCCAGCGAGAATCCTGAGGCGGCACTCGAGGCGGGATGAGCTGACGGCGACGCGCTGCAGTCCGAAGCCAGGACCGCCATTGCCACCAGCGAAGAAATCAAAAAGCTCCTCGGCACTCGCATCTCGTCACCCCCAGAGCCCTCACCGGAACTCGGCGCCAAGACCGTATACCGTCAGACATTCGATACGCCGAAGTGGCCCGTTTGGGCTGGACATCCCGGAAGGTCGGGGTCGCGTCGTGCGATCTCTCGATATCGTTGGCAACGCAATGAAGCGAGGCGGCGAGGGCACTGGGAGCGCAGCACGCCACCACGACGGCGCCGACAATCTCAGCGCATGCAGCTCATCAAGGATCTCTGCTCAGTAGGGGCGGGTCCAAGGGTCGACGTCGCCGCTCACTGGTATCACTGAATGGTGATGTTTCCAGTTGCCTTGAATGTGGTCAACGAAGTCCCAGGAACAGGACTAGCACTATTGGACTCGTTGCACTTGCCATTGGCGAGTTTGGGAAAGTCCGCCGCGAAGGTAACCTTGAAGGTCCCGTGACCAGTGGCACCGTTGTAAGGTCCTGTCCCCCCAGTGACCTTGAAAGTTCCAGACTCAGCGAACACGGCACGACAGGTTGTCGCATTGAAACTCGTCGGTGCATTGGTACTGGGTGGATTGGAGTGGTCCACATTTAATGCACCCTTTTTGAAGTGCAAGGTTCCTTTCGTTGAATTGCTGCCGAGATAAATGGTGCCAGTGTCGGTAAAGACACCTGTGGCTTTGAGGGGAACGGTGGGATTGTTGGCAGTACTAGTGGTAGTGCCATAGATCGTTTCGGATCCGGTACTTGGTGAACTACAGGCAGCCAACAGGACTGCTACCAGTGCGGCCATAACAAGCCCAACGATTTTCACTCTATTCTCCTCGCCAGTTCATCCAAAGATAATCACAGCACCAACGAGCCGCGCAACGCTGAGACAGGGCGCATGAGGCGACGCTGGAGCGACTTGTCGGAGAAGGGCGTGTCGCCCGTCCCGGACTCGCCAGCCGAAGGCCTCAGCGTGGAGAACGAGGCATACCCATACCGACCATGGCGATGATGTCGCGCTGGATCTCGTTGGTTCCCCCTCCAAAGGTGAAGATGGTCTGGCTTCTGGCGCTGCGTTCCAGCCGACCCTGCAGGACGGCGCCGGGCGATCCCTCGGTCAGGTACCCAGCTTGACCCACCACCTCCGAGAGGAGCCGGTAGACCTCTAACGCCACCTCAGTGCCGTAGACCTTGGTGGCCGAGGCATCGGCAGGGTTGAGCCCTTTGTCGGCCGCCCACGCGACCTTCCAGTTCATGAGCTTGAGAACCTCGACTTTGGCGTGCACCCGGGCCAGGCTCGTGCGAACCCACTCCTGGTCGATCACCCTCCGACCATCTGTCAGCGTCTGGTCCTGTGTCCATCGCTGTACCTCTGTGAGACTCCGTAACAGTCCCGAGGAAGGGCAGATCGCGACCCGCTCATGATTGAGCTGGTTGGTGATGAGCTTCCAACCCTGGTTCTCGATCCCCACGAGGTTCTCGACGGGTACTCGCACCTCCTCGTAAAAGGTCGAGCTGGTGATGTCGCCGACGATCGTGGCTAGTGGCACCCAGCGGAAGCCGGGGGTGTCGACCGGCACGATGAAAACGGACAGTCCCTTGTGCTTCGGCACATCAAGATCGGTACGAGCCGCCAACCAGACGTAGTCGGCGTACTGGATGGCGCTGGTGTAAATCTTCTCCCCATTGATCACGTACTCGTCGCCGTCGCGGATCGCTCGGGTCCGCAGCGACGCCAGGTCGGTGCCAGCCGAGGGTTCGGTATACCCGATCGAGAAGTGGATCTCGCCCCGGAGAATGCCCGGCAGGAAGCGCTGCTTCTGCTCGTCGGTGCCCAACGCCATCAGTGTCGGACCCACACTGTTGAGCGTGAGCAGGGGAAGTGGTACCCCCGCCCAATGGGACTCCTCCACGAAGATCATCTGCTCGATGGGTCCTCGAGCCTGGCCACCGTATTCAACGGGCCAACCCAGGCCGAGCCAGCCGTCCTTGCCCATCCGACGGATGTAACGGCTGTAGGCCGACTCGTCGCCGCCTGCCCCCACCACTTCGTCCACAAGGCGTACGAAGTACGCGCGCAACTCGTCCTTGAGCTCCTGCTGCTCCTTCGTCAACGTCAGGAACACCCTGGCCCTCCTGGATCTCGTGCCCTGGTGGTACACCATCGCACCGGGCTCATGCCGCCAACCTCTGCCGGCCCAACCTTCCTACCTCGATTCACCACACAGCTCGCCACAGTCACTCGTCGATCCGCATCTTCCGCAAATAGTCACGCAGACGGATATCCTCATCGGCGCCCAGGGCCTCAAGAAGCCTGCCCAGGTCCTCGAAACCCTTCTCACCGAGGTCGCGGCGCAACCGGCGTTCGATGTCACGAGCCGCCTTTCGCTGTGCGGCGAGATAGGCAACTGCCCGGGGGGTAGGAGTTACGATCTTCTCCCTCCCGTCAGTCGCCGACGCACTGAGCCTTACGTACTGGCGATCTCGAAGAGCGGCGACGATCTTGCTCGCGCCTTGCCGAGTGATCCCCAACTCCCGGCCGACCTGCGAGACGGTCGTACCTGTTGGACCTGAGCACATACGCAGGACTCGTCCGTCGGGAAAGCCGCGATCAGCGAACCCCGCTGTCCGCCATCTCCTCGTCCAATCGACGCTGGTAGCCGACCCAGGCGCGGCGCAAGGAGGCGCCGAGTCTCAACGGGCCCCCGGGGCGCTTGGGAGTGTTGCCTCTCCTCGCCGTCTCCGACTCGGGGCCGCTTGCGGTCACGGGCGTCGCGGCTCTGATATAGGCAACCATGGTTGACATCATAGGCCACGGCTCCCATACTGGGGACGATGCGTGGGATGATCCCTTCGCACGGGCCGATCGATGGTTCAAACGGTCGGGGCCCGGAACCCAGTGCCGGGTAAGCACATGCCCACGATCGAAAGAAAACGCCACCTGAGCCATAGGCGAGTGGCATCAGCTCTCACTTTCATGGCGTTCATGGTGCTCGCATCCTGTAGCAGCGCCGGCACGAGCGTCAGTACACGTAACAGCCCCGTCTACAGGTTCGGAGTCGTCGGGAACCGGGGCAAGATCGCGCAGCTCGAGCTCGACACACCGACCGTCGTCGGCGGCATTAGTGGGGAGGTCGTGCAGATTGCAACGTCGAATTCCGACGGCTACGCGCTGACCTCGAATGGAACCGTCTGGGCCTGGGGGTCGGCAATTACGGCGAGCTCGGCAACGGCCAGGACACCTCAATACGACACCAAGGCGGTGAAGGTCGAATTCCCGGCTGGCGTCAAGATCGCCTCGCTGGCGAACCCAATGCCGTTCGACGGCGCTCTGGCGATCGACTCGAACCACCACGTATGGGGGTGGGGACTCAACGTCGGTGGGGACCTCTGCCTTTCGGGTCTCACAGAGGTTCGTCCAATGCAAATCCCGCTCAGCGACGTGACACTCGCCACCGGCGCGCGCACGCATTCGCTGTTCGACGCCAAAGGCCAGGTCTCTGCGTGTGGCGATGGCGCGGACGGCGTTCTCGGGCAATGGTTCGACGACGACGAGTAGCTCGACGCCGAGCCCTGTTGTCGGACTGCCTCGTACGGCCCAGGTCACCGCGCTCACCTCCTCGTGGGAGGGCTCGGGTGCGCTGCTCAGCAACGGCGCCTACTACAACTGGGGCTACAACGCCGCTGGTCAGCTCGGCGACGGCAACACCGCCAACAGTGGCGAGCCGGTGGAGGTCAAGCTGCCCTACGCCGTACGCCAGGTATTCCAGGGCGGCAGCGGCGCAACGAACGGCCAGACGATCGCTGATCCTCCAGAACGGCTCCGTCTGGGCTTGGGGAGACAACCAGAAGGGCCAGCTCGGCGACGGCACCCGGACCAGCTCCGATGTCCCGGTGCCCGTGGACGTTCCGACGGGAGTGACCTTCGTAAAGGTCAACTCAGGCGGCTACTCGTGCTACGCCATTGACAACTCCGGAAGGCTCTGGGACTGGGGCGGCAACGATAACGGACAGCTCGGACTGCGAACTAGGGCACGCGTCGAGACAGAGCCGGTCGATGTAGGCATTCACCTGACGCAGGTGTCATCGACCGCGAGCAACGTCGCAGGGTTCGAGCAGTAGAGCCAGAACCTGGCCGGCGGCAGTCTTCTAAGGGCCGTATTCGAGATGATGCGCTTGGGGACCGGCTCACGGCTCCGCCGAGCTACGTCGACACCGCGGAGTCGGCCGGGACCCTCGTGACCTCGACGGCCCAGCGCCAGGTGGCCGGCACGTCGAGGTCGGTCCACCTCAGGTCCAGCGAGACGGTGTCGCCGGGGCGGACCTCGTGTCGCTGCGCTCGGAGCATCGGGACCGACCAGTGGACGGCGCGGGCCGGGTCGACCGGTGAGGTGGTGATCGAGAGCTCCTCGTCGAAGCGCGCCTCGAAGAACACGCAGAACCCGTGCAGGACGCCCTCCCTGCTCACCGTCTCCGAGTAGCGGATGCTGGCCGGAAGCTCGGCGGACGTGGCGGTGAGGAGGTCGACGTCGACGACGGGCTGGGGCTCGGCGAGGAAGGCGTCCAGCAGAAGCGGCTTGTAGACGCGGTAGAGGTAGCCTTCGGGGTGCGCCTCCGCGTAGGGCTGCAGGGCGCGGAACGTCAAGCCGTGAAGCGTCTGCTCCCATGCGAAGGGCGCGTACAGGCCCTCGTGGGCCTGCACCGGCGCCACGAACAGCCGCAGACGGTGAGGCAGGATGCGGCCACCCTCCTTGAGCAGGCGGTCGCGAAGGTCGACCACGTTGGCGACGACGTGCTCGTTGAACAGCGCCGAGCCCAGCTGCTCCTGGACGATGACGTCGACGCGATGCGGCAGGGAGAACTCGCGACTGCTCACGCGATGGAAGGCGATGTTCCTGATCCCGCTCTCCTTCGCCTCTGATCGTTGAATTCGCGGGGTACAGTGACCGGCCGTGGACGGAACCGACGTCGAGGAACCCGAGCTCGCATTCCCTGAAGGATTCATCTGGGGCACAGCCACCGCTGCCCATCAGATCGAGGGCGGCAACGTCAACAACGACTGGTGGGCCTGGGAGCACAACCCCGACTCGGGATGTGCCGAGTCGAGTGGCGACGCCTGTGATTCCCTGCACCGCTGGGCCGAAGATGTCCAGCTCGTGGCTTCCATGGGCCTCCAGGCCTATCGATTCTCGCTTGAGTGGAGCCGGATCGAGCCCGCCGAAGGCGAGTTCTCCCTCGCTGCGCTCGACTACTACCGCCGCATCTGCGCGGCCTGCCGCGAGCGCGGCATTACCCCAGTCGTGACATTCCACCACTTCACGACCCCGACCTGGCTCACCGAACGAGGAGGGTGGGAGGCCGAAGACGCCGCCGATGTCTTCGCCCGTTTCGTCTCTCGGGCGACGGCCCATCTCGGGGACCTCATTGGGTGGGCCTGCACGATCAACGAGCTCAACCTCATTGGTGTCATGGGTTACGCCCTCGGGTCATCCCCACCGGGGGTGAAGGATGATTTCGTCCGACATCTCGCGGTGAACGAGACAATCGTGCGAGCACATCGTTTGGCCGTCGACGCCCTTCGGTCGGGACCAGGTGACTTTCCTGTGGGCCTGACGCTGTCGATGGACGAGATGGTGGCCGAACCGGGCGGAGAAGTGGTGCTTGAAGCCGCTCGCGAGATCCTGGAAGACAGGTTCATGCGGGGAGCTGAGGGTGACGACTTCATCGGTGTCCAGTGCTACTCGCGTGTGCACTTCGGTCCTGAGGGCCAAGCCCCTAACGAGCCCGGAGTTCCGATCACGCAAATGGGCTACGAGTACTGGCCTCAGGGAGTTGAACACTGTGCCCGGCGTGCCGCGTCGGTCTCCGGTCTTCCCGTCCTCCTCACCGAGAGTGGGATCGCTACCGAGGACGATGCCGAACGCATCGCCTACATCTCCCAGGTCCTGCGAGGAGTCCGGCGCGCCATCGAAGACGGCGTGGACATCCGTGGGTACTTCGTGTGGAGCCTGCTCGACAACTTCGAGTGGTCCAAGGGGTTCACGCCGAGATTCGGACTCCACGGTGTCGATCGCACGACATTCGCCCGATATCCCAAGCCCAGCGCCTCGTGGTTTGGCGCTGTGGCGAGAGCAAACGGTTTGCTAGCGCCCCCGACCTGAGAGGGCCTTAGACGGCACTCATGGCCAGGGTTCGCAAGAACAGGAATTCCCGCCATGGCACGGAGAGGGACGGAGTTGGTTCCTCGGATCGTCAGCGGACCGAAGTGGGCCTTCCCCGCAGCGCCGGGGGCGTCGGGGAGCCCCCCGAGGACTTGACGCTGGCCTTCGCCATGCACCTGTCGGCTCACAGCACCCAGGCGCTCATCTCCGACTTCGACCAGACACCGGCCAAAATCGGGGCACTGACCGCCGATATCCTGAGGACGCTCCTACGGCGCGCCGTCCAAGCGCAGCACTCTGCGGGGGCCGATGTCTCCACGGGTGCCGATGGCGACGAGAGTCGATCGAACTAAACGCGGCGCACTAGGAACGTGACTGTTCCGGAAGCGGGTTGGTTATCGGCACCGACAGCGCGATACTGACGAAGTTTCGGAAGCCTTCACGGCTTGGAGGTTGTGATGGCAGTCGGAGTTCAAGTTGATTACCGGGGTGTCACGCTCGAGCAGTACGACGAGGTCGTAGAGATACTGGGGCTCCTCCCAGGCAGCCCTCCGCCACCAGGAGTGCTCTTTCACTGCGTGACGAAGACCCACGACGGGATTCGCATCATCGATGTGTGGGAATCGCGCGAGGCATTATTGGGGTTCCAGCAACAGACGACTGAACCCCTTTTTCGAAAGATCGGCGTGCTGGATCCACCACAGACAACATTCTTTGAGGTGCACAATTACTTCGTCACGAGAAAGCGAGGCCGCTGATCAGCCATTGGGAGAACGACGACGTTCCAAGATGGTCACGCACAGCGCTCCTTTGTCCCATGAATGCGTCCACCTGTCAGTGCCGGAGTCGAGCACCTCGACCCCGGAATTGACCCCAACAGCATTCGCGTCGCTGAGTGGTTGCGGATGACGTGGGTCCCACGGCCGTCAGCGACCCTTTCTCACCGGCAATGTCGAGCAATCAGAGGTCGTCGCTTGACGGTCCGGCAGCGCGTGGTCCCGACCGGTCTGAAGGTGCATGGGCTGGCCCCGTCAGGGCACATAGAAACGGCAGTTGTGCGCCGTCAATCTGGACCTAACAACGTCCGTAGGCGAGAGATTGTTGGGGGGCAACCCAAACGAAGCTTCGTCTCGGCGCTCCGAAACGCTGGTTCGGTCGCCCTCCCGCCTCCATCGGCCACAGCGCGCCCTTCTGGCCTGCCAATTCGCAAACTCGCCACTGGTCGCGTGTCGGCCACTGCTAGCGACGACGTTGCCAGCATTCCCATCAGGCCAGATCTAGGGTCGCCTGGGTGAGTTCAACCCCAGATCATGCCAATCCAGTCGAGAGAGCACGTTGGGCGACCGAGTTCTTCGGTCCGCTCGTACCCGGTCAGCTTGGCTGTGTCTTCGACCACTCCGCCGAGGATCTGGTCATTGGGCACATCGACGTCACCGAGAATCTCATTGCAGGGACCGGATTCCTTTTTGCACCTGCCGTCATCGCTCTCGCAGACACGTGCGCTGCAATCGGATGCGGCAACACCATTTCTGAAGGGTCATTTACGACAATCGAGTTGAAGTCGAACTTCCTTTCGTCAGCTCGTGTCGGAGAGCGCGTTTCGTGCAAATGCCGACCTGTTCATATCGGGCGCCAGACTCAAGTCTGGGATGCCGAGGTGACGAACGACTCGACCGGAAGACTGATGGCCCTTTTCCGATGTACTCAGATGATTCTCTCGCCGAGATAACAAGCTGGGGACAGGAGTGGGGAACTTTACCGATACCTCCCATGGCCGAAGTGATTTCCAAACGACACTGCACGATCGACGGTGTTGAACAATATTGAACATTACGGTAAGGACCGGATCATCAAACGGCTCGTGACTACCCAGCGCATCACCGGCATTGAGGATGGGGCAGGACTCGCTTTCTCTGCCTGGAGTGGTTCAATGGTGGAGGAGATCGAAGAAGGGTGATCCATGCTTGGAACACCTCCGAGCGACCATGTTCCCCCCGGGGCGCCACGTAGCGGGGGCACACCCGAGCGAAAGCACGGGGCTTGGGCACTAGTCCTTTCGGCGCTTGGCATGGTTGCCATAGCTGCCCTCTTCGGTGCCCCGGGCGTCATCGTTGACCTGTCAGCTCTGGTGCTTGGTCTGGTTCTCTTCGGTGCTTTGCTAGTCCGCCCCCATGGAAGTTCCCTCCGAGCCGGAATCCTCGTCTTCCTGCTGGTGGCCCTAGTGGTCACCGGTATCCTGAAGGCGGCGTGGCTGGTGAACAACCTCCCATCAACGAGCGACCGCAGTTCCCCGTTGCCCTATCCGTTCGTCGCTGCGATCGCGCCTATGGCCGTCCTCATCGCGGCTTTCTCGATGCGCAGATCCCCGCTCTCGCTGACCCACAAGGTCATTCGTGTCGCAACCATTGGTCTCCTGGCCGGGTCCCTGCCTTGGCTGTTCTTGACGATGACTGGCATTGCCGATTGAGTGAAACCAAGGCGCTCGGTACGTGCCGGATGCGCTACCTGGGCCAGCGGCCGCCCATCCGGGGTTACGACAGGCCGAAGCGCGCGAGCGCCCTAAGAAGGCGACGCAACAGTGACCAACACCAAATGACCTTTAGACTCATCAAGTGTGGGATCGGTTTGAGGCTGGCGAGTCGATGCGCTCGACCGCTCGACCAATGTGCCGATGGCCCGCCGCCCGGTGCCCACGATGAGGTCCCTTCCCAGTGGCCGGGCACGGCCCGGACCTCGATCTCAACGGGACGCTCGGCAATCATGACCAAGTCGCGGATCTTGCCCTGACCCGTCGCTTGGCGCTTTCCCTGGGGGCGACGCATGGCCCGGCCCTGACGCAGACAGCGAAAGAGCTCCTGGCGCAGGGCTCCTCAGCCTTGCACGAACAGCGACATGTAGATCCCCTGCTACTCCGGACGGAGCGAGAGCGCCAGGCGTGGCACGACAAACGACAAGAGAAAGATCGGCAAGAATCTCTTTCCGGTGCATCGGAAGGCGACGACCTGGCCCTCGACCGCGTCGATGGTCAGAGTCCGGCTCAAGTTTCGGCCGTTGCGAACTTGCAGGGTGTGATGTCCAGCTTCGATTGGTATCTCGATCGTGTCGTTCATTTCGAGCGACCCGACACGCTCACCGTCGACCACGACATCGAACGTGCCACGACGGACCTCCACTCCGATCGCTTTATGCGTCAGCTTGAGAGTTGCCGACATCTTGAGTCTCCTTCTGTGTCAGCGCATCGGCTGTTGCTAGCCGCTTTGATCATGAAGGCGGCACCACCGCCAACCAGCAATGAGAAATGTCACATCTTGTTGCCGGTCACGAGGCGCTCCTCACGGCAAGAGTGTCCAGGTCCGCCCGCGAAGCATTCGATGGTCGGTCATCCGACGGTGCGTCCTCCGTCCACGCTCACGACGGCGCCGGTCAGGTGTTTAGCGGCGTCGGAGAGGAGATGTATCGCCAAGGCGGCGACCTCCTGGGCAGGAACCAACTCGCCGAGTGGCACCGAGGGAAGCCCGCTCTCGATGTGGCCCGGGATGCGCCGAACCATGGGGGTGTCGGTGAGGCCAGGCGCGATCACGTTCACTCTGATTTGTCGCGGAGCAACCTCCAGCGCCAGGGCTCGCGCTGCAGCGTGGAGTCCCGCCTTGGCAGCCACATAGGCGAGTCTCTCTTCTCGAGGGCGTATGGCCATGGATGATCCGTTTACTAGGAGGGATCCGCCGTCTACGACGTAAGGCAGTGACGCCACAATCGTCGATATAGCTCCGGTGAGGTTGACGTCCAAGACCCGCCGCCACTCGGTCCAGTCGATTGCCTGTGACGGGACGGGAGGTGGAAGGATCCCAGCATTGGCGAAAACGCCGTGGAGAATCCCCAACTCCTCGACCAGTGAGGCAATCGAGGCCGTCAGATCGGCGACGTCCGAGACATCAGTGACCCGCCCGGCGATGTGCCCGCCATCCCGCCGCGCAGCATCGACCACGCTCTGAAGACCAGCGGTGTCTACGTCGATGGCACCTATCGAGGCCCCCTCGTGAGCGGCGAGCAGTGCGGTGGCACGACCGATACCGCTGGCCGCACCGGTGATGAGCACGACCCGGCCGCCGAGACTGGACATGTGATCACGCTAGTGGACGGCTCCATCGCGCCATGGTGCGTCAAATCGGCACGTGTCGCCCAGTCCGATCAGATACAGGGGCAGAACGCTATGGGCGGGTCGCCGGGGATGGAAGTCCTAACGGACCTCACCCACCAAACAAGGCGATTCCTCGCCAACGCCAAAGGCAGTCCACGTTGGTCATTCCAGCGTCACGCATTCAGCTCAACTGGTCCTCGACTAAGGAGAATCGATCTTCCGGGTCGTCGGCGATGCGACGAATCGCCTCGAGGAACTAAGCATGGCGTTCTGGAGTGGCCGAATTCACAACCTCCAGGTTTATTGAGCAACCTGGACGGTTCAGCTCTTTGGCCACCTCGTGAAAGAGCGTTCGTTTCCTTGCGTCTTCCAGATGGAAGCAAAGCCTGATACGCAGCCTTCATTCGCAGTTGACCTGTCGGCCGATGCAAGGCGGATAATGCCCCTTATGGGCGCACGACCGACACAATCGGTGGCCCAGCGGGGCCAGCGGGTGCGAGCCCAGCGGAGGGCGTAGAACCAGCTATGGGCGCGCGGAACGGCGTCCTCGGTACCACCCGTAAACGACAGCAAGGACTACCAGCCACAAAACCTCCGCGGCACAACCCAACAACCACGCGAGTACGCCGGGTTCAGGACCAAATGGGAAGCCCCATGTCAAGGCCAGAAGCCAGAAGATCAGGGCTATGAATCCAATGTCCTTGGCGATGGCAATTTTCCAGGACTCAGTTTCACGTGCCGTCGGTCGTTCAAGGCCCACCGGGTTCACTTTACGTCCAGCCTTTGTCGGCGTTGCGCCCGAAGCAGCGCTACCGCCGATTCGCCAACCGCCAGCCGAGCTCATTCAAGGAATTCGAGCTGCGGCGACGGGGATGATTCACCTCCACGTCGACGCGACTTCCAGTTCGGTTCGGCCCAAGCCCGAACACGGTGCGCCCGGGATCCCGAATCCCGAACGCCCTAACCCCGTCGCCAGTCCCGCCATTTCTGTACAGACATTTACGCGCTATCGCACCTGAAGCTCCAGAGGTCTGAACCGGACTCTTGTCCCGTCGTTCCCGGTCCCGGAAGACTGATGCCAGGGCGATACCCATCCGATCGAAGAGCGAGGGGTAAAATCCTGCGATGGCCGGCCCTCTTCTTCTGCTCATTCTCGCGGCCGTCGGCTACGGCGTGTTTCGCGTGGTGACCCGTCGAGAAAGATCCAACTCGGGACCATTGGAAGAACAGTGGCGACCTATTGACGAAGCCCTGAATCCGCCACCTGGAGCAGGAGCTCCCACCACTGCTACACCGGGGGCGCCGATCGGGGCGAGACCCGACCACCGGGAATCGTGGGTCCCGACAACTGCCATGATCGCAACCCGGTTCATGGAGCTGCGCAAGCGACGGGGGCTAATGATCACCCTCATTGTCTTGACGATCGGGCTTCCCACACTCTTCCTCGCCATCCGCCTGGTGCTTCACGCCTTCGCTCCCGACTCTTACGGTCCGGCAGGCAGCTACGGCGTCTTCAACGCTCTCACAGTCAGCGTGCTCTACGTTTTCGCGTTTATTGCTGGCGCTACGCTGGGATGTACAGCGGGGTCGATCGATCTTACCGACGGGATGTTCACGCACTTGGTGATTACCGGTCGGTCGAGGATGGCGCTCTACCTGGCCCGAATACCCTCTGGCTTGGCCATCGTCGTCCCGATGATCGCCATCGCATTCACCATCATCTGCTTTGTATGTGTCTTCTCCGCCCCGACCAAATTCGACTTCCAAGGCGTAAACGTCCCCCTTGGCTTGTCTCAGAAGGGATTCGAGAACTGGGCCACAAACCACCCTGATGTGGTTATCTGTGATTTCCCCTTCAGCGGACCATGTAATGGTCCGAGTCAACCCACGACCCCCTTAAGTAAAGCGCAGGCCGTCGAGATGGCTCAAGAGGACTATTCGAGCTACGACCACTCGTTCTTATTTCCGCCTAATACTCTGATGGTCAGAACGGGATTGTGGATCGAGCTTGAGGCGACCGTCGCGTTCATCGTCGGCCTCGGGTTTGCCTCCCTGATGGGACAGCGCACGGTTCCGGTGGTCGTGATGATCGTGTTCGAGATCATCTTGGGCCCAATCCTGATAGTCGTGGACATTCCACATCTGATCAACCTCCAGCGATCGGTGCTCGACCTGGCCGTGGCGCATCTGGAGCCGACCGGACTGGGTCTTGCAGCCTTTGCAGGAGGCGCACCCGGCGCAGTTCGAAGCTCATCATCGTTGGTGTCAGAACCAACAATCGTGGCGATCTTCGTGATCGTTTCCTGGCTCGTGGGTTGGACGGCTCTCGGTGCGTGGCGAATGATGACCAGGGATGCTGGTTAGTTCGCGACAACGCCAACCGCCCGCCAAGTCTTGGGTTACCGCCCCAGGTTGCATCACCGGTCCAGCGTTTTTGAAAGGGGGGTGACACATCGTCCGCCGCTGCCAAGTTAGCAGGGCGCCTCCCGATTCGACCTACGCGCAAGTTGACCCGGGGAATTGACCGTATGACTGACCGCGCAAGACAAATGCTCCGTCCAAGGCGAGGCGAGATACGTTTCTCGCGTACCGACCGTTCAAACGCCGCTTTCGATTGACGAACCCGGATTGTCACCATGGCTAAACGAAACTATCTAGTGGAGGGCTTATCAGGTGCCGGTAAATCCTCGGTTTGCGAGGAGCTGATCCGGCGCGGCTACAAGGCGATCAGCACCGACCGTGCCTGGGCCTATCATGCCGACCCCGACACTGGCCTCCCGGGTGGGCCCCTTCAGCACGACAACTGGGTGTGGGACCGCCAAAAGGCTGTGAGCGAACTCGAAAGCCCGGAACCAGAAGTGTTGTTCGTCTGTGGGAGCAGCCGTAATCGCGACCACTTTGCCCCCTATTTCACCAAGATCTTCAACCTCCGCATCGACGATGACACCATGCGTCGCCGCCTCCAAGAGCGCACCGCTGATGACTGGGAACTCGGGCCCGACGACCGCTACGAGGAGCTCCTGGCCATGGCAACCGAACTCATGCTCGAGCTGAATCGAAGCGACGAAAAACCGGCGGGAGCGATAGACGTCGACGCCACCCAGCCTCTCAACCAGGTGGTCGACGAATTGCTTCGTTTGGCGAATTGAACAAGTGCTCGCCCTCGTTGGGCACGCGCCCTGCTCGCAAGCAGAGCTAGCCACCTCTTAGAAGAAGTAGTGCGCAAATCACATTCAAGAGCGCGATTTTCGCCAGTGAACTACGACCCCCGTGAGCAAGAGCACGTCGGTCGGCCCCGCACCGAGCACCTGGTAAGCGATGTCCCTATCGCCACACTTGGCGTAGCGGGTCCCTGGGGATAGGAGCCACCCCGAAGGGTATCGGGCGGTCCGGAATTCGGCCCGGTCACTCGCCCGGTATGACCGCCCAACGGTAGGAGTGGTTATCAGCGTTGACCGGTGGCACAGGCCGGTTCTGTGCGCCCTGACGGTGGCAGCCGACCAACCTCAGGCCGGTGAGGTAGGCCGCTGGCTGGTCGTCCGTTGACAGGCGTCGGGCGCTGGGCATCACGCTTTCTCGCCCATCTCGACCGGTCCCGTTCCCGCTTCGCCAGCGGCCCCCTGTCAAACCGTGCGTGCGGTTCTCCCGCACACGGCTTTCCGACACCCGTTCACCGCACTGCATGCGCCGTCCCCCGCCGCACCGTTCCCGTGAGGCGATACACCTCCAACCCGAGCAACCACTCCACATTGAAACGATTGTCCCGAGACCAGTTCCGGCGAGACAGCCCGTGCTTAACGCTGGCCAACCTCGCCAGCCGCATGTGGACGTAGCTATCGATGGTGGTGAACTTCCGTGCCGAGTTGCCGTAACGGAAGTAGTTTCCCCAGCCCCGAAGCACGGGGTTGAGACGTGTCACCGCCGTCTCCAGCGAGTAGCCCACGAACCGCCTGTCTGTTGCCACCCTGACCTTGTCGCTGATGGACGCCATGGCCCTCTTCGACGGCCAGCGCTGCATGTAGAAGCGGCCCGGCCAACGCCAGGACTCCACCTTGTGATGATGGAAGCCCAGAAAGTCGAAGCCCTCTTCGCCCCGGGTAAGGCGGACGATGCGGGTCTTGTCCGGGTTCAGTCGCAAACCCAGAGTCGCCAGCACCGCTGCTACACGTTCCCGAGCCTCTTCGGCCCAAGACTTGGTGGCGCAGAGGACGACGAAGTCGTCGGCGTAGCGGATGAGCACACCGAGACGCCTCGAAGCCTTCTCCCACTCCACGTCCAAGACGTGCAGTGCGATGTTGGCCAGAAGCGGCGAGATGGGAGAGCCCTGGGGTGTGCCCGACACGGTGTCGGACATCACCCCGTTTTCGAGAACCCCGGCTCGCAGCCACGCCCGGATGAGCTTCAGCATCTGTCGGTCCGACACCCTCAGAGCCACCAGGCCCATGAGCACGTCGTGGTCGATGGAGCCGAAGCAGTCCGATACGTCGGCGTCGAGCACCCAGTCCGCTCCCCGATTGGCCTCGACCCGGATGGCCTCGATGGCCATGGGGGCCGAGCGCTTCGGGCGGAACCCGAAGCTTTGGGGCAGAAAGTCAGCCTCGAATATGGGTTCGAGGACGATCTTGGCCGCCGCCATCACCACCCGGTCACGGACGCAAGGGATGCCGAGGGGCCCGGTGGCTCCCGGCTTCCCCGGCTTGGGGATGGGCACTCGCCGCAGCGGCTTGGGGCGATAGGTCTTCGCCTTCAGCGCACCGGCGAGGGCTTCGAGGAACCCCCCCACCCCGGAGTCCTCGACGTCTTCGACAGACACACCGTCGACGCCGGGGGCTCCTCGGTTGGCTGCCACGTGGCTCCAGGCCCTCCACAAGATGTCGCTGCGGGCGACGTGGGTGAACAAGGCATGGAACCGACGGGCGGGATCTGACTTGGCACTGCGGTAAAGCACGCGTTGGAGTGCTCGAACCCGGTCGACGCCTTGGGCGTCGCTGATGGACCTAGCCGATTGCTCGGCACTCATCAGAGCTCCTTGTCCTTCGTCGGTGCATCGGTGAAGCAGGGGTCCTTCGCTCGGGACAGGTTGTGTTGTCCTGTCCGTCATCACTACTACGACCCCCTCCGACTCCCTCTCGGCTGCCTACCATTTTCCCGTGCGGTTATAGGTAGGCATGCTTCCCGGGCCGCAGACCCGGGGCCGAGGAGGGCCTCTCCAGTTCCGAGGACAACCTTCTGGCCATTCCACGCCCATTACGCCGGGAGGTTCTTAGACACCCGCTCCAGGATCAGAGGTGTCGTCCATGGCCTTCGCCCTCTCGATACAGGCTCGGCTCCTCCTTGTTCCACCCTCTCGGGCAGATCGGGTGTGACGACGCTTGTCAGGCTTCACTTGTGTTGCGGACTGGTCAGTTGCCACCGCCTTGATGCGGTGTCGTCGCTCCGCTTCGACGCCAGGATCTCGCCCGACGTCGGGAGCCAGCTACCGGGGACCCTGGCGTCTCCCCGGACCGGACTTGCACCGGCTGGCTGTCCTCAGCTTGTCGCTCGGTTACACCATGCCAACCTCCTTGTCGTCATGGCGCCCGCGCTGCTGGACGCACATCGAGATCACCCGGACTGGAATGGAGCTTCCGGCGGAACTGCCACGGTCGTTGTGCCCGACCCGAAGTCTATGAGCGCCGCTAGTTAGACCGGGCAAACGCGACTGGGCGGGCGGGAGAAATCGTCGGCTTAAACTTTGGGATTCTTAGATGCCACGCCGCATGGGGTGTCGACCTGAAATGTGAAAGACACCTCGATCGAGTCAGGAGTCCTAGTGGAAGGCACACCTACGAGCGACCGTGAAGGAAGCCGCAGAGACGAGGCAGTCGATGTCGGCGCCGTCGACCGCCGTCACTTGCTACTGGTCGGGGCCGGGCCGGGCCTGGGCTTGGCCGTGGCTCGCCGTTTCGCTGTCGGAGGTTACCGAGTCACCTTGGTCGCTCGGAGCACCGACGGGCTGCGTGACCTCGCGGGCAGCTTGTCTGACACTGGTGCCGAGATCGCCACGATCGAGGCGGACGCAAGCGATCCCGAGGGCCTGGCGGCCCGAATGACCGAGCTCTACCGCGGGGAAGGTGCGCCGGGAGTGATCATCTACAACGCGGTGATGGGTGCGCCGGATCAGCTGTTGAGTGCGAGCGTTGCTCACCTTCAGGCTGCCTATGCAGTCGACGTCGTTAGTGCAATCGTTCTCGCGCAGGTGGCCGCCCCGGCTATGAAGGCAGCGGGATTCGGCACCATGATCGTCACCGGGGGTGGATTCGCGGATCATCCGATCCCAGCCCTCGCGACGGTCTCTCTCGGCAAAGCCGCTCTCCGATCGGCTGCTACGATGCTCGGAGCCGACTTGGAACCGGACGGCATCCGAGTGGCTACCCTCACGATCGCGGGACAGATCGTTGCAGGTACTTCCTTCGACCCGGAGCGTATTGCTGAACGCTATTGGGAGGTTGTCCACACTGACAGCTCGTGGCACGCAGAGTTTCGCTTCACCGGCGAGTAGAGGAAGTCACGAGGATGCGCCGAGAACGTGATAGGTGGCGCAGCACGGAAATGCGGTACAAGCATCCCCCGACCGGCTCGGCACTACCGTGGGTCGCAGGCACCCCCAAAAGCTGGATTTGTTCGACACCAGTGTGGCTCGGGCATAGCGGAATCGAAACGGGAGTCTCCATCTTCGGTATCGCTCTAGTTCAGTACCGCTCTGATCCTTCAACTCAGTCAGCACCGTCTTTTTCTGGGCGATCACTAGCCTGGTACTCTCCGTTTTGGGTGAAGTGTCCGCCGTCGGTGTTGTGATCTGCTCGACACCAGGCTGTGGGTCAGCGGGATTTGGGCACTCTTCGGAGCCCGCTGATACTGTTCCGCGTGCTACGGCGGACGAACAAGGAGAAGAGCCCGATGGCAGTGTTCAATGGCGTGTTCCCGATCCTTCCCGGTAAAGAAAAAGCAGGAAGGGACTTCGCGGCCGCGTGCATGGGGGAGCGCCACAAGGGGTTCGATGCTCAGTCGGCTAGGTCGGGACTTACCCGGGAGACTTGGGCTCTGCAGGAGACCCCGATGGGGAGCTTCATGTTGGTGTGGTTCGAGGCTCCCGACATCGAGAAGGCGTTCACGGAACTCGCCACCTCCGGCGACGAGTTCACCATCTGGTTTCGTGGCCAAGTCAAGGATGTGACTGGAGTCGACCTGGGCGCTCCACCCGAAAGCCCGCCCCCCGACGTACTGGTCGACTGGACCCCCTAAAGAACGACTCCCCCTCCCCCCCTGTAGGGACATCACCGCGAGGGGTTGTCCGGGTAGGAAGGCCTTCGCCCATACGCACCCGACATACGCCCTGACAGCGTTGGTTGACCTAGGCGCACGGATGCTGGGTACGCTGAGGGAGATCCGGGGCAGGGCGAGGGACCGCCGCTTCCCGTGGATGGCCCCCCTACCGTTTGCCCTCAAACGGGTAATACTTTCCGCGACCCTGATGTGGTCGCGCCGGAATGCTCCGTCATGCTTGTGATTGGGGGTCGATGATCCTCAGGCGGAGGATATCCGGGCCCTGCTGGCGACCCACCTGGCATTCTCTCGGGGGGCCACACCTGCGCAATACTCCTTCGTGTTAGGGGTGGAGCAACTCATGGAGCCGGGCGTCACCTTCTTCAGTGCTCGCACGTCGGGAGTGGTGATCGGTGTCGCCGCGCTGAAGCGGCTTGACGAATCTCATGCTGAGCTGAAGTCGATGCACACTCAGGAGGCCGACAGGGGGAGGCCGCTGCAATGGCTGAGAGCCTCGGGCTTGATCCGATGCGCACTCCGGATCACCTGGCTAGGTGGGTCCGATCCGAAACCTGGCACGTCGCCACCGAGGAATGACAGATCGGCGATGGACGAGTCGTGCCTGAGGATCCCGCGATTCTGAGAATTTCGGAAGCTAGACGTGCACGGGCTCCGAGGACGGCCATGACGTCGAGGTCGTCACCGTCGAGCGTGACGATGAGGTCCAGCAGACGGCCCGCTCGGCGCGCGACCGCCGCTATCCGCTACCAGCATGCCACCGAGGATCGGGATCGTGTGCTGGCCGCCGCTCTGGGGAAACTGGCCAGGCGTGCGAAGGTCGTCCCGCTGAGACGGACAAAGGACGGACGAAGTCCAAAGGCGGCAGCCGACGGATCACCGCACTAGGCCGTTTACCTGCGATTTCGCAAGCGGTCCAACGGACTTCAATCCGAACCACGCGCCCCTGGTCACTGGCCCAAAGATCAACCTTGGCCGACGTGGCGACTCGTTGTAACCCCTCGGCCCCAGGTCACTGCGATTCGGGCATTTGGCGGGTCGGCGGTTCCAGTCCGCTCAGGTGGAGGTAACGGAATATGTTCGAACCCTCCAAGTCGTCTCAGACGGCTTCTTGAGGCCCTAGATCCGTCCTCATTTTCCGAGCTCAACGGGCCAAAGACAAACGCCCTGGAGGCCGATCGCGGGCCCTCGCCATGGTACGCCTGCGGCGCACACCCGGCACCAGCACCCCGCTCCACTAGGAGATCCTGCGGCAGTAAGTGACCATGGCGACGGTGTACGCCACGATGAGAATGCCGACAGACCAGGCAAGGGCCATCCAGATGTCGGGACCGACCGGGTGTTGTGTGAAAAGGTGACGGATCGCGTTGACGATCGGCGTGACCGGCTGGTGATCGGCGAACGCGCGCACCGGGCCGGGCATGGTGTGGGTGGGTACGAATGCCGAGCTGATGAACGGCAGGAAGATGAGCGGATAGGAGAACGCGCTCACGCCGTCCGTCGACTTCGCGGAGAGACCGGGGATTACGGCGATCCACGTCAGCGCCAGGGTGAACAGGACCAGGATGCCGACGACCGCGAGCCACGCCAGCACTCCCGCCCCCGAGCGGAAGCCCATGAGGAGGGCGACGAGCACGACGACCCCCAGCGAGATCAGATTGGCGACCAGCGAGGTAAGGACGTGCGCCCACAGCACGGACGACCGTGCGATCGGCATGGACTGGAATCGTTCGAAGATGCCGCTCTTCATATCCATGAAGAGACGGAATGCCGTGTAGGAGACGCCAGAAGCAATCGTGATGAGCAGAATGCCGGGCAGTAAGGTAGTTCACGTACGAATGCGACCCTGATTTGATTGCTCCACCGAACACGTAGACGAACAGCAGCAAGAAGGCGATCGGCATAATCGTGGTCGTGATGATGGTGTCCAGGCTGCGCGTGATGTGGCGCAGGGATCGTCCCAACAGCACGGCGATGTCATCGAAGAAATGGTTGGTCATCGTTGCTCCTTCCTCGTCCGCGCCGCTGCGTTCATTGCCACAGCGTCGCTGTCCTTGCCGTCCGAACCGACGATGGCGAAGAAGACATCCTCGAGGGTCGGCTGCTTCTCGACGTATTCGGCCTTGGCGGGCGGGAGCAGCTGCTTGAGTTCGGCAAGGGTGCCCTTCACGATGATCCGACCCTCGTGGAGGATGGCGATCCGGTCGGCGAGTTGTTCGGCTTCGTCGAGATACTGCGTCGTCAGCAGCACCGTGGTGCCATGCCCGGCGAGTTTCCTGACGGCCTGCCACACCTCGATGCGCCCTTGGGGGTCGAGTCCGGTCGTCGGCTCGTCGAGGAAGATGACCGGCGGATTCCCGATGAGGCTCATGGCGATGTCGAGGCGGCGGCGCATGCCACCCGAATACGTCGATACCTTCCGCGCCGCCGCGTCGGTCAGCGAGAAACGATCGAGCAGGTCATCCGCGATCGTGCCCGGGTCCTTCAGGTGCCGCAACCGGGCGACGAGCACGAGGTTCTCGCGCCCGCTGAGGATTTCGTCGACCGCAGCGAACTGTCCGGTGAGGCTGATGGACTTCCGCACGTCGGCAGCCTGCGTGGCGATATCGAAGCCGTTGACGATGACTGTCCCCGCGTCGGCCTTGAGCAGCGTGGACAGGATTTTTACGACGGTGGTCTTGCCTGCCCCGTTCGAGCCGAGTAGGGAGAAAATGCTGCCCCGCGCCACGTCGAAGTCCACTCCGCGCAGCACCTCCAGCTTCTTGTACGACTTCTCGAGGCCCTGCACGTGGATCGCCTGAACCGGCTGTGGTGTCATCGTGATAACCCTTCGTTTCCTTTGTCTTCTCCCGCGGCGCTCGCGATGGCGTCGGTCAGCCGCTTCCGCACACGGGTGGTGATGTAGCCACCCTCCGAGTAGTTCCGGGCAAACGCCTCGACGAACTCCACGGGGTCGTTCCCGACGATCTCGCGGATTGGCGTTCCGTTCGCCGCGGCTTGTTCGAAGAGGTCGGCGAGGTCTTGGAACATCGACGCAGCGCTGTGGCTATCGGTCGGCACGAAGTGCATCAGGCACCGCTCGATCGCTTCGACCGCCGTGCGATAGTTCTCGGGAAGCCGACGCGTGCGCTCCTTGTACGCCCTCCAGCGCTTCTTGTCGCCGACCACCTTCGAGATGAAGCCGCTCTTTTCGACATCGGACATATCTATCTGCCTCCTTCGTGGAGCTGTTCGAGCTGTTTTGTGAGGAAGCTCCAGGTCCTCCAGAATTCCTCGAGACATTCCTGTCCCTGAGCGTTGAGGGAGTACACCTTGCGAGGCGGCCCCTTCTCGGAGGGGAACTTCTCCACGTCGACAAGGCCGCGCTGCTCGATCCTGATGAGCAGCGCGTAGACGGTCCCTTCGGCGATGTCGGAGAAGCCCTTCTCCCGCAGCCATGCCGTGATCTCGTAGCCGTACGCGGGCCGCACGGACAGGATCGCGAGGACGATGCCCTCCAGCGTGCCCTTGAGCATCTCCGTCATCTGCTTGCCCACGGAACACCTCCTCGGGCTACTCAGCGCTACTGACTACTGGTACATAGTAACACTGAATAGTGGCCGGGCATTCCAATCCGCACGCCACCTGAGCTGAGGTGGCTTGAAAGACCACTAAAGGTCCTGGCAGGAGCCCCGTATGGGGCGTCGCCCGGGCATCCTTCGCGGGAATTACTACTTCCAGGCTGCGATTTGCCCTTGCAATCCACGATGAGCGAGGACCCGCAGCCGACATCGCCGAGGCGGGGTGCTTCGGCGCCGGGGGCGGAGCCGCGTGCAGTTTGGATCGCCCGGAAATCTTGAGACGGGCGTCACCGGCGGGCGAGCTCTAGGCGCCGCGCCGGCGCCACAGTTCCCTGAACTACCTGACCCCGATCGAATTCGAAGATCTACACTCAACCCACATCCACGAGGCCGCATTGTCATGAGCGCGGTCCACCAAATGGGGTCAAGGCCTCTTGGCAGCCCCAACGGGATTCGAACCCGTGTCTCCACCTTGAGAGGGTGGTGTCCTTGGCCACTAGACGATGGGGCCGGGCACCCTTTCGGGCCGAGCCAGCGTATCCGATCGGCCGAGATCCCCCTCTCGTCGGCGATCTGGATTCTCTCGCCGACGACGTGACGCTGCAGATTGGCTCGGGGGGGAGGACTCGAACCCCCAATAACAGGGCCAGAACCTGCCGTGTTGCCGATTACACCACCCCCGAACGGGTGACTTCGCAGGCTACCCCAGCCGGTGGAGTCGCGAGTACCCGATGATCCGTCCCAGGGCCACCCCCAGCGTCTCCTTGGCGTAGTACGGCACCGTCGCCCATCCCTTGATGGGTGAGTCGGTGGCAGGTACGGGCCACGCCTGGAGCCCCAGGTTGCTGGCGATGGCCAGGCTCCGGTCCTCGTGGAAACCGTCGGTGACGATGAGGACCTTGGTGAGTCCCCGCTGGTGCAGCGCCGCGGCCGCCAACGACAGGTTGCTCCACGAATCGTCACCGCCGACCTCGACGATGTCGGCTACCGGCACCCCGTTCTGATGCAGCCACGCTTCGGAGGCCTCTGCCTCGGTGTACTGGTCGCCCGGCTCCTTGGAGCCCGTGACCACCACGGTCGGGGCGAGCTGACGGTGCCAGAGCGAGTTGGCATCCTGCAGGCGCGCCACGAGGTCGGGCGAGGGCGCCCCGTCGTACTGGGCGGCTCCCATCACCACGATGGCCTGCGCGGGGCGGGCCTCGCTGTGGCGCGACGTCAGCCATACCTGCACCCCGGTGACGACCAGGTATCCCCCGAACAGCAGGGCGATCAGCAAGAGTCGTTGCAGCACCCACCGCATGGCGCGCGCGCCCCGCACCATGGCGTCTCCCAGCACTGCCACCGATCCACTCCCCCGATCGCTCCTGTCCGGCGTGCACCGGACCGCGGGCTCACCCTGTAGTGCGGCCGAGACGGTCCCGGGCCGCCCGCAGCCGTTCCACTACAGCCTCGCGCCCGAGCACCTCCAGGGACTGGAATAGGGGCGGCCCAACCCGCCGACCGGTGACCGCCACCCGGATCGGCGCCTGGGCCTTGTTGAGCTTGCGGCCCATGTCGTCGGCGAGCGCCTGGGTGGCGCTGTGCAGGGCCTCTGCAGTCCACTCGCAGTCCGAGAAGCGGTCCAGGGCCGCCTCGAGGATCGCCGGGGCGGCGGGGTCCTTCACCACCGACTCCCACGACCCCTCGTCGACCAGGGGCTTTTCGAGGAACAGGAAGTCGACCATGTCGGGCACCTCGCCCAGCACGCCGATGCGCTCCTGGACATAGGGCGCCATGGTGCAGAACACGGACTCGTCGAATCGCTCGGGCGGCCACGGCGCCCGGTCGGGCGCCAGCCACGGCGCCGCCGCCTCGACGAAGTCGTCGACCGACATGGCCCGCAGGTACTCCTTGTTCATCCACTCGAGCTTCTTCAAGTCGAAGAAGGCCGGCGCGTGGTTCACCGCGGACAGCTCGAACCCCGCCACCATCTCCTCGACGGTGAGGATCTCGCGGCCCAGCGGGTCGCTCCACCCCAGCAGCGCCAGGTAGTTGCGCATGGCGTCGGCGAGGTACCCCCGCTCCCGGTACGACTCGACGGCCACGTCGTCGCGGCGCTTGGACAGCTTCTGGCGGCGCTCGTTGACGAGAAGGGGTAGATGCGCGAAGGCGGGCAGCGTGGCGTGCTCACCCTCGAGCGCGGTCCAAAGCAGCAGCGCCTTGGGGGTCGAGGGCAGCAGGTCCTCACCCCGGATGACGTGGGTGATGCGCATGGCGATGTCGTCGACGACGTTGGCGAGCACGAACAACGGGGCGCCCGACGACTTCACCACCACGAAGTCCTCGATGGCGGCGTGGGCGAAGATCACGTCGCCGCGGATGAGGTCGTGCACCACGGTGGAGCCGTCCTCGGGCACCCTGAAGCGCAGCGCCCTGCCTTGGCGCGCCAGGCCCCGGTCGCGACAGAAGCCGTCGTATCCCGGTGTGGCGTTGGCCTTGGTGCGGGCCTCTATCTCTTGGCGTGTGCACTCGCACGCATACAACACACCCGCTTCCCACAGGGCGTCGATGGCGTGGTGGTACGCGTCGGTGCGCGCCGATTGCCGGTACGGACCCTCGTCGGGCTCCATGCCCAGCCATGACAACGACGACAGGATGCCCTCGACCCACTCCTCGCGGTTGCGTTCGGTGTCGGTGTCCTCGATGCGCAGCACGAAGGTGCCCCCGGTGTGGCGGGCGAAGAGCCAGTTGTAGAGGGCGGCCCGGGCGCTGCCCACGTGGAGGAATCCCGTGGGAGAGGGGGCGAAGCGGACCCGCGTCGCCACGACGGCGGCGGCGGCCGGAGCGGCCCCGCCGGTCATGCCGGCGCCGCCTGCACGTGCGCTACTCGTCCTCGACGAGCGTGATCGCCCCCGTGGGGCAATTGTTGGCGGCCATGCGGACCTTGTCCATCAGCTCGGGCGGGGGGTTCTCGTTGAGCACGTACAGGTACCCGTCGTCGCGCACCTCGAACACCTCGGGGGCGATGCCCATGCACACGGCGTTGGACGCGCACACGTCGTAGTCAACGACGACCTTCATGGGACGCACCTCCGTCTCGGCCCGACCCGCAGTGTAGCGGTGGCTCCCAAGGGGCCCCGGGCCCGACGCTCAGGGCTTGTCGGCGCTGAGCACCCACATGGCGAAGAACTGCGAGCCGCCCCCGTACGCATGGCCGAGCGCGGTGCGGACGTCCTCGACCTGGTGCTCGCCGGCCTGGCCCCGGACCTGCATGGCCACCTCGAGGAACCGGAGCATGCCCGAGGCTCCGATGGGGTTCGACGACAGCACACCCCCCGAACAGTTCCAGGGGATGTCGCCTCCGTCGAGGGCGGTGGCACCGGCGTCGGTCAGCTTCCATCCCTCACCCTCCTCGGCGAATCCGAGGTTCTCGAGCCACATGGGCTCGAACCACGAGAAGGGCACGTACACCTCGGCCACGTCGATCTGGCGCCGGGGCTCGGTGATGCCGGCCTGCTGGTAGACGTCGGCCGCGCAGTCCAGGCCTGCTCGGGGATTCACCTGGTCGCGCCCGGCGAACATGGTGGGCTCCGAACGCATGGCCATGCCGTGGATCCACGCCGGGGGGCGGGTCGAGCCCGAGGACTCCGCCACACGCTCGGAGGCGAGCACCATCGCCGCGGCGCCGTCCGACGACGGGCAGGTCTCGAGGTACCGCACCGGGTCCCACAGCATGGGTGAGTCCTTCACCATGTCGAAGGAGATGTCCTCGAGGTGGAGGTGCGCGTAGGGGTTCTTGAGGGCCTGGAGGCGGTCCTTCACGGCCACGAGGATCCCGATGTGGTCGGGCGCGCCCGAGCGTCGCATGTAGGAGCGGATGATGGGGGCGAAGAACCCGCCCGCACCCGCCAGCAGCGGAGCCGAGAAGGGTTGGGGAACCGACAATGCCCACATGGCGTCGGAATCCGACTGCTTCTCGAAGGCCACGGTGAGTACCCGCTCGTGGCGACCGGAGGCGACGAGATGGGCGGCCACGATGGCCGTCGACCCGCCCACCGATCCCGCCGTGTGCACGCGCAGCATGGGCTTGCCCACCGCCCCGAGGGCCGGGGCGAGGTACAGCTCGGGCATCATGACGCCCTCGAACATGTCCGGGGCCTTGCCGATGACCACGGCATCGATGTCGCCCCAGTCCATGCCGGCGTCCTCGAGGGCCCGTCCCGCCGCCTCACGCACCAACCCCGCGATGGAGACGTCCTGGCGCTTGGCCGCGTGTTTGGTCTGGCCCACACCGATCACGGCGCAGCGCTCGGCCATCACGCCCCCTTTCGGGCCGCGCCCGAGGGCTCGGCGGACAGGGCGCACACCAGGTTCTGCTGCAGACACGGCCCCGAGGTGGCATGGGCGATGGCGCTGTGGGCGCTGCCGTCCATGACGCGGGCGGCGGCTTCCCCGATGCGCAGGAGCCCGGCCACCATGAGGGCGTTGGCGGCGAGCGCTCCGCCCGAAGGGTTCACGGCCACCGAGTCCGACAGACCGAGGGCCTCGCGCAGGATCAGCTCCTGGGGCGCGAACGGTGCGTGCAGTTCCGCCACGTCGACGTCGACGGCCCCCGGTGCCTGGCCCGAGGCGTCGAAAACGCCCGCCCCCTCCGCCGCGGTTCGGGTGGAGGGAGACACCGTCAGATCGCGCGCCCCCAGAGCATGGGTCTCGATGCGATGGTCGATACCCGTGATCCACGCCGGGCGCTGGCACAGCTCCCGGGCCCGGTCCTCCGCGGCGATCACCACGGCGACCACGGCGTCGGTGATGGGGGGCAGGGTGTGGCGCCGCAGGGGGGCGACCACATAGTCGTCGCGCAGGAGGTCCTCAGGCGCCTGGTCCTTGGCCACTTGGGCGTTGGGGTTGCCCAGCGCGTCACGCCGGCTACGGGCGGCCACGGCGGCGAAGTCCTTCTCGGTGGCCTTGCCGGCGTCGATGAGCGCTTGGGCCTGCAGGGCGGCCAGGGCCACGGGGTCGGGCCACATCGGGGCCAAGTAGTACGGGTCGAGTTGCAACGCCAGGATCCGATCGAGCTGGCTCGGGGACGACCGCCCGAAGCTGTAGACGAGAGCGGTGTCGACCTCACCCTCTTGCAGCAGCGTCCACGCCTCGTACAGCGCCCAGGCGCCGTCCATCTCCACGTGGCTCTCGCGCATGGGGGGCCACACGCCCACAGCGTCGAGCGCCATGACGAAACTGAACGGTGCCCCCACCAGATAGTCGGTGCTGCCCGAGCACACGAACCCCATGTCGCTCTTGGTGACACCGATGTTGGCGAACACCTCGGTGACCACCGGCATGAGGATCTCGACCTCGTTGCGATGGTCCTCGCGCCGCACCGACTTCGACTGCGCCACCGAGACCACCCCGACGGGACGGACCGCGGCACGCCCCGCGCCGGCCGCGCTCACAGGTACTCCTTGAAGGTCTCGTAGTCGGCGTCGGGCTCTCCGTTGGGTCGGAAGTACTTGACCGACGCCATCGTGAGGCCCCACTGCTCCCTCGGGAGCCACACCGCCTCCACCCGCATGCCCATGCGCACCTGGTCGGCGGGGAGCTCCTGGATCAGCCCCATGAAGGCGATGTTGGCGCCGTCGAGCAGGATCTGGGCGCAGATGTAGGGGATCTCGATCGACTGGCCCTGGAAGGGCACGTTCACCACGCAGTAGGTCGTCACCGTCCCCTTGTTGGCGAGCTCCACCGGATCGGTGGTGGCCACACCGTCGGTGGGACACGACCCGCGGGAGGGACGTAGACCTGGTGACAGGCGGGACAGCGCTGCCCGATGAACTTGCCCTGTGCGATGCCGTGCAGGAACCGGGACTGCGACAGGCCCGCCGTGTACTGGTAGTCGAGGCGCATCGGTGTGGCGAGCATCGTGACGGGGGCCTCGCCGGAGGTGGCGGAGTCGGTGAGGGTGCTCGAGTCGGTCATGGGTTGCTCCCCTCGGGCACGAAGCACTCGATGTCCTGGATGCGACCCAGGCGTTCCCCGGCCGGGCGCCAACGCGCCGTGACCCGCATGCCGCTCGACATGGCGTCGGCGGAGCCGGCGTCCACCACGTGCAGCATGGCCGTCGTGGCCCCGTCGAGGCGCACGAGCGCCCATGCGAAGGGGCGGTCGAGGGGCTGGTCCTTCAGGGGATGAGCCGCCCACGACCACGTCGTGACGACACCGGACTGGCCCACCTCGACCAGTTCGCCCACATCGGCGCTGGTGATGGGATCGTACTCGGTGGGAGGCACGATCACCGTGGCCGTCCCCTCGGCGTCGCGCGATTGCGCGCCCAGGATCCGCCCCTCGCGCAGCCCGGTGAGGAAGGCGCCGATGACGGGGCCCACCGAGCGGAGGTAGGGATACTCGAGAACGTGCGGCGCCCGGAGGATCTCGCTGTCTGCCATGACCACCCTCCCCTCGGTCGACGTCCGACGGCGCAAACTAGAACACATTGCAGTTCGCTGCCAGCGCGGGTCCCCGCTCCCGGCCCGGTGACGACCGAGCCGGGGTGGGTGTGGTGGGCCGCTCGGGTGTCGCGGCGGGCCGGCTCGGGTGTCGCGGCCGGCCGGCTCAGGTATAGAGCAACGATCCCGGCGTGGTGAGCAGCTCGCCGGTCTCGAGCCACGTCTTGAGCCCGGATAGGACCATGGGCCAACCGCCGTAGAGCTGTGCGCTCGCACCCTCGCGCAGTTGGTCGTGGGTCAACGTCAGGCGACACGAGTCACCGATGGGCTCGATCTCCCAGGTGACTCTCGAGGCTCCTTCGCTCTTGGCCTCGTCGCTGAACAGCGCCACCATGGTGTGCACGAGCCGGCGCGGCGGGTCGACCTCGAGGATCTCGCCTTCGCCGAGGAGCCCCTCCGCCTTGGGCGAACGCATGTCGAAGTGCGAGCCGGGCTTCAGCTCCGAGAGGACCATCCCGACGCCAAAGTTGTACTTGCTCCTGATCTCGGGATCGACGATCGCCTCCCACAGGCGCTCGCGGGTGGTGCGGATGTAGATCTCGAAAACCTTCTCCATGGGACTCTCCAGTCTCTGTTTGAGGCCGCTGAGCGTTGCCACCCACGGCTCGGCGTACTTGCTCACCCACCGGTCGTGGACGAGCCGGATCGGGACCGGGTTCAGGAAGTGGAGCTTCTCGCGGCCTCGCCGTCTGGTGACGACGAGGCCGGCCTCCTCCAGTTGCTTCAGGTGCTTCATCACGCCGAAGCGCGTGATGTCGAACCGGGCCTCGAGCGCGCTCAACGTCTGCCCGTCTTCACGGAACAACTCGTCGAGCAGGCTCCGCCGAGTGGGATCGGCAAGCGCCCTGAACACGGCGTCCACCCCCGGGACATTATGTGACCATTTGGTCACATGTCAAGAAGGCCCCGCCGTCTGGTCGCGGGTCCTCTCCTATGTGACGTCGGAACGCAAGGTGGTGAGCGAGCCCGCCGCCGCCAGGACGATCCCGTACCCGAGCAGGCCCAGGCCGCCCTGCCACCACGACACCAGATTGGTAGTGCCGCTCATGAAGCCGCTGGCGTTGGCCGTCACCGACTGCAGCGCGTCGGCCAGCTGACCGGGCAGCCACCTCCCCACCGACGGCACCACGCCGACGAGGATGGGCTCGACGATCACCGTGACACCCAGGCCGACGATGATGGCCACCACCTGGTTCTTGAGCAGGGCCCCGAGCCCGACGCCGTAGAGGGCGTAGAGGACAGCGGCGCCCAGCACCCCGGGAAAGACGTGGCGGTACTCGGTGAGCATCCTGCCCACGTTCCCGATGCCCGCCCCCACAACGCTGAAGCCGAACACCAGCGCCACCGCCCCGGCCACCGCGGCGACCGCCGCCCCACCCAGGGCCGACGCCAGCAACTTCGCCATCACCACGCGTCCCCGCCGGGGCTGGGCCAGATAGGTCGGGGTGATGGTCTTGTGCCGGTACTCCCCCGTCATGCACAAGATGCCCAGGACGAGAGCAAGGGTAAAAGAGACCGACTGGGTCGAGAAGATGGCGTCGAACCAGCGCGTCGTGCCCTGCATGGGGAACAGCACCGCCCTGCGGCCGCGGCCATGGGCGCGAAGGCGATGATCGAAGTGAGGGCGCCCACCAGGAAAGCGGTGATGCCCAGGAGCAGCCAGGTCGACCAGATCGTCCGGAACTTCTTGATCTCCGCCGCCACCTGTCGTGTCACGGTGCACCGGGCGCGCCGGGCGCGGCGGGTCCGCCGGGCGCGCCGGACTCGGCGGGCCCGCCGGGGAACGGGGCGTTGGGGGTGGCGGGCTGGCCCATGGGGCGGCCGCCGCGCTCCACGCCCTCGGTCAACTCGAAGAAGAGCTTCTCGAGCGACTCGCCCGACGACGTCATCTCGTACACCACGACGCCTTCCCTGGCGATGAGCGGGCCCACCACCTCGGGCGTCGTCCCCTCGGCCACCACGACATCGGGTGCCTCGAGGCGCACCGAGGTCGGCGCGTGGTCGACGTCTCCCGCCGCGGCGGCCTGCTCGAGGACCGCCACCAGGCGGGCGGCATCGGGGGTGCGCACCCGCACATTGGTGGTCGCCCCCTGGAGCAGCTCGTGGAGCGGGCCGTCGGCCACCAGGCGCCCGCCGGCCAGGATGATGACCCGGTCGACGGTCTGGGCGGCCTCGGCCAGCAGGTGTGACGACACCAGCACCACCCGGCCCTGGGTGGCGTACCAACGCAGGAACCCCCGCATCCACGCGATGCCCTGGGGGTCGAGGCCGTTGGCGGGCTCGTCGAGAATGAGAACCTGCGGATCACCCAGCAGCGCCCGAGCCAGCTCGAGCCGCTGGCGCATACCCAGGGAGAACCCGCCCACCGTGCGGTCCCCGTCGCTCCCGAGGCCGACGAGCTCGAGCACCTCGTCCACGCGCCCGTTGCCGATCCCGCTCACCGTGGCGACGATGCGCAGGTGGTTGCGGGCGCTGCGGGCGGGGTGGAAGCCCGACGCCTCGAGCACCCCACCGACCGCCCGGGTCGGGTCCGGAAGGTCGTGGTAGGCGACGCCGTTCACGTGCGCGCTGCCCGACGTGGGGGCCACGAGGCCGAGCAACATGCGCAGCGTCGTCGTCTTCCCCGCTCCGTTGGGACCCAGGAAACCCGTCACGGTCCCGGGTTCCACCGCGAAGCTCAGGTCGTCGACGGCGAGCACGTCGCCGAAGCGCTTGGTGAGCCCCCGGGCGACGACCCGTGTCTCGATGCCCGACCGAGCGGGGAGCGTGGCCGTGACGACTGCCTAGAAAGTCAGTACCTGGCGGATGATCTCGCCCTTCTTCATGGCGTCGAAGGCGTCCTGGGCCTTGGAGAGGTCCATGCGCGACGAGATCATGCCGTCGAGGTCGAGGCGCCCCGCCTTCCACAGACGGATGAGGCGGCCGAACTCGCTGCGCACGTCGGCGGAGCCGTAGTACGAGCCCAGCAGCTTCTTCTCCATGAAAAACAGCTCGAAGCAGTTGAACTCGACGTGCTTGTCGGAGCTGCCCGCACCCACGATCACCGCCGTCCCCCCGCGCCGCACCGCGTCGTAGGCGTTGCGGATGGTCTGGGGCAGGCCGATGCACTCGAAGGCGTAGTCGAACCCGTCGGCGGCACCGTTGATCTCGGCGTTGGCGGCGGCGAGATCGTCGGGCTTCACGCCGTGGGTGGCCCCGAAGCGCTGGGCGTCCTTGAGCTTGGAGTCGACCATGTCCACGGCCACGATCTCCGCCGCGCCTGCGATGCGGGCCCCTTGGATCGCCGCGATGCCCACGCCCCCGGCTCCGAAGACCACCACGCTCGAACCGGGCTTCACCTTGGCCGTGTTGAGGGCGGCGCCGACGCCCGTGGTCACGCCACAGCCGATGAGCGCGCCGATCTCGTAAGGCACGTCGTCGGGGATCTTCACCACGCCCTGCTGGGGGAGCACCATCTCCTCGGCGAAGGTCCCCGTCCCCGCGAACCCGAAGATCGGCACTCCCCCTCGGGTGAACTTGGCCGCGCCGGCGATGTTGAAGAAGATCTCCACGCACAGGTTGGCCTCACCGCGCAGGCACGCCCGGCACTTTCCGCACGGCGGGGTCCAGGCCACGATGACGTGGTCGCCCACGGCCACCTGGGTCACGCCCTCGCCCACTTCGATGATCTCGCCTGCGCCCTCGTGGCCGAGGACGGCGGGGGCGGGTTGGGGCAGTGTCCCGTTCATGGCCGAGAGGTCGGAGTGACACACACCGGCGGCGTGGAGCTTGAGGCGGACCTCGCCCGGCCCCGGATCGGCGACCTCGACGTCGTCATAGATGTCGATGACTTCCTTGCCGACCTCGTTGAAAATCGCTGCGCGCATCCGAGCTCCCTCCCTGGGTGTCGACCGTGCCTGTGTGGCGCCGACCCTGCCTGCGCATTCGACCATGCGCCGGTGAGTGCCGCAACATCCCCCGCTCGATCCCCCGCTCGATCCCCCCGCTCGCAGGGTCCGGCTAGAGCGCGCCGGGGGTGGGTGCCGACTTGCCGTTGGGGACCAGGCCGTTGGGGAGCAGGAGACGCACGGCCACCGCCAGCTCGTCGCGCACGCGGTCCATGTCGCTCCAGCCGTTCACCCAGCCCACCAGCGACGAGTACCAGACGTGACCGATGATCCGGGTGCGCTCGGCGTGGTCGGGCGGTTGGGGCTCGCCGATGGCCCTGATGATGATGCCGTCCATCACCGCCCCCATCTGCTGCTGGCACTCGATGGCGGCCATGTCGGGGGAGGCCAGCGAGGCGAAGACGGCCGCCACCAGCTGGGGCTGGCGGCCCATGGCGCGCAGGGCTCGGTCCAAGACGTCGAGGACCCGTTCCGAGGCGACCGCACCCCGGGCCGGCACCTGGGCCAGGCGGGCGTCGAGTTGCTCCACCCAGAAGACCAGCGCCGCCGCGAGGAGGTGGTCCTTGGACGAGAAGTAGCGGTACACGGTGCCCATGGCCACGTGCGCCCGGGCGGCCACGTCGCGCATCTGGACCGCTTCGTAGCCCCCTTCGAGGCCGAGCTCCATCGCCGCGTCGACCACCCGTTGACGCCGCGCTTGCTGGGCGCGGGTCAGGGAGCGGGGAAGCACTCGCTGCTGCACGGTAATTCACGCTACTCCCCGACGTGTCTGAAAAGGAACCCGTTCTACTCCCACAGGGAAGGCCGGGCCTCCAAAAATCTGACACGGCGTCAGCGAATGGGGGCTAGCCTTCTGCACCACATGCCCCCCCAATCGGGCGACGCGGCCCTGGAGACGATCCTCGACGACATCGACGACGCGGGCGCGATCGCCGCCACCGACGGTCGGGTCCCGGGGCGTCGCGGCCTCGCCACCCGGACGCGCCTGCTCGAGTGCACCGCCGAGCTCCTGGCCACCACGCCGTGGCGCTCGATCAAGGTCATCGACATCGCCCGCCAGGCCGGGACCTCGCCGGCGACGTTCTACCAGTACTTCGAGAACGTCGAGCAGGCCATTCTCGTCATGGCCGAGGAGCTCATGCAGGGGGCGGGCACGCTGGCCGAGCTGGTCGATGGGGATTGGTCCGACAAGGCCAGCTGGCTCACGGCGCGGCAGTGTGGTCGAGGGTTTCATGGCCTACTGGGATGCCAACCGGGCCGTGTTCCGGGTGGTCGAGCTCGCCACCGAGGAGGGCGACCTCCGGTTCCAGGGGCTCCGGGTGCGCGCCCTGAACGCGGTGACGGTCACCTTGGCGCGTGTGATCGCCTCGGGCACGCCCAACCGCACCCCGGCGGGAACCGACGCCATGGCGGTGGCGGCCACGCTCATCTCCATGCTGGCCCATGTCGCCGCGCACCGCTACGGGTTCGAGTTCTGGGGCATCCGCACCACCGCCATGGTCGACACCCAGGCGCCGCGTGCTGCACTGGGCGGTCACGGGCAGGCCCGCGCCCGCCAACGCCGACGCCATCGCCGTGCCGGCGCCGCGCACCGGTCCCGTCGTGGGGGGCGGCGCGGCGCAGACCCGCGTCAGCCAGGCTCGACAACGACCCGGTCCCGAGGTCCCTCCCCGGCGCGCTACTTGACGGCGACGGGATTGAGCGGGCGAGCCGCAGCCGTTGGTGAACGGCAGCGGGGTCGGAGTCGAGCAAGAAGGTGTACTGGCCGTCCGCGGCGCAGTCGGCGGCGAGCTCGTCGAGCATCCAGTTCTGGCCCTGGGTCATCCCCATCTCGACGATGTGCAGGAGGTGCACGGGGAGATAGACCTCGGCGTCCTCGCACGGGATGACTTCGAGCGCCATGGTGTCGGTGGCGCACAGCGGCCACGTCACGGGCGTGGAACCATTCTGCTGTGGCCATGGACAGGCCCGACGACAGACCCATGTAATGCATGACGTCGCCGAAGCGCAGCACGTTGGGAAGTGGAACCGTCGTCCCACCGGCGGGGAAGCGTCGCGACATGCGCAGGTGCGCCATCTGGCCGGTGCGCACCAACACGACGTCTCCCGGCTCGACGCTCACCCCGCCCAGCTCGCAGGCGGCGTCGAGGTCCGCTGGGGTGATGGCGTAGCCGCCGTCGAGGACGGCGGTGTCCTTGGCCCGGGCCACGTCGAGGAGCACCCCCCGGCTGACGAGCGAGTCCACGAGATGGATCCCGAGCCGGCTCGCTCCCGCCGAGTTGACCGCCGATGCCGGGTAGCCGTTGTAGAGCGAGCCCCCGTAGCTCACGTGTGCCAGTCCGTCCCAATGCGTGGCGCACTGCAGCGGCATGACGACGACATCCTCGTTGGCGCAGATCCATTCGGGGTCGTCGGACAACGGCACGTTCACATACGACATGGTGCGCACCGGGTTGAAGCGCGCCCGGCACGACACCCTTCTGGATCCCCTCGGCCTCCGACAGGGCCAGGCCCAGGGGGAACGCCCGTGCCCGTCCGCACGCAGCCCGCCGCCCGGCGGCGCACCTCGTCGGTGACGAAGTTGAGCGTGCCGAGCTGGTCGTCGTGGCCCCAGCGACCCCAGTTCCTCACTCTGGCGGCGATCGCCGTGAACTGCTCGGAGGCACCCATCGCCGCCGCAGGCTAGCCGCGCTCGGCCCGCCGGCGAGTGCGAGCAGGCCGAGGCCCGCCTGGGGCGTAGAAACGCCCCTGGTTGCCGAGCCACCACGGCCGTAGACTGGATGTACCGTACAAACAGTCTCGCCTCACGAGACGCGTCTCGCACTCACAAGGAGGTGTGCCGGTGCGGATCTCAGACCCTTCTTGCTGGCAAGGGAGAATCGGTGGCCACGATCACCGCGGACACGACGGTGACCGGGGCGGTGGACGCAGCTGCGTGCGCATGGCATCGGGGCACTGGTGGTGTCGTCCGACGGCGAACACATCGACGGGATCGTCTCCGAGCGCGACATCGTGCGCGGCCTGAGCGGGCCAACTCGGGGCGCTGCTGGACGAGCCCGTCCGCTCGCATCATGACGACGACGGTGTTCACGTGCTCGCCCGACGACGAGGTCGAGTCGATCATGGCAGTGATGACCGAGCGGCGGATCCGACACGTCCCGGTGGTGCGCGACGGGGTCCTGTGCGGGATCATCAGCATCGGCGACATCGTGAAGAGCCGGATCGACGAGCTCGAGAAGGACCGCAAGGAGCTGGTGGAGTACATCAACGCTCGCTGACCGGCTTCACGTCCGCTGCCTGCACCGCAGCGTTGCCGTTCCGTGCGACCGCTCCGACGCGCCGACTTCGCCCTCCTGGCGCAGTGGCTGGCGCTGCCCCACGTGGCGCCGTGGTGGCCCGACGAGCCACCGTGGCCGCGGTTGAGGCGAGCTACGGGCCCGACGGTGGACGGCGACGACCCCACCGAGGCGTTCATCGTCGAGCTCGACGGCCGGGCCGTCGGGTTCGTGCAGCGCTACCTCCTCGACGACTACCCGGCCTGGGGCGCGGCGCTCGCGCGTCGAGCAGGCCGCGGGGATCGACTACCTGATCGGCGTGGCCGAGCTGACCGGTGTCGGCCTGGGCCCCGTCATCGTGGACGCGTTCACGGCACCTGACCTTCGACACGGTATGCCGACATCGACCGGATGGCGGTGGCGGTGCAGCAGGACAACCGCCGCTCATGGCGGGCTCTCGAGAAGGCCGGCTACTCCCGGGTGTTCGCGGGCATGATCGAGTCGGACGACCCCAGCGATGCCGGGCCGAGCTACCTCTACGTGCGGCTCCGCTAGTGGCCCCCATGCCCTGACCCACACCGCGCCCACATCCACTCACCGACGAGGGCGCGGCGCGCTGATCCCCGTCATCAAGGGGTTCGCCCAGGGCGGTCAGGCCACTCCGGGTCGCACGACCTGGCCGGGAAGGTTGTCGGTGAGCACCTCGCCGTTGCGCACGATGGGCACGCCGTTGACGATCGTCCAGGAGATGCCGCGGGGCCGGGCCGAGTAGCGCGCCTCTCCGCCGGGGAAGTCCTTCACCTGCTTCTTGGACTCGAGCTCGATGGTGTCGGGGTCGAAGACGAAGGCGTCGGCCCAGTAGCCGGGGAGGAGCATCCCCCGGCCCTCGAAGCCGAGCAGGGCGGCGGGCACCTGCGTCAGCTGGCGGATGCCCTCCTCGAGGCTCCACAGCTTGCGGTCGCGCACCCAGAAGGCGAGGAACGCCGTCGACCAGTCCGAGCCGTCGTCGCGGTCGAGATGGGCGCCGCCGTCGGAGACGCCGATGATCATGGCGGGGTGGCTCTGGCCGAGCGCGACGGCCTCCTCCCACGCCCGGCTCTTGTTGACGTAGCGGAACACGGTGTGCAGGTCCTCGTCGAGCGCCAGGTCGAGCAGGACGTCGGCGGGCTCCTTGCCGAGCTCGGCGGCGATGTCGGCGATCGTGCGCCGAACGAACTTCTCGTTGTGCGGCTGGGCCACCTCGTCGACCTCGACGACACTCCAGCGCGGCGGCGGAAGCGTGGACCCCTGGGCGCCGTCGGTGTTGGGGTGCTCGACGGCGTGGCGCATCTCGTCCGGGCGCCGGGGTCTCGCAGCATGGCGAGACGATCTTGTCGCGCCACACCGGGCCCGACGGCCTTGTGCCACGCCGGCACACCCTCGTAGAGGTTGGTGCCGGTCTCGATGCGGAAGTCGCGGTCGAAGGGGTGGTTGCGCAGGAGCGAGAAGATGCCCACGCCCTGGCGTCCGACCTCTTCGATCCACTGCGACACCTGCTCCCACTCCGCCCCGGGGACGTCGACCTTGGAGCGCCCCCCGAGGCCCTGGAGGATGATGGGCAGGCGGCTGACGGTCGCCGAGGCGCAGGAGCAGGTCCTTGTCGGCCTGGTCGAGCCCGCCGATGGCGCTGCGGTGGAGGTAGCTGATCGAGCCGCCGTGGTGGCGACCGGCCTCGGCGCACAGCACCTCGAGCTCGCCCATCGTGGACGAAGCGGCTGGGGACGGGGCGGTCGTCGCCGTCGAGCTGGGTCGGGCCGTGCGACGACGAGAAGCCCGCCGCCCCGGCCTCCATGGCCTCGGACCACGATCCGGCGCATCTGCTCGACCTCGTCGTCGGTGGCCTCGCGCTCGGAGCCGGCCTCGCCCATGACGGTGCGGCGCACGGCCGAGTGCCCCACGTAGCAGGCCATGTTCACGCCGAGCTTCCCGTACCTCGAGGCCAGGAACTCGGGGAAACGACTCGAAGTCCCACTGCACCGCGGACAGCGCCACCGGCGACATGCCCTCGACCTTGGCGAACATCCGGGCCAGGTAGTCGCGCTGGTCGGGGCGGTTGGGCGCCACGGAGAAGCCGCAGTTCCCGGCCAGCACGGTGGTCACGCCGTGGTAGCACGACGAGGTGGCGTGCGGCTCGAACGTGAGCTGGGGGTCGTAGTGGGTGTGGGCGTCGACGATCCCCGGCGCCACGTGCAGTCCGTCGGCGTCGATGACCTCGTCGGCTTCGGCCGGGTCGACGAAGCCGATCTTGGCGATGCGGCCGTCCTTGACGGCGATGTCGCCGCGCCGGCGGGCCAGGCCGGTGCCGTCGACGACGATGCCGCCCATGATGGCGAGGTCGTAGGTGCTCACGTGCGCTCCTTCGTCCGGCCCTCGAGCCGGTCCTCGTGCCGCCTCGGGCCTGGAGCCGAGGTCGACCACTCAGCCGGTCCAGACGATCGACTGCAGCTCGGAGTACGCCTCCAGGCCGTAGTCGCCGCCGTCGCGCCCGACGCCCGACATCTTGAATCCGCCGAAGGGGGCCTCGTGGTTGCGCTGGGCGGTGTTGATGCCGACGTGCCCGGCCCGCAGCTGCTGGGCCACCGCGAAGGCCCGCGCCGTGTCACCCGAGAAGACGTAGTCGTAGAGGCCGAAGTCGCTGTCGTTGGCGATGGCGATGGCCTCGTCCTCGTCGTCGAAGGGGATGACCACGAGGACGGGCCCGAAGATCTCCTCGCGGGCCACGGCCATGTCGTTGTCGGCCACGAACAAGGTGGGCTCCACGTAGAAGCCCCGCTCGAGCTGCGGCGGGCGCCCTCCCCCCGCGACCAGCCGGGCGCCCTCGTCGACGGCCGGTGGCGATGTGGCTCTCGACCCGGTCGCGCTGGGCCGCCGAGATGAGCGGGCCGACGATCGTGTCGAGCTCGGTGGGATCGCCCACCTTGAGGGCCCCCGCGTAGCCGGCGCAGCATCTCGAGTACCTGCGTCGAAGACGCCGCGCTGCACCACGGCCCGCGTGGGGGCGGTGCAGATCTGCCCGGAGTGGAAGCTCCACGTGGAGCCGATGCAGCCCACGGCGCCTTGTCGAGCTGGGCGTCGTCGAAGACGATGCAGGCGCCCTTGCCGCCGAGCTCGAGCAGCAGGCGCTTCATCGTCGGCGCCCCCGACGCCGGGCGATGCGCGTGCCCACCTCGGTGGAGCCGGTGAAGCTGATCATGTCGACGTCGGGGGACTCGACCAGGGCCGCGGCGGGCCCGGCGCTCGGCCGAGTTCACCAGGTTGACGACGCCGGGGGGGAACCCCACCTCCTCGAGGATGCGGACCAGCTCCACCACCGCCAGGGGATCCTGGGCGGCGGGCTTCACGACGACGGTGTTGCCCATGGCGAGGGCGGGGGCGACCTTGCCGGCCATGTTGACCAGCGGGAAGTTGTACGACGTGATGCAGGCCACCACGCCCACGGGCTGGCGCAGCGGCCAGCGCGCTGATGAGCCCGCCGGGGGCGAGGGGCGTGGCCTCGGCCACCTGGGGAACAAGGGCGCGCTGCGCCACGGGACGCAGGTCGAGCGAGTAGCGCTCGAAGCGGCTCACCGCGATCGGGCACCTGCAGGCGTCGATCCCACCGCGGCGGTGGCGCCGGTCTCGGCGATCACCAGCGGGAGCAGTTCCTCGGCGCGCGCCCGGATGGCCGTGGGCGGCGCGGGCCATGAGGGCGGAGCGCTCTTCGGGAGGTGTCGCCGCCCACGCCGGGCCATGCCTCTGCGGCGGCCGCCGCCGCGGCCTCGGCGTCGGCCACGGTGGCGTTGGGGGCCGTCCCCACCACCTCTTCGGTGGCGGGGTTCACCACGTCGTAGGTGCCCCCCGAGGCGTCCACCCACTTGCCGCCGATGAAGAGCTGGCTCTCGCGCCTGGAGCCCTGCGCAGGCGTGTCGCCCATGGGCGCCGATGGTACCGGCTATCTGACATGCCGTCAGGTCCGCTGCTACCGTGCCGCAGCACGCCCGGGGAGCTGAGCCCGCACCCAGTCCCGGGCCCGGACCAAGGAGGACCGTGCGATGAGCCCGGCAGTCGGCTTCCAAGACGCCACCGCCATCGCCGGCATCGCCCAGACGGCGTTCGCCAAGCACCTCGAGCCCACCGAGGCCGAGCTGGCGTGCACGGTGATCATCGAGGCGCCTGCGCCGACGCCGGCATCGACCCCTCGGAGATCGACGCCCTGTGCTCCTACACCATGGAGGCCACCGAAGAGGTCGACATCGTCCGCAACATCGGCTGCGGCGAGATCACCTTCTTCAGCCAGGTCGGCTACGGCGGCGGGGCGGGTTGCGGTGTGGTGGGGCACGCCGCCCTGGCGGTGGCGAGCGGGCAGGCCGAGGTGGCCGTGGCGTGGCGGTCGCGCAAGCGCGGATCGGGGCCCCGACCCTGGACGAGCACCTCGGTCCAGCTGCGCGTGCCCGGGGCCTGGACGCGACCCTTCGGGATGCTGCGGCCCGTCGACGAGATCGCCATGCTGACGCGGCGCTACATGCACGAGTACGGCGCTACCCGCGACCACCTCGCCAACGTGGCCATGGCCGTGCGCAAGCACGCCAACATGAACCCGGCCGCCATCATGTACGACAAGCCCATGAGCCGCGAGGACTACATGGCGTCGCGCTGGATATCCGAGCCCTTGTGCCTGTTCGACAACTGCCTCGAGACCGACGGTGCGCTGGCGTGCGTGGTGGTGTCGGCCGAGCGGGCCCGTGACCTGCGCCACCCGCCGTGCCTACGTCCACGCCTTCGCCCAGGGGCTGCCGCCCGAGCACCAGACGATGGTCAACTTCTTCAACGACGACCCGCTCACCGGGCCGGCGTGGGCGTGCGCCCGGCGCCTGTGGGCGAACGCCGCCTTCGGGCCTGAGGACGTCGACGTGGCGCAGATCTACGACGCCTTCTCCCCGCTCATCCTGCTGTCGCTCGAGGGATACGGCTTCTGCAAGCGCGGCGAGGCCGGCCCCTTGACCGAGAACGGCAACCTCGAGTGGGGGACGGGCTCGCTCCCGGTGAACACGGCCGGCGGCGGGCTGTCGGAGGCCTACGTGCACGGCTTCAACCTCATCAACGAAGGAGTACGCCAGATGCGGGGCACCTCGACCGCCCAGGTGGAGGGGGCCGAGACCTGCCTGGTTACCTCGGGCGAGGGCGTGCCCACGAGCGCCCTTCTCCTCGACGCTGAAGGCACGGGCGCCGCATCACCTGGGGGCCCGCATCATCGAGAAGACGGAGGAGTGAGGACACATGAGCAACGCAGCGGCGTTCTCGGGAGGGTACGTGGCCAACCTCGGTCCGTCCGAGGAGGGCTTCCTCATGCCGGCGGTCGACGAGGAGGGCGGGTTCTTCTGGGAGGGCACGCTCGTCGGCGAGCTGCGCATCCAGGCGTGCAGCTCCTGCGGCAAACTGCGCCATCCCCCCCGGCCCATGTGCCCGTCGTGCCGTTCCACCGCACGAGGCTGGAAGCGCGTCGACGGCAAGGGGACGATCTGGTCCTTCGTGGTCCCCCACCCGCCGCTTGCTCCAGCCCTATTCCGAGCCTCGCGCCCTACAACGTCATCGTCGTCGCCCTCGACGAGCACCCCACGATCCGCTTCGTCGGCAATCTCGTGAGCGGGCCCGACGGTGCGCTGAACGAGATCGACCCGAACTCGATCCGCATCGGCGAGCCGGTCGAGGTCGTCTTCAAGCACTTCCGTCGCGCCGACGGCAGCGAGGAGGCGCTCCCCTTCTGGGTGCGCGCCTGAGAGGCTTCAGGGGACCCGTCACCCCAGGGTGGCGCAGTGCGCCGCGATGGCGGCGTCGGCGGCGGCCTCGGTCGCCGAGCAGCGCGCCCTCGGCCAGCCGGGCCATGGCCTCGACGCGTTCGGGGTGCTCGGCGAAGTAGCGCTCGATGGCCTCGTTGTTGGGCGACCCGTCCATGTTGCGAGAGCCGGAACACCTCTTCGTCGACGCTCCCGTCGGTGGCGCGGTCGCTGATGACCCGGAACACCGACCACGGGATGCCGCGTCGTTCGCACAGCGCCGCGATGGCGGCGGTCTCCATGTCGAGCGACACCACGCCGCGGGCCCGCAGGCGGGCGATGTGGTCCGGGTCGGTGTTGAAGTGTGTCGGTGGTCCACATCGCTCCCGCCGGCGTGCCCTCGCCCAGCGGTGCCGGGCGGTACTCGTCGCCGGTGGCGCCGTTCACCACGATCTCGGGAAGCACGAGCGTGCCGATGGGCGTCTCGTTCTCCACGGCCCCGGTGATGCCCACCACCACGACCCGCTCGACGTGCACGGCGTCGAGCAGCCCGGTGGCCCCGCGGTGGCCAGCTCGGTGCCCATGCCGGTGACGATGGCCGACGACGGTGCGGTCGCCGAGCGTCCCGACGTGGGCGGTGACGTCCCCGAGCGCCGACTCGTGCGAGGCCGAGCTTGCGCATGAGGGGCTCGAGCTCCATGGGCATGGCGCAGACGAAGGCGATGTCGACGGTGCGCCGGGTGTCGGGGCCGGCTTCGGGGCCGGGTTCGGCGTGCGGCTCATGGCCAGCAGCCTGCCGCATCCTTCGTCCGCGCATTGCCCGGCGGATGCCGCGGCGACGGGTCGGCGTCAGTGCACGAGCGACAGCACCAGACCGGCCTGCCCGAGGTGGTACGTCACCATGATGCCGAGGTCAGCGGCGGCGGAACGGTCGGACGAAGCGGTTCCAGGCGATCATGGCGTCGGAGACACGAACAACGCCGCTCCCAGCCCGGCTAGACGTCCCCGTCGCCGAGCGCAGTGGCGAGCATGACCGAGATCACGGCCATGTAGAGCGCCACGGGCACGCGCGAACTCCGTCGGCTCCGCAGCGCGCCCAGGATGCGGCGGCCACCGGCGACCACGACCACCACCACGACGGCAGCCCGATGGCGAAGGCACGCCCCCGGACCGTGGGACCAGAAGCCGGCGACGTAGCAGACGTGGCCGACCAGGAACGCGGCCAGGCCGGCGACGAACATGTCGGTCGGGAGCATGAGCAGGATGTCGCCCGGCGAGTGAGCACGCCAGAGCCGCCACGAACCAGGCGCGCCGGGCGCCGGCGTCGTGCACGGGTGACGGCCAGCGCCGCCGCCGGTCAGCGCCACCAAGGTGGCCGGCTTGCACACGTACTCGAGCCGGGCGATGTGGCGCGCCCGCGCCCCCCAGTCGCCGACGGCGAAGCACGCCGCCGCCACCAGACAGCCCGGCGAGGGCCGGTGCGGTCACGCCGCTGGTCCGCGACCAGCCGAAGGGCCCGAGCTTCTGGGCCATCGCGGCCATGGCCGCCTTCTCGCGTTGCCACACCTCGGTGATCCGTGTCGGCGAACCCTGACGCAGCAGGCGCTTGTTGGCCACCAGGGCGGGCACCTTGTGCTGCGGCGAGGCGTCGCCATCGTCAACGCCTCGTCGAGGGCGTGGCCGGCGGGGCGCTCGAGCCAGCGCGAAGCCGGTGCGCGACCGCCTCGTCCGCGGTGATCGGCGAGCCCGACAACACCATCCACGACGCCTGCTGCATACCGACCCGTTAGGGAGGAGCCAGCTGCTGGCCGCCTCGGCGCACGTGCCCAGCGCGACGAAGGGCATGCGGATCTCGGCGCCCTCGTCGACCACCACCAGGTCGCAGTGCAGCAGCAGGGTCGCCCCGAACCCGACGGCGAGCCCGTTCACCGCGCCAACGAGCGGCTTCGGGAATCCCGCCAGGCAGGCGAGGAGCGGGTCGAAGTCGACGCCGAGCTCGGCGCTTCCCCCGGGGCGGCTCATCTCGGTGAGGTCGACCCCCGCCGAGAACGCCCGGCCTCGCCCGGTCAGCACGCACACCGCGACGTCGAGCGTCGGCCGCGGCCGCGTCGAGTGCGCCATGAGTGCCCGATAGCCCTCGGCGGTGAACGCGTTGAGCTTGGCGGGCCGGTCGAGGACGAGGACGCGCACTTGTCGTGGTCCTCGACTGACACTGCGTATCCCGACGTCGACTCGCTCACATGCACCTCCTGCAGTTCGGCCGACTGCATAAGCTAGAGCCCGCTGGCCGCTGGACGATGCGATGCCGGTGCCGGCGATCGACACGGGTGATCGGGACACGCACGGTGGGAACGAGGCGCAGTATGACCGGGGCGGACGACGTGCTCGTGGATCGGCCGCGGCCCGAGGTGGCCTCGTCACACTCAACCGGCCCGCACCGGCTCAACGCCCTCACCTCCGAGATGCTGGCGCACATCTATGAAGTGCTCGAAGGGCTCGGCCGGGACCACGGCGTGCCGGGTGATCGTCGATCACGGGAGCGGGCCGCGGGTTCTGCGCCGGCGACGACCTCCGTGACTACCACCCGCCGGCGTGGGTCCCCACCGACGTCGGACCCCTGCATTCGAACATGTACCAGCAGAAGTACGTCGCCGAGCTCGTTCCGCGTATGCGCGCCCTCCCCCAACCCGTCATCGCGGCCGTGAACGGCCCCGCCGCCGGAGCCGGCTACGCGCTCGCCCTGGGTGCCGACCTCCGGCTGGCGTCAACATCGGCGGTGTTCGTCGACGCCTTCGTCAAGATCGGCGCGTCGGGCGCGGAGATGGGCCTGAGCTGGCTGCTGCAGCGGATCGTGGGCGCCGACCCGCGCCGCCGAGCTCGTGCTCACGGGGCGACGCGTCGACGGCGAAGAGGCGGCCGCGATCGGGCTCGTCCTGCGGACCGTCCCCGACGGGGAAGTCGTCGATGCCGCTCTCGAGCTCGCCGAGCAGATCATCGTCAACACGCCTCTGGGCACGTGGATGGGAAAGGCCACATTGTGGTCGAACCTCGAGATCCCCAGCCTCGAGGCTGCCATCGACCTCGAGGCCCGAACCCAGATCCTCACCCTCGGGACCGAGGACGCCAAAGAGCAGCTGCAGGCCTACCGAGAGGGACGACAGGCGCGCTACACGAACCAGTAGATCTCGTGCCGAGCTCGAACGTCGTGCCTCCAGGGCTCAACAATCGACCAACCCTTCGATATCAGCTCTGAGAATGACGGCCAGGACTACGCTCGACACGTGTGAGCGACACCTCGCGAGGCGAGGGTTGGTGGCTGGCATCTGACGGCAAGTGGTATCCGCCGCACCATCATCCTTCGGTCACACAACCGCCGCCGGCACCTCGCGATGTGCCTTCTCTCGTGCCGCCCGCGTCCTCGTCTGGTGGCGCCCCTCCCTCGTCTGGTGGCGCCCCTCTCGCGTCTGGTGACGCCCCTCCCGCCGCCGGTTCTGCCCCCGATGCCGATCTCGCGCCGGGCTATCCACCGTCGGGCTACCCCCCTGCTCCGGTTCCTCCACCTCCGGGGTACGCCGCGGCACCGGGGTACGCCGCGGCACCGGGGTACGCCGCGGCACCGGGGTACGCCGCGGCACCGGGCTACCCTCCTCCTGGTTATCCTCCGCCGGGCTACCCAGGGGCTCCGGGTTACGCCGCGGCACCGGGGTACCCGTCTGGTTCTGGATACCCCCCGCCGGGTTATCCCGCGGCACCGGGTTCTGCCGCGGCACCGGGCTACGCCGCGGCACCGGGGTACCCGTCTGCCCCGGGCTATGCCCCTCTACCGCCTTATGGTCCTCCGCCGGGCCTCACCGCGCTGGCGCCGCAGGTCCGTCTGGACTCGGTCTTGCACCAGCCGCTGGCGCCGTGGTGGAAGCGCCTGGTGGCGTTCATCATCGACGCCGCCATCGTGGGCTTCAGCGTGTTCGTCATCGTGCTGGCCATCGCGGCCGGGGCGGGGAACCAGAACACGTCGACGAACAATTCTCAGGCCACCGGTGGTCGAGTATTCCTCGGTATCCTCCTGGTCTGGATCATCCTCTCCATTCCCACCTCCATCTACTACGCCGCCATGAACGGCTCTCGCCGCGGTCAGACGGTGGGGAAGATGGCGCTCGGTATCGCCGTGAGAGACGCGCGCACTGGCGCGCCGGTCGGTTTCTGGCGGGCCTGGGGGAGGTTTCTGATCACGGTGGTCTTCCAGGTCGCCTTGTACATTCCCTACCTCCTCGACTCGTTGGCTCCCCTCTGGGACGTTCGACGCCAGTCCTGGCACGACAAGGTCGCCCGTACGGTCGTCGTAGACCTCAAGCCGTAACCAATCCGGCGCCCCGTGGTACCCACACCCGCGCATGATCGCTGACCAGCTGCCCGCGGGGCACCGGCCGCAGTTCGGGCCACCACCGGGCTGGTACGCCGACCCGTGGCACTTGGCGTCGTGGAGATGGTGGGACGGCTACCAGTGGACCCCGTATCTCTACGGCCAATACGGCCCGTATCTCTACGGCCAATACGGCCACTACGGCCCGGGTTACGTGGCACCGGCACCGGCGGAGTTCGTGCCCAAGGGACCCGGCATCAAGGGTGGGGGCATCGCGGCGGTGGGTGCGGGCGTCGGGGTAGCCGGCAGCATCGTGGTGGCCGTCGTGTATTTCGTGGCGCAGTCCGGCCACCTCGACGCTCGCAATCCCTGGTACATGCTGGCGAGCCAACTGGCGCTGTGGGCAGGCTGGATCGGCGCCGTGGTCGTGGCGTCCCGGCGCAACGGAACTCGCAGTCTGGCTCGGGACTTCGGCCTCTCGTGGCCCAAGCTCAAGGACGTGTGGCGCGGTGTCGCCGGCGGTGTCTTGGGTCGGGTGCCGTCGACGCTCGTCCTCATCTTGATCGTGATCGCCACCACTGGGTTCAACGTGGCCAACTCGGCAGGCCGACAGATCGACGGGACGACCCCCGAGGGGACCACCGGCTGGATAGTCCTGGGCTTCTTTCTCGTCGTCGGAGCACCGATCGTCGAGGAGCTGTTCTTCCGAGGGCTCATTCAAGGCGCCTTCACCCGGCGATTGGGCTCGACCCCGGCGATCTTCGTGACCGCCTTGATCTTCGGCTTTGCTCACGTCCTCAACGAAGGCCCCCTGGCACCTCTCGTCCTCTTTCCCCCGCGCTGATCCTCGGGTACCTCCGTCACCGCTATGGGCGACTGGCTCCGGGGATGATTGCGCACTCGACCTTCAACGCCATCGCCCTCGCCCTCCTTCTCGTACCGGCGTTCCGGTAGAGCACCGAGCGCCAGGACCGCTCAGATCCGCAGGGCCGAGGCGGGGTCGACGCGGCCCATCGCGACCTGTTCGGCCAGATCCCGCACCGAGCGGCGTCGGAGGGTTCGTCGGACCCGCCGTGCCGCGGCGTCGGCCTGGACGACGTCGTCGGGTGTCGGTGACCGACCGCGGTAGGAGGCCCCTTCGAGCAACTGCGCCAGCACCAGGAGGTCGCGCAGCGCAGCCAGCAATTCGTCACCGGCGGCCAATGACCCCGGGTCACGAGCCCAGGCCCCTTGCACCTGTTGCGCCTGCACCACCAATGCTCGGACGTGCGCGGGCGGTGACCGCCACGTCGGCCTGGCCATGCCGGCCTTGCGCAACGCTCGTTCGGCTCTCTGATACGACCACAACACCCGCTGCGCATGGGGCGCCGACCGCAGGCGCAGACCCCGACGTCTTCTCATTACGAGGAAAGCGGTCGCCAAGGCGATCAGGACGCCCCCGACCACGAGCACCCACACTCCCGCACCCGCCGAGGCGGCCGTGGTCCCCGAGACACGGGACGTGCCCCGGATCCCATTCGGTGACGTCCCCGAATTGGGCGGGGCGGTGGCGGGGGGTGTCGTGGGCACGGTGAGAGGCACAGAGCTCCTCGTGGGCGGGATCGTGGTCGGCAATTGAATGCCGGTGGGACCGACGACACTCGACGGAGACAGCTCGCCAGAGGGGAGTTGCGGCGTCGGCTCGAACGACACCCATCCCAACGCGGGCCCCAGATACACCTCGGGCCATTCGTGGGCGTCTGCCCCTCGCACCGTCATCGTCCCTCTCGGCGAGCTGCGCCCACCGGTGAACCCCACCGCCACCCGGGTGGGGAGACCGAGCGAGCGCGCCATCACGGCGAACGCACCGGCGAAGGCCTCGCACGTTCCTGCGCGCGTGTCGGTGAGAAACCCCACGAGCGCGTCGGTCCCCGGCGACAAGGCGGGAGGTGTGAGGGTGTAGCGGAACATCCCCGAGCGGAACCAATCGACCAGTGCTTCCGCCTGCGACAGCGGCGTGGTGGCGATGGCGGTGACCTGGCGCGCCAGGGTGCTCACCACCGGAGAGATGGGCGGTAGCGCCAGATACGGCTGCAGTTGCGACGCGCTGAGGCCGGTGGTGGTGGACAGCGGTGCGGCGGTCACCGCGGGGGGAACGATCGCCGTCGCCGTGTAGCGCTCGTCGAGCCTCGATGGACTCGATGCCAGCGCGCCCGATGCCGTGACCGAGCCACCTCCGGGCACCTCGACGGTCACCGTGGTGGGTGGCACGGGCAGGAGCCGACTGGAGAGGTCACCCACGGTCACCGTGACGGCGAAGGTGTGGTTCGAGGGTGCCGGGAGACCCTGCGCCGCGAGCCCCCTGGCGGGGAGGACCCCGGCCGTGCCCGCCGGTTCTCCTCCGCCAGCCAACTCCGCGCGAGTGCTCTGGTCGGCAAGCCAGCGCCCGTCTTGCCACTGGGTCAGGACACCAACCTGCCAATACGTCGGGACCGGGGAACGCGCCCAGAAGAGGACCACCGAGGGGTCCCGTCGCTCCAGCCCGAGCAGGTCCGAGGCCAGGGCCAGCCCCGTGGGGGGGATCGTGCCGGCGGTCGCCGAGCCGCCCGACCCCGTCGATGCCCCGCTCTGGTCGGCGGTCGTGACCCCGGCAACCACGGCGACGGCCATGGCCAACACCGACACGACAACGCCCGCCCCCAACCATGGCCGGCGTCCCGGCGCGCGCCCCGAGGACCCCGTTGGGGCCGCCACCACGACGGCCGGCGCGGCGAGAGCGACCGTGGCCGAGCTGGTGGCGATCAACGCGGCGACCAGGATGGCCGAACCGGTGCTCGGTTCGGCCACACACGACCACGTCACCAGAGCGGTGCTCGGTATGACGGCCGCGGCCGGAAAACGCCGGGCCCGCGTGGCCGGGTTCCCGAAGATCAGGCGGGCGGCCACCGCCGCCATGCCCGCCAACAAGGTCCCCAGCACCACGATCCCGGGCGAGGCGTGCAAGGGGAGCTGGAACGACGACAGATCCCCTCTCGCCCCACGAAGGTCGGCTCGCAAGACCCGAAACGTGGTGGCCGTGGGCAAGCCAACCCTGGTGGCACGCGGCACCGACGTCCACAGCGCCACCAGAGCCACCGTCACGGCGCCGGTCGCCGCGGCCAGCGGCGCCCGTGCCTGGCGCCGCAACAGGATCCCCGGTACCACGCACCCCGCGGCCGCGGTCGTCAGTATCGGGACAGAGACGGCCCCGCCCCATCCGCCTGCCATCATCCGGCACAGCGCGGCACCGCCGACGAGGGCCGAGGCGACGAGGGCGCCCTCGCTACCCACGACGCGAAAACCGGAGGTCGATGTCCCCTTGGCGTCGCCACCACTCGATGACGTCACCGCACCACGACCTTGGCGCAACCACGGAGCGCGGGAGGAAGTCTCGGCTCACCGGTGACAGTGGTCACGATCGTGGCCGACCCCGAGCGCGGGATCGGCCCAGTCCGGCCCTCGAGCAGACGAGCGGGCGCGACTGGGTTGCATCGTGGCCAGCACGACCAGCGTGCCGGCCACACCCTGGGGCGTGGGGGGGACGGTCGTGCGTGATCCCGAAAGCGTGGCCAAATCGAGCGCGATGCCCAGATCGGCTGCTTCCTCGACGATGGCCAGCGTGGCCGACAGGGCCTGCTCGAATGCAGCGCGGCGATGCACCCCGGCGCGGTCGTCCACGACGATGCGCACGACACCGCCGCCTTCGGGATCGAACCGCCGGACGAGGAGGGTCCCGTAGCGGGCGAAGGCGGGCCAGTGCAACAGATGGAGCCGATCGCCGGGCACATAGGGACGGAGGTCGGCCAGCTCACCGCCGACCCCGCTGTCGGTCGGGCGAGCGTCGGGCACCGAGGACGGGGCCGCGACGCTCCGGCTCCCGGCGCTGAACGGCAGCGTCACCCCCGAGGCCCGGACGGGGTGCACGACGACGACCACGGGGGCAGTGGCCGCCACTGCCACCGCGAACAGTCCGAGGGGATCGTGAACCCAGGCGCGCCGCGGCGCCAGGGCGAACATCCCACGACGGGCGGTCGGGACGCGAAATGCGGCCGACGTCGAGATCCCGCTCCCCAACGCCGGCAGGCGGAGCAGGTTCACCGTGCTCGGCGCCAGACGACGGCGATCTCTTGGGCTCCCCGTCGGCGCACGCAGCGACGGCACCTGCTCGGCCACCATCTCGTGTGCCTCGGTGGCGCTCGATGTGTTCGACCGCAGAGACGTGTTCGACCGAGGCAGGGGTCGCCATCGGCCTTCGGGCAGCTCGACACCGATGGGCGGGAGCGCTGCGCGCGGCCGTGTTGACGACGGTCAGCTCGAGAGTCGACGACCCGCCCACGGGGACCATGGGGGGAACAGCGTGGGCGAGCATGCCGACACCGAGCGCAGCGCGCCGGGCCCGCATCCGCGCCAGCACGGGCGATGCGAGCAGGGGGACGGCCAGCCCCGCCGCCAGTGCCACGGGGCCGAGAGAACCGGTCGTCACGGTGAGCACCACCAGCGTCGCCACCACGAGGAGCACGCCCACCGCGCGCGCCGTGGGGCGGATCACCAGCCGCGTCATCGTCTCCGGTCCCGCCATACCGGATCGTTCCCGAGGCGTGGCATTGGGTGGCGTCACGTCGTCGGGTGGACCGTCACGTCGTCGGATGGGTGTCGGCGAGAGGCACAGGCACGAGTTGGAGCAACTCGGCCACCACCGACTCCGGACCGGCTTCGGTGAACTCGGTTCCCGGATGGAGCAACAACCGGTGCGCCAGTGAGGGCCCGGCGACCGCTTGGATGTCCTCGGGGTTGACGTAGTTGCGACCGTTGGCCACGGCGACGGCCCGGGCCATCCTGACCAGGGACATGGCCGCTCGCGGCGACGCCCCCACACTCACCGATCGATGGGTGCGGGTGGCCCGTATCAGATCGAGGAGATAGACGCGTGCCGACGGCGAGACATGGGCTTTGGCGACGGCGTCCATGAGACTGTGCAGCTCGCCGATACTTATGGCGGGTGCCAGCGCACTCACGCGTGTGGCCGGGTCTTCTCCGGCCACGAGTGCGTCCTCCTCGTCGCGCGTCGGATAGCCCAGCGACAGTCGGAGCAAGAAGCGGTCGCGCTCGTCCGTGGGGCAATGGTGAAGTGCCCGCGGCGTCATAGGGGTTCTGCGTGGCGACGACCATGAAGGGCTGGGGTAGCGCGAAGCTCCGGCCGTCCACGGTGACCTGTCGCTCCTCCATGGCCTCGAGAAGCGCAGACTGGGCGCGTGGCGACGCGCGGTTGAGCTCGTCGGCCATGAGCACGTTGGTGAAGACGGGCCCGGGCCGAAACGTGGGCTCGCGGCGATCCACGTCGAACACCATGGCACCGGTGATGTCCGCGGGGAGCAGGTCGGCGGTGAACTGCACACGGTGAAAGTCGAGACCGAATGCATAGGCGAGAGCTTTGGCCAACGTGGTCTTGCCCAACCCGGGGAAGTCCTCGACCAGCAGGTGTCCGCCCGCCACGAAGCATCCGACCGCCAGCCGCACCGTCTCCTCGTCGGCGAAGAGCACACTGCGAACCGACGACACGATCGACCCGAACAGCGCCTCGGGCGGGCGCGTCCCGTGTCCGTCGACATCGGGCGGCGCAAGCGTGGTCTTCTCGACACCGGCACCGAACACAGGCTCACGGTCCGGACCCATCTGCGGTGTCGAGTGGACGGTCACAGCCAAATCCTAAGTCGCGGACACATGCGATGACGGCCGCGCGTGTCCGGACCCGCTCTCGGTCCCGGGCCCACAACAGGCGGACGTAGGTCTTCACCCAACTGCAACGAGGAGACGTAAACCTCCATGGCGGTTCAAACGTGATGGCGGTACGATGTGCGCGCACCAGCGCAGGGAATCGAGGCCCACCGTGGCGAACGACGACCATCCCGTGTCCGGCCCATGGGACGAGCAGCCCGGCCTGTTTCTCGAGGGGGAGCACAGGCCAACGGTGCTCGAGCACCGCAGCCGGCGCCGGCAGCGCATGGCGGTGGCCGCCGCCGCGGTGATGTGCGTGGCGGTGGTGGGCGTACCGGTGGGTCTGGTACTGGCTTCGGGTGGGCCCAGCCCTACTCCGAGCGCCCACTCGACGGGGCATCACTCCAAGGTGGGGAACGGGGGGCGTCTCGGCAACGGACCCGCCGAGCACCAGGTGCTCTCGGCCTTGAGCGCCACTACGGCGTCGGGCAACTTCGACGTGAACTACGACCTCACCCAGTCGTCGGGGTCGGCGTCGAGCACCACGGCCACCACGTGCGTGTCGATCAACGTCGCTCCCTCACTTGCGCAGGAGGGCGGTGCCGCGGACACGACCGGGCCGAATTCCGACCCTCCCACCGACACCACCGTGACGCGGGCGTGCGGGGCAGGCCCCAAGGACGCATCGGTGCAGGGCCAGGGCACCATCGACGTCAACCCCATGGCCATGGCGGTGTCCGCCGATGTCAGCTCCTTCGGCAGTCTGGCGATTCGAGTCGACGGCACCAACTATTGGGAGCTGGGTGCGGGGGACAACGGGCTGGCGCCCCTGCCCACCGACACCGGTGCCGGGTCCCCCCTGTCGAGCTTCGCGGGCCTGGTGGAAGGAACGCTCGGACAGCGTGAAGGTGCGATCGCCATGATGGGAATGGCGAGCCCCACCGGTTTCCTGGACCTCTCCCAACAGGCCGTCACCGGCGCCGCCGAGGTCGGCACCGGCGAGGTCGGCGGCAAGTCGGTCACCGAGTACGAGGTGTCCATCGACCTCGCCCAGTTGGCGCAGGTCCCGGGCATCACCACGGAAGAGGCCAATACCATCCAGGCCGCCGTGGGCGTGCTCGATCAGGCCGGCTATACGGGAACCATGGTGAAGGTGGCGATCGACGACGCCGGGTTCATCCGCGAGGTGACACCGGTGGCGAGCTTCTCCGACGGGGGCACGGTGACACTCGACGCCACGTTCACGAACTTCGGTTGCGCGGGCACCGTGTTGATGCCGGACCAACAAGGCGCCACGTCTCCCCCCGCCGGATGCGTCTCTACCGACACCACCGCGACCGCTCCACCGACCACCGACTCCGCCACTTCGACAACTGGCTAGGGCGGTGCGTCCTCGACGACCGCCACCCCCTCGACCAGCTCGCTCCGTCGACAGGGGAGGTGCGCCGACCGGACCGCTCCGTCTCGTCGTGGACCCGGATCGGGGTTTCGCGGGACGACGTGGTAAATCGACCGTGCTCCGGGCTCTTTATCGGTGATGAGCGGGATGAGCGGGATGAGCGGTTCCACGACGCCGCCCCGACCACCAAGGGCGATCCAGTCCAACGGGGTTCTCGGCGATGGAGCTGACGCGGCCGGGGCGCTCTTCACGACGTTCGTGGCCGAGCACGAACCTCGCTTGCGTCGAGCCTTCGTCGCCGCCTATGGCGGCTCCCGTGGTCGCGAGGCGACAGCAGAAGCCTTGGCGTTCGCCTGGGAGCACTGGGACCGCCTCTCGAACGTGCAGAACGTCCCCGGCTACCTGTTCCGTGTCGGTCAGAGCCGCACCCGTCGCAAGAGGACGGTGCTCGTCTTCGCCACAACCCGGGAGGGGGACGACCCGGTCTTCGAGCCAGGCCTGGCGCCGGCGCTGAAGGCGCTGACGGCACGGCAGAGAACGGCGGTCGTCCTCGTCCACGGATTCGGTTGGACGCTGCGTGAGGTCGCCGAGCTCACCGGAACGAAGGTCACCACCGTGCAGAACCATCTGGAACGTGGACTCGCCAAGCTCCGCCAGACACTCCAAGGAGACAGCCGATGAACGATTTCGACATACAGCGGGCTCTCCGAGCGACGATCGACGGGGCCGCAGCACCGGTGCCGGCCAGCGAAGCTCGCCTCCGGGCCGGCGCCCGCCCGGCACGCCTCCTGGCACGGAGGTTGTCGTTGTCGCGGCTTCGGCCAACTCGAGCGATGTCCGACACCTCGCAGGACCCCCGGAGCCGTCCGCCACGCGACGAGGCGGCGGGAGTATGGCTCGACGACGACGAGTCCTGGGTTCCTCCACGAAGCCGGGGCAGACGTCGGGTGGTGGGCGCCATGGCGGTGCTCGTGTGCGTGGCGATCGTGGGGGTGCCGCTGGGTCTGGCGCTCGCGTCGGGGGGATCGAGCACGAGCCCGGGCACGAAGCTCGGCACCAGCGGGGCCAAGAACCGGGTCCTCTCCGCCCTGAGCGCCACCATTGCCTCGGGCAGCTTCAACATGACCTACGACCTCGGGCCGATGACGGGAACGCCGGCGAACTCGGCTACCAATCCCATGGTCAACGGGGACGGCGCGCCGGCGCCCTGTGTCCTCGATTCGTCGGGCAAGACCGTGTGCACCGGCTCGGCGCTCGACGGACTGAGCGTGACCGGGCAGGGCACGATCGACACCAATCCGTTCGCCATGGTGGCGTCGTCCAACGTGGCCTCGATCGGGCCAGTGGTCCTGCGCGACAACGGCACCGACGTATGGGAGATGGGCGGAGGCAACTACGGCCTCTCGCCGGGCTCGTCCGACTCCGGACCGGGTTCGCCCTTGTCGGGTTTCTCCGGCCTGGTCGAGGGTTCCCTCGGTCCCCGCGAGGGGACTCGCCATGATGGGCTTGGCGAGCCCGACCGGATATCTCGAGCTGGACCAGAACGCCATCACCAGCGCCAGTGAGTTCGGCACCGGCGTCGTCGACGGCGCCCCGGTGACGATCTATCAGGTCACTCTCGACCCGGCCCAGGATGCGACGGTCCCCGGCACCACCCCCGACGAGGCGGCCGCCCTCAAGGTGGCCCTGTCGCTCCTGCAGCAACAGGGCTACACGGGAACGACCGTCAAAGTGTCGATCGACGATGCCGGATACATCCGAGAGACCGTGTCGGTAGCGGCGTTCAGCGACGGTGCCACCCAGACCGAGACTGTGACGTTCTCCGACTTCGGTTGCGCCGGGACAGTCCTCATGCCCGGGCAACAGGGTGCGACCGCTCCCCCCGCCGGATGCGTCTCCCCGGACACGGCGACTCCCGGCACGTCCACCTCGGCGTCGTCCGCGACGTCCACGACGGGGCCGACAGCTACCACGTCGACCACGTCCTCGACCTCCACCACAGGCTCGACGGGCTCGACCGGCCTGGGCTTCTCGATCTCCCAATCGACCGGATCGACCGGCTCCGGCCCGTCGGGACCCGCGACGACGGCTGCGACGCAGTAGGGGGATGCCGCCATCGGCATCGTCAGCGCAGCTGGATCAGCTCGTCAACGCAGCTGGATCAACTCGTCAGCGCAGCTGGATCAGCTCGTCAACGCAGCTGGATCAACTCGTCAGCGCAGCTGGATCAGCTCGTCAACGCAGCTGGATCAGCATGGTCCACGCATTGCCGATCTTCTCGATTGAGCGAAACCCGACGGACTCGTACAGTCCAAGCGCGTAGTTGTCTTCCTCCACGCTGAGGCTCAAGGCGACGTGGCCGTCGGCTCGTGCCACCTCGAGCAGCGCCGTCAGGAGTCGACGCCCCACTCCTCTGCCTCTCCAGGAAGGGACAACCCCGATGGTGATCTCCGGGGTGTGGAGGTCGACGAAGCCGTAGCCGGGATCCTCCGCCGTCATCAGTCGGTACCAGCTCGCTCCCACCGCTTGGCCCGCTCCCACCGCTTGGCCCGCTCCCACCGCTTGACCCGCTCCCACCGCTTGGCCGCCGGGCTCGCTTGAACCGCCCGTTTCAGCCACGACACCGCCATCACCATGGCGGGGCCACCCGACCACGTAGCGCGAAGTGAGAACGGTCGAACTCAGAGGCCGAGGCGACCCGGGACGCCACGCCATGGCTTCGGACAGCATGTCGGCCAGAAAGGCGCCATCGTCGGGTCCGGCCGGGCGCACAGTCAGGTCCATCGATACGTCCCGCTGTCCAAGGCGCTCATTTGTCGTGTCTCACGGGGTGAGCGCTCATCGCCACGACCACGGTTCAAACCAGTTGATCCAGGGGAACCCGTTAGAACCAGTTGATCCAGGGGCCGGTTACCAGGGGCCGTTTAGAACCAGTGGATCCAGGGGTGCCCATTTCTCCAGATGATCAGGTCGACCTTCCCGACTATGTTCGAATCGGGGACCGTGCCGAAGTACCGGCTGTCTTCGGAGTCTCCCCGGCAGTCGCCCATCATGAAGTAATGACCAGGGGCGATCTTGGTGGGGGTGATGTGCTCACCCTGCTCGGTGCAATCGCCGGTCAGCGGCGGCAGCCAAGGTTCCGCCAAGGGCTTCCCGTCGATGAGAACCGTACTCCCCACCGACGAGATCGTCTCGCCGGGAAGGCCGACCACGCGCTTGACGAGAGTCGGAGGACCACCCTTGTCGGCAGGGACGTTGTGAAATACCACGATGTCCCCTCGGTGGATCGTCGACGCCAGCTTGTTCACCAAGATGCGGTCCCCGGGCATCAACGTCGGGGTCATCGACGGGGAGGGCACGAAATACGACTCGAGCGCATAGGCGCGGGTGCCGGCGGAGATGAGCAGGACGACGACCACGAACACCACCCACCCGAGAACGGAACGTCCCCGGTGGCGTCGTCGACTCGCCGGGGTCGACGAGTCGTCGCTCACGGTCCCATTGGGGTCGGCGGCGTCTCTCGCCTTGGGGTCGTCGTCGATCACGGTCGCGTTGGGGCGGTCGCCCCTCACGTTGGGGTCGTCGTCGTCCCTGGCCACGCGCCCATCATCGCTCATCGCACCGCCCTCCCGCCGTCAGCACCGGCACATCCCAAGGGCCAGGCGTCCCGACGTTTGAGCAGCGTCCTCCTCGAGACGAGAACGTGTTCGATCTGCGCCCACCTCGAGAACGGCCCGACGCACAACCACATGACCACGCCCACGTGACCGCGCCATGATCCATTGCGCCGCACCACGTCCGGCGTTGGCCACCCGCCCCGCAGACTTCCTCGTCCGTCTCGTTTCAGGTTGTTCACGTTGTGCGTCATTGTTAGTATTCTCCGTCCCCCACACCGGTCATGGTCTCACGCTCGGCGCCCACGTGGCGTGCTCGACCGCAAGCATTGCGTGGGCGGACCCTGGCAACGGGCGAGTACGGGCCATCGGACTCACGCGCTGGACGAGACGAACGATGTCGTTGCTTGCATCTCCGGCTGCACGCCCTGTGTCGAGGGCATAGTGTGCGACCACTCAACGCCTGAAGGAGAACGCACCATGCTCGTTCGGAACATCGTTCGATCTCGCCGCACTGAATCCTCCGGGAGTGGACACTTCCGCAGCGGCCGACTGCGTCGCCTCGTCATGGTGACCGCGGCCATCATCGGCAGCGTTGGGGGGACTGCCCTCCTGGCCCAACCCGCCAGTGCTGCTGGTGCAACCTTCTACATCTCGCCGACCGGAAGTGATGCGGCTGCCTGCTCGATCGGTGCCCCCTGCCTCACGCTCGCGCACGCGCTGTCGATCGACGCTGCGAGCGACACCATCATGGTCGAGGCAGGCACCTACGACATCCCCGCGGGGACGTCCAACGTCGTTCCCCCCGCGCTGGCGGGCACGGTAGGGAGTCCGACGGTCATCGAGTCGGTCGGCGGTGCCGGTGTGACCGCCTTCGTTTCCACCGGCGGCATCAACGGCCTGGTGGTCAACGCCAGCAACGTCACGGTCGAGGGCCTCACCTTCGACACCTTCGGGGCGGCGGGCATCCAGGTTTCCCCGCCCGCATCGGCGGTCGCGCCCGCCACGGTGTCGGGTGACACGATCGAGAACAACGTCATCAACAACAGTGACCAATGTGTGAATACGCCGACGACGGCCGCCTGTACGGCCGCCATCGGAGCGGGCGATTACGGCGAGTCGATGTGGCTCATGAGCGTCACCGGCTCCACCATCGAGGGCAACACCCTCGAGGGCGGACTGGGTGGGGGCATGCTCATCAGCGACGAGGTGGGCCCGAACGACGGCAACCTCGTCATGGGCAACAACGTCTCGAACAACTCCACCTTCGGCTGCGGGATCACGCTGGCCGGCCACAACATGAATGCCGTGTTCTCGAGCGGCCCCAATGCCGGTCAGCCCAATCCGGCCGCGGGCGGCGTCTACAACAACACGATCGAGAACAACACCTCCGACGGCAACGGCGCCACGGGCATCGGGCTGTTCAACTTCGCCTACAACAACACCATTGAGGGCAACACGACCGTCGGCAACGAGGAGCCGGGGATCGAGCTCGACTCCACGTTCTTCGGAGCCGATCTCAGCGGCAACTCCATCATCGGCAACACCGTCGGCCTGAACTCCATCTCCGACGGTCCGGGAAGCGACTCGGCGGGACAGCACACCATCCACTCCACCCAGACGGCGGGCATCATGGTGATCGCCAAGGTGACGCCGGTGACCGGCACCCTCATCGAGGACAACACCGTCACGGGCAACTACTACGGCATCTGGATGTCGGCACTGGGCGCAAGTGCGACCCTTTCGGCCAACACCATCACAGTCGCCAAGGGCGGTCTGGCGGTCTTCATCTCGCCTGCCCCCGGCAGCGGCTACTGGGAATTGGGATCCGACGGTGGTGTGTTCTCCTTCGGCAAGGCCCCCTTCGAGGGCTCGACCGGCGGCTTGAAGCTCGTCCAGCCGGTGGTGGGGATGGCTGCCACCCCTGACGCCGGCGGGTACTGGCTGGTGGCCAAGGACGGCGGGATCTTCAGCTTCGGCGACGCCAACTACTACGGCTCCCTGCCGGGCCTGCACGTCAGCGTGTCCGACATCGTGGGCATCGCTGCCACCGCCGATGGCGGCGGGTACTGGCTGGTGGCCAAGGACGGCGGGATCTTCAGCTTCGGCGACGCCAAGTACTACGGCTCGCTGCCGGGACTGAAGGTCAGCGTGTCCGACATCGTGGGCATCGCTCCTACCGCCGATGGCGGCGGGTATTGGCTGGTGGCCAAGGACGGCGGGATCTTCAGCTTCGGCGACGCCAAGTACTACGGCTCGCTGCCGGGACTGAAGGTCAGCGTGTCCAACATCGTCGGCATCGCTCCCTCCTTCGACGGCAACGGGTATTCGCTGGTCGGATCCGACGGCGGGCTCTTCGGCTTCGGCGACGCCAAGTACTTCGGCTCGCTGCCGGGCCTGCACGTCAGCGTCAACAACATCGTCGGCGTGGCTCCCACCGCGGATGGCGGCGGGTACTGGCTGGTGGGATCCGACGGTGGGATCTTCAGCTTCGGCGACGCCACCTACCTCGGCTCGCTGCCGGGCCTGCACATCAGCGTGAAGAACATCGTCGGAATGGTGCCCACTCCCTGACCCGACTGTGTCGGAACGAAGAAGCCCCGCTACCCGGACCGGGTGGCGGGGCTTCTTCCTGTGCGCTGCCCAGACCGCTAGACCGCTAGACCGCTAGACCGCTAGACAGCGAGAGCGCAGTGACAGCGAGAGCGCAGTGGCAGGGCTAGAGGTCACTCTCGTCGTCGGTCGGAAGGAAGTCGGCGTCCTTGGCCGAAAGCAGTGCGATGGCACGCCGCATCTCGTTGCACAGACGGTAGATCTCGTCATGCGAGAACGGCTCCGCACGCCGGCCGTCCCGGATGTCCTCGGCCACGACCACCAGCGCGCACAGCTCGTCAGTAAGACCTTCGTCTTCCATGTCCCCATGCTACGGGGGCGGCACTGTGCACTGCGCCCGGTCAGGCCGGGGTCGCGCCCGGTCAGGCCAGAGTCGCGCCCGGTCGGGGCGGGTCACGCCGGTCAGCGACGCTTCACGCTCCAGGTGAAGCTGACGCCGGCGGAGTCGGCCGAGTCCGAGACCGTCACGGTCACGTGCGCCCGCCCTCGGACCGTCGGAACGCCGGCGATCACGCCCGAGGACCCGTTGATCGACAAGCCGGCGGGCAAGTCGGTCCCGCGGTACACCAGCGTCTCGCTCGGCGACGCGTCGACGGCCTTGATGGGCAGGCTGACCGCAGCCCCGAGAGTCGACGTCTGCTTGCCCGGGTTGGTCACGGAGATGGGGGTCCAGCACGTGGTCGGCGCCGAGAAGATGGGTGCGCTCGTCACGGGCAAGTTGGAGGGTGGGTCGATGATGATGGTCGGGTTGTCGGGATCGGTCACCGAGTCCGCTCGCGTCCACGTGCTCTCGCAGGCGTGCAGGGCACGTTTCTCGGGTTGGTGGCGCGACCCGGCGTCTCCTCCGGCCCACATGTCGAACCGGTACAGGTGGTAGCTGTTCCAGTCCTGGTCGCACTGCGAGCACTCGTCCTCGTGGATGAAGTAGCGCTTCATGTAGGGGACGTAGATGACCTGGCACCAGCCCAGCTCATTGACGTCGGTGGCGAAGGTGATGGGATTCGAGAACGTCCCCACCCCACCGGCCACCTTGTGCAGGCAACCGTGGGCGATGTCGGTCCCGGGAGGGCTGTTGTCAGCCCAGCCGTACAGCGTCATGAAGGCACGCACCGATGTCGGGCCCTGGGCGCTTGCCGCCGTCGGGGTGCCGAACACGCTGAGCACCACGGCCAGTGCGCACAGGACCGGGAGGCTCTGAGGCGACCAGCGCCGGCGCTTCGTGGTCACGGGCCGAGCGTATACCTGAGCGGTTTCAGGGTCGCCGGGATGAACGACCCGCGTCCGGCAGCGACTGTCGATACGGCGACTGTGTCGCCTGTCCATAGCGCGACCGTGTCAGTACAGCGGCGACCGTGTCAGTACAGCGGCGACCAGTTGCTCGTGCGCAGCAGCTTGCTCTCCCAGCTGTCACGGAAAGCCAGTGCGTCGTACATGAATTGCCCGGGCTGGCGGTGGGCGGGATCGGTGTCGTGGGTGAGCAGGTGCAAGAGCACCTGGTGGTTCACGATCTTCTGCATCAGGATCGCCTCTTTGCGTAGGCCCGTGCCGAACGCAACCTGGAAAACCGCCTGGATATCGAGAAGGTTTGCAGCCCGTTCCTTCATCGGCCCGTAGTACCCCGTCCCCCAGAACTCGACGTAGTCGTCGATGGGGGCGTGGGGGTGCCCCGTGTCCTCCATGTACAGCGACAGCTCGTGGGTGGCGCCGTCCGTGGGAACGGTGCCGAAGTCGATGTCCGCCATCGGCGACCAGTGGACGGGGAAGAGCAGCTTCCCCGTGACCCCGTGCCGCAGCTCGTCCACCTTGCGGGCCCACTCCTTCAGGTCGCCACGCTGGATGCGCCGCGCCAGGTCCTCCCAGGCCGCGCCGTCGCGCAGTGCCGTGATGGTGACCACGTTGTAGGCTGGACCGCTTCCGTGGGCGTGGTGGCAGAACCACAGCAGCCGGGCGTCACCGCCCTTGGCCAGCGTCGGCATCCACTCGTCGCGGAACGCCGATTCGAACTCCTCCTCGGCCGCCCCCTTGACCTGATGAGTCTCGTGCAGGAAGAGCATGGCCGGTCACTGTAGGACCTTCCGAGGCCTCTCCACCTGACGGGGGCCTCGCTGCGCCTTGGCCACGTCGGTGAGGGTCTCACGTCGGCGGCAGCTCGAGCCTCGCCACCTCGTGCACCACTCGGCCTGTGACTGCGGGCCGCCTGCTGTTGCCTCGTCCCGGTCCCCACGCACCTCGCGCTTCGCCAGGTCCCCGCTCGCTTCGTCCCGGTCCCCACGCACCTCATGCTTCGTCCACGTCCCTACCCGCTTCGTCCACGTCCGCTCGCTTCGTCCCGGTCCCCTCTGGCTCTTCCAGCTTCCCCACTCCACTCACCGCCCCCTTTTGTCCCTTCTATCTCTTCTGTCACTCAGACCCCGTGTATCAATCCTCTTTCATGTCATCTTGCCAATACCGATACACCCCCATGTCACCATGACGCACGATGATCGCCGCCCTGAAGAGCGCCCGTCGGGAGATCGCCCTCCACCTCGCCGACGCCGACCCCGACCGAGTCACCTCGGCCCAGGCCGCCACGCTCGTCGAGTTGTTCGCCGAGATCGAGCGCCTGAGCGCGGCGGGCCGCGTTCTCTATGCGCGACGGGCGGCCGACTCGGCTGTCTGGCGCGACGAGGGGCACCGTTCCGCGGCGTCGTGGATGGCCGCCAAGACCAAGACCGGGCTCGGCGAAGCAGTGGCCAGCCTTCAGACAGCCGATGCGCTGGGGTCCCTCCCCTCGACATCCGAAGCACTGCGGCGCGGCGATCTGTCGATCTCCCAGGCCCGCGAGATCACCACGGCCGCGTCGGTGCACCCCGAGGCGGAGGGTGCCTTGCTGAAGGCGGCCGCCGAGGACGGGCTCAAGGGACTGCGAGAGAAGTGCGCGCAGGTCCGCGCCGCCTCGAGCTCCGCCCAACAGGAGAACGAGCGCTATCGCGCCATCCACGCCTCTCGGTACTTCCGTCACTACCGCGAGGTCGACGGTGCCTTCCGGCTCGATGCCCGGCTCACTCCTGATGCGGGCGCCAAGCTCGTCTCGGCCATCGAGACCGAGGCGAAGACGGTGTTCGACCAAGCCAGGAAATCCGGCAACCACGAGTCATCGGCCGCGTACGCGGCCGACGCCCTCGTGACCCTGGTGACCGGTGGCGGCCGGAAATCGGGGAGCGGCGGCGCCAAGCGAGGCGGGCCCGGAGCCGTCGTGCACATCCGCGTGGACCATTCCGCGCTCCGGCGTGGTCACGTGCGACCCGGTGAGACCTGCGAGATCCCCGGCGTGGGCCCTGTGCCGGTGGCGACCGCCACCGAGGCGCTCTCCGATGCCTTTGTGAAGCTCTTTGTCTCCGACGGCGTGGACGTGCAGTCGGTATGCCACGTAGGACGCAGTGTGCCCGCCCACGTGCAGAGCGCATTGGAAGAGCGCGACCCCGTCTGCGTCGTGCCCGGCTGCGCTATGGCCCATGGTCTTGAGAACCACCACTGGAACGTGCCTTACGCCCAGTGCGGGACGAGCACCCTGGTGGGTCTCGCTCGCATCTGCGCCTGGCACCATGACCGCGTGACCTACGACGGGTTCGAGCTCACCGGCGGTCCGGGCAAGTGGGAGTTGCAACCCCCACCCGGCACGGCTCTCTCGGACACGGGGTAATGCCGCCACCGCAACGCGTCCGGCCGCCCATTTTGATCCGACCTGACCGATCAGGCGCGGGCCGGAGCCTGCTCCAGGGCGTACACCAGCGTGATCTGCGCCGAAACCTGCTGGGTGCCCGGCTGGAGCGGCACGGCGCTCGGACTTTCCGCTGCTGCGCTGGCGTTCAGCGCGCCCGGGAAGGCGTAGCCGGGTGACGAATCGTCGGTCAGCGAGCACACCGGGCCCAGACGCTCGCCCGCGGCCTGCGCCATCGACCGGGCATGGCTCACCGCCTGGTGGACGGCGTCGGTCCGTGCCTGGTCCTCGGTCTGCCTCGGGTCCGCTATCGAGAACGTCAGCGAGTCGATCCGCGCCGCGTTCCCTGCTGCGGTGGTCACCGCGTCGATCACCGATCCCGCCGTCGAGAAGTTGCGTAGCTCGGCCGTGAGCGTGTTGGTCATCTCGTAGCCGGTGATGTCGCCGGTGAGGCTGTAGTTCGGCTCGATCGACACGTTCGAGGTCTGGATGTCCTTCTGGGCCACGCCGCCTGCTTTGAGCGCGGCGATGACGGCGCCCGCCCTGGTGTTGTCGTCGACCAGCGACGCCTGGGCGCTCGGCTCGGTCACGTCGATGTCCACCGACACGGTCAGGAGATTCGGTGTCGCCGAGGTGTTCCCTGTTCCTTGCACAGTGAGCTTGGGCACCGAGCTGGCGCACGCCGCCGACGCCGCCGGCGACGCCGACGCCGGGCTCGACACCGCCAGCCCCAGGGCCACCCCTCCAACCACCAGGGCCGTGGTGATCCCCACCAGGGCCGCGACCCGAACGGTCCGCTGTTGCATCTCTCCGGTACCTCCCTCACGAGGGCCGCGCATCCGGTGGACGCGTCCTTACGGCACCACCACCGGTTCAGACGATTGCGGCCACCGGAACGTTCCCCGTGGGCGCCACGAACCTGGGCCACCGCCCACGACCCAGGAACCACAGCCCGGGAATCACGCCTCGAGAGCCGGAACAGGGACCTAGGGGGTCGCAGGGAGCGACGACCGGGGTCAGCGGCTCAGCAGCGGACCCACCTGTTCACCGAACGCCGACATCTGATCGCACAGCTCGTCGAGGGAACGGTTGGCAAAGCGCACCTGGAGGTGCGACACGCCCATGTCGATGAGCTCGGCCAGGTTCTCGGCGATCCGGTCGGGGCTGCCCGACACGGTCCCCCGCGGGAGCTCACGGTCGGATTCACCCACGTGGAACACCCCCGCCAGCGCGCCGATCTCGATGGGGTCGTCGCCGCGCAGCTCCTGGCGCAACTCCAGAAGCTGGGGCACCTGCTCGCGCATGTCGCTCCGGCGCGGGGACTGCGGCAGCCAGCCGTCCCCGCGCTGCGCGGCCCGGCGCAGTGCGGCACGGGACGAACCTCCCACCCAGATGGGCGGGCGCGGGCGCTGCACGGGCCGGGGCGTGGCACCGAGGTCGCTCGCCAGCCAGCGCGGGCCCGTCAGAGTGGGGTACTCGTCGCTGAGGGCGGCCGCGATGGCGTCGATGGCTTCGTCGAGCCCGCTCCCGCGTTCGTCGAAGGGCGGCCCGAAGAGATCGAATTCCTCGTTGACGTGCCCCGCACCGACGCCGATGATCACCCGACCACCCGACAGGGCATCCAAGGTGGCGAACTCCTTGGCGGCCCGAAACGGGTGGCGCTGGGCGGCGATGTAGACGTGCGACATGAGCCGCACCCGGGTGGTGATCCCCGCCAGCCATCCCAGGGTGGCGATCGTGTCGTACCACGTCGTGCTCATCGCCCCGGCCAGCCGGCGCGGAATGGCGGTGTGGTCACACACGGCCACGTAGAAGAACCCGCTCTCCTCCGCCTGACGCGCCACCCGGGCGAGCTCGGTGGGGCCGGACCGGAGCTCCCAGTCCTCCACGTAGATCGTGGACTGGGACTGGATCGGTAGCTGGATCCCGAACGCGACCTCCCCTGTGGGGATGATCTGCACCGTCGCGCCCGGACCAGTGCTCGTTCCCGCTCCACCCTCTGTCACGACCGGTCCCCTCTGTTCGCTTCGATTAGTCAAGCTCGCATCAGTAACGCCCGCCGCAGTGACGCTCGCATCAGGAACGCTCGCATCAGGAACGCTCGCATCAGGAATCAATCACGCTCGCCGCAGTGACGCTCGCGTCAGGAACGCTCGCATCAGGAACGCTCGCGTCAGGAACACTCGCATCAGTAGCGCTCGGCGACGAGCTCGGCCAACTCGTCGGTCCCCTGCAGCGCGCCGGCGAGGACGCGAGCCCGCATGAGATAGAGATGCGCGGGCACGTCCCAGGTGAAACCCATGCCCCCGTGCACCTGGATGCACGTCTTGGCATTCGCCAGGGCCGCCTCGACCGCGAGCAACCCCGCGCCGGCCGCGGCGCGCACCGCATCACCGACATCGGGCTGGTCGATCGTCACCGCGGCGGCGTGCACGGCGGCGCGGGCCACCTCCGACCGCACCAGCATGTCGGCGCACAGGTGCTTCACGGCCTGGAACGAGCCGATGGGCTTGCCGAATTGCACCCGTTGCTTGGCATACGCCACGGCCAGGTCGATAGTGGCGGCCGCCAGCCCCACCAGCAGTGCACCGCCCAGCACCGACGCGTCCCGCCGCCACAACGCCGATTCCTCGGGCCCACCCACCCGCTCGCCCGCCGGCAGGTGGTCCACGATCCACAACGGCGTGAGCGGGTCGAGCGAACGCTCGACCGCCGCGGCGGCGAGGGTGGAGGGGTCGACCGTCGCCAGCCCGTCGTCGCCGACGACCACGAGCGCGCCCAGCGAACCCAGGTGCTCCACCACGATCGGTCCCGACCCCCGGGCGGGCCGGGAGACGGCGCCCGCCATGACCTTGCCCTCCGCGGCGCCCTCCACCACAGCGGCGGCGAGGTGCGTGGCGAGGATCGGCCCCGGAACCAGGGCCCGGCCCAGCTCCTCGAACACCACGGCGGCCGCGGCCATGGGAAGGCCGAGTCCTCCGCCGTCCTCGGCCAACCGCAACGAGAACACCCCGGCATCGGCGAGCTCGGACCACCCCGCCCCGTCGATCACGACCCGTTCGCCCTCGGCGGCGCGGACCCGTTCCAGAGGGAAGCGCCCCGCGCACAGCCGGCGCATCCCGTCGGCCAGCGCCACTTCGTCGTCGGACAGCTCGAAGTCCATCGGTCTCCGGTCCCTCTAACCCTTGGGGAGGCCGAGGATGCGCTCGGCGATGATGTTGCGCTGGATCTGCGAGGTCCCCGCCGCGATGGTGCGCGAGAAGCTGTGCACCCACGTGTGCACCAGCTCGGCGTTGCCGGGAGGGAGGGCGCCGTCCGAGCCTGTAGCGCGGTCCGAGCCGGTACCGTCCGAACCGGCAGCGTCCGAGCCGGTACCGTCCGAGCCGGTACCGTCCGAGCCGGTGCCGTCCGAGCCGGTGCCGTCCGAGCCGGTGCCGTCCGAGCCGGTGCCGTTCGAGACGGTGCCGTGGGCGCCGGCGAGGGCCAGCGCGCGGTCGCCGGGGAGATCACCGAAGACGAGCCCGGCCGGGCCCGCGAGGTCGACCCCGAGCTCGGCGATGCGCTGGCGGAGCTCCGACAACGCCAGCTTGTAGACGCTGCCACCGATGCCGGGAACTCCCGTGCGCGCCGCCTGCGAGACATTGCGCCGGGCCAGCGCCCACAGTGCGTCGAGCTCGGCGCCGAGATGGCCCACCCGGCGGCGCACTTCGGCCTCGTCCCACTCACCGGTGCGCCGCGCCATCGATCGCAAACCCCTCGACAATTCCATCGACTGCAGGACCTCACCCACGAACGCCGTGCCGCGTTCGAAGCTCAGGGTGGTCATGGTGACGCGCCAGCCGTCGTTCTCGTCGCCCAGTCGATTGGCGACAGGCACTCGGACACCGTCGAGGAACAGTTCGCCGAACTCGGTGGAGCCGGCGATGGTGCGCAGGGGGCGGAAGTCGACGCCGGCGCGGTCCATAGGGCAGGATCAACCACGTGATCCCGCGGTGCCGACTGTCCTCGGGCCCGGTACGCACCAGCAGCTCGCAGAAGTCCGCCACCTCGGCGTGCGACGTCCAGATCTTCTGCCCCGTCACGACGTACTCGTCGCCGTCGCGCTCGGCCCGGGTGCGCAACGAGGCCAGGTCACTCCCCGCGCCCGGTTCGGAGAATCCCTGGCACCACACCTCCTCGCCGCGCAGGATGGGCGGCAGGAACCGGGCCCGCTGCTCGGGGGTCCCCTCCACGATGACGGTCGGCCCGGCATGGAGCAGGCCGACGAAGTTCACCCCCACATAGGGCGCGTGCGCCCGCTCGAGCTCTTCGAGGTAGATGAGCTGCTCCACCGGGCTCGCTCCCCGGCCGCCCCCTTCCACGGGCCAGTCGATGCCGGCGTAGCCGGCGTCGAAGAGCATGCGCTGCCACGTCGTGTCGTAGCCGCGGCGCGCGGGCCAGTCGACATTCGAGGGCTTGTCCGGCAGGGTGGGGACGACCTCGGCGAGCCAGGCCCGCAGTCCGGCGCGGAACGCTTCCTCGCTCTCGGAGTAGCGCAGGTCCATGTCCGCGGCCTAGGGCGCCAGGTAGTCGAGCCCGAAGAGCCGGATGGCGTTGCCCCGGACGATCTTGCGGCACGTGTCGTCGTCGAGATGCGCCATCTGGCGCTCGGCGATCTCCTTGGTATGGGGCCAGGTGGAGTCGGAGTGGGGGTAGTCGGACTCGTAGGTGATGTTGTCGGCGCCGATCTCGTCGACCGAGCGCAGGCCATGGGCGTCGTCGAAGAAACAGCCGTAGACCTGGCGGCGGAAGTACGTCGACGGGGGCTCGGGCACCTTGTCGGCCACGCCGCCCCAGCCCCGGTTCTCCTCCCATACCTTGTCGGCGCGCTCGAGGATGTAGGGGATCCAGCCGATCTGGCCCTCGGAGTAGGCCAGCATCAGGGTCGGGAAGCGTACGAGCACCCCCGAGAACAAGAAGTCCACCAACGAGAAGGTGGCGTTGGTGTGCGTCAGCGTCGACCCCACCGCGGGAGGGGCATCGGCGGAGGTCGACGGCATCTTCGACGACGAGCCGATGTGCATGTTGACGACGGTGCCGGTCTCGGCGCAGGCGCGGAAGAACGGGTCCCAGTAGTTGTCGGGGTCGTGCACCGAGGGCAGTCCCAGGAAGGGCGGGATCTCGCTGAAGCACACCGCCTTCACGCCGCGCGCCGCGTTGCGCCGCACCTCGGCCGCGGCCAGCTCCGCGTCCCACAACGGGATCAGGCACAGCGGGATCAGCCGGCCGCCGGACTCGGCGCACCACTCGTCCACCATCCAGTCGTTGTAGGCAACGCACGCACAGCCGCGCCAGGTCCTTGTCGGCCGCCTCGGTGAAGGTCTGGCCGCAAAAGCGCGGGAACGTGGGGAAACACAGCGACGCCTCGAGATGGTTCACGTCCATGTCCTCGAGGCGTGGCTTCACCTGGTAGGCACCGGGGCGCATGTCGTCGTAGGTGACCCCGGAGATGGTCACCTCGTCGCTGGGGATGCCGACAGCGGCGTCGAGGCGCAGGAGGGGCCGGCGCAGCTCCTCGTAGTACCACCAGTCGGTGGGCACACCCTCGCTGCCGGGCTGCACGGTGAGCTTGCCGCCCACGAAGGTGATCTCGCCCATGGGCGCCCGCACGATGCGCGGGCCGATGTCGCGGTACTTGGCGGAGAGCCGGTCCTGCCACACATTGGCGGGCTCCACGACGTGGTCGTCGACGGAGACGATCAACGGGAGCTCGGCCACGCGAGCGAGCATAGCCACGGATCTGACGGCGTGTCAGTTAGCTGCACCGCCTCACCGCCTCGCTGCTGCAGAGCCCGCCACCACTACCCTGACCACGATGTGCCTGCTCGTGGTGGTGTCGCGTGTCGACCCCGGGACACCACTCGTGATCGGCGCCAACCGTGACGAAAGGCTCGATCGCCCCGCCACGGCCATGACCGTGCTGCGCCCGTCGGGGCCGCGCATCCTGGGCGGACGCGACGAGGAAGCGGGCGGGACGTGGCTGGCGGTCAACGAGCACGGAGTGGTGGCCGGCCTCACCAACCGTCCCTCCCCCGAAGGGCGCGACCTCGCCAAGAGGTCACGCGGCGAGCTCCCCCTGGCGCTCGCCCAGCACGGAAACGCCTCGTCGGCCGCGGAGGAATTCGCGGTGCGGTTTCGTCCCGCGGATTACAACCCGGCCTGGCTTCTCGTCGGTGACCGGACATCGCTCTACGCCCTGGACATGACAGGCGCCGGAGACGACCGGCCGTGCGTCGAGCAACTGGGCCCCGGCGTCTACATCCTCGAGAACAACCCCCTGCACGCGGACTCGCCCAAGGCCGACCACGTGCGGGAACTGCTCGGAGGTCTCGGTGTCGGTGGCGATGCCGGTCTGAGTGTCGGTGTCGATGCCGGTCTCGGTCTCGGTGCCGGTGCCGGTGCCGGTCTGAGTGTCGGTGTCGGTGTCGGTGCCGATGCCGGTGCCGACGCGCTCCACGGCACGGGCCTGATCGAGCGGATACGGGCGGTGCTCGTGGACCACAGTGTCCCGGAGGTGGCGCCCGAGGTTGCGGCCGAGCCGGGACCCGCCCCCGTCGAAGGCGGCCGCCAACGGCCCGTGGAGACCCTGGCCGCCTGCGTGCACACTGACGAGTACGGCACGCGGTCGTCGACGATCGTGAGCGTGGCGTCGTCGCCGGCGCGGCACCCGCAGGTGCTCGTGGCCGACGGACACCCCTGCACGTCGCCCTATGTCGACGCCACGGACCTTTTCGTGCCCTGAGCGACGTTGTGGGCCGCCGCGCTACCCGGCACGACGGTGAGGGCAGCCGGCCGTCGTGAGGGGGCCGCGGCTACGGACCTTCAGCGTGGGCGATACCGGTATCGGTCTCCTCAGGGCACGGGATTTACTTGGCGTCCCAGCCCTTCCTGGCCTGCTTCTGCTCGGCCTGCTTCTGATGCTTGGCCGCCCGCTTCTCTTTGACGCTGCGGCCCGGCTTCTTCGATTCGGCGCTTGGTCTTGACTTCTCTGCCATGGCCTGCAGCTTACGACCGGAGGAGGTCCGACGCTGTCATCGACCCCGCGGCGGCGCTACCTTCTGGACGAGAATGGGCTCTGTACCGCCGGACCTGCGCAGTCGCCGAGAGGCGGTCGTGCGCGAGCACATGCACTCGGAGAACGAGAGCCGTTTCGACGACACCCTCGCCACCTTCGACCATCCCCGCTACGAGCTCATCGGCACCGGCCAGGTCTACGACGGCACCCAGGAGGTCAAGGAGTACTACGCCCGCTCCCGGGCGGTGTTCCCCGACCAGCGCAACGAAGTCCGGGCTCTGCTCTGCGCGGACGACACCGTGATCGTCGAGTTCGACCTGCTCGGGACGCACCTGGGCTCGCTCGCGGGAGAGGAGCCCACGGGGCGCTCCTTCCGGTGCCCCATGGTGGCGCTGTTCGAATTCGGGGAAGGGGGCGACCGCATCGTGTGCGAGCGCGTCTACTTCGACTCCGAGACCATCTACGGCCAGCTGCGCGCCGACGGCGTGGGCTGAGCCGCGCATTCGGCTCGGGGACGCGGGCCGCGGGCCGCGGGCCCAGGCTGAGATGGCGTCGGGGAGAGAACGGGCTCAAGCTGAGATCGGCGTCGGGGCAGAACAGCCGCAGGCCGAAATCAGCCCTCTCGGGACGGTCAGGGCCGGCGGGCGAGCAGGATCTCGAGCACCCGGGCCCGGTGGGCGGCGGCGTCGCCCCAGGCGGCCGCCAGCGCCCAGGCCCGCTTCATCCACAGATGCAGGTCGTGCTCCCAGGTGTAGCCGATGGCCCCGTGGACCTGGAGGGCGGTCCGGGCCGCCAGGTGGCGGCGTCCGAGGCCAGGGCCTTGGCCATCGAGGCGTGCAGCCTGGCGTCGGGGTCACCCTCCGTCAGCGACCACGCGGCGCGGTAGACGGCGGGCCGGGCGAACTCGAGCCGCACGAGGGCGTCGGCCAGATGGTGCTTCACGGCCTGGAAGGACCCGATGGGCTTGCCGAACTGGCACCGCTCCTGGGCGTAGTCGGCCGTCATGGTGATCAGCCGGTCGGCCACCCCACGAACACCGCCCCCGTGCCCATCGCCGCCCGGTCCTCGATCCGGCGAGGACGCCGTCGGCTTCGAAACCCGAGACCAGCAGGGTCGCCGGGGACGGCTCCCACGAGACCTCGGCCAACCGGCGCGCCCCGTCGAGCGACGGGCCGCGGCGTGAGCACCACCGCGGCGGCGGGCACGGCGTGGAGCTCCCCGTCGCCCTCGAGCAGGAGGAGGTCGGCGCCCTCGGCACCGGGCACGGCGGGCATCGACGACATCCCGACGGCGATGGCCGCCCCGCCGTCGGCCACGGCGGCCAGCCAGCGCGCCCGCAGCGCGTCGCCCTGGGCCCCGGGCGCGTCGGCCAGGAGGGGCACGCCGAGGGCGGCGGTCTCGACAAGGGGCTCGGGCAGCCCCGACCGCCCGGCCTCCTCCAGCAGCAGCACGAGATCGACCAGATCCAGGCCCAGCCCGCCGTGGACCTCGGGGACGGTCAGCCCCACCACGCCCATCTCGGCCAGCGCCTCCCAGCGCGGCCGCGACCACCCCAGCGCCGAGGCCCACGCCTCGCGCAGCGTCGGCCGGGGTGCACTCTTCTCGGCGAAGGCCCGCAGCTGGGCGCGGAACTCGAGCTGGTGGTCGTCGAAGGCGAAGTGCACGGACCGGTCCGGTCTCGCCGGTGGCGGCGCTGCGCTCAGGCCCGCGGCAGGCCGAGCACGCGCTCGGCCACCACGTTGCGCTGGATCTCGTTGGTGCCGGCGTAGATGGGCCCGGCCAGGGCGAAGAGGAAGCCGTCGAGCCACGGCGGTGGCCGGCCGTCGTCGCCGAGGATCTCGGCCTCCTCGCCCAGGAGCGCGAGAGCCGGCGCTGTGGATGGCGAGGTCGGTCTCGGACCAGAAGATCTTGTTCATCGACGCCTCGGGGCCCACACCGACCACCGTCGAGGACCCGCGTGGCGGTCCAGTAGGTGTGCAGCCGGTAGGCCTCGGCGTCGATCACGGCCCGGGCCACGTCGTCGGCCACGGCGGGCCGGCGCGTGGCGGATCGGCGGTCGGCTCGCCGGCGGTAGAGCTCGACCAGGCGGGCGGCGGCTTCGGTGTAGCGGGCCGGGCTGCGCAACGACAGACCCCGCTCGGAGCCGGCCGTGGCCATGGCCACCTTCCAGCCCTCGCCCACGCCACCGAGCACCTGGGTCGACGGGACCTCCACGTCCTCGAAGAAGACCTCGGCGAACCCGGTCTCGCCGTCGAGCTGGGCGATGGGCCGGACGGTCACGCCCGGGACTGTCCATGGGCACGAGGAAGTAGGTGAGTCCCCGGTGGCGCTCGGCCTCGGGGTCGGAGCGGAAGAGCCCGAAGATCCAGTCGGCGAAGGCACCCGCGCGAGCACCACGTCTTCTGCCCGTTGAGGACCCAGGTCTCGGTGCCGAGTTCGGGCCGGTGTCGTGCCGGTGCCGGTGACGTGTTCGGTGCCGGTGCCGGTGCCGGTGCGGCGCCGGCCCGGCTGCGGATGGCGGCCAGGTCGCTCCCGGCGTCGGGCTCGGACCATCCCTGGCACCAGATCTCCTCGCCCGAGGCCATGGCGGGGAGATAGCGCGCCTTCTGCTCGGGGGTCCCGAACTCGAAGAGCGTGGGGGCGAGGAGGAAGATGCCGTTCTGGCCGACCCGGGTGGGGGCGCCGGCCCGGTAGTACTCCTCCTCGAAGATCAGCCACTCCATGAGCCCGAGCCCCGGCCCCCGTACTCCTCGGGCCACGACACGACCGACCAGCGGGCATCGAACATGGTCCGCTCCCAGCCCCGGTGGGCCTCGAAGCCCACGGCGGTGTCGAGCGACGGGCAGCGGGCCGGTCCCGTTGGCCGCGGGGGCACGTTGGCCTCCAGCCACGACCGGGCCTCGGCGCGGAACCGCTCCTGCTCGGCGTGAAGCGGAGGTCCATGGCACGACGAATCTGACACACCGCCAGATATTGGGCAACAATCGAAGGGGCCGGGACGCTCGGACTTCGCTCAGCACGAACGGCCCTGGCAGGCCAGGAGGGTCGCCATGCCCAACGCCGTCATCGTCGACGCCGTGCGCACCCCGGTGGGGCGCCGCAACGGCAAGCTGTCGGGCTGGCACCCCGTCGATCTCGCCGCCGCAGCCGCTCAAGGCGCTCGTCGAGCGCAACGACCTCGACCCCGCCCTCGTCGAGGACGTCGTCATGGGGTGCACCATGACCGTGGGCGAGCAGGCCATGAACATCGGCCGCAACGCCGCCCTGGCCGCCGGCTTCCCCGACACCGTCCCGGGGACCACCGTCGACCGCCAGTGCGGGTCGGCCCAGCAGGCCATCCACTTCGCCGCCCAGGCCGTCATGTCGGGCGCCATGGACATCGTCATCGGCGGCCGGGGTCGAGTCGATGAGCCGGGTGCCCATCGGCTCCACCACCGACCCCGGGCCCGGCGAGGCCTACGGGCCCACCGTCCACGCCCGCTACGAGTTCATCCACCAGGGCCTCTCGGCCGAGGAGATCGCCCGGCGCTGGGACATCGGGCGTGACGAGATGGACGCCTTCGCCCTGCAGTCCCACCGCCGGGCCGCGCGGGCCCAGGACGAGGGGCGCTTCGCCCACGAGCTCGTGGCCCTGCGCTCGCCGAGCCCCGACGGGGACGCCACCCTCGACGTCGACGAGGGGGTGCGCCGCGACACGAGCATCGAGAAACTGGGCGCCCTGGTCCCCGCCTTCGCCGAACACGGCGTGGTCACGGCGGGCACGTCGTCGCAGATCTCGGACGGGGCGGCCGCCGTTCTCGTCATGAGCGAGGAGCGCGCCGAATCCCTGGGGCTGCGGCCCCGGGCCCGCTTCCACACCTTCGCCGTGGCCGCCAACGACCCCGTCATCATGCTCACCGCCCCCATCCCCGCCACCCGCCTCGTGCTCGAGAAGGCCAAGCTGCGCCTCGAGGACATGGACGTCGTCGAGATCAACGAGGCCTTCGCCTCGGTCGTCCTGGCCTGGGAGCGCGAGCTGCATCCCGACATGGCACAAGGTCAACCCCAACGGCGGCGCCATCGCCATCGGCCACCCCACGGGATGCTCGGGGGCCCGCCTCATGGCCACCCTGCTCAACGAGCTCGAGCGCACCGGCGGCCGCTACGGCCTGCAGACCATGTGCGAGGGCGGCGGCCAGGCCAACGCCACCATCATCGAGCGCCTGGGCTAGCTGCCCCGCTCGGTTCCCGGCCTCTCTGATCACGTCCTCGCCTGGGCGTGACGGCGCTGCCGCCACTGCCGCCACTGCCGCCACTGCCGGCGCTGCCGGCGCCTGCCGGCGCCTGCGGAGGAAGTGGACCTACGGAGGGGGCCCTAGACCTTTGCGAGCAGGCGATCGCGCACCGATTCGTCGAAGCAGCTCTCGGGCGCGACCTCGGGCCCGCACACCGAGGCGGCGACGGTCATGAACAGGTCGGGGTCCCCGCCGTTGAGGAGCTCCAGGCGCCGGCGCCGCTCCTCCACCCGGTTCGAGCCGAGGGGGATGTGCGCGTCGGTGAACACCTGATTGCAGAACCGGAGCCGCCGCATCCGCTCGGCGCGCTCGTCAGAGTACGAATCGAAGCGCCCGGGCGCCCAGTCGTCGTCTTCCAGCATGATGTCGCTCACCATGCGGGCGTCGCGCAGTGCGACGGAGAGGCCCTCACCGATGGTGGGGTCACTGAAGCCGGCTGCATCACCGACGAGAACGACACCTTCGGCAACGGGACTGTCGCTCCACGAGTCGAACATGGGGTACGCCGCGCAGGGCCCGGACGGGACGGCGTCGGCCACCCCGGCGTTGGGGGGGATCGATCTGGCCCGGAAGGCCTCGAGGAACACCTTCGCCTTGTCGCGCCCTGCCAGGCGAGTCTTGTCCTCGATGGCAAAGCCCAGATAGAGACGGGCCCTGCCCTCACGCTGGGGGAACACGTAGAGCATCGAATCGCCTTCGGTACCGATGCTGGCAGACCCTTCGGGCCAGTCGCGTAGCCCGTCGACGAGCATGCCCGCCAGGAAGATCCGGGGTTCATTGCGGTGCAGCTCGATACCGAGCTGCTTCCGCACCGCCGATTCCCTTCCGTCGGCTCCGACGACGATCCGACACTCGACGTGGTGCTCGGCCGAGTCGGCTTTGTAACGCACCGATGGGGAGGCACCCCCTGTCACCTCGACCTTCGCCACGTCGCGCACGACTCGCCGCGCCGATCCCGGCCGCAGTCGCCTCCAGGGCTCGGCACGCGGTGGGATGCCCGATGGAGAGAGCACCGGGAGCCCCGGGCACGAGCCCGTCGAGAGGAAAGGCCGTGGCCTCGGCTTCCTCGGGGGCGACGACCTCGTCGTAGCCGACGAAGCGCACGATGTGATTGGCACCGGCGTCCATCGAGCGCGTCGTAGAGGCCGAGCCGTTGCACTTCTGCGACACCCCACGGATGCATGAACTCGCCACGTACGTGGTCCACGTACTCTGTCGAGCGCTCGAGCACGAGGACCGACTTCCCGCCACGAACAAGAGCGGTGGCGAGGGCGCCGCCTGCGATGCCTGCGCCCACCACGACGACATCGACGGACTTCGGCATGGCTGGTCCTCCCTCGACTCTGCACGGGATCGTAACCCTTTCCCTGCTTCTCCCCTATGTGGTGTGCGGTCGGTGCGACCCGAACCCCTGGCAGTCGACGTGAATCCCCGGCAAGTCGGGGATTGGGGAACTTCGACGACGCGGGGGCCGTCTACCCCATGTGGTCGACAATGGATCGTGGGCGCGGCCCCTACGAACCGTGCTCAGCCTGACGGCCGTGGCCCTGGGGGCCGTGGCCTGCGGCCAAGGTACGGCCAGGGTGGCACGGGCACTCGCACCGGCACCGGCACCGGCACTCGCACCGGCACCGGCACCGGCTCCGGCACCGTCCACCCTTCCCGCCGCCGACTCTTCGCCCACCCCGACCGTCGCCGTGGACCGGGGCGCCACCCCCTCGGGCTGGGTGCCGGTCACGTTCGGCGACGTCCAGGTGTCGGTGCCCATGGGGTGGGACGTCGTCGACCACCGTTGCCCCTTGCCGATGGGGACTGTCTACCTGGGCGCCGCCCCAACGATGTCGTGTCAGAACGAGAGCACCAACATGAACATCGTCTACCTCGGCGTCATCTCGAGCGCGAGCTTCCCGATCGCGTCACCAGGGACGAGCAACACCATCCCCGTCGAGTGGGTCGACCCCCCCGATGACACCGCCATGCTGATCCCGTCGTTGCACGCGTCGGTCTCGGCCGTGGGCCCGTTGGCGGCCGAGGTGGTGCACACCGTGACCTACTCCCCCAGGGCGGTGGCCCTCGCCGGTGGAAGGTTCCCGGCCGTCCCGAGAAGCTGGCACCGGGTGACCTTCGGCGGTGTGAGCGCGGCGGTTCCCGCTCAGTGGCCCATCACCCGCCGCAACGACTGGCCCCTCGATTGTGCCCCCACCGACCTCAGCCTGAGTGGCCGCGGCGTGCTCCTGAGCGCCGGGACAGTGGAGCTCGCACCGACCTGCCCGGACTTCTCCTACGAAGGCATCCCCGCCCCCACCGACGGTCTCGTCATCGATCCCGGACCGGACGGGCCGCTTCCCGCCCCCTCGGCGTTGGGCTCCTGCTCGCGTATCCACACCCTGGAGGTGTGCCCCACCACGAGCGACCGCTACAACGTTCTCGTGTTGTCGGTCGACCGGTCGGTCCACCTCGCCGGCCAGCACCGTGCTGTCGCGGTCGAGATCGGTTTGGCCGGAAGCGGCTTGACCGCTCGGACCATCCTCGGATCCCTGCGGGTGGCGTGACTAGGCGCGGTCCTCGCTGGCCGCGCGGCCCGAGCGGCCAGCGCGGCCCGCGCGGCCGCGCGGCCCGAGAGACGCTCGAGGGTGGCGTTGGCCTCGGTGATGATGGCACCCACCAGCTCGGCCACCGTGGGGAGCTCCTCGATCACACCCACGACCTGGCCGGTGGGCAGCACCCCCACGTCGGTACGCCCGTCGACGAGCGCCGCCTTGGTCATCATGGGCGCGTTGGCGGCCATCACCACCTGCGCCCACGACAGCTCGTTCCCTTCCTTCATGGCGCGCCCTTCTGACACGAGCGCCCGCAGCGAGGTATGGGTCTGGCGCCGGAACGCCAACGCGTTGCGAAGCGCACGCGGCAGTGCCGCCAACCGGCCCGCACCTTCGAGATGGTCCACGACCTCGGTGCGGATCACCCGTTGGGGCGCACCGTCGACACGGGTGGTGACGACGGTTCCGGTCACGTTGGTGCCCAAGTAGACCTTCTTCACCTCGTCGGGGACCGTGCTCTCGCGGGTGAGGAGAAAACGCGTCCCCATGGCGATGCCGGCCGCGCCGTAGGCAAGTGCGGCCACGAGGCCGCGGCCGCTCGAGAACCCCCCCGCGCCGATGACCGCCACCTTGTCTCCGACGGCGTCGCACACCTGGGGCAGCAACAACGACGTGGGCACCTGGCCGGTGTGGCCACCACCTTCCGCGCCCTGAGCGATGACACCGTGGACCCCCCACTCGGCCACCTTCTCGGCGTGACGCCGGGCGCCGACCGTGGGGATCACGACCACGCCCGCGTGACGCAGGCTGGCCACCATCTCGGGCCGTGGTGCCTGCGCGAAGCTGGCCACCTTCACCCCGGCGTCGACGAGCAGTGTGATGCGCTCGGCGGAGTCCGGAGCGTCGGAGCGGAGGTTCACCCCGAAAGGAGCGTCGGTGCGCGACCTCACCTCGGCCACGGCCTGGCGCAGCTCGTCGACGGTCATGGTCGCCGACGCCAGGATCCCGAGCGCCCCGGCGTTGGCGGTGGCGGCCACCAACCGGGGCCCGGCCACCCAGCCCATTCCCGTCTGCACGATGGGGTAGCGCACGCCGACCAGATCACACAAGTGCGTGTGCAGCGCGGGGTGAGGGTCGGGCAACCCAAGCTTGGGTGCCGCGCCCGGGCCCGGACCCGCGCCGGCCGGCGGCGGGTCGACCGGCGTTCCGGCCTCCGGTGACGGCGTCAGGACGGGATCTCCTTGTCCCGCAGCCCATCGGGATCGAGAACCTCGCGGATCAGCTCGAGCTCGTCCGCCGTCGGCAAGGGCGTGACGGGGACGGGGGTGGGGACGACGAGCTCGAAGCCGGTGGCACCCACGACCTCGTCGACGGCCACCCCCGGGTGCACGGAGCGGAGGCGCATGGCGTGGTCGGGGGTGTCGAAGTCGAACACGCCCAGATTCGACACCACCATGCGCACGTCGTGAAAACGGGTTGCCGAGGGCCCGGCGGCGGCGGCACGGTCGTAGCCGACACCGCACACCATGTCGACGTGCTCGACGAAGCTGCGCGCTGTGTGGGCGGGGACCCAGTAGCTCGTGGTGTGATTGAGGCTGTTGCCCGGTGCGCCGCGTACCCCGATCAACTGGGCCTTGGGCCGGGCCCAATCTCCGATGGCGCTCAGGTTCTGGTTGCCGAACCGGTCCACCTGCGACGCCATCATCATGATGTGCCGTCTCCCCGACCACACCACGTCGAACACGCGCCGGTACGGCATCCAGGCCTCGAGCTCGAGCTCGTCGCGTGCCGATGACAGAGACGGCGTGTTGGCCATGAGCGCGGCCTCGCCGTCGGTGAGCACGAGGTCGGGCTCGAAGGTGAGCCGGGCCAGGCGGGCTCCGATCTGGGGCACGGTGCCGAAGGGGCTCGCCATCACCTCGCCGTCGCCGCGCCAGGCCTGCGCGCACGCCACGGCGCACACCTCTGCCCGGGTGACGTCGAGATCGGTGCTCATCGACCCGCTCATCACGCGCTCACTGGGCCGCTCATCACGCGCTCACTGGGCCGCTCATCACGCGCTCACTGGGCCGCTCATCACGCACTCACCGGCGTGCTCATCATGCGCTCATCGGGCGGTGGCCGACGCTTCTTGCACGGCGGCGCGGTAGCCCGCCTCGTCGGCTTGGAGGTAGCGAGCGTCAAAGGCCGCCCAGGCATCGGGATCGGCGGCCGCCGAGGCGTAGGCCTTCTGGAAGGACTCGTCTCGCTGGTAGTCGGGGGGGCACGCCGTGAAGTGCGCTCCGCCGGGGACCTCGGCCACGGCGTCGGTCATCAGCCGGCTGATGGTCACGGTCTGGATGGGGCCCTCGTCGAGGAGCCCGCCGGGCTCGACCACCTTCTCGGCGATGACGAAGCGTCGGGCCGCGGCCCCGAGAAAGAGCTCGTCGAAGAACGGGTCGGGGCCGAGCACCTGCCCGTTGCCGTGGGTGTCGGCCCGGTTCACGTGCACGAAGGCGGCGTCGAGCGCCAACGCCGGCATGGCGACCAGCTCCTCATCGTCCTCGTAGGGCGAGCGCACAGTGCGCAGTCCCGGGTTGACGCGCAAGACGTCGGAGCCGAGCCCGGCGCGCGTCGGCAGGAAGGGGAGCCGCTGCGACGCGGCCAGCAGCCCGAGGTAGAACATCCCCTCGTCGACCTCCATGGCCTCGATGCTCCCTGTTTGGCGGGCCTTGCGGAAATGGGGGTCCAGGGCGATGGAGTCCAGGGTCACGAACGCGTAGACGACCTTGCGCACTCGGCCCGCCGCACAAAGCACGCCCACGTCAGGGCCCCCGTAGGAGACCACGGTCAGGTCGCGAACACCGGCCCGCACGATGGCCCGCACCGCCGCCATGGGCTTGCGGCGCGATCCCCATCCCCCGATGCCGACGGTCATGCCGTCGTGCAGCTCGCCGACCATGTCGTCGACCGTGGTGCGCTTGTCGCTCACGCTCACGCTGTGGCCACGCACACTGTGACCCAACTCATGTGGAGGTGTCCGCGTCGCGCTTGTCCACGAACGCCTGACGCTGCTCGTCGGCCACCCCCGAGACGTGCAGCTCGTAGGTGAAACCCTGCTCGAAGCGGTAGCTGCGCTTCACGTCGACAGGATCGATGCCGTTGAGCGATTCCTTGGCGCGGCGGATGATGGTCGGGCTCTTCGACGCGATGGACTGCGCCACTTCATAGGCGGCGTCGACCAACTGGTCCTTGGCCACGACACGAAGCACAGCCCCGTAATGGTGCAGCTCCGCCGCCGTCGCGGTCTGCGCCGTGTACACCATGGACCGCATGCGATGTTGGGGGACGAGGCGGGCGAGGTGGGTGGCGGCCCCGAGTGCTCCTCGGTCCACCTCGGGAAGGCCGAAGGTGGCGTCATCGGAGGCCACGACGATGTCGGCGTTCCCCGCGATGCCGACGCCTCCCCCCAGGCAGAAGCCGTGCACGGCGGCGATGACCGGGACCTCGCAGTCGTACACCGCCGCGAACGCCGCCGCACAGCCTCGGTTCACCCCCACTAGAGCCTCGTCGCCCTTGGCCTGGATCTCCTTGATGTCGACCCCGGCACAGAAGCCCCGTCCCTCGGCGCGCACGATCACGACCCGAACCGAGGGAATCGAGCCCGCGCCCAGCACGGCGTCTGCCAAGGCGAACCAAGACGCCACGTCCAAGGCGTTCACGGGCGGGACGTCGATGACCACCTCGGCGGTGCCCGGCGAGCGCTCGTGTGTCTCGATACCCATGGACGTCTCCAGATCGGTGGCGAACGGCCTCTTGCGGTCGTCGAGCCGGCCCGCTGCGATCAGCCGAGCCGGTTCGAGCAGGGTATTCGGTGGTCGGCGCTGCGTGCGAACGGACGGCTCAAGCCACGAGAATCACGAGGGCACGAGCGTGACGACGCCACGATCGTCAAAGGGTCAGAACGCCGTCACGACGCCCCACACGGAAGCTCTGAGTACCACGAGGGCGGTGTCAGGGCGAGGTCGCCGGACCACGAGCCCGACGGCGACGCCTCCTGATGCGCACGACCGAGCAGGGAGATGATGGGCAGGATGCGCTTGGCCAGCCACTCGCCCCCGGCCACGGTGAAGTGCACGCCGTCACCGCAGCGGGCCTCTACGCCGTCGACGGTGGCCGAGAAGTGCCCTCCCGGCGAGAGCCAGGCGCCGGTGTCGATCACGGTCACCTTGCTGTTCCCGGTCATGCCGGCGAAGAGCTCCTGGTTCGAGCGGGATTGCGAGCCGCTCGAGCGTCGGGCGTCGCCGCCGGCCATGGACTCGATGATCTCGTTATCGGTCGTCACGCGGCCGGGATCGTCCTCGGGCCAGGGCAACCCGCTGGGCTGCACCCCCGTGTCGTAGAACGGGGACGTCAGAAGAACCACATGCGCCCCCCGCGAGCCGAGGACGTTGATGGCGTCACGGAACCGGGCCGTGAGGTACGAGTCGAAGGCCGGCTCCCCGATGTGGGTCCAGGTCGAGTTCACCTCTTGATCGAGCACCTCGCTCCTGGCCATATATATAACGACGTCTGGGTTGAACTGGTCTACCCAGGCGCGCCACTGGGCGAGCAAGGCATTGGGATCGCCGTTCACGCACGGCGCCCCCGGTGGGTCGGTGTACCACAGCACCTGCACCAGTTGGTCCATCGACACCGAGCAACCCGGGCTTCCCTCGTTGACCGCCACCACGCCGTACTGCGCCATCACCCTGCCGAGACCGACCCCGAGCGTGCCCGCCACCGAGTCCCCCACGATGAGCACCTTCACCGGCGCGGGGTACGTCGTCGTCGTGGTTCGGGCCGCCCCGGCCGCTCCCGCCTGTGCCGTTCCCAGCGCATCGTGGTCCACACTCACCGAGGCAGCCGCCACGGGGCTCACCTCCACTGTGGCGAGGAACGTGGTGAGCACCGCCAGACCCGCAGCAGCGGGAATGGCCAGCGGCCACCTCCTCGGGAGCTGGCCCCTGCGGATCGGCAACTCGACCAGGTACGCCGACGCTGTGGCCACGGCGATGATGGCCACCAGGCGCACCCCCAGAAGCGGGTAGCCCCCCAGATGCGTACGGGGACCCGAGAGCACGAGCACGAGCGGCCAGTACCAGAGGTACATGCCGTAGGAGATGCGGCCCACGTAGCGCAGCGGTCCCCAACTCAGCGCCGTGGCCAGCCGGCTGGTGGGGAGATTGGCGACGCAGGCGATGACTCCGGCGCAGCACAAGGCGGCGACGAGGAAGCCGCCCCGGAACACCCACAGCGAGTCCTGGGGAACGAGCAACCACAACAGGGCCGTGCCCACCACCCCCGCCACACCCCAACCCCACACCGCCGTTCGGGCCCGGCGCGATCGCGTCGGGCCCCACAACACGCTCCCGATGGCGAGCGCCGCGCCCACCAGGATGGCCTGGGCACGGGTGTCGCTGGCATAGAAGCTGCGCGTCGTGTCGCCCCCGGCACGGGTCAGCACGGCCATCCACGTCGCGGATGCCACCGCACCGGTGGCAGCGACGACGAAGAGAACGTGCAGGCGACGTCGATGGTCGGAAGAGTCAGAAGAGTCGGACGTGTCGGTCGTGTCCTGCCCGCCGGCGAGGCGCCGCCGGGGCCGGCGACCTGTGAGCACTGCCAGGACCACGATCGGCCACACCAGGTAGAACTGCTCTTCGATGGCCAGAGACCACGTATGCAGCAACGGCGAGGCTTTGCCGGCGGCCAGGAAGTAGTTGGTGTGGTCCGCGATGAAGTGCCAGTTGGCCACGTACAACACCGTCGCCAGGGTGTCGCCGCGCAGTGAGGGGCTGCCGAAGATCTGGGGCCACAGGGCCGCGCCGGCCCCCACCGCGGTGAGCATCAAGAACAGGGCGGGGAGCAGGCGTCGGGCTCGACGCGACCAGAACCGCCCCAGTGCGATCGTGTCGCTCTGACGCCATTCGGCGACGAGGAGCGAGGTGATGAGGTAGCCCGACAACGCGAAGAACACGTCGACGCTCAGGAAGCCGCCCGGGATCGTCGCCACGGTGTGCGTGGCGATCACCGCCACCACCGCCACCCCTCGGATGCCGTCAAGAGGGGGCAGGTAGTCCAACGAGACCGGCGACGCGGGACGCGTCATCGTTCTCATCGCACCTCCGAAGGGGCCCCCAAGAACGCCCCCCCGACGCCCTTTATCCCCTCCTGGGAGTCTTCTTCCTGACCCGTCGAAGCGCAAGGCACCCCCGAGCAGATCACAATCGACAGCGTCTCTCGGCCAGGTCCTTGGCTAGGTTTCTCCTGCTCGACCGAGTCCGATGGCGGACCGGGCCGAGTCTGATGGCGGACCGGGCCGAGTCCGATGGCGGACCGGGCCGAGTCTGATGGTGGACCGGGCCGAGTCTGATGGTGGGATCGGGCCAGTCCGATGGTGGACCGGGCCAGCCTGATGGTGGTTCGAGCGAGCCTGATGGTGGTTCGAGCGAGCCAAGTGGATCGAGCAGGAGAGACCTGTGACCCAGGGAATCGACTTCACCGGCAAAGTGGTCGTTGTCACGGGCGGATCGCGGGGAGTGGGTCGCGGCATCACCGAGGCCTTCCTCGCCGCCGGGGCGGAGGTGGCGATCTGCGGACGAAAGGACCCCGGGGTCGACGCCCTACCCGCCGCCGAGGGGCGACGGGCGGTGTTCCTCACTCGCCGACGTGCGCGACGCCGAGCAGGCCGCCTCGGTCCTGACGACGACGGCGGAGCGTTTCGGCCGCGTCGACGTGCTCGTGAACAATGCCGGCGGCTCGCCCGCCGTACCCGCGGCCGATGCCTCGCCGCGCTTCATGTCCCAAGTCGTCGCGCTCAACCTCCTCGCCCCGCTGTACTGCGCCCAGGCGGCCAACGCCCTGATGCAGGCGGCGGGGGGCGGCTCGATCGTCAACATCGCCAGCGTGTCGGGCTTGCGCCCGTCTCCGGGGACCGCCGCCTACGGCGCAGCCAAAGCGGGGCTCATGAACCTGACCCGCACACTGGCGGTGGAGTGGGCGCCCAAGGTCCGCGTCAACTGCGTGGTGGCGGGGATGATCGCCACCGAAGCGGCCGAGGACCACTACGGGGGGGCCGCGGGTCTCGCCGCCGTGGCCGCCACCGTGCCCCTGGGCCGGATGGGGACGCCCGAGGACGTGGCCGGTGCCTGCCTGTTCCTGGCGTCGCCCCTGGCGTCCTACGTGTCGGGTGCGGCGCTCGAGGTGCACGGCGGAGGCGAAGGGCCAGCCTTCCTGGCGGCCCTCGAGGATGCCTGACCGCGGGCTCACCGGGCTGGCGAGAGAGCCCAACACGGGCATCAAGTGGAGCCTCGGCACTCCGCGTGCTCTGATAGCCCCCCGTGAAACTCGCCGTCCCGACTGAAACGCGTGCCGGCGAGCGGCGGGTGGCCCTCATTCCCGACGTCGCCGGGCGCCTGGCCGGCACCGGGGTCGAGGTCGTCGTCCAGGAGGGTGCCGGTGTCCTGGCCCACTTCCCCGACGCCGCCTACGTGGACAAGGGCGCCACACTCCGCGCCGGTGCGGCCGAGACGCTGTCGGGCGCCGCACCTGGTGGCCAAGGTCCAGGCGCCCACACCCCAGGAGGTGGAGCTGCTCGACGAGGGGACCACCGTGGTGAGCTTCTTCCAGCCCGGCTCCCAGCTCGACACGGTACGAGCGCTCGTGCAACGCAAGGCGACGGCGTTCAGCCTCGATCTCGTCCCCCGCATCAGCCGGGCCCAGTCGATGGACGCGCTGTCGTCGCAGGCGACGGTGTCGGGGTATCTGTCGACCCTGGCCGCCGCGGACCGCCTTCCCAAGTTCTTCCCCATGTTCATGACGGCCGCGGGCACCATCCCTCCCGCCAAGGTTCTCGTGCTCGGTGCCGGGGTGGCCGGCCTCCAGGCCATCGCCACCGCCCGGCGCCTCGGAGCCCAGGTGCGCGCCTACGACGTGCGGGCCGCGGCCAAAGAAGAGGTGCAGTCGCTCGGTGCCGCCTTCGTGGAGCTCGAGCTCGAGTCCCAGGAGGGCGCCGGGGGCTACGCCCGCGTGCAGTCCGAGGAGTTCCTGGCCCGGCAGCGAGAGCTCATCAGCAACGAGGTGGCGGCGTCCGACGTCGTGATCACCACCGCGGCCGTCCCCGGACGCCAGGCTCCGGTCCTCGTCACCACGGCCATGGTCGAACGCATGGCCGAGGGGTCGGTCATCGTCGACATGGCCGCCGACAGCGGTGGGAACTGCGAGCTGTCCGAAGCGGGCAAAGACATCGAGCACCACGGCGTGGTGGTGTGCGGGCTCACCAACCCACCCTCGGCGATGCCCACCCACGCCAGCTTCCTCTACTCGCGCAACGTGGCCAACTTCCTGGCCCTCATCGTCGTCGAGGGCGAGCTGCGCCCCGACTTCGACGACGAGATCGTGGCCGGCAGCTGCGTGGTGCGCGCCGGAGAGGTCGTCCACGGGCCCACCGCCGAGCTGCTCGAAGGCCCATCCAAGAAGCTCGAAGGCCCATCCAAGAAGCCCGAGGCCCCATCCAAGGAGGGCGAGGGCCCCTCAAGGAGACGGCACCGTGATCGCTGCCGACCGGACCTGGCCTCATGACCTTCATCACGGTCTTCGTCCTGGCCGCCTTCGTGGGCTACGAGGTCGTCTCCAAGGTGCCGAGCATCCTCCACACCCCGCTCATGTCGGGGAGCAACGCCATCCACGGCATCATCCTCGTGGGCACCATGCTCGTGTTGGGCCAGGCCCACGGGCCCGCCCAGCTGACGCTGGGCTTCCTGGCCGTCGTCCTGGCCACCTTGAACGTCGTGGGCGGGTTCGTCGTGACCGACCGGATGCTCCACATGTTCAAGCCGAGGCGACCGACCGCAAGGCACCGACCCCCGAAGCGGCCGACGCCCCGATGCGTCGGATGCCAAGGCCGACGAGCGGCGGACCCGGGGACGACACGTGAGCAGGGCGACCGCCACCGACCTCGTCTATCTGGTCGCCATCGTCGGGTTCATCCTGGCCCTCAAGGGCCTGAGCTCTCCCAAGCACGCCCGGATCGGCAACCTGGTGGGGGCCGGCGGGCATGCTCGTGGCGGTGGCGTGGACGTTCTCGCTGCCCGAGGTGTACTCCCACACCCGCAACCTCGTGCTCATCATCGTGGCCATCGCCATCGGGGCGGTCATCGGCGTCCCCGCGGCACGGCTGGTGAAGATGACGGCCATGCCGCAGATGGTGGCCATCTTCAACGGCGTGGGGGGCGGGGCCGCCGCGCTGGTGTCGGTCACCGAGTTCATCTCGGTGCCCGGGCAAGTCGCTCGCCATCTACAAGATCTGCGAGATCCTCTTCGGCGTGCTCGTGGGTTCGGTGTCCTTCGCGGGCAGCGCCATCGCCTTCGCCAAGCTGCAGGAGCTCATGACGGGGCGGCCCATCACCTACCCGGCCCAGCAGCCGATCAACGCCGCCATCGGTGCTGGCCATCGTCGCCCTGCTCGTCGTCACCGTCGTCACGGCCAGCACCGCCGTGCTCGTCGTCGTGCTGGTGCTGTCGCTCGTCCTGGGTGTCATCTTCGTGCTGCCCATCGGCGGGGCCGACACCCCCGTGCTCATCTCCCTGCTCAACGCCTTCACCGGGTCTGGCGGTGGCGGCGTCGGGCTTCACGCTCAACAGCACCCTGCTCATCGTGGCCGGCACCCTGGTGGGGGCGTCGGGCACCCTGCTCACGCGGATGATGAGCCAGGCCATGGGCCGGTCGCTGCCCAACATCCTCTTCAGCGCCTTCGGCTCGGTCGTGACCGCGTCGGGCGAGGGCCCCGATGCCGAGGGCCGGTCGGTGCGGGCGGGGACCGCCGACGACATCGGCGTGCTGCTGGCCTACGCCCGCAAGGTCGCCATCATCCCCGGCTACGGCCTGGCCGTGGCCCAGGCCCAGCACACGGCGCGCGAGCTGGCCGACGCCCTGGCGGCACGGGGGGTCGAGGTGTACTACGCCATCCACCCCGTGGCGGGCCGCATGCCCGGGCACATGAACGTGCTCCTGGCCGAGGCGAACGTCCCCTACGACCAGCTGGAGGAGATGGACGACGCCAACCTGGAGATGCCACCACCGACGTGGCCCTCGTGGTGGGGGCCAACGACACCGTGAACCCGGCCGCCAAGAACACTCCGGGCAGCCCCATCTACGGCATGCCGATCATCAACGCCGACCAGGCCACGAACATCGTGTTCCTGAAGCGGTCCATGCGTCCGGGGTTCGCCGGGATCGACAACGAGCTGCTCTACGACCCGAAGACGACGATGCTCTTCGGAGACGCCAAGGACTCGCTGTCCAAGCTGGTGGCGGCGGTCAAAGCCGCCTGAAGCTGGCGGCGGCGGTCAAAGCCGCGGCGCCGCGCCAGCCCCGGCCAGCCCCGCGCAGCCCGCGCCAGCCCTGCGGAGAAAACGGCTCAGCCGGTGCCGGCGTGCTGCACCAGCGAGGGCCCCCCCTCCAAGAGCTGGGCGAAGACCAGTAGTCCTTGGCTGGTCTGGCGCGCCGAGGAGACGACGACCTCGACCTCGCGGCGCCCCACGAGATGTGACGCGTCGTTGACGACCACCATGTCCCCCTCGGGCAGGTAGCCGACAGCCTGTCGAGGTTGGCGTCCCTCCTTGACGAGGTCGATGACGAGGTGCTCACCCGGCGGGTGGTCGGGTGAGAGCTCGGCCGCGAGCCTGCGCAGGTCGACGACGTCGATGTCCTGGGATTCGGCCCGTTCGGCCACCTCCATCGAGCACGTGGCCAGGCGGACGTGCAGACGATGGGTCAGCGCGATGGCGCGGTCGCCGGTGTCCTCGAGCTCGGGGACTTCGTCCTCGTTCATCCAGACCTCGACACCGTCGGCACGCAGCGACTCGACCGCCTCGAGCCCGCGATGGGCCCGACGCGACTGTCACGGGGTCGGGGCTGTGCGACAAGCATGCGGACTTCGTCGATCACGAAGCGCGGCAACACGAGACCCCCCACGAGAAGTCCGGAACGGCCCAGCACCATCAGGTGGCGATCCATCACGGCCGAGCTGTCCACGAGCAGCGCTGTCCCCGGGGGTGGCGCTGCGGGACGATCGAGAAGATGCGACATCCCCGCCGCGCGGATGATCTCCTGGCCCTTGGCCACCCCGATACGAACTCCCGCCGCGCACAACACCCAGGCGAACGCCGCCACCAACGGGTAGTCGATGCTCGAGTGCACGAGCGCCACCACCGGGAGGCCCGCCACGAGCCCGAGGAGCAAGCCCGTGGTCCCGACCACCGAGCCTGCGAACACCGAGCCGGCGGAGATCGAGCGGAGCTGGAGCACCGCGCCGCGCAGGCCTCGATCGATGAGCCGCCCGATGATCCCGCCGAGGAGATAGGAGGCCAGGGCGCCCAGGGTGATCCCCACGACCGGGGCGGTCGTGTTGCGGCCGACGTCGTTGCCGACGGCGTTGCCCGCGATCGTCCCTGCGATCACGAGGAGGAGCCTGAACACTTCGACGAAGATCACGTGCTCTCGCCTCACTCTCGACCGTGCTCGAGCACATCAAGGCTACCCACCCGAGGCTTGTCTCCTGTGTGCATTGACCCTCTGGGAGTCCACCTCTTTCGAGGTTTCGTCCTGTGAAGGCACACGTCTTGTGATGTCGTCGGCAACCGAGGACGACCACGACGAGGCACGACGACCACTGACTGCGCTGATACAGCGCGATACCCACCACCGGTACCGGGAACCCAACAGATGCACATTTCTCCACCGTCGACGCGGATGGTCGGGCGTCACCGGGTTAGCCGCGCACCATTGGTGGAACGCGCCGGCGGACCCCTACCATCGGGTCGTGCACGGATGGGGCGGGTGTCGACGGTGAAAGCCTTCGTCGCCGGCGCCACCGGCGTCCTGGGACGGCGGGTGGTGGCGCTGCTGGTGGCGGCCGGGCACGATGTCAGCGCCGTGGCGCGATCCGAGGCTCGCGCCTCGTTGCTCGCGGGACTCGGTGCCACGCCGGTGCGTGCCGACGTGTTCGACCCCGAGTCGACACGGCGAGCGGTGGCCGGCCACGACGTGGTGTGCAATCTCGCCACCCACATCCCGGCCACGCTGCGGATGGCCCTGCCCGGAGCATGGGCGGAGAACGACCGGATCCGGACCGAGGCGTCGCGAAATCTCGTCGACGCCGCGTTGGCGGGCGGCGTCCGGCGCTACGTGCAGGAGTCGATCGCCTTTCTTTACCGCGACGGAGGAGACCAGTGGATCGACGAATCGTCGCCGATCGACCCGGTCGCCAACCTCCGCTCGGCCACGGTGGCCGAATCCCACGCCGCGCGGGTGACCGCCGCCGGTGCCACGGGCGTGATCCTCCGCTTCGCCGCCTTCTACGGCCCCGACAGCGGCTCCACCCTCGACATGATCAGGTTGGCGAAGCGCCGCATCGCCTTGGGCGCGGGCCCCGACGCGTACGTGCCGTCCATCACCACCGACGACGCCGCCGGCGCCGTGGTGGCGTCGCTTGCGGCTCCGGCCGGTCTCTACAACGTCGGTGACGACGAGCCCGTGACACGCCGAGAATTCTTCGCCGCCCTGGCCGGCGCGCTACACGTCCCGCCGCCCTTCCTCGCTCCGGCCGGGCTCGCCAAGCTCGCGGGGCCCAAGGCGTCGGTCCTCACCCGGTCACAGCGCCTCTCCAACCGGCTGTTCGTCGACGCCACGGGCTGGAGGCCCGTCTCCCCGACCGTGCGCGAGGGTTGGCCCCGGGTGATCGCCGAAACGACGAAGTAGGGGACAGAGCCGCCTCGATCCCGTCGCAATCGTTTCGCAATGACCTGCGGGTGCCTTCCCAGGGCCGGGCCCCTAGGCTCCACGCTATGGCATCTTCCGCAGAGGACGCGGGGATCGCGCCGCATTTGAGCGACACGATGCCCGTGGGCGGAGACGGGGCGGCTTCGACCTCGGCTTCGGTGAAGGATCTGCCCGGCCGATCCGTTCTACCCGATATTCCCACCATCCCCGCTGCGCCCCTCGTGCCCGGCGTGCCAGCTGACCAAGAGCGCTCCCACTCCCACGCGCGTCTGGCCGAGACCTTCGACGCCGTCGTGGCCAACGTCCGCAGCGCCTATGTGGGCAAGGACCGCACCGTGCGCCTGGCGCTGTGCTGTTTGATGGCCGAAGGACACCTCCTCGTCGAGGACCACCCCGGAGTGGGCAAGACCACGCTCGCCAAGGCCCTCGCCCGATCTCTCGACCTCGGCTTCGGGCGGGTGCAGTTCACCGCCGACCTTCTCCCCGCCGATGTCACCGGCGCCATGGTCTTCGACCGCGACAGCGGACGCATCTCGTTCCGACCGGGGCCGGTCTTCACCAACATCCTGCTGGCCGACGAGCTCAACCGGGCGTCGCCCAAGGCACAGTCGGCGCTGCTCGAGGCCATGGAGGAACACCAGGTCAGCGCGGACGGGATCAGTCACCCCTTGCCCCGGCCGTTCATGGTGATCGCCACCCAGAACCCCTACGACGCGGCGGGGACGTTCCCGCTCCCCCACAGCCAACGGGACCGGTTCTTGCTGCGCCTCAGTCTCGGCTACCCCGACCGCGCCGCCGAGGACGAGCTGCTCGCCACCACCTTGACCCGGCCCGCCCCCGACTCCCTGCGCGGTGTCGGGGGGCGGAGTTCCTGAGCACCTTCGCGGGCGCCGTGCAGCGCACCCACGTGGCCCCCGAGGTGCGCGGCTACGTCCTCGACCTCATCGAGGAGACCCGGTCGCACCCCGACCTCACGGTGGGCGCTTCGCCGAGAGCCACGCTGGCCGTGCTCCGGGCGGCGGGAGCCGTGGCGGTCTCCACCGGTCGCGGCTACGTCACGCCCGACGACGTGAAGCTCGTGGCCGAACCCGCACTCGGGCATCGCATCGTGGTGCACCCTGCGGCCGAGCTGGCGGGTGTCACGGCCTCGTCGACGATCGAGGAGATCATGTCGCGCATCGTCGTGCCCGTGGGCGGAACCCGGTAACGGCCATGGAGGCGCCACCGAGTCGCCGTGGCGGGACCTGAGCCCTGGCTGTGCTGTCGACGCGTGGAGCGGTACTGGCCGTGGGGGCCGTGTGCTCGGCGCTGGCGGGCCTGATCTTCGGAGTGGAGGAGTTCGTCTTCCTGGCGCTGTCGGTCGGTGTCCTGCTCGCCGTCGCCACCGTCTCGGTGTGGTACCGCCTGCACGTGAGCCGCCGGGCCCTCCGGGTCGTGGTCCGGGTCCCCATCGCCGAGGTCACCGCCGGGCAGTCGGCGGTCGTCGAGCTGAGCGTGAGCAACGTGAGCCGTCGTCGGCGACCACCGGTCCTCCTCGAGGACCCCGATGGCCATTGGTCGGTGTCGTACCCGGGCCTGGGCGAGAGCGCCGTGGCCCGTGCGCGTGGTGGGCCCGTCCCGGTCGCACCCACCTCTCTGGGAGGCACCAACCCCGGGTCGGGCTCGAACCGGCGACGGCGCGCCCGGGACCGTCGAGCGCTGGACCGGGGGCGCAGGTTCCCCGGCCTCGCACCGGATGCCGACGCCACGTTGTCGATCGAGGTGCCCACCGCCACGCGGCGGGCTTCTCACGCTCGGCGACGTCGGTCTGTGGTGTGAGGACCCGTTCCGTCTCGTGGTCCGTCGGATCACGATGGCGCCACCGGCTCATGTGATCGTGTACCCGACGCCCGCGCCGAGCACCCCAGAGGGACGCACCACGGGTACGCACCCCGGACGTCGCGAGCCGCGTCTGCGCTGGGTGCTCCCAACGCGCTGTCGGGGGACGAGCTCAGCGGGCTGCGCCCCTACGCCCCGGGGGACCGGCTCACGCGACTGCACTGGCCCTCCCTGGCGCGCACGGGCGATCTGGTGGTGCGCGAATTCCTCGAGCCGCAGGCCGGATCGTTGTCGCTGCTGGTGGACTTGCGACCCTCGGCCCACAGCGCGGACTCGATCGAGAAGACCATCGCTCACGCGGCGGGGCTCGGCACCCAGGCGCTGCAACGAGGCGTCACCGTCGAGCTGTGCACGAGCACGGGCGACCGTATGGTGATCGCGCCCAACGCGGCCGGGGGCCAGAACTTGTTGCGCGCTCTGGCGCTTCTCGGCCCCGCCAGCGCGCCGCCGGCCGTGGTGCGACGGTGGGGGGACCGGCCCACCGGCGGCGCCGTGTGGGCGACGGGCAGCGTGCGGGGAGCTGACGTCGTGCTCGTGACCACCGCCACGGGTGCCGCCCAACGCACCCTGCCCGAGTCGATTCGCCGTCAGGCCGAGACGGTCCTCGTGCCGTGAAGACCGACAACCCTCCCCCCGCAGTCCAGGAGCACGCCGCCCGCGTCACGGGCTCGATGCCACCGGCACGTCACAGCTCTCGGGGGGGCGCGAACCCGGCCTTGGCGCCCGACGTCTGGCTCGTGGCGGTGTCCCTGGCGGCGGGACTGGGCACGGCGCGCCTGACCGAGGCGCCCGGCGCCGCGCACGTCGTGGGGCCCATCACCGCCACGGTCCTGGCCGGACACCTGGCCGCGTCGGTGGCCAGACGACTACGCGTCTCGGCCGGAGTCGTGTTGGTGGCGGGAGTGGTGGCCGTGGCCCTCGCCACCATCTGGGGCCAGCTGTTGTCGGCCACCCGCGACGGCATCCCCACGGCGGGGACGTGGCGAACGCTCGTCTCGAGGTTCGAGGCCGCCGGCACGGTCATTCGCTCCCATCCCACGCCGGTGCCGGCCACACCCGAGGTCGTGATGTGCATCGCCATCGGCGCCGGTCTGGTCGCCGTCTTCGCCCGTGCCATCTGGGCGCGACAAGAAGCACTGGGCAGGGGCGCGCTCCTGGCGCTCGTCCCGAGCTTCGGCCTGTTCTGCTACACGGCCCTGCTGAGCTCACAGGTCGACCGGGTGCCCGGCGCCGTCGCCTATCTCGTGTGCGCCCTCGGCTTCGTGATCACCGCCGACGGCGCCACCAGCGGTGCCGGGTCCGCGTGGCGACGGACCGGCCAAGCGCAACGGTGGCGACGATCTGGCGCTGCGCCCGGGTCGCCACAGCCGAGCGCGGGGCCGGGGTCTGCGCAGCCGTCCGCCGTCTCGATGCCGCGCCGCGTGGCCTCGGCCGCTACGGCCGCTTTCCCCGCCGTGCTCGGTGCGGCCCTGGCCGTCTTCATTCCCCTGGCGGCCAGCCCGGCCCTGGCGGGGCTCAAGGTGGACGCCCTGCCCTTCGACCAACAGGGTGGATCGGGAGCAGCCCAGGGCTTGGGCCTCACCACCGGCGCCGCCGGAGCTGGCGCCGACGGCGGCGCGGGCCAGGTCGGGGTACCGGGATCCACCGGGGTGCGCGCCATCGACCTCGTCGACAACTTGAAGGCCGTCCTCGTCAACCGGACGACCGAAGTGATGTTCAGCGCCCAGACCCCGCTGCCGACCTACTGGCAGCTGGCGGTGCTCACGCTCTTCAACGGAACGGCCTGGCTTCCCGACCCGACCACCCAAGCCGCGGCCCAGAGCGACGCCCTGCTCCCACCGAGCCAAGAGGTGCCGGGCCTCCCGGCGCTCCCCGAGCCCGCTCCCACCAAGACGTTCCGCGCCGGGGTCACGATCGCCGCTCTGGAGAGCACACTGCTTCCCCTGCCCCCCACGACCGTCTCGGTCAACACCGCCGCCGACCTCGTGCCGGGGTTCGGCGCGGTCCAGCCGTTCGAGGCGGCACCGGGCCTGAGCTACGTCGCCGTCGCCCGGGTCCCCACCACCACCGCCAAGGTGAGGCGCAGCACCAGCGCGGCGAGCCCGGGCGCCCCCGCGTCATCGCTCACTCCCTACCTGCAACTTCCCTCCGAGCCCGCGGCCGTGGTCCAGCTCGCCCACCGCATCGTGGCCGGCGTCAAAGGGCCTGCCGCCCAGGCCGCCGCCCTGGCCCGCTGGTTCGACACCGGCCGGTACCGCTACACGCTGTCGCCCCCGGCTCCCACGGGGCCCAACGCCTTGGAGTCGTTCCTCTTCACCACCCGGGCCGGGTTCTGTCAGCAGTTCGCCGCCGCCTACGGCGTGCTGGCACGCATCGACGGCCTGCCCACGCGTATCGCCGTCGGATTCACGACCGGCTCCTCGCAGGGACATGACAGGTACCAGATCACCGGGGCTGATGCGCACGTATGGCCCGAGGTCTATCTCGGCGCGTCGACGGGATGGGCCTCGTACGAGCCGACGCCGGCCTCGTCGGGCGAGGCGACCGGGGTGGGAATCAACTCGGGCACGCGCACGGGCGCCCGGAATTCCGGGGCCCAGTCGACGGCCACGACGACCCCCCCGCCGTTCACCGCCCGGGACCACTTCGCCGCCAGTGCGACGGTACCGGCGACCATCCCGGCGATCCCCCGGGGCGGGACCGGGACCGTGACCGGATCCGGCAGCTCTTCGTCGGCCCCGCTCGTGCTGGGCGCCATCGGAGTGGGGCTGGTGGCGCTCATCGTGCTGGGCGGGTTGTGGGTGCGGCGACTGGTGCGCGAGGGGCGATTTCCGCCCGGCCTCCTCCGACTCCGACGACGCCGAGGTCGGCGACGCCGTCCCGCACCCGACCCCACCGCCGAGGTCCTGGCCCAGTGGCGAGAGGCCGAGACGGTCCTCGAGCACGCCCGGCTGGGGCGACGTCCTGCCGAGACCCTTCAGGAGCACGCCGCGCGCCTTCGGTCCTTGGCCAGCGCCAAGTGGCTGCTGCCCTACCGGCCCGTGATCGCCGGCGCACCGACCCCGGTGACTCCCGGCGCACCGACCCCGGTCACGCCCGGCTCGCCCACCCCGGCGCCCGGCATCGACGCCACCATCGACGCCTACGGAAGGCTCGCGGAGCTGGCGGGGAGGGCGAGCTACGGGTCGGAGCCCTGCACCGCCGGGGAAGCGGCCGACGCCGAGCTCCTCGGTGCGGTGGTGCGATCGGGACTCTCCGGTCCCGGCGCCCGTCTCGTCTCGTCGTGACCACCGGGGAGGCCCGCCCCGTGCCCGTGCCCGGGGCCGTGCCCGGGACCATGGTGGTTCCGCCCCGGGCCCAGATGGGCGTGGGGCGCAGAGCGGCGCGAGGATGAACCGCAGGAACCGAGCACCGCAGCAGACCCGGCACCGACGAAGGGGCACGACGTGACGATCCCGCAGACACTTGGGGTAGACGACATCGAGCTGTCGAACATGGAGTTTTGGGAGGAGCCGTGGTCGGTGCGCGAGGCGGCCTTCGCCACTCTGCGGGCGCAACGCCCCATCGCCCACTTCCCGGACCCCGAGATCGAGGTGGAGACGATCGTCCCCATCCCCGCCGGGCCCGGCTACTACGCCGTCACCCGCCACGCGGATGTGGTGGAGATCAGCCGGCACCCCGAGCTGTACTGCTCGGGCAAGTCGGGCGACCACCATTCTCGACATGCCGCCCGAGCTCCTCGAGTTCTTCGGATCCATGATCAACATGGACGACCCCCGGCACGCCCGCCTGCGCCGCATCGTCTCGGCCGCCTTCAACCCACGCATGGTGCGCGCCGTGGAGGACAACATCGAGCAGGTGGCCGACGACCTCATCGCCACGGTGCGGGACAAGGGCGAGTGCGACTTCGTCACCGAGGTGGCGGCCCGGCTGCCACTGAAGGTCATCTGCGACATGATGGGCGTGCCCGAGAGCGACTACGACACCGTCTTCAGCCGGTCCAACATCATCCTGTCGTTCGGGGACCCCGAGTACGTCCCCGAAGGCGAGGACCCCGTGCTGGCGTTCATGAACGCCGGCAACGACCTCGCCGAGCTCATGCGGGGGCTGGGCGCCTACCGGCTCGAGCACCCCACCGACGACCTCACCTCGGCCCTGGTGAACGGCAACGTCGACGGCGAGTCGCTCACCCACGCCGAGCTGGCTTCGTTCTTCATCCTCCTGCTGGTGGCGGGCAACGAGACCACGCGCAACGCCATCAGCCATGGCCTGTGGGCCTTCACCGAGCACCCCGACCAGCGCGCCGCCTGGGCGGCCGACTTCGAGACCGTGGCCCCCACCGCCGTCGACGAGATCGTGCGCTGGGCCTCGCCGGTCATCTTCATGCGCCGCACCATCACGGCGCCGACCACGCTGTCGGGCCACAACTTCGCCGAAGGCGACAAGGTGCATCCTCTTCTACAACTCGGCCAACCGCGACGAGGACGTCTTCGACGACCCCCAGCGCTTCGACGTGCTGCGCCACCCCAACCCCCACGTCGGCTTCGGCGCCGCCGGGCCGCACTTCTGCCTGGGGGCGCATCTGGCCCGGCGCGAGATCACCGTCATGTTCCGAGAGCTCTTCCGCCACCTTCCCGACATCCGCGCCACGGCCGAGCCCGACCGGCTGCGCTCGAACTTCATCAACGGCATCAAGCACCTGCCCTGCGCCTATTGACAGAGCCGATCCGTGGCCGCGCCGAAGGGGGCCTCGCCTACGACGGCACACGAGGGCTGAGAGTGCCATCACCCCGTGAGCGACGCCACGGCGGCACCCCCTCGAATGCTGCCGGGCCGATACGCTCGCCCCCGATGAGCGTTCCGAGATGCGCCCCGATGAGCGACGACGAGATGAGCGACACACCGGCACCGATGGGCCACGGGGTCAACCAGCGGGCCCAGATCAAGATGACCCCCGAGGAGATCGAGGGTTTCCTGGCCGAGCGGCGGCCGGTGACGCTGTGCTCGATCAACCACGACGGCTCCATCCACGCCGTGGCCATGTGGTACGGGTTCCTCGACGGGATGCTCGCCTTCGAGACCAAGGCCAAGTCGCAGAAGGCGCAGAACCTCCGGCGCGATCCCCGCATGACGTGCATGGCCGAGGACGGCGACTACTACGAGGAGCTGCGGGGCGTGGAGCTGGTGGGCACCGCCGAGTTCGTCGACGACCCCGAGCGCATGTTCGAGCTGGGCATCAACCTCTTCGAGCGCTACTACGGGACCTACACCGAGGAACTGCGCCCCTTCGTCGAGACCATGCTCCACAAGCGCGTGGTCATCGCCCTGCAGGTCGAGCGCACCGTGTCCTGGGACCACCGCAAGCTCGGCCTTCCCTCCACCCGCCCCACCTGAGCCCCGTGCGCTTCGCCCGCTGAGGACTGGAACACGTTTCACCGTGGCGGGGCTCTGAGCTAGGGTCGGCGCCGATGATCCTGGACCGTTTCCGCCTCACCGACCGCGCCGCCATCGTCACCGGAGCGGGCCGGGGTATCGGCGCCGCCACCGCCATCGCCCTGGCCGAGGCGGGCGCCGACGTGGTCGTCGCGGCGCGCACCGAGGAGCAGCTCCAGGCCGTGGCGAAGCACATCGAGGCCGCGGGCCGACGCGCCGTGGTCGTGCCCGCCGACCTCAACGACCTCGACGTGATGGCCCGGCTGGTCGAGGCCGCCACCGACGCCTTCGGCCGGCTCGACATCATCGTGAACAACCACGGGGGTTGGATGCCGCGCCCTCTGCTGGACGTGTCTCCCGGCCATCTGGAACGGGCCTTCCGCTACAACGTGAGCAGCGCCCATGCCCTGGTGCGCGCGGCGGTGCCCGCCATGATGCGGGGAGACGGAGGGGCCGTCGTCAACATCTCGTCCATGGCCGGAAGGGTGGCGCCCCGCGGCTTCACCGCCTACGCCACGGCCAAGGCGGCGCCTTGACGCACTACACCCGCCTGGCCGCCGCCGAGCTGGCTCCGCGCGTCCGGGTCAACGCCATCGCCGTGGGCACCATCGCCACCTCGGCCCTCGACGTCGTGGTGCAGGACGAGGCCATGCTCAGCTTCATCGAGGAAACGGCTCTGGTGCGGCGCATCGGGCAACCCGAGGACATCGCGGCGTGCGTGGTCTACCTGTGCTCGCCGGCGGGTGACTTCGTCACCGGCAAGATCTTCGAGATCGACGGCGGCGCCGAGCGCCCCCAGGTCGACCTGGGCTGAGAGGGTCCGTGAGCTATCGCGTCGTCCTGTGGGGCACGGGCAACGTGGGCCGGCACGCGCTGGCCGGCATCGACGCCCGCCCCGACCTCGAACTGGTGGGGGTGTGGGTGTCGAACCCCGACAAGGTGGGCCGCGACGCCGGGGACCTGGCCGGCCTGGGGCGTACCCTGGGCGTGGCCGCCACCGACGACGCCGAGGCCTTGTTGGCCCTGGCACCCGACTCCGTCGTGCACACCGCCATGGCCGATCACCGCCTGCCCGCGGCTCTCGCCGATCTCGAGAAGATCCTGCGCGCCGGGGCCAACGTGGTGTCGAGCGGACCGGTGTTCCTGCAGTACCCCGAGGGCGTGGTACCGGCCCAGATGACAGACCCCCTGCGCCAGGCGGCGCTCGGTGCGGGGGTGTCGCTGTGGGTCAACGGCATCGACCCCGGCTTCGCCAACGACTGGCTCCCGCTCGTGATCACCGGCATCAGCGAGCGCATCGAAGAGGTGCGCTGCCTCGAGATCCTCAACTACGCCACCTACGACCAGCCCATGGTGATGTTCGACATCATGGGGTTCGGGCGCCCCCTCGAGGACATCCCCATGCTCCTGGCGCCCGGTGTGCTCACCATGGCGTGGGGCAGCGTCGTGCGCCAGATCGCGGCGGGCCTCGACGTCGAGCTCGACAGCGTCGAAGAGCACTACGAACGTCTGCCCGCCCCCGAGGAGATCGCCATCGCGTCGGGGACCGTCGAGAAGGGCACCGCGGCGGGACTGCGCTTCGAGGTGCGCGGCATGGTCGGCGGCCGTGCGGTCGTGGTCCTCGAGCACGTCACCCGCCTCGCCGACGACATCGGGCCCGACTGGCCCCAGCCCGCCGGCCACAGCGGCTACCGCGTCATCGTCCGCGGCGAGCCCAACTACACCGTGGACCTCCAGCTCATGGGCACCGACGGGGACCACAACACCGGGGGGCTCAAGGCCACCGCCATGCGTCTGGTCAACGCCGTGCCGGCCGTGGTCGAGGCGGCTCCCGGCCTGCTGACCGCGCTCGACCTGCCCCTGGTCACCGGACGGGGCCTGGTGGTCTGAGCACCCCGGGGCGCCTCGCCGTGTGTGGAGCGCGCCGGGGCATCGTCGGGCCTTTTCACGTCGGTCGTCTCGGGGGCGGGGCTACGTTGAGTCCCTCGGGCCCGGCGTACCTGCGCCGGGGTCGCCGGTGCTGTTGCCCATGCCGGTGCCGAGACGACCAGGGGGAAGCCGACCACATGCCCGTGCCGCTCGACGAGTATCCCGTGCACCAGGTGCCGCTCTCGATGCGGCACATGGCGACGAGCGACCGCAACGCCTATGACCGCTGCTACTTCAACGCGCACGACCGGACCGGGGAGGTGTTCCTCGTGACGGGCATGGGCGTGTACCCGAACCTCGGGGTCATCGACGCCTATGCCACGGTCCGGCGCGGTGACGAGCAGTACACGGTACGGACCTCGGACGCGCTGGGTGACGACCGTATGGCCCAGCGGGTCGGCCCCTACCGGATCGAGGTGGTCGAGCCGCTCGAGCGGGTGCGCGTGGTGTGCGAGGGCGAGGAGCACGGCGTCGCCTTCGACCTCACGTGGACCGGGTCGTTCCCCGCCGTGGAGGAGCCCGCCCACGTCATGCGCCAGAACGGGCGCGTCATCCTCGACGCCTCGCGCTTCGCTCAGGTGGGCACGTGGTCGGGGGTGCTGCAGGTGGGCGACGACGAGCTCACGGTGCGCGACGACCGTTGGGTCGGCACCCGCGACCGGTCGTGGGGCATACGGCCCGTGGGCGAGGCCGAACCGCCCGGGCGCGCCGCCTCGGAGCCAGAGGAGGGATTCGGCTTCTGGTGGACCTACGTACCGTTGCGCTTCGACGACTTCGCCGTGGTGGTGATCGCCCAGGAGGACGGCGACGGCACCCGTCTGCTCAACGAGGCGGTCCGGGTCTTTCCCGCCGCGTCGCGACGGCCACCGGAGCAGCTCGGTTGGCCCGAGGTGGAGGTCCGCTACCGTCCCGGGACGCGGCACCCCGAGGTAGCGGTGCTGCACATGGGCGCTCGGGGAGCCAAGCCCCTCACGTTCGAGATCGAGACGCTGGGCTTCGTGGGCCTCAACTGCGGCCCCGGCTACGGCGGCGACCCCGATTGGGGCCATGGGCAGTGGCGCGGGCGGGGCTGGACCGAGGGCGTGGTGGTGGACATGCGCGACCCCGCCATCACGGGCCGGATCCCCTTCGGCGTGGTCGACCACGTGGCCCGCGCCACGTGCGACGGTGCCGAAGGCTGGGGCATGTTCGAGCACGGGACCTTCGGCCGCCACGAGCCCTCGGGCTTCACCGGATGGGAGTCGGTGGCGCCCGACGTGGCGCCGTGATCGAAGCCGACGGAGGCGCGGGCGAAGCGGCGCCACGGCCCCGGACCTCCACCCGCGACCGGGAGGAGCTGCACCGCCGTCTGGTGACGTGGTTGGCGAAGCGGGTGACCGATCCCGAGGTGTCGGAGCTCGTGGTGCCCGAGTCCAACGGCATGTCGAGCGAGACCCTGCTCTTCGAGTGCACCTGGCGCGCCCCCGACGGCTCCGGTACCCCCGACGGCTCCGGTACCCCCGACGGCGCCGGTACCCCCGACGGCGCCGGTAGCCCCGACGGTGCGGGTCGCCCCGGAGCGCTCGTGACCCAGGCGTGCGCGGCGCGTCTCATCCCCGACCCCGAGGCCGCCCCGGTGTTCCCGGTGTACGACCTCGAGCGCCAGTTCCGCGTCCTGCGACTGGTGGGCGAACGCACACGCGTCCCTGTGCCCCGCACCTTGTGGTTGGAGCTCGACCCCGAGGCCATCGGAACGCCGTTCTTCGTGATGGAACGGGTCGAGGGGGTGGTTCCGCCCGACATCATGCCGTACCCGTTCGGGTCGTGGCTGTCCGAGGCGTCGCGAGCCGACCAGGACCGGCTCCAGGACGCGTCGGTGCGCGTCCTGGCCGAGCTGCACGGCGCGGACGTCACCGCCGACGACATCGCCTTCCTGGAGCTCGACCGGCCCGGGGACACCGCCATGCGGCGCCACCTGGCCGAGCAGCGCGCGTACTACGAGTGGGTGGTGGCCGACGGGGCCCGCTCTCCTCTCATCGAGCGCACCTTCGAGTGGCTCGAGGACCACTGGCCCGCCTCCGAAGGCGCGCCCGTGATCAGCTGGGGCGACGCCCGCATCGGCAACATGATGTTCCGTGACTTCGAACCGGTGGCGGTGCTCGACTGGGAGATGGCGGCGGTCGGGCCCCGCGAGATCGACATCGGGTGGATGGTCTACCTCCACCGTTTCCTCGACGACATCGCCATCCAGGCCGGGCTCTCGGGCATGCCGCATTTCATGCGACTCGAGGACGTGGCGCAGGCCTACGAGCGTCACGGCCGCCACACCCCCCGGGATCTCGACTTCTACACCATGTACGCCGCGCTCCGCCACGCCATCGTGATGAGCAGGGTGGCGCGCCGCCAGGTGCTCTTCGGCGAGATTGCCATGCCCGACGACCCCGACGACATGATCATGCACCGGCCCACGCTGGAGCAGATGCTCGAGGGCACCTACTGGAGCAAGCTATGAACCCTATGAACCCTATGCGCGCTGTGCGCGCTGTCCGCGCTGTGCGCGCTGTGCCGCGCTGTCCGCGCTGTGTGCACGGCGAGCCCTGTGCGCCCGCCTTCGGGGGGGCGGGTCCATTGACCAATCCGATCGGACCTCTGGTCCCCGCCGACGAGGGACTGTGCCACCAGATCACCGACACCTTCGCCATCGTGGGCACCAGTGACCTGTCGTGGACCGAGAAGATCTGCGCCATGGCCGCCGCCAAAGACGGCAGCCTCCAGTTGGGGTTCGGCCTCGGCAAGTACCCCAACCGCAACGTGATGGACGGATACGCGGGGAATCTCCCGGGGAGTGGAGCAGCGCACCGTGCGCGCCAGTCGCCGTCTCGACGCCGGGCCCGCTCTCACCGCGGTAGGCCCCATCCGCTACGAGGTGGTGGAGCCCTTCCGTTGGGTTCGCTTCGTCCTCGAGGCCAACGACAGCCAGCCCATCGCCTTCGACTGGTTGTTCGAGAGCATCGTGCCGCCCTCGGTGGAGGACCGCACCCACATGCGCCAGGGATTCCGGGTGGGGTCCGACCTCGTGCGGTACCACCAGATCGGGGTGGCGTCGGGCTGGGTCGAGGTGCAGGGCACCCGCACCGACATCTCCCCCGACACATGGGTCTCCACACGCGACCACTCGTGGGGCGTGCGCTACGACGTCGGCCTCCCGCCCCGGGACCTCGAGCCCCGGGATCCGCTGGCGGGGCTGTCGTTCCGCATGATCTGGAGCCCGATCGCCATGCAGCGGCCCGACGGCACTCGCTACGGGCTGTTCCTCCACTACCAGATCGTGAAAGGGCCCGGCTTCACCCACAAGCAGGTCGTCATGGGCGGGGTGGAACACCCCGACGGGACGGTGGAGCGGTTCGTCGACCTCGAGCCGGACCTGAGATTCGACCCCGCCAACCGGCGCCTGCGGGGCGGCACGATCGATGCCCGCAGCGCCGACGGGACCGTGCGCACCCTCGAGCTAGCGGCCGTGTCGGACACGGGCTTCCACCTCGGCGCCGGGCTCTACTTCGGTCTCGACGGCCACCATCACGGTGAATGGCGAGGCGACCTGCACGTCGACGGTGAGCACGTCCCGGACTGCGCGGAGCCGGTGACGGCTCGGCGCCTGCACCAGATCCGCGACACGGTGGTGCACGTATCTGACCCCGTGGGAGGCGGTGAGGGCTGGGGCAACTGCCAACCCATCGTCACCGGGGGTGACGACACGCTGGGCCTGTCGGCCGACGACAGCTTCATGTAGCGGACGTGCAGCGGCCCGATCTCGAGCAAAACGGACCGTCAGCGGCCCGATCTCGAGCAAGCGGACCGTCAGCGGCCCGATCTCGAGCAAGCGGACCGTCAGCGGCCCGATCTCCAGCGGCCGTTCTCTATTGATAGAGTCAATCAATAATTTTGGCGCCGGGACGTCGTGGGTCACGACACGTCGTAGACCAAGGGCGCGAACCGCTCACACCACCAACCCGCCCGGCGCCGGTCAGGGTCCGATCAGGGTCATACCGGATTCCGCCACTCGACGTCTCACCGCAAAACTGTCACGACCGCGACTACACGTGCGAAAAACTGAAACCCGATCGATCGTTCATTCCACCAGGCCTGGTCCCTGCCTCGGGACACACCTGCGCGCCGCGCCGAGCATGAAGGACGGAGCTCCATGACGATGACCGACCACGAACCGACGGGGGCGGCCGCGCCATCGGCGGGGCCCACGGCGCGAGCCATTGACCTCGTCAAGACCTATGGCAAAGGCGACGCCGCGGTTCACGCCCTCGCCGGTGTCAACGTCGAGTTCCGGCACGGGCAGTTCACCGCCGTGATGGGCCCGTCGGGCTCGGGCAAGTCCACGCTCATGCACTGCATGGCCGGGCTCGATACGCCGACTTCCGGACGGACATTTGTCGGAGACCAGGAGATCGGCCTGCTCGACGACTCCGGTCTGACCCAAATGCGACGTGACCGGATCGGATTCGTCTTCCAGTCGTTCAACCTCGTGCCCACCTTGACGGCGCGGGAGAACATCACGCTTCCCGCCGATCTCGCCGGCAAGAAGATCGATCAAGGTTGGTTCGACTATCTCATCTCACAGCTGGGCATCGGTGACCGGCTCTCCCATCGGCCCCAGGAGATGTCCGGCGGCCAACAGCAGCGGGCCGCCTGTGCCCGAGCGCTGGTGGGTCGACCAGACCTGATCTTCGCGGACGAGCCCACCGGCAATCTCGACTCCAACTCCTCCTCCGAAATGCTGGCATTCCTGCGGCGCTCGGTGAAGGAGTTCGATCAGTCGTCCGTCATGGTCACCCACGATCCACGCGGCGCCGCATACGCCGATCGGGTGGTCTTCCTCGCCGATGGAGACGTCGTCGGAGAGCTGGCCTCCCCGACGGCCGACTCGGTGCTCGAGCACATGAAGCAGCTGGGCAACTGACGTGTGGAAGGTCACCATCAAGGGTCTGCTGGCGCACAAGCTGCGGATGGTGCTAACTGCCATCGCCATTGTGCTCGGGGTGACCTTCATATCGGGGACCTTCGTCCTCACCGACACCCTTCACAATACGTTCACCACTCTGTTCGGCCACATCTACCAGAACATCGACTTCGAGGTACGCGGCAAGGCCGCCTTCAACAATAGTGCCAATGGCGGTGGCGCTGCGGTCCGCCCAGAGATCCCCGCCTCGATCGTCACACAGATCCGCCAGGTTCCCGGTGTCTCTTACGCCACCGGGACGGTCTCCGGCTTCGCGCAGTTCGTGGCCCCTGACGGCACAGCCATCAGCACGGGGGGGGCGCCCACCCTGGGCCTGTCCTTTGACCCCAACCCGGAGCTGTCCGCCCTCCATGTGGCAGCCGGCAAAGCGCCCACGACGCCGAACGAAGTCGTGATGGACGAGGGAACAGCCCAGAAATACCACTTCAACGTGGGCGAGCACGTGCGAATTCTCCTCGCCGGTCCACCCCAGACCTTCACCATCTCGGGCTTGGTCAAATTCGGCACCGCCAACAACCTGGCGGGAGCGACTCTGGCCGCATTCGACCTGCCCACCGCGCAGCGCCTCTTCGACGAGAGCGGGCGCTACGACGCCATCGACATCCTGTCCAAGCCCGGAGTCGACAAGGCCAGTGTCCAACACGCCATCGCCAAAGTCCTGCCGCCCGGGGTCGAGGTCGTGACCGGTCAGACGGTGGCTAACGAGCAGACCAACAACATCAACCAGGCACTGTCGTTCTTTTCGACAGCGTTCTTGGTCTTTGCCTTCATCTCCCTGTTCGTGGGCGGCTTCACGATCTTCAACACCTTCTCGATCATCGTCGGCCAGAGAACTCGCGAGCTCGCACTGCTGCGAATCGTGGGAGCAAGTCGACGCCAGGTCTTTCGCTCCGTTCTCATCGAGGCCGCCATTCTCGGCCTGGTGGCCTCCCTGGTCGGCCTGGGCCTGGGTGTGCTGGCGGCGGCGGGGCTCGTGGCATTGCTCAAGGGATTCGGCATCACGCTGCCCTCGGGGCCTCTGGTCTTCGAGGGGCGCACCGTGATCGTGGCCATCGTCGTGGGTCTCGGGGTGACCGTGGTCTCGGCGATCAGCCCGGCCCGGCGCGCCGTGAGGATCCCACCGGTGGCGGCGCTGGTCGACTACCGCGGAGAACAAGGGGAGTCCTCACGACGACGTATCGTCATCGGCACCATCATCGCCGTCCTCGGCGTGGCCGTCCTGGCCCTGGGACTGACCAAGCCCGCCATCCAATTCGTCGGTCTCGGCGCGGTGGCCGTCTTCATCGGCATCGGGATGCTGTCGCCCACGGTCGCTCGTCCCATGGCGAGCGCACTGGGACGCCCCCTGGCGCGCATGCTCAAGATCTCGGGCAAGTTGGGCCGGGAGAATTCGATGCGCAGTCCTCGTCGGACCGCCCAGACCGCCTCTGCTCTCATGGTGGGGCTGGCCCTTGTGTCCACCATCACCGTATTCGGCGCCTCCCTGTCCAAATCTGCAAAGAGCAGCGTCGACGACGCCATCAGCGCCGACTACATCGTCAGCAACTCCGGCAGCGGGGCGCAATCGATCAGCGCCTCGGTGTCAGCTGCTGCTTCTCGTGTCCCGGGCGTAGCGTCGGTCTCGACGGTCTACAGCGGGGAATTCGAGTTCCAGAACTCAGTGTCGAACTTGATCGCCATCTCGACCAAGCAGCTGGGCGACACCGTGATCCTCCGCATGGACGCCGGGCGCGGCCCTTCGGCCCTGGGCGCAGGGGAGCTGCTGATCGACACGACGACTGCGAACAGCGACCACCTTTCGGTGGGATCGACGGTACCGGTGAAGTTCGCCGACACTGAGAACTCGAGGATCCGGATCGGCGGGATCTTCAAACCGAACGCGCTACTCGGTAGCTTCCTCGTGAGCGACAAGTTCTTCCAATCCCATTTCGACAACCCACTGCCGCTCGCCGTCCTCATCAGCACGACCAGCGGCACCCCCAACATCACACTGGCCGTCAACGCGGGGCTCAGGGCCTATCCCAACCTGCAGGTCCAGACGCGGGCCCAGTACGAAAAAGCGCAACAGGCGCAAGTCAACAAGCTGCTGGGACTGGTCTACGCACTCCTGGCCTTGGCCGTCGTCATCGCCCTCATCGGCATCGTCAACACCCTCATGTTGTCGGTATTCGAACGCACCCACGAGATAGGCCTGCTCCGAGCGGTCGGAATGAAGCGCCGCCAGATCCGGGCCATGATCCGTTCGGAGGCCGTGATCCTGTCACTGTTCGGCGCCATCATCGGCGTCGTCATCGGGACCGCACTGGGCACGGCATTCGCGGCGTCGTTGAAGCAACAGGGAATCACCGACATCCAAATCCCCTACTCCACTCTCGTGCTGTTCTTGTTCATCGCCGCCCTGCTGGGCCTGGGAGCGGCCAGCTGGCCGGCTCGCAGGGCGGCCAAGCTCGATGTCCTGGCGGCCATCGCCGCCGATTGACGGCTCGTTCAGACCCACCCGCGCATCACCGACCGAGAGGGCGTATGCAGCCGCGTCGGGACTGATTCGGTCGGCACTGCGGTGATGGCGTGTTCCACCAGTGAGGGCGGGAGTCACCCTCCCCGTGCCGGCGCGAAGATCCCAGCCTCCTGGTATCTTCGGCGAATCTCTCGTCTCACTTCTGAAACTCCCGCGCAACGGTGAGACAGCTGTCGACGACAGGGGTCCGCTCCGTCGTGGCGCCCCGCGTGGGCGCGACCCGAGGCGACACGGGGGCATGGACATGGCCGAGCAGTCCCCCGTGACCACCGCGCCACCGCGCGGTGAAGCCCGGAACGCGCCCCACGCCGGCGAGGCCACGAACGGGACGACACGGGATACGAGACTGCGCCGCGCCGGGCCTGACGTCTTCGGACTGCTCTTGGTGGTGGCGGCCGCCGTTGCCGTCATGGCGCCCGCGCTCATCCACGGTGCCTCGCTCGGACCCTTCGACCTGTTGTCACAAGACGGGTTGACGAGGCAACCAGGTGTCGTGGTTGGCAACGGGCAGATGACAGATCTGATCGCCGAGATGATCCCGTGGACGAGCCTGGCCTGGACCCAGATCCACCATGGACAACTCCCCCTGTGGAATCCCTACAACGCGCTGGGCATGCCCTTGGCCTTCAACTGGCAATCGGCACCCTTCGGCATTCCCGCCTTGCTCGGCTATCTCGCCCCGCTGCGTCTCGCCTACACCGTGCAGGTGATGGTCACGCTGGTACTGGCAGGAACCGGCGTCTACGTGTTCGGGCGCGTGGCGCGCTTGGGAGTGATGGCGTGCGTGATGGCCGGCGTGGTCTATGAGCTGAGCGGATCCTTCATGGGCTTGCTGGGCTGGCCCATCGCGTCGGTGATGGCCTGGACAGGCTGGCTCTTCGCCGCCGCCCTGTTGGTGGTGCGCGGTCGACATCGGGCGCGCGACGTGGCGTTCTTCGCTGTCGTCGTGGCGTGCGCGGTGTATGCGGGGCAGCCCGACGCCTTGGTCCTGCTCGGCGCGGGGCTCTTGGTCTTCCTCGTCTTCATGCTGGTGCTGCAAGCCCGCACGCAAGGCGGCGTCCGGTCCGTAGTCCGCCCCGTCGTCGACACGGCTCTGGCCACGGTGGCGGGCGGAGCACTGGCCGCCCCTCTCATCCTGCCGGGGATTCCACTGGTCACCGGCTCTGTCTTCTTCCACGCAGAGCGGGCCAACAGCGCCCTGTCCCTCCACGATGTCGTGAACCTCGTCTTCCAGGGGTTCGACGCCCTACCCGTGGCCCAGAGCCACTGGTTCGGGATCGCCGATTCCTCCTATCTGGGCGCCATCGCCCTGGTTCTAGCGGTGACGGGGGCGGTGATGCGCCGGCATCAGCCCGAGGTGCTCGCCATCACGGCGGTCGGTGTGGTGATGGCGGCTCTCGCCTTCGTGCCGCAACTGGCATCGGTGATGAACCAATTGCCGTTCCGCGCCCGCTGGCACCTGGGCTTGATGGTGTTCACCTTCGCCGTAGCCATCCTCGCCGGTGTCGGGATCGACGCCCTCATCGGCGCACCTCGGGACTGGCGGGTCCGGCTTTCCCTGGGTGCCGGATTCGGCCTGATCGCTCTGATGGTGCTGGGCGTGTGGGGCGTGGGCCGTGGCCATCTCCCTCCCGGGCCAACTCGGCTCCGGAACGAGAGCTTCATCTGGCCGGCAGCTGCCACCGCTTTCGGCTTGGCGGTGGTGGCGGCCCTCAGTCCACGCTTGAGCCGTGGCCGACGGACCGGCGCAGCCGACCACCACAGACGTTTCGATGCCGGGCAGTGGGCGGCCGCCTCACTCCTGATCGTCGAGACGGCCTTCCTCATCGGGGTAGGAACACCGTTGTGGTCCTCGAGTGCGGCCTATCTGGCGCCCACACCCGCCGCGAAGGCGCTTGCGGCCGACGTGGGGTCATCCCTGGTCGCATTCGGGGTGCGTTCCTGCGAGCTGCCCCCGACGGTGGGCATCCTTCCAGAAACCAACAGCGCCTTCGCCGTGCACGAGCTGTCCGCGTATGACCCCATCACGCCACGCGCCGTCTTCAAGGCGTTGCAGGTTGCTCCTGCGCTTCCGGTGAGCGCGCTGTGCCCGGTGATACGGACCACGGCCCAGGCCCGTCACTTCGGCGTGGCGTTCATCCTCGAACCGCGCGGTACAGCGGGGCCGAGTGGCACGGTGTTCGACGCCGCGGTGGGACACGAGGCGCTCTACCGTGTCCCGGGCGCCGCCTTGGCCACGGTGACCCCCGTGACGACTGGCGCCAAGCCCCCGGGTTCAGTGGCCCGCGGCACCCCGGTCGCCGTGACGCATCCCGATCCCGCTTCTTGGAGGCTCGTGACCCGGGCCCGCCAGCAACAGGTGCTGCGGCTCGCGCTGACCGACGTGCCCGGATGGCACGCGTCGATCGACGGTCGGCCGCTGCGACTCGAGCCCTACTCGACGGTCATGCTCCAAGCCCGAATCCCCCCGGGGGACCACACCGTCGAGCTGCACTACTGGCCGGGATCCTTCACCTTGGGCATCGTCCTCGCCGCGTGCAGCCTGGTGATGCTGGCACTGGGCCTCCTTGTCGGATGGAGGCGCGCAGGGCGAAGGACCCCTCTTCCTGACCCGTCATCGCAGTCAGGTGCCTAGCCCGTCGCTTGGGCGTGGGTCAGGATCAGCTCGCGCCGGTCGGGGCCGGTGATGGTGCTGGGCTCGGTGCTGCGCATGAACTCCGACAGCACTTCTACGAAGCGGAGAGGTTCCTCGACGTGGGGGAAATGGCCCGCCCCTTCGATGATCTCGAGCCGACTTCCGGGAATCGCTTCGTGCGCAGCATGGGCATGGCTGACAGGGATCATGGTGTCCCGGTCACCCCAGACGATGAGGGTCGGCATCCGGGCCGTCAGATAGAGCCGGTCCATGGCGCTCACCGACTGTCCCCCGGGATCGACGACCGAGCGCAGTGTGCGCACGAACGCCCGGCGGTTCTCCGACTCGCTCAACGACGCATAGGCCCGCCAACACTCGACGGCCCGGGCATGTCGGAATCCGGCCCGGTAGAGGAACTGCACGAGGTCGTTCCCGCGATCGCGCACGAAGCTCGGGAAGAGGACGGGAAATGCATACTCGACGCCCGGGATCGAAAGCGCTCGCAGCAGCCAACTCACCTCTCGCCCCAAACCACCGCTCCCGACGAGGACGACTCGGTCGCAGTACTCGGGGTACTGGTAGGCGAATTGCATGGCGACACCACCGCCGAAGGACTGGCCGACGACGGTGACCCGGTCGATGCCCAGGACACTCAAGAGGTCACGTAAGACGCTGGCGTGGGCACCCAAGGAGTAGTCGCCCGGCGGTTTGGCGGACTCGCCGTGACCGACCAGGTCGGGCGCGACGACGGTGTGCCCACGGGCCAGATCGGGGATCACCTCGTCCCAGGTCTGCGAGCTTCCCGCGATCCCGTGAATGAGCAAGAGGACAGGGCCGACACCTGCTCGGCGGAAGCCCACGTCATGACCGTGGATCGAGACATGCTCGAGTTCGCGTCGTGCTGAAGCTCTCTGAATGCGTAGATCTAACCAGAATGGCGGGCGCCGGAGGTGACATCGAAACCGGAACGTGCTCCTCAGGGTGGGGCCTGCCCTGACATGGCTCCACGACCTGGGTGACGCCGAGGGCGGTGACGAGGACGCGCGCCCGGTCGCGTTGTCAGAACTCGATGGTGCGAATCGGGTCGGTGCCGTCCCATCGGGCGCTTTGAGCCCGCATGTGCTCGAAGAACCCGCCGAACCCGCTCGTTTCGACGACCTCGTTCACGGTCCCGCCGTGGGACGAGGAGTCGAAGTAGGCGAAGCGCTGGTCGGTGGTGAGCCCCCGGCCCTCGTAGTAGGGAGTGCGCCCCAGGGCGCGGTACGCCGCCATCGCCGCGTCGAAATCCCCGGTGAAATGGGCGACGTGATGCAGGCCGCTGCCGTGGTCGGCTCGAAAGTCGCGATATGGCGACGGATGGTCGTCGAGCGCCTGGATCAGCTCGACCTGGAGATCCCCCGAGTAGGTGATGGCCACGGCGATGCGGGCCTCGGTCGGCTCGCCACGGTAGCGGAGGTCGTTGAGAGGGGGCGACGGAAGGTAGAAGAACGGGCCCACGTCGAGTGCGGCGATCCAGTGATCCATGGCGGCCGAGACATCGTCGACCACGTAGCCGAGCTCCGCGATCGGCCCCAGGGCGGTGACTGCTGCGGGCTGTCCCATCGTGGTCCTCCTGTGGCGTCGGCATTCCGCATCGCTCGGGATGACGCCGGCGTGGGTCACTACAGTGGCACGTGAGACGGGCCACGGGACGTCGGAATAGTAGGACACAAGGAGGAACGATGGCGGCAACTGCTTCGATCGCGGTGACGGGCTTCAGCCATATCGCCATTGCGGTCACCGACCTCGGCGCCGCTCGCGACTTCTACTGTGGCATCCTCGGCTTCGAGGAGCTCCCCCGGCCCGACCTGGGAATTCCGGGGATGTGGCTCAAGGTGGGAGATCTCCAGCTCCATTTCGTGGAAACCGACGAGATGCCGACACCGGGCAAGGGCTTCCCCCACTACGCGCTCCATGTTCCCACCGACGAGTTCGAGACGACCATCCAGACCCTGCGGGCCGCGGGTGTTGCGTTCCTCGGTGAACCAAGCTCACGTGTGGACTTCGGCACGACCGTGCTCGCCGCATTCGTCACCGACCCCGCAGGCAATTTCATCGAGCTCACCAACGTGGGACCGAGCTGAACGAGCACCGCTTTCAGCCGGTGAAGGTCCAGCGGGGCAGGGCGGGGGCCGTGCCAGTGGCCAGTGGCCAGTGGCCTCACGGGGGTGGTGCGGGCCTTGCGACGGTTGATGCGAACCAGCGCCACCCCCGCCACGAGCATCACCGACGCAATCCCGACGCTCTGCTCGATGTCGGTACCGGTGAAGGGCAGCCCGCCGGGGGGCGGGGCGGACTCATGGGGAGCCGGCGCAGGCGCGAGGCCGATCGGAGGCGACGAGGGCCCTCCACCGAGGATGGTGGCGGGGCCGCCCGGAGACGTGGAGGGACCCCCACCGAGGATGGTGGAAGGGGCCGGTCCACACCCCGTGTAGCAGGTCGTGTCGGCCAGGGCGGGGAGCGAGAACCCCAGCGTGAGGCCGCTCGCCAGGGCCATGCCAGCGATGAGTTTCCTGACCACCGACAGGAACGCTAACCGGCCCGACCCACGCAATCGCGGACCAACGACGGCGTCTCAACCCATGGCCACCACGGGCGCGTTGAGGAGATCGTTGGCTGTCGAGCCGTGGAAGTTGGCGTCCCCGTAGGTGAAGACCCCACCGTCGGCGCCCACCAGCCAATACCCGCCCCCTCCCGGCACGGGGCCGATACCCACGACCGGCTTGGAGAGGACGAGGGCCCCGGCCGACCCGAAGAACGGGGCCCCGAAGGAGAACACCCCGCCGTCCGAGGCCACCAGCCAGTAGCCCCCGCCCGGGTTGGTGGCCATGCCGACCACAGGCTTGCGCAAGGCGGTGCCCCCCATGGACCCGAGGAACGGCGCGTCGCCGAAGGAGAACACCCCGCCGTCCGAGGCCACCAACCAGTAGCCCTGGCCGTCGGGCGTGGCCGCCATGCCCACGATGGGGGCATGCAGATGCTTGCCCCCCATGGACCCGAGGAACGGCGCGTCGCCGAAGGAGAACACCCCGCCGTCCGAGGCCACCAACCAGTAGCCCTGGCCGTCGGGCGTGGCCGCCATGCCCACGATGGGGGCATGCAAATGCTTGCCCCCCATGGACCCGAGGAACGGCGCGTCGCCGTAGGAGAACACCCCCCGTCCAAGGCCACCAACCAGTAGCCGTCGTCGTCGACGGTGTCGGCGGTGCCGACCACCGGAGCCTCGAGCGCCACTGCACCCGCCGAGCCGTAGAAGCCGTCACCGAAGGCGAACACGCCACCGTCCGAAGCCACCAACCGGTAGCCGGGACCAGGCGCGTCGAGCACGCCCGCCTGGCCGGAGTCGGGGCTCACCATGAGCGACGACTCGTCGACCGCCTCGAAGGCACTGGCCGGGATCGTCTTCAGCTCGTCGACGAGCGACTGCGGCCACGCGGGGTCGGCGGTGCCGCCGAAGTACCAGTTGCTCCCGTTGTCGGCGAGGATCAGTCCGTAGTGCTGCATGGCCCGAAGGACGACTTGCGCCTGGGGCGAGTACCCCGAGATGTCGAAGCTCGCCTTGAGGCGGAACCGCGCGCCCATGGGAGGAAGGTCGGGGTTGCTGTCGGGCCCCCGCCTCGTGACGGGCGGGCCACAGATAGCTCGTGTCGGTGGTCTCGCCGTCATGCGGATGGCGTGGGTGATCTGGCCCGACTGGACCTCGTCGTAGCGCAGCAGGCCGGGCAGGATCGGGAGACCGGCGGCGTCGGCCGACGTCCACCCCGCGGGACGCAGGGCGTTGGAGCGCAGGTCCCAGATCGCCCCGGACCCGCCGTCGAGCCCCCTGGCGCTGTACTGGGCGTCGTAGAGCTCGTAGAGCGTGCACGTCGTGGGGTCGACCATGATGGCGTGGCGGTCTCCGGTGGCGTTCTGCCCTCCCTCGATCGGGGTGTTGGCGCCGAAGGGATACGGTCCCGGGTCGCTCTCGCTGGCGTACTGGAACGAGATGTTCACAAACGGTTGTCCCGGGGCGACAACGGTGTAGGGAATGCCGTAGGGGTTCGTCGGATCGCCCGAAGGCCCGAAGTCGGGATGCAGGAACGTCGTCGAGGAGTCCATGCTGGCGAGCCACTGGGCGCTGTGCACATCGACGGGCAACGACGAGATGTCGGTGTTCCAGATGTTGTCGGACGGGAACATCGGGCATCCGGCACCGGGAACCGGGGTCCCGGCTCGGGCGGGTCCGGCACCAAGCGCCACGATCATGGAAGTGATCGCCGCCACGGAGAGGACGAGGACTCCCAACGAGAGCATCGGTGTCCGCCGGCCGGCGCCGCACCACTTCCCCCGCATGCCGCCTTCATCGGCACGTCGGTCGCCGGAATTCACACAACACTGGGTCGTGGGCCGGTTCACCGGCCCCCCCGCCCGCCGGCCCGACACAGCGGTCAGCCCGCCACAGTCCGAGTCACCCGTGCAGAGGTCTCGTCCGAAAAGGTGGGCCGACCGCCGAGCTCGCCGAGTTCACCGGGCGATGAAGTTCTCGCCCCGTCGTGCCGACAACCCGGGGAAGGAATGGGACGCAAACTGGCCGGATCGAGTCGCCGCACTTGTCAACAGCTGCCACACTGACGACACTGAGTCGCTGCCCCCGTCCGGGAGCCCACGGGGGCCCGGTGGATGCCTCCCGTGCGACACGACGTGATCGAGACCCCGAGACCCGATGACCCGACGAGCGCGAGCGCACCCTCAGACCGGCGGGGATCCCGCCCCGCCTGAGCTCCACGACAACGGCCGGCGCCGCCTCGCATCGGTGAGCCGCGCACGCCGAGCCGCCCACGCGGCGCGGACCCGTCGGGTTCACGGGCTGTCGGGCCACACCCCGGGTGGGGTCGGCCCGAGCACGGTTGGAGATCGCCCCCGGCCTCGGCTCCGGCTCCGGCCCCGACGCCGCCCTCGGCACTCCGCCCCGGTCCGTGTCCGGATCAGCCCCGCCTTCGCCTGTCTGGGAGCGCTGTCCTTGGTGGTGGGAGGAGCCGCAGCCGGATCGCTGAGCACCGGGGGAGCGGGGGCCGCCACCGTGGCTGCCCCCGGCAACGGCCAGGGACAGAGCGTGTCGATCATGAACCGCATGGCGAACGCCTTCGCCAACTCCCCGGCCACCGCAGCGCTGCCGGCAGCCACGGCGCCGCCCACGCCTGCGCCCCCTTCGCTGGAGGGCCAGCCCGCACTGCGCGCCCATGAGATGTTCGGGTTCGCCCCCTACTGGACGCTTCCGATCTCGTCGGGGTTCAACCTCGACGGCCTGACGACGCTGGCGTACTTCAGCGTCGACGTGGCGGGGAACGGCACCGTCGTGCAGAGCGGTCCGGGATGGGTCGGATACCAGAGCCAGGCCCTGGCCGACCTCGTGACCCGTGCGCATGGTGCCGGTGACCGTGTGGTGCTGACCGCGTCGTGCTTCGTCCAGTCCGCCTTGAACCAAATGGCCGCCGACCCCACCGCCGGGCCCCGCCTGGCGGCGTCGCTGGTCGCGCTGGTGGCCGCCAAGAACCTCGACGGGATCAACATCGACTTCGAAGGGAGGGGGAGCAAGGACCAGGCCGGGTTGGACACCCTGGTGGCGGCGGTGTCGAGCGCCATGCGCCGAGCCAACCCGCACTGGCAGGTCACGATGGACACCTACGCCTCGTCGGCAGGAGACCCTTCGGGCTTCTACGACATCGCGGGCCTCGCGCCCAACGTGGACGGGTTCTTCGTGATGGCCTATGACATGAATGCCCCGTCGACGCCGTCGCCGACGGCTCCTCTCACCGGGGCCGGCTTCACCGACCTCGACGCGGTGCAGCAGTACTCGGCGGTGGTCTCGCCTTCCAAGGTGATCCTCGGCGTCCCCTACTACGGCTACGACTGGCCCACCGCCGGTCCCGGACTCGGTGACCCCGCCACGGGGGCGCCCACACCAATGAGCTACTCGCAGATCGTGGCGACGGGGGGCAAGGTCTACTGGGACCCGACGACCGAGACCCCGTGGACCTCCTACCTGGTGGGTTCGCAATGGCACCAGACGTTCTTCGACAACCCGACGTCGTTGGCGCTCAAGGCGCGACTGGCCAACACGTATCACATTGCCGGCGTCGGCATCTGGGCCTTGGGCATGGAGGGTGCCGCCCCGGCCATGCAAATGGCGCTCCAAGGCAACGCACCGGCGGTGAAGGGTCTTCGTCCGGGCCCGGCTGCCACCGTGACCGGTACGACCACCACCACCACGGCACCTCCCACGTACTCCTACACCGGGACGTGGAACGGGGTCACGGTGACGCTCAACCCTGTCGACCCCGCATCAGTGGACGGCTCGCTCGAATCCCAGGGTTCGGGGCCGCTCACCGGATTCGCCACCAACGACCCGAAACGACTGTGTCTGGAATCGGAACCGGCGCTCGCGGTGGCGGCCCTCGTCGGGGGGTCGGGCGTCTACGTGGTGACCACTACCCCGCCAGCCGACTGCGCGGCGGGGGCGTGGGAGTTCACCGTCCCCACCGCTTCGCAGGCAACAGCACCACCGACGTCGACGACCACCTCGACCACGGCGCCACCCGATCCGACGTCGTCAACGACAACCACCTCGACCACGGCGCCACCCGACAACTCGCATTGATCTGCGATCACACGACGCGCGTGTCGTGGCCCTCCCAGTAGCGCTCTTTCAGCAACCGCTTGTACAGCTTGCCGTTGGGATCACGGGGGAGCTCGGTGACGAAATCGACGGTCCGAGGGCACTTGTAGCCGGCGAGCCGCTCCCGGCATGCTGCCAGCAGCTCGGCTTCCATGTCCGGCCCGGCCAAGGACGGGTCTACGAGCTCGATCACCGCCTTGACCGCCTCGCCCATCTCGGCGTCCGGCACGCCGATGACGGCGACGTCGGCCACCCGCGGGTGGCTGGCGAGCACGTTCTCGGCTTCTTGGGGGTAGATGTTCACTCCGCCGGAGATGATCATGTGCGCTTGGCGATCGGTGAGATACAGGTATCCGTCCTCGTCGAGCAGGCCGATGTCCCCCAGAGTGCGCCACCCCTGGGCGTTGACCATCGAGGCGGTCGCCGAGGGGTCGTTGTGGTACTCGAAGGGCCTGCCACCCTCGAAGTACACGACTCCCTCCATGCCGGGGCCCAGCTCTTGTCCATCGGCCCCCACCACGTGGGCGGGCGACAAGGGGCGACCGACGGACCCGGGATGGGCCAGCCATTGCTCGGCGGTGATCCACGTCGATCCGATGTCCTCGGTGCCGGCGTAGTACTCATCGATGATCGGGCCCCACCACTCGAGCATCTGGCGCTTCACGGCGACGGGACACGGGGCCGCCGCGTGCACCACCGACCGAAGGCTCGAAAGGTCGTAGCGCCGGCGTTCGTCCTCGGGCAAATGCAGCATCCGCACGAACATGGTGGGAACGAACTGCGCGTGCGTCACGCCATGTCGCTCGATGAGCTCGAGACACTGTGCGGCGTCGAAGTGCTCCATGACCACCACCGTGGCGCCGAGGCGCAGCATCGACATGCAGTAGACGAGCGGAGCCGAGTGGTACAGCGGGGCCGGTGACAGGTACACCGAACCGGGCCCGATGCCGCGTCTGGCCATCGCCAGGGCGATCTGGACCGGCGCCGCCGACAGGTCGCCCATCGGGGTGCACGGCAGCTCCTTGCGGACTCCCTTGGGCCTCCCGGTCGTCCCCGACGAGTAGAGCATCTCGCGTCCTTCGGACTCGTCCACGATCGGCCCGGCCTCGCATGCGGCTACCGCGGCCTCGTAGTCGTCGAAACCCGGGAGAGAGCCTCCGACCGAGAGCCTCGCGGCTATCTGTGACAGGTCGAGCCCCGACACGACACTGGCCATCTCCGGAGTGGTCACGAGGGCCGTGGCGCCACAGTCGTCCAGGATGTACTGCACCTCGGCACTGCGCAGGTGGCTGTTGAGCGCGGTGTAGTACAGCCCCGAGCGCTGCGCGGCCCAGGCCACCTCGAGGTAGGTGGCGCAATTCTCCATGAGTATGGCGAGGTGGTCGCCGATACCCAGACCTTCGGCGCGCAGCAGCCTCGCCAACCGGCGGGAGCGCTCGTCGATGTCCCGATAAGAAAGGACCTGGCCGCCGGCTCCCATGATGACGGCAGGTACGTCGGGCTGCTCTGCGGCGCGCCTGGCCAGGTCGAGCGGGAACGGAGGCTCGGGGGTGGAGCTCATGGACAAGACCGCACGTCCGCGTCCATGGGGGGCATGTCGTTGGTCACGGGCTGATTCTTGCCGATCCCGTCGATCGTCATGCACAGTGAGCAGCGGGAGGCCTGATGGGTGGGTTGGTGCAAGTGTCAGAAGTCGTCGACGGCGTCGTCACCGTCGTCATGGACCGGCCTCAGAAGAAGAACGCCCTGTCGATAGCGCTGCGAGACGAGTTGAGCGATGTCCTGGACCGCCTCGCACCTGACGAGCGGGTGCGGGCCGTGGTCCTGGCGGCGGCGGGAGACACGTTCTGCGCCGGGTTCGACCTGGCCGAGTTCTCGGTGCACGAGCCCGGCTTCCAAGAGCAACTGTGGCGCTCATCGGACCGTTTCCACCACACCGTGTTGCAGTTCCCGCTCCCGACCATCGCCGCCGTGCAGGGCCCGGCACTCGCCGGCGGTCTCGATCTCGCCGTGATGTGCGACATCCGAGTGGCGGCGACCAACGCACGCTTCGGTCACCCCGAGCAGAGCTGGGCCGACGTCGTCTTCTCCCCCCTGGCCGACCTGGTGGGGTCGGGACCAGCCCGGGACCTCTGTCTCACCGGTCGGACCATCGACGCCACCACGGCGCTACGGATCGGGCTCGTGTCCAGCGTGGTCGAGCTCGACGAGCTCGCCGGCGAAGCCGCCGGGACAGCCGCCATGGTGGCGCGCGGCCCGCGCGACGCCCTCGTGCGCACCAAGGCCAAAGCGCTGCGGCGCTCCGGGCACCGACCGGGGTCAACGACACTGGAGCTGTGACCACGCCCCCCGCACCTGGACCATGCCGGCCGGGGTCCCCGACCACCCCGACCACCCCGACCACCCCGACCACCCCGACCACCCCGACCGCCCTGTCCGAAACCCGCTAGTCGGGCGCACCGCCATCGGGCACGATGAGAGGGTGGTCGAGGACTTCGAACGCTGCTACCGAGCTGTCCTGGCGCGCGACGCCCGGTTCGACGGTTGGTTCGTGACCGCGGTGACCTCGACCCACATCTACTGCCGGCCGAGCTGCCCGGCGCGGACACCGGGCCGCAACCACGTCCGCTTCTACCCCGCTGCCGCCGCGGCTCAGCGGGCCGGGTTCCGTGCTTGTAAGCGCTGCCGTCCCGATGCTTCCCCCGGATCGCCGGAATGGGACGTGCGCCAGGACATCGTGGGGCGCGCCATGCGCTTGATCGGTGAAGGGTTCGTCGACCGTGACGGAGTAGAGGGGCTGGCCCGACACCTCGCCTACAGCCCGAGACAGCTGACCCGTCTACTCGTGAGCGAGGTGGGGGCAGGACCCTTGGCGCTGGCACGCGCGCAACGGGCACAGACCGCTCGCGTGTTGGTGGAGACCACGGATCTGCCGGTGTCGTCCGTTGCCTTCGCGGCCGGGTTCGCCAGCGTGCGACAGTTCAACGACACCATTCGGCAGGTCTTCGCGTGCACCCCCACGGAGCTGCGCCGAAATTCGACAGGCGGATCGAGCCGGTCAGGCGACACCCTGAGCCTGCGCCTGGCGCACCGCCTCCCCTACGACGCGCCCGGTACCTTGAGCTTCCTGGCCCACAGGGCCGTGCCGGGGGTCGAGGTCGGCACGGGCACACAGTTCGCCCGGACACTGACGCTCCCCCATGGAAACGGCACCGTCGAGCTCGCGCCGGCCCACGACCACGTGCGCGCCCGACTCCGGCTCGACGACCTGCGGGACCTGACGCCCGCCGTGCAGCGGTGCCGGCGCCTTCTCGACCTCGACGCCGATCCCGTCGCCGTCGCAGACCACCTCAAGGACGATCCCGTGCTCAGAGACATGGCTCAGCGTGTGCCCGGACTGCGAGTCCCGGGATCCGTGGACCCTCACGAGCTGGCGGTGCGCGCCGTGGTGGGCCAGCAAGTGTCGGTGGCGAGCGCCCGCGGTTTGCTGGGCCGACTGGTAGCCGAGCACGGCAGCCCCGTGTCGAAGGCGCTGTCGGTCGGCGCCACAGCCCTGACGCACCGCTTCCCCAGCATGACGACGCTCGCCGCCCTGGACCCCTTCACCCTCTGCCTCCCCCGTCGCCGGGCGCGGACTCTGGTCACGTTGGCACAAGCGCTTGCCGGTGGAGCGCTCACGCTGGAGGTCGGGGCAGACTCCGAAGCCCTGAGGTCGTCGCTGTGCACAATCCCGGGCATCGGGTCATGGACGGCGGATTACATCGCGGTGCGAGGCCTCGGCCATCCGGACCTGATGCTTTCGGGCGATCTCGGCGTCCGTCACGCCCTCGCCCGTCTCGGACGCGCGTCCACGCCCGCGGCGGTCGACGCACTGGCCCGCCAATGGCGCCCCTGGCGGTCGTACGCCATGGTGCATCTGTGGGGTTCCCATCAACACAAGCAGGCGCGGGCGTCGTGACGCGAAGTCGTCGCCTCATCGACAGCCCCGTGGGGCCGATCCTCCTCAGCGCCGACTCCTCAGGCCGGCTCACCGGAGCTCACTTCGGGGACCTCCTCGATGCGCCTAGGCCCGGGCACGACGGCGCCCGGCGCGACGGCGCCCGGCGCGACGGCGCCCGGCACGACGGCGCCCGGCACGACGGCGCCGGCCACAACGGCGCCGGCCACAACGGGAGTCGGGTGCTCGACGATGCCACGGCGCAGCTCGACGAATACTTCGAGGGACGGCGGAGGTGCTTCGAGCTCCCCTTGGCGGTGCAGGGATCCCCCTTCCAGCAGCGCGTCTGGACACAGCTGCAACAGATCCCGTTCGGCGCCACGGTGAGCTACCGTCAACTGGCCGCGCAGCTCGGACAGCCCGGCGCGGCCCGGGCTGTGGGCCACGCCAACTCCCTGAACCCGATCGCCATCATCGTGCCGTGCCATCGCGTCATCGGGTCGTCGGGCCAGCTCACCGGGTACGGCGGGGGGCTAAGAGCCAAGCACCACCTTCTCGATCTCGAGGCACGGGGAGCGCGTTCGCCGCGGGCAGTCTGATCGGGGGGCGACCAGTGAGGAGCCGAAGAGGAGCCACGGCGCGACACGTGCGTCGCGTGGACGGCTCCGGGGCGCTCAGTCGTCTGGGGGCGTGCGGAACTCTTCGGTCTCTTTGACCGCCATCGCCGTGCCCCACAGGCCAACGGCAATTCCGGCCACCGCCACGACGAGCAACGCCGTCATGACCGCGGCACTCGCGCCGTCTCTCAGCGCCATCGTGATCACTGCCACGACGAACACGGCGATGAGCACGAACGTACAGAAGAGCGCCTTGGCGTTGTGTCGCCCGCTCTCGCTCTTGCTTTCTCGCTCAGAGCCGATCGGCCTCGAATCCACCGTCCACATTGAGATCGGTATCGACACGGGCCTCGTGCAGCTGAATAGCCCACGGCGATCATCCCGCTCCCACCCATGACGATGGGCCAAATATCGACGCTGAGTGCTCATCGACCACCCAAAGCGACGGTGGAACGAGCCGTATCGGCTCGGTAGACAACTGGCGCCACTCGTCGGGGGAAGACCTCTGGCGCGGACGTGCGTGAATCAGCTGTCGATGACAGGATGCGGGGCGGTGGAGTACTTGGCCGTCGCCCAGATGCCGCACAGGTGGTCGAGGAGAATCCAGGGGACGCTTTTCACACGCGGGTACCGCCTGCCGACGGCTTGGCACGCCGTTCCACCTCAAGGGTCGGCACGGGCGGCGCTGTGCGGATTCCGCTTTTCCCGCGAGCCACGCCGCACCTGGCAGCAGACGATGATCCCGAGGCGTTGCGCCGGGTGCCAGAGTCTGATCGACGAAGCCGAGTCCCAGGTCCAGATACCCTCGACGCGTTCGGGCCATGCCGTAGCGCCACCAGACGCGGACAGTCCCCACGACGAGGGTGCACGCGACGACGCCCCCACCAGGACCACCGAGCCTCGTGCCGACTCCGCCTGGCCGGGGGTTGTTCGGGCAACCTGAGTCGGTCGCCCTCACATCGCCCGTGGGCCAGAATCGGCCCATGTTCCGCCACTCGGCCCACATCTACGACCTCCTCTACGAGAGCTCGGGCAAGGATTACGCGGCCGAGGCAACTGCCCTTCACGCTCTCATGCAGCAGCGCACCCCCGGCGCGGCGTCGCTGCTCGACGTGGCCTGCGGTACGGGCGGCCATCTCGTTCATCTGCGCCGCTGGTACGAAGTGGTGGGCGTGGACATCGACCCGGGAATGCTCAGCGAGGCCAGAAGACGACTGCCCGAGGAGACGTTCATCGAGGGTGACATGCGCAGCTTCTCTTTGGACCGGAGCTTCGACGCCGTGTCGTGCTTGTTCAGTTCGATCGGCTACATGCGCTCGGCGCGAGACCTGAACCGGGCTGTCTCCACCATGGCCTCGCACCTCCGGCCCGGAGGGGTCTTCGTCATGGACGGATGGATCCGCCCCGACGCCTGGATGGCCGACTCCCCCATCCACCTCCAGACAGCGTCCGATGAGACCCTGACCGTGGCCCGCATGAGCCGCAGTCGCCGTCAGGGCAACAAGACCTTCCTCGACATGCACCACTTGATCGGGTCTCGGGACCGGATCGAGCACGTGGTTGATCGGCACGAACTGACGCTTTTCGACACCAGCCAGTACGAGGAGTCGCTGCAGCGAGCCGGTCTGATCGACATTGAAACGATTGAAAGCCCGATGCCTGGTCGCGACCGGCTCATCGGCGTGGCACGACCCCACTGACCAGGGAGAACAAGCAGCCACTCAGGTTGGCTTTGTCACGAAGTATCTGGAGCATCGTGCCTGATGGCCCCGGGGTGCCGGTCAAGGAACGGGCCAAAACCGCCGACGACTCCTGTATGGCGAATTCTCAGTTGGTAAAGACACGCCCCGGCATTGGTGGCCGCGATGTGCGGGACCGCCCGGAAGCGGTATCGCATCGAGGCGAGATTGCGGCTGTGGTCGTAGAGCGCACTGATGGCACATGCACGGTGCTGTGGGCCGGGATATGGCGCACCTTCAACAGCAAGCCCGAGGAGTGGCCGACTCGCCCCGAGGCGATGAAGGCCGTCGACACCGTCGTCGGAGACATCCTGATCTGGAACGAAATGGCGCCGCACACCTGGGCGGCGCGAGCCGCTTAACGGTTGCTCAGGACGCGCGACTGGCCGACACGGCGCCCGGTTCAAGACCCCAAACATCGCTCCTCCTAGAGACGGAATCGGCAGCATGTCCCGCCCTTTGGAGATGGCCGCACCTCGTCACTAGGGGAGATCGGCGAACTCCGCCGGTCCTGGCCAGGTGGGTAAAATACTGGCAGGGCGGGGGTCAACCCCACGGTCGGGAGATGCTTAGCCACGCCAGTGGCCGCCCTCCTTGGCTCTCTCTCAGCCCCAGCCCAGCCCCCGCCCAGCCCGGATTGGTTTACTCATGCATCTTGACCATGGTTCTCCGGGGGTTATCGAATGGCGGTAGCAGTGCAGCTCGATTTTCAGGGCGCGACTCTCCAGCAGTACGACGAGATCAACGAGTTGATCGGGTCCCTGCCAGGTGGACCCGCGTGGCGGCAGGAACTCTTTCATTGGGTCAGGAAAACCGAAGACGGTTTTCGTGTCACGGACGTGTGGCTATCACAAGAGGCGTTCGAGGAGTTCGAGCGGGAGAAGCTCAGGCCGATCTATCGAGCAGTCGGCATACCGCGTCAACCGGAGATTCAGGTCTTCGAGGTGCACAACTACCTCGCCGGTGGGCGGTGGCGGGGCTGACCCCTGGCGATGGGTGGAGAACTCCGCGGCAGGGAGGGCGTGCTTTCAGTTTTCCTTGGAGTATCCGGGATTCGCTGTCACCCCGACCCGATGACCGCATAGAGCCGAGCCGGTGTCGCGAGCCAGATAGGACGACGCCGTGACGACTTTTCTCGCCCCAGGAGAACGATTTGATGGTTTCGCCGACGGTTTCGTCGATCCTCTCCAGAGATGCGGGGTAGTCGTTCCTCTGCGTAGGCTACGACCTGAGCGGACAACGCCTCGGTTGCGTTGCTTTCCAAGGCCAGGTGACAAACGGTGGACCCATTTTTTCAGAGTCTCCTTCAAGACCAAGTCTGGACCCAATGCAGGTTCGCCTTGTTCGCATACGACGACCTCGTTGAGCGACTTTCCGAAGTGCACATTCACGAGGACAACAGCGAGGAGTATCGAGCACTGGTCGGATTGCCGCGGGATGAACTCATCGCACAGAGCAATGAGATCGCGTCGGAACGAGCCCTTCGAATCTGGTGCCCGATCCAGTCCTTTCTGACCGCCACGGCCAACATTTCCAAGGTCCTGTGGGGGGGCGACCCCGCTGTGGTGTCGGCGCGGGCCCCCCTTCGTCTTGCCTTGAAGGTCTCCGACGCATCTCCACTGCGCACACGAACCAGGAGAAATACCTTCGACTATTTCGACGCTCGACTGGACACGTGGTGGGGAAAGTCCTCCGGTCACGGCTTTGTCGATATGAACTTCGGCGATATGGCCACAATGATGCAAGAGGTTCCACAAGACGAGATGTTTCGAAGCATGGATTTGCAAACTGGCGATGTGGTCTTCTGGGGTCAGCGTTACAACCTGCCATCGATCAGCGTTGAGATCCGGCGCATCATGCCGCTGGCGCTCCATGAAGCAACCAAACAACCGGGACTCCCTCATCCCCGTCGTTCCAATACCGCGGGAAACCGCCCCTGACGATCCCCACCGATGGGGTGGGGGCCAATCAACGCACCGTGTTCATCGTGGTTGGACCGGCGGGCAGCGCCCCGAGCATGCCTTAGGTCACCTGAGGGTGGGGGCTACGCCGGCCTTGCCTTCGGCCGGGGACCCTCCTACGCTTTGAGCGATTGCTCAAATCAAATGCTCAATCCGGGGACCGGAGGTCTATGGCCAGATCAGGAGCCAAGAGACAGGTGGGCCCGGGGGGCTCGTCGGGATCCGAGGAGACCCGGCGGGCGCTGGTGACGGGCGCCATCGACGCCCTGCGTGCGGAGGGATTTTCGGGGGCGACGGCGCGCGAGATCGCCCGGCGGGCCGGCTGCAACCAGGGCCTTGTCTTCTACCACTTCGGCTCGGTCACGAAGCTGCTCCTCGCCGCGCTCGACGAGGTGAGCTCCCTGCGCCTGGCCAGCTACCAGGCTGCGATCGAGAAAGCCCACGACCTCAGTGGCCTCGTCGAGACCGCCCGGTCCGTTTTCGAAGAGGACCTCGACGCCGGATACCTCTCGGTGCTCGCAGAGATGATCGCCGGCGCCTCGTCCACTACGGGACTCGGGGCCGAAGTCGCCGCCCGCATCGCTCCCTGGCGGAGCTTCGCCGCCGCCGCGCTGCGCGACACCCTCGCCGGCACCCCCCTCTCGGCGTTGCCCGCTCCCGACGAGTTCGCCCACGGGATCGTGGCGCTGTATCTCGGTCTGGAGATGCTGGCCCACCTCGACGGCGATCGCTCGGCCGCCTTGGCGCTCTTCGACCGGGCGCGACAGATCACCGGTCTGCTGAGCGCTCTGGGCGGAGTCTCGACCATGAGCGAGGAACGATGAGCCAGTCCATATCTGCGACATCGGGGGAGGCCGAGCTGTCGGCTCAAGACGGCTTCGACGTGGTCACCGGAGCGTTCAGCTACTCAGGTGCGGCCATTGCCAGGGAACTCCAGATGACCGGCCGACGCGTCCGCACCCTCACCGGACATCCGGGGAGAGCCACAGCGGACCACTCCATCGAAGTCCGGCCCCTGGACTTCGACGACCCCGTGGGCCTGATGGAATCGCTGCGGGGGGCGACCACTCTCTACAACACGTACTGGGTCAGATTCCCCCACGGCAGCGTCGACCACGAAGCAGCGGTAGCCAACTCCCGGACCCTGTTTTACGCCGCCCTGCACGCCGGTGTAGAGCGCATCGTCCACATCTCGATCACACATCCGACCATCACCTCGCCCTATCCCTATTTCCGGGGGAAGGCCGAGGTCGAACGGGTCCTGGCGGAAGTGGGCATCTCCTACGGAGTGCTTCGCCCCGCCATCCTCTTCGGAGGAGACGGGGTACTGCTCAACAACATTGCGTGGCTGTTGCGTCGCTTGCCGGTGTTCGCCGTCGGAGGTCGGGGCGACTACCGCATACGGCCAATCCACGTCGGCGACCTGGCTCGCCTGAGCGCGGCCGTGGGCAGGCAACGAACGATCACGGTGACCGATGCCGTGGGCCCCGAACGCCCGACCTTCGTGGAGCTCGTCCGCCTCATTCGACAGACCGTCGGAAGTCACGCTCGGATCATCCACCTCCCGGATGTGGTCATGCCGGTACTCTGCTCGGCCCTGGGGCTGGCGCTACGTGATGTCCTGCTGACGCCCGAGGAATATCGGGCCATGGCCACGGGCTTGGCCGATACCGAGGGTGTCGCCACCGGGGGCATCGCCGTCTCGCACTGGCTGGCTGAGCACGCGGAGAGCCTCGGGCGACACTACGCCAATGAAATCGACCGCCACTTCCGCTGAGGACGCCTCTACGCCGGCGCCTCGAACTTCTCGACCATCCGCCACATCGCCCGCTGTTCTCCCGAGCTCATGTTGGGATCTCTTACCTTGAAGGCGACCACCTCGCGCAGCTTCTGCTTGAGCTCATCGGGGTCCTGTTCGCATTTGGCCAAGAATCCGCTGATCAGCCAGGCTCTCCCCCACCCGAGAACGGTGCCAACAATGGCGTTGCCAGGTACTTCCCCATTGGCCATCAGGACCCACGCCAGGACCACGTCGACAGCAGGGTCTCCGCGCGCGGCGTTGGGCCAATCGATCACGACCGGGCCCTTTGCACTGATCATGACGTTGAGCGGGTGGAGGTCCATGTGCAAGAAGGAGTCTCCCTGGCCGACCGGTGCCGGCGGAAGAAAGTCGGGAGGTGGGATCTCGTGCAGTCGGCGGTGCAGAGTCGCCAGAACCATTCCCTGACGGCGAATCGCCCAGGGCCGCCTGCTCATGAAGTCGACCATGGAGGACCCCGCAATTCGCTCCATGACGAGGTCGGTACCGTCTTCGCTCACCTCTTCGACGGCTGGGACCGGGTAGCCGTGGCGTCGGAGATAGTCCATGGTCTGGGCCTCGGCGGCCATCGACCGACCTCTTCGCGACCGACGAAGGACAAATCCGGGACCGTACTCGAAGATGTCGGCGTCTCGTCCTGATGCCAGCAGAGGTCCCGGCGCCCGCATATCGCCACGGTAGTTGAACGCCGCGGCGGATCCTCCGGCGTCGTCCCGGGCGACGCACATGGACGGGCACCTCGTCTATCCCGTCACAAGCGGGCGACCCCGCCAGGCGGACCGATCGGTACGCTGCTGGGTGTTCGACGACCCGACCGGGAGGCGCAGTGGCGGTCACTGGGATGGCAAACCTGGCCGTGAAAGTGGCCGATCTCGACGCCGCCGTGGCGTTCTACGAGGCGGCCGGAGCCGAGGTGCGCGATCGCATGCATTGGAACAACGGTGAGCGTGCCGACGTGTTCCTCGGCCCCGTCATGATCACGCTCTTCACACACGCCATATACGAGGAATCAGTGAACCTCCCCACGGAGGGCTTTCTGCATCCGGCGCTCTTCACCGACGATCTCGATGCCGAGCTCGAGGGACACGATGTCATCTGGGGCCCCGCCCTCGTCGAGGGCACCTTCGGGACGCGCCGGATCGCGTTCGTCTCCGCGCCCGGCAATATTCGGCTCGAGTTCATGGAACAGCTCGAGCCTCCCGCCCCACGCCGACTTGCGCCCGAAGGAGGCTCCACATGAAAGTGACGCGCTTTCATCATGTCTCTGTCAACGCCAACCGAACATCGCTCGATGACTTGGTGGCCTTCTACCACGACGTACTCGGCCTCGAGGAAAAGGCGCGGCCCGATATCCCCGGCGTACCAGGGCACTGGCATGTCGTAGGTGACCAAGAGCTGCACCTGGTGGGCGCGGCCCCCCAAGGAACTCCAATTGACTCCACGGGAAATCACTACTGCGTCTCGGTTGTCGATCTCGACGCCGCCATCGCCGAGCTCGAGGCACTCGGCATCGACTACCAGCGTGCTGTGCAAGGCACGAACACCGTGCAGATCTGGATCAGTGACCCGGCGGGGAACACCATCGAGCTGCAGCAGGACACCCGCATCGAGTGACGAGCCGCCTCGGCACGTCGTTGACCGGCGTCGAGGAGATGACGCCGCGATCCCTATCGACCCACGGCGTCGCCGCCGGGGCTACGGGGATCCGAGGCGCCCGTGAAGGTGAGGTGGTCACCGGCGGCCTCAACGGAGATGATCTGTGAGCATCCGACGTCGACTGGGTTGAAGGCACCCACCACCCGAACGCGGTGACCGCGGGACTCGAGCCCCTCCTTCCAACCCGCAGCGGCGTTGGACTCCATGAGCAGCGACTGCTCCGGCGCCTGCCATAGTCGGAACGGGGGGGCTCCCGGTGCTTCGTGCACGACACGTGGCGCCGAGATGGCAGCGGCAGGGTCCTCCCCCGTATGCAGCAGGCGGGCAAGCAGCTGCAAGATGATCTGCGGTTGGACGTCGCCGCCCATCGTCCCCACGAGCTGTGCCAGAGTGCCGTCGGAGCGCGTGACGAGTGCGGGACTGAGGGTGTGGGTCGGGCGCCGGCGCGGGCCGTATTCGGCGGGATGGCCGGGCTCGAGGCTGAATCCGACACCGCGATTGTGGAGGAACACCCCCGTCTCGCCAGCCACCAGGTGTGCGCCGAAGTCGAGGGCGTTGGACTGCGTGAGAGAGATGCCCAGACCTTCGCCGTCGACGGCGCAGAGGTGGGTGGTATCACCGTCGGACAAGTTGGCGGCGGCCGGCGTGTGGCCTTGGGCCATATCGATGAAGCCCGCTCGGGGTCGACGCTCCGCGCCCGCGAACTCAGTCGGTCGAGCGACAACAGCGCCTCGCCGTCGGCGCCGTCGTAGAGGACTGATGGACGATCGAAGCCAGCCGCGCGGCTCGCCTCGGCGACAACGTGTGGCCAGAGCGGATCGGTGGGATCGGCGGGAATACCGACCCGCTCGGCTATCCAGGCGCCGGCGAGCGTGAGATAACCCTGGGAAGGAGGAGGGACCGTCCACAGGTCATGGCCGAACACCGGCAACGTGAGTGGTTTCGTCCACTGCGCCAGCGGTCGCGCTAGGTCGTCCGCCGTGTACTCCCCATGGCCCAGCTCGAGGAGGGCTCGGCCGAAATCTGCACCATAGAAGCCCTCTCGGCCGCGCGATGCCAGGCCCCGAAGGGTTCGCGCCATGCCCGGCAGGCGGACGACCTGCTTCTCCTCGAGCGGTCCGCTCGGACAGAGCTGGGATGCGCCGGGGACGTGCGCCACGAGGTGGCTGGCGAACGCGAGCAACAAAGAGGCCGCGAAGCCCTCTTCGGCGAGGGCGATGGCCGGTTCCAGCACCGCGTTCCAGGGCAACCGTCCGAAGCGCTCGTGGAGCGCCAGCCATCCGTCTACGGCGCCGGGAACGGGGACGCTCCGGACATCACCGCGCTGCGGCATTGCAGTGTGCCCTTCGGCGCGCAGACGTCGCGGATCGGCTCCAGACCCCGCTCTCCCCGCCGCAAGGAGAGCCAAGGGTGGTGCCCCTGGTGCCTTCACCATCGCCAACACGTCGCCGCCGAGACCGCACAGATGAGGCCCGACAACGGCCATCACCGCGGCGGCCGCCACGATGGCATCGCCCGCAGTGCCGCCGCGCTCGAGCATCGAAACCCCCGCAGAACCCGCCAGCTGATCCGCGGCGGTGACCATCCCACGCACCGCGACCCGCGGGTGGAACGGGATCGCTCTGACCACCGAGCCAGGCTACGTCCCCGACGTTGGGGCGGCGTATACGGCGCCGCCACGCCCGGGGACTCGAGACCGGGGGTGGCGTGAGGGCGTGACCAGAACGTGGTCGGGCGAACAAGGGACCCGTTCTGGAGCGAGGAGGTCTGACCCCGAGCCCGGGCGGGAAGCCCGAGGCAGGCCACTGAGACAAGGCCGGGGTGATGTCTGGTGCGGGACCGGACCCGAGGAATCGCCGCCTCCTGGCCCCGCGGTGGGCTCCGTCGACCCGGCCCGAACTCACCCGTTGACCAGGGACGATGCGCACGCCCCGCTCCCACCTCGGGGCGGGGGTCGGGGACCGGCAGTCCTAATGTCCGGCGCCCCAGATGCCGATTAGGAGGGGTGGAGCAGCGCCCAAGAGATCAGGCACAGGGTCGGGCTTGCGTGGGAGTCGCGCGCAAAGCACACATGCGGTAGCACGATGCAAGATCAACGGCGACCTGCGAGCTCTCTGATCGATGAGCCCGGCCACCCGCGTTCGACGAATGCCAACCGGACCTTTCGGGTCCGGGGCGTCATCCGCCAGTGGCCACCCCCACCCCCTCCTCTGGGGCCGCGCGTGCCACGACCCATCTACCGGGTGTGGTGGGCATGGGCCGTCCTCGGCTCGCTCGTCGTGCTCGTCGCCTCGCTCACCTTCGTAGCCCGTTCAGAGAGTGCGGTCCCCGTGCAGGTTCCGAAGACGGGCTCACTTACCCCCGCCAGTGCAGCGGGGGGTCCGAACTCGTCGAACGGCCGGCAGGGTTCAGCTCCCTTGGGCTCCGTCGCTGGTGTGGCGCAGAAAATTCCCCTCGGTGCTTATGCCGGGGAAGCCAATCCATTTGGCGTCGCCATCTTCGGCTTGCAAACGGGCACTCTTCCGTCGTATGCCACCGACTATCTCGACAAGTCGGACGGATGGGCCGGCTTGGACGCCGCCTCCAATATCAAGGCATGGAGTCCTACTCGATATCACCTGGCGATCGGGGTTCCCATCCTGCCCGGCGTGGGCACCTTGGCCCAGGGGGCCACGGGTGCCTATGACCAGTACTTCACCATCCTCGGGGAGAACCTCGTGAGCGACAACGAGGCCGACGCCATCTTGCGTCTGGGATGGGAGTTCAACGGCAACTGGTTCAGGTGGTCGGTGGCCACGTCGGCCGACGCCGCGAACTTCGTGGCTTACTGGCGCCAGATCGTCACCACCATGCGGGCCGTGCCCGGTGAGAAGTTCAAGTTCCTGTGGAACCCCAACGCACCCAGCCCCACGACCTACACCCCCGACCAAGCTTATCCTGGCGATGCCTATGTGGACTACGTCGGGACCGACGTCTATGACAACTTCTGGGGGACCCCCTTCACTCCCGCAGCCGCCTGGGTGCACCAGTTGTCCCAGCAGTGGGGACTGAACTGGCTCGCTGCCTTCGCGGCCGAACACAACAAGCCCATCGCCATCCCCGAGTGGTCCGACGAGTACCGCACCGACGGACACGGCCTCGGAGACGATCCCTCCTTCATCGACAACATGGCCTACTGGTTCGTCACCAATCACGTGGCCTTCGCCAACGTCTTCAGCTATGACTCCTCGGCCACCTACAGGAACGACCTCCTCGACGGCACTTTCCCCAAGGCCCTGGCGGAATTTCGAAAAGACTTCGGCTGAGAGCCCATCCCGCCCTGCGTCTTCGCGACCTCCGGCACAAACCCTCCATGGCCTCCACGAACCTGTCGCGGCCTCTGTCGATGAACGAGCAGGCAGGCGTTTACGGTAGACCTGTGCCATGCGAACAAGAAAGCTCGGACAGGACCTGACCGTCTCGGCCCAGGGTCTCGGCTGCATGGGCATGAGTGAGTTCTACGGCTCGGGGGACGAAGCGGAATCGACCGCCACCATCCACAGAGCGATCGACCTCGGCGTGACTCTGCTCGACACCGCCGACATGTACGGACCATTCACCAACGAGGAGCTGGTCGGCAGGGCGGTGGCCGGACGGCGCGACGAAGTGGTGCTGGCCACCAAGTTCGGTAACGAACGCGCACCCGACGGCACCCGCATCGGTATCAATGGCCGACCCGAATACGTTCGCTCTGCGTGCGACGCCTCGCTGCGGCGGCTGGGAGTGGACCACATCGACCTCTACTACCAACACCGTGTCGACCCTGACACCCCCATCGAGGACACCGTGGGCGCCATGGCGGAGCTGGTCGAGGCGGGCAAGGTCCGCCACCTCGGCCTGTCCGAGGCGGCAGGTGCGACGATTCGCCGCGCCCACGCGGTGCACCCGATCACGGCGTTGCAGACCGAATGGTCGCTGTGGACCCGCGACCCCGAAACCGACGGGGTCCTCGACACGGTCCGCGAGCTCGGCATCGGTTTCGTCGCCTATTCACCACTCGGGCGGGGCTTTTTGTCAGGCGCCTTCCAGAAGCCCGAAGACCTGGCCGAAGACGACTTCCGACGGCACAACCCCCGCTTCCAAGGGGAGAACCTCTACAAGAACCTGCAGCTCTTCGAGAATGTGAAAGAAATCGCGGCAGCGAAAGGAGTGGCTGCTTCCCAACTGGCGTTGGCCTGGGTTCTGGCCCAGGGCGACGACGTCGTGCCGATACCGGGGACCAAGCGGCGCAGCTACCTCGAGGAGAACGTGGCCGCCGACGACATACGCCTCACCGAAGAGGAGCTCCGTCGGATCGACGAAGTACTTCCCGTGGGCGCTGCATCGGGTGACCGCTACGGGGATATGACTCCCGTACATCGTTGACCCCAACTGGCGACATGACGTCCGAGGACACAGGGATGCGCGAGCCATCTGATCGTCGGGCTGACTCGAAGGAGCTCGTGTCGAGCTGGGTTCATTTCGCGGCCCAGGCTCCCGATCTGGCAGCGTTTGGAGCGGGACGCCTGACCGCGGCTCCGGCCTACCTGGCAACGCTTCGGGCTGTCGGCGCACCTCGTGTCCACCCCGTCGCGCCCATCATCGGCTCCGGACGACTCTTTGTTTTCATGGAACCGACCTCACCCAAAGGTCACGACTTGCGCGAGCGGGGTTGGTATGCGCTCCACAACGGTGTTCAAGACACATTTGGGTCCGGTGGCGAGTTCTTTGTCAGCGGCCAAGCCATCGAGCTTGACGACCCCGACGTACGAATCGTCGCCAGTGAGGCGGCCATGTACCAACCCGAAGAACGCTACATTCTGTTCGAGTTGGGGATCAACGAAGCCCGCTGCAAGGGCTATGGAGACGTGCCTCTTCCAGAACCAAGGCGCTGGGTGCTCTCGTGAGCCGGCACGGGGCTCACGAAGGGCCGGAGTGCAAACCTAAGCGAACGGGCATCTCATGGAATCGTCATGGTTCCGGTGGCGCTGAATGTGGTCAACGACGATCCGGCGACCGGCTCCGCACTGTTGCTTTCATTGCACTTGCCACTAGCCAGTTTGGGAAGGGTTCCCCCGAACACGACCTTGAATGTCCCGTGACCGGTTGCGCCCTTGTACGACCCTGTCCCACCGGTCACCTTGAACGTTCCGACCGAGTCGAACGCGACATGGCACGTCGTGGCATTGAAACTGGTCGGACTATTACTGTTGCTGCCCTTGGAATGCGTGAGTTCGAGCTTTCCCTTACTGAACGTGATTGATCCCTTTTTGGAATTGCCATTACCGAGAGTGATCGAGCCCTTGTCGGCAAAGACGCCAGATGCCGTCAGCGGAATCACCGGATTGTTTCGCCGTGCTGGTTGTGCTGCCAGAAACGGTCTTTCATTCGCTCGCATTCTTATCTGTCTTGACCTATGGATACGACAGACAGGCTGGCAGCACGCCGTCGAAGGGTCGTGGGGTTCGGTAACACAACCTCAGACGACGCAACTGTTGGAGACATTCGCAATTTCGGCGCTGGGGCGCGTGAGGGTGGTGGTGCCAGTTAGGCGGTCGTATGAGGACTTCGACTAACACCGTTGTCATTTCGGCGGGGAGCGGCCCGTGGACGTTTGCTGCCTGTCGGCGCCACCCGGACACCGACAGATCGTAGGCGAACCGACAGTGACGTGTGTCTCACTAGAGGACTCGACGAGGGCCAACGCAGACCTTCCGATCGGTCGAACAGCCCGCACAAGCCTCTGCCAAGCGGACGAGGAACCGATCCAATAGAGTCACTCGATGCGGATTCTGGTACTCGGTGCCGGCTTCGGTGGCCTCGAGCTGACAACGAGGCTGTCCGAGGAGTTCGGCGGTGAAGTTGATCTCGTCCTGATCGACCGGAGCGAGGGGTTCGTATTCGGCTTCTCAAAGCTCGACGTCATGTTCGGGCGGGCGACACCTTCGGCCGTGTTCCACCCCTACCGTGACTTGGTCAAGCCGGGTGTGCGGTTCGTCCAGACGACGATCGAATCGATCGACCCGGTGGCGAAACACGTCGAGACTGGCTCCGGTCGCTTCGAGGCCGACGTCATGGTGGTGGCGTTGGGGGCTGACCTGGATCCCTCGGCCACCCCGGGACTGGTCGAGGCTGGTCACGAGTTCTATACCGTCCCAGGGGCATTCGCCCTGCGCGACGTGTTGTCGAGATTTGGCGGTGGCCACGTGATCGTGGGCGTGACGTCGACTCCCTTCAAGTGTCCACCAGCACCGAGCGAGACTGCCTTGTTGATGCACGACTACCTCACCGAGCGGGGACTTCGTGATGACTCGGAGATCTCGCTGGTCATGCCTCTCGGAGTTCCCATCCCTCCCTCGCCCGCCGCGTCAGAGGCGCTGCTCGTGGCCTTTGCCGAGCGGGGGATCAACTGGCACCCCGACCGGTTGGTGAGCGGGCTCGACTCCGACCGGAGGGTCGTCCTCCTCAGGGACGGGGCCGAGATGCCCTATGACCTGTTTCTCGGAGTTCCGTTGCACCGGGTGCCCGCCGTGGTTGAGGAGTCGGGGTTGGCGGTCGACGGGTGGGTTCCGGTGAATCCGCTCACTCTGGAAACAGCCTTCCCGGATGTCTATGCCGTCGGTGACGTGGCGAGCGTGGGAACACCAAAGGCGGGTGTCTTCGCAGAAGGACAGGCTTCGGTGGTGGCCGAACAGATCGGGGGTCGTCTGCGCGGCAATACAGAACCTGCGACATATGGCGGTCGCGGCGTGTGTTATCTGGCGTTCGGCCGTGACCTCGTTGCTCGCGTTGACGTCACCTTCTTGAGCGGGGAAGCGCCCGTCGGGGCCTTCGAGGGACCGTCACAAGCGCTCGCCGCTGACAAGCATGAGTTCGGCTCCAGCCGCATCCGACGCTGGTTCGATCGGACCTGGACGGCGGACACATGATCTGCCTTTCACTCGCGCCGTAGCCACCGAGGCGGTGAGCCCCGGAGCGCTCTGCACTCACGATAGGATTGCAGTCAGCGTGGAACGGCCCGGCACGTGTTCGACGGTGAAGGGTAGGTCGCAAGGACGCAGCTCTTCGCTGTGCCGGTCATCTATCGATTCGCCCACGTCACCCGGTGAGCAGGTATTCGGCGCGGCTTGCTCGTTCGCACACCGCGCCGGCTCGGGAGGTGCGCCAGGCCAAGGCGTTGCTGTGGGTCGCCTCGGAGAGAACCGCTGCGGTGGGGCGCGCAAGAGCCGCGAACCAGGTATCCAAGATGCGGCCGGCTCGGGCCAGCCAAGCCCGACCGCTACCTTCTCGGCTCGTACCGCATCGCCACTGCCCCCGAGCCGAACTCCAGTCGGCTCACGAGCTTCAAGTCGACATGCTTCGATAGACCCGCGAACAACGTCGGCCCGTGGCCCGCGAGCCTGGGATGCACCACGAACTCGTACTCATCGATCGATCCCAGCTCCGTCAACGCCAGTGGGAGCTTCACACCTCCCACGAACAGTCCCTTGCCAGACTCCCCCTTGAGTCTCTGAACGGCCCTGCCCAGATCCCCGCGCACGAGTTCCGCGTTCCAATCGACCTGCTCCAGGGTGCTCGACACGACGTACTTCTTTGCCGCGTTGATCGTCTGGGCAAAGGATTCCATCCAATCAGGTCTCGCTCCCGTCGGCGCCGGCGCCCGCCAGGCTAATTCCATCATTTCGTAAGTCACCCGGCCAAAGAGAAGGGCATCGGCCTGGTTGAGGTTGTCGACCGCGTGACGATGCAAGTCTTCGTCCGCGGGGATTGCACGATGATCGCAGCACCCGTCCAACGTGACGTTGATGGAGTACCGAAGGGGTCGCATTCCGCAAGAGTACCGCCGATGGAGTACAACGGGACGATGTGTCGCTCAAATGGTGATCTGTCATAGTGCGCGTGGGATAGCGGCTGCGGCTGGAGCTTTGGAGATGACGCGTGGAAAGTCCCGAACCGCGGCTCTAAGAGGGCGGGATGGTCACCGAGGCAATGAATACACGCGATGGCCGAGATCGGCAGTCATTAGCTACTCCGAGAACGCAAGGCGCGGCAGCCACTAGCGAAGCCGAGAGTGGCAATTTATCCTAGCCTCAACGGACAACAGCCCCCGAAGGAGACTGAGGTGACCACAGCGATTGACCCGAGCGATCTGTCATCCCTTCCGCAGGCCGATCAAGATGCAATTGCCCAAACGCTCGTTGCCCTATTGACCGGTTTCCGAGAGCGGAACGCAGAGAAGCTAGTCGGCGTGTACACACCTGACGCAGACTGGGTGAACGCTTTCGGCACCCAGAAGAAGGGATGCGAAGAGATCGTGGCGTATCTGCGGGGTCTGTTCTCCGATGACAACTTCAACGCTGGTCAGCTAAAGGCTCCTCCTCAGACCGCCATTCGTGTGCTCACGCCCGACATCGTGCTGGTCTCCGCACACTTACAGGTCGGGGGGCAGAAGCTGCTCGAAGGTGGTGTGATCGAAGAGAGAGATAACTTTTCGCTGCGGGTGCTCCAACGCCAGTCCGATGGCAACTGGCTGATCGTGTCGGAGATGTATAACGATGCCAACCGGGAGAACACCTACCTAGATGGCTCGTAGCTCCAGCGTCCGGTCCGCGATTTAGGACGGGTCGTGAGGCATCTGAACAGCTGAGAAGCGATGGCACGTTCAGGTCGGCTCAATGGTGGCGGGGGTTACCCGTGAACCCCCGCCCAGGGCACTACGGGGGCGGAAGAACGCCGCCTTCTGGTTGTAGATCTCGGCGTTTCCAACGAGAAGGAGGTTGCCGATCTACGTGGCCTGGCGTGCGCTGCGCGGCGGTCTGCGGAAGCCTGGGTTTGGTGACCTGACTCGGCTCTTGTACCGCCGAAGAAGCGATCGACTCTCCGCCATTACCAAGGTACACCAGGGTGGGGGCCTTGATGCAAGCGCTCCGGGTGTGCTGACAATGCACGCCGCAAGTCGAACCACGGGCGGTCGGCCCGACCGACAGTAGGAATGAATGCGGCCCGGAGGGGCTGAAGGGAAGGTGGACGGATGGGCAGCTACGTGCTGGGTTTCCAGGAGATCGACCAGACGCAGGTCGCGGTCGTTGGCGGCAAGGGCGCGCACCTAGGGGAGCTTTCGCGGATCGAAGGCATCCGCGTACCGGCTGGCTTCTGTGTGACGACGGACGCCTTCCGGCGGATCATGGCGGACGCGCCGTCGATCGACGAACGGCTCGATCGACTGTCGCGCCTGAGCCCGGATGACCGGGAGGCGATCCGCACGCTCAGCGCGGAGATCCGCCGGACCCTCGAAGGGATCGCCATCCCCGACGATCTTGCGGCGGCGATCACCCGCTCGGTCGCCCGGCTCGGCGAGCAAGCTGCCTACGCGGTCCGATCGAGTGCGACTGCAGAGGACCTGCCGACGGCCTCCTTCGCCGGCCAGCAGGACACCTACCTGAACGTCGTGGGGCCGGCGGCGATCCTCGAGCACATCAGCCGGTGCTGGGCCTCGCTCTTCACTGAGCGGGCCGTGACCTACCGCCTCCGGAATGGATTCGACCAGCGGAAAGTCCAAATGGCCGTGATCGTGCAGCAGATGGTCTTCCCGCAGGCGGCCGGCATCCTCTTCACGGCCGACCCCGTCACGTCAAACCGGAAGGTCGTCTCCGTGGAGGCCGCCTTCGGACTCGGCGAGGCCCTGGTCTCAGGCCGGGTGAACGCGGACGTCTACCAGGTGCGCGAAAGCGAGATCGTCGCCAAAGCAATCGCCACCAAGCAGCTGGCCATCCACGCCTCGCCGGCAGGCGGAACGCAGGAACTGCCGATCGAGCCGGAGCGTCAGGAGCAGCCAGCACTAACGGATGCGCAGGTCGTGCAACTCGCGCAGCTGGGACGCCGGATCGAAGGGCACTTCGGCCTCCCCCAGGACATCGAATGGTGCCTGGTCGATGACAGCTTCCAGATCGTCCAGAGCCGGCCGATCACCACACTGTTCCCTATCCCTGCGGCCGGCGACCAAGAGAACCATGTGTACGTGTCCGTCGGTCATGCGCAGATGATGACCGACGCTATGAAGCCCCTGGGGCTCTCCTTTTGGCAGCTGACCACACCTCGGCCGATGTACGTGGCCGGTGGGAGGCTGTTCGTCGATGTCGCCTCGGACTTGGCGTCGCCAGCGAGCCGCGCCGGTCTCTTGGAGGTCATTGGGAAATCCGATCCCCTGATCGGGGACGCGCTAGAGACCATCCTCGAACGCGACGACTTCATCCCCACCCTCAGGGACGAAAGTCCAGGTTCCGCGCCGGGTGGCGGCATGCCCGCCCCCATCGAGACCGATCCGGCCATCGTCACTGGGCTGATCGAGCGCAGTGAGGCTTCCATTGCCAAGTTGAAGAGCGACATCCGTGGGAAGTCCGGCTCCGCGCTGCTCGACTTCATCCTTGCGGACATCCAGGAGCTGAGGCGGATCCTGTTCGACCCGCAGAGCCATCAGGTGTTCATGTCGGCAATGGAGGCCACGTGGTGGCTGAACGAGCAGATGCAGGCGTGGCTGGGCGAGAAGAACGCTGCCGACACGCTTACACAGTCTGTCCCCCATAACGTCACGTCGGAGATGGGGCTGGCGCTCCTGGACGTCGCGGACGTGATCCGTCCGTATCCGGAGGTGGTGGCTCTCCTGCAGCACGTCGAGGACGAGGACTTCTTGGACGAGCTGGCCAAGCTTACGGGCGGGCGGGAAGCCCGAGACGCCATCCGGGCCTACCTCGACAAGTACGGCATGCGCTGCGTCGGTGAGATCGACATCACGAGGCCACGTTGGAGCGAACGCCCCACCACGCTCGTGCCCCTGATCCTCGGCAACATCAAGAACTTCGAGCCGGGCGCCGGCGAGCGGCGCTTCGAGCAAGGCCGGCAGGAGGCCTGGGAGAAGGAACAGGAGCTGCTGGCGCGCTTGGGGGACTTGCCGGACGGGGAGCGTAAGGCCGATGAGACCAAGCGGATGATCGACCGCGTCCGGACCTTCATCGGGTACAGGGAGTATCCGAAGTACGGCATGGTCAGCCGCTACTTCGTTTACAAGCAGGCCTTGCTGGAAGAGGCCGGGCGCCTCGTGCAGGCCCGTGTGCTTCGTGAGAAGGAGGACATCTTCTACCTCACGTTCCAGGAGCTCCACGACGTCGTGCGCACGAACCACGCGGATGATCAGCTCATCTCCCAGCGCAAGGACGCGTTCAGGTCGTATCAAGCGCTGACGCCGCCCCGGGTGTTCACGTCGGATGGCGAGGTCGTCGCCGGGGCGTACCGACGCGACGACGTGCCGACCGGTGCGCTAGTTGGTTTACCGGTTTCCGCCGGGACCATCGAGGGGCGGGCCCGCGTCATCCTGGACATGGCGGAGGCCGATCTCGAGCCGGGCGACATCCTGGTCACGGCCTACACGGACCCCAGCTGGTCGCCCCTGTTCGTCGCGATCACGGGCCTGGTGACGGAGGTCGGTGGCCTGATGACCCATGGCGCGGTCATCGCGCGGGAGTACGGCTTGCCGGCCGTCGTGGGCGTCGAGCAAGCCACTCGGTTGATCCGCGATCGGCAGCGGATCCGCGTCAATGGAACGGACGGGTACGTCGAGATCCTGTCCTAGGAGATGCGGAGTAGTAGTTCGGGGCGGGAAGGCTCCCGTTCGGGTCGGAATAGAGTCCGAACGTCGGACGCCGCAACCGGGCAGTACCTCGCTCGAAAGTGAAGTGTTCGCTTCGTTGCTCCGCACCATTCGCCGACACGACTTGCTCGACGCTGCGCTCGCAGCCGGGCTCCGTTCCGGGGCCAAGCGCCGTCAGCCCTGCTGGAGTGCTCGAAGAAGTGCCATTCACCCGGCCATCTGGGGCACTCCGGTGTGGCGATCTGCTGTGTCAGTTTAGGTTGACAAATCAGAAATGTCAGTCTATACTGACAGGCATGGACATCGAAAAACTCAGCGTGAATCTCTCGTCGGATGACCCGGCAATTGGGCTTCGCGCCTCGTTGGCGCTCCATCGCCTGGCTGAGAGGGTCGAAGCGAACCACGTCGCGTCGGCCCGGGAAAAGGGCTGGTCGTGGCAGCAGATCGGAGACGCCTTGGGCGTCACCCGCCAATCCGTGCACACCAAATACAACAAGGAGTCATCATGACCACCGAATCCGTTGCGCCAGAGACGCTTCACGCCTGGGCCATCTGTCTGCGGGCCAGTGAGGAGGCTCGTCGCCGAGGTGATCGCCGAACTGGCACCGATCACATCTTGCTCGCCTTGTTGGAGGATCCCTCGATCGAAGCCGTGTTGGGCGTGAGCCTGCAGCAAGCTCGCCAGGCCCTTGAGTCGCTCGATCACGAAGCCCTGGGCGCCCTGGGTCTGGGGTCCGGCGCCGACGCTCCCCCACTGCCGATGCGCGCCGTGCCGAAGAAGCCGAGGATCAGAGACATCGCGCAAAAAGATCGCCTCCGCATGACGCCCGCGGCAAAGAAAGTGCTTGAGGAAGCGTCTAAGCCCAACCGTCGGAGGCTCCAGGTCACGGCCCAGCAGGTGCTGGCCCAGATCCTCACTCTCCAACCACCAGATCCTGCGGCGGTGCTGCTGGGCGCTCTCGGCGTGAACACGTCGGAGGTTCGGCGCCGATTGGATGCGGTCACGCCCGACAGCTGAGTCCCCAGCGACATTCACGACTTCGAGCGAAGGTGTCCGGATCGGGCCGTTCCCCGGCAGGGCCACAGTTGCAACAGGGCTCCATCCAAGCAGCCTCTTGGACGTGCCGGACATCGAGCCATTGGGTGCCAGAGCGTGACCGATCACAGGCCCAATGTGGTGCCCGCCTCGCCAAGCTCGGTACCAAGATCGCCGATCTGCGCTCTCGCCGAGGGAAGCTGCTTGCCGCCATGGACTAGGCCTCGGCCGAAGTGCCGAGCGACGCCGAACTGTCGGCGCTTCGCGCCCACATCGACGATGCGCTGGCGAACGGTGCCACCCCGGCCCGCAAGGCCTTAATGCAGGCGCTCGTCCACGAGGTACGCACCAAGGGCCGCGACAAGATCGTCCCGTGGTTCCGCGTCCGTGGTGACGAACCGAAGAAGGTTCGCGTGCTGGGTGGTTTGGCGCCCCCGGCAGGACTCGAACCTGCGACGCACGGTTTAGGAAACCGACGCTCTATCCTCTGAGCTACGGGGGCTTACTGGTCTTTTGTCTTTGCAGTGGCCACTTGTCCTAGGGCTTGTCCTACAACCGACTGCTACCATACTCCCATGACCGACAAGGCCCCCCGAGGGTCCAGGCGGGCGGGGACCATGCGGGAACGCCCGCCGGGGTCAGGCCAGTGGCAGCTCAGGGCCTTCGCCGGGGCCGATCCGACGTCGGGCCGACCCGTCCAGGTCTCCCGGGCCTTTGAGGGCACGGAGCGTGCAGCCGTCAAGGCGCTGGCCGGCCTCGTAGCCGACGTGGAGGCGGGCAGGTTCGATAGGACCCGGGCCACCGTTGGCCAGCTCCTGGACAAATGGCTCGAGCAAATCGAGCCCACTCGCCGACCCACCACGATCGCTGAGTATCGGTCCAAGATAGACAAGCGCATCCGGCCGGCGCTGGGCGGCGTGCGCCTCGACAAGGTCGGATCCGACACCCTCGACGCCTGGTACCACAAGTGGCTCGCGGAAGGTCTCTCCCCCAACACCGTGCATCATCTCCACGCCATCCTGTCCACCGCTTTCAACCAGGCCGTCAAATGGGGCTGGATCGACCGATCCCCTGCTTCTCGATCCTCGCCCCCTCCTCTGCGGGAGACACCGATGAAGATCCCTACACCTGGACAGCTCACCCTGCTTTACCGTGCAGCGGCTGACATCGACCAGATGCTCGCTACCGCCATCGCTCTTGCTGCACTGACTGGGGCCCGCAGGGGCGAACTGGTCGCGCTGAGGTGGTCCGACGTAGATCTCGTGGCAGGCCAGATCCACATCGCCCGATCACTGACTGTTGTCGGCGGAACAATCCACGAGGGTCCAACCAAAACTCATCAGATTCGTCGCATCGCTCTCGACGACGCCGGCGTGAACCTGCTTCGAGACCACTGGGACTACATGCGAGCTTTGTCCAAGCGGGCCGAGTCCCCTTTGGTGGTGGATCCATTTATCCTGTCGTACAACGCCAACGGCGGACTGAATGTCGGCCCTGACTTCATTACGCATCGCTTCGCGTCGCTGACAAAGCGGTTAGGAATGAGCTACCGATTCCACGACCTCCGGCACTTCTCTGTCTCAACCTTGATCGCTGCTGGAGTCGACGTGCGGACAGTCGCGGAACGACACGGTCATGCTCAGGCAACAATGACGCTAAATCGCTACGCACATGCTCTCCCTGAACGAGACCGAGTCGCTGCTGGTATCCTTGGGCAGGTCCTCAACTCCCGTCGATAAAGCAGACCCGCTAACGCGACGTCCTGAAACAGGCAACACACCCCCCGACCAATGGGACCTCACTTTGCTCGCGGCAAGTTAAAACCGGTCCTTGGGGACTTTCGCTTCCCCAGAACTCGCACGAGCCTTCCCGAGGCACTAGGTCAACTCTTCTAGATTCGGCACGGGAATCGGTACCTCTAGCTCCTCGTCTTCATCGTCCGAAGCCAGCGAGATAACCGCATCACCAGCTGCGAGTGCTTCCTTGAGAAATGGCTTAACCGCACCTTCGAGACTGATCATCGCCGAGACGGTGGCCTCGTTTGCTACGGGCCAGGTATCTGGGTCGGTCCACCCACCATGAGCCAGGTCTTGGGACACGGTGCGCGATCGATTGTTCTCCTTCGCCTCCCAAATGAGTGAATGGCCAAACGCGCGCTCGATTTCGTCCCGGTGGGTTAGGAGTGATTGATAAATGGCATCGTTCTCATCGCGATGCATTGCACCGCGATCGATATACAGCATCACGCGTGTTCCGCTCGTACGCACTCCATAAACCCAGCTCACTCCGCGAGCCACACGGCGACCGAGCCAGGGGTGCCCTCCAGCCTTCACCCCGACGTGCAGCTTTGTGAGTCCTGCCGCGTGTTCGAGCAGCTGCTCAAAGAAAGCTCGACGGGTGCGGGCTCGAACTTCACCCTGAGGGCTACGAGCACGGATGATCGCCACATCTTCCGCTGGACCCACAATCTTTGTTAGAGATGGGGCTGGAAGAGAATCACCGATGCGAATCGCCTCGATCTTGAAAAGCCAAAACGCAGCAAGGCCAGCGTCGTTGAGCCAGCTAATAGCCCGGACATGCTCGTCGCGTGGTTCAGCAACAATCCACACGGCGGTCTTCGCGGAGCGAGCTGCTGCGTAGGTAACAAGCTTCCCGAGGTGGTCATGGTTTGATCGCTCCAGCTGATTCTCAATGATCACGGTCTCGCCACCAGCATCTTCAGCAACAAGATCGACAGCAAAGGCCCCAGCGGCTGCTTCTCGGGAAACCGAATCTGGCTCGATCGGAACCGCGAGGTATTCGTTGAGTAGGTCGATGTTCTCTTCAAGCCATACCGTGAAATCGAGCGCCTCATGGGGCCAAACCTCACGAAGTGGGATACGGTCGATTCGACCAACACTCGACGACGTCATGCCGCTTGAGTATACGCGTAGAAGGCCAGCGGGTAATCTTGGGCCGCGATCGTCGCTCGGTTCGATAGGACAGACTTGCCTTCCCTTGCGACGGCAAACCCGGAAGATGAGCGCTCGACGATCGACGGTCTCGAAATACGTAAAGGGCCAGCTATTGGGCAGATGAAATACGACGACATTTTGTCTCAAGCAGGGACGATCTAGGTCGACGTTGGTCGGAGACGGCGGGTGACGACCCCTGCAGGTGGAACGGATTTAGGACAAGAACTAGGACGAGATTCGGGAACTGTTGTATATGGGTGGGGGCGCAGCCAATCACTGTTACCACATCGACCGATGACGTAATCGCCCCCGATTCGGACAGCGTGGCAACCGATTCCTAACCCTTGAGGCGCAGCCCAAAGAACACCGACCCACGCGTGATCGAGCGGGTAGGCACCCGCTGAGTTAGTCAGACGGAGTGGATCTAACCGGCAGTGCCGAGCGATGTCTCACACATGGCCGTCCGATAACAGGGTGATCCCGAGTGGCCTGAGGGGTTTTCGGCTGTTCCTGTGAGCGTTACAGAAACCGGCATTGGTCTAACACTTGAGGCTTCTTGCTCGGCCGACGTTCTTATGCTCTTCCCCAGCGGCGATCACATCGCCGAATCTTCGCTGTCTCACAACATCGAAGGCGCGCAATCAACTACATGCCCGATCGTTCTGATATGTACGACTGGCCAGCCACTTGTTGCTCGGGCCTTTCGGGGAGCCACCAGGCGCCAGACGCCGAAAGGGCTGAACGGTCTGACAATAGGGGCAGGTGAATCGTAAAATCGGGGCTCGTCGAACTCCCGGTCCCGCCACATTCCGTCACCAGTCGACGCTCTGTGTGATGGTTCGCATGACCGATGCGGGCAGCTTTCATAAGTCACTCGACAAGGACCGCAATCGCAATTAGCTTGCCCTTGGTTCTCTGGCGGGAGGTACGCAATGGCACGGCACGCGGGTCCATTCACGCTGAGTCGGATCGGGCGAATCAGACTCCTAGTAATAGTTCTCGGATCGGCTTTACTCGGGAGCACGCTCGCGGTTGTTGGACTTGCCAGTTCTCCCGACGCTGGTGCCATCTCCAATGGATCTTCGATCACTACTGCTAAGCCCTGGTCAGCGCTGATCGATACAGGAAATGCCTTTATCAATCACATCACAGGCTACGCTGAAGAATGTACAGGGACCTTGATTGCACAGGATTGGGTGTTGACGGCTGCGCACTGTGTAGGGGAAGGTGCTGCTCCGGATGCTCCGTCCAACTTTCACGTTGTCTTGGGGCGGAACAACATTGCATCGAAGAGCGGTGGCATCCAATATTCGGTGACCAAGGTTTTTCCGGGCCCAGGGTATTACTCGAGCAATCCAAGAACGAGCGACTATGCACTCTTGGAGCTCAATGAAAAGAATGGGCTTCCTAGCGGCGCTGCCCCGATGCCGCTCGATCCCCCTGGGTTCTCCGTCTCAAACGGTACTCCGGTCTCATATTTCGGTTATGGATGTACGAATCGGTACGAGACCTCCGATGGGAGCATGTACGGCCAGTGTGTCTACCCCACATACCTCCAGGAAACCAAGACGAACTCCTACGTGCGGGATTCAAGCTGTGATGAGCCCAACGGTGCTCAACTGATCTTCATCTGCATGAGCCGGGGGAGTGGCCCCTCGGCCATACAGCACGGCGACAGCGGTGCGGCCGTTGTCACTGACCCAAGTAATCCCGCCATTTTGGCGGTCAATCACGGGTTTACCGGTACCTATGTCGCGGTCAGCAAGCACCCCGCGTATGGCTACTTCACATCCACAATCAACTCCAGCGTCACTTACCCATCGATACACAGCTGGATTGATACGACAGCAGGGATCCACACATACCCGGCAGGCACGATCATACGGAACTCCACTACTGGGAATGCCTGGCTTATTGAACCTGATGGTTTCCGTCACTCGATCCCCAATGGTGGAACGTATGAATGCCTGACCGGTGAGGGCGATTCGGTTACAAACATTGCTTCCGGATTCACGATTGACGAACTCCCCCTCTCGGGCACGGCAGCGACCTGCACCAGCAGTAGCGGCGGAGGCGGAGGCGGAGGCGGAGGCGGCAGTATCACGATTGGTTGGGGGAGCACTCCAGCACCGGCCGGCAGCTGGATGGATATCACGTTCACCAATTTCCCGACTGGCAAAGTGACATGGTACTGCGTTGAGGAAGGTACTTCGTACGGGCCGTACTCCACGACTCTGACCAGTAGCACGGAAACATTCACGGCCAACACGTGTTACGACACCGAACCCGGTGGCTCTGATTACGTGACGGCTGATGGCATCGACTCGAATACGATTGCTACCGACGCATCGTCTCCTCCCCCTCCTCCTCCGCCTCCATCGCAGTCAATCACGATTGGTTGGGGGAGCACTCCAGCACCGGCCGGCAGCTGGATGGATATCACGTTCACCAATTTCCCGACTGGCAAAGTGACGTGGTACTGCGTTGAGGAAGGTACTTTGTACGGGCCGTACTCCACGACTCTGACCAGTAGCACGGAAACATTCACGGCCAACACGTGTTACGACACCGAACCCGGCGGCTCTGATTACGTGACCGCTGATGGCATCGATTCGAATACGATTGCTACCGATTGAGGATTCGATCCCATGCCGGACCGAAATTCGCGACAAGCTTAGAATGGGCCACGTAGGACTGTTAGCGCTAGGTGCCAAAGCTGGGAATGCCACGCGGACATAGTTACCACCCGAGACCCGTCGTTCCCGACCGAGGTCGGGCGCAACGGCGCGGGTCGGGTGACGTAGCGCAGAATCGGGGGTACCGGCCACACCTCATCCCAGCCGGTGGGGTCTCGTGGAGCTACCGGCGACTGGGGCTCACACGCTCATAATCGCGAGGGCGCGTAATCCCGAACGGGTCGGTCGGGTGAGCCAGGATCTGTCTCGGGCGACCTTCGAGGTAGCACTCAAGCGGGATCCGCTCTCCTCCACGGTGGATGTCCAAGATCTTCGCGGACCCCCATCCGTGTACGCCCATCCTCATGGACCCACGAATCAGAGGCAAAGAGACTGGTAGCAGTTCGACGCCGTAAAGGGCCGAACCGCTCGGAAATGATATCGACACTTGCCTCGCTCGCAACGTGCCGATATTGAGCCGCCGAGCGGTGGTGTGGTTCGATCAAGGAGCCGCACCGTGTCACCCGATCCGATGATAAGACCGACGCTGCGGAGCGTCTTATCTGACCATCAGATCATGGGGCTCACTCAATCGGCTCAAGAATCTTCGGTGGAGTCCTCATGGAGATACCGTTCGAGACGTGGTACCGACACTCTCCACCTGGATCCCACCTGTATCGCTGGCGGGAACCGCCCCATACGGCACAGGCGGTAGAGAGTGTCGACGTGCACACCTACCCACCGTGCCGCATCGGGGATCGAGATCAGATCAGCATCGGGCATCGATTCGTTCCCTTCGGTAGCTCGAGCACCTCCCCCCCGGTAGACCTCCATCACGTTGCTTCTCCTCTCTCAAAACACCGCTCCACGTAAATCGCCTTGCGGGCATCGCGGGCCGTGCGAGCCAGCCCTTCGGCGATCCATGCGTCGCCGCACGTGCGATACCCCATACCCGTTACCTGCCACTCGCGAGCCTTCAGGACCTCGCACACGATCCGGCCCTCTCCTGAGGCGCGGCTATGTCCTTTGGCATCTGATTGCGACACCCGCCACACCTGGCGCACGGCTCGGAGCATTCCGAAGGTCGTCGAGTAGCGCCGCGACTTCGTAGCGAAGTGCCCCCGAAATCCCAACGTGTGGGCCCGGGCGCGCAAGTGCAGGTTCTCCAGGTGCGATTGTCCGCCCAACTCCCACGCAGCCTGCACCAGGCGACGGAGCTGAGGGGCCAGGTCGAGCTTCTCGGGAACGCCGGCTTTCAGGCGGTGGTCGAGCATGCCCCTGGCGTCGGTGGTCTTGGTCGAGTACTTGGCCAGATAGGCCGCTGCTCGGTTCCGACCGTTGGCGGCGTCTGTGACCGGGGCCACAGCCAGCTGTGGTCCCCAACGCACCCGCCTGGCTCTGGGTCCCTTCTCGCCGACCACAGGGGCATGAACCTTGTCCACCGCCACCGCCACGGTCCGCACCAGAAGAGCGGTATCGAAGCTGGCCGGCGGGGCTGAGAGCTCTTCGCCGGCCCCGTCGATGCGGACGACGGCGTGAACGTGGACCGACCCCCGGCGCTGGAACTCCACCACCTTGATGTAGCTGAGACGCACGGACCGTGGCCACCTGCCGCACCGACATCCCATTGAGGCTCGCCGAGGGACCGCAGAATGTAGATCGAGGTGCGGCGCCACAGTTCCGACACGCTCAGGTTGAAGAGCACCGCCCCTTCGTAGTCGTAGCAACTGGCACACAGGGCTTGGCCCAGCCCTCGGTCGCGCTCGCCATGGCGCTTGGCGCAGCGCATCTTGACCCCGTGGGGACATCTCCGCCCTCGGGGATGACACCGACCGTCTTTTCCCCGCCGGTGTACCGACCCGAAGCTCGGGGCCGTCAAGGTGACCAGCACGGCGGGGTGATCTGCCACCGATTCGGCGATCCCTTTGCCGCCACGCAGACCCGCTGCCACGAGTTGCGAAGGCGTCGGCCCGGTAGACCGAGGAACAGGGCGGGCACAGCGTCTCTCGGCGCGGTCCCGCACGCTTTCAGGAGCACCTTGTCGGGGAGCTGGCGCGTGTCGAAGGTGACGGTACGCGTGGTCCCCCGGACCTGGGTGACCCGACCCTCGAGGCGTAGGGGGCGCCGGCAACAGCCCGCTCGCTTCACCGCCTCGACGAAGCCGTCGTAGCCACCGCCAGGGGCGTCCAGTCGGGCCAGGATGTCGTCGAAGCGCGGGATCGGCGAGGCAGGCGTCGTCCTCGACGGTGCTCACCCTTGCCTCGCATCGTCACGCACGGTCTGCCCTGCGAGGACCGCCTGGGCCAGCCCCTCGTCGTCGAGACGGTAACAGCGCATGCGCGTGGGCACGCTGCCTTCGGCCAACAGCCATCCCACCCCACGGGTCGAGCCGTCGATGTCGCTGGCCGAGTAGCCCTGAGCCGCCCACCCCGAGCCCAGAACGGTGTCCGAAGCGTCCTTGGTGGCGCAGCGAAGAGCCAATCGGAATCCAAACAGGTCGCGAATCGAACTGGGCACCACGTCGACCGAGGGCTTCTGGGTGGCGGCCACCACCACGATGCCCGGCCGCCGGCCCCGCGCCACCACGTCGCGCAGCACCGCCGCGAAGGCGTCACGCTCGGCCTTGGGACCCTGGAGATACAGCGCCAGCTCGTCGATGACCACCACCACCAGGCCGAGGCCGAGCTTGTGGGAGACCTTGCGCAACCGTCGGTCCAACAGCAATTGGTAGCGCGCCTCCATCTCGGTGCGCAGCTCATCCAGCGCTGCGGTGGCCTCGGCCACACTGGCGCCCACGAAGCGCTCCGACAGCTCCCTCCACTGGGCGAGCTCCACCAACTTCCCGTCGAAAAGCCACAGCTCCACACGGGGATCTCCGGCGGCCGCGGCCACCACCAGGGACGAGCGCGTTGGACTTGCCTGCCCCGGGCTCCCCGCCGATGAGCACGTGGTGCTCGGCAAGGCCCACCCAGACGGCCTCTCCGTTCTCGCCATAGCCGAGGGGGATCGTCGCCCACAGGTCGAAGGGACCGAGCCCGGCCCAGGGCCAGTCGAGCTCGTAGGCCAGGGGATCGGTGTAGCAGACGACCAGCTCGACCCGTCCAGCATGGGCGGGGTCGCGCCAGATGCGCACCCCCCGGGCCCCGAAGGCCACGGCCAGGCGCTCGGCCCGCTTGGCCAGGTCCTCGGCGTTCATCTGCGGCGACACCGTCAACCGGAACACCCATCCCACGTTGGAGATTTGGAAGTCGACGAGCGCGGGAAGATCGCCCATCTCGAAGAGGCCCGAATACACCAGCTTCTTCTCGAACCAGCGCTGCTGGGCCTGACGCACCGATTGCTTCACCAGGGCCCGGCGGCTCGGCCCGTAACAGACGACTCCGGCGGCGAAGGGAGCGAGCAGCAGATCGGCGAGGTGGGTTCCCACCGCGAGGGCCAGGACGACCCTCGCCGCCACCGCGGCGAGGGCCATTCCCGATTCGAGGCGCCGTCCATGAGAGACCCGCATCACCAGGGGGAGGGCGGTCTCCCGGCGGCGCTCGGCCACCCTCATGACCGATGCTCCAGGCGCACCAGAATGGCGAGGATGCCGACGATGGCGAGTGCGACGAGGGGCCACCCCACCACGGCCAGGACGAAGGCGCCGGCCCCCCGTAGGTGAGGAGCCGGCGGCCCATGGCTTTCACGGGGCGTCCTTGGCGAGCCTCGAGGCCGGCTCGATGCTCGTGGCGTTGTAGAGGTCGATGTCCTTCCCGTCGGGCGTCGTCCACGACGAGGCCACCAGGTCGGTCACGTGCACCGGCTGGCCCTTCACGATCCCCTTGGGCTCTTTGGCCGTCTTCACTCGCATGGCGGTGGGCTCGTCGTCCCCGAGGAGCACCAACCACACCCGCCACATGGGCGCGCCATCGCGGTCGGTTCTGCGTTCACCGGTGTCGCGGTCAACCAACGCCTCGACCGCCCCACCGCAAATGACGATGGCCTTCGTGGTGTCCACAGGGAGTCCCATGGGTGTTCCTTTCTTTTCTATGCCGGCATCTCCGGCCTCGACCGCGGTCGCACCGCGGACAGCTGTGACCAAGCTCTGGCTCGGGTTTTGTGACCTTCGGCCCTGAGCAAGCGCGCTCGGTGAGTCGATACCTGACCGATGAGGGTGTGCGTGGCCGGCGTCGTCGCGGCCCTCTTGGTGCTCGTGGGGGCAGCCAGTGACGGCGCAGCCGCGCAGCCGGAGCCCACCTTCGCCGTCGTGGGAACGACTAGCTTCACCGGCAGTGCCACCGACGGCACGCCGGTGACCATCAGTGTGCATGTCACCCACGCCGCCCTCTCGCCCATCTCGCCGCCCGGCACCAACGACACTGCCCCGCCCAATTCCGCGTTCCTGGTCCTCGAGCTGCAGAGCGCCCAGCGCATCGGGAGCGATCCGAGTTTCAATGGCTTCGACGCTGTTCCCGTCGCCGACGTCTCGCTGCACATCGCTTCCGGGGTGGTTCCCGCCACCGAGGCTCAAACAGAGATCAGTGGTCCGTTGTCGGGCACGTACTACTTCGCTGTTCCCACGTCCCTCACCACCGCACAGCTCGATGTCCAGGCGGCCGCGGTGTCGGCCGTCGAGTACCCGGGCCCGGTAGGTGCGAACGGCAAGCTCACGGAGTTGGAACTTGTCCCCACTACGATCGACCTTGCCCGCCTCCCAGCGCCCAAGACGACGCAACGGGCCCCGACACCCACATCCGCGCCGACCTCGTCCCCCGGCCGCCACCCGCGCTTTTCGAGTCGTGGCGGGGATCTGTCGCTCCCCGGCGCCATCGCCCTCGGCGGAGGCGGAGGTGGCGTGCTGTTGCTCGTGGTGGTCGTCCCGATCTTCATCCGGCGCCGGCGCTACGACCGGGCCGATCGTGAAGGCCGCGTGGTCATCGAGTCGCCGCCCGTGCTGGTCCGCGCAACATTGCCCCTGCCCGCTCCTGAAGCCGGAGCGGTCCAAGAACGGGCTCCTCCGGGCGGCGTCGTGGAGGTGGCGGTGCTCGGGCAGCTCGAATTCCGTGGGCTCCTGCACCCCACGGCCAGCGCGCCGGTGCTCGAGCTGCTGTGCTACCTGGCGTTGCACCCGAGGCGCAGCTTCACCGCCGCCGAACTCAGAAACGCCATCTGGGCCGAGCCGCGCACCGAGCCGACGGCCCAGAGCTTCCACAACTACGTGTCGAAGCTGCGCAAGGCACTTCCCCAAGGAGCCCTCGTGCGGTCGGAGTACCGCTATCGACTGTGCGACGTGGACTCGGACTGGGGGGCCTTCCTGGCCCATACCGGCGAAGTCGACGCGCGCTCGTCCCACCTGCGAGCCGCCCTGGCCCTCGTTCGGGGGCGCCCCTTCAGCGGTGTCGGGGGCAGAGACCCCTACGCCTACAGCTGGGCGAGCACCGAGTTCACCCTCGGCATGGAACTGGCTATCGAGGACGCCACCCATGAACTCGTGACCCTGGCCCTGGCCGAGGGCGACCTGGGGCTCGCCGATGGGCGCTGTCGAAGTGGCCCCCCGGCCCACCATGGTCCCTCGTCCTTGAAGCCGACACTCTGCGTCTGGCCGCAGCCAGGAGCGGTCCCGCCGCGGTGGCCCGGGCCTTCGAAGCGACTCGCTCGCATCTCGGCGAAGAAGCCGCGCTCCTCGAAGCCCTTGCGAGCGAGCTCGGGTCGGAGCGCTGACGATCCCGTCGTACGGCGCGCCGTTCGCCGGTCCTCGTGGGTGCATCCCGCCATGATTGGCACCATGACGAACCGACCTCATCGCAAACCTCATCGCAGACCTCATCCAAGAAAACTCAGCTTCTGACCTGCGACGATGACGGGCGCGTTTCAAGTTTCGCATATTCATCGAATCGCCGAGGGACCTGTGCGCCGAGGATCCGGCCGCCTCAAGGGCCTTCTCGGGTGCCTCGCGGCGCCGGCCCATCCGCTCGGGGCCTCCTCTGCGGTGCCGTCGTCGCGAGGCGCCCTCGATCAGGCTGCGCCTGTCCCTTGACCCGTCCCCCTTCTCGGCGTGTCTGCACGTAGGAAGCGACGAGGGCCTGTCGCTCCCATCTCTGGGACCGACCCAGCCATAATGGAGGATGCCCGTATCCGCGGTCAGATCACTCCCGAGGGAGTCGAGGCGTGTGTCGCTTACGGGACAGCCGCTATCGCGGTCATGGAGACGAAGCGGTCCATGAAGCTGGCCGGGCTCGTCGACGGTCCGGCATTGGCTGCCTGTGACGAGCTCACCCGAGCCCACGACGATCTACGACGGTTGTTCGGCGATGGGGACTGCAGCACTGTGCCCGGATTGGCTCTGAGCGTGCTCGTGCTTGCGGAGCGGGTAGCCATGCTGCTCGAGTGACTGCCTCGAGATTTGGTTACTTGCGAACCTCGTGCAGCGACCGTGAGAGAGGACAAGATGGATGATCTTCAAATCGCATCTTCCTGGCGTCCGGCGCCGATGTCCGGCCGGACGCCTGCGGCGCCGGCCCACGGCACCGCACCAGAGTCGTATCCAAGGAGACTCCAGAACCAAGCAGGGACCACCCCGGATCCTGGTGTGTGAGGACTCTCTTTACGAAGATCCAGCACGATCCCGGTCTGCAGTCAGGCCGCCACGGCGCCATCTGCCGCCGCGCTACATCCGCCGCCGCGTTACTGCACCCTTCTACAATCGAACACATGTTCCGTACACCCAGCACAGCGGCGACGCCGCAAGCGATTGCCCCCTCCTGAGCGGGACTCACCACTAGGGTCTGACACTGAGAGGGACGACCAAAAAGGGTTCTGACCAGGAGCTTTTCTCATTCCCGGACTTGCCCGACGGCCCATCAGGGCTCACCGCCGCCAGCTTTTTCGCCGGCATCGGTGGTTTTGACCTCGGCTTTGAGCAAGCCGGGAATTCAAATAATCTGGCAGTGCGAGGTGAAGCCCTTCTGCCTCGACATCCTCGAGCAGCACTGGCCCTACGTCCAGCGGGCGATGGACATCCGAAAGGTTGAACCAAATGAAATCCCAAAAGCGGCCATCTGGGCGGGGGGATTCCCCTGCCAAGACGTGGGCCCCGCGCGGATGGGACCGAGGAAGGGTCTCCGCGGACGACAGTCGGGACTCTTCTACGACTTTGCTGAACTCATTGAAGCGCGTCGCCCCCCGCTTGTCGTCCTCGAAAACGTTGCAGCACTTCTCTCTTCCCACGATGGAAGAGACTTCGAAGTCCTCCTACGGACGCTGGCCTCCTTCGGGTATGGCATCGCTTGGAGAGTGCTTGACAGTCGATACTTCGGCGTTCCCCAAAGTCGCAGTCGAGTCTTCGTTGTCGGATGTCTTGGAGGACCCGCCCGTGCTGGATCGGTACTTTTTGAGCCCGAATGCGGCGACAGGGATGCTGAGAAGAGCAGATCGAATGGGAAGAAATCTCTTTCCCCCTTTGCGATCAGCGTTGGAAATCCTCAGCAGGGGTTCGTGAAGAAGCTCGCACATTGCCTCTATGCGGAGTCGGCAAGACACACCGGAACGGACTGGTCCCGTAACTACGTCTCATACCCTGAAGGCCGAGTCCGTCGCTTGACTCCGCTAGAGGCAGAGCGGCTCCAAGGCTTTCCCGACCAGTGGACGATGCCCAAAGAATCAGTCGACAACCTGGACATGCTGGACTCGGCGAGGTACCACGCTTGCGGCAACGCCGTGTCGGTACCAGTTGCCGAATGGCTGGGTCGTCGCATTGTCTCAAGCCTTGGCGCTTGGCTCGTAAAGCAGCAGGGTCAAAAGGTGAGCTCCAGGTCTTCATAGAGACGCTGTAGGTACTTCTTGCTCGGGCGCTTGGCGGGATCATCCGGCAACCATTCATTTGGGATCGTGAAGCCGTCCGTACCCAGCATTCCCCGAGACTCAGGATCGATGCATCCCGCAAGTTCCGTAAACCGCACTCGGTACACGTCGCCCTCTTTCACTGGCACCATGATCGAAGCATCAAAGGCCCAGTGATGAAGCTTGCAGAGAGCGATCCCGTTTTGAGGCACATCCAATGCGTAGTTGCTCCAGGCGAGTATGTGAGCGGCGTCCACCCCCGAAACGACTCCGTCGATGCCGCCGAGGACGACGCCACAGAATGCGCAGCGGTAGCGGTACGCAGCCGACACAACGGCTGCAAATGCCCTCGCCTTTGCTCCACGGGCTTTGGCCAGGCGATACCTATGGGCCGATTCCGTTCGCAGCTCGATCTCTTCCTCGCCGATCTCATCTGGCGGAGGCAGTTGGGGTCCGATCACTGGGACAAGCCCAGCTAGCTGCTCGAGTGCCGGAAGAGGATCCCACCCGGGTTCACGAGGAGGTACTCCAGCCTCGTCCACCCGATCGATTAGCTCACCAACCACTCCGTTCAACGAGCTCGTAATCGGGTCACCCGTTTCAAGAACCGAACGGTGCTTGTGCAAGGCAGTCGCTATCGCAGGTGGGAGCTGCTCGGCCGCTCCGTAGATCGCCTCGACGCGTCTTCCATCGATCCTCGATTCCGATGAAGTCCTTCTCATGCTGGTTTGAGACCTCGACGAAGTTCGGCGAGAACTCCACGGACTCGGCAATGGGAGCAAATGAGACGTCGGGAGCAAACCCGATCTTTGTGACTACGTACCTGCTTGACTGCAGGATCGGCCGATTCCCTCCCACCCCACGCATGTCTCGCCGAGGGTCAGGCAATATCAGCATGGCTGCGACCATTCGGCCGATCTGATAGGGCGGCGATGCGAGCGATCTCAGCCTTGGCTTTCCGCTTTCACCAGGATCCAGCCAGAGATCTGTGTCACGAACGCGGCCGTCCGGCCATCGCATGTGGAAGGACCATCCTTCAAGGCCGCTCGCTGGTTGGCCGGCTGCCCCACCAACCAGTTCGTATTCACCCCGGCCACCTGAAGTGCGAAACCCGATATGCAATGTCGATCACCCGTCTAGCCACTCAAGAGCTGTCGAACACGTTACATCCGGCAGCACCCTCGCTCACTAGGATCTGTAGTCATTCGCTGCTACTAGGGCGAGGCGTCTAAGTATGATCGGACGGTGGCAAGAGCGGTCGAACGCCGTAGATCGAGACCTTCCTCGCCACCAGGTCGCGTCACCCCGCCTCCTCTACCTCCGGTGCCCACGGAGCGTTGGTCGTCATCCGCAGGCGTCCGAAGAAGCATGCAGGGCAATAGGAGTCGCGACACGGCTCCCGAATGGGCTGTGAGACGCCTGATCCACAAGGCCGGGCTCAGGTACCGAGTCGCTGTGAGGCCGATCAAGAGCCTGCGCCGACGGGCGGACATCGTATTCCCGAAAGAGCGGATCGCTGTGTTTGTTGATGGCTGCTTCTGGCACGCTTGCCCGGAGCATTTCGTAGCCCCCAAAACCCACGCCGAGTATTGGGAGCCGAAGATCGAACGCAATCGGCTCCGGGACGTGAACACGAACCGGGTCCTTGCGGATGCCGGCTGGACCGTCCTGCGGTTCTGGGCTCACGAGCCTCCGGAGCAAGTTGCGAAATCTGTCATCGCCGCAGTGCAGCGAGTCCGCAAACGGAGGCTGTGAAGTTGTCCACGGGTCTAAGGAGATGATGGCAGCGAGTGAGGGTTCTTCCGTGATCGGGCGCTCGCGGGTTCTACATCTGGCTCGGCGGGACGAGCCGCGTGGCCCCGTCGAGGAGGCTCTTTCTGCGTTCCGGCTCCACTCTCTCTAGGCGCTCATGCTCCTTGCCTTATGCAAAGCAAGCACGTGAGCGACCATCAAGTCCGCTGCTGGACTCCGTCGTTGGCACACGAGTTAGACAAGGGGCCCCAGGCTGGCTCAACTGTTCGCCTGGGCGAGCTCGATCGAGACGCCATTCGCCGTCGCTTTGGGATTACACGGCTGTAATACCAGAGGCCAACACTTGCTGTCGCCGGTGCTTGCGCTCCGCAGGAGCCGGCGGCGAGGCGCCGCCAACCGGCGGGCGACCGTGGCACCATCATTCGGCCTGGAGGGACGAAGTGCAGCAAATCGACGGACGTTTGGTGCTCAGCCCTAGTGACCTTGTCAATTTTCTTGCCTGTCGGCATCTAACCGAGCTGTCGCTCGACGTACTTGAGGGAACGCTCCAGCGTCCGACGGAGAGGGACCCGGAGCTGGCCGTCATGAGTCGCCACGGTCTGGAGCATGAGTACCGGTACCTCGAGGAGCTCAAAACCTCGGGGCTGGCCGTCGAGCCCATCCCGAGCGACGGCGCGCCTGAAGACCGGGTCACTCTGACTTTCGAAGCCATGATGGGCGGCGTCGACGTCATCTACCAAGCAGCCTTCTTCGATCAGACCGGGGAAGGCCCAGCGTGGGTGGGCTACGCCGACTTCCTGCGACGGATCGAGGCCCCGAGCATGCTCGGGCCGTTGTCCTACGAACCTGAGGACGCAAAGCTGGCCCGGCGGGTGAAGCCAGGCGCGGTCATCCAGCTGTGCGCGTACGCCGAACAGATCGAACGCATCCAGGGCCGGGCTCCCGACCACATGCATGTGAAGCTCGGCTCGGGCGAGCGGGTGACCCTACGCCTGGCCGACCACAGCGCCTACTTCCGGGCTGCCAAGGCACGCTTCGTCGCAGCCCTCGCCATAGGTGTCGCCGCCTATCCGGACCCGGTCGAGCACTGCCACATCTGCACGTGGCGCGAGCGCTGCGACGAGCGGCGCTTGGCCGACGACCACCTGTGCACCGTGCCGGGCCTGCGCTCGGACCAGGCCCGCAAACTCCGGGACACCGCCGGCGTCGACACCGTGGGCGCCCTGGCTGTTCTCGACCCCCCGGTTGACGGAATGGCCGATGCCACCCTAGAGAAGCTTCAGCGCCAGGCTCGGCTGCTTGTGAAGGCCCGGACCGCCCCGGTAGGTATCCGGCCACCATACGAACTGCTCGGCCCAGTCGAACAGGGACGGGGGCTCGGGGCCCTGCCGGCGCCATCGCCCGGGGATCTCTTCTTCGACATTGAGAGCGACCCCTTCGTCGGGACCGGAGGCCTCGAGTACCTCTTCGGGCTCGGCTGGGTCGAAACCGAAGGCACCTTCGAGTACCAGGCGCTCTGGTCGCACGATGCCGAGCTCGAGAAGGAGAGCTTCCAGGCCCTTGTGGACTTCATCATCGAGCGCCTTGCCCTATACCCGGACATGCACGTCTACCACTACGCCAGCTACGAGCCGGCCGCGCTGGGGCGCCTCATGGGCCGGTACGGGACGCGGGAGGACGAGGTCGACTCCCTTTTCCGCCGTGGAGTGCTCGTCGACCTGTACCGGGTCCTACGCCAATCGCTCTGCGTGGGTACTCCGTCGTACTCGCTCAAGAAGATCGAGGGCCTCTATCTCGATGCCGCGAACCCAGGCCATTACCGATGGCGGATCCTCCATTGTCGAATACGAGCGCTGGATCGAGGAGGGCGATCCACAAATTCTGGCCGAGCTCGAGAGCTACAACCGCGTCGATTGTGACTCGACGCGCCTTCTTCGCGATTTCCTCGAGAACCTCCGTCCAGAGTACGAGACACGCTTCGGGACAGGGCTGCTGCGCCCGCCGATCGGAGCTCCCGAGGCACCGGGCACGGCCGTGCCGGCGTCAGACGAGAACAGCACTCTCAAAGACCAGCTCGCGCGCCGGGCGAGCCGCGAAGGCGAGGAAGCGGGCAAGGCAACCCTGCTCCTCGGGGAACTCTCGACTGGTTCCGGCGGGAGGCGAAGCCGGCGTGGTGGCGATACTTCGACCGAATCCTGCGCTGCGACGAGAACGACCTGTTCGATGACACCGAGGCCATCGCCGGACTCGTCTACGAGGGAGTCGACCGCACAGAAGCCCGTTCGTACGTCCACCGGTACCGGTTCGACCCGAGCCAGGAGCACAAGCTCAGCGCCGGTCAGGGGGTGCGCGACCCCACGGTGGAGCGAGAACGACTCCTTGACGGCCGGAACCAGCCCGGTCCCGGGACCCTTGTCTCGATGGACTCAGCCGCCGGCCTCTTGGAGCTCAAGCGCGGCACCAACTCCGCCGCGCCCCACCCGGTCTGCCTGATTCCTCGACGGACCTATCCGGACTACGGAGCAGCGCGCCGCGCTGCGCCGCTTGGCACACGCCATCGTCGATGCCGGCGTCGACGGCCCCGGCCCCTACCAGGCGGCCGAGGACCTGCTCCTGCGGCTCCCGCCGCGGCAGGCCCGCGGTCTTCCAGAGGGTCCACTGCGCCGATCAGACGAGAACGCGCTCGAGGCGATGCTCCGGCTCGCCGCCGACCTTGGCTGTGGTGCCCTTTCGGTGCAGGGACCGCCTGGCTCGGGCAAGACATACAGCGCTGCCCGGGTAGTCACCGAAATCGTGAAAGCTGGACGCACCGTGGGGATCACCGCCAACAGCCATGCAGTGATCACGAACCTGCTCCAAGAGGTCGTGCGCTGTGGCGCTCAACAGGGCGTCGCCGTCCGCGCCACTCAGAGGGCCGACGACGGCCAGGGGCTCGACGACCCATCCGTAACGGTGCGCGGCGACTGGCAGACGGTGCTGGCCGACCTCGATGGAGGCACCCTGGTGATCGCCGGGACCGCATGGCTCTTTGCCCGAGAAGACTTCGACCAGCGACTCGATTACCTCATCATCGATGAGGCTGGCCAGCTTTCCCTCGCGAACGTGCTCGCCGTGGCGACTGCTGCCAAGAACGTCGTGCTCGTCGGCGATCCCCGCCAACTGGCACAACCGTCGCAAGGAACCCATCCTGATGGAGCGGAGGCCTCAGGTCTTGGGCACCTCCTCGCCGGCGTCGAGACGATGCCGGCCGAGCTGGGGCTGTTCATGAATACACGTGGGCCGACTGCATCCCGAGATCTGCCGCTTCGTGTCGGAGGTCGTCTACGACGATCGCCTGAAATCGCTCACGGGCTGCTAAAGACAGGCGATCTCGGGCTCGGGCCCTCTAGCCGGATCCGGCCTTCGGTGGGTCCCGGTGCCTCACTCCGATAACCAGGTGTCCTCGCCCGAGGAGGCGGAGGTCGCCGCCAAGCTCTTCGGGCGCTCTTCTCGGCCGCACTTGGATTGACCCAACTGACACCGAGCGGTTACTCACGGCCGAGGACATCCTTGTTGTGGCGCCCTACAACGCGGAGGTCGCCCTCCTGCGCGAGCACCTACCGGGCGGAGCACGGGTGGGCACCGTCGACAAATTCCAAGGCCAAGAGGCCCCGGTGGTTTTGGTCTCCCTCGCCACTTCCAGCGCTGCACGGGCCCCTCGGGGTATGGCCTTTCTTTACAGCCTCAACCGCCTGAACGTCGCCGTATCCCGGGCCCAAGCGTCGACGGTGATGATCGGCTCCCCAGAGCTGCTTGCGGCGAACTGCCGGAGTCTCGAGGAACTGCACTTGGCAAACGGCCTCTGCCGGTATGCCGAGCTGGCCGTAACCATTACGCCCGACGAGGTTGGGAGAAGAAGCTGAGCATGACCACGCCACCGATGAGCCTTGGGATGACGCACGACGATCTCAGTGACCTGATCGACCAATTGCGCGGCGACGAACCCGCTCAAATTCAGAACGATGTCTCGACTGGCTTGCGCGTTCAGATACTCAAGGCCCTTGACGAGCGTGGCCGTGCACAGGAGCTGGTACGGCAACAGTACAGCGGTCGTTACCCGTTTGAGCTTCTCCAGAACGCGAATGATGCGAGCACTGACACGGGCGAAGGAAGCGTGTGCTTCCTCCTGACGGATGGCGCCTTAATCGTCGCTGACCAGGGCACCGGGTTCGGACGGGAGCAGATTCGTGCCATTCCGCGGGTTGGGACGCTCTTCCAAAGACCCTGGCGGAAGGCGATCGGCTATAAGGGCCTTGGCTTCAAGTCTGTTGGCGAGATCAGTGATCGGCCCCAAGTCGTCTCCAAGGCCGCCTCCTTCGGCTTCGATGAGGCGATGACTCGGAAGGCCGTGGAGGATGTAGTCGCAGAGTCTCTTGATCCGACCCAGCGACTTCCCGTCTACGTGTTCCCGTTTCATGTAACAGGGTCAGACCTGGGAGACCACGAGAACGCAGTCCGGGAACTCCGAGACCGCGGCTTCTCGACAGTGCTGCGCTTTCCTTTCCACTCAAGGGCAACGCGGGAGGCTGTCGCGGGCCAGGTTCGTGAAACGATTGTTCCTAGGCTGCTTCTGTTCCTCGACGCGACCCTACTCCCTGGAAGTTATCGGTGCCGGGAGCGACTTCGCAGCACAGGTAGTCCGCTCAGAGTCGGACTGCTGTACGGAGACGCTGTTGCAGGTCGGCGATCTCGTCGAACACTGGCTCGTATTCGGAAGGCCCTCCGCGAGATCGACCGGCGGATGGTCGACGCACTGGGCGATGCCTGGCGACAGGTCGATGAGGTGCATGTTGCAGTAGCGGTACGCCTCGATGATGATGGCCGACCGGTTCATGCTGGACCAGAGCCGATGCACGTCTACTTTCCGACCGAGGAAGCCACCGGACTCCCGGTGATTCTCCAAGGTGATTTTGCGCTCGAGCTGGACCGCCGACATGCCTCCCGGACGCCTGAAACGGCTCCATATAACGACTGGCTTGCCAGCGAACTCGGGGCTCTTGTTGGCAATGTGGCAGAGCTGCTTGCCCGCCGCTTCCCGTGCGATGCAGCCGTCGTGGGAGCGTTCTGCCGGCGGGACCATCCAGCGGTTTCGGCGAACAGCTCATCGAGGAAGTCAAGGGGTCCCTTCGCAAGGCCAAGTTCGTCCCTGCTGTCAGTGGCGACACGTTGTCGCCACCGGAATTGCTGCTGCTTTCACCCTCCCTACCCCGCCCCGTGACGGCGCATCGCTACCTCGATCTTGGCGACTATCCAGAGGTTGTGGTTCCAGAAGTCGAAGCTCATCTCCCCAGCCGCCGCTTCTTGTCGGACGCCCTGGGGAGGTCGACAGCTGCCGGACCGAAGCAACATTGAAGCTCCTCAGGGAGCCGGCTGCGCCAGAAACAGTGGGCTTCTACGAGTTGCTCGTGGACTGGTCGGAGAAGGATGGTGGCCGCCGGTTTGCCGGCTACCTAGCCGAAGTGCCGTGCGTCCGGACCTTGGGGGGGCGGGTGGAGAGGTCCGAAGTCAGGCGTGTTTTTCCCGCCTGCTCAGCGAGAAGAAGTCGAATTCCCACCGAACCTCCAGGTCCCGATCTCCGCCCTACCCGACCTCGAAGGACTTCGACCGCCTTCTCTAGTCCGCCGGCGTCAGACCGTTCGAATGGCGCCTCCTGATCCCAGATTTCATCATGCCCCTGCTCCAAGACGCTGAGCTCGACCGGGAGACGAGGGACGCGGGCTTTCGTCGCACTGCGTGGCTACTACGAGACGGAGCGCAGCGGGGACCCCCTCGGTTGGCTCCCTGATTGCTCAAGCGCTTCTCCAAGCGAGGAATGCGACGGGGACCGAACTGGTCATGGCACCCGGCGGCTCGCTTTACTTCACGGAGCCATGGCTCGGCAACGATCGGCTGGAGCGTATCTACGGCTTTTTCGATCGACCAGAGTTCATCGCCGACGACCCACCTAACGATGCAGATGAGCTTCGTTCCTTGCGTGACTTCTATGAGTGGTTGGGCGTCAGCTCCTGTCCTCGGATCGACGAGCGACGTGCGGATCACCGAGACCTTTACCCAGCGACAATTTGAGCCGCCATCCGCATCGCATCTACAACGACCTATGGGCAGCTTGGCAAGCGGATACCTCGGTCCGCGCAGGTTGGACATGCGATCAAGGACACACCACGAATCAGCAGCTGCGCGCCCTTGTTCGGTCTCGACCGCTTCCCCGAGCTGCGTCGCCACCCATGACTCCGAGCGGCTGGCCTTGTTGTGGCGAGAGATCTGCGTCGGTTGGCCCCGGTACGAATCAGCGCTTACGGCAGAGCTCCAGTGCTACCACGGCTGGCACAGCGGTGCCTCGATTCGACACGTGCAATCGCTTCTCGACTACATGCTTCGAAATACACCGTGGGTTCCGTGTATTCGCGGGGAGGCGAGCGGACCTTCGTCGCGCCAACACGAGCCTGGCGGGTTACCTCCGACACGCCCCCACGGATTGCGAAGAGTGGATGTTCTCAACCCTCGTTCGACGTCCTGGAAGTGCGTCCGCCGTTGCCACACTTGGCGTCGTAGAGCGACCCGGCCCGCCGCCAAGGACCTTGTCGCCCTGCTGCGGGAATTGAGCCGGGAGCCTCACGGCGCTCACTTCGACGATGCTGATGAAGAGGAAATCCAGCAGGTGGGTCGAGATGTACAGCTCGCCACCAAGTGGGCGATGCGAATCCTGAACGACGGATCGGCGCGGCGGAAGCCTCGACGCACCCGTACCTTTGCTCGCTCGACACGATGGACGTCGCGTATTTTCCGAGGCGCCATTTGTGGCCGACGACCCGCTTTTGGCTGAGACGTGGGAACCAGTTCCCCATCCTCGACGCTGACCGCGATCTTCGTCGTCTGCACACTGCACTGCACCTGCGAAACCTCGACGACGAGGTGGCAGTGCTGCCAGATCCCCGCCAGCCACGACCCCAACGCCGCGTTGACATCGAGCGCTGGATCAACGAGGCGAAGCCGTACCTAGCCGCTGTGGCAATCGACCAGGTGCCATCGCGCCAGAGCGCCGTCATCCGAGGCCTGTGTCGCCTCGAAGTCGCCGTGTGTGACAACCTAGTCCTCAGGTACGAACTCGACGGGGCGGTACGCCAGCGCACTGACGCAGTGTCGTATATCGCCATCCGGATTGAACAAGAGGGAATCGTTCGCCGACGCATCGGCACCGCACATCTCGAACTCGATCCTCGTACCGCAGCTCCTCACTGGTACGCGTCGGTCCTCAGCTCGCGCAAATTCCTCGAGGTCCCGAACTTGGATGACGCATTCGCCTTGTTGCTCAGTGCTGATCGCTCGGCCCGCGAGCAATACCTGGCTGCCAGACGAATCGCGGTCGAAGCAGTCGACGAGGCGCGGCTCGAGCTCGCCCAGCCAGAGGACGAGCGAAGTCTTGAGGATCTCCTGACTCCCAGCGAGGGGCCACTTCCTGTGATTGGGGCTGCGGAAGACGCACCTGTTTCGGGAATGGAACCTGCTCTCGACGCACCGGACACCCAAGGCACCGATCCAGACAACGGTCGTGAACTGCCGAAGGAGATCGAACTACCAGCGATCGACTTCGATCAGCTCAGTATTCTGGACGCAGCTGCCGGCTCAGCCGCCGACACCGAAGAGGGACGCAGACGTGCTGACCAGCGGCTGGGACTCGGACCGTCCGGCTCCTTCGATCACGAAGCGGCATACCGGCTCCGACGCACGATTGGGAGACGGGGCGAACAGGCCGTCTTCGAGGCTGAACGGCGCCGGATGATGGGTCTTGGAAGAGACCCGGGCGTGGTCGTGTGGCGGTCGCGAGCAACGGTCCGCGCAGTACGACATCGAGAGCCAGGACGAAGAGGGCCAACTGATCTACATCGAAGTGAAGTCGACGACTTCGGATGACCCCTCCGATCCGTTCGAAATCAGCGAAGCTGAGCTCCTACTTGCTTTGCAAAAGCGATCCCGGTACTACCTTTACCGCGTCACCTCAGCACATTCCGCACTTCCGCAGATCGAGCGCTACCAGGACCCTATTGGACGGCTCCAGCAAAATACGGCAACCCTTCGGCTCAGCGGCGCAAGGCTGACGTTCATGCGAGCTGCTCCGACGCCGACTGAGGAGGCTATATGACCGTCCCGAGAATCAGCTCACCACTGTTTCGAACGCAGTCGCCTTCAGGTTGGGATGTCTTGACCGGGAGTCGCGGGCCCGTCAAGGCTTCCCTCTGGGTGGCCTCTTGGCCGGCCTTCACCGTCCCGCACCGCCACCGGCGAACTCTTGACTACGCTCCTCCCACCTAACCGACAATGACTCCTGAGGTCTCCAATGCCAGAGGAACAGCCGGACCTCACTGAAGATCCAACAGAAGAGAATGAGGATGACGTCTCTGTCCTCGATCTTGCAGCCGTGCGCAGCGCCACCACGGCCGGAACAGACTGGACGACTGAGACGATCCTCCGTCAAATGCGGGTGGGCAACATTGATCTGAATCCCGACTTCCAACGTCGAGACGTCTGGACTCCTCGAAAGAAGAGCGAGTTCATCGAATCGATCCTACTGAATTTGCCCATTCCGCAATTGGTCTTGGCAGCTAGGAGGGACGATCCGAACACCTTCTTGGTACTGGATGGTAAGCAGCGCCTGCTGTCACTCCGCCAATTCGCAGCGGATCCGAGTAATCCAGAAGACGATGGATTTGAACCCTTGCGATTGACCGGCCTCCAGATCCGAGATGATCTAAATGGCCAAACTCTGTCTACCCTTCGATCGGCTGCCGACAAGAACGCATTCGACAATCACACAATTCGTACAGTTGTTATCCGCGGCTGGTCGTCGGACTCATTTCTATATCGAGTCTTTCTTCGACTTAACACTGGGAGCGTCAAGCTTTCGCCTCAAGAGCTACGACAGGCGCTCCAACCTGGCCCATTTACTGACTTCGTCGACAAGTACGCTACTAAGAGCGAGGCCATCAAAAGAGCCCTACGCATTACAAGACCCGATCGACGAATGGCTGACACAGAGGTCTTCATTCGTTACCTCGCCTTCGCTAACGCCCTCGAGTCCTACAGCGGGAACCTGAGTCCTTTTCTCGACGACTTCTGCGCCCTTCTAAATCGCCAATGGCAAACGCGGGAGCAACAAATCTATGACCAATTGGCAGCATGTGAGGCTGCCATCGATGCCACGATTGAAATCTTCGGCCAAGACCACGCATTTTCCCGGTGGCGCCGGGGTCGGTACGAACGACCGTTTAACCGAGCGGTGTTCGATGTCATGACGTACTTCTTCCGCCACGAGGGAGTGGCAGTGTCAGCTATCTCCCGACGGGACTCGGTGGAGAATGCCTTTAAGGAACTATGCGAATCCGATGGTCCGTTTGAATCCGCCATCTCCGCTACCACCAAGACTGTCGGCGCAATCTCCTACCGCATCAGACGATGGGGCGAAACCTTGCAAGGAGCGATCGGTACAACGATTGATATGCCTCATTGGCTAGTGCAGCGGTCAGAGTCATTCCAGAGCACGGACCACATCGCTCCCTAACAGCCGACAATGCTTCCCAATGGCTCATCGGAATTCGTTGTTCTGATGCAGCGTGTCCTGACCCTCGGGGATCGTTTTCTTCCACCTGTTCCAAATCCAATCGGCACTTACACGCAGGAGGAGTACGACAATGTTCGTGCATACATTCTCCTTGTCCATGCCGAGATAGAACACTTTCTCGAAACGGGTTGTCTCGCCCTCCTCGTTCTTGCTCGCAACAGCGTGGGATTCGACCCATACGCCTACCAGGACAATTACCTCACTCTTGGCCTTCGCCAGGTCCAGTGTGATGGACCCACCGGCAGTCCATACCCTCGGTCAGGCAACGGTCTCACAAATCATCGGCAGTTCGGCCACGGCATATGGCAACACGAACGTTCAACAGAACCACGGTATTCGAACGAAGAACGTTCTATCGCTAGCTTTGCCGGTAGGAATATTCGAATCTGACCTCGATGCGGCATGGCTCGCGGAGATGGACGCATTCGGGGTAGATCGAGGCTCATTCGCCCACCGGGCCACCGCCGTCACGAATCTCCCCGACCCGTTCGACACACGTGAGAAGGCGATCCGACTTGTCGAAGGCCTATCACGACTCGATCGCCGACTCCTGGACTTGCATCCGTAACACCGACATTGCGCAGCTCGTGGGACGGGTCCGTGCTGAGACACCGTTTGCGAGGTCGCCGAAACGATTGAACGATCTCTCTCGGTTCAGACCACATACGGACCACATTTCGTCGGAAAATGATGGCAAGTGCCGGAAAGCGTCGGAAACGGAATCCACTCTTACGCTGGGATCCTGCCCAAACGTCGCAGCTCCGAAGAGATCCCTGGGGCGCTTGCAAGCTGGGTTCTGCGGTTCAGCCGTGGGGCTGTGAGTTAAAGGGGGTCCGCACCCGCCGCTAGGCACCGGCGCGAGGTGTTCCAACACGCTATCGTGCCCCACGGTCAGGACAGAAGCCTCGAATCCTTCCTTTTGAACAGGTCACTCACCGCCGGTTGCGGTCATAGACGGGAGGTCCAGTGCGCCCACTCAACCCCATTCGGATCGGCGACGCACGCGGAGTGCGGCTGGTGGCATCAGCCGTGCTCACTGGGTCGTTCCTCGCCATCTGCCTCCTGACTCTCGGATCGCAGACTCCCACGGCCGCCCAACCTCTGGGCTGGTCGATCGTTCCAACTCCGAATACGTCGACCTCGCAGGCAAACTTTCTAAACGGCATATCGTGTGCAAGCCGTAGCTTTTGTGCTGCGGTGGGGTACTACAGACGCACATTCCCCACAACCCCTGGTGGATACTTCCACCGGCGGCGTTTGGTCTATCAACTCGAGCCCCTCTTCCCCATATTCCCACCTATCGGCGGTGTCGTGCACGAGCCCTAGTTTCTGTGTGGCCGTCGGTGAAAACGACAATGTCGCGAGTCAGACCCAGACTCTGGTCGAAACCTTCGACGGAAGCACATGGTCGATCGTCTCGAGCCCTAACACTTCGACGTTCAACAGACTCGGCGCCGTTTCGTGTACGAGTGTGACCTCGTGCGTGGCCGTGGGTGACTCCTTCAATGGGACCGCCAATCAGACTCTGGTCGAAACCTTCAATGGCGCCACTTGGAGTATCGCCGCGAGCCCGAACACCTCGATGTCGTAGAGCAACGTCCTAACCGGTGTCTCGTGCACGAGTGCGACCTCGTGCGTGGCCGTCGGTACGGCCAACAGCGGGACCGCCTTTCAGACTCTCGTCGAAGCCTTCGACGGAAACACATGGACCCTCGCGCCGAGCCCGAACACGTCTACCTCACAACTCAATGTCTTAAACGGCGTTTCGTGCACGAGTGTGACCTCGTGCGTGGCCGTCGGTTACGACTTCAATGGGACCGCTAACCAGACGCTCGTCGAAACCTTCAATGGCGGCGCCTGGAGCATCGCCGCAAGCCCGAGTAGCTCACTCTCACAACTCAATGTCCTAAACGGTGTTTCGTGCACGAGTGCGACCTCATGCGTGGCCGTCGGTGACTACTTCAATGGGACCGCTAACCAGACGCTCGTCGAAACCTTCAATGGCGGCGCCTGGAGCATCGCCGCAAGCCCGAACAATTCGACCACGCAAGAGAACGATCTCATGGCGGACTCATGCACGAGCGCCAGCTCGTGTGTAGCTGCCGGGTCCCACTTCGTCAGCGGGGTCGGCCAAACTCTCGTCGAGGCTGGCGCTCTGCCTGCGCTCCACGTGAGCAATGTCGTGGGCATCGTGGGCACCTCCACTGGCCACGGCTACTGGATAGTGGGGTCCGACGGGGGCGTGTTCGCTTTCGGTGACGCCAGCTTTGTGGGCTCGCTGCCCGGTCTCGGGGTCCACGTGAGCAATGTCGTGGGCATCGTGGGCACCTCCACCGGCCACGGCTACTGGATGGTGGGGTCCGACGGGGGCGTGTTCGCTTTCGGTGACGCCAGCTTTGTGGGCTCGCTGCCTGGTCTCGGTTTGTAGCTCAGCCGTCCCCAGTTCCTGCGTTCACAGCGCCGACTACGGCGCAATCAAGTGCCCGCGTTTCGGTCAAGGGTTCCCACGTGACGTGCCGCCGAACGCCAGCGTTGGACTTCCTCTTGACATCCCACTGTCGACGGCAGTCAGGAGACTGGGGACGTTCACTCCCCTAATGCAACATCGTTCTGGCGAGTCTCGGCCGTCCGAGTATCCGGCAGTTCTCCCCGGGGATTCCCAATCTCCTTGTCCTACAACTTGTCCTACAACTCACGCCGTCTGGCCTCTTGGGGTATCGTGTCGTGTCGCCATTGTTCCTGCTCACGCCACGTGTCATCGTCTGTCAACATTCCATCAGAAGTTCATGATCGCTTTAGGAAACCGACGCTCTATCCTCTGAGCTACGGGGGCTTTTGGCTGGAATCGCCTATTCAATCCGTCTGCTAGGGGTTTCGTCCCATCAGATCATCCCAACAGGCGATCTTGGGGTGAAAGGCTCCATTAGGGAAAAGCGTAGAGGTGATTTCGAGTTTCGGGTGTACCTAGGGCGAGCCCTTCCACCGGGAAACTCCTTCAGCGAAGTGAAACCTTTAGAGGCAGTCAGGGAGCCGCAGAGAACCACCTCAGCAAAATGGAAGTGGCAGCAACCGATAACCGCCTTGGCGACCGGAGGCAAACCGTCGGCGCGGCCGAAGTCCCGCCAACCAGGCATAGCTAATTTCAAGGTCACCCGTCGCGCTCGAGGATCCAGGTGGTTACCTTCCGAAGGCGCCGTTCCGCGCCGTGACGAGCCCCGGACACGATCTGCTCGGCACGCCGGCGAGGATCGCCGGGGTCCAGGGCGGGCGCAGCCAGTCGGGCGAGGAGGCGCCGGGGGATATAGAGCGCCATCAGGATCATGCCGGCGAGAACAACGAGGATCGCCCCCACTAGTGCTGACCACTGAAAGACGAGCCCGATGCCAGTGAAGGCCAGCGAGCTCGCCGACACCGACGGCACCACCCCGGGAGCCGACGTCGGCGGCGAGGTCTCGGGGACGGTGTTGGCCCGGGCCGGCGACGTGACATTGGGCGCGGCCGTGACCTTCGGCGCGGCGGTGGTCGTGGTGGTGGTGGTCGTGGTGGTCGTGGTGTGAGCGCTCAAGCTCACCGTCACCGCGATCGAGTCCATGTGGCCGCTGCTGTCGCCGGTGGCGAGGATGGTGTGGGTGCCGGTCTCGGTGCCAGCGGGGACGGTGACGGTCTTACTCACGTTGCCCATGGCGTCGGCGGTGGCGGTCCCGAGGTCGATGCGCACGCTGAAGAAGGAGAAGTCGACGGTCTCCCCGGGCGTGAACCCCGATCCCGTCACCGTCAAGGTGGACCCCGGGGTCACCGCGGAGGTCTCGGCGCTCGACTGCAGCATGGCGGGCACCGTCGAGGAGGCCACTGCGCTCGCCGCCAGGTCCGTGGTGTCCCCGGCGAAGCTGACGGTCACCGGCACCGAGCCCGGGCTCTGGTCGAGGGCGTCCACCGTGCAGCTGGCGGTGCCGGTGGCGTCGGTGGTACCCGTACAGGACTGGGCCCCGGAGCCCGACCCCGCCGTGAAGCTGACCGTCTTGCCACTGAGCGGTGCGGCGGTGGCGCTTGTGGTCAGGACCGCCGTCATCGTGAAGGGTGCTCCGACGGCCACCGAGGCCGGTGCGATATAGGAGAGCGAGGTGACCTGGCCGCCGCTCAGCGTGAAGCTCGCCGTGGCGGTGGCCGCCTGCAAGGCGCCATTTCCGGAGAACGACGCCGCCAGGGTGTAGCTCCCGGGTGCCTCGGCGGGGGTGAGCGAGCACGAGGCGGTTCCGGTGCTATCGGTCGTGGCCGCACAGGTCTCGGCGCCGTTGAGGGTGAACGACACCGATTCCCCGGGGATCGGAGCCGACGTGGCGGTATTGCTCAGCACGACGGACACCGTCGCGGGTTGGCCGACGGTGCCCTGGCCGGGACCGAGCGCCAGAGAAGTCCTCGTGCCCGACGTCGTCGGGGTAGCCGATGCCTCGTTGGAGGCCACTGAGGTCCCTTGCGCGTTGACCGCCTTGACCACGAAGTAGTAGGTGGTGCCGTTGGTGAGCCCGGTGACGTCGTAGCTGGTGGTGGGGGCGGCGGTCGAGGGGTCGACGGTGGCGGCGAGGGCGCTGTTGGTGACGGCGCGATTGGGCCCGCCCGTAAAAGCCAGCGAAGCCGGGGGTGCCGTCACCACCTGCGGCAGCGGTGTGGACGACTCGCCGCCTGCGCTGGTGCCCTCGTACACGTTGTAGCCCGTGATGGGCGAACCACCAGTGCTGCTCGGTGCCGTCCAGGTGAGGGTCACCTGGGCGTTTCCGGCGGTGGCGCTCAGCCCCGTGGGGGGCCCGGGCGGCAGGCCCGAGGTGGAGGTCGTCAGTGTTTCCACGGCACCTGTGGTGCCACACGGACTCAGCGCCGGGGAATTGTCGGCATCACCGGAGTACGACGCCTGCCAGTAGAAAGTGCCGAGGGCGGTGAGGGTGGGCGGGCTCGAGTTGGGCAGCCTCCCGGGCGTGATGATCGCCTCGGCGCTGCCGGTGCTCACGGCGGTGGTGCACGTAGGGTCGCTGTACACGGTGTAGGTGACCGTTCCGGTGGCGGTGGCGGCGTTGGGCCCCGCCAAGGTGGCAGAGCCGGTCACGGGAGTATTGACGGGGACCGAGATGGAGGCGCCGGACTGCCCACCGCCCGACAGCGAGGTGGACAGCGTCGTATTCGATGCTTCTCCTCCCCCTGCCACCGCGATGACCGGAGAAATGGGGGTGGCGGTGGGGGCCGAGGTGACGATGCCCGAGGGCGTCACCGAGTCGTTGGGATAGGCCGTGCAGGTGAGCGCCAGGGGGCTGCCCCCCACCGTGAGCGTCAGACTGGCGGCAGAGTCCTCCTGGATCGTGACGGCCGAGCTTGTGGCCGTGAACCCGCTGACGGTGGTCGGGGTGGAGGGGAGCGACAGGGACACCCCATCGGCGGGCACGGGGCTCGGGATGGGCACGCTGAAGGACAGCGGGCCGAGCGGGTCGGTGGCCGGGGTGGCCCCGCTGACGTCGATCCGGGTGTTGGCCGTGCCCGTCAGATCCTGCTGGATGGACGCCGCCGCCGACGCCAGTGCGGCTGGGAAGTTCACCACCGTCTGGTAGTTCGTGATGTTGAAGGACTGGCCAGTGCTGGGCGCGGCCGGCGACAGCGTGGCCGTGGTCATGGCGTCGTTGAGGACCACGTCTCCGATCGGCGTCCCCGGGCAGTACAGCTCGTAGGCGCCGGTGGTCGTCGAGGCTGGCCCCGTTGTCGTGGTTGTTACGCCACTAGTGGTGGTTGGGGACGATCCGCCCCCCGGCCCGGCGGTAGTGGTCGCGATCACCGGAGACGCGGGTGCGCCCGAAGGTGCCGAGCTGACGGTACCGGTGGCGGCGGTGTTGTTGGGGTAGGGCGTGCACGCCAGGGTGAGCGCCGTGCCCGAGACCTCTAGGTCCAGCGAGACTGCCGGGCCAACGGTGAGGCTGATGGCACCGCCGGAGGCCGTGAAGGGTCCTAACGTGGTCGGTGTTGCCGGGAGGTTCAGGGTAAGACCAGTGGCCGGCACGGGGCTCGGGATCGGCACGTTGATGGCGAGGGTTCCGCTCGAAAGCGACGCTGGAGTCGCACCCGTGGCATCGACCTCGGTGACGGCGGAGCCGGAGATCGAGGAGTTCCCAAGTGCGGCGACGGCCGACACGATCGAACTCGGCAGGGCCACGATGGACTGGTAGTCGGTGAGGTCGAACTGTGCGCCTGCAGCCGGGGAGGCAGGAGTGATGGTACCGGTCGTGACAACGTTGTTCAGCAAGAGGTTGCCGACAGGAGACCCCGGACAATAAAGCTCGTACGGTGAGGAATCCGCGAAGGCAGGAGTTCCTGAGCTATTGGCTAGCAATGCAACGACCGCAACGAGGCCGAGTGACAGTGCGGCGAGTCCCGAGAGTGCCAGTCGTACGCCTTTGGCTTGTACGTTGTGCATCGTCACTCACTTCCATCTCGGCGTTTAGCGTCAGATCGACGACTAAAGCCCACCGGACTGAGTCCGGGGATCGTTTCATTCCCGCGGACCCTACAATCCATCAGGGGACCAGTCGGCTACCTCATCAAAACTGACGAAATCGCAGACCTGTTCGAGTGAAAGAGACGGGTCATGCTCGGGTACACGTCACCGTGGCTGGGTGGAGTCGAGCCACCGACCTGCTCGGGTCAGTGACACCCGTCAGGCCCCCGCCTGACACTGTGCCGCCAATGGGCGAGGTATCTGCCGCGTTTCACGAGGACGTCGTCCCTCCTGGCCTCTGGTGCGCCGAGTACGGGCAGCCCGAACCCCCGGCCAGGCACTTCCATCTATCGCGGCCAGGCACTTCTCCATACCCGGTCACTGCCACGGAACGCAGGACATATCAACGAGAAAACAGGGCGTCAGGCGCCTCCGCGAGCGCCTCATCAGCAGCACGTTTCCCGGCGTCGATGATCGCGTCGAAGCGTTTGAACTCGAGCAGTCCGACATCACGCAAGTCCGGGGTGATCACAAGGGTGGCCAGAGAGCGCTGACTATCTGCACGGCTTCGACTGGCCAAGGTGACCGAGCGCGCGAGCGTCTCAACGATTGTCGGCAGTTGTGGTCCTTTCCCGGCCGACAGCCGTCGGGAACGGGGCAAGCCACGGGCGATCACGTCAACGGCGATCACGGGCCCTTCGTTCGTTGATGTCATCACCTCGATCGGCAGGTTGTCGAGGACGCCACCATCCACAAGGAGGCGGTCGCCAAAGCGCATGGGTGGCGCTACGCCCGGCAGCGACATGCTTGCTCCCACTGCAGTAGCGAGTGAGCCACGTCGATGTACGACTGCTTCGGCTGTAGTGAGATCGGCGCTCACGCAGAAGAAGTCGTGGGCAAGCTCCTCGATGGTGGACTCGCCGAAGAGACGGTCGAGTAGTGAGCGCCCACGCTCGCCTCGGATTAGAGCCGAGCGCGGGACTCGGTAGTCAGAGAACGGCCTGCGGAGAACAAGCTCACGATGTAACAACACGCGCAGTCTTGAAGGCGGCGATCCAGAAGCTACCAGAGCGCTGACGAGCGCACCCATGCTCGTTCCACCAACGCGATCGACGGTGACGCCGGACTCCTCCAGCGATTGCAAGACTCCGATATGGGCGGCGCCCCGTGCACCACCACCCGAAAGCACCAGACCCACAGATCTACTCGTCATGCGCCGCAACGCCCGAGCAATGTCACGGGTTCTGTCGTGAACCCCTACCAGGTGATGCGCGCGGGGAGACAGAGTGTCCAATCCGCGGTTGATGTCCGTTTTTGGGGCATGACCGAATAGCATCAGATCTGGATGCGACCCGGCGCGCAAACCCTCGAAATGTGAGCGGGCGTCTGCGACTGCGATTTGCCGATCTGCTTCGCGCATGCAAAAGGCGAACCAGTCGTCGCGATCAGCAGACGCCACTAGTACGACGGGGTTTCCGGAATGTTCGAGAGCTTCGACAAAGCGGCCCCACCCCGGCGGTTCCCCGGCATCACGCGTATGACAGATCCGCACTCCTCCCAGCTGAAGGGCAAACCCGTCGAGGAGGGTCGATATCGGGGCACCCGGGTGAAGGGGAAGCACTGCAAAGACGCGAGGAGCAGGAGGGCTAGATGTGGATTCAGGCAGACTCTCGAAGACGAGTTCCGTGAGCCGCGCTTACCATCGCCCGGGCAAAGCCGGCGTCAGTCTCCAATAGTGTCGCAAACGCGTCTTGCGGCAGGCGCCACAAGTCGGTGTCGCGGACCGCACGCACGGTCGCCGAGCGGGCCTGGCCCGAAAGCAGCGCGAGCTCGCCGAATGGCGCGCCCGGGCGGAGCAGCCGGACCCGGTGAATGTCTTCGCGTAGGACTTCGAGCAATCCGGCACGAACAACATAGAACGCGTCGCCGGGCTCTCCTTGTCGAAGGACATCCTGACCGGCTGGCGCCGATACGGGTCGGCAGAAACTGGCAAGGTGGCGCAGGGTGTCTCGCTGGACTGCGAAAAACAAGTCGACGTTCGCCAGCGCATCAACGATCTCATCTATTGATGCTCTGGTTGGCAACGATTGGTCATCCATGGTGTCTCGGAAAATCGTATCGCGTCCATCGAACCGTTTTGTTTCTTGCCGGTCGCGCACCACCGACCCGGACTCAGGTGTTCCGTGTTCTCGCTGTTTACGGAGATGAGAAAACCTGGGTGTCTTCTCATGCTCTTCGACAGCCCGAGTAGCGAGACGGGCACGCTCAGAAACGAGAGGAACCGCCGCGGCTCAGCGGATCGAGTCTGGGTCACGAGCACACCAAGTCCAAACCCAGGCGGGTCGGGTGGCTAAATGGAGTGAGTGGCGTCTCGTGCGTCAGCTCGAGCTTCTGCATTGCAGTTGGATACTCGTCCGATGACGCCGGGACTACTGGGAGGGGAGCGGATCCGCTCAGACGCCGCTCATCTTGAGGTGGGACGGGAACACTTGGTCTGTTGTTTCCTACACGAATTCAACAACACCCGGTTTGCTCAACCGTACCTCTTGCGTCAGCTCGAAGTTCTGTCTCGCTGATCGCTAAAAGACCGACGGGCGATCCCCCAGAGCAGTGTAATCGATACAAAGAAGCCCGACCGGGAGGTGCAGAGCACCAAGGAGCAAGTGCGAGTCGTCCTCTCCTGCTGGCTGTCCGAGTAACGATTAGAGCGAGAAATGTCAACGGACTGGCGTTATCGGACGTGGAAGCGTCGTGGACGTGCGCCGACTGGGCATTGCTGTTCGCGACGGTCCTGCCTCTGGTCGGACTGGCAGCCTGTGGAAAGCCAACGGCCCCGGTTGCCCAGGCGACCACGCAGGCACCCGTGGAGTCACGCACCACGATGTCGCCCGCTGCCGGTCCGACACGTACCACAGTGCCGTCCACTGCCGGTCCGACACCCACCACGTTGCCGCCAAGAATCTCGGGGTTCTTGGCTCAGTCGGTGAGCTTCGTGTCAGCCGACGTTGGCTTCGTCTTGGGCATCGTCGCTTGCCCGTCAGGCGCGTGCCTGGCGCTCCGTCACACGGTGGATCGCGGGGCGAGTTGGACCTCGGTTCCGCCACCGCCGAGCACGCTCGGTGGCGTGGGCACCGGCGGGGGTGTTTCGGAGCTGCACTTCGCCAACGCCCTCGATGGGTGGGCCTTCGACGGCAGCCTTTGGGCCACCCATGACGGAGCGCAACACTGGCATGCCGTGAATCTCGGTGGACCAGTCGTGGCCATCACGTCAGGTGCGGGCGTCGCCTTTGCGCTCGTGGACGCCTGTGTTCCGTCGTCGTCCTGCACCGCTCCGGGGCACCTGTATCGCAGCCCGGCCGGTCAGGACTCATGGGCTCAGGTACCTGGGGTGTCGGGTCGGTTCGACGAGGGCTCGATCAGCTTGGTCGCCGAGGGATCAACGGTCTTCCTGATGAGCGGCTATCCAAACCCCCAGATTCTGGGCTCATCGGATGGCGTGCACTTTGCCCCACTTGTCATCCCATGCACGCCCGAGTCCAACGAGGGCCCCTTCTCGCCGGGCAGCCTCGCGGCCAGCGATCCCTCCGATGTCGCCGTGCTATGTCTTGGTGGGGTTGGCACGGGCAATCAGTTCAAGCAGGTCTACGTCTCGCACGACAGCGGTCACACTTACCAGAGCCTTCCCGACCCCCCCACCGGAGGCGATGGGGCCGAGCTGGCAATGCCCGCGCCCCAGACGGTCCTTTTTGGCTCCTCCTCGGCGGCGTCCATCGTGTATCGGGTCATCGCCCCCGGCGGCACGTGGAACACTCCTCTGGTTTTGGAGAACGGCGGAGTCGGACTGGCCGACTTGGCTTTCGTCGATCCCTCCGATGGCGTGGTCGTCGGTGGTCCCGCCGACCTTGCCCTGTCGATCTTGAGCTTTCCGAACCCCCCATCGGATCTAGGGTCGTTGTTTCTGACTGACGACGGTGGCGCCGATTGGCAACTCGTGAAGATCCCCACCTGACGCCAACCTGTAGATCTTCGCTTCCTTGTTTCCGCTCGCCCTCGCTCACCCTCGCACCGCGTCGCAACGTTTGACGATGGGGGGTCCCATGGCGCGATAGCGACGGTAGGCGCCGGCACTGAACACACCTATATGGTCTTCTTGGGCGTCTCTGAGAGCCGGCGCAAGAAGGGCCGCCTCTACCCCGCCACTGACTTCTCCGTCAGCCACGACGATGCCCTCGTAGCACGCCCGTTCCGGACTTGGGATCTGGGAAAGGTTGGCGAGCAACCGACCCTCACGCACGGCATGCTCCTGAGCCACTCGCCCGTCGTAAATGCCGTATGGCGTCGCCACGACCACCTGAACAACCACGAAGACCAGCAGGGCCACGTAGCCGATCACGCCGACCCTCCCACGCCAACCAACAACTCGAGACACCTGTGGACTGGGGACATGTCCCAACGCGTAGATGACGACACCCGCCAACAAGACGAGTTGTGGCATCGTGTAACTGTCGGCCAATGCGTCACTGAGTCCGTAGGTGAGGCGTCCGTCGGCAATCAATACGTCGAACAGCACGCCGAAGGCGATCAAGGCCACTGGCAGCGGTATGCGTGCAGTCGTTCGACGCTCTCGGAATGATTGGACAACGACGAAGCCGGCGACGACGCACAGGATTCCTCCCAGCAGCTCGTGCCCCAAGAGCCGCGCCGGCCGTCGGGTACGGGGCGGCCAGGGTGCTGCTCCGAACCGTGGGGACGACATTGCCGACGAGAGCGAGCATGAACCGGGTCAGTGGCCAGAGATGACGAAGCGAGAAAAAAGGCGAACACCTTCCCGCTGAAGAGACGCAGCCCGACCCCAGGGTGTGGACGTTGAATCTCCACAGGTAGGTGCCTGTCGTTATCACCGCCACTACCAGCCAGATCAACGATTCAACGTATGTCTGGCGACTGCGCGGTTTGGTCCACAACACCACGAGGAGTCCTATGGGCCACAGCAGTAGGCCCTGAGCGCCCGAGAACGATGCGACCACCACCGCACCAGCCGCCAGACCGAAGGCAATGGGCCTGCGAAGCGACGATGCCAACAGGAGGTAGAGCATGGCGACGCACAGGAAGACCACCAGATACCACGCCACCTGGAATCCCCACAGCGCGTTCTCGACATCCGCCACGCTGAGCCACACGACACCGAGCACAAGCGTGGGAAGGACGGTGAGCCGTCTTTGCAGGTAGGTTCGAAAGACGACGAGCAAGAGGAAGTAGCTCGCAATCAGGATCGCTGCGCCGAGAAGCATGATGGTTCTCACGTCGTAGTGGTTGACGAATCCCGCCGCCACGAAGATGAGATTCGGGACGAAGATGCGCGATTCCACGTGCTGTGTCCATAGCGCGCTCAAGGTCAGATGTCCGTGAAGAGCGTTATGAACGAGAGGAACGGTGGACCACTCGTCGGCCAGTGGTGCGTTCACCGAGAAGTGAGCGACGTAAAGGAGGTACAAGGCTGCCAGTGCGCAGGCCGCTATGGGGACCATGATCCGCTGCACGACTTCAGGCTTACCCTCGTGTCCCAAGCTCGGTGGGGCCACCGAGGGGGCTCGGACCGGATCGGCGGCTGACGTTTGCGGAGTACCTGTCATCACCACCTCCAGTGAGCGCAGATCCCAAAACGGCAGCGTGGTTGGCCCGAGGCTACTTGGTGACCGAGCGCGCTCCTCTAGGCGCGATACCCAGCGCATCGCTGCATTTGGTCAGTGGATGGGGTAGATGGGACTTGTATGCCCACGCTGCCGCGGCGGGTGGCCACAAATCCCTACAAGAACAGCGACTCAGAGCGCTCCACCTGGGACTGAAGGGTCTGCACCGTGCTCGTCAACATGCGGGTGGTGGCCTCGAGCACCTGGAGTTGGTGAAGGACGTGCATCGCCAGGGCCGTGGCCTGTTCGGTGTCGCTCATGTCGATGTCGAATCCCGACGCCGATAGGCGCTGTGCCATGGGGGAGTTTCCCAAGGCATCCAACATCTCCTTGGCCCTCTGGAGTGTTGGCTCCGACGGCGAATAGGACATCTACGACACCCGTGGGAGCGGACCGGACATGACACCGTGACTGCCCCAACAGAGCTGTCGGATCCGCATCGTCAACTTCCCGCCCGATCGTCCACGGTGACCACTCCTCCGGTGACGGGTGGGACCATACGCCCAACCGGGTGGGGTGTCGAGCGGCCCCCACCAGACTGCGTGACGGCGGATGAGAGCGACCCGACCAACCGCACCGATGGCCTGGCAGACAGCTGCCACGACCGGCCGACTCGAGAGCGTTTCCCGTGCCGTTGCGAGCTTGGTTCTCGGAATTGTGCCCACGGCATGGGGCTCCCGCTATGGCGCGTGCGACGACCCGAGGACAACGACCCTCGATCGTCAAGGGGCCACCACAGGTGGGTTCTACGGAGTAACCACTACAAGGTCGTGGGCACTGCACCGACGATGTCGGTGATGTCGATGCCGAGTCCTGGGAGTGAGCCCACGAAGGGGGCATCCCCGAAGGCAAAGATCCCGCCGTCCCCCCCGATCAACCAGTATCCCCGCTCGTCCGCCGTGGGCACGAGGCCGATCACCGCACGGGATGGGGTTACCCCGACTCCCGGGAGCGACCCGTAGAAGCGAGCGTCGCCGAACGAGTAGACGCTGCCGTTCTGGGTCACGATCCAATACCCACCGCCGTCGGGAGTCGAGGCGATCCCCGATACCGGCGACGGTGTGCCGGTGGCCGAACCCAGCTGCGCGGCGTTCCCGAATCCATAGACCGTGCCGTTGGCGGTGACAAGCCAGTAGCCCTGGTCCGAGGAGGTGGCGGCGATACCGATGACGTCGTTGATGTGGATCCCCGCCCCGGGGAGCGATCCCAGATAGGGAGCGTCTCCGAAGGCGAACACCCCACCGTCCTGGCCAACGAGGAAATAGCCCCGGTCGTCATTGGTGGGCACGATGCCCCTGATGTCGTTCACCGAGATACCGAGCCCGGGGAGCGATCCCAGGTAGGGAGCGTCTCCGAAGGCGAACACCCCACCGTCCTGGCCGACGAGGAAATAGCCCCGGTCGTCATTGGAGGGCACCATGCCCACGATGTCGTGGACCGAGATACCGAGCCCCGGCAGTGATCCGTAGAACCCACCCGCTTGGTTGGTCGGGAACACGAACACGCCGCCGTCCCGGCCCACGAGGTCGTAGCCCGAGGCGGACGGAGTTCGTGGAGACGGAGATGGCGACGGCGGCGGTGCGGCAAAGCACAACACCGACCACCAGCCGAATCCGGCCGGACAGCTGGGCGGAGAGAGCACCGTCTCCTCCTCGGCACCCTGGGTGCTCTGAGAGGCGCCGTTGAGAGCATCCCCGGAGTACGACGCCTGCCAGAAGTACGAGCCGGGGCCAAGCGTCACGGCGGCCGACGCTGGTATGGAGCCGTCGGTGACCGCAACGCTTCCCCCGGTCGTCACGAGCTGCCATCCCAAGGACCCGAATCCCGAGGAGACGCCGGAGAAGAACGGGGATCGGAAGAATGTCATGGAGTAGACGTCGTAGGTGACGGTTCCCCCTGCACTCGAGGCGTTGGCCCCGCTCAAGGTGGCCTGATCGGAGACCGCTGTGTTCCAAGGCACCGAGATGGACGTGCCCGACTCCCCGGCGCCCGACAGCGAGGTGCTCAGGGAAGTCGGTGACAGAGTCGGCGGTGGGGGCGGGGGTGGGGGTGCCTGCGGACCGGCCGATGCCTCGTTGGAGGCAGCCGAGGGCCCCGCCGGGTTCACCGCCTCGACCTCGTAGTAGTAGGTAGTCCCGTTGGTGGCGCTGGTGTCGATGTAGGTGGTGCCCGGCACCTGGGTGGCGAACGGCGTGGAGGATTCGCCCCCCGGCGTCGAGCCCCGCAGGACGTCGTAGCCGGTGATGGGAGAGCCGCCGGGGCTGCTCGGCGCCGTCCAGCTGAGCGTCACCTGGGCGTTACCCGCCGACGCCGAAAGAGACGTAGGTGCGCCGGGAACCGCCATGGGCGCGGAGGGGATGACCGAGGCCTCGTTGGAGGGAAGCGAAGGCCCTACCGCGTTCACGGCCTCGACCTCGAAGTAGTACGTGGTGTTGGCGAGGCCATTGTCGACATAGGTGGTGCCCGACACACCGGTGGCGACCGGCGTGGACGCTTCTCCCCCGCCGTCGTGCCCCGCAGGATGTCGTAGCCGGAGATGGGCGCACCACCGGTGCTGCTCGGCGCCGTCCAATGCAGGACCGCCTGGGCGTTCCCCGAGGTGGCCACCAGACCGGTAGGAGCAGCGGGAACCGCCATGGGCGCGGGGAGCGAGGGCTGTGGGGTGTCCGACGCCTCGTTGGAGGGAGGCGAGGCCCTCACTGCGTTCACCGCCTCGACCTCGTAGAAATAGGTGGTGCCGTTGGTGAGGCCGACGTCGGTGTAGGTGGTGCCCGCTACCCCCGTGGCGACGGGCGTGGACGACTCGTTCCCCGACGTCGTGGAGCGCAAGATGTCGTAGCCCGTGATGGGCGAAGTGCCGGAGCTCGCCGGCGCCACCCAGTTGAGGGTCACCTGGGCGTTGCCGGCGGTGGCCACCAGAGCCGTGGGGGGGCCGGGAGCCGTGGGGGCGGCTTCGCGCAGCACCTCACGCACGCGGCTGTTGTTGGTGTCGGCGATTTCCAGATCACCTTGGGCATCGAGGGCCACGCCGCCGGGGTAATTGAGCTCGGCTGAGACGGCCGGGAGCTCGTCGCCGTTGTAGCTGGCGATCCCGTTGCCGGCCACGGTGTAGATGTCCCCGGTCGTCATCAGCTGGCCGTAGAAGGTGCCCGAGCTCTGTGCCACCACCCGGATGCGGTGGTTGTCGGTGTCGGCGATCACCAGGTTGCCATGGGGGTCTATCGCCACGTCGCCGGGTTTGTAGAGCTCGGCCGAGAGCGCCGCGATGGCGTCGCCGTTGTAACCGTTGGTCCCGTCGCCGGCCACGGTGTAGATGTCCCGGGCTGTCATCAGCTGACCGTAGAAGGTGCCCGGGCTCTCCGCTACTACCCGGATGCGGTGGTTGTTGGTGTCGGCGATCACCAAGTTGCCGTGCGCGTCGAGCGCCACGGCGCCGGGGTCGTCGAGCTCGGCTGCGTCGGCGGGCACGTCATCAGCGGTGTAACCGCCCGTCCCGTCGCCGGCCACGGTGTAGATGTCCCCGGCGGTCATGGCTATGCCGTCATAGGTGCCCGTGCTGTCGGCCACCACCCGGATGCGGTGGTTGTCGGTGTCGGCGATCACCAGGTTGCCGTGGACGTCTACCGCTACGCCGCCGGGGTTGTAGATCTCGGCTGAGACGGCCGGGATCCCGTCCCCGTTGAAACCGGCGGTCCCGTCCCCGGCCACGGTGTAGATGTCCCCCGCCGTCATCGACTGGCCGTAGAAGGTGCCGTTGGTCAGTGCCACCACGCGGACGCGCTGGTCGGCGTCGGTGACGACCAGGTTGCCATTGCCGTCAAGCGCCACGCCCCTGGGGTTGGAAAGCTCGGCTGAGACGGCAGGGATCCCGTCCCCGTTGTAACCGGCCGTGCCGTCTCCGGCCACGGTATAGATGTCCCCCGCGGTCATCGATATGCCGTAGAAGGTCCCCGTGGCCTGGGCCACCACCCTGACGCGCTGGTTGTCGGTGTCGGCGATCACCAGGTTGCCCTCGGCATCGAGCGCTAGCCCGCCGGGGTTGTTGAGATCCGCGGTGGTCGTGGCTGAGACGCTGTCTCCGTTGTAACCAGCGGCCGAGTCGCCGGCCAGGGTGTAGATGTCGAGGGCTGTCAGGGCGATGGCGTAGAAGGGGCCCGAGTTCTCCGACACCACGCGGAGGCGCTGGTTGCCGGTATCCGCGATCAGCAAGTTGCCCTGGGAGTCGACGGCCACGCCTCTTGGAAAATCGAGTTCGCCCGACACGGCCGGAACCCCGTCCCCGTTGTATCCGGCCATGGCATCCCCGGCCACGGTGTAGATGAACCCGGCTGCCATGGACTGGCCGTAGAAGGTGCCGTTGGCCTCCGCCACCACGCGGATGCGGTCGTTGTGGGTGTCGGCAACGACCACGTTGCCATGGGCGTCAAGAGTCACGCCCGCGGGGGCGTAGAGCTCGGCCGTGGTCGCCAGGATCCCGTCGCTGTTGTACCCGAAGGCCCCAGGGCTAGGCACGTCGCCGGCCACGGTGTAGATGTCCCCGGCTGTCATCACGGGGACGCCGTAGAAAGAGCCGGTGGTCAGCGCCACCACGCGTACGAGGTGGTTGCCGGTGTCGGCGATGACAAGGTTCCCATGGGCGTCGACGGCCACACCGGACGGGGCGTTGAGCTCGGCCGAGCCGGCGGGCACGCTATTAGCGCTGCTGTACCCGCCCGTCCCGTTGCCGGCCACGGTGTAGATGTCCCCGGCCGTCATGGGGATGCCGTAGAAGGTGTTCGTGCTGTCTGCCACCACCCGGATGCGGTTGTTGTGGGTGTCGGCGATGACCAGGTTCCCGTGGGCGTCGGTGGTCACCCCCCCGGGGGAGTTGAGGTCGGACTCCACAGCAGGAATGGCATCCTCATTGAACCCGGCCGTCCCGTCGCCGGCCACGGTGTAGATGTCCCCGGCGGTCATCGCCTGGCCGTAGAAGGTGCCCGTGCTCTGGGCCACTACCCGAATGCGTTGGTTACTGGTGTCGGCGATCACCAGATTGCCTTGGCTGTCAACGGCTACGTCGCCAGGGTTGTTGAGCTCGGCGGAAACCGCCGAGATCCCGTCCCCGTTGTATCCGAAGTCCCCGTCGCCGGCCACGGTGTAGCTGTAACCCCCCAGCATGGGCTGGCCGTAGAAGGAGCCCGTGCTCTGCGGCACCACCCGGATGCGCTGGTTGTTGGTGTCGGCGATCACCACATTGCTATGCGCATCGAGTATCACGGACCCCGGGTTGTTGAAGTCGGCGGACACCGCCGAGATCCCGTCCCCGTTGTAGCCGGCGTTGCCATTGCCGGCGAAGGTGTAGATGTTCGCAGTCGTCAACGGTGCCGTGGCGCCACCGGGCAGAACGACAGCCATGGCAAGTCCCGCCGCAACGCAGAGGGCCGCCACCATCGCCGCGGCGAACCGGCGCATGCCCGGGCGGCGTCGGAAAGCAGCCCGGCGCGCGCCTGCGCGATATGCCGGGTGCACTTCCAGCTCCTTACGCCACCACCAAAACACAGCCGCTCGCCCTCTGCTCCAACGACGCCGTGCTCGACCTGTACCGAGACGCTGCTGCAACCCAAACGAGTCGGTGCCCACCAGAACTAGGCATATCCTCGTTCCGCCGACAGGGTTAGGTCGAAGCCCGCCACTCCGTGTTCGCCAAGTTGGTCCTATTCCGCCCGTTCGATTTCCAGACGCTAGGCGTCCTACCGCTACGGTGCGTCGTAATAATTGATGAACTCGGGTACTGCTGGCCTACCTACTTTGCGGCCTCTCCGTGAAGTTAAAATCACGTCCGGTGAGTTTCCGCAACCATGTCGTCATCGAGCGAAACAGGCAGACCGAAGACGGAAGGGTGGACGGCCAAACATGATCACCGTCGAGGAACTCGCGGCCGAGGTGGCCGCTCTGCAACAACGCGTCGCCGCCAGCGAGAGCGTGCTTGCCATCCAGAAGCTCAAAGCAAATTACGGCGAGCTCGTCGACCGGCGCTTCGCGGCGGGAGCGGTCGTCGACCCCACCACCCTTGCTCACGTCGCCGAGGACGTAGCGGCTCTCTTCACCCCTGGCGGCGTCTGGGATGGGGGTCCGGGCCTGGGGAAAGCCACGGGCCGTCGAGCCATTGCGGCACGCCTACGCGATCCAACTCTCATCTTTTCACGCCACTTCTTCTTGAACCCTCGCATCGATGTCGATGTCGACGACGACACGGCTAGGGCCAGGTGGGATCTGCTGAGCCCGTGCCGTCGCTCCGATGGCACGTCCTATTGGATGTGCGGCTACGAAGACGACGAGTATGCGCGCCTCGACGGGGTCTGGCTCCATCGCGCCATGAAGCTCACGACCGTGTTCATGACACCCGTGGGCGAGGGGTGGACGAGGGTCTTCCTGTGAGAGCCCAGGACACCGTCTCTCCGATGGCGCATCTCTGCGATGGCGTGTCTCTGATGGCGCATCTCAACTGACGGCGCATGTCAATGAAAGGCGGTGCTGGCGAGCGACGGCGAGCCCACCGGGGATGCTCCTTTCGGATTCGGCACACCTTCTCCTCGATGGTTGCGGGCATCCGCGGCAGTTGGTGCAGCGGTTGGCGGGAGCGGGGCTCAAGACCCTCGACTCCCCCGGATCGGAACCTCCGCCGGTAGGCGTAACACGTCTCTCTCGAGATGCCATGCCGCTCACAGACCGCCGTGACCGTCTCGCCACTGCGGGCCGCTTCGAGGAGCACCTCCACGCGCATTTCAGCCAAAGCCATCACCCTCAATGCCATCCCGACCCCCCTCTCTAGGGGCAGGGTGGCTCACTCACGGGTGTCAGGCATGTCTCGGGAACGTCAGATCTGTCCCGGGAACAATCCATCAGGGATATCCCCGGTTCTTACAGATGTTCGCCGGGAGAGGGTTGCCCAAATATTGAGAGTCCCTTGGATGGGAGTTGATGGCAAGAGGCCACTCTGACCCGTCGCGTGAAGTGCTCGGGGCCGAGATGCGGCCGGAAGGCGGGGGGAAACGTGGTAGGTCGCTCTGAGCCGCATGTCGAGGGTGAAACCCCCTCGTTGGTCGGTCGTCAAGTCGAGGACGCCCCCAAGGGTCCGACCCAGGCGCCCCAACGGATGTCCCTGGGCGACATCGCCAGCCAAGCCGAGACGGCGCGCATCGCTCTACGCCGCAGGTTCGAGGACCTCTCCTTTGGGTCCTGGGCCGACGGCGCGTCCGAAACGCAGGAGTCGGTGGCAGGCTGAAGAGCCCCGGCGTGGCTCAGGGGCGGTCGAACTCCCACCACTGCAGCTCACACAGCATCGGGAGCAGGTAGCCGACGTAGATCGAGTGGATCGTGATCGGGCCACGATCGTCGACGGCGAGGTCGATGAGATCCACGCGGGGATCGTGCTCTTGGAACTCCACGGCACGATCGCGCGCCGCCTCCAACTCCCCCAGGGCCCCGACGGCGAATCCGAAATGGTCCATGCGCGGGCAGCGCATGGGGTCGTCCTCGGCGATGAGGAAGATGAATTGGTCCCAGTGGACACACGACAGGATCAGGCGCTTGCGATCGAGGGTCATCGTCGGCATCTCGTCGAAGCCGAGCACCTGCCCCCAGAACCGACAGATGTCGGTTCGGTTCGACTCGTCGAGAAGATCGGCCGGCACGCTCACCGCCACATGGTTGAAGCGGGGATTGCCAGAGGGGTAGTAGGGATGTGCCATCAGCCGCCCTCCGCTCGGTGTCGGGGCTCGCCCCCGGGGACCACCATGACCTTTCCGGCGATCCGACCCTCGGCAAGCCCTTGCATGGCCACCCCGAGCCCCTGGAGCGAGACGTCGTCGGGATCGATGAGCACGTCGACGGGCAGCCGACCCGACGCCAAGAGCTCCAGCGCGCGCTCGAACCCGTCCGCGTCGTAGACGAAGGAGCCGCTCACCTGCAGCTCGTTGAGAATCAGGCGGTTGGGGTCGAAGCTCGGCGACTCCATGCCCGCTCCCACCAGCACCAGGTGCCCGCCCCGCCGCAGTTGGTTGAAGCCGCACTCCATGGCCGCCTTCTTGCCCGAGCACTCGAACACCACGTCGACGGCGCGCGACGACTCACGTTCGGGCTGCCACGGGGGGAAGGTCTCGAGCTCGGTCGGATCGAGCACCTCCGACGCGCCCAGATCAGCGGCCAGACGTCTTCGGCGCTCGCCGGGCTCCACCACGACCACGGGGCCCATGTCCTTGGCCACGAGGGCCGCGATGGTGAGAGCACCGATGGGCCCGGCCCCGAAGACCATGGCCGCGTCACCTTGGACCATGCCTGAACGGGTGATGCCGTGCAGCGCCACGGCGAGGGGCTCGGCCAGAGCTGCCACCCGGGGCGACATGCCCTCGGGCAGGGGCAAGAGCGAGCGGGCGTCGGTGAGCACGTACCGGGCGAACGCCCCGCCCGTGTTGCCGTCGACGGAGCTGGCACGACGCCCACACTGCGACGGCTTGCCTTCGCGACACCGGCGGCATTCCCCGCAGCGCGGCGACGGTCCGCACACCACGGCGTCCCCCGGCGACCAGCTCGTCACGGCGTCTCCGACCGCGGCCACGATCCCGGTGTACTCGTGGCCGCCCACGGACCCGGGTTTGCCCCACCCTTCGATCATGATGTGGAGGTCGGACCCACAGATCCCGCAGTAGGCCACCTCGACGAGGACCTCGCCGGGGCCGGGACGGGGCACGGGCCGCTCCTCCACGCCGATGTCGCCGGGACGGCGGTACACCGCCGATGCCATGACCGGAGGGATCTCGCCGGCAGCGCCGAGGGTGCGGGGTGTCGTGATGTCCATGTGAACCTCAGCCGACCGCTTCGGACACGAGCTCGCGCTCGGGAGCGCGGACCGCAGGCCGATATCCGTCGCGCCGGCGCGAGTAGAAGTCCTTGCGCCGCACGAGCACGGCGAACACCGCCCCCACGAAAACCGTAACCGCCCCCACCAGGACGACCTCGTTCATCCCACTGACGAAGGCATGGTGCGCCGCGCTGACCACCGTCGCGCTGTTGCCAGAGGCCTTGGCGGCCGCCTGGGTTCCCCCGGCCGCCACGGCACGGGCCAGCGCGGGAGCCTGGTGCGCACCCACGAGCCGGTGGAGGGTGGACTGGAGCCGCTGCTGGAACACGGCCCCGAGCGCCGCTACGCCCGTGGCCACGCCGCCGATGCGGAAGGTGTTGCTGATGCCCGACGCCATGCCAGCGCGTTGGGGGGGCACCACACCGAGGGCGATCTTGGCGATGGCGGGATTGGCGAGCCCGACGCCGACCCCGCTCACCGCCAGCCCGGGGAGCAATGCCCTCCATGTCGAACCGATCGTGAGACCGGTGAACAGCCAGATTCCCACCGCCGACGTGGCCAACCCCACGCACAACGCCAGGCCGGCCGGCACCCGCTCGGTGATCGGTCGCGACGCCAGCGGTACCACGAAGGACAAGGTGGTCAGGGGGAGGAGACGCTCACCACCCTGTAGGGGGGACAACCCCAGGTCGTTCTGCAGATAGAGGGTGAGATACGGAAGCAGGGCGAACATCCCCGCGCCGATACCGAAGGTGGCGACCGAGACACCGGTGAACGCCGGCTTGCGGAAGAGCGACAGGTCGAACATGGGCCGTTCCTGGCGTAGCTCGACGATCACGAACGTGACCAGCAGCACCCCGGCGCCGGCCAGCATCGACACGATGGTGGTGCTCGACCACCCGTCGTCGTTCCCCCGGGTGAGGCCCAGGACGAGCAGGAACAGGCCACCCGAGAAGGTGAGCAGTCCGCTCCAGTCCAGCCGCGTGGCGTTCGGGTCCGCCATGTTCACCATGCGCATGCTCACCAGCAAGGTCAGCACGCCGATGGGGATGTTGACGTAGAAGATCCACTGCCAGCCGAAGGCACTGGTGAGGGCTCCCCCGACGAGGGGGCCGATGGCCACCGCCCCCCCCACGGTGGCCCCCCACACGGCGATGGCCGACGCTCGCGCCGCGCCCTGGAAGTCCTGGCCGATGAGCGCCAGCGAGGTCGCGAACATGGCCGCGCCCCCCACGCCCTGCACGGACCGGGCCGCGATGAGCGCACCCGGGGTGCGCGACAGCCCGCACGCCAACGAGGCCAGGGTGAACACGGCCAGCCCGATCATGAAGATGCGCTTGCGCCCGAACTTGTCGGCCAGCGACCCCTGGGTGAGGATCAGCGCCGACATGCTCAGGGCGTAGGCCGAGATCACCCACTGCAGGTCGCTGAAGCTCGCATGCAGCGACCGCTGCATGGTCGGCAGCGCCACCTGCACGATGGTGATGTCCACCAGGAGCATGAACGTCGCCCCGCACACGGCTATGAGCGTCCACCAGTGGCGCTCGGTGCCGCCGTCCCGACCCTGATCGGAACTGCGGGGCGATCCCTTCGGGGCCACCTACCCTCCTCCTGCCCTGGCTCGCCCTACCGTCGGAGCCGGTTTGCGAGTCGGACGGAGAGTCTCCATCGCCATACGCCCGGTGTCCAGGACCGGGGGGACCGGGCCCCGGCTCACGACCCCCGGCTCACGACCCCCGGCCGCCTAGCGCCGCATGACCGTCGGTAGCCTTTGCACCGTGCGAAGCGTCTGGCGCTCGAGGCGTGCGATGTCCCTGCACGTGGCCCTCGTCGTCTTCGTCCCCGGCTGCGTGGCCCTCACCTGGTGGCAGGTGACCCGGGCCCTGGGGGGCAACACATTGAGCTGGGTCTACACCGTCGAATGGCCGATCTTCGCCGGCTACGCCGTGTTCATGTGGTGGAAGCTGGTCCACGAGGACCCCGTCCACGAGGACCCCGTCCACGAGGACCCCGTCCACGAGGACCCCGTCCACGAGGACCCCGTCCACGAGGGTTCCCTCAACGAAGGCCTCAAGGAAGGATCGCGCAACGAAGGCCCCCTCCTCGACGAACCCCCGACCGACGAGCCCGTCCCCGGCGCGGCGCGGGCGGGCCAGGTCCCCCAAGGCGGCGCTCCGAGCGATGGCGGGGTCGGTGCCGGCGAGACGGGAGGGGACGACGACGAGCTGGCGGCCTACAACCGGTACCTGGCGGAGCTCAATGCCAGTGGCCGGCAGAAGCGGTGGTGACGACCACGAGGGGGCCGCCCCGGCGCGCTAGCCCGACGGCGGCGCGAAGTCGCAAGAAATTCATACGCCGGGTATTGCGCATCGACGCCGCGTCGGCATGTATTGGTGACATGGAGTTCGCGGGGGGCAGCGCAGCGACAGCAGCACGTGCCGCGGCACGTGCGACAGCCGCCGCAGAGGTACCTACAGCAGCACCACGACACGCCGGCGGGGGCCGACGATGAGCCCGCGCAAGCCGCCGCGCCCACCCGTGGAGGTCCGCACCAGCCCGCGGCGTCGCAAGACCGCCAGTGGCTTCTGGCAGGACGGCCGAGTCGTCATCCTGGTCCCGGCCCGGCTCAGCAAGGCCGACCGGGTGGAGCTGGTCGAGGGCCTGGTCCAGCGCGTCCTGGCCCAGCGTCCCAACGTCACCACCTCGGACCAGGACCTGGCCCGGCGGGCCGCCGTGCTCGCCGACGAGTACTTGGACGGCGTGCGGCCCCGGTCGATCCGCTGGGTCGCCAACCAGCAGCACCGGTGGGGCTCGTGCACGTCACGGACGGGCGAGATCCGCATCTCCGAGCGCCTCCGGTTCACGCCGGGCTGGGTGCTCGACGCCGTGCTGGTGCACGAGCTCGCCCACCTCATCGAGCCCACGCACTCGGCGCGCTTTCGCCGGCTGGCCGCCCGCTACCCCCGGACCGAAGAGGCCGACACCTTCCTGGCCGGCTACACCCTGGGCCTGGAAACCTCGGCCTGAGTCAGCGTCAGGCGCGGCGGTCGAGCACGGCCGAGGCCACCAGCTCCTCGAGGTAGCGGGTGTCCCACCATGACAGCTGCAGCTGCTTGGCCCGGCGGAAGTACAGCTGGATGTCGAAATCGACCGTGAACCCGATGCCGCCGAAGACCTGCTGGGCCATGGCCGTCACGTCGCGGTAGGTACGGCAGGCGAAGAGCTTCGCCATGGGGGCCAGGGTGTCGACGGGGCGGCCCTCGGCACGCGCCCAGGCCGCCTCGTGGACCAGCGTCGTACCCCCGTCGACGGCGGTGACGGCGTCGGCGAGGTAGTGGGCGATGGCCTGGAAGGCACCGAGAGGCTTGTCGAACTGTTCACGGTCCTTGGCGTATTGCACGGTGATGTCCAGGGCTTGCCGGGCTCCCCCCATGGCCTGGGCGCCCAGGAGGATGCAGCCGTCGTGCATCACCGCGTCCCAGGTTCCCCAGCCTGTCCCCGGAGCCCCGATGCGATCGTCACCGGTGACCCGGGCGCCGTCCAAGGTGACCTGGAACTGCGTGTCCGACGCCACGGTCAGCTGCTGGTGCCGCGTCACCCCCGGGGCGCCGGGGTCGACGAGGAAGAGGTCGATGGCGCCGGGCTCCTCGCCCGTGCGGGCGAGCACCACCAACGCCGCGGCCGACGAGGCGAAGGGAACGTGGCGCTTGGTCCCCGTGAGTCGGTAGCCGTCGCCGTCGGGCTCGGCCCGCATCTGGACCCCGGTGGGCCCGCAGCTGTTCTCCGGTTCGAACCACGCCGGCGTGAGAATGGCGTCGCCGGTGGCGATGGCCGTCAGCCACCGCGAGCGCTGCTCGGCCGAGCCGGCCCGCGCCAGGGCCCCGCCGCAGAGCACGGCGCTGGCGAAGTGCGGGGTCGGCGCCAGAGCCCGACCGAGCTCCTCGTAGAGCACGACCCCCTCGAGCGCGCTCATAGCCGACCCGCCGTGCTCCTCGGGGAGAAGGAGCCCGATCAGGTCGAGCTCGGCCATCTGCTTCCACAGCTCGGTCGAATAGCCGACGGGGTCGTCCTCGAGCTCGCGCACCACCGACAGGGGGCTGTAGGTGCCACACACCTTGCGCACCGTGTCGCGCAGCATGTCCTGCTCCGCACTGAATTCGAGGTCGAGCACGTGCCAGCTCCTCTCAGGGCTTCCAGCGGTCTTGGTGGCGGCGCCAAGGGTTGTCGGCGTCGTCGACGGGCAGTGCCACACGTGCGGTGCACGTGCTCTTCACATCTCCGTCGACCGACAAGGTGATGTCGAGACCGACCCACCCGCACCCCGTGTCGTCCACGGTGATCTCGGACACGACGCCGTCGAGGACCATCGTGTCTCCGGGGAACACCGAGTCACGCATGCGGAAGACGACCCGACCCAGCCGCCCGTGCGGGCCCGTCCAGTCCGTGATGTACCGCTCGAACCACGCCGCCTGGTTGGGGGTGTTGAGGAAGATGTCCTTCGTGCCGTTGCGCTGCAGGGCGAAGTCCTTGTCGTGGTGCATGGGCCGCCAGTCGCGCGTCGCCAGCGCGCCGAGCACCACCGTGGTGGCCGTCACGTCGTGGTGCAGCGACGGCAGAAGGTCACCCTCGGCCACGTCGCCGAACACCAGCACGGGGGCGAACGCGCTCACGACGCCCTCGGCTCCGGGTCCTCGGGGCCGCGCCGGTAACCGAAGCCGGTGTAGCTCTCGACCCCCACGGTCTGGCCGCGCTGGTTCGTGTACTCGACATCGATCACCCAGAAGCGCCCCGTGCCGAGCTTGGTCTTCTTCTCGTCGCTCACCGAGCGCAGGATCTGGCGCGTGGTGAGCACGTCACCGGGTCGCACGGGCTCGTGGAACACCATGGTGTTGTCGGTCATGACGGCCTCGGGGAGCCCGAGGCGCTCCTTCAGGTCGAAGTGGACCTTGAGGGGGAGGTGCTCCTCGGACCGGCCCGGCGCCCAGTGGTGGGGGCGGAACCACACCGACAGCATCGTCGGGGGGGCGGTGGGCCCGTCGGTGATCTCCTCGGCCACGGCGTCGTCCCAGAACAAGAGATTGCCGTTCTCCACCGACGCGCACATGGTCCAGATGTAGCTGCGCTCCACCGGGAACTCGCCGGTCTCCTCGTACTGGGGAACGCCGATGAGGATCCGCACGTCGTCGATGACCGGCGTCATGCGATCACCTTCCGGGCCCGCAGGTCGGCGATTCGTCCGGCGGGGATCCCCGCCGCGGCGAGCAGCTCGTCGGTGTCGGTGACCTCGACGTCGGGCACGCACACCGGCTCGGCGAGCCTCTCCATGCCGGCCAGCACCGGGCCCACCTGACGGAACGTGCCGCGCGTGGCGTGCTTCGCCTCGACCAGCGCGCCGCGCCACGCGTACTGCGGGTCGGCACCGATCTCGGCCACGGCCTGGACCGGGGCGACACAGGTGTCGGCCCCCGAGAGCTCGGCGACCCAGTCGTCACGATCGCGCCGGGCGAAGGCGGCAGCGAGGTCGCGGCGCACCGAGTCCTGCACCTCGCCGTCGTACTGGTGGTCGACCCACTGCTCACAGCCCAGCGCCGCGCACAGGTTGGCGAAGAACTTGGCCTCGATGGCGGCTACCGCCAACCACTTGCCGTCGGCGGCGCGATAGGTGTCGTAACAGGCGTAGCGCCCCGTCAGCACGTCGTGTCCCGGTCCGGGCTCGGTCCCGGTGGCCAGGTGCTCGTCGGCGGTCAGCGACATGAGCCACAGGACCCCGTCGGCCACGGACACGTCGAGGAAGGTGCCCTCGCCGGTGGTGGCTCGGCCCGCCAGCGCAGCGCAGATGGCCAGCGCCGCGTGCATGCCGCCGGCGGCGGCGTCGGCGATGGTGGCGCCCGGGATCGGGGGCCCCCCGTCGCCACGTGGCCCCGTCGTCGCCAGATAGCCACCGACGGCCAGGTAATCGAGATCGTGCCCGGCCCACCCGGCGCGCGGGCCGTCCTGGCCGAAGCCGCTCGTGGAGCAGTACACGACACCGTGGTTCACGGCGCGCACGGCCTGGTAGCCGATGCCCAGGCGGTCCACGACGCCGGGCCGGAAGCTCTCGACCACGGCGTCGGCCCCCGCCGCCAGGGCCAAGAAGACGTCGCGCCCCTCCGCGGCGCGCACGTCGAGCAGGACGCGACGCATGGCGCGCTGGGCGCTGTAGGCGAAGAAGGGCGGGGTCACCGGGACGGGCCCCTGGCCGGGCACCGGCCCGATCTTGACGACGGACGCCCCGTAGTCGGCGAGCAGCCGCGTGCAGCGCGCCGCGGGACCCACGCTCGACAGATCGAGCACGACGACACCGGCCAGGGGGCCGGCCGAGGCAGCGGGCATCAGAAGTTCTTGGGGAGCCCGAGCCGTCGCCGGGCGATGATGTTCTTCTGGATCTCCGAGGTGCCCCCGCCGATGGTGTCGATCACGGTGTAGCGGTAGGTCGATTCGGCCCGACCCTCCATAGGCGCATCGGAGGTCTTGACCCTCAGCTGCGAGCCGGGGCCGGCGATGTCCATGGAGGCGTCGGCCAGGCGCCGCGACAGCTCGGTGGCGTAGAGCTTGTACTCCGACGCATGCGTGGTGGGTGCGGCGCCGCCCTTCTGCGACTCGTTGACGAAGCGCAGCCCCAGGACGCGCGCCACCTCGGCCTGGGTGGCCAGCTCGGCCAGGCGATGGCGCACGACGGGGTCGTCCTTCAGAGGCCGGCCGTCGCGCGTGGCGCCGGCCACGTACTCGCACAGCACGTCGAGACGCTGCCCGATGGGCGAGAAGGTGAACATCGTGAAGCGCTCGAGGTCGAGGGCCTCGGAGATGTACTGGAAGCCGTGGTTGAGCTCCCCCACGACATAGTCGTCGGGTACGAAGACGTTGTCGAGGTGGACCTCGTTGGTGCGCTCGTCCCCCATGGTCCAGATGGCGTTGATGGTGATGCCCGGTTGGTCCAGCGGGACGAGGAACAAGGTGATGCCCGCATGCTTGGAGTCCGGGTCGGTGCGCGCTCCTACCCAGTACCACTCGGCGAAGTGCGCCGAGGTCGTCCACGTCTTCTGTCCGTTGAGCCGCCAGCCGTCGCCGTCGCGCGTGGCCTTCAACTGCATGGAGGCGGCGTCGGACCCGGCATTGGGCTCGGAGTACCCCACCGCGAACTCGACCTCGTTGCGCAGGATCTTGGGCAGGAACTCTGCTTTGAGCCGGTCGCTGCCGTGGCGGATGATGGTCTTGCCGACGATCCCGACCCCCTTGCCGATCTGCGGTCCACCCCGACGGGCCAGCGACTCGTTGAGGAGGTACTCATAGACACCGTCTCCCTCCTGGCCGCCGTATTCGGTGGGCCAGGTGATCCCGAGCCAGCCCTGCTCCCCCATCTGCGCCATGAAGGCCCGCCGCGCCGGCGTGTCGACGATCTGGGCCATGTTCTCCCTGGTGACGTCGAAGACCTCGGGGTCGTCGTGCTCGTCGAGGAAGCGCTCGACCTCGGCCACGAAGGAGAGCTGCTCGGGCGAGAACTCGAAGTCCATGCTGGTGCCTTCCGGGAGGGTGTCGGTCACAGTTCCTGACTGGCCGTCAGATCGTATCGGCTACCATCGCCGCCGTGCCGGGTCCGTCGTTCCTCGACGAGCGAGCCGGGCTGGCGGGAAAGGTCGCCGTGATCGCCGGAGGCGGGGGCGGTCTGGGCCGGGCCTGCGCGCTCGACCTGGCTCGCGCCGGGGTCGGGTTGGCGCTCGCCGACCTCGACGGCGAGGCGCTCCACAAGACGGCCACCGATGCACGGGCCCATGGGGTCGAGGTGCTCGAGGCCGCCCTCGACGTGCGCGACGCCGACGCGCTGTCGGGCCTGTTCGACTCGTGCGACGACCGCTTCGGTCGACTCGACGTGCTCGTCAACGTGGTGGGGGGGACCTTTCGCGCCGCCTTCACCGACGTGAGCCCCAAGGGCCGTGACGCCCTCGTGCGCACCAACTTCACCTGGGTCGTCGACGCCACCCAGAGCGCGGCGCGGCGCATGGCGGCCGGCGGGCGCGGCGGGAGCATCGTCACCATCACCTCCATCGAGGCTCACCGGGCGGCGCCGGGGTACGCCCTGTACGCGGCCATGAAGGCGGCGGTGACCCACCTCACCCGCACGCTGGCGGTCGAGCTGGGAGCGGCCGGCATCCGCGTCAACTGCATAGCGCCTGACTTCGTCCCCACCGCCGGCCTCGCCGGCGTGGCGGGGCGGGCGGGCTCGGCGGGCCAACGCGCCGCCGCCGCGGGCGACGGCACCGACCCCGGCGACTGGCTCACCATCCCCTTGCGCCGCAAGGGCGAGGTCACCGACGTGGCCAACTGCGTGTTGTTCTTGGCCTCGGACCTCTCCTCCTACATCACGGGCACGACGCTGCACCCCGACGGCGGGGCGCTGGCGGCGTCGGGGTGGATGCACTGGCCCGACGAGGGCTTCACCGCCCGGCCCCCGGCGTGGGTGCTCGACCGCCTCGAGTTCCCCGAGGCGTGACCACGCCCCCGCTGAGCCACGCCCTCTTCGCACCGGACGGGACGCAGTTCGTCCCGACCGAGTTCGCCCGCGGGCCGTGGACACCCGAGGCCCTGCACGGCGGGCCCGTGGCCGCCCTGCTGGCGCGCGCCATCGAGTCGATCCCCACCGACGAGCCCATGCACGTGGCCCGGCTCACCGTCGAGCTGCTGCGGCCCGTGCCCCTGGTCCCGCTGTCGGTGTCGGCGTCGGTGTCGCGCCCCGGCCGCAAGGTCCAGCTGGTGGAGGCCCGGGTCTCGAGCGGCGATCGGGACCTGGCGTGGGGACGGGCCCTGCGCATCCGGCTGCAACCCCCCGACCCCACCTCGCCCGCGTTCACCGGGGCCGGCCCCGTTCCCGGCATCGACCCGGGTGCTCCACCGGGCCCCGGCGCCGGCTACACCTCGCCCCCGCCCATCGCCGCCTACCGGGCCTTTCACAACGCCGGGGCGGAGTTGGTCTACGTGACCGGGGCCTTCGCGGCGCGCGGGCCGGCCACGGTGTGGGTGCGCCTAGCCGTGCCCGTGGTCCCCGACGAGACGCCCACCGCCCTCCAGCGGGTGATGGCGGCGGCCGACTTCGGCAACGGGGTGAGCTCGGAGCTCGACTTCGCCCACCACCTCTTCATCAACCCCGATCTCTCGGTGCACCTGCATCGGTCCGCCATGGGCGAGTGGGTGTGCCTCGATGCCTCCACGAGTCTCGGCATCCCTGGGGTGGGTCTGGCCCAGTCCGCGCTGTGGGACGTGCACGGGCCCATCGGCACGTCCCTGCAGAGCCTCCTCGTCGAGCCGCTCGGCTGACGGCACCGCCGTCGACGCCGCGCCCACTGGCGCCCGCAGTGGACGCCGCGCGCCACTCAGTCGGAGGCGGCGTGATCGGCGGCCTGCTGGCGCGGGCGACGTCCGGCCAGTGACGCCATGAAGCTGCGCACGTCGCTGGCCCCGGTGCACAACGCCACCAGGTCGGTGGACTGCTGGAGGTGCATCCGCATGCCCATCATCTCCCACGCCCGGGTCAGCCCCTGCTTGGTGGCGAGGATGGTGGTGAGGGGCATCTTGGCGATGGTGGCGGCGATCTCGGAGACGGCGTCGTCGAGCTCGGCGCGTGGCACCACCCGGTTCACCATCCCCCATTCGAGCGCCTGGGTGGCACTGATGGTGGGCGCCAGGAACAGGTACTCCGCGGCACGCTTGAAGTTCATGAGGACCCAGGGCTCGATCATGGTCTGGGCGCCGGGGAGCCCGAACCCCTGGGGCAGCGGCATCTGGAAGTAGGCGTCCTCGGAGACGATGGTGAGGTCGGTGAGCAGGCCGTACACGGTGCCCCCGCCCACGCAGTAGCCGTGGACCTGGGCGATGGTCGCTTTCGGGAACTCCCACAACCGCAGCGGCGGCCATAGGAACAGCCCCTGGTGGTGGCGTCTCCACGTCCGCTCGGGCGTGGGGCCCGTGGTCGGGTACACCTCGGGCATCTCGTCGACGCCGACGATGGCGTGCCCGGCGCAGAATCCGTCCCCGTTCGCCTTGAGCACGAGCACCTTGACGTCGTCGTCGTCGTCCGCCTTGACGAGGGCTTCGTCCATGTCCCACACCTGCTGCGCCGTCTGGATGTTGGCCTTGTCGGGAGTGTTGAGGACGATGCGGGCCACCGCTCCGTCCTTCTCGTAGACGATCGTCTCGAACTCCACTCGCTCCACAACGCCCTCCCGTCGGCTCGCCCTGGCGCCCGGCGAAGGCCGACGCGGGCCCGATGCTACGACCACCAGGCCAGGAGGCTGAAGCAGAGGGGCACCCGGCGACCGTCGGGCGGGACGCAGCGTGAGGGTCACCAGCGCCCTCGTTTTCCAAGGGGGGACCGGTCTTCCGCGGGGTGACGCTACGAGGCAATTCAAGGCCCACCCGGCGCCCGCCGATACCTGTCGACGTGACGATGCCGGGCGCCGAGAGCGGCGTTGAGCTGAGCCAGGTTTCGAGGCTCCTCGAGCAAGAGGCCCGCATCGTCGGGATCAAGGACTTCTCGACCCCCACCCTCGAGGCCGTCGATCGGCGCCGCTCCCAATTGTGGACGGTGGCCTTCGCCGCCCTGGTGTGCCTGGCCGCGGCGGTGGCCCTGCTCACGTCGCGCGCGGGCCATCACCTCGGGTTCGCCAACGGCTTCGGGTTCCGGATCGGCACCGTCGTCCTCGTGGTCGGGCTGGCCGCCTACGTCACGGAGAAAGAACGCCATCTCCGGCGCCTGGCCAAGCTCCTCGTGGACGAGCGGGTGCTCGGCGCCGCGCTGTCGAACCGGCTCAAGGAATTGGCCATGCTCTACGAGGCGGGCAAAGCCATGAACTCGGTGCTCGTGGTGGACGAGGTGCTCCAGCTCATCCTGTCGAGCGCGTTCGACCTTCTGGGGGCGTCGAGTGGATCGATCATGCTTGCCGAGGACGAGGGTGACCTGGTGGTGGTGTGCCGGGCCGGCAACGCCAGCGGCGTCCCCATCGAGCTCGGCGGCGGGATCGCCAGCCGGGTGGCGCGCGACCGCGAGCCGCTGCTCGTGCAGGGGACCGTCTCCGAGAAAGGTCATCAGGAGTCCGAGAGCGCGGTATGCGTGCCGCTGATGCACCGGGGACAGGTGCTCGGGGTCATCAACCTGATCGGCGCGGCGGGACACGTCTACAGCGAGTACGACCTGCGTGCCGTGTCGCTCTTCGCCGAGCACGCCGCCATCGCCGTCGCCAACGCCCGGCTCTACGAGGCCGAGCGCACCCTCAGCGCCCAGCTCTCGCACCAGGTCGTACACGACCCGCTCACGGGCGCGGCCAACCGCGTGCTCATCAGCGACCGGCTGGCCCATGCCCTCGCCCGCGTCCGGCGCCACGAGAGCCGGGTGGCCGTGCTGTTCATCGACATCGACAACTTCAAGCTGGTGAACGACGAGTTGGGCCACGAGGCCGGCGACTTCGTCCTCACCGCCATCGCCCAACGCCTGACCGAATGCGTCCGCCCTTCGGACACCGTGGGCCGCTTCGGCGGCGACGAGTTCCTCGTCATCTGTGAGGACCTATCCCACGACGGCGAGGGGGTGGAGATCGCCCAACGAATCATCGCCGGCTTCGACCGTCCCTTCGCTACTCCCGACGGCGAGCGGACCCTGTCGGCCAGCATCGGCGTGGCCCCGTGCAACCACAGCGGCCCCGCCTCGGTCTCGACCCTCATCCGTGCCGCTGACCAAGCCATGTACCGGGCCAAGATGGAGGGCAAGGCCCGGATCAGGAGCGCACTTCTTCGAGCACCGGGACCCGCCTGAGGCGACACGGGGATGAGCGCGGGCCGCGGGGCGCCAACCCCGGCACCCGGGCCGCGCCGTCCCCGCCGCCGCCCATGCCGCCGCCCGGGACAGCGCCCACGTTCGAGCGTGGCTGTCGTTAACGTTGGCCCATGCCCCTCACCAACGCCGTGACCACCGACGAGGAACTCGTCCACTCGAAGATCAAAGACCTGCTCGCCTCCCACGACCCCGCCTCCACCCCGGCGGTGGAGTTCTTGGGCGCCCGCTTCGACGCCGGGCTGGCCTGGGTGTCGTTCCCCGTCGGGCTCGGAGGCCTCGGGGTGAGCCCCGACCTCCAGGGCCTCGTCGAGCGCGAGCTGCGCGCCGTGGACGCCCCCAACGAGATCGGACCGCAACGTCATCGGCTACGGCATGGCGGCCCCGACGCATCCTCACCCACGGCACCGACGAGCAGCAGGTCCGGCTACCTGCGGCCCCTGTTCACCTGCGAGGAGGTCTGGTGCCAGCTCTTCAGCGAGCCCGGTGCCGGCTCGGACGTGGCCGGGCTCGCCACCCGGGCGGTGCGCGACGGGGACGAGTGGGTGGTCAACGGCCAGAAGGTGTGGACGACCCTGGCCCACACGGCGCAGCTGGGGCCTGCTCGCTGGCCCGCACCGACCCCGAGGTCCCCAAGCACCGGGGCATGACCTACTTCATCGTGGACATGCACGCCCCGGGGGTGGAGGTCCGTCCCCTGCGCCAGATGACCGGGGACGCCGAGTTCAACGAGGTCTTCTTCACCGACGTGCGCATCCCCGACAGCCAGCGCCTCGACGCCGTGGGCGCCGGGTGGCGCGTGGCCATGACCACCTTGATGAACGAGCGGGTGGCCATCGGCGGCGGCGTGGTGGCGCGCAGCTCAGGCCCCATCCACGAAGCGCTGCGAATCTGGAAGGAGAAGCCCGACAAGACCAGCGGCCCAGCGCGACCGCCTCATGACGCTGTGGGTGGAGGCCGAGGTGGCCCGGCTCACCAACATGCGGGCCCGGGCCCTGCGACGGGCCGGGACGCCGGGGCCCGAGGGGTCGGTGGCCAAGCTGGTGGGCGCCGAGCTCAACAAGCGACGTCTACGAGTTCTGCGTCGATCTGCTCGGCATGACCGGCACGCTCTTCCCCACCCACTACGAGATGCGCCGGCCCGACCGGGCCGGTTCTCGGGCGGCGACGATCCCGCCAAACCTTCCTGCGCTCGCGCGCCAACTCCATCGAGGGCGGCACGTCGGAGATCATGCGCAACATCCTGGGCGAGCGCGTCCTCGGCCTGCCCGGCGAGCCCCGCGTCGACAAGGACATGGCCTGGTCCGAGGTGCCCCGCAGCTGACCGGTACGCTCACGCCCATGCGGTTCGGGGCCGACGTCGTCGCCAAAGGCGTGCGCGAGCGCCGTTTCGACAGTCGACCAGCGGCGGACGCGACGGTCCCGGGCGTGCTGTGGACGCCGCCGGAGGACGACCGACCCCGTCCCGTCGTCATGCATCGGCCACGGAGCATCGGGAGCCAAGCGCGAGGACTACATCGTGGCCCTCGGCGCGGCGGCTGGTCCGCCACCACGGGCTGTGCGGCCGTCGCCATCGACGGCCCCGTCCACGGGGACCGCCGCGCCGACGGCTCCACGTCGGCCGACCTGCCCTTCGTCGACTTCGGCCAGCTGTGGTCGGCGCGAGCCCGAGCATGATCGACGACATGGTGGACGACTGGCGGGCCACCCTCGACGCCGTGCAGGCGCTGCCCGACGTCGGCGCCGGGCCGTGCGGCTACTGGGGACTGTCCATGGGCACCATCTTCGGCCTCCCCGTGGTGGCCGCCGAGCCCCGCATGGCGGTGGCCGTCCTCGGCCTCATGGGGATCGCCGGGCCCACCCGGGACCGCTTCGCCGCCGACGCCCCCGCCGTGCGCTGCCCCGTGCTGTTCCTGATGCAGTGGCACGACGAGCTCTTCCCCCGCGAGCTGGCCTTCGCCCTGTTCGAGGCCTTGGGCAGCACCGACAAGCGCATGCACGTCCAGCCCGGGGATGCACGCCGAGGTCCCCGCCGAGGAATTCGACGCCAGCGCCAGTTCCTCGGCGAGCACCTCGCCACCTGAGGCCCCGGCCTCAGCCACCTGAGCGGGGCACCCACCACCTCAGCCCGGGGCCGGATCAGCACGGCGCCGTCGCCCCCACCAGCGCGGCGGCGGCCCGTGCCGCCAGGGCCACCAGCGTGAGCGTGGGCCCGTAGCCGGCCGAGGTCACGAAGACCGAGGAGTCGGCGACCACGACGTTGTCGAGCCCGTGCATCCGCCCGTGGGCGTCGACCACCGACGTGGAGGGTCGTCGCCCATGCGCGTGGTGCCCATGACGTGGCGGCTCATGGGGATGGCCGACAGACGCGGCCCGCGGCGGTCTTGGCCCTCGGCCAGGGGCGAGGTGGAGGTCATCGTCCACGTGGCGCCCATGTCCTCGAGCACGCGCGACCAGGCGCGGGCGCGTGATGGGCCGAGGCCACCATCTCGTGGCGATGCGGCTTGGTAGGTGACCCGGGCCACGGGAAAGCCCCGGACGTCGCGCACGGTGGGATCGAGATCGACGCGGTTGGTGGGCTGGGGCAGGTCCTCGCCCTGCATGGTGAAGGCCCACAGGCGGTCGCGCATCGGGGAGGAGCGCATGAGCGCCTTGTGCTCGGCCCCCCACGGGTAGAGCTTGGCCTCCATCACCGGCAGGCTGGGCCCGCCGTGCTCGACCAGGCCGCCGCGGATCCACGGCAACCCCGCCGCCGCGGCGGCGGCCGTGCCGCGTCGTCGACGATCATGGCGTCGTCGTGCACGTGGGTCACGGCCCGACCCTTGTGGCCGTGGAGGCGCTCGGGGAGGATCCCGACGACAAAGGTCTGGAAGTGCACCATGAAGTTCCGGCCCACGAGGGGGTGGTCGATCCCCGACAGCAGCAGCAGGCGCGGTGTCTCGACGGCCCCGGCCGGCGACGATCACGTGGCGGGCGTCGATGGTGCGCGTCGACACCGTCGGGCCCGATGACCTCGACCCCGGTGGCGCGGTGCCCGTCGGTGCGCACCCGCGACACGAAGGTCTCCGCCAGCAGCTCGGCGTTGCCCGAGGCCATGGCGCGCAGCAACATGGCCACGGGGTCACCCTTGGCGTGGATGGGGCAGCCGAAGAACGCGCAGAACCCGCAGTTGTTGCAGGCCGGGCGCCCGTCATAGGGGACCGAGTTGGCCGCCGTGGGTGCCGGCGTAGGGATGCAGGCCCGAGATCCTCGGCCGCCGCGCTGGACCGCACGCGCGCCGTACATGGGTGCCCCCGATGGCATCGGGTACGGGCCCGATCGCCACGCCGCGAAGGGATTGGCCCCCGCCGTCGCCGGCCACGCCGATCGGCCGCTCGGCCTCGGCGTAGAACGGCTCGAGGTCGTCGTAGGAGATGGGCCAGTCGGCCACCTCGGCGCCCTCGACGGGACCGTGGGTGCTCAGCAGGCGCGAAGTCTTCCTCCCGAAAGCGCGGCACCTTGCCATCGGCGTGGGTGCCGCCCCCGCCCACCGTGGTGGGGATGGAGTTGACCTCGCCCACGTAGGCGCGGTCGCCCTCCTCCTCGCCACGGCGGAACGTGCGCGGCTCGATCAGCGGGTCGGGGCCCAGGAAGTGCCGGTAGATGAACTTGACCTCGTCGTTGGAGTAGTCCGCGGCCGGCCGTGACAGATCGTCGGGGTCCAGAAGGTGGTTCCGGCCCTTCTCGATGATGACCACGCTCCAGCCCGCCCGGGTGAGCACGTCCGCCGCGGTGGCGCCCCCGGGTCCGGACCCCACGATGACGGCGTCGACGGTCACGGGCCCGCCACCTCGGCGTCGCTCCATCCCCGAGGCTGGACGTCGCCGGGGAACTCGATGGACTCCCACCCCACTCCGTGGCGATTGCCCCCGTACTCCGGTGCGCCGTACATGCCTTCGCAGCAGTGCTCGTAGAGCAGCGCCGTGAAGCGGCGTGTGGCGCGCAGCCGCTCGTCCTGATCCTCGGGCCCGAGATCGCAGAAATCGACACCGAGCTCGGCCAGCCCCGACCGGTAGCGCTCCTGGAGGCCCGTCACCGGCCCGTTGAACTCGCGCTCGGGAATCCCCCGGGATCCTTCGATGCGCGTCCGCCACGCCAGCTCGTCGAGCGGCCCCAACCGGTGGAAACGGGCGAAGGCGGCCTCGCCGCCGTGTCGTCCCGAGGTGGGACCCCCGGCCCAGATGCGAGGCGGGTCGACGAGGAAGGCACCGAGCAGCCCGTCGATGTAGTCGGGGACCCCCGCCTCGTGGCGCCCGGTGTGTCGTCCTCGGGGACGAGCCGGTCGCACGCGGCGCGCAGGATGCGGAACTCGTCGTCGGTGAGCCAGAGCGGCATCAGCCGTCGCCACCGGTGCACGGCGAGGTCCCGCGCGCCCTCGCCGTCGCCCCCCGCCGTGACATCGGCGTCACCGTACCATCGGCGTCTCGGTGCGCCACCGGGTCATCGGCCCTCGACGCGGCCACCTTGTAGCCTCGGTCGGGCCGTGAGCATGCACGTCGCTGCCCTCGAGATGGAGCTCCACATCGGTGCGAGCGACTCGCTCAAGGCCAAGCGCGCCGTGGTACGGCATCTCGTCGAGACGGCCCGGCGGCGCTACGGAGTGTCGGCTTCAGAGGTGGCCCATCACGACCTGTGGCAGCGGGCGGCGCTCGGGTTCAGCACCGTTGCGCCCAACGCCGGCCACGTCGGCGAGATTCTCGACCGCGTGGAGAGGTTCGTGTGGTCGCACCCCGAAGTCACGGTGGTCTCGAGCGTGCGACACTGGCTCGACCTCGACCCGTGACGGCCCGCCCGCGGAAGGGAGCTCGAAACCGATGACCGCGTGGCGCACGGCGGGCTCAGGGCACCGGTTGCCGACACTGCTCAGCTCGATACAGGGATATCGGCGCCAGTGGCTGGGGCCCGATCTGCTCGCCGGGCTCACCCTGCTCGCCATCGCCGTCCCCGAACAGCTGGCCACCTCCCGCCTGGCGGGGATGCCACCCATCACGGGTCTGTACACCTTCATCGCGGGCACCGTGGCGTTCGCCCTGTTGGGGTCGGCCCCCCAGCTCTCGGTGGGCGCCGACTCCACCATCGCCCCGCTCTTCGCGGCCGGGATCGCCCACATCGCGCCCACCGCTTCGCCTCACTATCTGGCGCTGGTGTCGCTGCTGGCGGTCACCGTGGGGATCCTCGTGACGGTGGTCGGGCTGTTGAAGCTGGGATGGATCGCCGACTTCCTCTCCGCGCCCATCATCACCGGGTTCCTCGCCGGGGTGTCGGTGATCATCGTCGTGCACCAGCTCACCGACCTCCTTGCTCTTCCCGCCGTGTCGGGCACGACCGTGCACCGCGTGGGGGACGTGGTGCGGCACCTCGGGCAGGCCAACGGGTGGGCCCTCGCCATCGGCGTGGCGGTCTTCGCCACCGTCATGGCGGCGGAGCGCATCGATCGCAAGCTCCCCGGGGCCCTCGTGGGCCTGGTGGGCTCGACGCTCGTCGTGGCCGCGGCCGGACTGCGCGCCCATGGCGTGCCGGTGCTCGGGACCGTGGCGCACGGCACACCGCACGTGGGGCTGTCCGACCTGTCGTTGACGTCACTGGGGCAGGTGCTGCCCATCGCGGGCGTGGTGGCCCTCGTCGTGCTCAGCCAGACGGCCGCCACCACCCGCGCCTTCGCGGACCAGGGCGACTACGCCATCGACGTGAACCGAGACTTCGTCGGTGTGGGCGCCGGCAGCATTCTGGCGGGACTGGGCGGGGCCTTCGCCACCAACGCCAGCCCGGCCCGCACGGGCGCGGTGGCCTCGGCCGGGGGCCGCACGCAGCTGGCCGGCCTGGCCGCGGTGGTCGGTGTGGTGCTCGTGGTACCCGCCGCCGGGTTGCTCACCGACGTGCCCCTCGCCACCCTGGCGGCGATCCTCATCTTCGTGGCCACGCGCCTCTTCCACGTCGGACAGTTGGCATCGGTGTTCCGGTTCGACCGGTGGGAGTTCACCCTCGCCATCGTGACGTTGCTCACCGTGGCCTTCGTCGGCGTCGAGCAGGGCATCGGCGCCGCCGTCGGGCTCGCCATCCTCGACCGCACCCGACGCTCTGCCCGTCCCCGCAGCTACGTGCTGGGCAAGATCCCGGGAACGACGAGCTGGGAACCACTGGGCCACCCCCACCAACCCGTGCCGGTGCCCGGAGTGGTCGTGGTGATGTGGCTGGCCCCGGTGTACTACGCCAACGCCGCGGTCTTCCGCACCGAGATCCGCAAGGCCCTGGCACAAGCGCCGAGCCCACCTTCGGTGCTCGTGATCGACGCCGACGCCATCACCGACATCGACTACACCGGTACCCGGACGTTGCGCGCCCTGATCGACGAGCTCGGGCGGTCCCACATCGACGTGGCGGTGGCCCGGGCCGTGGGTGGCGCGCCGCAGAACCTCGCCCGCAGCGGACTGCTCGACCTGATCCGGAACCGGATCTTCGCAACCGTGGACGAGGCGGTGACCGCCCTGTGCCCCGGCACAGATCCGAGTAACGGTGCGAATCCCGGCCCCGGCCCCACCACCTCCGGCCCGACCTAATAGCCGCCCCGCGTCAGGATCGTGGCGTGACGCCGTCGATCAGGGGACGGTGCGGATCGGCGAGATCGTCGATGACGACGGGACCAAGACCGTCGCTCGTCACCGGGTGTAGGACGACGCCACCTCGGCGATGGGGACGACGCGCGCCGTCGGTTGCGCGGGGGTGACCTCGGGAAGGAACCAACGGAACCAGATCCGGCCCCGGCTGTGCCCCGCGGTCGAGATCCAGTTGGGGTGGCCGGGGTCCCGGCGCGCCACCACCAGGCGCCATGACCCGTCGGCTTCGTACACGGCCTGATCGCCATTGAGGGTGACGCGCTCGTAGGCGTAGTCGTAGGTGTGCAGGAACTGGTTCCACAGGCACACGTTCCAGAAGGCGCACGCCGGCGACCGGCCCTCGATGACGAGAGCCTCGTCCTCGTCGAGCTCGTAGGAGCCCATGGCGTAGGCGGCGTCGCCCGCCGCCCACCCGAAGGTTTCAGAGGGGACGCCGTAGGGCTCGTCGACCGTGTTCGGCGTTCCGAGCGCAATGGGCACGATGCGCGCCTGGTCCCGGACCCACGTCAGCGCGGCCCGGAAGCGGCGGGCGAGATCGGCGTCGCTCTCGCGCCGGGTGGCGGGGGGGTCGAGAGATTCGATGTGCCATTGCGCCCGTCGCCCCGTGGCGGGGTCGGCCAGGTAATCGCGGGTGATGGCGCACACGGCGTCGGGCTCGAGCTTCAGCCACGCACCGTCGTGGGGGTGGGGGCTGAGCACGATCGAGAAGGAGCCGTCAGGTGCGAACTCGAGGGCCCGGTCGTTGATGGTGCCGACGATGCGCTCGGAGTACCGCCCGTCGGACGGTCCTCCGTACACGGTGAGCGAGAGGTAGTCGGCGTCACCGGTGCGGCCGGTGACCACGTAGGTGCGGTCGGGGTCGATCGGGGCGTACTGGTAGTAGGCATCGGCGTTGTCGCCGCCCCACTTGCGGTAGGGACCGACGATGTCGACGAAGCTCGGTCGGGCCGGGTCGGCCCACACCTGGGCGTCGAGGCCCACCGCCAAGATGGAGAAGACCCACTTGTACCCCTCGAGGACGCTCAGCTCGTCGAGGGGGACGTCGGGGAGGAACAGTCGGTCCTCGAGGGCGCGCAGCTCGTCGATGAGCTCGTGGAACACCGCCGCGGTGAGCGGGGCGGGGACCGATGCGGGCCGGTCGGTGTCAACCATGGACTCAATCTACGGGCCGCGGCGACGGCACTGCATCGGCGCGCGCCTCCCACTCGCGGCGGTACTGCACCCAGATCAAGCGGGACCCCATTTCGCCGGGGGCTTCGGGCTCGTGCTCGATCCGTCCCGTCAGCCGGTAGCCGAGCTTGGGGGGCACCGAGGCGCTGGCGACGTTGGCCTCGTCGCAGTGGATCTCCATGCGTTCGATGCCGCGTAGCGCGAACCCGACGGCGGTGAGCGCGCCGGCGCACGCGGTGGCGATACCTCTGCGGGTGTGGTCCACGTGCACCCAGTAGCCGATCTCCAAGGCGCTGGGCCCGATCCGCCGGTGCAGTCCGCATCCGCCCACCAGGGCGCCGTCGGGAAGGAAGATGCCGTACTCGTAACCACTGCCCGAGCTCCACATGGTGGCGGGGCCGAGCAGGCGCTGGCGTTGGGTGTCGAGCGAGGTGCCCTCAGGCGTGGCCCACGGCATCCACGGCCGGAGATGCTCGAGGCTCTCGGTGGCGGCTCGCGACACCGCGGCGGCGTCCTCCGCGCTCAAGCGGCCCAGGACCACGCCGTCGTACTCGACCTGCTCGGGAGGGACCAGGACGCGACCGGTGTCCTGGGTGCGTCGCAAGCGGCGTCGCATGGCCCGGTGCCTCAGGCTCCGCCGCGGCCGGCGGGCGCAGTCCATCCAGGGTCAACTCCGAGAACGGCGGGCACTCGACGACGTTGTCCCACACGGGGACCTCGACACCGTCGGCCACGGCGCGTTGCACACACAGCCCGTGCAGCACCACCCGCACCACCGCGGGCGACGAGAAGTCGCCCGAGCGCTCCCACGTCCACTTCGCCGTTGCGCCCGGGCGTGCCCCCTCGACGCGCAACACGTCGCGCCGCAGCGGGCCGTCTCCGTCACCGGCGTCGTCGATGCACACGCCCTCGGCCACCCCGTCCTCGTCGGCCCAGCAGTGCATCGCCAGCCGTCCCGGGGCGTGGTCGAGCGCCAGGTCCGATGCCGATGCTCCTGCCGGGGCGCTGTCGCCCCCCAGCCGGCACGGTCCGTCGGGATCGGCCCACCGGTCGTCGAGCGGGAGTACCGATCCGGCCCGGGCGAACACCGGAATCCGTTCCAGCGGCGCCTCGACGGACACGTCCTCGACGCGCTCGTCGCTCCACAGACTCGTCCAACCCCCGGGGGAAGCGCTACGGTGCGGCGGCGGGCGCCGGGCTCGGTGACCGGCGCCACCAGCAGGACGTCACCAAGAAGGAAGGCGTCGTCGACGTCGAGCGCGGCGGTGTCGGGCGAGGGGGCGCCGTCCGCGCTGGGTGCGCCCTGCTGCCACCACAGCGGGCGGATCAGCGGAGCACCGCTGTGCGATGCCAGGTGCGCCAGAGTGTAGAGATAGGGCAGCAGCCGGTACCGGAACCTGATCCACCCCGCCACGACGCGTCGCGTGGGATCGCCGAAGCACCACGGCTCGCGCGGCGGCACCCCCCGTACCGAATGCGTTCGGCAATAGGGCATGAAGACGCTCATCTGCAGCCACCGCAGGTACAGCTCGTCGTCGGGGATGCCGCTGAAGCCGCCGATGTCAGACCCCGAGTACGGCACCCCCGACAAGCCCAACCCCACCACGGTTGCCACCTGCTGGCGCATCGACTCCCACGTCGAGGCCACGTCGCCGGTCCAGTTCCACGCCCAGCGCTGCATCCCCGCCCAGCCCGAGCGCGACACGATGAAGGGTCGGCGCCCCGGTTGGGCCTGGCGCTGTCCCTCGTACCCGGCGCGGTTCATGAGCAGTCCGTAGAGGTTGTGTCCCTCGGCGTGGTCGCCACCGCGGCCGTCGAAGTGATGGCAGGTGTCGAGAGGCAACGTCGGATCGCCGAGCAACGAGATCGACGTCGGCTCGTTCATGTCGTGCCAGATCCCCGCCACACCGGCATCGGTGAGGGTTCGGTACTTGCCTGCCCACCACGACCGCGTGCCGGGATCGGTGAAATCGGGGAACACGCTTCGCCCCGGCCACACCACACCCTCGACGAGCTGGCCGCGCCCGTCGGTGCAGAACCGGTGCTGGTCCCGGCCCTCGCGGAACACGTCGTAGTCAGGGTCGACCTTCACGCCGGCGTCGACGATCGTCACCACTCGCACGCCCGTGGCCGACGCCTCCGCCGCGAGGCGCCCGAGATCGGGGAAGCGGTCGGGGTCCACCGTGAACACCCGGAAGCCGCGCATGTAGTCGATGTCGAGGTGCACGGCACTGAGGGGGAGGCCGAGCTGCGCGAACCCGTCGGTGATGGCACGCACATCGGCATCACATTGGTATCCCCACCGGCTCTGGTGGTAGCCGAGCGCCCAGCGCGGCGGGAGCGCGGGGCGCCCGGTGAGCTCGCTGTATCGGTCCAAGAGATGGGGAACCGATCCGGTCACGAGATAGCGGCGCAACACGCCGCCACTGAAGCGCACCGTCGCCGTTCCCGCGCTGGCGTGCCCCTCGCCCCGGTCTCGAACCTCGGGCTCGCCCAACACGAACGTGGCGTGGGTCGAGTTCTCGTAGAACGTGAGGACGTCCCCGTCGGGGTGCGTCGACACCACGACGGGGATGCCGAGGTACAGCGGGCTTCTCCCCGGGCCCCACGAGCCACCGGGGTCGGTGTTCCACAGGGTGAAGGTACCCCCGCGCAGGTCGATGCCCGACGCCTGCTCGCCCAGGCCGCACATGCGCTCACCGGCTCGCATGGAGAACGACTGCTCCCATGCCGAGCCGCGTCGGGCCGGGGCCGACTCGTTGCGCAGCAACGTGCCGCCAGGCCGCGCCGTGCGCAGTGACCCGTCGGGCGACACCGTGACTTCGAGTGACGCACTTCGCAACACCCACGGCCCGTCGGCGCGCAGCACGTCGAGGGGATGGGCCTGGATCTCCGACACTGGGCCCGAGAGCGCCTCGGTGATGGCGTAGGGCACGGGGTCGGGGCCCGGTCCCCACGTCACGCGGACCACGTCACCGGCCAGGAAGGCCACCTCGAGCCGGGCCCGCTCGAAGTGGAACTGCGTGGTGCCCGGCTGCGGGTTCCACACCTCGACGCGCTCCAAGCGACCCGGTGACACCGCCGCGGCGTCGGCGTGCGACTCCGAGCCCGGGCGCGTCCGCTGCAGTTGGCGGCGCGCCGAATTGGCGAGGATCAGGCCGACGGTGGGGAGGCCGAGATGGTGGACGGCATGCGCCGTGACCCGGGCCCGGGCGGCGGCACGGCGCAACGTCGTTCGGGGTTGGACCACAGACGGCGAGGCTAGGGGCCGGGCACGGGGGCACCGTACGACGACGGGCTGGTGCGACGGTGCGTGCGCAGCGAACCACGTACCGCGGGTGGGGGTCGATGCTGAGGTAGGGTCGTCGCGTCGATCATGCATGCTTCGGCTCTTCCCTCGCGTCGTCCCAACGGAGGTGACCGAACCGCGCCGGCGCCGGTGCCGGGCCCCGCGCTCGGAGCGCGACGTGCGGTGCGGATGATCCCCCACACGCACGTGGTCGACGGGCGACGCGTGCGCTACGCCACGTCCGACAACGACGACGCCTACGGTCCCGAGGGTCCGGGGAGCGAGCCCATCTGGGCGGTGAACCTCCACGGATACTTCGCCGGCGGGGGGATGTACTGGAGAGAGAGCAGTCACCTGGCCGAATCGCTGGGCTGGCGAGTGCTCAACCCCAGCCTGCCGGGATTCGCCGGCAGCGATCCGCTGCCGTGGGAACACGTCACCATGCCCGAGATCGCCAATGTGGTCGTGCACCTGTTGGATCGCGTCGAGGCCGAGCGAGCCGTGATCCTCGGACACTCCATGGGGAGCGCCGTCGCCGTGCAGATCGCCGACACCGATCCCCATCGGGTCTTGGGCATCGTGTACCGCGACGGGGTGGCGACGCCGGGCTGGAAGCACCGGCGCGGCGCCATCGTGTCGCTGCTCGCCCCGGTGCTCCCCGACATGGCGGGAGTGGTCGACCTTCTCATGGCTGCCGTCCTGGACACGCCCGACCTCTTCGTGGGACGACGGCTGGCGTCCACGCTCCGGGGTCTGTGGCCCGACGCGCGGTCGCAACCTCCGTTCCATGGGACGGACCTTGCCGGTGGGGTCGATGCTCATGGCCATGGACCTGCGCCCCGAGGTCGAGCGCGTCGTCGCGGCTGGCATCCCCATTCTCCCGGTGTGGGGTTGCTTCGACCGGATCATCAGCCCCGACACAGCCCGCGAGTTCGCCGACCTCACCGGCATCGCCATCTTGTGGGTCCCCGGTGGCCATTCGTGGATGCTCCCCCGCCCTCAGGGCCAGGCCGACATCCTGCGCCATCTCCGCCGCGGTCGTGAATTCGTGGCTGACGTGATGGAGCGCCGGGGACAGCTCATGGCGGCCGACGACTCCGCACAAGCTCGCCCGCCGCGCGCCGGCGGAGCCACGGACTCACCGATCCACCTCGTGCGCTGACCGTGTGGGCCCGTCGCGTCGCGGTGACGGGGGAGCTCCGAGCCCTCGACACCCTGGCGGAACCTGACTACGCCGCCGCCTGGGCGGTCACCGTCACAGGCGGCAGTGGGCGTAGCGCCGAACACTGGGCACGGGCCACCTTCGAAGGCGCGCCCCGGGCTTTGCGGGCCTTCATCGTGGCGGGGTGGAGCGCGGTGCTGGGCCTCGAGCTCGGCCCCCGCCCTTCTGCCCATCACGTCCTGGGCTGGAGGATCGTGACCGCCTCACCCGACCTGGTCATTCTCGGGGCGCGATTTCGGTCGGGGACGGCACACAACGTGGTGCAGGTCGAGAGCTCGCGAGTCCAGCTGGCCACCTTCGTGCGCTACGACAAGCGAGGAGGGCGGGCGCTGTGGGCGGCGGTCGCACCGCTTCATCACCGAATCGTTCCGTATCTTCTGGGACGCGCCGCGTTCGAACCCTGCGAGTGTCGAGGCATAGGATCCCCCACGTCTCTCGGCAATCGGCGGAGGGGGTCGGCTCATCCGACGATTCCTGGCAGGCGACGGTTCCGGTCCCGACCACACCGAGGCGCAGCAGGCTGATCGGGCTCGCATTCACGAGTTCATCTGCAGCCCACTCAGCGACGGCGACACCCTCGACCCCTTCGCCACCCGTGCAGACAAGGACTACGTCTTCGCCTCGGACCGGGGGGCGGCGCTCGCGTACAGGTCGCTCTTCGGCGTCGCCCTCGGCTCTGGAGATCCGATCGGGGCCAGAGACCAGTTCCTCGATTGCCTGCGGCGGTTCGTAGCGCGGTCCGACGAGCTGGGTGTGCGACCGGTCGTGATGCTCGTCCGCCAGGACCGACTCGTCCTGTACCGGCGTCTTGGGTTCAAGGCTCTGTATCTGGGCGACGAGGCCATCCTCGACGTCGCCAGCTTCACGTTGGACACCCCGCGGCTGCGCAATGTCCGTCAAGCGGTGAAGCGATCCGCCAACTTCGGCGTCACCACCGAGATCATGCGAGAGGCCGATATCCCGGCCCCGCTGGTCGCATCGTTGCGCGACATCACCGTCCGCTCTCGTGGCGGGAAGCGCGAGGAGGGCTTCTCGGCCGCCCTCGAGGAACCGTTCAGTGTTCCCCAACCGACCTGTCTCATGGTCCTGTGCCATGACCGCAGGGGCGATCTCATCGGGTTCCAGCGATACTCGCTGTGCAGCGGCGACAAGAAGTTGTCCGTCGATGCGATGCGTCGGCTTCCCAGTGCCCCCAACGGTATCAATGAACGCATGATCTTCGAGGTGCTCCAATGGGGCAGGAACAACGGGATCGTCGAGCTCTCGCTCAACTTCGTGGCCTTTCGACGGCTGCTCGAGGGCCTCCACGTGGCGACAGGCAACGCCGTCTCGGCCCGCGCCCTCAGGCGACTCAATCCCGCTGGCGCCCCGAATCTCTTCGCCTTCACCGAGAAATTCCGTCCCCGCTGGATCCCCCGCTACCTCGCCTACCGCTCACTGACCGACATCCCGAGATTCGCCGTCGCCACGTTGAGCGCAGAGGGACGACTACCCCCGTGGGTGGCGCGCCTCGGTGCCCGCAAGCAGTGATGGGCAGGGCAAGACGCTCACTGCGAGTCGGGATCTTTTCTCGGACGGCCGCGCGTTCGCATCGGGCTGGCGGAGGGATTGCGCCCCGCATCGGCGAGGGCGCGTCGCAACAGGAACTCGATCTGGGCGTTGGTGCTGCGTAGCTCGTCGGCGGCCCACCGAGCCAGCGCGTCGTGGACGGACGGATCGAGCCGGAGCAGGATGCTCTTGCGCTCGGTCACGAGGACAGCCGGCACCGGGCTACTGGTACAGCGAGCCGGTGTTGACGATCGGTTGTGTGCCCCGGTCGCCGCACAGCACGACGAGGAGGTTGGACACCATCGCCGCCTTGCGCTCTTCGTCAAGTTCGACGATGCCCTCCTCGGCGAGGCGGGTCAGTGCCATCTGGACCATCCCCACGGCGCCGTCGACGATGCGGGACCGAGCTGCGATGACAGCGCCGGCCTGCTGGCGCTGCAGCATCACCTGGGCGATCTCGGGTGCGTACGACAGTCGGGTGATCCTGGCCTCGATGACGTCGACCCCGGCGGGGACGACCCGGGCGGCGATCTCGGCGGCGAGCTGGCCGGCGACCTCGTCGGTGTGGTCGCGCAGCGAGAGCACGTCGCTGCCGGCGTTGTCGTACGGGTGGCCGTTGGCCACATGGCGCAGAGCAGTCTCGCTCTGGGTATTGACGAAGGCGACGAAGTCGTCGACGCCGTAGGTCGCCCGGGCGCTGTCGCGCACCTGCCACACGACGACGGCGGCTATCTCGATGGGGTTGCCGTCGGCATCGTTTACCTTGACCGTCGGCGTCTCCTTGTTGCGGATCCGCACCGAGACCCTTCGACGCACGGTGAAGGGATTCACCCAGCGCAGGCCGGTGGCGCGGACGGTGCCCCGGTAACCCCCGAAGAGCTGGACGACACGGACCTGTCCGGGGATGACAGCGGTCAGCCCCGCGGTGCCGGCGGTCCCCAGGACAAAGAGCGCCACCGCGCCCCAGACGCTGGCCGTTGTGCCGACCCGGACGAGTTCGACACCGCCCCCGTATGCGGCCAGCGCGCCGATCAGGACGGGGATACCCGGCCATGACCAGGACTTCCGCTCATCGACAGGGGTGGCTGGCCTCCTCGACTGAGGGTCGTTCTCCGTCGGTGCCTGCATCGGACTACCTCCCTGTGACCTGCGGCGCCTGCCCAAGCTGATGGCGCTATCTATCAAAGTGATATCACTTTTCCGCAGCGCTGTAAAGCCATCACTTCGATGCGTCAGCGTCACGCCCAAGAACACGTTTGTGGCGCCGACCTGCAAGGGCGGTCCCCGGCAATGCGAGACGGGAAGCGGCATTGTACGGATATGGAAATGGAACCCCCGTGGGAGGCGGCGTTCGCGCTCGCCTGGGAGGCCTTCGGCAACGGCTCGACGCCCGTCGGCTCTGTCGTTGTCGACACGGCGGGCGCCATCGTCGCCCGAGGGCGGGGGCGGCGTCTCGGATCACGAGGCGTGCCCGGGCAGTTGAGCGGTTCTCGGATCGCCCACGCCGAGGTGAACGCTCTGGCGCGGTTGCCCACGAGTGGGTCCTATGGCGGCCACACCCTGTACAGCACCTTGGAATCGTGTTGCCTGTGCATGGGCGCGGCCATCCAGACCGGAATCGGTCGAGTGGTGTTCGCCTTCGAGGACAACTACGCGGGGGCCGCCCATGGCATGGTGGTCCGCAATCCCCAGACGGCTCGAAGGGCGACTGTGGTCGAGCAGTCGGTGCGGGGGGTACCGGGTCGACTGTCGGCGTTGTTGCTGCTGGTCCACCAGCGCGCCCAGCGCCCTCCTCTGCCCCATGTCACCGAGCCGCGGGAACGAGCCGAGCCGCTCGTGGCCGAGATGGCATCGGGTCCGATGGGTGACCTGACCGTCGAAGCGTCACGGCAGGGTCTCGGCCTGGAAGACCTCCGGCACAGGCTGGCATCTGTCGCACCAGATCTGGTGAGACCCCGGCCATGACCGCAGTGGGGATCACCGGGCGTGCTGGTGGCGACCGTCTCCCCTACACTGATCGGGGCCGCGCTGCTGACTGACAAGTCAGTTTAGCTGGGCCTTGGTCGAGCCACCGAGGAGGCACGGGGCCATGCGTTGGACCAATGAGGACACTCCCGAACAACAGGAGTTCCGCGCCGAGTTCCGCTCCTGGCTGCACGACAACCTGCCGCCGGGATGGATGGAAGCGGCTGACACCGGTGACGACGACACGCTCGAGAAACTGAAGGCGCGCAGCGGGTTCAACCCCTTCACCTGGCAAGGGACCATCGGGTGCAGTCCCTACGCGGCGCCGCTGTGGCCCAAGGAGTACGGAGGGCTCTCGGGCGAGGTGTGGATGCAGACCGTCATCCGGTCCGAGCTCGTGCATTACCGGCTCCCGACCGTGTCGATCAACCTCCTGGGGGTGGGCCTCGCTGGTCCCACCCTCATCGCCCACGGGACCGACGAGCAGAAGGAGCGCTACCTGCGCAAGATCCTCTCCGCCGAGGAGATCTGGTGCCAGCTCTTCAGCGAGCCCGGTTCGGGCTCGGACCTGGCGTCGCTGTCGACGCGAGCGGTGCGCGACGGGGACGAGTGGGTCGTCCACGGCCAGAAGGTGTGGACCACGATCGCGCAGTTCGCCCGGTTCGGGATGCTGCTGGCCCGAACGAACCCCGACGTCCCCAAGCACGAGGGGCTGAGCTACTTCATCTTGGACATGAAGGCCCCCGGTGTCGAGGTCCGTCCCCTCAAACAGATGACGGGATCGTCGGAGTTCAACGAGGTGTTCCTGTCCGATGTGCGTATCCCCGACGCCAACCGCGTCGGCGACGTGGGGGACGGGTGGCGCTGTGCACGCACCACGCTCATGAACGAGCGGGTGGCGTTGGCCGGCATCTCGCTCGACCCGGTGTCGTTCACCGGCGGTGTCCGGCGCGACCCCTGGCAGTCCTACCTCGACGGGATCCCCGACCGCTCCGATCCGCGCGTCCGCCAGCGCCTGGCGCAGTTCTACATCGAGTCGGAGGTGAAAGAGATCACGGCCTTCCGCGCCAACTCCGCGCGCCTGCGCGGCCAGCAGCCGGGCCCCGAAGGAGCGGTCAACAAGGTCTTCAACGCCGAGTACAACCAGCGTCGCTCGAACTTCGCCGTGAACGCCAATGGCGTCGCCGCCACAGCATGGATCCCGGGCGACACCCGGGCCGAGGCGCGGGCGGTGACCTTCTTGCGGGCACGGGCCAACACCATCGAAGGTGGAACGTCGGAGATCCTGCGCAATCAGATGGCAGAGCGGATCCTGGGTCTCCCCCGTGACGTGGAGGTGGACAAGGACGTCGCCTGGGCGGACGTGAAGCACAGTTGACCGCCGTCGGCGACGCCGCCAATACAGGCCCTTCCGACGGGTCGATGGGGCCGGTGGGCCCGGGCGGTGGAGAGAGACCTGACGGGGCGACGCGCTTCGCCGCCGCCGCCGCGCTGCGGAGGCTCGGTCACGCCATCGTGGCCCACGAGGTCGGCGACGACGTGCTCGACCGCATCACCGCGCGAGGTCGGAGGGCTGCTGGCCGCGGTCGAGGCGTCCCCGCAGCGGGAGCGGGCCCCACTCGACACGGTGCAGGCCATCTTTCTCGTGCCTCCCCCTGACGGGGCCCACCGTCCCAAGTTCCCCGACTCCATCGTGACCGGAAAAGCCAACCCCATGGGGATGGCAGCGGACATCGGGCGCGAGGGTGACGAGGCCGTGCTGCGTGCGAGGCTCGGACCCGCCTTCGAGGGCGCACCAGGTCGCGCCCATGGGGGTGTGGTGGCAGCGCTGCTCGACGAGGTCATGGGTTTCGTCCTGTCGATCCACGCCACCGCGGCGTACACGGGAAGACTGACCGTCACCTACAGGGCACCGGCACCCCTGGGCGTAGAGATCGAGATGCGGGCCAGGTTGCGATCCAAAGAAGGACGCAAACTGTGTATCGACGCCCAAGCCCGTCACGGCACCACCCTGATCGCACTGGGAGAGGGCCTCTTCGTCACCGTCGACCCCGAGCGCTTCGGGTCCGGGTAGCGACGTCGCGCCCAGGGCACGAGCAGACCGGCGGCGCTGTCAGGACGGCTCGACGAGCACCGAGCGGTCGCCTGATCTGAGCCCCTCGATGATGCGCCGGTAGGCACCGGCGGCGTCGAATCCCATGGCATCGGTGGCGAGGACGCGCAGGCCCCTTTCCCGGTCGATCCCGTGGACCCCGAAGCGCGGCTCGTAGCTGCCCCATTCGTAGTTGTCCATGAGCGACCAGTGGTAGTAGGCGCCCACTGGCACACCGTCGTCGATGGCGTCCACCAGCGCGCCGAGCATGGCCCGCAGGTAGCGACCTCGTTCCCAGCCGTCGAGGCGGGGAAAACTCCGTCCTCGGCGCACGCGGTTGCACAATCCGTTCTCCACCACCCACAGGTCGAGGCCGGCCACGACGTTGGCGCGGCTGTACTCGACCAGGCCGCCGGGGTCCACGCGGTCGTCCCACAGGTCGCTCCCCGGTTGCCATGACGCTCCACCCGCCGTCCGGCGCCCCGGAAGCCGAGCGTGGTTGGCGACCACGGGGTCGTAGTAATCGATGCCCACCACGTCCAATGTGCACTCGTGGGGGCAGCCCCACACGGCGTCGAGTGCACGCGAGAAGCCATGGCCCCGATCCCATTGCGTCGCCGTCGTCCATCGCAGGGCCCGCTCGAACGGCCCCGGGGGCGCGAGCCTTGCGTACCACTCGGATCGACGCTCTTTGATCCAGGTGCCCACGTCGTCTCGGGACACGCCCTCGCGCCGCGCCACCAGGACGTCGAGGAGCATCCGGTCCAACTCGTACACGCTGAGCGACACGTTGTTGGTGAGGACGGTGGCATCGGGCTGAAGTCGGTGGACGGTCTCGTAGCCCTTGACGTGCGCGGCGAGAAGGTGGTCGAACGCCGCGGCCATGTCGGCGAAGGCGAGGCTGCGACCGGGAGGGAAGATGGCGAGCAGGTACGAACCCAGGCCCAGCGCGTTGATCTCGTTGATCGTCACCCACGTCCGGCACCATGGAGCCAGAGCCGCCACCGCATGCTCCACCCACGACGCGTAGCGCTCGGGTGAGTCTCCCGACAGCCAGAAGTCCTCGCCCAACCAAGCCGGGTGGGTGAAGTGATGGAGGGTGACCAGAGGCTCGAGACCCCGCTCCCGGCACGCCTCGAGGATCGCCGCGTAGCGACCGAGGGAGACGTGGTCGATCTGCCCCGGTACCGGCTCGACTCGGGCCCATTCGACGCCGAGGCGAAACGCGTCGCAGCCCAGCGCCGCGGCGCGATCGAGGTGCTCCTCGTAGTGGTTCCAGAAATCCACGGCCAGCCCCGAAGGCTCGACACGCCCCGCCCGCTCCCAACGGACCCAGTTGTTGGCGGGCTCGCCCGGCCCGTTGAAGCCGCCCTCGATCTGGAACCCCGCGGTGGCCACCCCGAAGCGGAAACCGGCGGGGAGGATGTCGCCGCCGCCCCCCGATGTCCGCGCTCGTCGAGGGGGCCTTTCGGCGGGATCCGCCACGCCAGCCAGCATGGCACGGCCCTGGACGACGAACGGAAAGGAGTCCGTGGGTCGCATCGAGTCCGCGACCGTCGCCGCTGTCACCGACCGAGGGGCGCCGTCTGTTGACTGATTGATCAGTTTGCTAGCCTGCGCGCATGGCGGGCACTCCCCCGGTACCCACCAAGGCCTCCCGTCCGGTGCGTGCGGTGCGGCGCGCCATGAGCGACAAGGAAAAAGAGGGGCGTCGGACCGACATCCTCGCCGCGGCCAAGAAGGTCTTCGCCCGCAAGGGCTATCACGCCACGACGATCGCCGACATCGCCAAGGCGGCGAAGCTCTCGTACGGGTCGATCTACTGGTACTTCGACTCCAAAGACGCCCTGTTCCACGCGCTCATGGAGGCCGAGGGCCAGGCGCTGCGTGATCATGTCACCGAGGCCCTGCTCACCACACCGGCCCGAGGCTCCCCCGACGCACCGTTCCGCGCCGCGGTGCGAACCACGTTCGAGTTCTTCGAGTCCGACCGGGCCCTCGTGAAGTTGCTGTTCCGGGACTCCTACGCGCTGGGGGACCGGTTCGAGAAGCACCTCTTCGGGATCTACGAGGCCTTCATCAGCGACATCGAAAAGATCGTGGCCGACGCGCAGCGTCGAGGTCTCATCGTCGAGGCACCGCCGCGCATGGTGGCGTACTCGGTGGCCGCCCTCGTGGGCCAGATCGCCCACCGCCGGCTCGTCACCGACGACGGGCTGCCGGCGGCGGTGGCGGCCGATTTCGTGGTGTCGCTGTTGCTCAACGGCCTGCTGCCGCGCTGACCGTCATCGGCCGTGCCGCTCGACGAGACCCGGGTCCCGGTGGTGGTGAGCACCGGCCAGTCGATCGAGCGCAACACCACCGTGTCGGCTCTCGAGTTGGCAGAACGCGCCGCCCGGGAGTCGCTGGCGGCGGCCCCGGGCCTGCGGGCACGCGTGCAGCTGGTCTCGGTCGTGAACGTCATGTCGAAGACGGGCCCCGCCCCCGCCGCCTACCTCGCCCGGCGCTTGGGGCTGGCGCCGGCGCGGACCGAGGTCACGACCCTCGGTGGGAACTCACCGCAGTGGCTCCTCAACCGCGCCGCGGCCGCCATCTCGGCCGGAGAGCTCCACGGCGCGCTCGTCGTGGGCGCCGAGGCCCAGCGCTCCGCCAAGGTCCAAGGTGCCCCGCGTTCGGCCCAGGTCCAGGGTTCCCGGTCCGCCCACCACCGTCCGGACCCCGGCGAAGGCGACGGCGACGACGGGGGCGAGGCACTTGCGCCTGACCCCGTCGTGGGTGATGAGCGCGCCGGGGTGGGCGCCGCCGAGCTCAACGTGGGGCTCGTCGCCCCCGTCCACGTGTACGCGCTGTTCGAGAGCGTCATCGCACAGCGCGCCGGACGGAGCCCTGCGCAGCAGCGGGCGGCGTTGGGTGCGCTCATGGCCCGCTTCACCGAGGTGGCCGCCAAGCACCCCACCGCGTGGTTTCCCGAGGTTCGCAGCGCCACGGAGCTGTCCACCGTGGCACCCGACAACCGCCTGGTCGCCGAGCCCTACCCCAAGCGCATGTGCGCATTCTTGAACGTGGACCAGGGCGCGGCGGTGCTCGTGACGTCACTGGCGGAGGCGCGAGCCGCCGGTGTCGCCGACCGCGCCGTGTTCTGCTGGTCCGGGGCCGAGGCGGCCGACGTGTGGTTCCCCAGCGCCCGACCCGACCTCGGTTCGTCTCCCGGGCTGAGGGCGGCGGCGTCCGCTGCCCTCTCCGCCGGGCACCTCGGTGTCGACGACATCGGCGCCTTCGACCTGTACTCGTGCTTCCCGTGCGCCGTCGAGATGGCGGTCGAGGCCCTCGGGTTGGCCACCGACGACGCCCGGGGCTTCACCGTCACCGGCGGCCTTCCCTATTTCGGCGGGCCCGGCAACAACTACTCGCTGCACGCCATCGCCACCATGGTCGACCACCTGCGCCAGCGCGGTGGCACGGGACTGGTCAGCGCCCTGGGGTGGTACGCCACCAAGCACGCCGTGGGCATCTACGGCGCCGTCCCGTCCCCGGCGGGCTGGCAAGGGGGCGACACCGCAAAGGCCCAACGAGCCATCGACGCGTCAGCGGTCGAGGTGGCGGTCGAGGCCCACGATGGCGCCATCGTGGTGGCGTCGACCGTCGTGGCCGGACCCGACGGCGCCGTTTCGGCGGCTCCGGTGATCGCGCGCCTCCCCGACGGGCGCCAGATCGCGGCGGCGGCCGCGCCCGGCGAGCTCAGCGCCCTGGCCGGACGCAATCTCGTCGGCGACCAGATCGAGGTGTCGGGCGCGCCGCCGCGCTATCGGGTGCTCGACTGAGCCACCCGTGGCGCCGCGCTCGGGCCCCCGATCCCACATCGCCGAGATGTGCCGGGTGGCGACGCCGGGCCGGTCCGGCCAGACTCGGACCGAGCCAACAGAACAAGGAGCACCCCATGCCCGCAGTCGAGCGCGAGCGGCGAGGACAGGTCGAGATCCTCACCATCAACCGACCCCAAGCTCGCAACGCCATCAACGGCGAAGTCAGCGTGGCCATGGCGGCCGCGCTCGACGAGCTCGAGAGCGACGACGGGTGCGCCGTCGTCGTCCTCACCGGCGCGGGCGACAAGGCCTTCTCGGCCGGGATGGACCTCAAAGCCTTCGCCGCCGGCGAAGGAGGTTCCATCATGGGCGGCTCGGGGGGTTTCGCCGGCATCACCCAACGGGTGTTCCCCAAGCCCGTCATTGCGGCCGTCAACGGCGCCGCGCTGGCGGGCGGCTGCGAGATCATGCTCTCGTGCGACCTCGTCGTGGCCGCCGACCACGCCACGTTCGGCATCCCCGAAGCAAAGCGAGGACTCGTGGCGGGCGCGGGGGGACTCATCCGCCTCCCCAAACGGCTCCCCATCGCCATCGCCCTCGAGCTGGCGCTCACCGGGGACTCCATCGACGCGTCGAGGGCGCTGGCATTGGGCCTCGTCAACCGCGTCGTCCCCGCGGCATCACTCATGGACGAGGCGCTCGCCCTCGCCGGGGTCATCGCCGACAATGCCCCGCTGGCGGTGCGGTGGTCCAAGCAGGTCATGGTGCGTGCCGCCGGCGTCTCGGAGGAAGAGGGCTGGAAACTCAATGCCGAGGCGGTGGGAGTGGTGTTCTCCTCGGCCGACGCCATGGAGGGGCCCGTGGCCTTCGCCGAGAAGCGAAAGCCGAATTGGCAGGGCAAGTAACGGGCGGGACCGGGGCCGCGTGAACGGCGGCCTCGCCCCCGCGCTCGACGGGGTCCGGGTCTCGCTGCACGTGCTGGCCGCCACGGTGTGGGTCGGCGGGCAGCTCACCCTGGCCGGACTCGTCCCCGCCGCCCGAACGCTGGGCGAAGGGGCGGCCAAGACGCTGGCCCGCGCCTTTGCCCGCATCCAGTGGCCCGCCTACGCCGTGCTCGTCCTCACCGGCCTTTGGAACGTCTCGGCCGTTCATGGCGGCCAACCCCGTGCCTGGCAGGTCGTGCTGGGGGTCAAGATCGTGGTCGTGGTGCTGGCGGGGCTGGGCGCCTATCTCCACACCCATTCCACCACCCGGCGGGGCCTCGCCGTGTGGGGTGGGGTCACCGCCCTGTCATCGATCGCGGCCCTGGTGATGGGGGTGTTCTTGGCCGGATGACCGAGCTGTCCCGAAGTTCGCTGCGGTATCGCCCCGGCGCATTCGGGTCTAACCTGGGTGGAGGTTCCCACTTCACCGGTGGGACCTGGAGAAGGGAAGACATCCGTGCACCCAATCCTCGCCGAGATCTTCGGGATCGATGGGGTCATCGTTCTCATCGTGGTCATCGCCGTGCTGTTCGGAAGCACGCAGATTCCCAAGCTGGCCAGGTCGCTCGGCTCGGCCCAATCTGAGTTCAAGAAGGGTCTCGCCGAAGGGGCCAACAAGGGTGACGCCAAGGGAGACGCGCCCAACGAGGCGGACAAGGCCACCACCAAGGACGGCGACGGGCCGTCCGCAGCTTCGGGATAGCGCTCCGATCGCCGCGCCGCGGCGACGTCCGATCCCGTTCGTCGCCCACGAGGTACTCGAGTACCTCGTGGCGATCGCCCTGGCCGAGTCGTCCGTGCACGTCGGCCACAGCGGCCTCCTCCTCGCCGCGGCGGGTGCCTTCGCCCTGCTGGCCGTGACGGCCCGCGCTCCGCTGGGACTGGCTCGCCTGTGCGGGCCCAGACTCCATGGCACGCTCGACATCGTCGTGGCGCTGGCGGTGGCGCTGGCACCGATCCTCCCCGTCCTGCGACCCGACGTCGCCGGGATCGTGGTGGCAGAGACCGCCGCGCTGGCGTGGGTTCGCGTGGCCACGCTCACCCGCTACTCGAGCAGCCCGGTGCGTGGCCCCGCCCAGACGGTCTCGGAGAAGCCCACGCCGCTCGAACGAGACGGCCCCGACTCGCAGACCGCTCCCGTGCCGATCCCCTCGACAGGGGCGCCGAGCCCCGCGGCCCGGCGCGGCGCCGTCGTGGCGCGGGGCCTCGGCATCCTCGCCGGCCGCTCGGTGCGCCGTCTTCCCGAGGCCGAGGAGAAGATGCGCATCGGCGCGCGCCAGGCGGGGCGACAAGCCGCCCGCCTGCACCGCACGTGGCGCAAGTCGCCCGACTGAGCCGCCACGCCAGCCCCACGTCGTGAGCCCCACGTCGTGAGCCCGACGACGAGCGCTGCGCAGAAATAGGCTGTCCTGGTTCCGCTCCACCGGGACCCAAAGGCGGAGGACACATGGCCGAGGACGTGCTCGAGCTAGCCGACAAGCTCTGGCGCGGCGACATCGACATCGTCGAGATCCACCCGGTGGGTGGCTACATGGGCGGCGTGGCGGAGGTCGCCACGGGGGTCGCCTTCGTGCCGTCGTTCGCCAACGTCTCTGCCATCGCCACCGACGACGGGCTCGTCCTGGTCGACACGGGCTCGAGCTTCGTGGCCGGCGCTGTGCACGAGGCGTTGCGGGGGTGGTCGGCGCTGCGGCTCAACACAGCGATCTACTCACACGGACACATCGACCACGTGTTCGGCGTCGGGGTGTGGGAGGACGAATCGTCTGACCAGGGTTGGCCCCCTCCGGTGGTCGTGGCCCACGACGCCGTGCCGGCGCGCTTCGACCGCTACATCGTCACCGCCGGATACAACGAGGTCATCAACCAACGCCAATTCGGGGTGCCGGGGCTCCGGTGGCCGACCGAGTACCGCTATCCCGACCGCACCTACGCGCAGCGACTCGAGCTGGACGTGGGCGGCGTCACGCTGGAACTGCACCACGCCCGGGGCGAGACCGACGATCACACCTGGACCTGGCTGGCAGCCTCGCGCGTGCCTGTGCTGCGGTGACCTGTTCATCTGGGCCTCCCCGAACGCCGGCAACCCCCAGAAGGTGCAGCGCTACCCCCGCGAGTGGGCGATCGCCCTGCGCCACATGATCGAGCTCGAGCCCGAGATCCTGCTTCCCGGCCACGGCTTCCCGGTGATCGGCGCGGCGCGGGTGCGCCAGGCCCTGACCGACACCGCGGATCTGCTCGACTCCCTCGTCGACCAGACCATCGACCTCATGAACACCGGGGCCCGGCTGGACGAGGTGCTGCACAGCGTGGTCCCCCCCGCCCACCTCGTCGACCGTCCCTACCTGCGCCCCGTGTACGACGAGCCCGAGTTCGTGGTGCGCAACGTGTGGCGGCTGTACGGCGGGTGGTGGGACGGGAACCCCGCGTCGCTCAAGCCCGCCCCCGAGGCCGCACTGGCGGGCGAGCTCGCCGCCCTGGCCGGGGGGGCCGGCGTGCTGGCCGACCGGGCCCTGGCGCTGGCGGAGTCGCCGCCCGAGGGCACCGACCCCGCCGTGTCGATGCGGCTGGCGGGCCACCTGGCCGAGCTGGCGGCGCTGGCGGCTCCTTCTGACGCCGCAGTCCATCAGGTGCGTGCCGAGGTGTTCTCCCGCCTGTCGGAGCGGGCCACCTCGACCATGGCCAAAGGCGTGTTCACCTGGACCGCCAGGGAGTCCGAGAGGCGGGCCCGACAGCCCGGTTGAGGCTTCGCGCTCCAACTACTACTCCCGGATCACGTTTGGCTAGTGTCGTCGCCGTGAGCGCCCGCGCCGCCGAAACGAGCCGCACGCTCGCGTCCCGGAGCCGTCGCCGTGCCCTCGGCGCGCTCGCCGCCATCGCCCTGCCGTTGGTCCTCGGCGGGTGCCAGCTCCCCACCTTCTACGGCTATCGCGGCTCAACCAAGCAGGGCCATGACGAGAGCCTCCTCTGGATAGGGACGATGATCGCCTCCATCGTCGTGCTCCTGTTCGTGGCGGCGCTGATCGTCTGGTCCATCATCCGGTACCGCAAGAAGTCCGACGAGATCCCCCGCCAGTTCCAGTACCACATTCCCCTCGAGATCACCTATATCGTCATCCCGGTCATCATGGTGCTCATCCTCTTCGGGTTCACCGTCTTCACCGAGAACCAGGTCGACGCCGTGAGTCCCACGCCAGGCTTGAAGGTGAACGTCACGGCGTTCCAGTGGGGCTGGAGCTACCACTACCCGGGCAACGTCACCGTGACCGGGGTGACGACCGAAGACCCGGATCCCGTCGGGCTCAACGGCGGGCAGTGCGCCCCGGCGGTGGACTGCCTGGGCCCGGGCCTGATCGTGCCGGCGGGCCAGACCACCCGCATCACGCTGGTCTCCCATGACGTCATTCACGGGTTCTACGTGCCCCAGTTCAACTTCAGCCGCTACGCCCAGCCGGGGATCACGAATGTCTTCGACCTCACCGTCGAGCACACGGGCATCTACCGGGCCCAGTGCACCCAGCTGTGCGGGTTGTACCACTCGCTCATGTTCTTCCACGTCGTAGCCCTGCCCCCCAGCCAGTTCCGAGCCTGGCTGAGCTCCCAGCAGAGCTCGGCCAGCACGGTCTCGGCTTCCACCGCTCAATCGACCACGAAGGCCCCAGCATGACTGTTCTCGCCGAGCGCCCCGTCGCCCACGAACACGAGCACGAGCACCACGAGCCCACCGGCCTGCTGAAATGGCTCACGAGCACCGATCACAAGCTGATCGGCATGAACTACATGGTGACCTCGCTGGTGATGTTCTTCCTGGCGGGGATCATGGCCTTGCTGATGCGGACGCAGCTGGCGAGCCCCGACAGCTCGCTGCTGACCTTCCAGCAGTACAACGCGCTGTTCACCATGCACGGCAGCCTGATGCTGTACCTGTTCGCGGGGCCCTTTGCCTTCGGGGGCCTGGCCAACTACATCCTGCCGCTCCAGGTCGGCGCGCCCGACATGGCGTTCCCCCGCCTCAACGCCCTGTCGTACTGGTTGTACCTCAGCGGCTCGATCACGATGATGCTCGGGTTCCTGGTCGCCGGGGGGCCGCCGCCTACGGATGGGTCGCCTATGCGCCGTTGTCCACGGTGCAGTTCTCGCCCGGGTCCGCTCCCGACCTGTGGATCCTCGGGCTCGCCCTCACCGGATTCTCCGCCATCTTCACCGGCGTCAACCTGGTGACGACCACGTTCTACCTGCGGGCTCCGGGCATGACCATGTTCCGGCTGCCCATCTTCACGTGGAACATGCTGGTCACGGCCATCTTGATCCTGATCGCCTTCCCCATCCTCACCGCGGCCGTGGTGCTGTTGTTCTGCGACCGCCACTTCGGGACCCACATCTACTCCACCGCCGGGGGCGGATCGCCCCTGCTGTATCAGAACCTCTTCTGGTTCTTCGGCCATCCTGAGGTGTACATCCTGGCCCTGCCGTATTTCGGCATCGTGAGTGACGTGATACCGGTCTTCTCCAAGAAGCCGCTCTTCGGCTACAAGGGCATGGTCTTCGCCACCATGTCGATTGCGGCACTATCCACCGGGGTGTGGGCACACCACATGTTCACCACCGGAGCCGTGCTCCTCCCCTTCTTCTCGTTGCTCTCACTACTCATCGCGGTGCCGACGGGCATCAAGTTCTTCAACTGGATCGGCACCATGTGGAAGGGACAGCTGACCTTCACGACCCCCATGTTGTTCTGCATCGGATTTCTGTTCGCCTTCCTGATGGGCGGCCTCACCGGTGTGATGCTGGCGTCCCCGCCCATCGACTTCGCCACCCACGACACCTACTTCGTGGTGGCCCACTTCCACCAGGTGCTCTTCGGCACCGCCGTGTACGCCGGCTTCGCGGGGCTGTATTACTGGTACCCCAAGTTCTTTGGCCGGATGTATCGGGAGTGGATGGGCAAGTGGCATTTCTGGCTGCTCACCATCGGCTTCTGGGTGACCTTCATGCCTCAGTACGTCCTGGGCTTGTGGGGCATGCCCCGACGGGTGGCGTCGTACCCGGCCGACCTGGGATGGCAGGCGCTCAACGTGGTATCGACGATCGGCGCCTACATCATCGGCATTTCCTTCGTCTTCTTACTCGTCAACTTTTGGGTGTCGTGGCGCAAGCCCATCCCCGCCGGAGACAACCCCTGGGACGCGCACACCCTGGAATGGTTCGCCACCTCCCCACCCGTGCACCACAACTTCGAGAGGCTGCCCCCGATCCGCTCTGAACGACCGGTGTGGGACTACAACCACCCCGACGCCAAGACGATCGAGCACGGCGGCGCCAACGGCAACGGACGTGGCAACCGACGTGGCAACGGACACGGACATCTCGCCGACGCCGGTATCGGGACTGATCCCGGCGACAAGGCGTAGGGAGCGGCCGTGCGCGTCGAAGCACTCTTCCTGCTCGGAGTGGCCGCCTTCTTCGGCCTCGTGGGCGTCATCTACTGGTTCTGGGCCTACGACGGGACGACATCGGGTGGAACCATGATGCTCATAGGCACCACCGCGCTCGGGTTCGTGCCCGGGAGCTACTACCTGTGGTGGTCGCACCGCATGAAGCCGCGCCCCGAGGACCGACCCGACGCGTCGATCGCGGAGGGCTCGGGAGTGATCGGATCGTTCCCCGCCTCGAGTGTGTGGCCGTTCGTGCTCGGCATGGGCCTGTTCCTGATGGTGCTCTCGATGGTGTTCGGCCTCTGGCTGATCGCCCCCGGCTTCTCCCTCGTCATCACGGCCGCCATCGGCGTCACCGTGGAGAGCCGGCGCGGCGGAACCGTCTGAACGCGTCGGTACGGGCTGCACGCGTCGGTACGGGCTGCACGCGGCGGTCGAGGCTGCACGCGTCGGTAAAGGCTGCACGCGTCGGTACGGGCTGCACGCGGCGGTCGAGGCTGCACGCGTCGGTAAAGGCTGCACCCTTCGACAGCGTTGGACGCGGGCATGCTCGGCACCGAGTCCCAACACCCGGTGCCGAGCATGAACCCGGCGGATCACGGGTGCGTGGCCCGGATCCTTCCCCCCTCGCCCAACTCGTGCAGCTTCCTCCCCGAGGATCAACCGACCTCCACCGCGCTCCCAACAATGGGTCAACTGCCGTGGCCATCTCCCTGGTCGAGCTGGGCGCCGCGGCGGCCCTGGACCGAGACCGAAGGGCCCTCACCCACGGGGGCGGACGCCACGGCGCCATGGAGCCTGTGCAAAGACAGGACCGCCCCACCGGCCACGACGAAGAGCACGACGGCGGCCACGACGTCGTCGGCGGGGGTGGCGGCCACATGCTCCGGCACCGTGGCGAAGCACGCCACCGACGACAAGACCAGGACGACTCGTGGCGACCACGCGTCGGCGGCCAGCGCCAGGAACACGAGCCCCCACGTCTCGTACCAGGGCCACACGATGGGCCCCAGGAACACCACGGCCAACAGGCTCCAGCCCAGTGCCCTGGGCATTCCGTAACGGTCGGTCCGACCGAGCAAGACACACACGATCACGCCGGCGACGAGCAATGCCACGGCCCGAGCCGCGTCGACCAGCGCGTGGGTGTGGGCGCCGCCTCCGAGCAGCGCCAGGACGTGCGACAGGGCGAGGCCGACAGCGGTGGCCGGATCGAGCCACGAGTTCACCCGTCCCGGATCCGAGAGGTTCCACAGCCAGGCCCAACCCAGTCCCGACGCTTCTGAGACGACCGCCATCGACGCCGCGGCGACAAGGACCGACCCCAGGACGTGTTCGACACGCCGACGCGCCGTGGCCTGGACGCCGGCCCACTGCCATCCGATGAAGATCACCCCGAGGAAACCCGGGACCTTGACCTGTGCGCCGAGGGCGCACAGCACGATGCCCCACACGGGATGCCCGCGTCGGGCCAGCGCCACACCCGCCACGAGGAGCCCGAGCATGAGGGCGTCGTTGTGCATCCCACCGACGAGGACGAGCAGGACCAGTGGATTGAGGACGGCGAGTGCCAAGGCAGCCGCGGGGTCACGGCCGCAGGATCGGGCCAGGGAAGGGATCGAACCGGCGATGAGCACGACACCGAGGACCGCCACCAGTCGATACCCCTCCACGGTGGCGAACACTCCGCCCAGATGGGCGTTCACCCGGGCGATGTCGAGAAAGACCGGACCATAAGGAGCGTGGGCGTGTCGCCACAGCGGGTCGGCCAACGCGAAGAACGTCGAGCCCCGCACAGACTGAAGACCGTGGCTGTAGGGATTGATGCCGCGGGACACGAGTTGGCCTTCGGCACCGTAGGTGTAGACGTCGCGGCTGAACAGCGGCGGCGCCACGAGCAGCGGCGACACCCACAGCGCCAACACGGTGTAGAGGCGCGGCACTGTCGGTTGCCCCGATTTGCTCGCCATGGCCACGATCCAGAACCAGGCGCTGAGCACGACGATGATCCCGGCGTACACGAGGGTCATCCCGAGCAACTCGTGTGGTGGCGGAGTCGAACCGTTCCGAGGGACGCCGAAGATCCACGAACCGGGGAGCTTCGAGGTGAACGGGGAGCTGGGCTGGGCCGCGCCCAGGACCACCAGGGCCATGCCCGCCAAGCCGGCCAGGCCGGCAGCGGGGATGTGAGGCGTCCCCGAATGCCGCGCTGACCGCGCTCTGGGGCGTGGCCCGGCAAGGCGTTGCCGGTCGGGGCGCTAGCCGCGCACGGTGCTCGGGGGCTGCGACACCGTCGTGGCGGCGGTCTCGCGGACGGCCCGCAAGCGCCGACGGGCGGCGTCGGCAGCGGCGGGTCGCAAGGGCGGCAACCGGAAGCCCGTGTACATCACCCGGCGCTCACGATCGACAGGAGGCTGGGCCATGTGCAACGTGCAACTGAGATGCACGGTCACGTCACCGGTCTGTGTAGGCAGGTCGACGACCGGCAAGGCGTTGTCGCGTCGGAGGAACGCCGGCCACACCAGGGCGCGGTGGCTCCCTGCCACCACCCTGAGCTGTCCCGAGGTCTCGTCCGCCCCGGTGACCGAGATGCCGACGGTGAGCGAGCAGCACTCGTAGCTGTGGCGCCCCAGTGAGCAGTCCTTGTGCCAAGGGACGTCGGAGATGCCCTGGACGACACCGATCGGCTTCACGAGCGCCTCGAGGGCGTTGGAGTCCATTCCACCCCACTGGTGGCCGTCGCCGGTGAGCGCGCCCAGACGCGCCAGGCGACCGTCGGAGACGAGTGCCGCGGCGGTGGGCGACATGGCGTCGAAGCCCTGCATGCGCACCAACCGGTCGGTGCCATCCGCGGTCCGGGCCCACCACGACCGCCCGTCTCCCTGGAGATAGGACGGGGCGGCGCGGTCCATGTCGGCGAACACCGCCGCCATTTCCTGCTCGGTGAACACCCCGCCCACGTGCAAGAACCCGGCCTGACCGAGGAACCGGTCCATGTGCTCGTCGCCGTCGTCCCACTCGAAGCGGCGCCCGAGGTCCAAGGGCTCGCCCTCGCCGTCCTCGAAGGCCATGGCCTGCGCCACGCGGGGGGCGACCCCGTCGAGCGCTCCTCGGAGCACGAGCCACCAGTCCAGGAGCCGCTCGAGCCGGCCGTGGAGGTCGAGGGCCCCGCTCGAGAACCAGCCCATGGGGGTGACCTGGTCCTCGACGAGGTCCGACAGCTGCGAGGCGTCGATGGTCAAGCACATGGCATCGTCACCCTCCGGGGCGCCCCCACGGACCTCGATCCGCGCCCCGCCCTCGGCCACCAGGGTCCATCGCTCTCCGGCGACCTCGACGACCAGAGGCGGCAGCCGGAGTGCGGCGATGGCCTCGGCCACCAGGGGAGCAGCCGCATCGAGCGAGGCGGGCAGGACGTCCTCGAAGAAGTGGCCGGGATCGAGTGCGACGGGCTCGCCGTCCACCCGCGTACGCACGTCGACGCTCATGGCCCGCATTCTCTCACGACCTGGACCGGCCGCCCAGGCCCGCGCGGCACCTGGCGCCGCCACACGAAGCGCAGCCCCGACCAGTCCTCGCCTACCGCCGCCACCTTGACGTCCACCAGCCCGGTGGGCAGCACCGCCTCCCGCAGCAGGTTCTCGGTGACATCGCTGTCGTGTCCGGCGGCCCGGCGCGGCCACAGCAGCCACAACGCCTCGTCGGGCCCGAGGACCGCCGCCACGGCAGTCGAGCGCGTCGGGGAGATCGGCGGCCCGTCGGACGAAGGCGATCACGACCTCGGCCCCCGAGCCCAGTGAGCGCCGCACCCGAGCGCCTGCGGGCAGGTCGGGCACCGTCCAGCCCCGGGGCGCGCCCATCAGGGCGACGACGTCGCCGGGGCGGATCCCGAGCTTGCGAGCCAGCGGAGTCCCCGAATACCCGCTGGGGCGGGCCGAGGGACTCATCCCCCCGGCCCGGGGTCCCACGGGCGCCGGCGCAGGGCGACCCCGGTGCTCCCCTCCCAGAAGCCCTCGGACCGGTAGAGCGGGGCCCCCTCGGGGGAGGCGTGGAGCTCGATGTCGTCCACCCCCTGTGACTCGAACCACCCCAGCAGGGCGCGCAACACGGCCCGACCGAGGCCGCGGCGACGAAAGCCGGGCTCGGTCGACATCCACTGGATGTAGCCCACCCGGGCGGTGGCATTCGGCGCGATGGGGAGACGCTCGGAGATGACGCCGGCGCCGCACGCCACCAAATGGTCCGGCGCGCCGGGGTCCTCGGCGACGAGCACGGTGATGTCGGCGCCGAGGCGCGCCCTCACAGCCCGCACGCCGGAGGTGCGCCACCTTCCCCACCCGTCCTCGTCGAATTCGAGGCCGAGGGACCGGTACATGAGCTCGGCGAGCCGGGCGACCTCGACTGGCGTCGTCAGGGCGCGCCGGACGGACCTGGAAAGCTGGACCGGGCTCTGGCAAACGAATCGGGCTCGGGGTCGGGCTCGGAGCGCAGCGCCCGGCGAACTACGGGCGGCGCGGGATGCGGCGCACGCCCGAGCTGGCCGCTTCGACCGGCTCGAGCTCCCCGTCGAGGTCGATGCGGCCGGGGACCGGAGTGGGGGCGAGCTCCTCCTGGCCGTCACCGGGCCGGGGGCCCGTCGCCACACTCTCGTACTCGCCCTCGGCGCTGCGGGTGATGACCACGGCCCGCTTACGCCGGCCGATGCCGGGCACCCCCGACATCTCCCGGCACAGGTAGTAGGCGAACACGCCGGCGAAGGTCGGGATGATGAAGACGGCGAAGCGGAAGAACCACAGGACCTCGTTGAGCGAGATCTTGAAGTAGTTGGCCAGCACGTCGGTCGAGCTCGCCGCGAACAGGACGAAGAAGAAGGTCAGCGCGGCCACGCCGATGGCGGTGCGCTTGGGCTTGTCGCGGGGCCGGTCGAGCAGGTTGTGCTCGGCTCGGTCGCCGGTGACCCTCGCCTCGACGAACGGCCACACGTAGAAGAGGTTGAAGCAGATGCCGGGGAAGAGCACCGCCGGGAAGAAGACCACGAAGGGGATGGTGTGACCGAAGGCGGTGAACGACAGGGGCGGCATGATACGCAGAGCGCCGTCGAGCCAGCCCATGTACCAGTCCGGTTGCACTGCGTAGCTGATCTTGTACGGCTCGTACTGGCCGAACTGCCAGATGGGGTTGATCTGGGCGAGGCCTCCGAGCGCCCACAGCACCCCGGTGATCACGAACATGAAACCCGTCGTCTTGGCGATGAACGTGGGGTACATGGGCGAGCCCACCACGTTCTTCTCGGTGCGGCCGTGCCCGGGGAACTGCGTGTGCTTCTGGCGCACGAGCAGACCCAGGTGGGCGGCGATGAGACCCAGGATGATCAGGGGCAGGACCAGCACGTGCAGGATGAACAGCCGGGGGATGATCGACCCGTCGCCGGGGAAGTTCCCCCCGAAGAGGAAAATCGCCAGGTACGAGCCCACCACCGGGATCGACAGCACGATCGAGAACATGATGCGCAGGCCCGTCCCCGACACGAGGTCGTCGGGAGCGAGTAGCCGATGAACCCGTTCGACGAGCGCCAGGATGAGCAGCGTGATGCCGATGATCCAGTTGAGCTCGCGGGGCTTGCGGTAGGCGCCGGTGAAGAAGATGCGACACATGTGCACGGCGATGGCGCCCACGAAGACGTCGGCGGCCCAGTGGTGCATCTGCCGGATGACGAGCCCGCTGCGCACGGCGAAGGACAGGTTGACCGTCGACGCGAAGGCGGCGGACACCTTCGACCCTCGCAGCGGTGCGTAGGCGCCGTGGTAGATGATGTCTTGGGCCGAGGGGACGAAGTACAGGCTGAGGAAGATGCCCGTGGCCACCAGCACCACGAAGGAGTAGAGGGCGATCTCCCCGAGCAGGAACGACCAGTGGTCGGGGAAGATCTTGTCGAGCAGGGTGCGGCCGCCCTTGGCCACCCCGAGTCGGTCGTCGAGCCAGCGCACGCCGGCGACGACCGGGTCCTTCTTGGGGACGCGCCTCGTCGGCCTGCCGCCGTCCCCGCATTCCGCGCCCGCCCGCCGGGCGCGACCCGTCGACGCTCATGACCGCTCCCAGAACCCGGGGCCGACGGGCTGGTCGTAGCCGGCCTGGGCGAGCAGGAACCCACGGCTGTCGATCTTGAGGGGCAGCTGCGGCAAGGGGCGGGGTGCGGGACCGAAGACCGGGTTGGCCCCGGTCTTGACGTCGAACAGCGACTGGTGGCACGGGCACAGCAACTGCTGGGTGATCTGCTCGTAGAGGCCGACGGGGCATCCGGCGTGGGTGCACATCTTGGAGTAGGCCAGGTAGCCCTTGGGGCCCCAGCTCTCACGCCCGGGCATGGTGACGATGTCGGTGTCCTCGGCCCGCACCAGCATGGTCTGGTTGATCGAGCTGCCCGCGAAGCCCTGGGGGAAGACCGTCGAGCGCGCCACCCACCTCGAGGTCGGCCTGATGGACGCGATTCCCGTTGATGTCGACCAGATACGAATTCCGAGCGCCCAGTTGGTGACGTCCAGAAGCTTCTTCGGCTGCGGGCCCAGCGAGCGGATGAGGGGGAAGGCGAGCACGATGCCCATGACCCCGGCGCCGGCACCGAGGATCGTGCCCAGAAAACCGCGCCGGCGAAACACCATCTTGCCCCGGTCCTCGATGGCCGCCGCCATGGCCTCGACCTCGGCCTCGGTCGACGCCAGGACATGGCGCTCCTCGACGAAGGGACCCTGGGGCAGGAGGTACTTGCCCCAGGCGGAGAGGCCGAAGCCGAAGGCGAAGAACCCGACCCCGCCGAACACACCCTCCCACTGGGTCTGGCCGCCCACCCAGTAGAGCGCCGCCGTAGGCGGCGAACCCGGCCAGGCCGAGGAGCAGGACCAAGGCGATGACCATCTCGGCGCGCGGGGTTCTTGGCGTAGGGGCGGAGATGGGGGTCGTCGAACTTCGTGAGGGGCACCCCGGCCTGAGCACCGTTGCCCGCGGCCACGTCGGTGGCGGTGGCGAGGTCGGTGTGGTCGCTCACTTGCGGTCTCCGAGCCAGAAGGCCACCAGCATGATGCCGCCCACACCGAAGAGGAGCCCGATGAAGCCCTCGGCCACCGGCCCGATGCCGCCGAGACCGAGGCCGCCGCGGTTGTCGGGGTGCTGGATGGTAGACGGTGACGTAGGCGACGATGTCGGCCACCTGTTGGTTCGAGAGGTTGCCCGGCCCGAAGTGGGGCATTTGGTGGGGCCGGTGCGGATGGCCTCGACGATCTGGCGCGGGTAGGTCTTGTGCAGCGAGGGGGCGTAGTACCCGTTGGCCAGGGCGTCGCCGGCGCCGGTGATGGTGTGGCACCCCGCGCAGTTGAGGACGAACAGCGAGTTGCCCTCGACGAGGTTGCCGGCCCCCAGGTCGACCTCGGGGATGCCCGAGGGGTAGTCCGGCGCGGTGGGCGCCAGCGAGCTCACGAAGGCCACGATCTGCAGCGTCTGCTTGCGGGTGAAGCGCGGCGGCTTCTGCACCGGCTGCGCCGTGGCCACCGCCAGCGGCATGCGGCCCGTCGACACCCAGAAGTCGACGGTGGCGGGCCCGAGGCCCTGGAGGTTCGGCGCCCTGTCGGTGCCCGTGGCGTCGACGCCGTGGCAACTCGAGCAGTTCAGCTCGAACAGGGGCTGTCCGGGCGCGATGTAGGAGCTCGGAGGCAGCTGGTAGGTGATCGGGTTGCTCGTGGCGCTCACCGCCGACTTCACCGCCGCCTTGGCAGGCGGAGTGGCCGCCTGGGAGACGGCCGCGCCCGACGTCAGCAGTCCGACGACCGCCACCCCGGCCACCAGCAGTCCCGGCAGCACGTAGCGCGTACGGAGCTTGGCTCGCATGTCCTCGCAGTCCCGGGAGATCAACCGGTCTTCAACAGGAACAGGCAGCTGAAGATGCCGATCCACATGAAGTCGACGAAGTGCCAGTAGTAGCCGACCGCCTGGAACACGTTGGTCTCCCCGGGGTCGCCGCCTTTGCCTCCCATGCGACCCAGGAGGAAGATCATGGCCACCAGACCCGAGCGCCACGTGGAGTCCGTGGATGCCGGTCATGATGAAGAAGAGCGACCAGTAGGCGTTGAGCGAAGGCCCGTGGTGCGAGCCCGCGAAGTCGTGCCATTCGTAGAGGGTGTTGCTCAGGAACGCCGCGCCCAGGAGGAAGCTCATCACGATCCACTTCACGGCCTTGCGCCGTTCGCCGCGCTCTTGGGCCCACACCCCCATCTGGAACGTCGGGCTCGACACCAGCAGGACGACGCTGAAGATGCCGGCCTGGATGTAGTCGAGATGCGCCCCGTCCAGCGGGGGCCACGTGGCGGCGTGGGCGCGGATGGTGAAGTACGCGGCGAACAGGCCGCTGAAGAACATGAGCTCCGAGCCCAGCCAGATCATGACCCCGACGGCGAGCAGCGGCGGTCGCTCGGGGACGTGGCGTGGAGCGCGCGCCGGATGCTCCACCGACAGGGCCTGCGTCACGGCGTCTTTCCTAGCGGACGGCGACCCTCCCGCGCCAACACCGTCGCCTTGCACGGAAGCTGTGTGGGATATCGCTGCGACCCCGGGATGCCGGGCGCGGCCCGGGCGCGGCCCGGGCGGCGACCGGCGTGTCGCGATCAGACCCCGAGCGCAGGTGGAAGGGGCCTCGTGTGGACGACGGCCAGACGTTGGGTGGGACGGGTAAGGGCCACGTACAGGGCGCGCAGGCCTTGGGGGGACTCCTCGACGATGGCGGCCGGCTCCACCACGACGACGGCGTCGAACTCGAGACCGTTGGCCAGGTCGACGGGCAAGAGGCTCAGCGGTGCCCCCAGGCCGTCGCGGCGGGGGTCGGTGGCCTCCACGCCGGCCGCGTCGAGCGCCACGGCCAGGTCCGCCACCAGCGACGCCGGCGCCAGCACCGCCGCGGTGCCGGGCGTGACGTCGCGACAGGCCTGCAGGGCCAGCGCCGCCACCCGTTGGGCAAGCTGTCCGGCGGGGACCTGCTCGAAGTGCGGCGCCACCCCGGTGCGTCGCACCGGTGTGGGCGGACGCAGGCCCGGCGCGGTCTCGGCCAGCAGCCGGGCGGCCACCTCCATCACCTCGGCGGGCGTGCGGTAGCTCACGGTGAGCTCGACCAGGCGGGGCGGGCGCTGGCCCGGCAGGTGGGCCGTGACCTCGTCCCAGCTGGTGGGGGCCCAGGGCCCGGTGGCCTGACCGATGTCACCGACCATGGTGATCGACCCCGACAGCGAGCGGCGCGACACCGAGCGCAATTGCATGGGGGACAGGTCCTGGGCCTCGTCGACGACGATGTGGCCGTAGGTGCGTGGCCCCTCGTCGTGGTCGACCCCTCCCTCGCTGCGTCGCCGGCGCGGACCGAGGAGCACGCGGGCCTCGTCGATCAGGGCGAGGTCGGCGACGGTCCAGGGGATCTCGGCCAGCGACGCGCTGCGAGGGCGTACGAGCAGGTGCTGCTCGGCGGCGCTGAGCACGCCCTTGGCCGCCAGGGCCAGGAGGGGCGGGGACCCGAACAGGTCGTGGAGGAGCTCCTCGGCGCTCAGGCGGGGCCACATGCGGTCGAGCGCCTCGGCCACCTCCGGCAGGCGCCGGACCTGCCGGGAGAATTCGCCCAGGTCGAACCCGCTCTCCTCGTCGAGGGCCTCCCCCGCCGACCCCCGGTCGCCGCCAGGTCGCGGGCGCATGACTCCGTGGCCGTTTCCTTGCCTTCTCCCGGCGCAGCGGTGCTCGCCGGAGGGACGGTGCGGTGTCCGTTGCCCTGGTAGCTCGGGACGCCCTCGGCACTCGGGCCCGTCGGCGCCCCCGGCGCGAGCGGCACCACGGGGTCGGCCCCCGAGGCGGCGTCCCCGCGGTCACCCTCGGCCGGGCCCGAGCCTTGGGCACCTCCGGGCGCGATCCCGTGGATGCTCAACGTCCGCAGGTACTCGTCGGCCAGCCTGCGCACCACGAGCTGCTCGAGGAAACGCCGCCGGGCGTTGTGGGTACCGGGGCGGCGCCTGGGCGGCCGACACGATGCCGGCCGAGGCCTCCGCCGTGAGGCGCAGCACGGTGGCGCCGAAGGGTACCTCGGCGTCGCGCCGCAGGGGGCGCTGGCGGCTGCGCACCGCCCGCACCACGAGGCGAGCCATGCGGGCCTCGCCCTTCAGGCGGGCCACCCCCGGCCCGTCCTCGGCCCTCACCTGCACGCCGTGGACGAGCCCTTCGATCGTCGACAGGGTGACGCCGCTCTCGCCCAGCGACGGCAGGACGTGCTCGATGTAGCGCAGGAACAGCGGGTTGGGCCCGATCACCAGCACCCCCTGGCGCTCCAGGGGGAATCGGTGCGTATAGAGAAGGTATGCCGCCCGGTGCAGAGCCACCGCCGTCTTGCCGGTGCCGGGGCCGCCCTGGACCACCATGACGCCGGGGAGCGCGGAGCGGATGATCTCGTCCTGCTCCCGTTGGATGGTGGCGACGATGTCGCGCATGACCCCGGTCCGGGCCCCTTCGAGCGCGGCCAGCAGGGCGCCGGGGCCCCCGAGCTCGAGCTCGCCGTCCCCGCCTTCCCGACGGCCGCCTCGTCCCAGCGGGGACGACCGTCGAGGTCGGTCCGGACCGTGGCATTGACCCGGTCGGCCTGGTCAGCGGTGTGTCGCGAGCCGTTGGCGGGGATGGAGACGCCGAAGCGCTCGTCCTCGATCCCTACGATCCGCCGGCCCTGGGCGGCGAGATGGCGACGCAGGACCAGGCCCATGGGGTCGCGTCCCGTGGCCCGGTAGAAGGGCTCGGCCACCGGTGCCCGCCAGTCGACCACCAGGGGCTCGAGGTCCTCGCCCGAGATCCCTAGGCGGCCGATGTGGAAGCTCTCGGTTCGGTGGCCTCCGGCGACGCGTCGCCCTCTGACGCCGGTCGATCCGGCCGAAGCACAGCGCCTGCTCGCCGATGTCGAGCTGGTCGAGGCGGGCGAGGCTCGTGCGGACGATGACGTCGCGCTCCTCGCGGAACTGGTGGGTGCCCCCGCGACCCTGGTCGATGACGGAGCGAATGAGCTCCTCGGTGTCCGACCGCAGCTGGTCGAGGCGCTCGTAGGCCCGGTCCACATGGGCCTGTTCCGCCTCGAGCTCAGGATGCGTTGCCACAGCCGCTCCCTCTTCACCGCCGGTGCGCAGTGAACCATCGATCATATCGTCCGGGCACGCTCTGTGAGCGTGCCGCGACGGCACGCATTTTCTGGGGACAGGAGGGAGGGAAGATCGGTCGTCGAGCAGGAAGATTGCGCCTGGCGGCGTCAGGTAGCGTCGCATGCGTGCCAGTCGCCGACTCGGCGTTCGTGCGGGCGTGCCGGTGCCAGCCGGTGGACAGGGTGCCGGTCTGGTTCATGCGCCAGGCGGGACGCTCCCTGCCCGAGTACCGGGCCGCCCGGGGCGACGGGAGCATCCTCGACGCCATCCGCAGCCCGAGCTGGCCGCCGAGCTGACCCTGCAGCCGGTGCGCCGCTACGGCGTCGACGCCGCCATCCTCTTCACCGACATCGTGGTGCCGGCGGCCGCGGTCGGGTTCGGCGTGGAGGTCGAGCAGGGCCGGGGCCCGGTGGTGAGCCGGCCCTTTCGGCAGGCCGAGGACCTGGCCCGGCTGCGCCCCCTCGAGCCCGAGGCCGACACCGGCTACGTGCTCGAGACCGTCCGCCTGGTCGCCAGGGAGCTCGACCCGCTCGGGATCCCGCTCATCGGCTTCGCCGGCGCCCCGTTCACGGTGGCCAGCTACCTGTCGAGGGGGGCCCGTCGCGCGTCTACGCCCGCACCAAGGCGCTCATGCGGGGGGACCCCGACCTGTGGGCCAGGCTCCTCGACGCGCCTGGCCGACATGGCCCTGGCGTCGCTGCGGGCCCAGGTGCTGGCCGGGGCCTCGGCCGTCCAGCTCTTCGACAGCTGGGTGGGGGCGCTGTCGCCCGCCGACTACGAGCGACACGTCCTGCCCGCCACGCGCAAGGTCTTCGCCGGGCTGGCCGACCTCGGGGTGCCGCGCATCCACTTCGGCGTGGGCACGGGCGAGCTGCTCGCCCTGATGGCGGGGGCCGGTGCCGAGGTCGTCGGGGTGGACTGGCGGGTCCCGCTCGACGAGGCCCGGCGGCGCGTCGGGCCGGGGCCACGCCCTGCAGGGCAACCTCGACCCCACCACGTGTCTGGCGCCGTGGGACGTCGTCGAGGCCGAGACCCGTGACGTGCTCGAGCGCGGGGGTGGGACGGGGCACATGTTCAACCTCGGCCACGGCGTGCTGCCCGAGACCGATCCCGACGTGCTGGCGCGCATCGTGGACGCTCGTGCACGACGACATCGCCCGCACGAGGCCTGTCGACGCTGCGGGCCAGCGCGGTGAACGCCCGTCGGCGTGCTCGTCATGGCGCACGGCACGCCCCACTCGCTCGACGAGCTCCGTGCCTTCTACACCGAGATCCGGCGCGGGAGCCCGCCTCCGCCCGAGCTGCTGGCCGACCTCGAGCGCCGCTACCGGCGCCATCGGAGGGACGTCCCCGCTCAACGAGCGCACCGCGGCGCAGGTCGAGGGGATCCGGCGCGCCCTCGAACAGGCGGGCGCCCGGGCGGTTCGCGGTCGCCGCCGGGGCCAAGTTCGCGGCCCCCCGGATCGAGGACGCCGTGGGCGCGCTTGGGACGAGCCGGCGTCGGCCGGCTGATCGGGCTCGTGCTCGCCCCCCACTTCTCGGTCGCCAGCGTGGGCGACTACGCCCGACGGGCCCGGGCCGCGGCCGGCGCCCTGGGCCCGAGCGACGGCGGGCCCCTCGAGCTCGAGATGATCGACCACTGGCACCTCGCCGCCGGGCTCGTGCCCCTGCTGGCGCAGGCGCGGTGCGCGACGCCGTCGACGCAGCTGCCCGCCGAGGCGCGCCACGAGCGCCGCGGTCGTCTTCACCGCCCACAGCATCCCGGCCCGGCTCGTCGACGACGGCGACCCCTACGCCGACGCAGGTGCACGAGTCGGCGACGGCCGATCGCCGAGGCGGCCGGCGTCGCTCGGTGGTCGGTGGCGTGGCAGAGCGCGGGACGCACCGCCGACGCGTGGCTCGGCCCCGACGTGCGCGACGTGATCGCGGCGCTGCCCGGCACGGGGGCGTCGCGCCGTGGTGGTGTGCCCCGTGGGATTCGTGTCGGACCACCTCGAGGTCCTCTACGACATCGACATCGAGGCACGCGCGGTGGCGCGACGACGCCGGCATCGCCTTCGCCCGCACGGCGTCGCTCAACGACGACCCCGAGTTCTGCGACGTCCTGGCCGGCGTCGTGCTCGACGTGGTCGAGGCCGCGCACGCCTGACGATGACCGGCGCCGGCGCCTACGGCGACGCCGCGGGCGCGCGACCGCGCGCCACCGTGGCCGTCGTCGGCGGCGGCATCGCCGGGCTGAGCGCGGCATGGGAGCTCACGTCGGCCGCGCCCGGGGCCCACGTCGTCGTGCTCGAGTCCGAGCGACCGCCTCGGGGGCAAGCTGCACACGGGTGCGATCGGTGGGCGGGCCGTCGAGCTCGGGCCCGACGCCTTCCTGGCCCGGCGCCCCGAGGCCGTGGCCCTGTGCCGGGAGCTCGGACTCGGCGACGACCTCGTGTCGCCCGGCAGCCGCACGGCCTACGTGTGGGCCCGGGGCGAGCTCCGTCCGCTCCCCCGCGGGCTGGCGCTGGGCGTGCCCACCCGCCTGGGCCCCCTGGCCCGGTCGGGCATCCTGTCGCCCTCGGGCGTGGGGCGCGCCGCCCTCGACCTCGTGCGGGGTCGGGCCACGACGCCGGCGACCCGAGCGGTCCGACGTGACGTGCGGATCGACCCGTGGCCGACGATCACCCGACGACGCCTCGGGCGCGAGGTCACGGCGCGCCTGGTCGATCCCCTGATCGGCGGGATCCACGCCGGGGACACGACACGATGAGCGCGGCGGCGGTGTTCCCCGCGCTGCTCGACGCCGCGGCGCGAGGCGGCAGCCTGATGCGCGCCCTGCGGGCCGCCGCGCGACCCCGGTGCGCCAGCGACGACGGGCCCCGCGCGTCGGCACGCGACGGCGAGCCCCCGTCTTCCACACGGTCCGCGGCGGCTTGTCGCGGCTGGTCGACGCGCTGACGCCGGCACGCTCGGGTCGCGGCGTCGACGTGCGCCTCGACACCGGGTGGACCGCCTCGAGCTGCACAACGCCGGCGACGCGGCACCTGCCGGGCGGACACGGGGCGACGGCTGGGCGCTGCACACGCCGCGGGGCACGATCGAGGCCGACGCCGTGGTCATCGCCACCCCGGCCCCGACGGCGGCGGCGCTGCTCGGGCCCGTCGACCACGGCGCCGCCGCGGCGCTCTGGGGGCGATCGACTACGCCGACGTGACGCTCGTCACCTTGCGGATGCCCGCCGAGGGCGTCGGGCATCGCCCTCGACGGCACGGGCTTCCTCGTCCCGGCCGAGCGCCGGACGCCTGATCACGGCGTGCACGTGGCTCACCTCGAAGTGGCCCGAGCTCCACCGCCCCGGAGACGTCTTGCTGCGCGCCTCGACGGGCCGCTTCGGCGACGACCGCCCGGCGCACCTGTCCGACGACGAGCTCGTCCGGCCGCGTCCTCGACGAGCTCGGCCCCATGCTGGGATGCGGTCCGACCCATCGAGGCGGTGGTGACGCGCTGGCCCGAGGCATTCCCCCAGTACGCCGTGGGCCACCTCGACGCGTGTCGGCGATCGAGGCGGCCGTGGCCCGGCTGCCCGGCGCTGGCGCTGGCGGGCGCCGCCTACCACGGCGTGGGCATCCCGGCCTGCATCGCCAGCGGTCGACACGGCCGCCGCACGCGGTGCTCGAACGGCGGCGTGGTCGTGGCCGGAGCGAACCGACCGCGGTGACCGACCCCGCGCTCGGCGCGCGGCGGCTCCAGCGCCACCGCCGTGGCGTCCCGGCGCAACCGGTGGCGACGGGGCCGCGTCGTCGGTCCCGTCGCTGGTGGCGGGAGTGGGGCTGGCGCTGTCGCTTCCCCCGTGGGGGCTTTGGGTGCTGGCCTTCCCGGCCGCCGGTCTCCTGTGGTGGCGGCTCGGCGGGCTGCGCCTGCGGGCCCGCCTGCTCGCCGGCTGGGCCACCGGGCTCGGGCTCTTCGTCCCCGGGCTGTGGTGGGCGACGACCTTCAACACCTACGGGGGCGTCGTGCTCATGGCGGTGGAGTCCCTGGCGCCGGCGCTGGCGTGCGCGGTGGTCCCGCGCCGGGCCCGGGGACGCACGGCGGCGCTGGCCGGCGCCATGGTGCTCGGCGAGGCGCTGCGCTCGACGTGGCCCTTCGGGGGCCTCCCCATGGGCGGGGTGGCCCTGGGCCAGGCGTCGGGCCCCCTGGCCGGCGCGGCCCGGCTCGGCGGCCCGCTCCTGCTGGTGGGGCTGGTCTGGCTCGGAGGTGGGGGCCTGGCGCATCCTGGCGCCGCACGGTCGGCGGGCGAGTCACCCGCGCTCGGACGACGCGGCCGGCCGGGCCGGGCGCGGCCGGCCGGAGCGTACTGGCGCCCGGTCGCTCGCCGGGGTGGCGCGCTGGCCGCCGTCGTGGCCGTGGCGCGGGTGGGGGCCTGGCGCCCGACGGGGGTCCGGCGCTCGCACACCTGAGGGTGGCGTCGGTACAGGGCGGAGGGGTGCGCGGCCTGCGCAAGTCCGAGGTCGACCCCGCCACCGTCACCGCCGCGCAGTTCGCGGCCACCAACGAGATCGCCTCGCGCTACGACGGGGGCCGGGCCCCGTCGTTGGTGGTGTGGCCCGAGGACGTGGTGTCGCTCGACACGCCTCATCGACGGCACGCCAGATCGAAAAGCAACTGGGCGCGCTCGCCGTCCGGCCTGCACGCCACGCTCCTGGTGGGGGTGACCGAGACGGTGTCGGCTCAGAGCTTCCGCAACGAGATCGTGGCGTTCTCTCCCGCCGGGCAAGCTGGTGGCGCGCTTCGAGAAGGTCCACCGCGTGCCCTTCGGCGAGTACATCCCCTACCGGGGGTTCTTCAAGCACCTCGCCAACCTCTCGAGCGTCCCGCTCGACGCCATCCCGGGGCACGGCAACGGCGTCGCTGCACACTCCGGCGGGCCCGCTCGGGCACGCTCGTGTCCTACGAGGTCTTCTACGCGGAGCGCGGGCGGATCGCCACCCGCGCCGGCGCGCAGCTGCTCGTCGACCCGACCAACACCTCTTCCTACCTCACGAGCCAGGTGCCCGACCCAGGAGATCGCCGCCGCCCGACTCCAGGCGATCTCCGAAGGGCGCGACGTCGTCCAGGCGGCGCCGACCGGCTTCAGCGCCGTGATCAACCACCGGGGCCGGGTCCTGGCCCGCACCGATCTCGGGGTACGCGCCGTCATCATCCGCGACGTGGAGCTGCGAACGGGGCGGACCATCTACGAACGGTTCGGCGACCTTCCCGTGCTGGTGGTGTCGGGGCTGTCTCGTCGTGGCGGGATGGCTCGCTGCGCTCGTCACCGACGCCGATCCCGACTGCCGAGCCAGCCCGACCCGGGTGGCAGGGCGCTGGCCGCGCCCCAAGCGCCAGGCGACGGGCCTCGACCGACGGGGGCACTGACTGGCCGAGCCACTGAGCCGTAGGGCACACGACGGGCTCAGCCCGACAGCAGCTCGCCGTGACGGGCCGCCACCATCTGTCGCATCCCGTCCTTCCAGTCGACGACGGTCGGACCGGCGAGCTCGTGCATGCGCGTCAGGTCGAGCTGCACGCTGTCGATGGTGTGCTCGGTCGGCTCGAAGCGCGCCTCGAGCCCGGTGAGCTCGGCGAGATAGGTACACCACTCCTCGATGCTCACCGCGGCGTCTCCCACCCCAGTTGACGACGGTGGCCGGCACCGACGCCGCGGTCGAGGAACGCGGGCAGCATGCGGAGCGATGTCGCGCTCGTGCAGGGGGTGGTAGACGCTCGGGGCGTCGACGTGGACCGGGATCGCCGAGCCGTTGCATCATCATGTGCAGATGCACAGCCGGCCAGCCGCCGCGATCCCCGTAGGGGACCGACAGCCGGGTGATGGTCGTGGGGAGCTCGAAGCGCTGCGCCGCCCACCGGGCGGTCGCCTCGGCCGCGATCTTGCAGATGCTGTAGGTCCGGAGGAACGGCCACACCCCGTGGTTGTCGCCGAGGGGGTCCGTCTCGGCGAACACGTGGTGGCCCATGGGCTTGTACACCGCGGTCGTCGAGCAGTGCAGGAAGGCGCGGGCGTCGCGATGGTGCTCCATCAGCCATGCCAGCCCGCCGCTGTTGGCCTGCAGGTCGACGTCCCAGTCATTGGTCTTGGTGACGGCGAAGTTGAGCACGTAGTCGGCGTCGGCGGGAAGGGCGCTCGGCTCGCCCGTCCAGCAGGTCGACGACGACGCAGCGGACGCCGGCGGCCTCGAGGCGACGCCGGGCCTCGGCGTCGTTGAAGCGGGCCGCCCCGTAGACCTCGTTGTCGCGTGCCAGCGCGCACGCCAGTGGCTCGGCCACCTGGCCCGTGACGCCGGTCACGACGATCTTCGCCCCCCGCAGCGGTGCTGCGTCCATGCCTCGTCTCCTTCCACGGTCTCACGCTGTCCGGTCGACCGAGACTACGGCTCGCGGGGGTGCGACGCCAATCACCGGGGCGCCCGTCGACCGCCGTATGCCTGGTCGCAAGTCCATCGCTGCGACGCCACGAGGGCCGGGTCGGCATGATCGGCCGTCGGCGGCGCATCGGGTCGGTGGGACTGGATCGGAGGGTCGAGTGGTCACGATGCTCTGTCGGTTGCGACGCGCGGGCTTGGCGCCGCGCTCCTCGGGGGCGTGCCTGCTGGGAGCGACCCTGGCGGCGTGCAGCTCGGGACCGGGCTCGGGGACGGGTTCGGCCAGCGGGCCACGTGCTGCTGGTCGGCACATTCCACGGGCACGCCGGCGCGTACCGGACCATCCAGGCCGCCGTCGACGCGGCCCGGCCCGGCGACTGGATCCTCGTGGCACCGGGCGACTACCACGAGACCGACGACGAGACCAACCCGCCGACCGACTCCGACCACGGTGACTTCGGCGGCGTCCTCATCACGAAGTCGGACATCCACCTGCGGGGGATGGACCGGAGCACCGTCATCGTGGACGGCACCAAGGCGGGCTCGCCTACCCCGTGCAGCGCCGGCCCCTGCCGAGCAGAGCTTCGGGGCGGTCGGCTCAAACGGCAAGGCCGACGGGCGCAACGGCATCGTCGTGTGGAAGGCCGACAACGTGAGCATCGAGAACCTCACCGCGTGCAACTTCCTCAGCGGGGCCGGTGACGCCGGCAACCAGATCTGGTGGAACGGCGGAGACGACTCGGGTGTCATCGGCCAACATGGGTACACCGGCCGGTACCTCACCGCCACGTCGACCTACTACGGGGGCGAAGCCACCGCCTCGCAGTACGGGATCTTCTCGTCCAACACACAGGGCCCCGGCTCGTGGGACCAGATCTACGCCAGCAACTTCAACGACTCCGGAATGTACGTGGGGGCATGCCGCCAGGTGTGCGATGTGACCATCGACCATGCCTGGATGGAGTACAGCGCCCTCGGGCTACTCGGGCACGAATTCCGGCGGGGCCGTCGTGATCGAGAACTCACAGTTCGACAACAACAAGGACGGCGCCGACACCAACACGCAGATCGACGGGGACGCCCCCGCCCCCCAGAACGGGGCCTGCCCGAACGGAGCCACGAGCCCGATCACCCACACCCACTCGTGCTGGGTCTTCATCCACAACTCGGTCCACGACAACAACAACCCCAACGTCCCCGAGGCGGGCAGCGCCAGCGCGGGGCCCACCGGCACTGGTATGACCGTCTCGGGCGGCACCAACGACACCGTGATGGACAACACCTTCGCCGACAACGGGGCGTGGGGGGTTCTCTTCGTGCCCTACCCCGACAGCAACCCACCGGTGCTCGGTCAGACTTGTCCGGGAGCAGGGGGTGTCGAGCTGTCGGGTTTCGGTTGCGTCTAGGATCCCAAAGGGGATGCGCTGCTCGACAACACGTTCACCCACGACGCGTACTTCGGGAACCCGTCCAACGCCGACTTCGGCCAGATCGTGATCAATGGGGCGGGAGCACGCAACTGCTACGCCGGCAACAACGCGCCGCTGGGAAGTGCGCCGCCCGGTCTCGAGCAGAGCCAGCCCACCTGTGACGGGACAAAGGCCGTGGCCAACACCGGGGGCGCGCTCCTGGCGCAGGTGCTGTGCGACACGGGCTTCGGGACGTGCCCGGCCGGGTCCAGGTACCCCTCGTTCACGGGGGTCGTGATGCACCGCCTTCCGTCGCCCTGCCCTCGATGCCCAACCCCTGCGCAGGGGTGCCGGCCAACGCGTGGTGCCCGGGCGGGCGGCCGGTGTGAGCACACGCGATAGCCCCCGAGCACCCGTCCCCACCACCAGGTGGAATCCCGTTGACGAGCTCAGGTGGTATCCCGCTGGTCGAGGCCACGGGCCAGGCGTACCGTGCCTGTTGGGTGGCTCGGGGAACCCCGCATCCCCCTTCTGACAGGGTCGCCCATCGAGGGATAAGAGCGGGACGCAGTAGCTCCCTGCGTCCCGTCCACTGCCCGGAGCATGGCGTGTGTGGTTTTCCCACACCAAGAGGGGGACGGTGGGGCATGGAGCGGCATATCGCGACGTTTCCGGTGCCGCCCGTGCCTCGCCCCCCTTGCTCCGTAGCTGTCCCTATCCCCAGAGGCGCGACCGCGGAAGGGCAACGAACAAGGCAAAGGGGTCGGTCCATGAACTTGTGCAGGGGAAGCCTGGTGTTGCACAAGGACGGGACTCCGGTGCTCTGTTCGGAGGAGCTCGCCGGTCGATTCTGTGGTGACCCCAGCTACGAGCGCCACCGGATCTTCCGGTCCTGTGGCTTGACGTTCATCCGAGGGTGCCCGGAATGCTCGAGAGGGGTGGCACCGACCGGGCCATGGATGGCTCGAGCAGCCGGCGGTGGATGACACCGCACAGATCATGGCGGCCGCAGGCCGGTTCTGGCTGGCGTGGACCCTCGCCACCACCGGTGGTGGCGACGCTCCCCCGACCGACCTCGTGAACGAGGTCCATGATGCGGCGCGGGAACTGATCCGGCCCACCAAGACACGAGACCTGCGGGGCGCCTATCGGGTGCTGGACGACCTGGTCCTGCGGATCAGGCAGCACCATCAAGTGCCACCGTCACAGCGCCGAGGCCTCCTAGGGTTTGAGTTCCCCCAAGGGTGCTGTTGCAATTAGCCGGTTTGTCATCACAAAACGAACCAGCTCGGTACGCGACTCGACCCCGAGTTTCGTGAAGACGTGGTTCAGGTGACCCTCGACCGTCCGGACACTTACACCCAGTCGTGCCGCTATCGCTTTGTTGGATAGTCCCTCAGCTACGAGCTCGACGGTCTCCCGTTCGCGCCACGTGAGCTTGGGCCCGACGCTGGCGACCCGGGAACTGTGCACGCCCGCCAGTCGCGGCGACAGGACGGGGTCGAGCACCGTGGTGCCTTGACCAGCAGCGCGCACTGCTCCAATGAGCTCCTCACGAGCCATCGTCTTCAACAGGTACCCCGTGGCTCCGGCCTCGAGCGCGGCGCGGACGAACTCGTCGTCGTCATAGGCGGAGAGGACCACCACACGAACATTGGGATGGGTGACCGTCAGCTGGCGGGCAACGTCGATGCCGCTTCGGTCCGGGAGCCGAATGTCGATAAGGACCACGTCGGGGTTCAAGTCGTCGATCATGCCCAGAGCCGCCGACCCGTCGTCTGCCTCACCCACCACGACGATGTCATCGGATGCCTCGAGCACCTGCCGGGTTCCGGCCCGCAAGACCTCGTGATCATCGACGATGAGCACACGCAACGTCTGGCCCCCGTCCCCCATTCCACCGACCCCCACGTGCCAATGATAGCCGTAGGGGTGCGCTGACCATAGGGGCTCATTGGCGGTCCGTCCCCTCGCCGCCCCCCCGACCAAACCCAGTCCCCACCCAGGCGGCTCTCAGGTCAGGGGGCGGGGCTCTCAGGTTCCGTACCCGGGCCCAGCACGGCCTCAACGGCTCTCAGAAGCTTCTGAGGTGAGACGGGCTTGTGCAGATAGCTCACCACACTGGCACCCAAGCGCTCGCGCTCCGAAGCGTCAAGGGCATAGGCGGAGTGCACGACCACCGGGGGCACGGTCCCCGCCGCTTCGATGAGAGACACACCGTCGCGGTTCGGCATCCTGATGTCGAGCAGCACCATCCGGTAGCGCTGGGTGCTCAGCAAGCCCAAGGCGGACTCGCCGTCTTGCGCCTCGGCCACAGTGAACCCAGCCGATCGCAGGACCTCGGCAACCGTCCAACGGACGTCTGATTCGTCATCTACCACGAGCACATCCGCGCTCATTTGCTTGGCGCTGGCCGGCGCGGCCGCTGTGGTGTTCTGGGTATCAACGTCACGTCCCGTGTCTGACGAACCCGGTCGGTAGGAAGGATCCGAAGGTGCCAGCTTGGTCGAACCAGGGCCGGCAGAGCCCTTGTTCTCGTGCTTGGCAGCCCGCTGCAAAGGAGCGTAGATCACGAACACGCGAGTTTTGGTGTCTAACGCCATGCCAACGCTCTTGACGGCTCGAGTGGTAGACGCACAGTGACGACAGCGCCACCGGACTGCCCATTCTGGATCGAAATCTCCCCGCCGTGCCCTTCGATCAGGCGCCGCACGATGGCCAGGCCGAGACCGGTCCCATCCGACCTCGTTGTGAAGAAGGGCTCGAAGAACCGCTCGACCAATGCCGGGTCGATCCCTTCTCCGCTGTCCTGCACGGTGATAACCGCATCGTCCCCATCGGCGTGTGCGGCGATGAGCAGTGACCCTCCGTCGGGCATGGCTTGGTAGGCGTTGTCAATGAGATTCGTCAGGATCTCCGCGAGCTGTTTGGGATCGGCGATCAGCGCAAAAGACCCAATGTTCTCGACCACTTCGACGTTGGCGGGTTTGGGCGTCGCCTCGAAAACGTCGCTGAGCACCTCCGGCAACTCGAGAGGCGCCATCTCGGGCTCCCTCTCGCGCATGTACGCGGTGAGATCCTGGGCCAGATTCACAGCCCGAGCGGTCTGGCGCTCGGCCACGGCGAGGTGGGGCTCCGCTGCCACCGGATCGTCGAGCGATCGGCGCAGCATGTACAGCGAGTTCATGACCGCACCCAGGGGATTGCGCAACTCGTGCCCGACCACCGTGGTCATCTGCCCTACAGCCGACAAGCGTTCGCCGCGGACCAGCGCCTCTTGAGAGGCCAGAAGCTCGGCCGTGCGCTGGGCCACGAGGGTGTTCGCATAGCGCTGCCGGCGCACGACGACCTCGATCACCATGCCGACCGCCAGTGCCAAGAGCAGGCCGACGGCTAGGACGACGTAGGGAGCCGCATTGGGGAATCGGCCCGCCAGCGGGCTCTTGGCCGTCGCCACCAGCCACCACGTGGCGTCACCCACGGTCACCGGGACCGCGGACGTCGCCCCTTTCAGGGGAACCGCACGGGTGTTGGCCAAGACCAACTGACTCGTGTTCGGTGTGCGTGTGGCGTAGACAGCAGCCTGGAGCACGCGGAACGGCGCCGCCTGGGTGGCGGTCGTGGCCACGAAGGGGCTGAGCGTGACCTGCTCGTAGAGCGCCAACCCGGGGGGAACCAGAGGAGGCCCCAGAGCCAAGCCGAACGACGTCGTCTTCCCGTTGAAATGGGCGGGGCCCGCCACCAGGCTCGAACCGGCGCGAGCCAGGGTGGCACTCAGCTGGGGCTCGAGAACCTCGCCGGCCTTGAATCCCGTCCCGGCTACGGCTGTGGCGACGTACTGGGTGGCGCCTTTGCGCGCCAGGACGAGGGTGATGAGGCCACTGGCGAGGGGCTGGGCTTGGGCTTCGAAGGCGATCGGCGAACCCTTCGTCGACGTGACCCCGGGAGCCAGTGCGTCCAGGGTCGAGCCGAGGCCCGTCGTCAGCGACGAGACGTACTCGGCCGCCTGCGTGGCGTCTTCTCTCAGCAGGGCCTGGTTCTGGCCTTCCACACTGTGCCTGGCCAGCACGAAACCCAGAATGGCGGCGGCGGCGATGACGAGCGCACTAGCCAGGGCGAGCGGAGACGCCCGCCAGGTGCCCTCTTTCATCCCGCCTCCCCGCTGAACTGAAGGGTGCTCCAGGCTCTGCCCAGGATTGTACCCATCTACCAGGCGAATCCGCTGGGGCACAGAGACGGGACCGTCATGGTCGTCATCGGTCGGTGCCTGGGTTCGCCCGAGGGTCTGGGGGGAATCGATCGTGACGTGCGTGCAACGAGCCAAAGGGTGCCCCGGCGGGATCGACGCCCACGGCGCGAGGTGATCGAGTGGAACGACGCTCGTGCCGCAACGATCGGGGGTGCGCGTGGGTCTCGAGCTCCCCGGTGATGTCCTCGCCATCACGTGGCACCCCGAAGACCTCGGAGGTCGCAGCGGCGTGACCAGCGTGTCGCATTCTGGACGGACGCCAGGACCGGCGTCTGATGGACAGGCGCCAAGCCGAGGCCCTCGCCACGTTGCTGTTGGGGCCGGGGAGAACCGAACGCGAGCTTCCGAGGCAAGGTGTCGAATGGACCAGGGGGCCGGGCTAGGGCACAGGCTCGTCCTTGTCCTTGTCCTTGTCCGCGTCTTTTCCTCGTCCGTGTGGGAAGAGCGTCGTGTCAGGTGCCGGCCAGACGGGAGACGACAGGAGCAAGCGCTTCCCAGCAGTCGGCTTCGATGGAGAGATACGAGATGGCGTACTCCTCCCGACGCCATTGCAACTCCTCGACCATGGCGTCGAGGGTACCGATGAGGGCCAGCGGGACGTGGGGAGCGTCAGAAGGGTCGATACCGAAGGTGGGCGCCATGGCATGAAGGATCTTCTGCGCGTCATCGGTGATCATGGCGAACCCGATCAGACAGTTGAGCTCGATGTCGTCGAACCGCTCCCCGGCGGCTTCTTTGACCCAGGCGATCTTCCGCCGGGTCGCCTCCGGTGAGGCGTTGGGGGCGGTTTCAGGACCCCCCGTCCCGGCGCGCAGGTCGACATTGATGCTCACGATGTCCGCCCATCGCCCGGCGATGGTCAAGACGCGCCTTCCACCGCCGCCCAGGATGAGAGGAGGACGGGGCCGCTGCACCGGCCGGGGCCGCAGGGAGTGGCCGGTGACGGTGTAGTGCGTGCCTGCGAAGGAGAACGGCTCGTCGGACTCGAGCAGGCCAGCGATGACGGCCACGCCTTCGGCAAAGCGCTCCACCCGATGGGCCGGTGGATCGTAGGCGATGCCCGACTCCTCGTAGTCGCTGCGCATCCAACCCGCTCCCAGCCCCAGCTCCAGCCGGCCACCTGACAACAGGTCGAGGGTGGCGGCCTCCTTGGCCAGGACCAGCGGATGTCGGTAGTCGTTGTCGAAGACGAGGGTGCCGACGCGCAACGTCGACGTGGCGTCGGCGGCGGCCATAAGGGCGGGCACCGGGGCCAACTGGTCCCCGAAATGGTCGGGGATGAGCAGTGTCGAGTAGCCGAGGTCCTCGGCCTTCTTGGCCTGGTCGGCCCAGGACCGAGCCGTGGGCTCGGGAGCCTTGGACAGCTGGGCGGCGAAACGGAACCTGCGGGGGTGGCTCATCACACCTCATTCGTAGTAGCCAGAGTGGATGTAGATGCAGGGGATGCCTTCGCTGTGAAACATGTCCCGGTTCCGGGGGTCGTCCTCGAAGGCGAGCTTGGGGTCGAAACCAAGAGCTCGCAGCTCGGTCGACCGCAACCCGCTTGAACCGCGACGCCTGGGCAGTCGTCGCCGCGGTCGCGCATCACGAGCACGTCCCAGCGCAAACGGTTGTGCGCCAGCCAGGCCAGGGTCTGGGGTTGCACACGCAAGGGGCGGCCGGTGAGAAGCACGATCCTGCAGCCCGGGATCGAGCAACTCGAGGAGGCGGGCCACCTCCCCCACGAGGGGGTCATCCCCGCAGGCGTCGAAGAAGGCGTCCCAGTCGCGACGGCCCCATTCCAGGAAATGCTGACGCCCGGCCGCGTCGGAGAGGACTCCGTCGATATCGAAGATGACCGTGGGCCCAGGCTCTACGGAAGGGACCCGCCAGCACCAGTTGGCGGGTACCGACGGCGGCGATCCCGGGGCACGCCTGTCACGCGTGCACCTGCGGCCGGCTCGCGCCTAATCCTCGGCAGGTTGCGCCGTCGACAAGCGCCGGATCTCGTCCACGACCCGGGGGTCGGCCAGGGTCGTCGTGTCACCCAGGTCCCGGCCTTCGGCCACGTCGCGCAGCAAGCGGCGCATGATCTTCCCCGATCGGGTCTTCGGGCAGCTCATCGGTGAAGATGACGGTCTTGGGTCGGGCGATGGGCCCGATGTGACGAGCCACGTGGCCTCGCAGCTCCTCGCCCCGCTCCCGGGTCTCGTCCTCGCCGGCCTTGAGCGTGACGAAGGCGATGATGGCCTGGCCGGTGGTGTCGTCCTTGGCCCCCACCACGGCCGCCTCGGCCACCGACGGGTGGTCCACCAGCGCCGACTCCACCTCGGTGGTGGAGATCCGGTGGCCCGACACGTTCATGACGTCGTCGACACGGCCCAGGAGCCAGAAGTACCCCTCGTCGTCGATCTTGGCCCCGTCTCCGGCGAAGTACCGACCCTCGAAGCGGCTCCAGTAGGTCTGCCGGTAGCGCTCGGGGTCGCCGTAGAGGCCTCGCAACATCGGCGGGCCAAGGCCGGGTCAGGGTGAGATACCCGCCGCCGCGTGTCCACCGCCTGGCCGGCGTCGTCGACGACCTCGGCCTCGATGCCCGGAAGCGGGAAGGTGGCCGAACCCGGCTTGCAGGTGGTCACGCCCGGGGAGCGGGGAGATCATGATGGCGCCGGTCTCGGTCTGCCACCAGGTGTCGACCACCGGGCAGCGGCCACCCCCGATGTGGGTCCAGTACCAGATCCACGCCTCGGGATTGATGGGTTCGCCCACCGAGCCGAGGACACGCAGCGACGACATGTCGTGGCGCTCGGGAAACTCGGTGCCCCATTTCATGAAGGTCCGGATGGCGGTGGGCGCGCAGTACAAGATGGTGACCCCGTAGCGCTCGATGATGTCCCACCACCGGTCCTTGTCGGGGAAGTCGGGGGTGCCCTCGTACATGACACTGGTGGCGCCGTTGGCGAGCGGCCCGTAGACGATGTAGCTGTGGCCGGTCACCCAGCCGATGTCGGCCGCGCACCAGTAGACGTCGCTCTCGGCATGCAGGTCGAAGACGGCTCGATGGGTGAAGGCGACCTGGGTGAGGTAGCCGCCCGTGGTGTGCATGATGCCCTTGGGCTTGGCCGTCGTCCCCGACGTGTAGAGCAGGTAGAGCAGGTCCTCGGCCTCCATGTGCTCGGGTGGGCACGACGGCTCGGCCCCGGCCATGAGGTCGTCCCACCAATGGTCACGAGCCGTGGTCCATGGGCGTGGTGCCGCCGGCCTCGCCCGTGCGCCGCGCCACGACCACGTGCTCGATCGACGGCGTGTCGGCCAGGGCGGCGTCGGCGTTCTCCTTGAGCGCCACGACGGCACCGCGCCGCCAACCGCCGTCGGCGGTCACGAGGACCTTCGCCTGGGCGTCGTTGATCCGGTCGCGCAGCGCGTCGGGAGAGAACCCGCCGAACACCACCGAGTGGGCGGCCCCGATCCGTGTGCACGCCAGCATGGCCACCGGCAGCTCGGGGATCATGGGCATGTAGATGGCCACCCGGTCGCCGCGTCGCACCCCGAGGCCCTTGAGCACGTTGGCGAACCGCTCGACGTCGGCGAGCAGCTCGGCGTAGGTGATCGTCCGGGTGTCGCCCGGCTCGCCCTCCGAAGTGGATACGCCACCCGGTCACCCGCCCGGCGGCGACGTGGCGGTCGAGGCAGTTGTCCGACACGTTGAGGGTCCCCCCGACGAACCACTTGGCGAAGGGCAGGTCCCATTCGAGCACCGTGTGCCACGGCGTCGAACCAGTCGAGGGCGCCGGCCTGTTCGGCCCAGAATCCCTCGACGTCGGCCGCGGCGCGCTCGATAGATGGAGCGCGTCGGCCACCACCGCCTGGTCGCGAAGCCCTCGGGGGGCGGGAACAGGCGTTCCTCGAGGTGGAAGTCGTCGATGGCGGCCCGGACCGCGTCGTCCGCATGGTTGGCGATGCCCCCTCGGGATCGACGGTTGTGGCAGCCACGTGCGTGACACGGCCCGGGCCGAGCCTATCCAAGCAGCCCTGCCAGCCGACCCGTCTGGTCGTGGGCCGCTCCACTCGGGTGCCCGCGGGGCAAGCGGGGCCGAATCGACCCAGGGACACCGCGCGGGGCTGGCAAGATGGAAGGACATGCCCGAAGGCGCCTCCGAGGCCCCCACCCGCGTGCCCGCGTCCCGACCCGCCCCGGCCCGACGTCCTGACCGTCCCCGTCGGCGTGGGCCGGCGGGCCGTCGTGGTGGCCAACCTCGGCCTGGGGCCGCAGGCCACCCGGCCACGACCTGGGCGCGCGTCGGGCTTGGCCCGGGCCCTGGACACCTGGGAGGGCCCGGGCCTGGTGGTGGTGGCGGGCAACCTCTTCGACCTCGCCGGGGCCCGAGCGACCGCGGGCGGCGCCGCACGGCGTTGGCCGCCCACCCCCGTCTGGCCAAGGCCCTCGGAGACATTCGCCGCCGGCGACGACCGGCGCGTCATCTGCCTGCCCGGCGCCACCGACGCCGCCCTCGGCACCGAGGCCGCGTCCGCGGTCGCTCGAGGCACTGGGGGTCGAGGTGGCGCCCAGCGGTCGACCTGCACATGGCGACGGCGGCGGGACCCGCGTCGTGCGGGTCGACGCCGGCGTGCCGCGTCTCGCCGGCCACGCCGCGACCGACCCGCCGTCGCGACCTGACCGGACGGCGTCTCGGCAGTCGCACGGGCGCGGAGCCCGGACCCGGCACCTTCACGCTGACACCCGACCCCGAGGCCGAGTGGCAGGACGGCATCGACCGGCTGGCCGACCCCGCCAGCATGCACGCGGTTCCTCACGTCGCGCCTTCTCTACCGCCGCTTCGCCCGCTTCGGCGTGGTGGCTGCTCGTCCCCTTCGTCGTGGCCCTCGCCCTGCGGCTTCCCTTCGTCTCCGCCGGGCTCGACCATCTCGTCTTCGGACACCCGGCGCCGTCTCGGGCCATCAGCGCGGCCCACGACGGCGGCGTGGGGGACACGGCTTGCTCGTGGCCGCCGTGGTCTGCGTCGTCGAGATCGTCGTCCTGGCCGTGGTGCTGGGCTTCGTGGCCCGCCAGGCGTGGCGGACCCTCGGGGGCGGACGGCTCGACGGGCTCTTCGAGGAGTCGCTGGGCCGGGGCCGGCGCCACGGCCAACGACGCCGGCCGCGACGCCGGCGCGGGCGCTGGGCGGCGACGGCTACGCCGGGCTCGTCACCGGGGCCACCCTGCAGGCCGAGCTCACCCATCTCGGCCCCGGGTTCTTCGCCTGCGCCGGCGCGGCCGGCGAGGTCGTGGAGGAGCACCCCGGCCGCCTCGGGATGCTCCCGGTCTTCCTGGCACTGCCAGCAGCTGGCCTGGGTGGAGCTCGAGACGGGCGCCGAGCTCCACGCCCGCTTGCTGCTGGCCCGCGTCGGAGCTCCCCGGCCACCGTCCTCGAGCGCATCGCGGCCCGCGACCGCAAGGTCCACGACACCCATCCCGTGGTGGTGGCCGCCTACCCCCACGGGGCGTCGTGGCCACCGGCGCCCGACCTCGGCGCCGTCCGCAGCCGGTCCCGCCGGGTCCGGCGATGGGCGGCGGGCGCCATCGCCGTGGCGGGCGTCGTCGACCTGCTCGTCGGCGGTGACGCCGCCGCTGCGGGGCCGGCTCCACCTGGTGCTCGAGGTCCTCCCCTGGGCGCCACCCAGGCGGCCGGCGCGCTGGTGGCCCTGGCCGGCATCGGGCTGCTGGCCCTGGCCCGCGGGCGTGCGCCGGGGCCAGCACCGGGCCTGGGCCATCGCCGTGTGGGTCCTCGGCCATCAGCGTCGTGCTCCACCTGCTCCGCGGCGGTGACGTGGGGGAGTCGGTGTTCTCCGCTGGCCGTCCTGGCCTTCCTGGTCGTGAACCGGCCGGAATTCCCGGCCGCGTCGGACCGGCCCTCGCTGCGCTCGGCCGTCATCGCCCTGGTCGGCGGGGTCGTCGGCATCACCGTGATCACCACCGTGCTGGTGGAGCTGACGCTGCGCTTCGACCTCGACCGGCCCCGCCTGCCCGCTGTGGCGCGCCGGGCGAGGCCGTGGTCGAGCGCCTGGTCGGGCTACAGCGGCGTGCGCCTGCCCGACCGGCTCGACGACTTCCTCGCCCCGAGCCTCCTGGCCGTCGGGATGACGCTGGCCGTGGTGGCGGTGCTGCTGGCCACCCGCCCGCTGGTGGACCGCCGGCGCTCGGGCGGCCGGGCCGCCGAGGCCCGCGCCCGCGACATCGTGCGCCGCCACGGCGAGGGCACGCTCGACTACTTCGCCCTGCGCAGCGACAAGCAGTGGTTCTTCCACCGCGACAGCCTCGTGGCCTACGCCATCTACAGCGGCATCTGCCTGGTGTCCCCCGACCCCATCGGGCCCCTCGCCGAGCGCGAGCAGGTGTGGGGGGCGTTCCGCCGCTTCGCCGACAACCGCGGCTGGGTCGTCGCCGTCATGGGCGCGAGCGAGGAGTGGCTGCCCGATCTACCGGGCCACCGGCATGCACGACATCTACATCGGCGACGAGGCGGTGGTCGACGTCCAGGAGTTCTCGTTGGCCGGCGGGCACATGAAGGGGCTGCGCCAGGCCTACAACCGCATCGCCAAGTACGGCTACACGGCCACGTTCCACGACCCGGCCCGCCTCGACCGCCACACCGCCACGCAGCTCGCCGGGCTCATGTCCCAGAGCCGGCGGGGCGAGTTCGAGCGGGGCTTCTCCATGGTGCTCGGCCGGATCTTCGACCCCCGCGACGAGGGCCTGATCCTGTGCGTGGTGACCGGGCCCGACGGCAGCCCCGGCGGCGATGTGCCAGTTCGTCCCGGCCCGGGGCATCGGCGGATACTCGCTCGACCTCATGCGCCGCGACCGCGGCGAGCATCCCAACGGGCTCATCGACTTCGCCCTGGTGTCCACCATCGAGCACCTCCGCGACCTCGGTTGCCAGGGCGTCGAGCCTCAACTTCGCGGCCCTGCGGTCGGTCCTCGAGGGCGAGGGCGGCGACGGGGTCACCCAGCGGGTCGAGCGCTGGGCCCTCAAGAAGATGTCGAGCTTCCTGCAGATCGAGACCCTGTGGCGGTTCAACGCCAAGTACGGGCCCGAGTGGCTGCCCCGCTACGTCGTCTACGACACCGCCGAGCACCTCGTCCCCGTGGTGCTCGCCATCTTGCGGGCCGAGTCGCTGTCCGAGGTGCCCGGTGATCGGCCGGATGATCGCCGCCTCCGAGCGCCGCGCCCACGCGGCGAGGCCGATGCCCTCGACACCTCGACCGACAGCGGGGCGTCGCTGCTCGACTCCACAGGCCGCACCCCGGCGACACCGACACCGACACCGACACCGACACCGACGGCGACACCGACACCGACGGCGACACCGGGTCGGGCCGAGAACGGACCATCCCCCTCGTACCGCACACCTCCAAACGCGCCTGAGCCGGCCGCCACCGCCGGCAGGCGCGACCACGGGGCGGACGTCGACCACGCGGCACTAGAAATGGTCGCGTGCGGATCCGACGCGCCGTCCCCGAGGACGCCCTGTCCATCGCCGCGGTCTACGTCCGATCGTGGAAGGGCGCGTACCCGGGCCTGATCCCCCAGCCCTATCTCGACGCGCTGCACGCCGAGGACCGGGTCGGGACGTGGGAGACAGACGCTCGACGGCATCGGCATGGCCCCGACGACGGCGTCATCGTCCTGCTGGGCCCTCGCAGGAGCGATGGTGGCGAAGGCCCGATCACCGGCTTCGTCTCGTTCAGCCCGCACGCGCGACGAGGATGTCGACCCCGCCACCGTGGGGGAGATCCTCACCTTCTACCTCGACCCCGGCGCCTTCGGCTCGGGCGGTGCCGACCTGCTCATGAGCGCGGCGCTCGTGGCGCTGCGTGCGGCGCGCGTTCACCTCCGCCATGCTGTGGGTCCTGCGGCACCAACGCCCGGGCCGCGACGGTTCTACGAGCGCCACGGGGTTGGCGGCCCGACGGAACCAGCAAGCTGCACGACTGGGGTGCGTTCGTGGCCACCGACGTGCGCTACGGCATCGACCTGGCGTCGGACCCGAACGTGCCCGGACATAGGGTGTGGTCATGACGAGCGCGCGTTCGACGCGGTGGACGCCGCTGTCTCCGACCCTGATGAAGATGCGTGCCACCGAGATCGTGGCGGTGGGAGTGGTGCTCGCCGTGATCGCCGGCGTGGCGGCGTGGTCGGCGGGGTGGCTCGGTGAGCCGCCGCTGGTCGCCGTCGGTCGCCGTCGCGCTGTGCAGCGGGGCGGCGTGGTGGTTCGTCCGCAACCGGTTTCAGGCATGGGGATACCTGGAGCGCGACGAGGACCTCGAGGTCCGGCGCGGGGTGATGGTGCAGAGGCTGTCGGTCGTCCCCTACGGCAGGATGCAGTTCGTCGAGATCACGACCGGACCCGGTGGAGCGCCTCTTCGGGCTGGCCACGGTGAAACTGCACACCGCGGCGGCCGCCAGTGACGCCCGCATCCCGGGCCTCGATCCCGAAGAGGCCTCCCGGTTGCGCGACCGCCTGGCCGCCCTGGGCGAGGCCAGAGCCGCGGGTCTGTGATCGCGCCGGGACCCGCGGCGATCGACTGGAAACGCCTGCATCCGCTGTCCCCCGTGGCTCGCTTGGGACGCGGGCTGCTCCCCTTGCTCGTGTTGGGAGCGTTGTCCTCGATCCGCCACGGACACAGCGACTGGCCACGCAGTACGTCATCTGGATCGCCCTGGCCATCTTCGGCGTGGCGTTCGGTGTCGTGCACTGGTTGGTCACCCGGTGGGCCTTCGACGGCGCCACCCTGCGGATCGAGACCGGCCTCGTGCGCCGCGATTCCCAGCAGCTGCCCGTGGCCCGGATCCAAGCGGTGGACCTCGTCCAGCCGTTCTTCGCCCGCCTCCTGGGTCTGGCCGAGCTCCGCATCCGCGTGGCCGGCGCCAAGTCGGCTCACCATCTCTCCTATCTCTCCGAGCCGGTGGCGACGGACATGCGGGCTCGACTCCTCGCCACCCACCACGGGCTCGACCAGTCGGTACCCGAGCCCGACGAGCGCCCCGCCGCGGTCGTCCCCACCGGCCGGTTGCTCGGATCGGTGCTCATGTCGGCGACCACGTTGGGGGCGGTGGTCTTCGTCGTCGTGCTGGTGGTGCTGGCGACGATCTCCACGGCGGCGGCCACGGCGGTGGCGGGGTCGCTGGCGGTGTACCTGATCGGGATCGGCCAAGGGATCTGGCGTCGCTTCAACGATCAGTACCGATTCACCGTGGCGCGTGGCCCCGGACGGGATCCGGGTCCGGCCGGGCTGCTCAGCACGGTGTCGGAGACCATCCCCATCGGTCGAGTCCAGGCCGTTCGCCAGATCGAGCCCCTGCTGTGGCGACTGTTCGGCTGGTGCCGCCTCGAAGTCGATCTGGCCGGGATGCCCGGACATGACCGCTCGGGCGGAGGCGGACGAGCGTCATCAAGGCGCTGCTGCCCGTGGGGCCGCGCCAGTCGGCCACGTACCTGCGCCGAGTCGTGATCGGGCCGATCGAACCGCCCCTGACCGCCGCGCCTCGGCGGGCGCGGGCAAGGCGCCGCTCAGCTACCACTTCTTGGCGGCGGGCCACGACCACGACCATGGCCGTCGCCGTGACGGGCAGGGTGCAGAAGGTCACGTGCTGGGTGCCCCTTGACAAGGCCCAGAGCGTCCGCCGGGTGCAGGGGCCCGTCCAGCGCGCCCTGCGGCTCGCCACCGTGCACGTCGATGCGGCCGGCCGGCGGGTCGGGGCCGAAGTTCCGGGATCGTGCCGATCGACGAGGCCGACCGCCTGGTCGAGGAGCTGGCGGTCGCTCAGCCGGGGGGCACGCCGACGCGTCGTCGGTCGACGCCGGGAAGCCGGGCGTCGGGGCATCGACGGCGGTGTCAGGCGAGGGCGGCGTGCCGACGGCGCCGCCCGTGACGGCACCGGGGTGGTTCGCCGACCCGGCGGGGCGCCATCAGGCCCGCTACTGGGACGGCAGGGACGTGGACCGAGCACGTCGTCCGACGACGGTGTCACCACCGTCGACCGCCGCTGAGCGGCGCACCCGTTCGGGCGCCGCTGTGGCGGTGGGGGCCTGCGGATCCCATCGATGACGGGGTCGCGCCAACGACCTCAGGAAGAGCGGCCCTTGCGAAACGCCAGGAGGCGACCGCGCTTGGAGACGAGCGAAAGGTCGGCCGAGTCGATGTGCACGTCGCTCGGCCTGGGCGCCCTCACCGTCACGGGCTCCGGCCACGGCGTCGAGGGCGCCGATGACCTCGGCGGCCATCCCCGGCCCGCTCGCGAGCCAAGGCGTCGGAGGAGTCTCGGCGCCGAGCGTCGCGCTCGTCGGCATCGTCGTCGTCTTGGTCGTCGAGATCGGTGAGGGGGAAGACCGGGAGGGGGTCCATGGTGGTGAGCACAAGGGCGTCCTCGACGGCGAGCGGCTTGGCGAAGAAGTAGCCCTGTCCGACGTCGGCACCGAGCTCTCGCAGGATCTTCACCTGCTGCGCCGTCTCCACGCTCTCGGCCACGGTGCAGATGCCGAGTGAGTGGCTCACGTGCACGATCGTCTCCACCATGGCCCGGCTGACGCCCCCGGTGTCGGCCAGGCCCTCGATGAGCGACCCGTCGATCTTCATGGTGTTGATGGAGAACTGCTGCATGCTCTCGATCGTCGACCAGTCCGACCCGATGTCGTCCACGGTCAGCTGGATGCCCAAGCGGGACATGGCATGCAGGTCGGCGGCGGCCCCATCGTCGGTGACGCTGGTCTCGGTGATCTCGATGGTGAGGCGGTCGGGGTTGATCCCGGACTCCTCGATGGCCGCTGCCGCCGCCGAGGCGGCCTCGCGCTGGCGCAGCTGGAAGACCGAGCAGTTGACCGCTAGCTGGAGGTCGGACTGCCAACTGGCGGCCGCCGCGCACGCCTCGGACAGCACCCAGGCGTTGAGCTCCACCATGTGGCCGTTGGCCTCGGCCCACGGGATGAGCACGCTCGGGGGGATGGGGCCCAGGTCGGGGTCGTTCCAGCGCAGGAGGGCCTCAAAGCCCAGGAGGCGACCGGTGGCAAGGTCGACGGCGGGCTGAAAGACCAGCTCGGGTTCGCCATCCAACCCGAGCTCGGGTCGCTGCCTTCATGACGGCCGCGGGTTACACGAATTCACCTCTGTGACATCGGCGGGCGGCCCGCAGGTCCTTGAGCGCGCGCCCCCTGAGCGCTGGGCCTCTGCGGCCTACCGGAACAGGAGCGTGGCCTGGTGGGCGAAGTTCACGATGGGGGCCGGCCATATCCCAAAGAGCACGGTCACAGCCACGCACAGGGCGATGGCGGTGGCCGTGGGGGCGCCCACCGGCGACGACACCACGTCGTCGGGACTCTCGACCACCACCGCCACGGGGCCGCCGGCCTCTCCCCCCGCAACCGAGGCCTCGAGCGGGCCCACCGGGCCCGACGAGGAGGGCTCGACGGTGGTCCCCGAGCCCCGGGAGGCGCCTGAGGCCGCCGTGGGCGAGTACATGAGCAGGATGACCCGCAGGTAGAAGAAGGCGGCGATGGCGGCGGAGACCATGGCGACGACCGCCAGCGCCGTCGACCGGCCCCCCACCGACGCCGAGATCACCTCGAGCTTGGCCAGGAACCCGGTGGTGAAGGGGATGCCGGCCTGGGCCATGAGCAGGACACCGAGCGAACCGGCCAGCCACGGCCGCCGAGCGGCCAGCCCCCGGTAGCGATCGAGGTCGTGACGGGTGTCCCCGGCGCCCCCGATCACGGTGACCACGGCAAAGCTCCCGATCACCATAAAGGTGTAGACGAAGAGGTAGTAGAGCGACCCCTCGATGCCGCGCGCCGTGGCCACCTGCAGTCCGAGGAGCACGAAGCCGGCGTGGTTGATCGACGAGTAGGCCAGCATCCGTTTGACGTCGCGCTGGGCCAGGGCCACCACCGCACCGAGGACCAAGGTGATGGCGGCCAGCACCCACACCGCCGGCTGCCAATCGCTGCGTAGGGTCCCGAACGACGACACGAACACGCGCAGGAGGGCCGCGAACCCACCCGCCTTGGCCACCGCCGCCATGAAGCCCGTGGCCGGGCTGGGAGAGCCCTGATAGACGTCGGGCGTCCACAGGTGGAAGGGGACCGCCGCCACTTTGAACCCGAAGCCCACCAGGAGAAGCGCCATACCCGCCAAGAGCAGCCCGTTGTGCAGCAGGACGTTGCGGGCCAGGTAGTCGGCGATCTGGGGCAGGTTGGTGGACCCCGTGGCCCCGTAGACCAGGGCCACCCCGTAGAGGAACACCGCCGAGGAGAAGGCACCGAGGACGAAGTACTTGAGCGCCGCTTCTCCCGACTCGGCGCGCCGCGCGTTCATGGCGGCCAGGACGTACAGGGCGATGGACAGGATCTCGAGCCCCAGGAACACCACGATGAGGTCGTTGGCCTCCCCCATGATCATCGCTCCCGCCGAGGACAGCAGCATGAGCACGTGGAACTCGGGGCCCGTGGTCTTCTCACGGCGCATCCAGCCGTCGACGACCAGAGCCGACAGCAACGCCGCGCACGTCACCAGGATGGCCACCAGGGCGCTGAAGCCGTCCTCCACCACCGCCGAGTCGATCGAGACATGTGCCCCGTGGTCGGCCACGTCGAACCACTGCACGAGCGACAACGACAGAGCCGCCAGGCCGGTCATGACGGTCATGACGGTGGCCATGGTGGGGTCCATGCGCCGGCGCAACAGCGACGACGCCGCCAACACGGCGATAGCCCCACCGAGCATGACGAGGACCGGCAGGATCGACAGGTAGTCGATCTTGGGAGCGGCCAGGGCCACGAGGGCGAGGGGGTGTATCACCGCACTCCCCCCGAACTGTCGCGGCCCGTGGCCGACACCGGTGCATGGCGCACGGGGTCGAGATTGGCCACGGCCGGTTGGTGGGTGCCCGTGCCGGTCTCGACGTGTTGCACCAGACGCGTCACCGACGGGGTGATGCGGTCGAGCACGGGCTTGGGGTACACCCCCAGGACCACGATGAGGGCGACGAGCGGCGCCACGATGGCCATCTCGCGCCACGACAGGTCACGCACCTTGGCGGTGGCCTCGTCGGGCTCGTGGTGGAAGGCCTGTTGGTAGGCCCACAGCAGATAGAGCGCGGCCAGCACCACGCCGGCGGTGGCGACCACGGCCCACCACCGGTGCGACAGGAACGTGCCCACCAGCACGAGGAACTCACCCACGAAGCCGTTGAGCCCGGGCAACCCGATGGCGGCCAGCATGGCCACCGTGAACACCGCGGCCAGCACGGGCGCCACGCGCTGCAGCCCCCGGAGCTCGTTGACCTGCCAGGTCTGGCGGCGTTCGTAGATCCAGCCGATCACGATGAACAGCACGGCGATGATGAGACCGTGGTTCACCATCTGCAGCACACCGCCGGTCACGCCCTGGGTCGTGAGGGCGAAGGTCCCGAGCACGACGAACCCGAGGTGGCTGAGCGAGGAGTACGCCACGAGACGCTTCATATCGCGCGTGACACAGGCCACGATGGCCCCGTAGAGGATCCCGATCACACCCAGGGTGAGCAGCAGCGGGGCGAGATCGACCACGGCCCGGGGGAAGAGGTTCAGGTCGAAGCGGATGATGCCGTAGGTGCCCATCTTGGCCATGACCGCCGCCAGGATGACGGCTCCGCCGGTTGGCGACTGCGCGTAGGCGTCGGGTGACCACGTGTGGAAGGGGAAGATCGGCGCCTTGACGGCGAAGGCGGCGGTGAACGCCAAGAACAACAGCACCTGCGTGGCCAGGCCCAGATGGGTGGAGCTCAGCGCCACCAGATCGAAGGTCAGGTGGCCGGTCTGGTGCTCGTGGATGAAGGCGACGGCCACGATGCCCACCAACAGGAACGCCGAGCCCAGGAAGGTGTAGACGAAGAACTTGATGGCCGCATAGGCCCGCTGCGAGAAGCCCCATCCCGCGATCACGAAGTAGATGGGGACGAGGGTCAACTCGAAGAACAAGAAGAACATGATCAGGTCGAGCGAGACGAAGCTTCCGAGACATCCCGCTTCGAGCAGCAACATCCAGGCGATGAACGAACGCGGGCGGGGTGGCGCTTTGCCCGCCACCATCGCCAAGGGGAACAACAGCGCCGCCATGAGGACCAGGAACACCGAGATGCCATCTACGCCGAGGTGCCACGAGATGCCCAGCGACGACGCCCACACGTGCTGGCTCACGAGCCGGTATCCACCGTTTCCGGCCTGGTAGCGCACGGCGATGGTGATGGCGAGGGCCAACGTGGCGACAGAGGCCCCCAGGCCGATCACGTACACCGCCGTTCGTTGCGCACGGGCGCCCACAGAGGCGGGAACCAGGGCAACGGCCAGGGCCGCACCGGCGGGCAGGAGGACCAGCACCGTGAGGAAAGGGAAGGTGTTGTCGTGGGTCATGACACCGCCCTCGACAGCATCCAGGCCAGCAGCACCACCGCACCGAGCACGATGCCCAGCGCGTACTGGCGGACGAAGCCCGTTTGCACCCGCCGCAGGCTCCCCCCCGCGGCGCGGGTGAGGCGGCCGACCCCGTTCACGGCGCCGTCGATGACCTTGACCTCGATCACCGTGGCGCAGAAGCGGGCGAAGGCCTGGCCGGGCCGGCCGATCACGGCGTCGTAGATGTCGTCGAGGAAGTAGGCCCGTTGCAGCATCACGGGCTCGAGCTCGGGCCGCTCGGCGCGCCGCGACCACAGTGGGAATGCCACGGCCAGGCCACCCAAGGCCACCACGGCGTCGACGATCCCGAGCGTCCACTGCGTCCCCGCCGACTGGTGGGATTCGAATTGGGCGGTCCCGAACACCGGGCCCAACCACCCGAGGGGGTTCCAGCTCGGGTGCCACGGGAGATGCAGGACACCCCCCACGAAGGCCAACACGGCCAGCACCACCAACGGGAGTGCCATCACCCAAGGCGCCTCGTGAGGCTCGGCATCCCCACCGTGGCCCGACGCCGAACCAGTGCCCGGGCGCCAACGGTCCTCGCCGTAGAAGGCCAGGGCCACCAGCCTGGTCACGTAGTAGGCGGTCAGCGCGGCGGTGGCGAGGCCGATGGCCCACAGCACGGGATAGCGGGCGAAGGCGTTGTCGAGGATGTCCCCCTTGGCGAAGAAGCCCGACAGCGGGGGGATCCCGGCGATGGCGAGAGCGCCGATGCCGAAGGTGACGAACGTCAGCCTCATGTAGCGGCGCAGGTTGCCCATCTTCTTGAGGTCCTGCTCGTCGTGCAGGCCGTGGATCACCGACCCCGCGCCCAGGAACAACAGCGCCTTGAAGAAGGCGTGGGCCACCATGAGGAAGATGGCGGCCTCGTAGGCACCGACGCCCACCGCCAGGAACATGAAGCCGAGCTGCGACACCGTGGAGTAGGCGAGCACCTTCTTGATGTCTTGCTGCGCGCAGCCGATGGTGGCGGCCACGAAGGCGGTGGCGGCGCCGACCGACGCCACCACCAGCTGGGCGTCATGCGACATGGCCAGCAGCGGGCTGATGCGGCACATGAGATAGACCCCGGCCGTGACCATGGTGGCGGCGTGGATGAGGGCCGACACCGGAGTGGGCCCTTCCATGGCGTCGGCCAACCAGGGGAACAGCGGGAGCTGTGCGGACTTGCCCACCGCGGCAACGAAGAGCAAGAGGCAGATCGCCGTACCCGTCCCTCCCCCGACGAGCGACAGGTGGGAGAAGATCCCCTTGTAGTCGAGGGTGCCCGTCTTGGAGAACACCAGGAACACGGCCACGAGGAAACCCACATCGGCGAGCCGGTTGTAGAGGAAGGCCTTCTTCCCCGCGCTGGCCGCGCTGTCGCGCCCGAACCAGAACGCCACGAGCCAGTACGAGCACAACCCCACGCCTTCCCAGCCCACGAAGGTGAACAGCAGGTTGTCGGCCAGGACGAGGATGAGCATCGAGGCCACGAACAGGTTCAGGTAGAGGAAGAACTTGGGGTAGTCGCGGTCTCCCTTCATGTAGCCGATGGAATAGAGGTGGATGAGAGAGCTCACGCCCGTGACGAACAGCGCCATGGTCATCGACAGCGGGTCGATGAGGAGGGCCGACTTCACCTGGAGCCCACCCACGGGGATCCACGTGAACAGGTTCTGGACGAAGGATCGATCGGGAGCGGCCTGGGCGAGGAGCCCGGCGTAGACCACGCACGCCACCACGAAGGAGCCCACCACGGTGGCCGTGCCCAGCCAGCCCGCCCAGGGATCGCCGAGCCGGCGCCCGAAGGCGGCGAGCACGACGAAGCCGGCCAGCGGCAACAGCGGCATCAGGTAGGCGGCATGCAACATGGTCAGTGGTCTCGAGTCTCGGTGGCAGGCGGATGAGGGGGCGCTCAGCCCCGCATGATGTGGAAGTCGTCGGCGGTGGCGCTGCGGCGGCGGCGGAAGATGGCCACCACGATGCCCAGACCCACGACCACCTCGGCGGCGGCAACCACCAAGGTGAAGAACACGAGGGCCTGGCCACCGATGTCATTGAGCATGCGGGAGAACGTCACGAAGGTGAGGTTGACGGCGTTGAGCATGAGCTCGACGCACATGAACATGACGAGCACGTTGCGCCGCACGAGCAGGCCGAGCGTGCCGATCGAGAACACCACCGCCGCCAATCCCAGGTACCACGCGCCGCTGAGGCTCACCGGGACACCTCCTCTACGTCAGAGCCAGAGCCAGAGCCAGAATCAGCGTCAGTGTCGGAGCCAGAGTCAGGCTCGGCGTCGGGTTCAGGCTCGGGTCCGGCACCGACACCACCGGGACGGCGGGCGAGCACCACCGCCCCCACCACGGCGATCACGAGGAGCGCCGAGGTCACCTCGAAGGCGAACAGATATGTCGTGAACACCGAGCGTCCCAGGGCGGCGACGTCACCGCCGGACTGGTTGCGCGAGGCGCCGGCCACCGACCGTTCCCCCACCGACCAGTGCGCGCCGAATCCCATGAGCAGCAAGCCGGCCAGACCGAGGACGACGAGGACCACGGCCAAGGGGCGCTGGGCACGCAAGGGCTCCTCGTTGACGTTCTCCTCCCGGTCGACGCCCAGGAACATGATCACGAACAGGAACAGCACGACGATGGCGCCCGCGTACACGATGACCTGGACGGCAGCCAGGAAGTTGGCCTGTTGCTCGACGAAGAGCACGGCCACCCCGAAAAGCGTCATGACGAGCATCAGCGCGGCGTGGACGGGATTGCGGGCCACCACGACGCCGACGGCGCCGGCGAGCACGACGGCCGCGGCGATGGCAAAGGTCACGGCGTCGACGGTGGTGGCGGCGAGCAAGGGTGCGGGCATCATTCTTCGCCCTTCGACGAGGTAGGGGGCGCCCCCGCCGCGGGTTCGGGGGCCGTGGCCGGGGCGCGGCGCGCGGCGATGCGCTGGTCGATCCGCTCGCGCAGCTTGGGTGGCATGCGCTGCTCCATGCGCTCGCGCATCCGGTTGGCGATGCCCCGCATCCCTTGCTGGTCAGGGAGACGGTCGATGTCGTCGAGATGGGAGGAGAAGGTGTCGCGCAACTGTCGACTGCCGGTCAGCGCGTCGTCGCGGTGGTGGCTCTGGCCACCCTCGGGGGCGCGTACCCCATATCCCAGCTCCCCCGACCACTGCACCTGTCCCTCGTAGGCCGCCACGCCCGAAGGGGAGGTGGCTCGCATCCAACCCGAGGTGTGCAGGTCGTCGCCCTCGCGCCAGTCCTCCCACGGGAGCAGTTGCGGCCGTCCGTTGTCGTCGACCAGCAACTCGTCCTTGGTGTAGATGGCGTCGGCGCGGTTGGTAAAGGAGAACTCGAACAGCTTGGTCTCGGTGATCGCCTCGGTGGGGCACGCCTCGACGCACAAGTCGCAGTGGATGCAGCGCAAGTAGTTGATCTCGTACACGAACCCGTAGCGCTCGCCGGGCGAGACCGGGTCCGCGGGCGGGTTGTCGGCGCCGCGTACGTAGATGCAGTCGGCGGGGCACACCCCGGCGCACAACTCGCAGCCGATGCACTTCTCCATGCCGTCCTCGTAGCGGTTGAGGACGTGTCGACCATGATTGCGGAGCTGCTTGGGCTTCTTCTCTCGGGGGTACTGGCGTGTGACCCGCTGGCGGGTCATCTGTTCCAGCGTGACCTTGAACCCCCCGAGGAAGCTCAGGTCGTCGCGCAGTCCGTCGAAGAGTCCCATCAGGTCACCATCTCCGGCGCGTCAAGGGCCTCTGTGGCTTCGTCGCGGCCCGACCCCACCAGCACCGACCGGACCAGCAAGCCGACGCATACGAACAGCGCCACGATGACGCCCAGCCCCCACCACCGGCCCACCAGGAAGGCGGCGAGGACGAGGACCCACCCCAACGACACCGGGATGAGGACCTTCCAGCCGAGGTCCATGAGCTGGTCGTAGCGGAGCCGCGGCAGGGCGGCGCGCAGCCACACGTAGATGAACAGGAACACGAGGGTCTTGCCCAAGAACCACAACACCGGGATCAGCCACGACAGGATGAACACGTGCGCCGTGGGCCCGTCGGGGCCTCCCAGGAACAGGGTCACGACGACGGCCGACATCGTGATGGTGTTCATGAACTCCGCCATGAAGAACAGGGCGAAGCGGATCGACGAGTACTCGGTGTTGAAACCACCCACCAGCTCCTGCTCCGCTTCCACCAAGTCGAAGGGCGGTCGGGTGAGCTCGGCGGTGATGGCGATCATGAACAAGAAGAACGGCACCAGGCCGGTGCGGATGATGAACCAGCTCCCGATGAAGGTGTGGGCCTGGCTGTCGATGATGGCGCGCGTCGACAGCGACCCGGCCAGCAGCACCACCGTGACGACGGTCAAGCCCAGGGCGGCCTCGTAGGAGATCATCTGCGCAGAGGCCCGCACCGAGCCGAGCAGCGGGTACTTCGAGCCCGAGGACCATCCCGCCAGCATCACGCCGTAGACCGATACCGACGACATGGCCAACAAGAACAAGATGCCCACGGGCGGGTCCGCCACCTGGAGTTCGAAGGTGTGCCCCAAGACCGTCACCAACCCCCCGACGGGCACGATGGAGAAGGCCAGAAAGGCAGGGAGGATCGACAGGTAGGGGGCGAGCTTGAACACGAACCGATCGGCGCGCTCGGGCAGGAGGTCCTCTTTGAAGAAGAGCTTGATCCCGTCCGCCAACGTCTGGAGCAGACCCCACGGGCCCGCCCGGTTGGGCCCGATGCGCGCCTGCATGTCCGAGATCACCTTGCGCTCGAACCAGATCATGAGCATGACCGACACCAACAGCGCCCCGAAGGCGACGAGGACCTTGATGACCACGATGAGCAGCTCCGGCCAGTGCACGCCGTGCGCGTAGAGCGGGTCGCCGAGACCCAGAAGGTAGGCCATCAGGTGCCCGGGGCCTTCACAACGTCTCCAGTCGCACGTCGACGACGGGCTCCCGCACGTCGATCAGCGCCGAGGCGCCGGCGGGCACCATGTTGTCAGCGCCCTCGCCGTCGTCGGCGCCGTCGTCCCCGTGGAGGTTGAAGTCGATGCTGGCCACGCCCCGGGGCATGGCGTCGTCGGCGATCGCCTCGAAGACCAGCGCCCCGCGAGAAGAGCGCACCCGGACGCGTGACGCAGTGGTGACCCCCAGGCGCCCGAGCTCGTAGGGATTGACCCGCACCCTCGCCGCCGGGGCCAGGGGGGCGAGAGAACGACACGCCTCGAGCAGCACGCCGTGGTCGTAGAGCCGCCGCGGCGATACGAGGCGCAGCGAGTAACCATCGGGCGCCGGGAGGTGCGGCACCTCGACGGGCACGGGCCAGCGCAGCGACCGGGGCCGCGCCGGGGCGCCCCCGTTGGCACCAGCGGCGCGGGTCGAGGTGCCCAGGAGCTCGTCGCCACCCGGGGGCTCGGCCACTCCGGCTCGCGGTGGTGCGCCTTGGGCCTCGACGGCGTCGATGCCGGGCGTGGCCATGGGGTCGAAGGGAGCGAGGCCGGTGCGTGCCGTGATCCGCACCGGCGATCCCGCCAGGGGGGCGACAACCCCGTCGCGGGCGGCGGGGTTGTCGAGGACGACGCGGGTGATGCCGGCGTGCGAGGGAGCCAGCCGCTCGATCTCGTCCCAGAGCTCGGCCGCGCTCGAAACGGCGAGGCCGCCACCGAGGCGATCGGCGAGCTCGACGGCCACCATCCAGTCGGGCCAGCACTGGCCGGGCGCCACCAGCTTCTGCGCCAAGCGGGTGACGCGCCCTTCGATGTTGGTGGTCGTCCCGGTCCGCTCGTGGGCGATGGCCACGGGAAGCACCACGTCGGCCAGAGCCGCCGAGGGGGAGAGAAAGCCGTCCACGGCGACCACGAAGCCGGCCGAGCCCAGGGCTTCTTCGGCCAGGGCCTGATCGGGGAAGTCGCCCACGGGATCGGACCCCACGAGCACGATGGCGCCCATCGACCCATCCGCCAGTGCGCCCAGCATGGCGGCCGCGTCGCGGCCTCGCCCGGCGGGGACCGAACCCCAAGCCGCCTCATACCAGGCCCGGCCCTCGTCGAGACTCACTCGTCCCGGGAGCAGGCCCGGAGCCAGGCCCATGTCGAGGGCACCCATCACGTTTCCCCGGCGCAACGCAGCCAGGAAGCGCGCCTGGGGCCACGCCTCGGCCATGGCGGCGGCGGCCTCGGCCACGAGGGCCCCGTCCTCTGCCAGCGACGGCCGGCCGAGCACCACGACAACACCCTCACCGCCGTCCCCGGCGCGCTCCAGGGCGCGCCGTGCCGCCAGAAAGGCGTCGGCGTCGACCGAGTCGGGGTGGTCCTCATCGGCCCCGGCGAGGGCGCGAGCCAGGGCGGCGGCCTCTCCCGGGCGGTAGGGCAGCACGGCCGTGGCGAACTCGCTCAGGGCGCCGGGGCGAGGGGCGAGCTCGATGATGGGGACATCCCCGTCGAGCGCAGCACCACGCAGGCGCAGGAAAAGGACGGGCAGCTCCTCTCGCAGGTCACCCGACAGCACCACCACGCAGCGCGCCGAGCACGCCTCGTCGATCGTGGCCCGCGGAAGCGCGAGCACCACCTCGGCGGGCAGGCCGTCCCCGAGCTGGGCGTCGACCGAGTCGGTGCCGATGACCGACTTAGCCAGCTTGGCCCACGCGTAGGCGTCCTCGTTCGACAGCCGCGCCCCGCCCAGCAACCCGATGGCCTCGGGCCCGTGCTCGGCCCGGACCTCGGCCAGGCGTTCGGCCACCACCGCCAACGCCTCGGCCCACGACACGGGCACGAGCTCGTCGACGCCTTGGTCCCGGCCCGGCGCGGCGCGGCGCACGAGCGGCACCACCAGCCGATCCTCGGCGTTGACCGACTCGAACCCGAAGCGACCCTTGTCGCACAGCCAGCTCTGGTTCACAGGGTCGCTGTCGATCCCGAGCAGACGGGTGACCCGGTTCGACGACGACTGGACCGCGGCCCGGCAACCGAAGGCGCACAGTGTGCACGTCGACTCGACCTGGTCGAGGTCCCACGGTCGGGCCGTGAACCGGTACGGGGTGGCGGTGAGGGCGCCGACGGGGCAGATCTGGACGGTGTTCCCGCTGAAATACGACGTGAAGACCTGTTCCTCGAAGACATTGACCTCGATGGCGTCCCCGCGTCCCAAGAAGTCGATCTGCGCCTCGCCGGCGATCTCGGCGGCGAAACGGACGCAGCGGCCGCACTGGATGCAACGCTCCCGGTCCAACAGCACCAGCTCGGAGATGGGGATGGGTTTGGCCCAGTGGCGCTTCTCCTCGAGGAACCGGCTTTCACCGGGCCCGTACGCCAGGACCTGGTCCTGCAGTGGGCACTCGCCGCCTTTGTCGCACACGGGACAGTCGAGTGGATGGTTGACGAGAAGGAATTCGAGCACCCCGTCCTGGGCCTTCTTGACCTTCTCCGAGCTCGTGTCGACCTGCATTCCCTCGGCGACGGCCACGTAGCAGGCGGGTTGCAACGTCGCACCCCGAGGGCCCGACACCTCGACGAGGCACATCCGGCACATACCGACGGGCTTCATGCGCGGGTGGTAGCAAAAGCGCGGGATGAAGGTCCCCGCCTGCTCGGCCGCCGCGATCAGGAATTGGCCCGCCGGCGCCGTGACCTCGCGGCCGTCGAGGGTGAAGGTGACCGACGCGTCGGCGTCGACCTTGGGGGCGATGCCGTGGTGCGACGTCACGACGGGGTCAGCCATAGGGGCAGCCCCCCTCCTTCACGTGCACGAGGAAGTCGTCACGGAACATCCGTATGGCCGAGGCGATCGACGAGGGGATCGAGGACCCGAGGACACAGATCGTCGTCTGCTGCGGTGGCCACGACACCCCGGGTGCGAGGTTGTCGCACACGTCCATGAGCAGGTCCACGTCGGCTTCGCGCCCGTCGCCGTCCTCGATCCGCCGCAGGATCTTCTCCAACCACCGCTCCCCTCGCGACACGGCGTGCACTGCCCACACGACTCGCGCCAGAAGAAGCGGGTGATCCTCCACGCGGCGCGCACCACGCACGTGGTGTCGTCCATCACCACGATCGAACCCGACCCCAGCATGGACCCGGCCTCGCCCACCTCGTCCTGGCCGAGGGGGAGGTCGAGGTGTTCGGGACCGAACCACGGGGCCGACACGCCTCCGGGGATGATCGCCTTGAGCTCCCGACCACCGGGGATACCACCCCCGAGGACGGGGGCGAACACGAGGTCGCGGAAGGTGGTCTTCACCATCTCCACCTCGTACACCCCGGGATTGCGCACGTGACCGGCCAGGGCGAACAGGCGCGTGCCCGTCGAGCGGCCGGCGCCCAGGGCCGTGAACGCCTCGGAGCCGTTGATCATGACCCAGGGCAGGTTCGACAGCGTCTCCACGTTGTTGACCACGGTGGGCTCGCCGTAGAGGCCGATGGCAGCGGGGAAATACGGGGGCTTGATGCGCGGGAAGCCACGCTTGCCCTCGAGGCTCTCGAGCAGGGCCGTCTCCTCCCCGCAGATGTAGGCCCCGGCGCCGGGGTGGACCACCACGTCGATCGAGAACCCCGATCCGAAGATGTCCTTGCCCACCGCCCCGTGCTCATAGGCGTCGTTCAGCGCACCCTGCACGCGTTCGAGCCCGAGGGCGAACTCGCCTCGCACGTAGACGAAGGCGCTCGTGGCCTGGATGGCATAGGCGGCGATGAGGACACCTTCGATGAGCTGATGCGGGTCGCGCTCGACCAGAAGGTGGTCCTTGAAGGTGGCGGGCTCGCTCTCGTCGCCGTTCACCACCAGATAGGTGGTGTGGGCCTTGCGCAGCATCGACCACTTGCGTCCGGCCGGGAAGCCGGCCCCGCCCCGGCCGAGCAGGCTCACGGCGTCGACCTCCTGGGCGACCTGCTCGGGGGGCATGGAGAGCGCCTTGCGCAGTCCGTCGTAGCCACCCGTGGCGAGGTAGCGCTCCAGAGTGTGCGAATCCTCGTACTCGAGGCGCGACGTCACGATCCGGGGGGCCTCGGTGATGGCCATCACGCGCCCCCGGTGCCGCTCGGCGCCGCCTTGGCGCGGTCGGCCTGCTCCGCCTGCTCGGCGCGCTCGGCCTGCGCGGCGCGCTCGGCCTGCGCGGCGCGCTCGGCGCGGATGGTGGCGTCGTCGACGCGGAGTCCACCTTGGCGACGCACCCGGACCAGGGTGCCGTGCCGAGGGATGTCGTCGGCCAACTCACCGGCGCGCAGCTGGTCGACGAGGGCGTCGAAGATCTCGGGGGTCACGTCACCGACGAAACGGTGGTTCACCGCCAGGCACGGGGCCAGGCCACAGTCGGCGATGCACTCGGTCTCTTCGAGTGTGAACATCCCGTCGGTCGTGGTGGCCCCGGAACGAACTCCGAGGCTCTGTTCCATGTGGTCGAGCAGCTCGTAGGCGCCACGCAGCATGCAGGCGATGTTGGTGCACACCGAGATCACGTAGGTCCCGACCGGCTCGGTACGCAGCATCTCGTAGAACGTTGCCGTCCCCAGGACCTCGGCCGCTGTCAGACCCACCAGGGCGGCGATCTCGTCGATGGCCTCGGGACGCAGCCAGCCGTCCTGCTCCTGGGCCAGGTGGCAGAGGGGAATGAGCGCCGAGCGCGGATGCGGGTACAGATCGACGAGCTCGCGAGCACGTGTGACGAGGTCCGGAGACAGATGGCCGGCGCTGGCCGCGGGCGTCACCGGTCCACCTCGCCCATCACCGGGTCGACCGAGGAGATGGTGGCGACGGCATCGGCCACGAGGCCCCCATGCATCATGATCGGGAGGCTCTGGAGGTTCACGAACGACGGGGCGCGGATGTGCAACCGGAACGGCTTGGCCGTGCCGTTGGACACGAGGTAGCACCCGAGCTCCCCACGCGGCGACTCGATGGACAGGTACACCTCTCCTTCGGGGACCTTGTAGCCCTCGGTGAAGATCTTGAAGTGGTGGATGAGCGCTTCCATGGACTCGTCGATGCGAGCACGGGGCGGTGGGGTCACCTTTTTGTCCTGCACCCGATAGTCGCCAGGAGGCATCTTGTCGAGCACCTGCCACAGGATGCGCACCGATTCTCGGATCTCGTTGATGCGGATGGCGTAACGATCGAAGTTGTCGCCGTATGTGCCGATGATGACGTCGAACTCCACCTGGTCGTAGGCCAGGTACGGCATGGCGCGACGAAGGTCCCAGGCGATCCCCGTCGATCGCAGGATCGGACCCGTCGCCGACAGCGAAAGCGCCTCATCCCCACTGAGAGATCCCACGCCCTCCATGCGCTCTCGGAAGATGGGTTGTCCCGTGAGCAGTTCGTCATAGTCCCCGAGACGAGAGGTCACGTTGTCGAGGATGACTTCGACGTCGTCCTCCCATCCGTCGGGGAGATCGGCGGCGGTGCCCCCGGGACGGATGAAGTTGTGGTTCATGCGCAGACCCGTGGTCTTCTCGAAGAACCCGAGCACCAGCTCGCGCTCGCGGAAGCCGAAGATCATCATGGTGGTCGACCCGAGGTCCATGCCGTTGGTCGCCAACCACATGAGATGCGACGAGATCCTCTGGAGCTCTGACAAGAGCATGCGGATCCACACGGCCCGCGGCGGGAGCTCGATACCGAGGAGCTTCTCGGTGGCGAGTGAAAAAACCAGCTCGTTGTTGAGCGGCGACAGGTAGTCCATGCGGGTGACGTTGGTGGAGCCCTGCTGGTAGGTGAGCTCCTCGGCGGTCTTCTCCATGCCGGTGTGCAGATACCCGATGATCGGCTTGGTGCGCAGGATCGTCTCGCCGTCGAGCTCCATCATGAGGCGCAACACCCCGTGGGTCGACGGGTGCTGCGGACCCATGTTGATGATCATGGTCTCGTCGTCGGGGCGCTCGATGTCGATGTCCGAGACATCGACGCCGTGGCTCTCGGGGAGCCGCAGCACCGAGCCCACTTCGCGCTCGAGCTCCGCCGGCGACGTGTCGCTGCGCCCGGCGAGCTCCTGAGAGCCCTCGTAGGTCTCCAACACGAAGGGAGACACCAGATCGGCCCCGGTGCCGTGGGTCTCCGAAGCGGGCGCGTCGGTGCCGGGCGCGTCGGTGCCGGGCGCGTCGGTGGCGGTCCGATCGCGGTCGTTCATCGGGGCCCCGGAGCGTCTTTGAACTGCACCGGGACCCGCCCTACGCCAAAGTCCTTGCGCAATGGATGGCCTTCCCAGTCCTCGGGCATGAGGATCCGGGACAGGTCGGGGTGCCCGGTGAAGCTGATGCCGTACATGTCGAACACCTCGCGCTCCATGGCCTCCGCCCCGCGATAGAGGTCCCAAAGCGAAGGCACCTCGGCGCCGTCCTCGGGCACCTGCACGCGTAGGCGCACGCGTCGGACCTGCGCCAGCGACAGCAGCATGGCCACCAACTCGAAGCGTTCGGGTGCTACTCCAGAAGGGAGACTGCGCCCGGGGTGTCCGAGGTAGTCGACGGCCGTGAGGTCGACGAGCATCTCGAACCCGGCCTCACGGTGAGCAGCAACCACGTCGTGGTACCGGTGACGGTCGGGGAACAGGAGCTCGTGCCCGTCGTCGGAGGTAGCTCGGGGAACGCCGGGGAGCGGCAGTTCGACCGGCGACGTCCCGGGCGTCAACGCGGCGTCCCCAGCCGGACGGCATCGGGGCGTTCGGGCACCCAACCGGCGAGCTCCTCGGGGCGCTCCGCGGCAGAGCCGCGCCGCCGGGTGATCTCGCCGGTGCGGATCTTCTCGTGCAGTGTGAGGATGGCGTGCAGGAGCATCTCGGGGCTCGGGGGACACCCCGGGGCGTACACATCGACCGGCACGACCTGGTCGACACCCTGGACGATGGCGTAGTTGTTGAACATGCCGCCCGTCGATGCGCACACGCCCATGGAGATGACCCACTTGGGTTCCATCATCTGGTCGTAGACCTGCCGCAGCACGGGGGCCATCTTCTGCGACACCCTGCCGGCCACGATCATGAGGTCGGCCTGCCGGGGTGATCCCCGGAACACCTCCATCCCGAAGCGGCTGATGTCGAAGTCCGCGGCCCCCACCGACATCATCTCGATGGCACAGCACGCCAACCCGAAGGTGACAGGCCACACGCTGTTGCGGCGCGCCCACTTCACCAGGTCCTCGACGCGCCCGGTCAGGAAATTGTGTTGGAGGTCCTCGAGCCCCATGATGCTCGCCCCGACTTATGCAGCCTGTCCGGCGCCCGGCCCCTGACCGGGCCCGACGCGGGCGATGGTCGACTCGGTCGTGCGCTCGGGCATGGCGGGGCGAAGCAACTTGGCCGGTCCCCAGTTCAGCGCACCGTTGCTCACGAGGTAGAGGAACGAAATGAACACGGCTGCCGCGAACACCAGCACCTCGATGAGGCCGAAGGTGTGCAGCTGCCGGAAAACCACTGCCCATGGGTAGAGGAACACGATCTCGATGTCGAAAATGATGAAGATCATCGCCACCAGGTAGAAACGCACCGGAAAGCGCTGCGGGGGCTCGCGGTCGGGGACGATCCCGCATTCGTAGGGCGCCAGCTTGGCGGCGGTGGGTCGCTTCCGGGGCGCGAGAAGGCCCGAAGCCAGGAAGGACAGCCCCGCGAAGAGAACGCCCAGCACGAAGAGCACCACGATCGGGAGGTAGTCGCTCATGACCGAGTGCGGTTCTACCACGGCACCCTGCGCACGAGCACATTGAGAAACGGCTGCTTCCGTGGCCCAGGGCCGGGGACCGAATGGGGTGCTGGGGCACCTGCCCTCCCCCTACGATCTATCCCGTGCCCATCCCCCGAACCCCCGTGACCTCCAGCTCACCCGGTCGTCGCGAGGCGGGTGACGATTCTCGTGTCCACGACGTCGTCGTGGTCGGCGGAGGGCCTTCCGGTTCGGCGTGCGCGTACTGGCTGGCCGACGCGGGCTGGGACGTAGTGCTGGTGGAGAAGAAGCACTTCCCGCGCGAAAAGACCTGCGGCGACGGGCTCACGCCTCGGTCGGTCCGACAATTGAGCGACATGGGACTGGCCGGCGCCCTCGCCGGTGCGCACCGCTACGACGGCTTACGGGCCTGCGCCTACGGGATGAGCCTGGAGCTGCCCTGGCCCGCACATCCGTCGTTCCCGTCGGTGGGCTACGTCATCACCCGCCACGACCTCGACCAGTTGGTCGCCGAGCGAGCCGCCAAGGCGGGCGCCGTCGTGTGGGAGGGAGCCGAAGCCATCGGGCCGATTCTCGATCCCGCCACCGCGGGCCACGTGGGTGGGACGGGGACCAGCGCCGAGGTACTCCCCAGCTGCGCGGGGGCCAAGGTGCTCGACCGGGACGCGGGCCGCCAGCACGAGGTGCGGGGCCGGTACACCGTGGTGGCCGACGGGGCGAACTCGCGCTTTGGCCGCGCCCTCGGTACCTCGAGGGACCGGAACTATCCCCTCGGCATGGCGCTGCGGGGGTACTTCCGGTCGCCGCGCCACGACGATGTCTTCATCGAGTCCCACCTCGATCTCCGGGACGCGTCGGGTGCGGTCGTTCCGGGGTACGGATGGGTGTTCCCCCTCGGCGACGGGCGGGTGAACGCGGGGGTGGGTCTGCTCTCGGTCGAAGGTCGTTGGAAGGGAGCCAACACGACCCAGCTCATGGACGCCTTCATCGACTTCGCCCCTGCGTCCTGGGGCTTGTCCAGCGCCACGCTGTGTGGAGCGCCGACGGGCGGGAAACTCCCCATGGGCCTGTCGGTGCGTCCACGCATGGGCCCCAACGTGCTTGCCATCGGGGACGCCGCCGGATGCATCAACCCGTTCAACGGCGAGGGCATCGCATACGGCTACGAGACGGGGCGCCTGGCCGCGGCGTGCCTGGCGAGGGCCCTGTCGGGCGAGGGGGTCCATGCCCTCGTCGACTACGAGGCGCAGCTGCAGTCCGCCTACGGCCTCTACTACCGAGTGGCCCGGGAGTTTGTCCGGCTGATCAGCAGGCCGGAGCTGATGCGGGTCTGCGTACGCAGCGGCATGCATTCCCGGAGCATCATGGAGTGGCTTCTGCGCCTTATGGCCAACCTGGTCCGTCCCGAGGAGATCGGTCCGGCCGAGGTTGCCTACCGGGCACTCTCTGCCATCGGCCGCATGACACCGGCCTGAGCCCAGTCGCGAAGCCCCCGATCAAGACCTCTCAGATCGGCGAGGCGCCCGATCGGCGAGGCGCCTCAGAGTTCGCTCACGCCGACGGTCCGGATCTCCATGTCGCGCACAAGCTGGTTTTGGGCGTCGAGGGAGAACACGAAGTCGCTCACTGTCCCTAGCGTGGCCTGCACCCGGCCGTCGAACACCGCGATCGCGGTGGTGACGACGGTCGTCGTCTGGCCCTGCTCGTTGGCGATGCGCGCGATCTGGAACGCAGCCACCTCGACGTCGGCGGGGCCGGTGGGCACCGGGACGACGACGGGCTGCACCGTGGCAGTGGCGAAGCCCGCCGCTCCGCCGCCGACGGCATAGGGCAGCATTGCTTGCACGAAGGGCTGGTAGCAGGTAGCGAACAACGCCGGGTTCTGGAAGACATCGGAGTCGGCCTGCTGGATCTGCTCGTTCTTCACCACGTCGACGACGGAGCTCACCGCACCTTCGTTGCCGCTGGGGTCGGCGTAGGAAGGCGAGCTCACCTGGGCGGTGCGCTGCGAAACGGCGCTACCCATGCCGAAAGCCCCGTCGACCGCCGAGACCGGGACATGCAGACAGCGCGCCAGGACCGTCGAAGCCCGCTGGGCGGTCCTCAGCGCGGCCGCGCCCTGCGTGGTGGCGCCGGCGGCGAACGGGTTTCCCATTCTGAGCGCCGTCGCACTCCATCCGGGGAGGTCTCCCGGCTGGATCCCGACACGGGCGGCGATGGCCATGTCAGACGGGGACGTTCCGGGGGAACGGGTCGGCGATGGTTGCAGGTGGAAGTACCAGACGCCCGCGGCCACGGGAATGAGCCCGACGAGGACCGTCACGAGGACGAGCCTCAGCATGCGTTGGCCGGGCGTGAGCGCAGGCTTTCGGGAACGCTGAAATTGACGCAGGTAGGGCCGGAACCAGACGCGGGGCAGTGTGGGCGCGTCGTCGTCGTCGTGCGACGTCGATTCCTCGACCCCCGGGTCCGTCACCGGCGCGTCAAACTCGACCGGCTCGGGGCTCTCGGCCGTTACCGGCTCGGGACTCGACGCGATCACGGGATCGGGGCTCTCGGCCGTCACCGGCTCGGGACTCGACGCGATCACGGGATCGGGGCTCTCGGCCGTCACCGGCTCGGGACTCGACGCGATCACGGGATCGGGGCTCTCGGCCGTCACCGGCTCGGGTACGACCGGCGCCGCCACATCGACAAGGAGGTCGGGGCGAGGGTAGGTACCGCCGAGGGCGAGGTCGCCGCTCGGCTCCACGACCACCTCTTGCGGACTGACCAGCTCTCCCTTCGCAGGGACGAGCAGCCGCAGCGGGCGCCCGTCGACGACAAACTCCAAGGACGTCACCGGCTGCCCCCCCGGCAGCACGGTGGGAGGCCCGAACTCGAGCGGGGACATGCGCTCCCATCCGACCGTCCGCCGCTCGCCGGGTTCGGGACCCAGGACCGTGATCCCCCCGGTGTCGACGATCACCGACAGGTGGCCGACGACGGCTAACCCGTCGGGGGTGGCGCCTTCCAGATACACGTCGTCCAGGCGGAGGCTCCCGTTCCCGAGCCCGAGTGATCCCATCGCATGCCCTCCTCCGTTTGGCTGGGCTCAGCCAGTGACTTCCAATTCAACGTCTGTGACCTGCGCATTCAGCGCCAAATGGGCGAACGACCTCCAACAAGGCGTACCCGAGGTAGAAGGACCCCTCCGGTGGGGCCCCGAGACCCGCCGGGCGCCGACGCCGTCGGGCCGGTGGACGTCCAGGACACCGCGGGGGACCGAGGGTTGTCGGTGTCGAACAGGTCGGCCGAGATGAGGGCCTCGATCCGTCCTGGGCGCCGAGCACAGCGGCAGGGAGCAGAATCCGGCGCGCCGACTCCCGCTGTCGCCACGATCGTGGTCAAAGGCGCCGCCATCTTCGATGGCCGGCGCAACCGCCAGTACCACGCTGACCTCCACCGACCATGCGCGCTGGATGGGACCGCTTCTTGTGCTCTTGTGTCGGCACGAAAGGCTCGCAACATGAGCACTCCGAGGTCCCCGGTCGCGACGACGGTCAGCGCCGCACCGGGGCGCGTCGTCGGGGGTCAGCCGACGTGGACGAAACGCACCAACTCCATGCTCTCGTAGGTGATCCAGGAGTCGGCAACCTGGTTGTACGGGAACATCTCGTGAGCACCGAGCGACTGGTCGCCCAGCAAGTCGGCCTCGAGTTGCTCGCACTTGGTCCCGAAGGTCTGGTAACCGGGCGCCCATACCAGCCAGATCTGATGGGCGGGGGCGCTCATGTGCTCCAGGCGCGAGGCAAAGGCGGCGGGGTGGCCCCTTCGGGAAGCCGCCGCGTAGTCGACCCAGTTCACGAACTCCGGGCTGGTGCCGCGGGGGAACGTGATCTCGCGGTATCGGCCCGGGGGTAGGAGGCGGTTCACAGAGGGGCCGATCTGGTCCGGACAGAAGGCCACGATGTCACCGGGGCGACCCAATTGGGCGAGGGTGGTGGCCACCTGGCCCGCCTGGGTCCTGCTCGTCCAGGCACTGGGAAGGCCGCTGGCGAGACCGAAGGCGACAGTGGCCGTCAGTACCCCGGCTCGGATGCGTCGGTCGGCGAAGGTGGCGATGCCGAGGGCCACGAGGAGCACGAGCGGCACGAAGACCACCCAGGCATAGCGCGCCTGGAAGGCGCTCCTGCTGATGTAGCCCCCCACCACGGCGGCGCCCAGCGTCCCGGTCAGCACGAGGGCCAACGGCCGACCCCGGGGCCGGGTGCGCAGGTCGAGGTCGACGTGGAACGACCCGCGGGCCACGCCGAACAGCCCGAGACCGACGAGAGCGAAGTAGAGCAGCGCCAGAGCGCGGCCCTGATTGGTCGCCCCCCCGGCGAACGAGGTCACGGCGTTGACCATGGCCGCAAAGTTCGCCGGCTTGGCCCACGGGGTACCGGTGTGGCGGGACTGATAGAGGAATGTGGGCAGCCACGGCAAGAACGTGAGGCACCCGACGAGCACCGCACCCAGGGCCACCAGGGCACCGCGCCGGCGCCCCTGCGGTCCGCGCCACGCCTGCCAGGCCAACCACAATGCCGTGACCCCCACGAGATAGAGCGCCCAGTAATGGGTGTAGAGAAGGAGCCCGGTGATCACCCCCACCGCCAGGACGTTGGCGACGGTGCGCCGACGGAGGATCTGCTGGAGAGCCACGACGCCAGCCGCCGTGAGCAGACCCACCAGCGCGTACATGCGGTTCTCGGTGGCGTAACGCACGGCGAAAGGCGAGGTGGCCACGAGGACCAGGGCCGCGGCGGCCACCGTCCTGCCGCCGAGGCGCCTCGCCGCCAGCCAGATGAACGGCAAGGTGGCGCAGCTGAGCACGCCCGAAAGGGATCGCACCCCCTCGTCCGAGGTACCGAACGCCTCGATCCAAAAATGCAGAAGGTAGTAGTAGAGCGGGGGGGCGCCGTCGCGCCGTAGGGCCCCGTGGATCTGCCCGAGGGGCAACTTGGAGATGTTGAGCGTCAGCGCCTCGTCGAGCCACATATCGGAGGTGGCGATGAAGCGCAGGACGAGGCCAAACACAATCACGACCACGGCGCCGACGACCATCAGCCGGTAGAGCCGGGGGTAGGGCCCCGTCCCCTCACCGGGGATGGGGTCACCGGGCGGTGTGTCGGGGGTGGGAACTTCGGGTGACGCCACCGCAGCGGGACGCTCGGTGGTGGTGGCGTCACCTTTGAGTGCGGTGCCTGGCTCCGCCGGCGGCGCCTGTAGCCCCTCCATTGGTCGCATGGTAACGAAAGGGCGACCCGGCCCCCGTGTCAGCTCACAATGGAACGACTGGCCACCATGTGGGCGGCGGCGTCTGCGGCGGCCTCCACTACCGAGTCGAGATGGGCGTTGAGGTGAGCAAGTCCCGGGAACATGGCTTCGTAGGGCCCCGGAGCGAGAGCCACCCCCCGTTCGAGCATGGCCGAAAAGAAGTGCGCGTAGTGGCCTCCAGCCACCGAAGCCCGGGCGGACGCGTAGTCGGTCACCACACCGGCCCCGAAGAACAGCCCCACGAGGGGTCCCACCACCGGGACCTGCACCGGAATTCCCGCACTCGATATGGCGGCATCGAGGCCTTCGGCCAGGCGCTGGGCGCGCGCGGACAGCGCCTCGTAGTCGGAGACCGAAACGGTCTCGAGCACGGCAAGCCCGGCGGCGGTGGCCAGAGGATTCCCCGACAAGGTGCCCGCCTGGTACACGGGCCCCTCCGGGGCCAGGACCGACAGCACGTCGCGCTTCCCCCCGAAGGCGCCGACGGGAAGGCCGCCGCCCATCACCTTGCCGAAGCACCACAGGTCGGGTGTGACCCCCGAACGGGCCGACATGCCCCCTGGCCCCACCCGGAACCCGGTGATCACCTCGTCGAACACCAGAAGCGCTCCGACCTCGTCGCACGCCGTCCGCAGCCCTTCGAGGAAACCCGGCGCGGGCGCCACGACTCCCATGTTGGCGGCCGCCGGCTCCACGATCACGCAAGCCACGCGGGCGTCGACCTCGGGCGCCACGTTGTAGGGCACGACGATGGTGTCGGCGACGGCCGACACCGGGACCCCGGCGGACCCGGGCAGGCCCAGGGCCGCCACGCCGCTTCCCCCCCCGGCCAGCAACGTGTCGGAGTGTCCGTGGTAGCAACCGTCGAACTTGATCACACGGTCTCGGCCCGTGAAGCCCCGTGCCACCCGGACCGCGCTCATGGCCGCTTCGGTCCCCGAGGAAACCAGCCGGACCTGCTCGCAGCCCGCCACGCGGTCACAGATGGCCTCGGCGAGCAGCACCTCCCCGGGGGTGGGCGCACCATAGGTGGTGCCGCGCTCGGCAGCCTGTGTGACCGCGGCAGTGACGGCAGGGTGGGCATGTCCCAGCAGGAGCGCCCCGTAGGACTGGACCATGTCGATGTACCGACGGCCCTCGACATCCCATACGTAGGGCCCTTCGCCACGCTCGACGGTGTACGGAGTCCCGCCCACGGCCGCGAACGAGCGCACCGGGGAGTCCACACCACCGGGGATCACGGCGCAGGCTCGCTCGAACCATTGGGCATTCGAAGGCCCCGGGCGGTCCCCCGAACGGATGGCGCCACCGGCGCCCCGAGACTTCTCAGCCACGCATGGCCTCGGCGACCTCACCGGCGAAGTAGGTCAGAATGACGCTGGCGCCGGCGCGCTTGAGGGCGATGAGGTGCTCGAGCGCCACCGCCTCGCCGTCGATCCATCCCCGCTGCGCAGCGGCCTTCACCATGGAGTACTCGCCGCTCACGTGGTACGCCGCCACGGGGACATCCACACGAGCAGCCACCGACGCGATCACGTCCAGGTAGGCGAGCCCCGGCTTCACCATCACGATGTCGGCGCCCTCGGCGATGTCGAGCGCCACCTCGGCCAGCGCCTCGCGCCCGTTGCGGGGGTCCTGTTGGTATCCCCGCCGATCCCCTCCCCCCGAGATGGTCACGTCGACGGCCTCGCGGAAGGGCCCGTACAAGCCCGACGCGAACTTGGCTGCATAGGCGAGCACGGCGACGTCGCTGTGGCCGGCGCCGTCGAGGGCGGCGCGAATGGCGGCCACCTGGCCGTCCATCATCCCGCTGGGCGCCACGATGTCGGCTCCGGCGGCGGTCTGGGCCAGGGCCACCCGCTGGTAGAGCTCGAGCGTGGCGTCGTTGTCGACGGTCCCGTCGACACGGAGCACGCCACAGTGACCGTGATCGGTGTACTCGTCGAGGCACAGGTCGGCGATGAGAACCATGGTGTCGCCCAGAGCACTTCGCAGCTCGGCGAGAGCCACCTGCACCACGCCCTCGGGGTCCCAGGCCCCTGATCCCTCCCCGTCTTTGTGTTCGGGGATTCCGAACAACACGATCCCGGGGACCCCCAGCGACGCCAGTCGCTTCGCCTCGACGACCAGCGACGTCACCGAGTGCTGAAAGTGCCCGGGCAACGACGTGATCGGAACGGGGTCCTGGACGCCGGCCCTGACGAACAAGGGGGCCACGAGGTCGTCGACCCCGAGGCTCGTCTCGGCCACCAGGCGCCGCATGGCGGGAGTGCGCCGCAGACGACGCATGCGCCGGACCGGAAATTCGGCGCCGCTGACCGACCGACGTGGCGTGCCTTCCATGGCTCGCGAGCCTACGCGGACCCCGGGAGGGCGGTCCGGCGCGACCCCGCCGCTCGCACCCCGGTGGGGGCCGTGGTCCCCTCCTCGAGGACCGACGAACCCTGGTCGGGCAGGCCGCCCAGGTGTGCCGACAGCGCCGCCACCAGTCCTGCCACGCTGGATTCGACGGCGACGACGTCAACACCGAACCCGGCCCCACGGGCGGCCTCGGCCGTGACGGGCCCGATGCACGCCACGACGGACGGCACCCGACGATGTCCGGCCAGCTCGGCGTAACACGTCACGGTCGACGGAGACGTGAAGGTGATGACGTCGGCTTGCGAGGCGTCCTCGAGGTCTTGGTCTGCGATGCCTTCGGCGGGCACGGTGCGGTAGGCGTCGACCTCGGTCACCTCCCAGCCCTTGCGCCGGAGCCCGAGGGCGACGACGTCACGAGCTTGCACGGCCCGCGCGAACAACACTCGCCCGGGCTGAGCTGGAGGCGACGGAGCGTCGGGCATGGCGGCGACGAGCCCGTCGCCGGTCTCCTCCTCGGGGACCAGGTCGGCGACGAGTCGGTAAGCGGCCAGCGCCCGAGCCGTGGCACCCCCCACCACCGCCAAGCGGGCACCGCCGAGGTCGCGCCCATCGCGGAGGTGGGCCATGAAGCGGTCGACGGCGTTGGACGAGGTGAAGACCACCCAGTCGTAACTGGCGGCGCGGGCCGCCTCGGTGCGCAGCGCCAGGCCGCCATCGGGTGGATCGTCGATGGCGATCACCGGGAGCTCGATCACCTCCGCCCCGGCGTCGCCGAGGACCGCGACGAGCTCGGCGGCCTGGGCGCGGGCCCGGGTCACGACCACTCGCGTGCCGGCGAGTGGACGTGCTCGGGGGGCGCGTAGGTCGAGCGACGCCACCGACCCGATGACGATCGTGCACGGAGGCCCGAGGTCTACCTCGGCCAAGCCCGCGAGGGTGGTCCGCACACTCTGTTGGGTCGTCGTGGTGCCGCGGTGCACCACGAGCACCGGCGTGTCAGGTGGGCGGCCGGCGTCGACGAGCCGGCGGGCGATCTCGGCCCGGGCCGCCATACCCATCATGACCACCAGCGTGCCCCCCGCTCGCGCCAGCGATGCCCAGTCCACGGCGCCGGGTGCGCCGGGGTCGCCCACGTGCCCGCTCACCACGGTCACCGACGACGACAATCCCCGGTGGGTCACCGGGGTCCCCGCTGACGCGGGCGCGGCGAAGGCGGACGACACCCCGGGGACCACTTCGAAGGAGATGCCCTCGGCCATCAACGCATCGGCCTCCTCCCCGCCCCGCCCGAAGACGAAGGGGTCGCCCCCCTTGAGCCGGACGACCGTCCTTCCCTTCCGAGCGTGCTCCACGATGAGGGCGTTGATCTCGTCCTGGCGTCGAAGCTGGCCGGGTCGCTTCCCGACGTCGATCCGCACGGCGTCGGCCGGAACCAGGTCGAGCAGTTGCGGGTCCACGAGGCGGTCGAACAAGACCACCTCCGCCTGTCCCAGCAGCTCGGCGCCGCGCAGGGTGAGCAGCCCGGGGTCCCCGGGGCCCGCGCCCACCAGGTAGACGGTCACCGACGCCGCACCCCAGCCTCGGCCCCGGTCCTGGGGTCATCGCCGGAGTCCGTCGTGCCCAGGTCCCCGGTGCCGGGATCGGCCCAGTCGTCGAGCGACCGGCCCCCGCAATCGTCGAGCAGGACGCGGCCGAGTCGAATGCCGAGCGCGGCGGGCTCGGACACCGGGCCGGTCAGGCGCTGGCGCAGCAAGATCCGTCCGTCGCGGCTGGCCAGGAGCCCATCGATGGCGAGTTGTGCTCCGGCCTCGACGGGGACGGCGAGCGCCCCCAGGGGCAAGGTGCACCCTCCGCCCAGAGCTCCCAGGAAGGCGCGTTCGGCGAGAACGGCTGCGTGAGCTGCCCGGTCGTCCACCGCGTCTAGGAGCTCGAGCACGGCGTGGTCGCCTTGGCGACACTCCACCGCCAGCGCTCCTTGGCCCACCTGAGGCAACAACGTGCGGGGATCGAGCACGTCGGTCACGTGCGCGGCGAGGTCGAGGCGCTCGAGGGCGGCCAGCGCCAGTACCCCCGCTCCGACCTGGCGTGCTCGCTCGAGTCTGGTAGCCATGTTGCCGCGCAGGTCACAGAAGGTGAGATCGGGTCGCAGCCAGGCGAGCTGGGCCCGGCGCCGCACCGAACCTGTCGCCACGGTGGCGCCGGTGGGCAGCCCCTCCAAGGTGGAGCCCACCAGTGCATCGCGAGGATCGGCGCGCTCGGGCACGCACGCCAGCACGAGGCCCGGCGGTGTCGCCGACGGCAAGTCCTTGGCGGAGTGCACGGCCAGATCAGCTCGACCCTCGAGCACCGCCAGCTGCACCTCCTTCACGAAGGCGCCCTGCGCACCGAGCTGGGCGACCGGGACAACGGCGAGCGCGTCTCCGGTCGTCTGCACCACGACCGTCTCGCAAAGAGGTGCAGCGGGCAAAGCGCAGAGAAGCTCGGCGACGCGCCTCGTCTGCCACAACGCCAAGGGCGAACCTCGAGTGGCCAGCCGCAGGACGCGGCGTTCTCCCTCCCCGCCGATGGGGGTCATCACCTCGTCAGAGGTCGAACAGCGTGCGCAGCGCCTCGACCAGGCGTTCCCCGCGCGGGGTGCCCGCCGCTTCTTTCACCGCCACAGTGGGGTGGTGGAGCAACTTGGCGAGCACGTCCCCGACGACCGAGTCCACCTCCTTCCACTGCCCGTCGTCGAGCTCCGCCAGCCGTCCCCGATGACGCTCGAGCTCGGAGCGGCGCAGCTCCTCCACGCGGACGCGCAGCGCGGAGACCACGGGAGCCGCCCCTCGCGCCCGCTCCTCGCTGCGGTAGCGCTCCACCTCCTGGCGCACGATCTCCTGAGCCGCGGCGAGCTCGGCTCGGCGTCCTGCCAGGGCACGTTCGGCATGCTCGGTGAGATCGTCCATGTCCAGCAGGTCGATCCCGGATATCCCGGCCACCGCAGGATCGACGTTGCGGGGAACTCCGAGGTCGACGACCACGAGCGGTGCAAGGCCGGCCGTGTCGGTACGCGCTCCGCTCGCCGAAGCGAGGAGCTCGAGATCGAGGACCGGCAGTGCCGAGCCCGTGGACACGAAGACGACGTCGGCCGCTGCCAGTGCGTCGGCGAGACCGTCGAGACCCACTCCGTTGCCCCCCACCCGGGCGGCGAGCGCCGAGGCTCGCCCCAGCGTGCGGTTGGCCACGACGAGTTGGGCGAGATCCCCATGGCCATCGAGCGCGTCCACCATGCCCACGCCCATCTCACCCGCACCCACCACGACCACGTGCCGACCGGCGAGGGAACCCCCCAGCTTCGAGGCGGCCAGCTCCACGGCGACGTGGGACAACGATGTCGTGCCCTGTGCGATGGCCGTCGTCGACCGGACATGGCGACCCGCTTGCACGGCGTGTCGGAACAAACCTGACAACACCGGTCCGCTGGCGTGCTCCGCCTGGGCACGCTCGAGCGCCCGTCGAACCTGGCCGAGGACTTCGGTCTCTCCCAGGACACTCGAGCGCAGCCCGGCCGCCACCTCGAAGAGATGTCCTGTCACGGCGTCGTCGAAGAACACCGTCCAGCGTCCGTCGAGTGTGTCCACGGGGGTGCCCGCCATGGCGGCGAGGAACTCCTGAAGGTCGGTGACCCCCTCGTGGAAGCGCTCGACCACGGCGTAGAGCTCGGTGCGCATGCAGGTGGACAGCACCACCACCTCGGCCAGGTTCGCCCTGTCCCGGAGACCGGCGACCACCTTGCCGAGGTCGTCCTCGGGAATGGCCACACGTTCCAAGACGTCGAGCGGGACCTGGTGCTGCTCGAGTCCAACGACGATGACCGACAACGTCTCGCAGAGCTCCTTGCGCAGGTAGGCGACCTGCAGTGGACGGGTGGCCCTCGGTGGGCCCGGATCCCTCCCTACCAGGATGCCGGTCGAGGGGGCGGTGTGCCAGACAGGGGTGCGGCGACGGGCGACGTCGCACGTGAGAGGCGCAAGAGCACACCGGGATGGGTCGGCGACGGCGTGCCGGACGGGTGCTCGTGGTGCTCGAAGCCGCCTCAGCCCGGCTCGGTCGAGCTGAGGCCAACGGCGTGGGGAAGCGGTGACCAGGTGGGAGCGGTGCCGGGAATGTCGCGGTGTGAGAGGTAGAAGCTCATCACCTGGAGCTCGATCGACAAGTCGACGTAACGCAGCAGGACTTCTGGGGGCACGGTGAGGACCCGGGGTGCGAAGTTGAGCACAGACCCCACGCCCGCCTCCACCATTCGATTGGCGACGTCCTGGGCTGCGGAGGCGGGTGTGGCGATGACACCGATGGCCGGTGGGTCGGCCGCCGACACTCGCTCGAACTCGTCCACGTGGTGAACGGTGACGCCGCGTATCTGGGTCCCCAGCAGGTCCGGTTCCACGTCGAAGAGGGCGGCAATTCGAAAGCCACGGGAGGTGAACCCTTGGGAGTTGGCTAGCGCCCGTCCCAAGTTGCCCAGGCCCACGATGGCGACGGGCCAGTCGCCGTGGAGGCCGAGCTCCCTGTCGATCTGGGTGAGCAGGAACTGGGCCTCGTAGCCCGAACCGCGGGTCCCGAACGACCCCAGGAAAGACAGGTCCTTGCGTACCTTCGACGCGTTCACCCGGGCCATCTCGGCCAGCTGGTCCGAGGACACCGTGGTCGTCCCGGCCCGCACCAACTCGAGCAGGATCCGCTGGTACACGGGAAGGCGGGCGACCGTGGCCTCGGGGATGCGCCGCGCGTTGGGGACCACCATTGCGCGGGATCGTACCGAGAGAGAGGTGCCAGGCACCAAGTCGAAAAGCACGTGACGTCAGGTGCACGGCAAACTTCTCCCACGGCAAACACGGTGCGTCGCCACACGGCGCGTGCTCGAACACCCGCTGCTCAGGCTGATTGGTCCCGCAGTGCCCTTCGCAACGCCTTTCCCGCCAGGCCACGGGGAAGTTCTGACACGAATCTGATCGAAGTCGGACATTTGTAGCGCGCCAGATTGGCCGCGCAATAGGCACGCACGAGCTCTTCGGTCACGACGCTCCCCGGGGTCACCACGATCACGGCTTCCACGGCCTCGCCGGTGGTGACATCGCTCCGGCCGATCACCGCCACTTCGGCAACACCGGGAACAGAGGCCACCACCCGTTCGACTTCGGCGGGGAACACGTTGAACCCCGAGACGATGACCAGGTCTTTGGAACGTTCGACGACGAAAAGATCGCCCTCCTCCCCGATCACGCCGACGTCGCCGGTACGCAACCAACCGTCGCCGGTGAGAACCCTGGCGGTGGCGGCGGGATCGCGCCAGTACCCGGCGAACACATTGGCACCCCGGACCCAGATCTCACCGGGGTCGCCCTCGAGCACCGGTTCATCGGCCTCGTCCATCAACTGCACTTCCACCTCGGGCAGCGGCCGACCAACCGAACCCGGTCTGTTCCGACCCGTGCCAAGCGACGTCGACACGGCCGGTGAAGCTTCGGTGAGCCCGTATCCCTGCCAGATCGCGACGCCGTAGCGACGCTCGAAGCGCTCGGCGACCGCCGCGTCGAGAGCGGCTGCACCTGAGATCGCCCGCCGCACTCCGGCGAGCGGCGAAGGGCCGCCTGCATCGGTTCCCGGCGCGTCTGCCCATGCCGCGAACATGGTGGGGACGCCGAGCAACGTCGTCACCCCGAGGTCGTGCGCCTGGCTGAGCGAGCCCGTCGCGTCGAAACGGGTGTCGAGCACCAGGGCGGCGCCCGTGGCCAGAGACAGACCCAGGGCCACGTTCAACCCGAAGACGTGGAACAGGGGCAGGGCCACGAGCCCTATGTCGTCGGCGCGGAGAATCTCGGGGATGCCGAGCATCTGGCGCAGGTTGGCCATCAGGTTGCCGTGGGTGAGCATGGCTGCCTTGGGCTCACCGGCGGTACCCGAGGTGAACAGCAAGACGGCCAAGTCCGACTCCTCACGAGACGTCGGGTGAAGGTACTGCTCGGCGTCAGCGCCGGGTGACGAGGCGGCCTCCTTCGCCTCTGAATTGGACATTGAGCTGGCCTTTTCCGGCTGGTGGGGTCCAACCGGGTCTGCTCCTGGGGGCGCGGGACGGTCCCGCTCGGCTCGGGCTTGGCGGCGGCGGAGAACTCCTCCCACACGTGCAGTTCGAGCGAGTCGTCGCCCGCGCCGGCGACGACCTTCGCCGGCAGGACCACGTGGGGAACCTCGAGGGCGGCACCGACCGGGGCGCTGGCGAGCAGGACCGTGGGCTCGATGACGTCGAGCTCGCGTTGCAGCTCGTTGGCAGGGCTGTTGGGATTGAGCGGGACGGCGACCGCACCGGCGGCAAGGACTCCGAGGTAGGCCACAACGAAATCCACCGAGGTAGGCCAGGCCATAGCCACCCGGTCGTCGGGCCGGACCCCGAGCCCGGGAAGTGCGCGAGACGGCGGCGGCCCGGCGGCGGACCTCGCCCCAGGTGTGCCAGGTACGCCCTTCGTGCAGCGCTCGGTCGCCGGTCGCGTGTTGATCGGCGAGAACAGCCAGGTTCATAGCGAACTGCTCCCGGGAGCGGCGGCCCGCAAAGTGACGACGTCGCCCGGTTGCACTCGGAGCACGGTAGCGGCCGACTGTCGATCACACACAAGGGCGAGATGACCGTTGGCATCGACCACCACCCCCAGCGCGCCCGGGCCGAGCGCGCCGAAAGACCGCACCCGTTGAGCCCGATGCACGACAGAGGTGAGCACCTCGAGCTCGCTGCCGAGCGTCGCGGCGTTGGCGTCGTCGGGAACGGCTGCGAGCTGTACATTGCCGAAACGATCCACCCACAGCACTTCGGCCTCGAGGGCACCTGCCGACGGCGAGCACACAGGTGCGGCGAGCCGCACCATGGTACCGGGATCGAAATCCTCCCCGAGGTCCGCCAGCGGCGCACCCTGACACAGCCGAGCGGCCGCCGGTGCGAAGACGTCACGTCCGTCGAAGGTGGCGCCCGTGACAGCCGTGGAGAAAGTAGAAGATGGAGGAAGTGCTACCGCGGCACTCCACTCCTCCGAGCGCATCCACCGCCCACGGGAGCAACCCGTTGTCAGGCCCGACGAAATGGTGCGGTCCGCCGCTACCCCTGGCCCGGGCGACCGACAACGCCATGGCACGCCTCTGCGTCCCCACACCGGGGTCGACGACAGCGAGCACGACGCCAGGCCCGAGATGCGGCACGGCGCGCGCCAGCGCCAGTGCGCCCGCCCTGACGTCGAACGGCGCTACGCCGTGGGTCAGGTCGATGATGGGCACACCAGGCGCGTGACGCAGCACCACGGCTCGCATCACTCCGGCGAACTCGTCGGTGAGCCCGTAGTCGGTCAAGAAGAAGACCGACCCACCGGCGCGCGCCGCCACTAGCCCCCCCCGTGGCCAAGGCGGCCGGGGGGTCAGCCTGCCTGGGTGTACCGGTCGGCCAAGTAGCGGTTCACGTCGTCCTCACGGAGACGAAACGACTTGCCGACTCGTACAGCAGGGAGTTCTCCTGCATTTATCAGTCGGTACACCGTCATATTGGACACTCTCAGCGTGCTCGCTACCTCGCGTACCGTCAGGTAGCGAGCACTCGTGACGTCATCAGCACTCAGTGGAATCACCCCTCTCCCGCCTGAGGCGACTGTACGCCAATGTGGTGAATGTTGGAAAGAGAGCGAGCGAGAAAACTGCTGCTCAACCTGCCCGACCTGCCCGAATTGCCTCGGCCCACCTTCCGGCGGGAGGGCCTTCTGGCCGCCGACACCGCTCCCGGTGTCGCTATCAGGGCCCCCACAGGGGGTGGTCAAGGCGCCAACTGGCGCGAGCGCTCAGTGGCCGCCGCCACTGCGGCGGTGATCGCCATCCGGACCCCTCGCGCCTCGAGCACGCGCAGCCCCGCCTCGGTCGTGCCCCCCGCAGAGGTGACCTGTTCTCGGAGGGCCTCAGGCGTCTCGCCCGACTCCACCAGGAGCTTGGCCGCGCCGGCCACGGTCTGAGTGGCGAGAAGGCGGCTCACCTCGAAAGACAGTCCCGCCGCCACGCCCGCCCCGATGAGGCCCTCGACCACGAGGAACACATAGGCGGGCCCCGATCCCGACAGCCCCGTCACGGCGTCGAGCGATCCCTCGGGGACACGGACGACACGACCGACGGCGCCGAGGAGCTCCTCGGCCCACACGAGATCGGGCTCGGTCGCCTTTGAGCCGGGGGCAATGGCCGACATCCCGGCCCCCACCGTGGCCGGCGTGTTGGGCATGGCGCGCACCACCGCCGTGGAGTCCGGGAGCCACGATTCGAGGCGGACCAGAGGGACGCCCGCCATGATCGAGAGCACCCGGCCCACCCGGGCCGAGGACAGTGCCCGGCACGCCTGCTCGGCCACGGCCGGTTTGACGGCCAACACTGCGGCGTCGACATCGGTGACGTCGCCAACGTCGACACGGACCGTGACGTTCGGCAGCTCATCGGCCAGCTCGGAGCGCCGAGCGGCTGACGGCTCGACGACAACGATGTCGACGGGACGCCATCGTGCACCGAGAAGACCCCGCACGAGTGCGCCACCCATGCGTCCACCACCGACGACCAGCAACCTCGTCCCCATCGACTGTCACGCTACTGACGATGGTGACGCGGCGCGGCCCGAGGAACCCTGGATGCCAGTCGCACTTCCCCGATCGACCAGCATCACCAGCCCCTCGGGCCGCGCGCTCTGGCACCCTAGCCGGTGCGCGGCGCGCGCGCTGAAGGTATGACGCCGTCGCCGGTTGCGTCGTGCGCGTCGCGCGTCAAGCGGGCCGACGGCGTCGATACCGACCGGCGAACCCGATGCTCATCGCCGTCGGGAAGTAATCGTCGACATACGCGAGACTCGAGCCCACGATGCGGTCGAGCTCGTCGTCGGTCACGGCCGTCACCGGGATTTCGCCGACGAGGTACACCGCATCCTCCGCGCCCAGGGCGAACCGCATCTGATGCAGGTCGGCGTTGCGGCGCAACAAGTACTCGAACGTCGCTTCGGTGTTGACCTCAGGTGCCGGCATGACCTGGGCCTCGTGGAACAAGGTGCGCTGGCGGACCGTGAGCCACACCGTGACAAAGTCCTTTTCGACACCGCGCAGCCGCAGATACCAGCGACCGAGCTCGGGTTGGCGGTCCACGGCCACCACGGCGCCCCTCTCCCCCAGACGGGCAAGGGCCCAGCTCTCGATGACGGAGTCGCACACGGCGCGCTCGTCGGGAGAGGCGATGTCGGCTATGGGCACGCTGGGGCCCGGCGATCTACGGCGTCAGCGACACTCGACGAGTCGCTCGGCGGTGAGCGCTTCGTAGGTGCCACGCAGCAACGACGCGGCCTGTGCCCAGGTGTAGCGACGGGCACGGACGACCGCCGCGGTCGCCAGGCGCTCGGCGAGCAAGGGGTCGGCGAGGACCCCGGAGACGGCGTCGGCGAAGGCTTGGGGCGTCGAAGGGTCGACGACAAGACCGGTGTGCCCGTCGTCGACGAGGGTCGTGAGTCCCCCCACAGCGGCGGCGACAACCGGCGTCCCGCACGCGGCCGCCTCCAGCGCCACCAGGCCGAAGGACTCGGAGCGGCTGGGAACGACGCATACGTCGGCGGCGCGGTAGTAGGTGGAGAGCAGCTCGTGGGGTTGCGGTTCCTCGAAGCGCACGCGTTCGGCCAACCCCAGGTCGTCGACGAGCTTCTGCAACGAGGCGAGATGCTCCTCACCGCGCGGACCGCTCGGTCCGCCGACGACGAGAAGATGGGCACCGGGGTGGTCCTTCATCGCCGCCAATGCACGAACCGCCACATCGGCACCCTTCAGTGGCTGGATCCGACCCACGAACAGCAACAGTGGTGCCTCGGCGGGCAGGCCCAGTGCACGGCGCGCCTGGGGCCGGTGGCCAGGACCGAAGAACGCGTGGTCGACGCCGGGCGCGACCACACGGATTCGGGCAGGGTCACTGTCGTAGAGCTGGGCTAGTTGCTGCGCCTCCACGGAACACGACGCCAACACGATCTCGGAGCAGCGCATGACGGTCGCTTCGACTTCGGCGCGCCGGTGGGGCTCGTCACTCGACACCTCTTCGGGGCTGGCTTCGGCCTTCACCCGCGCCAGGGTGTGGAAGGTCGACACGAGCGGAAGATCGAGCTCGTGCTTGATGCGGTGGCCGGCGATGCCCGATAGCCAGTAGTTGGCGTGCACGGCGTCGAAACCGGCCTCCTCGTGCAACGACGGCTCCACGCCTGCACCCGAGCTCATGAGGGCAAGGACGTTGTCGGTGAACTCGTCCACGACGGCGGGCAGGTCCTCTTTGGCCATGGGCCCCAACGGCCCCGCCGGCACGTGGTGGACGCGCAGGCCAGGCTCCACTGCCACCGTGGCCGGCAGCTGGTCCGACCAGGCCCGGGTGTAGACGTCGCACTCCACGCCGGCGCGTGCCAGGGCCGTGGACAGCTCACGCACGTAGACGTTCATCCCCCCGCCGTCACCGGTCCCGGGCTGGGCCAGCGGCGAGGTGTGGAGGGAGAGCACTGAGAGGCGACGCACCGGCGACGAGCCTACCTGGACGTTCATCACCGCGATCCGGGCGCTCGATGAGCTGGCGGGCACTCGCAGCGGTCGAAGGGCGCTCCGAGCCGGCTCGAATTACACCCCCGCTGCCGTCTCGGCAGGGTCCACGGCCTTGTCATCGGCCCCCGACGTCCGATCGGTTCCCGCCGCGTTGGCCGACCTCTCCGACATCCCCCCCGCCCCCGCCGACCCCGCCTGCTCGGGCTGGACCTCGTTCTCGTGGCAAAAGGACAGGTAGATGCGGATGAGGGCCTGCTTCTGCTCCTCGCTGAGCTTGGGGTCAGCCAGGATCTCGCGCGCCAGGTCGGTCTCCCCTGTCCCGGGCTCGAGGATCCCGGCCTGGACATAGAGCGTCTCGGCCGAGATGCGCAGCGCCTTGGCGATCTGCTGGAGGATCTCCGCCGAGGGGCGGCGCAATCCACGCTCGATCTGGCTCAGGTAGGGGTTGGAGATCCCCGCCAACTCCGACAGCCGCCGAAGTGACAGCCGCGCCGTGGACCGTTGTTCTCGGATGAACGCACCGAGGTCCCTCCAGTGGTCGGGGAGTTGCTTGGGCACGCCAGTGCTCCTCGAGGGTCGGAGACCGATCAGGCCAGCAAGCCGTCGACCGACGCCTCGCCGGTCTTGTAGCGACTCACGATCTCGGCTTGCAACGTGTCGATGCGCTCGTGCAGGGCACGACGCTGGTCTGAGATGCGCTGCTCGATGGCGGTGAGCTGCTCCCCCACCACCCGGAGCTCGGCTTCGCTCATCGTCGTGAGCGTTGCGGTGTGGTCGGCGTCGAGCACGCCGTCGAGCTCCTCGGTGAGATCGTTCTTGTCGAGGTCGGGCGACATCTGCGACGGAAGTCGGCCGTACCCCTGGGGTCGGGCGGGCCCGGAGCCGATGATCGAAGGAAGGCGCTCCACCAGCGACTCCAGGTCACCGGCACCCCCGTGGTGATCGAGACAGGCATGGACGAGGTCCAACCGGCCCTGAGCCATGCGCCGGAGGTACGACACCGCTGTTTCGGCCTCCTGGCACTCGGCGCGCATCACGCGCACGTCCTCGAGCGAACGCTGGCGCAGCCCGTCCAGGTAGTCAGGGGCGAGCAGCCGCTCGAGCTCGGTATCCAGCCAGGCCATCAAGGCGAGCGTACTCCGCCGGATGCCGTTCTCCTCACCCCCCGGGGGGTGAGGAGCCACTCCCGAGGGTCAGCGCACCGGGCCGGCGCGCCAGGACGGGGCGTAGCACCGGACGACCCGGCCGAGGACTGCGGCGGCGGGAACCGGCCCGAAGCTGCGGCTGTCGGTGCTCGCCCCAGGGTTGTCGCCGCGCAGCACGATCCCGTCCTCGAGCACGGCACCGATCCGCTTGACGAGCACCCGTCGCGAGTCGCGGGGATCGCGCACCGCCACCACGTCGCCGGCGTGCAGCCCCCGGGCGCGTACGACCAGAAGCCTGTCGCCGGGCGCCAGGGTCGGCTCCATGCTCCTCCCCTCGACCACCACCCGCCGCGGGCGCACCAGCACGGCCGCGACCGCCAGCGCCGTCGAGGCGGCGAGTGCTGCCCCGGGCCAAAAAAGGGCGACAGGGCGAACCGGGCGGCCCCGGTTCACCGTTTGCCGTCTCTGGGTAAGGTTGTCACGAGCCCCATCGACTGCACTTTGCACGAAGGAGACCCACCCATGCGCATCGCCGATCGCCTCTTGTCGTCCATAGACCGGATCAGCCCTCCCCTGTCGGTGCACGCCCACTGCGACCTCCCCTGCGGCGTGTACGACCCCGCCCAGGCGAGGATCGAAGCCGAATCGGTCAAGGCGTGCATGGAGAAGTTCAACGGGTCCGACGACGAGGTGTTCAAGGAGCGGGCAGTGCTGATCAAGGAGGAGCGGGCCGATCTCGTCAAGCATCATTTGTGGGTGCTGTGGACCGACTACTTCAAGCCCGAGCACCTCGCCAAGCATCCCCAGCTCCACGACCTGTTTTGGAAGGCCACCAAGGCGGCGGGTGAGTCGAAGAAGACCAACGACCCCAAAGTCGCCCAAGGCCTGCTCGACCAGATCAAGGAGATCGACACCCTCTTCTGGGAGACCAAGAAGGGGTAGTCAGGCGCTCCTGACGTGGCGGCGGGCCCGACCCCGGTTCGGGGGTTCAGCGCGCAACGAGCGGCAGGTGCTCCCCACAGAACCGGGCCGCCGGTGTCCGGACCAGCACGGCGTCGTCGATTCTCTGGCCACAGACCTCGCACTGCCCGTAGGTGCCCTCATCGAGGGAGGTCAGGGCACGCTCTACATCCGCGAGCTCCTCCTCGATGGCGTCCAACACCGACGCGTCGATGTCGAGCTCGGCCGTCGCCCCGTCACCCTCGAGACCCGCACTCTCGAAGCCAGCAGCGGCACCTCCGGGACCGGCGGTGTCGCCCTCGACACCGGAGGCCAAGGGCCCCGCACCCGTAACGTCGTGAGAGCCGCCGAAATCGTGTTCCACCCCGGCGATGGTACCGGCCGGTGCCGCCGGGAACGGCGACGGTACGCCCGTAGACTCCACCCGTGACGCACCCGGCGGAGCCACCGTCCCGGCTGGTGGGGGACGGTATGGGCGTCCCTTGCATCGACGGCACCGACCGTCGCTACGTGAACCTCGACGCCGCCGCCTCGACCAGCGCATTTCCCGCCGTCATGGCCGCCGTCGAACAGTTCCTCCCTGTGTACTCGAGCGTGCACCGCGGTGCGGGGTACAAATCGCGCCTCGCCACAGCGGCGTACGAGTCGGCTCGAGCTACTGCCCTCGCCTTTGCCGGTCGAGGCAGAGACGCCGCGGGGGCGAGCGGCGACATCGCCATCCTGTGTCGCAACACCACCGAGGCGCTCAACCACCTCGCCTACCGCCTGCGTCTCGACCCTGACGACGTAGTGCTCACCACGGTGGTCGAGCACCACGCCAACCTGCTGCCATGGGCACGCGTGGCCAGCCGGCGCTACGTCGAGTGCGGGCCGGACGGCACCTTTACCGCCGACGACGTCATCTCTGGGCTGGACCGTACGCCGCGGCCGCGGCTGCTCACGCTTACCGGAGCCTCGAACGTGACGGGGTGGTTACCGCCCCTTTCCGCCATTGTCGACGCCGCCCACGAACGTGGGGTTCCCGTGGTGCTCGACGCCGCCCAGCTGGCGCCGCACCGGGCGATTCCGGTTGGGGCCGACTACGTGGCCTTCAGCGGCCACAAGCTCTATGCCCCTTTCGGCGCCGGTGTCCTGGTGGGGCCGGGCGCCACCTTCGCCGAGGGGGACCCGTTCCTGGCCGGTGGCGGAGCCGTGGACCTCGTCGACCTCGACGAGGTGTGGTGGACCGAGCCCCCCGACCGGGAGGAGGCCGGGTCGCCCAACGTCATGGGGGCGGTGGCGCTCGAGGCGGCCCTCGAGGAGCTCGGCCGCATCGGTTGGGGCCCGATCGCGTCTCACGAGCGGGCTCTGGCGACTCGGCTGCGCCACGGGCTCGCCGCCATCGACGGTGTTCGTTTGCTCGGCCCATCGCTCGACACCGACACCCTCGCCATCGCCGCGTTCGTGGTCGAGGGCGTGGACCATGCCCTCCTGGCGGCCCGATTGAGTGCGGAATGGGGCATCGGCGTGCGCCACGGTTGCTTCTGCGCCCATCCGTACCTGATCCGTCTGCTGGGGCTGTCGCCCTCTGACGTCGACGCTTATCGCGAGCAGGTCATGGCCGGCGACCACCGGGCCATGCCGGGCGCGGTGCGCGCCAGCTGCGGGATCTCCAACACCGAGGCCGACGTGGACGCCCTGCTCGACGCGGTGGCGCGTATCGCGTCCGAGGGCAGGTCGGGACAGGCGCTTCCGGTCCCCTACGTCCAGGACGTCGGCACCGGCGACTACTGGCCCGTGAGCGAGGAGCCGGGGTGGCGGGGCCACGAGCGAGAGACAGGGGCCTCGTGTGCCCGTGGTTGAGTCGGGCCCAGGGGCGGGTTGGGGCCGAGAGCGGACCGAGCGTCAGCCCATGGATCCGTGGAAGGGGACGCCGAAGCTGAAGATCCCGCCGTCGGAGGCCGCTAGCCAGTAGCCGACAGTGGCGGACGCCGTCATGGAGACGATCGGGGCGTCGAGTGCCTGGCCGCCGGTCGATCCCCGGAACGGCGCGTCGCCGAAGGCGAAGATCCCGCCGTCCGAGGCGACGAGCCAGTAGCCATGCCCGTCGGAGGTCGACGCCATGGCCACGACGGGACGGAACAGTGCCGTGCCGCCCATCGACCCGTAGAACCCGGCGTCGCCGAAGGAGAAGATCCCGCCGTCCGAGGCCACCTCCCAGTAGCCGTGCCCGTCCCGGGAGGGCGCCATCCCCACCACCGGCCGGGTGAGGGCGCGGCCGCCCATCGACCCGTAGAACCCGGCGTCGCCGAAGGAGAAGAGCCCGCCGTCCGAGGCCACCTCCCAGTAGCCGTGCCCGTCGGGTGTCGACGCCATCCCCACCACCGGCCGGGCGAGGGCGCGGCCGCCCATCGACCCGTAGAACCCGGCGTCGCCGAAGGAGAAGAGCCCGCCGTCCGAGGCGACGAGCCAGTAGCCATGCCCGTCGGAGGTCGACGCGATGCCCACGATGGGGTCGGCGAGGTGCTTGCCCCCCATGGACCCGTAGAAGACGGCGTCGCCGAAGGCGAACACTCCGCCGTCGGCGGCGGCGAGCCAGTAGCCCTGACCGTCAGGTGTCGACGCGATGCCCACGGCCGGAGCGTCGAGCACCGCACCCCCCGGCGCGCCCGGTATGTCCGCCTGCACCTGGCTCCAGGTGAAGTCGAGTGCCGGCGAGCCCGTGGTGTCGACGAGAAGCTCGGTCCAGCTCGGGTTGCCCTGGTACGCCGTAGAGGCGAACCCCGTGCCCATCAGGCACGGCTGGCAGTGTAGAGACAGCAGGATGTTGTTGCGATGTCCCCAGCACCCCGAAGTATTCGTGGGCGTGCAGTCGATGTTGTAGGAGCCCTCACCGTCGTCGTACATCCAGAAGTAGATGGCCTCGAGGGGATTGCCGAGGGCGCCAGCCCAGTTCCCGCCCCACGAGGACCACGAGAAACCCGCCGGCGGAGAGGGGTCGGTGTTCTGCGTCGCAGCAGACTGAGAGGCCTGGTCCAAGGCCGTCGCCATCCCCGACAGCGGCGGAAGGCCGCGCACCGTGCGCTCCAGGTTGGTGGCCGTGAACAGCTGTTGCGGGGCGGAGAGCTGGGTCCAATCGGTGGGGAGCACCATGCTGGGCAGCCCCTCCTGGATCCGGGCGTTGGCGATCGCCCCCAGGACAGCGCTCACACACCCCGAAGAATCGTCGTAGGCGGTGCCCGAGCAGCTCGTCAGGAAGTTCGGCGACGGCGCGATGTTCGACGACGGGTCGGTCGGGGGACCCGAGCCCTGACCGGATCCGGCGTCCGCCCCGGTCACAGGGATGGGGGCGACCGGCAGAGGCCGTGTACCGGCCCTCGCCGCGCTCAGGCCGGCGCTACCAGGCACGGACGCGGCGACCAGGGCGATCGCGAGCCCCGCCACCGGCAACAGGCGGGTGCATATCTGCCGGGTCCGGGGTCCGTCCCCCGAGCTCGTGCGCTGTCTTTTTCCGAGGAAGACCGTCACCCCTGCAATATCGGAACGCCTAGGGCGTTTATTTACTCACCCAGAGGGAAATGGGTCCTTTTTCGTGCTCAGCAGGACCTCCGCGGGGTTCCTGTGAACGCTGGTCCGGCCCAGGCCGGAGAGACATGGTGGTCCTGGGTCCTGGGTCCTGGGTCCTGGGTCCTGGTGCTAGGTCCTGGGTCCTGGTGCTAGGTCCTGGGTGTCCTGGGAGGCGCCGAAAGGTGGTCGGGTCCTGGGCCCCGCGGGTCCATAGGCTCGGCAGTGCTCCGTGCGCACGCGCGATGTGTCGGTGGTGGCGGTCGTGGACCCCGGTGCCGATCTCTCTCACGTCGAAGGTCTCGACGTCGATCGGATCGAGGTGGACGTTGGCGAGGCCCAGGAGTGTCGCAGGGGCGGTGCGAAAACTGAGTTGTGTTCCGTGTGGCGTGATGTATCGCTCATAGGCGCGCCACTGCCATCGGCTCTACGACATCAACGTGGGCGGCAAGTTGAACGTGATGGACGCAGCGCAACCACCCAAAGGTGAGCCAGCTAGGTTCGGCTCGTACAAGGGTCGAGATACGTGTTGAGCACGAGGCGCTGTGCGTTGCTGCCCAGGGACGGCGGCCACCATCGTCATGCCCACGTCCGCACTTACGGTATCGGCAGCGCGCATCACGACTGATCGTCATTTTCTTGTTTCGTCGCTGCCCCCGATCCCGCCCCGCCTCAGGTCATAGGATGTGGTGCGACATCGCCGGGCGCGTTTCATTGACACTGTTTGCACTCCGGGCCGCTAGCTCATCGGGTAGAGCAGGGGACTTTTAATCCCAAGGTGCCGGGTTCGAGCCCCGGGCGGCCCACCAACCCCGTGTATTGCTCCGGGTGAACCCCGACATTTCTTATTCGGCAGATCTCCGACACGTGTTCGGGGTCGGTTCCTTCGTGCGCCAGGCGTCGACTGCAGCAGGCGTCATCGGACAGCGACTAGCGATTGCTGGCCGTTCGGAGCGTCCGCGTACACTCAAAGCATGGGTTGGTCTGCCTTGATCGGTGTAGCGCTGATCGTGTTCGGCGTTGTGCTGCTTGCACTGGTCGACGCTCCCCGGCGTGTCCTTTGGGGCCTTGGCCGTCTCAGCAGTGGTGCTCGCCGGTGGTGGCGGGCGCCCGCTGGTCCTCAGGAGCGGAGGCCGGAACGCAATGCTTCGCAGCCGGAACCTGTCGGGCTCTGGCTGACGCGGCCCTTGGAGACGCGCTCCTCAGACACCCAAAGCGAGTCGTCGACGAAAGGCTGATGGGAAAGTCAGTGGCGCGGAGTCTTCGACTCGTGCACGTCCCAACACCCGACAAATAGACCAATGCCCGGTGGTGCGTCCGCAGCCCCGATCGAGTACCCACCACCTCCGTGTTCCCAGATCCGAAGTAGCAGTTGCCTCGGTAAGACGTTCACCTTCGACAAGTGGACTGGGGCCGCCACTCAGGCCGTCGTCGCCTCTACCAGCGATCGACCGAAATAGTCCGATGAGGACACCACACCGGGGAGCACGAAGAAGTACCCGCCGCCGGTCGGGCTTATGTAGTCGACGAGCGGTTCACCGATGAGCCTGGTCTGCACGGTTTCGAACTGGCGCGTCAGGTCCTGCTGGTAGCAGGTGAATATCAGGCCCTGATCCAGGTTCCCGTTGACATCGATCCCGCGGTCGTAGTTGAAGGCTCGGCGGAGAATACGGCTCGAGGCCGTGGCCGGTGTGCGTGGATTGGCAAGCCGGATGTGTGCAGTGGTGGGGATGATCACTCCCTGTGGGTCAGCGGCGTAGTCGGGGATATCGGACTGACGATTTCCGTCCAGCGGAGCCCCCGTGTCGCGGGTTCGACCGATCATGAGCTGCTGTTCGCTGAGTGACACCCGGTCCCAGAATTCGACCAGCATCCGGATGACCCTGATGACCTGATACGTCCCCCCTGACGTCCACGCCGGCTCCGGGTGGCCGGGGCGGACCCAGACCAGGTCGTCCATGGCGGTTGCCGAGTGGACGTCGGGGTTGGCGATGCCGTCGTTGAAGCCGAGGAGGTTGCGCGGCGCCCCGGTCGGCCGGGGGACACTGGCAAACCCGTCGATGCGCCACCGGGGTTGCATTGCTCCGCGCGTGTACTTCGTGATGTCGCGCAACGCGTGGATCACAGTGTCAGCCTCAGTGGCATAGAGACCCACACTCAGATCGCCATGGCACTGGGCGGGGTCGAGGTTGTCGTCGGGGAACGTCCCCATCGGCTTCAGTACCGCAGGTTTCTGTGCACTGAACCCGAACCTCGAGTCGAAGAGCGACGATCCGACCCCTACCGCCAGCGACACCTGTCGTCTCGGGATGACCGGTCCGAGAATCCCATTGTCCGAGGTCGGTGCGGCCGGCCCCGCATAGGGAGGAACGCCCCCCGCCACCAAGAGTCTGGCCCGGTGGGTGATGGTGCGAAGAAGATCCACCATGTCACTTCGACTCGAAGCAATGACGTCGAAGGAGACGAACAGTGCGGCATGGGACGGCAACGCCAAAACGCTCGACTGGTGAGCACCATGGAACGTCGGGTTGGGTGAAGCACCGGCCGGCGCGGCCTCGAGTCCGGGCCCGATGACGGCCCCCGTCGCCGCCCCTGCTGCGGCCATCGCTCCGGCTTGAAAGAAGCCGCGCCGTGACAAGGATGGTCGCTGCTCCCCACCGGCATCTGAACGCTCCGATGGACCGCGGCCAGACCGGGGGTCGTCAGGCGTCATGGATTGTCCACATCCGGTGGGATCTCGAGGATGTCGGCTATCGGCGCCAATGTCTCGAGGAGACCACTGATCGTCCCGTCGAGCTGCTCGTGTTGCGACGGCGTAAGCGACTGCACCGGCGTCCAAGATCCGTCGCGCAGTTGATAGGAGTCGAGCAAGGTGGCCAACCGACGAAGCCCGGTCGTGGCGGAGGCCAGAAGGACCGGATCACGAGGGGCCAGCAGGGGCGCGATGGCCCCCAACGTCATCTCTGTTCCTTCCACGTTGGCGCCGGCGGTGGCCAGACCGGTGTGGCTGCCCTGATCCGTCTCGCCGGTGAGCTGGAACTGCAAGGTGTTCTCCAGAATCTCATGGGTACGGAGCGAAAGGTCGTTGGGATCGATGGTCTGATCAGGAAAGGCGGCAACCAGTCCGTGTACGTCGCTGTCGAGTTGATTGGCCACCGACGCCACCGCGGCGGGCGACTGGTCTTGCCAGAGCACCGCCTCGAGCCGGAGGAATCCGGTCCAATTCGGGTCGTTGACGCCGAGTGGGAGGCCGTTGGGGCGTCCGTCGATCTCGTCGTTGAAATCTCCGAACGTGTCATAGGCCGCCCCCAGCCGTTCGTAGTCGAGATGGGCCACGAGCCACGCACCCTTGGCCATCGCCAGCTGCCCGGCATCGGCGAGGGCTCGCAGTCGGTCGGTGTCGGTGGCCAATTTGGCGAGGCCGGCAGACACCTCGGCCCGATACGTGTTGATCACGGGCACTGCCTCGGCATAGGTGATCGGGAGGTACGGATGGGCGTCGTCGACAGGCGGTCCGGACACGGTCACCGCATTCGAAAACTCGGTGGCGCCCTCGGAGTACGTGCATTGCACCCGGTAGCGGCCCGGTGGGACCACCGCCGTCATGGTCCGGGTGGTTCCCGGCGCCATCGCCTCGACCTCTCCATAGACGAGCGAGCTGGCGGCTCCCACCAGCGCAACGTCGACCACCGAGCTTCCGACGTCGTTCACGATCAGCTCGCGCTGGCCCGAACGAGGGGGCGACCAGCCTTGAGCGCAGCCGAATTCCGTCACTGTGATCGCAGAGTCACCTTTGTTCGAGACCGTGCTCGCACCACCAGCGATGAGAACGGCGGCCACACCCAACAGGATCACCACCACCAAGCCACACACCAGCGCGGGCCGAGCCGTCCTGCGCTCGACCATTCTTACGACGCGCCGCGTCGGGGGTCCGTCGGACTCCGAGATCTGCTCATCGATACCTGACCAGGTTGACGGCAAGCCGGGACGCAGCTCGGAACATGGTTGATCCCGGTCAAGCCTTGGTAACCGCCGATGGTGGTGGGATGATGCCGGCGCCCGAAGTCAGGCACCCCTCCTTCGCCGTCGGGTTCGCCGCGGCTGGGAGCCTCGGCGGCTTCATGAACGCCGGCTTCTTGTCGAGATCGAGCATATCGAACAGGCTGTTGGCGTTGGCATCGCGGCGGGTGAGTGCGGGGAGGTTCCACTTCTCCTCGACGGTCTTGAGGATCGAGGTGTGGTCGTAGACCGTGTGGGACACGAAATCCTTCTTGGCGTAGGGGCTCACCACCCCGGACGGGACCCGGAATCCATATCGATCGAAGCCACCGGGTGGATCACCGGGCTTCAAGGCCGGCGGCACATCATCGGGCGTCACTGCCGGCGGCGGAGGTACATGGTCGTAGTAGCCCCCGTGCTCGTCGTAGGTCCAGATCAGCATGGTGGAATGCCAATTGGGACTCGACATCACGGCATTCACAACATGACCCATGAACTGGTCACCGAACTGGACATCTTGGGGGTTCTCTTCGGATTGCTCGCCGTAGTTGGGCTCCACGAGACTGAACGACGGAAGGGTTCCGGCCGCGGCGTCTGAGAAGAACTCATCGATGGGAGCCAGACCCGGCGTCAAGGAGTGGTTCTCGAGCAAGGGAAGAAAGATCCCGATTGTGGGCAGTGTCGAGTAGTAGTCCTTCCAGGTGATCCCGTGCCTGTCGAACTCCTGGAAGATCACACCGTTGGGGGGCAGCTCCGGCGGGAGCGTGTCATCGATGAGCCCCAGTGAGGTACCGGCTATGAGGTACCGGCGATTCGGGTACGTCTGGGCCATCGCCGAGCAGAAGTAGCGGTCGGCGATGGGGAAGGTCTTCGCCATCCCACAGGTGAAGGGGAGATCCGCGCTGGTGAAGTAACCCATTGCCTCGGCCGTGGTGCTGGTCACGAAGCCTTGACAGGTTCCGTTGTCGAACGCCTCGTGGGTGACCCGCCAATCGTTGCCGACACCATTTGTCTGGCACTCGGTCGGCATGTGAAACGCGTGGACGTAGTTGCCGTGGCCGTCAGGGTTCTTGGCCGTAGGTTGGTGGTTGGGCCCCAGCGTGAACCCGTCCCCTCGGCCATTGAGCCCGAGGATGTTGTCGAACGAGTGGTTCTCCATCATCACAACCACGAAGTGCTCGATCTTCGGTGCTTGTTCGGTCCCGACAGGAAGGTCGGGGAAAGGCCTCGATCCTGGCTTTCGCAAGGCCCCCCGCGCCACGGTGGTGCTCGACACAGACGAACCCGAGGAAGAGCGCCCACAGCCGCCCAGCAGCATCGACGCCCCGACCAACCCGCCACCAAGGAACTGTCGCCGACTCGGACTCACCAGGCTCCCCCTGTGCCGTCTTCGAGCTGACCGGACGTGAAGCCGACCATAGATGACGCTGCTGCCACACACTAGGACGTCATGGGATTCAGAAGGGTGCGCCTCGGCGAGCTTACTGGCTGATTTCTTGGCACGACCGACCAAAGGGAAGGTGCCGCCGGACCACGTCAGACGCCCTCGGGGCAGAGGTTTGTTATGACCGAATGGGGTTTCCCCGCGGGCTGACCACGAACCACAGACCCCCGACATTGTTGAGCCCCTGTCCGGTCGCCTGCCCCGGGCTCAAATCGTCGGGCCACAGATACAGCGGCCAGCCGTTGTAGGTGACCTGAACAGTTCCGTCGGCGCGTGTCGTCATCCCGAGCAACGCTGGGTTGGCCCCCCCTCCGGCCCGAGGCGCAGATACGCCCTTGGGCAGAAGCAGTGGTGGCCACTCGATGGCGCAGATACCAGTGCACAGCGAATGCGACGAATGGTCGTCGGGGACGAAGAGGTAGAGGGTAAATCCTTGACCGTCCACGAGTACCGTGCCGAGACCTTTGACCGCGCCGGTGATGACCTCGTAGCTGGGATCGGAGTTGGAGGTGGTGGGTGACGGGCTGTTGGCCGCACGAGCTCCACACGCGGCTACGCCGAATGTGAGACCAACGCATGCCGCCACGACGACGGGCAACACCCTACGTCTTTCGGTGTCGGACGTGGACTGGTGTCGCCGAACTCGGATCGAGCTTGCCATCGACCCCAATCTCGACGTGAAGAAGCCGCGCTGGATGGCTCCTGCCTCCATCACGTCCGAGGGTACCCGGTACTCCACAGCGGAGGGTTCGACATGGTGTCTCGCTCGCTCCTCGCCCGCATGGGAATCAGGTGTAGCGTCGAGGCAGCTCATCTTGAGCTATAGCACCTCCGCTTACGGGGGGAAGATCGGCGGTCCATCATGGGACCCGACCCACAAGGACAGATCCTCAACTTCCCCAGATCACCGCGGATCTCAGAAAGCCTTCCCCTTCCCCAACCCTCTTCAAGCGATCCAGACACCGCCACAGTCTCAAGCGACTTGCTGGAGGAGGTCGATCACATCTTCGAAATGCGATCGCGGGGCCTGAACGACTCTGCCGAGAGGGACTCTCGCGAGGACACGGAGCGGTCGCGCCTCCAGGAGGAATTCACATCGGTGAGTGCGCAACAGATCCGACCGGCGATGCAGGCGTTCTTGGAACGGTTGCGCACGAACGGTGGGGGTGGGCTCCTCGAGGAGCGCGCAGGCGTTCAGGGAGCTGGTGTTGCTCCGCGAGTCAGACTTTGGATGTCACTATCGGGAGAGCTCATCGGCCGCCCTCGCCATGATCAGCACCCCTATCTCCAACTTGACTTTGATATCGCCCGACGCCAAGTGAACGTTACCGAAGGCGATATGTGGAAGGGTCATGGAACATCGGGCCCCGTGGGCGCCTGGATTGCGTCGGAGATCACCGGCGACCTCGTGACGACGTCGCTGCTGAGCGTCTTGAGACGAGCGGCAGCCTCGTTTTCGTGACCCAGGGGGGCCGGCTTGATCGGTCCCTAACTCTGATCCTGTGTCGCGTCCGGGGTCCCTTTCTTGAACCTACGGCTCCGGGACCCTGCCACGGACCTGCCGGTAGCTGACGAGTCCTCGGGCGGATTGCGCAGCGAAGGGGACAGAAAGGACCCCGGCGGTTGCATCCGCCCTTTGGAGTCCTGCCACCAGCCGACGGGGGCTTGTGCATAACTCACGACGCCAACCTTCTCTCACCGGTGAGCGGCATTGCCTGCAAGGGACCGGCACAACTATGGCCCGTGTCAGCGGGCTTCACGATGACCACCGCGCGCTCGTGCGGTGCTCGTCGCCAAGCAACCGGCTCCGGCACGGAGGACACAACCACCACCTGGGCGAGTCGCCAGGACCGATGGACGGATGTCGAACGAAGTTGAGCCGACAGCGACCGCACTTCGACACGGCGTCACCGCTCTCGTCCTCATCCGGATCGAGGTCGGGGAGCTGCGGCGCGCCCGCGGGTACGGGGGGCCGAAATGGGCCAACTGACATGACGCACTCCTTTGATGGTGCCCAGAAGAGGCGTCCAGCCTGCACGGGGCGACAACCGAAAACGGTCGTCCTGCCCAAACGAGGCGTCACTCCCAAGGGGGGATGCCTCTCAGACTACTACGGAAGCAGTGGCACCTATGTCCCAGTCGCCGTCCCCCGCAGGCACGAGTATCGGAAAACGATCGGTGTCCAATCCTCTTGGGGGTTGATCGTCATCGTCGTCTTCGGACCCCCTGCAACCTGTTTCAGGCCCAGGTGCCCAGTCATCATCGTTCGTGGGGAGCCGGTCGCTGTTACCCTCCCCATCGATCACACCGACGGGGAGTGAAGAGGAAGGCGCATGGCTGACGAGAGCCAATGGCTCGAGCTGTGGTCGATCGCTGATCTGACAACACCCATGGCGGTTCGTGTGGCGGCAACTCTGAGGATCGCCGACCACATCGCGCAGGGACAGCGGACGGCTTCCACCGTGGCAGATGCAGTCGGGGCCGATCCAGACGCAGTCGAGCGGGTGATGCAGCACCTCGTCACGGCCGGCGTGTTGCGGCGTGATGGCCCGGACTTGTTTGCGCTCACGGCACTCGGCGACGTTCTTCGTGATGACCACCCTGCCGGGATGCGACGACGCTTGGACATCGAAGGCGCCGTTGGGCGCGCCGATCTGTCGTTCGTTCAGCTGCTGCACGCCGTGCGCACGGGTGATCCTGCCTATCCGGTCCAGTTCGGTGGAACCTTCTGGGAGGACCTGACAAATGACGCGAAGCTGTCCGCGTCGTTTGATCGCCTCATGGGTTGCGATGTAGCCGCTGAAGCTCCCGCGATCATTGCCGCCTACGACTGGGGTGAGCTCGCACACGTCGTGGATGTCGGCGGCGGGAACGGCTCGCTCATGATGGCCATGCTCCGCGAGTTTCCGGCCTTGCGGGGCACCGTGGTCGACCTTCCCGGTGCCGCCGACGAGGCAAGAGCGTTGTTGGTCGCGCAAGGCTTCGCGGAGCGCGCCGACGTGGTGGGCTCAAGCTTCTTCGATGCGCTGCCAAGTGGCGCCGGAGGTTATCTACTCTCGGCGATCATTCATAACTGGGGTGATGATGCCGCCAGGAAGATCTTGCGCCGTTGCGCGCAGGCAGCCGGTGGACACGGCTCCGTATTCGTGGTGGAGAGAATGGGGACCAACGGAGAGTTGTTCTCAACGGCGCGGGATCTGCGCATGCTCGCCTATTTCGGTGGACGCGAACGTAGCCTCGCCGAGATCGCTGCCCTCGCCTCGGATTCGGGACTGGAAGTGGTGGCGGTGCACCCCGCAGCACCGAACGCCGTCATCGAGTTGACGGCCCGTTGAGGGGTACGCCCAGAACCCGATTTCGCGGCCGGCCAGGATCGAATCCTCGATGTCCGTAGCGACGAAGCGTCCCCTAAAGTGGTCACCCTGCCCGCGGCCACGAGATCAGGCCCCACAGGCAAGCCAAGGCGCGGAGACATCCGCGGGGCGCGATGCACTGAGAAGGGTAAGAGCCATGTCGGATGTGCCGTGCGACGCGTGGGGCAGGGCGTGAGCGCGGGTCGCAACAAGCGGTACCGGCGAAGGCATTCCGGGCTCTTCACGGGAAGGCTGGTCCTTCCGAAATTGGGCGCGTGCCGGCCACGGTCGCCATCGAATCCGAGGCCCCGCGCCACGACGCGGCGTCGAATCACTACAGGCCGTCGAATCACCAGAGGCAGTCGAATCACCAGAGGCAGTCGAATCACTACAGGCAGTCGAATCACTACAGGCAGTCGAATCACTACAGGCAGTCGAATCACTACAGGCCGTCGAATCACTACAGGCCGTCGAATCCCTACAAGGCGTCGAATCCCTACAAGGCGTCGAATCCCTACAAGGCGTCGAATCCCTACAAGGCGTCTACTCACTACGCGGCGTCGAGCAACAATGGCCTCCTTCTCCGCTGGCGGGGCGCCGGCGGCGGCAACGCCGTCCGGTGCGCTTGTCATGGGCAATTTTCGGCGCGTTGGTTATCCTCGTGGGATCGGTCACGTACATCGCCGTGTCGAGAAGCCCGACGGCGTCCTCGTTGCAAAAGACTCTGCTCGATGAGCCGGGCCGCCACGGGGGAGCCCCCGACGACCACGGCACCAAAGATCACCACGACGCCCGAGCAACAGCAAGGCCAAGCGACATCGTCGAGTTTCGGTAATGGCGTGGCGCGCGATGTCCCCTTGGGGGCCTACGTCGGGGAAGGCGATCCCGCCGGAGTCGCCAAATTTGCCGCCACGACGGGGGCCCACCTGACATACGCCACCGACTATCTCGACAAGTCCGGCGGATGGGCCGGGTTGGACGGCGCCTCCAATATCAAGGCATGGAGTTCCTCGCCGTATCACCTGGCGATCGGGGTTCCCATCCTGCCCGGCGTGGGCACCTTGGCCCAGGGGGCCACGGGTGCCTATGACCAGTACTTCACCATCCTCGGGGAGAACCTCGTGAGCGACAACGAGGCCGACGCCATCTTGCGTCTGGGATGGGAGTTCAACGGCAACTGGTTCAGGTGGTCGGTGGCCACGTCGGCCGACGCCGCGAACTTCGTGGCTTACTGGCGCCAGATCGTCACCACCATGCGGGCCGTGCCCGGTGAGAAGTTCAAGTTCCTGTGGAACCCCAACGCACCCAGCCCCACGACCTACACCCCCGCCCAGGCTTATCCTGGCGATGCCTATGTGGACATAGTCGGAACCGACGTCTATGACAACTTCTGGGGGACCCCCTTCACTCCCGCAGCCTCCTGGGTGCACCAGTTGTCCCAGCAGTGGGGATTGGAATGGCTCGCTGCCTTCGCGGCCGAACACAACAAGCCCATCGCCATCCCCGAGTGGTCCGACGAGTACCGCACCGACGGACACGGCCTCGGAGACGATCCTTCCTTCATCGACAACATGGCCTACTGGTTCGTCACCAACCAGGTGGTCTTCGCCAACGTCTTCAGCTATGACTCCTCGGCCACCTACAGGAACAACCTCCTCGACGGCACCTTCCCCAAGGCCCTGGCGGAGTTCAAGGTGGACTTCGGCTGATCCGAATGGCACCCAAGGGCCGCCAGGGGCACGGGCAGGCGTTCGCCGCTGGAGGGCCCGTCTACTCAAGGCCGCTTCCTGGTCTTGTGCGAGCGCACTGTTGACCGCTTGTGCCACATCGGGCAACCCACCGGCGCGCTCATCTTCGAGCAGTTCGAGCAGTTCGAGCAGTTGCGAGCAGCTCGCTCCGCGTCGGGCCCCGCCAGCGCGTCACAGGCCCCCCACGTCATGGTCGTCATGATGGAGAACGAAGGAGCCGGCAACATCATCGGCAATCCTGCCCTGCCCTTCGTCACCAGTTTGGCGGATGACTATGGCTCGGCAACCCAGTCCTACGCGCTCGCCCATCCGAGCCTGCCGAACTATCTGGCCATCGTGTCGGGCTCGAACCAGGGCATCACCCAGGATCAGCCTCCGTCTTCGGGCAATTTCCCCGGGGTACCGACACTCGCCGACCAGCTCGCGTCGGCGGGCGTGCGAGAGAAGACCTACGCCGAGAACTTGCCGGCCGATCCGACCAACGACGCGGGGCTCTACGCCGTGAGACACAACCCCTGGGAGTACTTTCCCAACACCAAGATCACCGTCGCCGATGCCTCCACCATGACGAGCGATCTCAACTCCCCGAGCCCCCCGACTTCGTCTGGTACACGCCCAACCTGACAAATGACGGCCATACCGGTGTCCCCGTCAACACGGGTGCTCAGCAATTGGCCGACACCGAGGCGTTCCTGTCACGCTTCATCCCCTCGGTACAGGCGACCTCGTGGTACAACGCTGGTGGACAGATCATCATCGAGTGGGACGAGGCCCTGGACTCAGACACCTCGGGCCTGAATGGTGGCGCCGGTGGGCACATCCCGACCATCGTGGTGTCAAACGCGCTCAAGGCAAACCCGCAACAAGACGCCACACCGGTGGACACGGTCGGCATCCTGCGCTCGATCGAGGATCAATACGGTCTCCCCCATCTGGCCGGTGCGGCCAATGCCGCCAACGGGACCATCGACGCCCTTCTACGCGGCTGACTCCCAGGAACGCCGCCTCGCGCTACTCGGAGCCAAAACCTCTTTCACACACCCAGGCTGCTCTTGGCAGCAGCCTCGAAGAACCGGTGCGGGAGCAGCCGCTTGGCGAGGATGCCGATGCGCTCGCCCGCCTTGCCCACCGATACCCGGCGGGGCGGCCGTCGGGAGTCGAGGATCTTGTGGACCGTGGCCGCCACGACCTCGGGAGCCGCACCGTTGGCTTCGTCACGCTCCATCACACCCAACGCCGTTTCGAACGCGCTCTTGTAGACGTCGTCACCGGTCGTCGCCGCCGCCGTCTTCCTGTTGGCCGTGAAGTCGGTCCGGATGTTGCCCGGCTCGACAAGGGTGACGTCGATCCCGAAGGGTGCCACCTCGTAGGCCAACGCCTCGCCCAGTCCCTCGAGCGCGAACTTGCTGGCGCTGTAGAAAGCCTGAAAGGGAATGGCGACCACCCCGCCGATGGAGCTGATGAGGACGATGCGGCCAGCGCCTTCGAGGCGCATTGCCGGCAGCACGGCCTGCACAAGGCGCGTTGCCCCCCACAGGTTCGTCTCCACCTGGGCCTTGGCCTCAGGGATGGTCGTGTGCTCGACGGCGCCAGCGATGCCCCAGCCCGCCGAGGCCACGACGGCGTCGATGCGTCCATGCTGTGCGAGCACCTCGGCGACGCCGTCGCGCACCGACTCGTCCCTGTCGACGTCCATGACCAGGCCTTGCCAAGCCCCTGAAGGCGTGCCGCGCCTGCTGGCGCCGACGACGGTCCACCCGGCCCGATGCAGCCGGTCTGCGCAGGCGCGACCAATGCCGGCCGATGCTCCGGTGATGAGCACAACCTTGGCCATGACCGATCCTCCCCCGACGCCGTCGGTCAACGGGAACGGGCATCGCCGCGCGGTGATCGGCCGAACTGCCACCGAGGGCGCCGAGCGGGGCGAGCCACCACCGCTTCTCGCAACGCCTTCAGCTCCGTCACCTGGACCCGAGCACTCTCGGCCAGCTCGGGCTCGCCACCCTCGGACGCGATGTTGAACGCGTCGACGCACCTGCTGATGGCGATGTCGATGGTGGCGATCAGGCTCTGATGCGCGGCCTCGTCGAGCACAAGAACTCCTGGGTTGGGTCATGATCAGGGGACGAACTGTCCCGTCCGCGTTCGGGATCCACGCCGGTGAATTGTGCCCAGACCGCCCCTCCTGACCACCTGGCTCGGGTCGGGTAGAACGAAAAGCCGCTGCCGATTGGAGATCCGATGTCAGAATCCGATTCGTCGTTGCGGGTGGTCGACCGCCCTGACAAGAGCAGGTACGAGGCCTACGTCGGGGACCAGCTGGCCGGGTTCGTCACCTACCGGACGCGACCCGGCGTGGTGGTGCTGGTCCACACCGAGGTGTACGCCGAGTTCGAGGGCCACGGGACGGGGGGCCGGCTGGCGTCGGCCGTGCTCGAGGAGGCCAGGGCTCGGGGTCTCAAGGTCGATCCCGTCTGTCCTTTCATCGCCAGCTACATCGAGGGCCATCCCCAGTACGCCGATCTGGTGGCACAGCCGGCGCCCTCGCCCGACAGGTGAATGAGCCGCCACGGGGACTTCGGCGCCACCCTCCGGTCAGAAAAGCCTCTTGTGCAGGGCAGATGAGCCTTTCTCAGAGATCGTGGCGGCTGAGGGGGTAGCTCAGGCGACGTCGGTGCGCTGCCGATACCTCGGGGATGATCGGCGCACGCCTGGGGCGGAAGTCACCGTGCCACCGTGGAAGGGGACCGAGCTGGCTCCGATTCAGCCACCTGCTGGCCATCGGCGAGGTCGTCATCCTGGTGCTGGTCGTCGTCCACTCCAGTGACGCCATCGGCGCCCCGCCGCCCGTAGAACACCTGGCGACGCCGATCGATCACAATCATCACACCGCCGGCAAGAGCCCCTCCCCGCCACCTTCGACCACGTTGCCGGTCAGTCCCCCCACCACCGTGCCCCCCGCCCCAGCCACCCCGACCACGGTGGCACCGGCCACCCCGACCCCGACCGCCCCGCCCCCTCCGGTGTCACGGGCTCAAGCCGTCACCGCGCCCGGGGTGCTGCCCGCCAACATCGCTCCCCAACCCAACTTCTTGTTGAGCTGCTCGGGGGCCCAATACGACGACTCGTCGACCTGCGTCGGGACGACCCTGCAGGCAATTGCCAACGGCCGAAGCCACGAGGGGCTCCCCCCGATGGTGCTGCCGTCCAACTGGACCCAGCTGTCTCCTCAGGAGCAGATCTTCGTGGCGACGAACCTGGAGCGCACGGCGCGTGGGCTGCCCCCGATGGCCGCCATGGCCACGAGCCTCGACCAGGCCGCCGCCCAGGGCGCCACCCGGAACACCGACCCCGAGCCTCCCGCTGGCTTCCCCTATTCGCAGTGGGGGTCGAACTGGGCCGGCGCGGTGGGAAACCCCCTCGAAGCCATGTACTTCTGGATGTACGACGACGGTATGGGCTCGGCCAACGTCGACTGCACCCCGTCGAATCAGTCCGGATGCTGGGGCCACCGCGAGAACATTCTCGTGAGGCTGTCGTGCAATGTGTGTCTCATGGGGACAGGATGGGACGGGGTGGGCTATGACGGTGATCCGAGCATGGCGGAGTTGCTGGTGGAGACGTCGGGCAACCCTCCCGTCGATTTCACGTGGCGACAGGAGTCGGCCTACCTGTCCTGATCGGGGCTCCCATCGCCTCGTGGCACATGTTTGTGTCGACGCACCTGCATCGAAGCGCGCGCTCAGTGGGCGTACATGCGCTTCTCGCGATTTATTGACGAGACAACTTGCCTGACGACAAGGAGTTTTGTCTAGCGCTACGCGGTCAGTTGATCGTTTGTTGAGGTTCCATAGAGAGAGGGTCGACCCTGCAGCGCCAAAATGAGCCCGTGTGCACGCGCATGGGCTTTCTGGCGGGGACCTCGGGCTCTTGAAATCCGCCCCGTCCGACTGGAAAGTCCCTGCTCAGGACCTCTGTAGTCACCCACTACTGTTCAGGTGGAGGGCCAGGACCGCGGACGTTTTTCGGTGTCAGGCGGTCCTGGGGACCTCTTCCACGTGAACCAGGTCCTCTGATGGGAGTGGGTATGAAGCTGCGCAAGGATTCGAGCAGCGAGGACGACGCCTCCTCGGATGCCTCCGGGGAGTCTTCTCAGGCACCGCTTCGGCGCGATTTCGCCGGCACCCGCACGCAATTCGGGGAGCTTCTCGTCGGCGCTCAGCTCGTGACCAACGACCAACTGGCCCAAGCCCTGCTGCAGCAATCGACTTCGGGCAAGCGCATCGGCACGCTCCTCGTAGAGCTCGGAGCCATTGACGAGCGCGACCTGGCCAAAGCCCTGTCGACCCAGCTGCATGTCCCCCTGGTCGATCTCTCGCAACAGACGCCCACGCCCGAAGCCATCGAGCTCATGCCCGAGAGCGTGAGTCGCGGCCACCTAGCCGTGCCCCTCGTCCGCGACGCCGACGGGCTCACGGTGGCCGTGTCGGACCCGAATCCCGAGTTGGCCAAGACCTTGGCCAATGCATGCGGTCACGTCGTCCGGCTCGTCATCGCTCCACGGTCGGATATCCAGCGCGCCATCGACACCGCTTACCGGGCACTCGGAAACATCCAGGAGCACGTCCGTGCCTTCGAGGAGTCTGCCGAGGGCCCTCGTCGAGCGACCGCCGACACCGGCATCCAGCAGGTCGATGGCCGACGACGCGCCGGTCGTCCAAGTCGTCAACCTCATCATCACCCAGGCGATGCGCGACCGTGCCTCGGACATCCACATCGAGCCCCAGGGGGCCGACCTGCGAGTCCGGTACCGCATCGACGGCGCTCTGCACGATGCCGTCGAGTTGCCGCTCACCATGGCCCCGGCGCTCGTGAGCCGGCTGAAGATCATGGCGAGCATGAACATCGTCGAGCGGCGCCGTCCCCAGGACGGGCAGATCACGATGGTGGTCGACAGCCGTGAGATCGACATCCGGGTCTCGACGGTCGCCACGATCTGGGGTGAGAACTGCGTGCTGCGGGTGCTCGACAAGAGCCGTTCGCTGTTCCGCATGGGCGACCTGGGGATGCCCCTGGGAACCCACGAGATCTTCACCCGCCTGATCGGGGCACCATTCGGCATGGTGCTGTGCGCAGGACCGACAGGGAGCGGCAAGACGACCACCCTCTACGCCGCGCTGACCGAGATCGACGACCCGAGCCGAAACATCATGACCATCGAGGATCCGGTCGAGTACGTGTTCCCCACCATCAATCAGATCCAGACGAACGAGCAGGCCGGGATCACCTTCGCCAACGGGCTGCGGTCGATCCTGCGCCAGGACCCCGACGTCATCCTGGTCGGCGAGATCCGTGACGTCGAGACCGCCCGTATTGCAGTGCAATCGGCTCTCACCGGTCACTTCGTCCTTTCTTCACTTCACGCCACCGATTCAGCCGCCGCCCTGCATCGGTTCTTGGACATGGGCATCGAGTCGTTCCTCGTCGCCTCCTCGGTGTTGGCCGTCGTCAGCCAGCGCCTGGTGCGTCGCATCTGCCAGACGTGCAAGGCGCCGTACGAACCCAAAGACGAAGAGCTCGCCTTCTACCAGGAGAGTGGCGGGCTTCCTAAGGAGCAATTCTTCCACGGCGAGGGCTGCAACTTCTGCGCAGGAACCGGCTACCGGGACCGTATCGGCGTGTACGAGCTGATGCGCATCACCCCTGAGATCAAGCGGCTGATCGTGGGATGGGCCACGCAGGAGGAGCTGCAGCGCATGGCGGTGTCCCAGGGAATGCGCACACTCAGAGACGAAGCCATCCGGCTCATCACCGACGACGTCACGACGATCTCCGAGGTCATTCGATCGATCTACACCGCCTGAGACGAAGACGACACGAGGCCATGGCGAAATACAAGTTCCGGGCGATCACACCAGATGGCGCCACGGTCACAGGCGTCGAGGACGCCCTCACACCCAGCTTGGCCCGCCGAGCCCTGATTGGCCGCGACCTGGCCCCGCTCGAAGTCGTCGAGAAGAGAAACATTCTGAAGTACGAGATCACACGGGAGAAGGTTCCCCGCAAGGAGCTCATGCATTTCTCCCGACAGATGGCGGTGTTCATGAAGGCCGGAATTCCCGTGCTCGAAGCACTGGAGATCATGAGCGAGGAGAGCGGACACAAGGTCTTCCAGCGGGTGATGGCGGAGATGGCCGATTCTCTCCGCACCGGAGAGACCTTCGCCGGCGCAGCCAGCCAACATCCCGAAGCCTTCCCCCGCTACTACATCGGGATCCTCGGTTCGGCCGAGCTCACGGGCAATCTCGACGTCGTCCTCGATCAACTCGCCGACTACATCGACCGAGATCTCGAAGCACGTCGCAAGGTCAGCTCCGCGCTCATGTACCCCGGGATCGTGTTCGTGTTCGCCATCGTGGCGGTTGTGATCATCACCGTCTTCGTCCTGCCTCGCTTCAAGACGTTCTTCGCCTCGCTCAACGCCAAGCTTCCTCTACCCACGCGGATGCTCCTTGGCATCGCCAACTTCTTTGCCAACGACTGGTACGTCCTGGTTGGTGCCTTGGGGGCCGTTGCGCTGTTGGCCGTCATGGGAGTGGCAACGACATGGGGTCGCGAAATACGGGACAAGGTGCTCCTGAGGTTCCCGGTAGTGGGGGACCTGATCCGGACTTCCATCCTCGAGCGCTTCTGCCGGATTCTTCATTCGATGGTGACAGCGGGTGTCCCGCTGCCCGAGGCGCTCCAGGTGACCGGGGAGGCCACCACCAACACCGTCTACCGCAAGGGGCTGTTCGAGGCCCGATCGGCCATGATGCGAGGTGAAGGGCTGGCGGCCCCGCTGGCTTCCACCGATCTCTTCCCCGCTGCTGCTCGGCACATGTTTCTCGTCGGGGAGAGCACGGGGACCATGGATGACCAACTTCATTCGGCGGCGACTTACTTCGATCGAGAGCTCGACTACAAGCTCAAGCAGTTCACCGCCCTGTTCGAACCGGCAGTGATCGTCTTCGTCGGTCTCATCGTCGGCTTCGTCGCTATCGCCCTCATCTCGGCCATGTACGGGATCTATCGGCAGGTGCACATCTGATGGAGCCTCCCATTGTCTGGTGTGCACAACCGCCCGTTCGCGAGGAGGTATTGAAAGCACGGATTCACTTCCCCCCGTTCTGAATCACATCGAATCGATCCAGACCGCTGCCAATCGTAGGAGATCTGAAAGGGACCACAGAACAATGAGTGAGAGAATGAAACAGAAGAGAAATCAGGGTGGATTCACCCTCATCGAGCTCCTCATCGTGATCATCATCTTGGCGATCTTGGCAGCCATCGTGGTCTTTGCGGTCGGCACGACCGGGAAGAACGCATCAGAAGCAGCCTGTCAGTCTGACGCCAAGTCGGTGGAGACCGCGCTCGAGGCCTACAAAGCACAAATGGGCACCTATCCCGCGGCCGACAGCTGGTCGTTGTTGACGACGGCGCAGACAGGTCCGAACGGCTCTGTTGGTCCCTGGCTCAAGGCGGAACCGTCTTCGACGCACTATTCGATCAACTTCAACGGCTCCGGCCAGGTCTCGGCCGACGCCCCCAATGTCACCACCTACACCTCGGGTGACGACATCGACGACACCGGTGGGGCATCGACCCCCTGCACTGCCAACGCGACCTAGCGGCGCCCGGGTATCCGAGACAGGGCCTGAAGGGCCTCGTCTCTCGGCTACTCGGGTCCGTTGATGCCTGGGTGCTAACGGACGATCTCCATCCTCAGGCCGAGCTCGTCCCATTCGGGATCCTCGGGGAGCCGCTTCACGGCCCTTGAGATGATGCGCCGCGCCGTCCACAGGCAAGCGGCGGCGTCCACGACATGAGCGCGTGTGACTCGGGGGGGCCGACGAGCCTCCAGAATGCGTTCGACTCCGGGCACACGTGCCGCCAGTAGCGCTTCGCGTTCTTCGATACCGGCCTTCGCGTGTTTGGAGAATTTGACGGGGCGATCGTCGTTGAGCTGGTAGAAGCTGAGCTCGGGATGCACCTCGAAAACCGTTCGTTGCCAATACGGCGCCACGTTGGCGTCCACTTCCGCCACCCGCTCCATTTGACGCCAGCTGACCGGGCTCAGACGACCTCCGTTCGCCTCCGCGGCCGCCTTGTAGTTCGGCTGACCGAGGGCTGGTCGTGCTGGAGCCGACACGATGGCGCTCGAGCGTGGTCGACCCAGAAGCCGGCGAGCAGCCGTGTCGCAATGCCTGCCACCCGGCCTCGGCTCATCGTGGAGCCCAACCGGCGTGAACAGGGCGATGACCTGATAGGCCGGCTTGTAATCGAGGACCTCCAGGAACGTGGAGAAGACTTGAGGCTCTTCGGGTGCGATCGTGATTCCCTGCAGTTTGGCCGTTGCGGCCATCCAGCCCCGGGGACAAGGCACAACACCGGCCAATGTCTGGTAGGGGAGCTGGGCTCCCCGGTGCGGATTCCGGGCCGACATGGATCTCCACCGTACTCATTCACAGAAATCGCGGTAATTCTCTGTACACCTGAGGCCGTCAGGTATTGGCCCCCCGAACCGACCACGAATCCACAGCCATTCCGATTCCGCACGTTTCGGTTCCAGTGGAAACAGAACAGTTGTCCGTCGAACCTGGCGAGCTCGGGTAATCGTCGAACGCCGCCTGGGCAGACAACACCAGAGCCTGGCTGGTAGCGGTGCAGCTGGACCCCGCACCCCCACACGCGAAGAAGTCCACAACCCGAGTCGTGCACATCAAACTCGAGGGGTTGGGCTTGATGCACATGGGGTTTGGCCTTCTACCTCTGGCACAGTCGACCGTGACTTGGACCCCGTTGACCGTGATCGACGACGCCCCGTTCGGCATGCAGGGTTGCGCTGCCGAGCTCGAGCCCAGAGTGTTGGAATAGCGGACGGCTTGCATCGAAGCGGTGGTAGCACCGTCGGCCGCATAGTCGAGCGAGCGCTCAGACTGCAGATTCGACGCGTTGATGATGTCGTTCCCGGTCAGGCTCAAAAGTGACAGCATGATCAAGGCGATGGCGATGATGAAGACAAGGGCCAGGATGAGCACGGCGCCGGAATCGTCTTCGACTCTGGTCGCGAATCGTGACGAACCCCGCCCCGTCAGTGTCGAAACTGGAGAACGTCGGCTGCCCATCGGAGTCTCAGCTCACCGTCACCGTGGCGGGGGGCGACGAGGGACCAGCGGCCTTATAGGCCGGGTCGGCGGCAATGCTGACAGTCGCCGAGTAGGTTCCCGACGCCACGGGCGTAATCGTGCACGTGGCGGTCAGGACGTTGGCACTTCCTGTCTGTGCGACTGATTTACAAGTACCAGTCGGCGTGAGGCCCCACGTGACGGTTCCGGTCGGCGTGGGGTCGCCGCTCGGTCCGCTGATGGTGGCCGTGAAGGTGAGTGCCTGACCCACCGCGGAGGTCCCCGGTGCGGTGACCTGCAGAGTCGGAGTCGCCGTGGCAACGGTGGCAGAGCCCGAGCCGGTCGCACTCTGGTAGTTGTTGTCCCCGAGATAGGTAGCGGTGAGGGTGTAGGTCCCGGCCTTTGCGCTGCTCACGGCGCAGGTGGCCATGCCGGAGCTGCCACTCGCAGTGAGCTGCGACGTGGGGCAAGCCGCAGTCGCCGGGGTGCCGGGACCGAAGCTCCACGACACCTCGCCCGTGGGAGCGGTGCTCATGCCGCCCGTTGGGGACACGGTCGCCGTGAACACGAGCATCGATCCCGGAGTGGGTTGGCCGGGGCTGGCCGAGACACTTACCGTGGCCGGAGGGGCGGGATTGGCGTAAAGGGGATCGGTTACGACGAAGCTCAGCGTGTCGCTCACGTTGTTGGGCGCACGCCCAAGAACAGTGATCTGCTGGATGGTGGTGTTGTCGTTATTGCGGACACACTCCACAGGCGCGTTGGCGTCGGCGAATTCCTCGTTGGTGGGATTCCAGAAGTTGACAGCCGAGATGCTGAGTGTGTAGCCCGGGGGGCTGGTGAAGGTGATCATGGGGTACGACGCTGAGCAGCTGTCGTCGAACAGAGGCCTTACTGGTTGCAACTGGATCTGCTCCTTGGCTGCATCTGCGTAGCTACGGAGCAAGGTGTCGATCGAGGCGAGGCTGCTGTGCTCGGACGAGCCTGTGATCGAAGTCGTCAGAGCCCCGAGCAGTGCCACAGCAGCAAGCGAGATGATCACGATCGTGATCAACACCTCGATCAAGGTGTCACCGGCTTGGTCCCGCGGTGGACCAGACCAAGGACCTGCGGCCGGGTGCCGCCGAAGGAAAGGACACGGTAGACGTCTCCTCACGGGCCCGCGCCCCGGTCCCCGAGGACCACGCCCGCGGAACGGCCAGGATCTGGTAATTGATCCCGCTGGCCGGCTCCAGCGCGGCCAGGGAAATGCCCGCGACCGCGGAGGCCGAGATCCAGTTGTTCTTCGCGGCGTTGGCCTGCGCCAGCGGCATGATCGTCGCTGTCGGCGGGCTGGCCTGCGACGAGATGTCATGGGCCAAGACCTTGGTCACCGCGGGGTTCGGCCCGTTGGCGCAGACGTCGCGGACCAGCTCGTTCTCCGGCGTCGAGGCGGAGTTCAGGACCTTGACCTGTGTGGGGACGTACCAGTACGAGACCACCACCGAGCTCCCCGCTCCGGAGGTAGCGGGCACTTGCAGAGCCAGCAGGAGTTTGGGGGTTGGATACTGGTGCGCAGGTCCCGGCGTACAGGGCAGGGGTGATGATTTGCCTGAAGTCGTGACGAGAGAGGCGCTTTGTACGTCACCCATGAACGTCGCCGAAGTGATCTGGGAGTCGGCGGAGTCGAAGATGCTCTGCGTAGCCGCTGTGGTGTTGTTCAGAACGGTGATCACCACCGTTGCGATTGCACCGACCACGATGGGTAGGGTCACGAGGACGATCACGAGCTCGATGAGACTGAACCCATCGTCGCCAGAGTGCGCCAACCGCGCCGCCAACCGCTTGCGCTCCACAATCCCCTCAGCCGGCCGGGACTCGCGCTCCCCCTCGTGTGGTGCGGACGCCTTCACCGGTATCGCGCGCACCCGTCAGATCGACGACATCCGGGGCGTGGGGTCGGGCGTTTGGCCCGCCACCGCATCGTGCGCCACGTACTGGCGTACTCCCGTATATTGCGAGGGCCGTTCGAGCTCTTTGGGGTACAGGCTCACCCGCAGGGCTGTGTCGTAGTCGATGAGATCTTCGGCGATGAGGTTGTTGAGGCCCATCTCCAGGGTCTGCATGCCCTCTTGCTGATGCGTGGCGACGACGTTGCGGAGCTGGCGGGTCTTGCCCTCGCGCACGAGGTTGCGCACGGCGTGGTTCGCGATCAATACCTCGTAGGCGGCCACCAACCCACCGCCGAGACGGGGGACCAGGCGCTGGTAGACGACGCCCTCGAGCGTCGATGCCAACTGCACCTGGATCTGCTCACGCCGGTCCGAGGGGAAGATGTCGACGATGCGGTCGATGGCCTGGGCCGCTGTCGTTGGTGTGGAGGGTGGCGAAGACGAGGTGGCCGGTCTCGGCGATGGTCAGCGTGGTGGCGATGCTCTCCTGGTCGCGCATCTCGCCCACGAGCAGGACATCGGGATCCTCGCGCAGCACCGAGCGCAGGGCGCGGGCGAACGACTCGGTGTCGGTGCCCACCTCGCGTTGGCTGACCGCTGAGCGGTGGTTGGCGTGCACGTACTCGATGGGGTCCTCGATGGTGACGATGTGACAACGCCGATAGCGGTTGATGTAGTCGATCATGGCCGCCAAGGTGGTGGACTTCCCCGAGCCGGTCGGGCCGGTGACGATCACGAGCCCCATGGGCAGCTCGACCAGGGCCTCGACAGCGGGAGGGATGCCGAGCTGCGCGAACCCGGGGATCTCGAAGGGGATGATGCGCAGGGCCAAGGAGCAGGTGTCTCGCTGGTGGAAGGCGTTGCAACGAAGGCGCGCCCGTTGCTTCCAGCTGAAGGCGAAGTCGATCTCGCGTTCGGTCTCGTAGCTCGACACGAGGTCGGGGCCGACGACCTGCTTGACCATCTGCTCGACAGAGGTCGGGCTCAACATCTGGCCGCCCGTGACGGGGCGCATCTCGCCATCGACCCGGATGAGCGGCGGGGCCCCTGCGGTCAACAGGAGGTCCGTCCCGCGCAGGTCCCACAGCTCCTCGAGCCAATTGTCGATGTCCGCCGTGCTGCGGCTGGTGGGCATGACGGGTCTGCGATTACGCGGCGGTGTTACTGGGCATGGCAGACGTCCTCCTCGGGACGATGCACTCGAGCGCCCGGAGCGATTGCGGCAGGCGTCGCGCCCACCACCTTCTCACACGCGCTAACCACGTCTCCACCTTGCTCCACCGCCAACGACGCCCACCGTCCGAACGGTCGGTCGGAGCCGACACCGGCCACGACCAGCGGCGTTCCCCGGTGCAGCGCACAGGTCACGCCGAGCTCTGCTTGGCACGGCTCGCTGAGGGGCCGGGCCCGTACCGTCACCACCACGTCGAACCCGACGTCGAGGGGACAGACCCGACCCGCGATCAGCGCGTTGCACGGAAAGGCCGGTTCGCCCGGCTCGTGACAGCGCAGGACCCCGAGCCCACCCGCCTCGAGCTCGGTGGCCGACTGCTCGATGGCCCAGTCGTCGGTGCCCACCACGAGAACGCTGAACGGCAGGGTGCCGGGCTCCTCGATGGAGGTCTCTGCCGGTATCGGGACCAGCCGAGCGCCCCCCCTCGACCTCAGAGCTGCGGCCACGACCCGAGTGTGCACCCCCCAGGCCACCACCGGGCCTACAGCCCATCAACCCCCTCCCAACTTGGATCCGGAGCCTGGCGCACAGGCGGGCGATAGGGTTCCAAAAGTGGCTTCGGCCCTTCACATAAGACGAGCGGTGCTACTACGCTAAGTGGCGAGGCCGGTGGTCACAGTGGCGGGGGATGACAAGACGGTGGTGACGAAATTGGGATCGGCGGAATCTTTCCGCACCGCAGCGGTGCCGGGTCGATCGTGCGGGAAGCTCCTCGTGGTCGACGACGACCCCGAGGTCAGGGGCATGCTCAGCCGCCTGCTCGAGGTCGAGGGCTACAAGGTCACCGAGGCCATGACCGGCGCCGAGGCCATCGGCAGCCTGAGCAACGGCCAACCCGACCTCGTGATCCTCGACGTCATGCTGACCACCGAGGACGGCTTCGACGTCCTGGCCGCCATCCGCCGTACCAGCGACGTGCCCGTGATCCTGGTGACGGCCAAGGGCCACGAGACCGACCGCGTCCTGGGCCTGAAGCTGGGCGCCGACGACTACGTCGTGAAGCCCTTCTCCCCGGCCGAGCTGGCCGCCCGGGTGGGCACGGTCCTGCGCCGCAGCGGCCCGGGCCGAGTCCCGGCCGCCTCGAGCGGGACGCTCGAATTCGGCGAGCTCGTCATCGACACCATGGCACGCGAGATCAGGGTGATGGATCGGCTCGTGGAGACGACGGCCAAGGAGTTCGCCCTTCTGGCGTTTCTGGCGGGGTCGCCGCGACAGGTCTTCACCCGCGAGCAGCTTCTCGCTCAGGTGTGGGACTCGTCCTCGGAATGGCAGGACGCCGGTACCGTGACCGAGCACATTCGCCGCATCCGGCGCAAGATCGAGGTGGACCCCGACAGCCCCCGGTGGGTACGGACCGTGCGGGGCGTGGGATACCGCTTCGAGCCCTGATTCAGGCGCCGCTGGCCTCGGCGCGCAGCTGCTCGGCGGCCGCCCGGCTCTTGCGGTTGGCCGCGTGGTCGAGGGCGTGACGCGCTCGGCGTCCGAGTTGATCGGGCGTGAAGGGCTTGGGCAGCAGGTCGGCGTCGGGGTCGAGGGGATGACGCTCCATCGCACCCTCGTCGAGATGCCCCGACACGAAGAGCACGGCCAACGTCGGCCAGAGCTCGACGAGTGATTCGGCGAGCTCCACACCGCTCATCTCGGGCATGACCACGTCGGTGACGAGCAGGTCCACGGGACGCTCCAGGGCACGCGCCACCGCCAACGCTTCGACGCCGTCGCCCGCCGCCAGCACCAGGTAGCCGCGCTCCTCGAGCTCGCGCACGGCCAAGCGCCGCAACTCGTCCTCGTCCTCGACCACGAGCACCAACTCGTCACCGCCGCTGGAGTCCTGCTCGGGCAAGACGGTGCCGAAGGCCCCTTCCTCGTCCTCGACGGCGGGAAACCATAGCGTGATGGTCGTGCCCCGACCCGGGGCGGTGTCCAGGCTCACCTGGCCGCCGGCCTGGGTCACCATGGCGTGCACGGCCGCCAACCCGAGCCCGGTTCCCTTGGCCATTCCCTTGGTGGTGTAGAAGGGCTCGAAGCAGTGCTCGGCGGTCTCCTCGTCCATCCCCGTTCCCGTGTCGGAGACGGCGACGGCCACGATGCGTTGCGGCGCGGGCAGGTCCGCGCCCACCACGCGCGTCCGGATCACGAGCCGGCCCCCTCTGGGCATGGCGTCGCGTGCGTTGAGGGCCAGGTTCAACACGGCCCGCTCGATCTCGGTCGGGTCGACCAGGATGCGCCCGCCCGGTTCGGGGGGGACCAGCTCCAGCTTCACGTCCTCGCCCATGACCCTGACGAGCATGGGCTCCATGCCCCGCACGATGCTGTCGGGGTCGACGACTCCGGGTTGGCCGACCTGCCTGTGGCCGATGGCGAGGAGCTGGCTCGTGAGCGCGGCGGCACGGTGGCCGGCGCGCTGGATCGCCTCCACCTCGGTGACGAGCGGGTCGGCGGGGTCGATCCGGCGCAGCAGGATCTCGCTGCACCCGAGGATGACGGTCAGAAGGTTGTTGAAGTCATGGGCCACCCCGCCCGCCAGCCGGGCCATGGCCCCGAGCCGCTCGGCCTGTTGGAACTGCTCGAGCATGCGCTGACGCTCGGTGACGTCCTCGGCCACCGCCAGGATCCCCGTCACCGATCCCTCGTGGTCGAACAGCGGGGCGGTGGACACCGATAGTTGCAAGAGCTCGTTGTCGCGCAGCGCCCCGAGCTGCACGCCCACTGTCGCCTCCCCGTGCCGGGTCCGGTCCCACAGGCGCGCCAGCGCCGAAGCGGCGCCCTCGTCGGCGGCAGGGATGCGCAGCGCGCCGTCCGACGCCTCGCCGGCAGAAGGATCGTCCCAACCCAGCAACGAGCCCGCCGCGCCGTTCCACCACCGGGCCACACCGAAGAGGTCGAGCTCGGCGATGGCCAGCGGCGAAGACTCCACCACCGCCTGGAGTCGCTGTTCGTTGCCCTGGACGGCTTGATAGAGGCGGGCGTTGTCGAGAGCCACCGTCGCCATCTGGGCCAGCAGGACGAGAACCGATTCGTCCTCGGCGTTGAACGAGAGCGCGCGGCCGAGCACGACGATGGCCCGGTTGCGGGTGGCGGTGGAGTCCACGAGGGGGACGGCCATCCACGGGACGGCCCGGGCCCCCGACGACGCCAGCTCCGCGGCGACGGCGGGATCGGCGATCTCCTCGACCCCGCTGCCGCTGCGCACGGGCCGGTTCGCCTTGGCCACGAGCCGACAGGCGGCGCGGAGCACGGGGGACAGGGCGTCGGGCAGCCCCACCGGCGCGCTCACGTCCACCTCGGCCACCGCTTCCCCGTTGGTGGAGGCGACATCGGTGGACCCGAGCTCGACGGAAGGAAGCACCAGCACCACCGCCTGCTCGGCGTCGAGGACGCGTCGGGCGTGCTCGGACAGCACCCGCAGCACCTGCGGCTCGGCGAGCGGCGCGTTGACGGCGAGGGCGGCTTCCATGAGACGGCGCAACTGGGCGGCGTGCCGGGTGGCGGCCTGTTCGGCCTGGCGGCTCTCGCCCCACAGCAGCACGCGCTCGACGGCGATGGCGACGCGCTCGGCGAGGCCGCCCGCCGTCTCGAGGTCCGATCGACGGTACCCGCGCCGGCCGATCCCGGTGACGAAGCTCAGCGCGCCGAACGACAGGCCCCGCAGGTGCACGGGAACCACCAACATCGACTCGATCCCCGAATCCGTCTCGGTCTCGCCATACGCACCGGGAGGGGCAGGCTCGCCGCCGTGGGGCGGGCCCTCACGCCGAGTGTGGATGACGACCTCGGGCCGGCCACTGGCGAGCACGCGCCGGACCAGCGCCTCACCGTCGGGGTGGGGATGGCGGGTGTCGTCGCGGTCCCAGCGCCCGTCGGCGCCGTCGGCCACGCGCCGCAGCGCGCCCTGCTCGTCGACGACGTCGACGGCGAACCAATCGGCGAAGGACGGCACGACCACCTCGACGAGGCGCACCATGGCCTCGTCGTAGGACTCCAGTGCGGTGGCGAGCACGTCCCCGGCGCGAGCCAGGATGGCCACGTGCTGACGGGCGTGCTCGGCGCCCAACCTGCTCCGGCGCTCGGCCTCGTCGAGACGGGCTCGCTCGATGGACGCCGCGCTGCGGTCGGCCACCAGCTGCAGCAGCTGCAGATCGCGCCCCTGGAAGCGGTGCCGGACCCGCGTCCCCACCTGGACGACGCCGATGACCTGGCCCCCCACCAGCAACGGGGCCGCCACGAGCGACGACACCCGCTGGCGCAGGAGCGGAGCCGCCTCTGTCGCCTCGGCGACGTCGTTGACGATGACCGCCTGGGCGCGCGCCGCCACCTCGCCCACCACCCCCTCGCCCATGCGGACCTCGAGGCCCTCGGTCACGCGCGCGTCCAGGCCGTAGGAGGCCCGGACGGTGAGGCTCGTGCCTTCGGCGGTGACGAGGAAGATGGTGGCCACGTCCCCACCCACCACCTGTCCGGTCCGGGCCAGCAGCTCGTCGAGCAGGGCGTCGAGGGGAAGGAAGGACAGGCCGGGGTCGGTGACCGACTGGATGGACCGCAGGGCGACCCCGGCATCGTGGAGCCCGATGCGGATGCGGCGCTCGGCCACGCGCCGGAACACCAAGATGACCGCGACCATGACGGCGCTGGCGCCCACGAACAGCCACGCCAGGGTGACGTTGGCGGCCGTGCGGTGCAGCGTGAGGACGTGGAAGACGACGATGGAGAACAGGGCCCACCCCACCACCAGGGCGGCCTCGCCCAAGAAGGTGTGACGGCCCAGTGCCTGGTGCAGGAGGCGGTCCGCCTCGGGCCCGTGGTCGTCGGGGACGATGGCGGTGGGATCCGCCGGCGTCGAGTCCCAGCGGGGAGCGCCGGCTTCGGGCTCACGCCGAGCGAACAACCTGGCCAGGCGCCCCACGCTCCGTGACTTCGGGCGGCTCACTGAGGACAGAGCCTACCCCCGGTGCCCCCTCTAGGCCGGGGCGCTTCCGTCTGGAGACCGGGCCGGTTCCGCCTGCCACGCGCCGCGAGGGCGCCCCCGTGGGGGCGCCCTCGCGGGCGGGCATCACCGATGTCAGCGATGGGACCTGTTGTGCCCCGACTGGGTCGTTGCGGTGCCGCTCGACACCGTCACCGTGACCGACGCGCTCGGCGCTCCCACGCCCGAGGAGTTGTAGGCCGCCACGTAGAAGGTGTGGGAACCGGCCGCCAGCCCGGTGTCCTGGTAGGACGTCACCACCGGGCTGGGCCAACCCGGCCACGCCACCTCTTTGCCGTCTTGGAAGACGTCGTCACCGAGGGTGCCCGGGCCGTTGGTCCAGGAGATGGTCACGGTGCTCCCGCTCACCGACGCCTCGACGTTGGCCGGTGCCGCCGGGGTGCCGGCCGGAACCGCCCCCTGGGCGGTGGTCCCCTGGGTGGTGGCCGCCTGGGTGGTGGTCGTGGTGGGCGCCACCGTCGTGGGCGTCGGGGCCCTCGTGGTGGTCGTGGTGGGCGCCACCGTCGTGGGCGTCGGGGCCCTGGTGGTGGTCGTGGTGGACGCCACCGTCGTTGTCGACGTGGGCGTGACGACACTTCCCCCCGTGCCGTCGAAGTCAGCCTTGAACGCCGCCTCGGACTGCGGGAACTGGGTGATGTCGGAGTTGATGGAGCCGTCGTAGCTGAAGTACGCCTGCAGGGCGAAGTCGTTGGCCGCGTTGTTCACGATGCTGGCCACGCCATTGATGTACGACGGATCGTCGGACCCGTTCAACCCCCACTCGGGGATGGCCGTGGGGAGTCCCTGCGCCTGGGCGAAGGACACGACCGACTGGATGTTGGCCGCGTACCCAGAGAAGTCGTACTGGTCCACGCCGATGATGTTGACCTCGGAGTTACCGGGGTACTCGCTCTGCCACGTGATGCCCGACGCCGAGGAGCCGTTGCCACCGTTGGGGTTGTACATGATCTGGAAGTCCCCGCCCGCCACGGACCGAAATCCAGCCACGACCGTGTCGAACGCCGCGTCGAAGCTCGCCGCGGTCGGGAAGGTCTCCTCGTTCCAGTTCTGGAACCAACCGTCGAGATTCTGATTGTTCTCCCACATCACGCGGATGATGGCATGGGACTGTCCGGCGGCGACGAGCTGCTGTGCCATGGTGGCTGCCTGTGCTTGTGTGCAGGCGCCCACACCGAGCATGAGCGTCCCGCCGGCAGGAACTGGTGGAGACGACGTGTAGGTGCACGCCGTCTGGCCCAGCGAGTTGGATCCGTACGCGTAGTCACTCCACACCTGTTGGGTCACTCCCAGCTGCGAGGCCGACACCGTGCCGTTCACCCACAAGCCCACCAGTGGTGCGCCGGAGGAACCCGAGCTGGCCAGGGCGGTCTTGGCCAAGAAGAGGCCGCCCACCGAGCCCAGCACCAGCGCCAAGGACAGCAACGCCCCTGTCACCGCTCGAGGCAATCGGACGATCCTTCGGACTATGTCGCCGCCGCCGGTCCAACGAAACCCTTGTGTCGTCGTTGTCTTGTCCACGTGAATCTTCCTCCCCGCTGTGGGCGCGTGAGGCCAAGGCCTGAACGGTCTTGTGCTCCCCCCCGCCGATTCGACAACCCGGGAGTTGTGCATCGCTCCGTGCGGAGGCTTTGCACGTTCCCTTGGTTGTTCTCTTCCCGCGCTGTGTGTCTTGGTACTCCCTTTCGTTACACGGTGACGCTGTGTAACTCCGCATGTCTGTTATCGGCGCGTACTGCACCGATCTTCGACAAGCACAACTCAACGATCGGTGAACTGATCATCCGAACGCGACGCGAAACGCCGCCAGTGATGAGTTGAACTGCCCGTCGAGCAAGTCGTGCGAACCGTCGGACGCGTCGAAATCGAAGTAACTCGTCCACGCCACGTTGTTCTGCACGATCCAATTTGCGAACTGGTCGATGAAGTACGGATCGTCTCCCATTCCATGACCGTCACTGGTGATGTCGGTACCCCACTCCGGGAACACGATGGGCTTTCCCTCGGCAGCGGCGAAACCCGCCAGCCAGTTGAGGCCCCACGACTGTGACAGTTGGTTGGCCCAGGCGTTTTGCGGGGTCGCCGGCGTCGACCACCCCTCGTCGTACACGTCGATGCCGACGTAGTCGACATACGCGCTACCGGGATAGGCCTGGGCCGGTGTGTAGGCGCTCCCGAAGGAGCTTCCCGCGTTGGGGTTCCAGACGAACTTGAAGGATTGGCCCGGCACCGAGCGCATGGAGGTCACGATGTTGCGGAAGTACGCCGCATAGTCGGCGGCATCGGTGGCGTCGGTGACCTGCCATGGGTACCAGTTGCCGGTGAACTCCCACCCCAGGCGCAACACCGCGTTGGGCGCGCCGCCCGAGACGAGAGAGTCGGCGAGCGTCACGTAGTACGAGTTGTACTGACCGGCCGCTCCCGCCGCCAACGTTCCTTGGGCGTTGCCGCTGGCGTCGGTCGGGATGATGGGGACGCCGAGAATGAGGGTGTAGCCGCTGCCGCGCCATTGGCTCGTGATCCACGACACCGTGCTGTCGTTGGAGATCCCCGCCCACCCTTCGTCTTTGGGGAGGTAGTCCGACGCGTAGGCGGGGTGCGTTCCGGTGGCGGCCGCGAAGCTGGCCACCCCCGAGGGGTCCCCCGATCCGACGTACACCCCGAAGGGAATGGACCGCGCCGTGCGAGCGTGGGCCGCCACGGGCGCCTTGACGGGCGCCGGCGCGGCCTTGGCCACGGTGCGGAGGGCGATGTGTGTCGGTGCGGTGGTGGCCGGGACCACGGCGGTCACGGCGGTCACGGCGCTGGTGGTGGTGGGCGCCACGGTGGCGACCGGCGCGACGGGTACGTGTACCGGGGTCTTGAGGGCATCGGACCCGCTGATGACAGCGGGTGCTGCGCTGTGACGCGGGGATGCGGTCAGGTCCACACCGATGGTCACCGTGAGCGCCAAGCCGAGCATGGCGACCACAACTCCCTTGGGCAACCCTACGAACCGCCCCATTCCCGCACCCGTCATGTGACTCCCAGTGGCTAAATACAACGAGCCACGCAACTCGTGGCCCGATAACCACTATCGGCGCTCGATTTGACCACCTTGAGCACTCGGATCTCACAACGACATCCCACGGAACGTGGTGTTTCTCGTGCGAGCCGGGCGGGAACGGGGGTTTCCAGGCACGAAAACCGCCGGATTTCCCGACACTCTCTGTGATGAGGTGGCGGACCATTGCTCACGCATCGCGCGGTCTTGGGACCTTCGTCGACCACGGGGCGGGGCCAAAGGGCCCCCAAAACACGCCGAAAGTATCGGCGATATCTCGGTGCGCGCGAAAAATAACCACAGCTTTGGATGCAGATATCACGCACCGAGGTTGCGCGAGTTTTCGGAGCTGCGCGTGTTCCCGAGGCTGCATCCGGTGCGCGGCGCCGTCCAACATCACCGCGCACGGGCGCGGGTGGCTCGACGCCGAACCGGTGCTTAGCGGCGGGTACCGTGAGCCCAATGCCGGGTAGCCGGGCCCACGAGAGAGGCGACATGGCACGCCAACCGGAACCGGGACCGGTGGCCCTGGTGGGCAGCGGCGAATTCCTCGCCGTGATGGAACCGGTCGACGCCGCCCTCCTCGAGGGTCGCCCTCGGCGGGCTGTGGTGGTGCCCACCGCGGCGGCGCGTGAAGGCGACGCCCGTGTGTCGTATTGGCTCGAGCTCGGGTGCGCGCACTACGAGGCGATGGGAGTCGAGCCCGTGCTGCTCGACGTGCGCACCCGCGCCGACGCGCAGGACCCCGCCACGGTGGCACGCATCGAGGGGGCGGGGCTCGTGTACCTGTCGGGCGGAGACCCCCACCATCTGTCGGACACCCTGCGCGACACGGCGCTGTGGCGCGCCATTGTGGCGGCATGGCACCAGGGGACGGCACTGGGTGGATGCTCAGCCGGCGCCATGGCACTCACCTCGGGTGCTCCGGACAATCTCCTCCCCACCGGAGGTGCAGCACGGCGGGCACCGGAACACCCCCGCGTCGCCAACGGGCTGGGCCTGATCGGAGGCCTGGCGGTCATTCCCCACTTCGACCAGATGGAGCGGTGGCGGCCCGGCGCGCTCGAATGGTTCGCCTCGTGGCAACCGCAGTCCACGACCCTGGTGGGCATCGAAGAGCAGACCGCCCTGGTCTCGACGGCGAGGGGCTGGCATGTCCGAGGGGCGGGGGCGGTATGGGTCCTCGACGCCGGGCACAGGGCCCGGTTCGGCGCCGGAGACGAGGTGCCACTCGACCGATCCCCTTCGACTTGAGCCCCGTCGCGGGCCGCACCTGCCGGGACTCAGGAATGTTGCGTCCGCAAGTAGTGTTGTTGTGGGTTGAACGGTGGCACCGAGCGAGTCGATGCCGAACACGTCGATACCGAGCAAGGAGCGACGCCATGCCCGCAGTGACCGTGGCCGACATCTCGACCCTGGCCCGCCTGGACCCCCCCAACTCCGCCACGGCCCAGGAGCGAGCGGTGGTGTCGGTGACCGAGGCGCCCTCGGCCTACGAGGGCGAAGGCTTCCCGGTACGGCGCGCCTTCGCCGGCGTCGACCTGGCCCGGCTCGACCCCTTCGTGCACATGGACCAGATGGGTGAGGTCGAGTACGGCCCGGGCGAGCCCCGGGGAACGTCGTGGCACCCCCATCGCGGCTTCGAGACCGTGACCTACATGATCGACGGCACCTTCCAGCACCAGGACTCCACCGGCGGCGGGGGCCTCATCACCAACGGCGACACGCAGTGGATGACCGCCGGCGCCGGCATCCTCCACATCGAGCGGCCCCCCGAGGCGCTCGTGGCGTCGGGGGGGCTGTTCCACGGCATCCAGCTGTGGGTGAACCTGCCGTCGCAGGACAAGTGGGTGGCTCCCCGCTACCAGGACATCGGCGCCGGCCAAGTGGCGCTGGTGGCGTCGCCCGACGGTGGCGCGCTGGTGCGCGTGATCGCCGGTGAGGTGGCCGGGCACGCCGGGCCGGGCGTCACCCACACGCCCATGGCCATGGCCCATGTCACGGTCAGCCCCGGGGCACGCGTAGAGCTGCCCTGGAGCCGCGACCACAACGCGCTCCTCTATGTGCTGGGGGGCGAGGGATCGGTGGGGAGCGAGGGCCGCCCCGTGCGCATGGGCCAGCTGGCGGTGTTCGGTGCCGGCGACACCATCGTGGTCTCGGCTCGCGACCGCCAGGAGTCACGTTCGCCCGAGCTGGACGTGCTCGTGCTCGGCGGCCGGCCCATCGGTGAGCCGGTCGTCGCCTACGGCCCCTTCGTCATGAACACGCGCGCCGAGATCGCCCAGGCGCTCGAGGACTATCAGCACGGCAAGTTGGGCACCATCCCCACCGACCACATCGGTTAGGAGCTCGACGCGCGTCACGGTGTGCGGCTGCGCAGAACCTCCAAGGCGCGATCCGCGTGCTTGGCCATGTTCACTTCGCTGTTGATGACGGCAACGACCTTGCTGTCGGTGCCGATCACGAAGGTGGCGCGCTTGTTGGGAAGGATGTTGAGGCCCCGCTTCACCCCGAATTGCTCGGCCACTTTGCGGTCGGTGTCCGACAGCAACGGGTAGTCGAAGGAGTGGGTGTCGGAGAACTGCTTCTGCTTGTCGACGGTGTCGGCGCTGATCCCCACGCGCTGGGCGCCCAGTCCCTCGAACTCCGACTTCAGGTCGCGGAAGTGACAGCTCTCCCGGGTACATCCCATGGTCATGGCGGCCGGATAGAAGAACAGGACGACGGGACCCTTGGCCAGGAACTCGCTCAGGCGCCGCTTGGTCCCGGTCTCATCGGGAAGTTCGAAGTCCGCCACCACGTCACCGGTGTTCATGGGCGTGACGCTAGTGGGTCTCGTCGCGGGCCGTCCTGTCAGGCCGGTGCCGATCAGTACCCCGCCGCCAGGTCGACGAGTCCGAGAAGGGGCTCGCCGGCCCCGAAGCGGGCCACGTTGTCGCGCACCCGGGCGGCGAGCAATCGCATGACCGCACCCGAGCTCCCGGCGTTGTGGGGGGTGATGATGCAGTTGGGCATGCCCCACAGGCGGTGACCGTCGGGCAGCGGTTCGGGATCGGTGACATCGAGCGCCGCTCCCACGATGATCTGGCGCTCGAGGGCGTCGACGAGGGCTTCGGTGTCCACATGCCCCCCGGCGCGACACGTTGACGAGCCACGCCCGCTCGTGCATGCGCTCGAGCTCGGCCGCGCCGATGATGTGGCGGGTCTCGGGGGTGAGCGCCAGAGCCAGCACGACCAGGCGGGCCTCGACCAGTGCCTCGTGGAGGGAGTCGGTGGTGAGGGTACGCGCCGCGCCGAGCACCGGTTCGGGGTGCCGACGCACGACGGTGACGCGTGCCCCGAAGGGATCCAGGAACCCCACCAGCGCCGAGGCGATACCGCCCCCGCCGATGATGGTGACCGGTTGCTCGGCCAGAGCGGTGACCCTCGTGGATTGCCACGACGACGCCCGGGCCGCCACACCCAGCGAGTGCAGGCCCGACAGCGCCAAGGCGAGGGCGTGCTCGGCGATGAGAGAGGAGTGCGCACCTTTGGAACAGGTCAAGACCCGGCCATGGGACTCCAGTCCCGCGCCCAGGTAGCTCTCGATGCCGGCCCCAGGCAGGTGCACCCAGCGGATGCCGGTGAACTCCTCGAGCACCGCGCCCAGACGATCGGGCCCGGACCAGTCCACCCACACCAACGCCTCGGCGTCCTCGACCGGCACCACCCGACCGCCGCCGGCCACCACGGCCTCAGAGGCCAGCGGCCAATCCGGTGTGACGGCTACGCGCGGCTCGGATCGACTCACGGTGGGCGAGCCTAGGGCGGCCCGGGGGCGCCCGAAGATGGGCGCGACGCCTCAGGCCGGTGCGGCCTCGAGGACCACGACGCCGTTGTGGCCACCCATGCCGAGCGAGGACTTCACGATGGGGCCCTCGACACACGCCGTAGGACCGTCGAGCAGACGCGGGTGCCCTTTGGCGACCCGCAGCGGTGCGGGGATGACACCACGCTCGAACCCGTAGAGCGATGCCGTCAGCTCGACGGCGCCCGCCGCGCCCTGGCAGTGCCCCGTGAGCGGCTTCACCGAGAAGATCCCCGCCGCCTCGGGGAACATGGTGTCGAACACGGCGGCCTCGGCGGTGTCGCACTGGCGCGTCCCCGTGCCGTGCGCGTTCAGGTAGGCAATCTCACTGGGGTGGACCCCGGCGTCGTCGAGGGCGTTGGCGAAGGCTCGGAAGACCTGCTCGTGATCCGGCGCGATCGAGATGGCGTGATAGCCGTCGGAGGTCATGGCCCCGCCGAGAACGTTGGCGTAGGCACCAGCGGGGCGCCGCGATACCACCAAGCCCACGGCGGCCTCGCCGGCGGTGAACCCGCGGCTGCCCACCTGGAAGGGCCGGCACGTGTCGGTGGAGGGGGCGTCGACGAAGAGCGCGCCCAACTTGTTGAACGCCGCGCAGTTCTCGGGGGTGATCGACAGGTCGGTGCTGAGCACTAAGACGTCATCGGCCAGACCCACGTTGATCCACATCTTCGCCGTGCGCAATCCGGCCACCGTCGAAGCGCACATGGCGGTCACCGCCACGGTGGGGCCGTGGATGCCGAACTCCAGGGCCACCTCGGACAAGACGGTGGAGGGCATGAGACCGAGCCACCGCGCTTGGTGGCGTCGAGCCCCCGGCGGTGGTGGAAACTGCTCCACCCGTCCACGTCGCCGAGCACGTATCCGTGGATCATGCCCATGACTCCGCCGGGCCTCGAACCCGATCCGCCGCGTTGTGGATGGCGTCGCGTGCCGTGTGGCGCAGCGCCCGCCGGTAGCGGGTGGGGCCGTCCGCCGGGTCTCCCTCGTCGGCGATGGGCGCCACCCAGGCCGAATCGTCCTCGAAATAGGGCGAGTACCCGGGGGCGGGGCGCGCCGCCGACACTCCCGAGAGCAGTCCCTCCACGAGGAGCTCGTGTCCCCAGCCGTAGCCGGTGACCGAGCCGATGCCACACACGGAGATGGGCTCGTGGACCATTCCTTTCTTCACGCTCATGCCCTGCTGGGTTGCCACGGACACGGTCCAGGCCCTTCGAAATCGTCGGGGAAGGGCCCATCACAGTAGGACTAGGGGTACGTGTGAGTAAAGAGGCTGTTGTGGTTTTTTTGTGTCATTGAGGTTGCGCGCCACGGCCGAAACATGGTGTGCGCGACGCGGCGAGCGAACCACATCGATGTGATTCGGGTGGTCCGCCGACCCGGATTCTGGTTGTCCGCCGACCCGGATTCTGGTGGTCCGTCGACCCGGATTCGGGTGGTCCGCCGACCCCTGGGTTCCGGCACTGTCCGTGGGGATCGCAGGGCGTCGAAGGCGTCCCAGGAGCAGGTCAAGATCGCCTGCCCAGGCGCCGATATTGCCCCTATGGCCGATGCACGTCTCGGTGCGGTGCGCTCCGCGCCCCCTCTCGCCCGCCGGGACGTCCTCGACGAGGAGTGGCCGCGCCCTTCACCAGAGCTCGGCGCGGTGCAGACCTCCACCAACGTGGTGGTGTGGGAGTTCGAGATGCCCGGGCCCGGGGTCATTCGGCACGGCGGCCCTTCCTGCGCCTGCTGAAGACTCCTGCCCTGGGTGGGCGCATCTGTTTCCTCCGGGCCCCCGGGGCCGGGCCGTGAGCGCGGAGGATCTCGGCGACGCCGTCCTGGCGCCCATCGTCGAAACGGTCAAGGCCGAGGTGGGGCGTGGGAGACCTACGAGCTGATCCAGGAGTTCGAGGAACCCGACGGCGCCGTGCACCACGTCCTGGTGAGGGCGGTGTCGATTCCCGACGCCGGGGTGTCGCGCTTTCTGGCATCGTGGCCGACATCTCCGAGCCCGGCGATGTTCCCTGGGTCACCGCCGATGTCGCCGAGCGACTCCAGTTGCTCGTCGAGCACTTCCCCCGACGGGATCATCGTCCACCAGGACGGGCTCGTCGTGTACACCAATCCCGCCGCGCTACGCATGGTGGGGCTGTCCTCGGCCGCCGACGCCCTGGGCAAGCCCATCACGTCGTTCATCTCGCCCGACGACCTCACGGCCACCATCACACGGCTGGCTCAGTTGCAAGAGCCCGGTGACGTCGTGAAGGGCTTCGAACTGACGCTGGTAGGCGTCGACGGCGGAGAGCTGCCCGTCGAGATCGCCAGTGCCCGTACGAGCTGGAACGGCAAGCCCGCCTTCCAGGTCATCATGCGCGACATCTCCGAGCGCAGGCTGGCCGAGGAGGCCGCGGCGGCGCTGGCGCCGCCATCGAGCGCGGGACGCGGGGCGGCGGTGGCCGCCCTCGAGGAAGGCGTGGTGGTAATCGACATGCAGGGTGCGGTGGCCGCCACCAACGACTCCGCCACCAGGATCCTGGGCAGCCGTCTGCACACCGGACGGGGCGACGAGATCCTCACGGACGACAGCGCCCAGCGCGAGGACGGGTCGCCGTTCCCCCTGGCGGGGTTGCCCTTGACGATGGCCTTGGGGAAACGCGAGGCGACGACCAACGTCGTCATCGGCGTGCGCGACGAGCACGGCAAGGACCAGTGGCTGTCGGTGAGCTCGCGGGCCCCTTGGGGATTCCGATGGCGCGGACAACGCCAGCGTGGTGTGCTCGGTGTCCGACATCACCGAGCGCAAGCAGCTGCTCGACCGCCTCGCCTGGGAGGCACGCAACGATCCGCTCACGGGCCT
>CAVWWR010000002.1:0-742432 GCA_963758765.1 uncultured Acidimicrobiales bacterium
GGCACAGGAGCATGGCGCGCTGGTGACCGGTTGCGGCACGTGGGGGACGGCAACGTCCACCTGTCGGTGTTCCAGCCCGACCCCGACCAGCGCGCCGAGGTGCTGCGGGCGATCTTCCGGGCCGGGATGGACCTCGGCGGGGCCGTCTCCGGCGAGCACGGCATCGGGACGGAGAAGAAGAAGTACTTCCTGCGAGCTCGAGGATCCCGTCAAGCTGGAGCTCATGCGGGCCGGATCAAGCGGGCCTTCGACCCCCACGGGATCCTCGGGCCCGGCGACCTTCGACCTGACGCTGCTGGACTGCATGCCGATGAACGGCGCCCAGGCACTGATCCGGACCCTCGTCGGCAGCGGGGTCGACGTCTGCTTCGCCAACCCCGGGACATCGGAGATGCATTTCGTCGCCGCGCTCGACGACGTCCCCGAGATGCGGGCCGTCCTCGGGCTCTTCGAAGGGGTGGTCACCGGCGCCGCCGACGGCTACGGCCGGATGACGGGCGGCCGGCGGCCACCTTGCTGCACCTGGGGCCCGGACTCGGCAACGGCATCGCCAACCTCCACAACGCCCGCCGGGCCCGGACGCCCGTCGTGAACATCGTGGGCGACCACGCCACCACCCATCTGCGCCTACGACCCGCCCCTCGCCTCGGACATCGAGAGCCTGGCCCGGCCGGTGTCGCGCTGGTACCGCGTCGTCGGCGACCCCCGACGCGCTGGCCGCCGACGCCGTCGACGCCGTGCGGCCGCCTTCGGCCCCCCGGCGGCGTGGCCACCCTGGTGGTGCCGGCCGACGTGTCGTGGCAGCGAGGCGGGCGATCCCGCGCCGAGGCGGCCCGGACGCCGCGCGTCGGCCCGTCGGTCGGCCGATGCCGTGGCCGAGGCGGCCAAGGCCCTGCGCTCGGGTGAGCCGCGCCGTGCTGCTCGTGGGCGGCAGCGCCGTGCGCCGCGCGCGGGCTGGTGGCCGCCGGCCGGATCGCCGGCGCCACGGGCGCCAAGCTCCTGTGCGAGACGTTCCCGGCCCGCCTCGAGCGGGGGGCCGGGCTGCCGGCCGTCGAGCGGCTCGGCTACCTGGCCGAGTTCACCATCGCCCAGCTCCAGGGGCGCCAGGCACCTCGTCCTCGTCGACGCCCGCGCCCCGGTGTCGTTCTTCGCCTACCCGGCGTGCCCGGCTACCTGGTCCCCGAGGGGTGCGAGGTGCACACCCTGGCCACGCGCGGCCGAGGACGTCGCCGGGGCGCTCGAGGCGCTGGCCGACGATCCTGGGGGCGCCGGCCGACGGCGCCGCGGCCGGCCGCGGCGTCGCGCCCGGAGCGGCCCGACCGGGGCGCTCGACGCCCAGAGCGCTGGCCGGCCGCCATCGGGGCCCTGCTCCCCGAGGGGGCCATGGTGAGCGACGAGGGCAACACCTCGGGGATCTTCGTGCTCGGGCGCCACGGCCGGCGCGCCCCGCCACGACTGGCTGTGTCTCACCGGTGGCGCCATCGGCCAGGGCCTGCCCGTGGCGACCGGCGCGGCGGTGGCCTGCCCGGACCGACCGGTGCTGTGCCTGGAGGCCGACGGCAGTGCCATGTACACGCTCCAGTCGCTGTGGACCCAGGCGCGCGAGGGTCTGGACGTCACCACCGTCATCTTCAACAACGGCTCCTACGCCATCCTCGAGCTGGAGCTCAGCCGGGTGGGGGCGGGCGACCCCGGGCCGCGCGCCCGGGGCATGCTGGACCTCAACCGGCCCGAGCTCGACTTCGTGGCCCTGGCGTCGGGCATGGGGGTGCCCGGCCTGGCGGGCCACGACCGCCGAGGAGTTCACCGACGCAGCTGGAGCGGGCCTTGCTCGACGCCGGGCCCCGCCCTCGTCGAAGCCGTGCTCCGCTGAGCGACCCGGTTCGGTCCATCGGGCCCGGTGCCGTCGGTCGACCTGAACGCGGACGTCGGCGAGGGCGTCGGCGACCGGGGACGACGAGGGCCTGCTCGACGTGGTGACCAGTGCCAGCGTGGCCTGCGGGGTCCACGCCGGGGACCCCGACACCATGCGCCGCACCGTCGAGGCCGCCGTGGCGCGCGGCGTGGTCGTCGGCGCCCATCCCTCGTACCCCGACCGCGAGGGATTCGGCCGCCGCCCCATGGACATCGCTGCCGGCGCAGGTCACCGAGGACGTCGCTGTCCCAGATCGGCGCGCTCGACGACCGTGGCCCGGGCGTGCGGGACCCGGGTCCGCTTCGTGAAGCCCCACGGCGCCCTCTACCACCGGATGGCCGACGACGAGGCGTGCGCCCGGGCCGTCTGCCGAGGCCCTGCGCGACGCCGGCGCCTGGTCCTGCTGGCTCCGGCCGGGTCGGGCGCCATGACGTGGCGCGCGTCGTGGGTCGAGCGTCGCCACCGAGGCCTTCGCCGACCGTGCCTATCTGGCCCGACGGACGGCTCGCCCCCCGCACCGACCCGGGGTCGGTGCTCACCGACCCCGACGAGGTGGCCCGCCGCGCGCCGTTCGATCGCCGTGGACCACCAGGTGCGGGCCGTCGACGGCTCGGTCATCGCCCTCGACGGCGTCGTCGATCTGCGTCCACGGCGACACCCCGGGCGCGGCCGTGCTGGCCCGGCGCGTGCGCCGGGCGCTCGAGGGCGCCGGGGTGACGCTCGTCGCCTTCGTGTCGTGACGGCGACCGTCGCCGTGACCACGGCGGCCCGTGCGCGGTGCGCCCTTCGGGGACGGCGCCCTGGTGGCCGAGGTCGAAACGTCGTGCCGACGCCCACGCGCTTGGCAGCCGCCGTTCCGGGGCGCCGGGTTGGCACGGCGTCGAGGACGTCGTGGTCGGGTACCGCTCGGTCACGGTCGTGGCCGACCCGTCGGTGGCCGACGTCGGCGCGCATGGGAGAGGAGCTGGCGCGGATCCCGCCGGCCCACCCCGGCCCGGCGTCGGCCCGGCTGGTGGAGATCCCGGTGCCTTCGACGGCCCCGACCTCGAGCGAGGTGGCCGGCCTCGCCGCGCATGTCCCCGGCCGCGGTGATCGAGCAGCTGGTCCGGTCCGACCTCACGGTGGCCTTCGTCGGGTTCCTCCCCGGTTTCGCCTACCTCGAGGGGCTTCCGCGACGCCCTGGCGGCGGTCCCCCGGCGGTCGTCGCCCCGCACCGCGGTGGCGGCGGGGTCGGTGGCCCTCGGCGGGGGGTTCGCCGGTATCTACCCCCGGGCCTCCCCGGGGGGGTGGCAGCTCGTGGGGCGCACCGGGTTCGAGCTCTTCGACCCCGACACCCCGCCGTTCGCAGCGCTGCGGCCCCGGCGACACCGTGCGTGCTTCAGGCGGTGGAGGACGCCGGTGCGGTGCCGACCCCGCAGCGGCGGCCCGCTGCGGTCGAGCGCCCGCGCACGGTGGAGGTCGAGGCACCCGGCCTGCTGTCGATGGTCCAGGACCTCGGCCGTGCTGGGCGTGGCCCGACTGGGGGTGCCCCGGGCCGGGGCGGCCGACCTCTGCGCCCTGCGCGGCCGCCAACCGGCTGGTGGGCAACGCCGACGGGGCCGCCGCACTCGAGGTCACCGCGCTGGGGCCGCGCCTGCGCTTCGGTGTCGCCGTCGCACGTGGCCGTGGTGGGCGGCGCCGAGGTGAGCGTCGACGGGCGGCCCGTGGAGGTCGACACCGTCGTCCCGGTGGCGCCGGCCAGGAGCTCACGGTGGGAAAGACGCTCGACGACCTGCGCTGTTACATCGCCGTCGCCGGTGGCCTCGACATCGCCCCCGTCCTCGGCAGCCGGTCCTCGGACGTGCTCACCGGACTGGGCCCCGGGGCGCTGCGAGCCGGCGACGTGCTCGGCCTCGGGCCCCCCACGCGGCCCCGGGGTCGGCTGCTGCGCCGCGACACGGCGAGCGCCGGGCCCGCGCGCTCGTGCGGGTGGTCCCGGGGCCCGACGAGCTCGGCACCGACGCCGTCAGACGCCTCGCCGCCGCCACGTGGGAGGTGGGCGCCGGCCAGCGACCGCATGGGGGTGCGCCTGGTCGGGGACGAGCCTCTCGGCACGCCGACACCGGGCATCGCCTCGCGGGGGATGGTCACCGGGGCGGTGCAGGTCCCGCCCGGACGGCGCAGCCCGTGGCCCTGCTGTGCGACCACGCCACCGTGGGCGGCTACCCGGTGGTGGCCACGGTGGTGCGCGCCGATCTCGGCGTCCTCGGGCAGCTGCCGGCCCGGGGACGCGGTGCGCTTCGAGCCCGTGGACCTGGCCGAGGCCGACGCGGGCCCGCAGCCGGCGCCGAGCGGGCCCTCGACCAGGGCGGTGGCGGGGTGGTTCCCGGTGCGCAGCGACTGAGGCGCCCGCCCACGCCGGCGATTTGCGCCCGAGACCAGGTGGAAGGATGGAAGGGGCCACGGCGCCGACGCTGGCGCACCGAGGAGGTGGACGTGACCCCGAAGACGGACCGGCCCGTGGGCGCGAGCGGAGCTTCATGCTCGGCGACCTGCCCGTTCACCGGCTGGGCTTCGGGGCCATGCGCATCACGGGCCCGGGGATCTGGGGCCCGCCCGACGACCACGACGAGGCCATCCGCGGTCCTGCGGCGGGCGGTCGAGCTCGGCGTGGACTTCATCGACACCGCCGACTCCTACGGCCCCTACGTCTCGGAGGAGCTCATCTGCGAGGCGCTGCACCCCTATCCCGAGGGCCTGGTGATCGGCACCAAGGCGGGGCTGACCCGCATCGGCCCCGACCCCGCCGAGTGGCCCCCGGTGGGCCGCCCCGAGTACCTGCGCCAGGAGTGCCTGATGAGCCTGCGCCGGCTGCGGCCTGGAGTGCATCGACCTCTTCCAGCTGCACCGCATCGACGCCAAGGTGCCCGCCGCCGAGCAGTTCGGGGTCCTCGAAAGAGCTGCGCGACGAGGGCAAGGTGCGCCACGTGGGCCTGTCCGAGGTCACCGTGGCCCAGATCGAGGCGGCCCGGCAGGTCGTGCCCGATCGTCTCGGTCCAGAACCTCTACAACCTGGCCAACCGCCGGTCCGAGGAGGTGCTCGAGCACTGCGAGAGCCCAGGGCATCGGCTTCATCCCCTGGTTCCCCATCGCCGACGGGCACGCTGTCGGCCCGACGGCGGCGCCCTGGCCGAGGTCGCCGAGGCCGTGGGGGCGACCCCGGCCCAGGTGGCGCTGGCGTGGTTGTTGCGCCGGTCCCCGGTCATGCTGCCCATCCCGGGCACGTCGAAGGTCGTCGCATCTCGAGGAGAATTGCGCGGCGTCGGCGCTCGTGCTCTCCGACCAGCAGTTCGACACCGCTCAGCCGCGGCGGCCCGGTGACTGCCTGCGCCCCACGACACAGGAGTCATGCCGGCGTCGAGCTGACGGTGGGGGTCCTCCTGCTGGGGGCGGTCGTGGTGGCGGGCCTCTACTTCCTGGTGCGACCGGGACCGACCTTCTTCGACCGGTGGGGCGCTGGCGGCCATCCCCGCCGTGCGCCACTCGGGGCTCCTGCTCGCTGTCACGCGTTTGGGATCGCCATTCGTGGTGGTGGCCGCGGCCGGTGGCCGGGTTCCTGGCGACGGTGCGGCGCGACCGGCCCCGGGCCGTGGCGCTTGCTGGTCGGACCGGTGCTGGCCGTGGCAGGGTGCGACTGGGTGGTCAAACCCGTCGTGGACCGGACCTTCGCCGACGTGGTGAGCTTCCCTTCGGGCACGGTCACGGCAGTGGCGGCCGTCGCCACCGTGGGTCTCCTGGCCACGGCGGACCGCTGGCGGTCGGTGGTCGCCACCCTGGGCGGCACCGTCACCGTGCTGGCCATCGTGTCGGTGGTGGCCCTGCGGTGGCACTACCCCACCGACGCGCTGGCCGGCGTGGCGACGGGCGTGGGGGTGGTCCTGCTCACCGACTGCGCCGCCGACGACTGGGGCGCGGCACCGGCGCGGCGATGCTCGGGAGCCGCCACGCCCGCCCCGATGGGGCGGACACCGATGATTGGGACGAGCGTCGGCGGACCCGGCACCCGGTCCGATGCGGAGCGCACCGCCAGGCGATAGAACCGCGCCGTGACGATGACCGATGTCGACGTCGTGGTGGTGGGAGCGGGGTTCGCGGGCCTGGCGGCGGCCCGGGACCTGGTGGCGGCGGGGCGATCGGTGGCCGTGGTCGAAGCCCGCGACCGGGTGGGCGGCCGGGTCCGCAACCAGCCCATCGGCGACGGCAAGATCGTCGAGGTGGGCGGGCAGTGGGTCGGGCCCACCCAGGACCACGTCCTGGCGCTGGCCAAGGACCTCGGGGTCGGAGACCTTCCCCACCTACGACACCGGCAAGCGGGTGCTGCACTTCGGCGGGCGGCGCGGCACCTACAAGGGCACCATCCCCCGCATCAACCCCTTCGTCATCGCCGACGTGGGCCGGGCCCAGGCGCGCCTCGAATCGCTGGCCAAGAAGGTGCCCCTGCGACGCCCCCTGGACGGCGGCCAAGGCCGAGGCGTGGGACGCCGTCACCTTCGAGACCTGGCTGCGTCGCAACACGCTCACGAGGGCGGGGAGGATGTTGCTCGCTCTCGGCATCGAGGCGGTCTTCGCGTGCGAGCCCGGAGACGTGTCGCTGCTGCACGTGCTGTTCTACGCGCATTCGGCCGGATCCTTCCAGATGGCGATCGACACGGGCGGCGGGGCGCAGCAGGACCGCTTCGTGGGCGGGTCTCAGCTCCTGTGCGACAAGATGGCCGCAGCCCTCGGCAGCCGGGCCTCGTGCGACTCGACGCGCCGGTGCGCCGTATCAACGTCGTCGGCGACCGGGCCATGGTGGAGTCCGACAACGGGTCGTGGAAGTGCCGGCGCGTGATCGTGTCGGCTTCCCCCGATGCTGGCGGGCCGGATCGACTACGACCCCGTACTGCCACCCTGGCGTGATCAACTCACCCAACGCACCCCGATGGGCTCGGTCATCAAGTGCAACGCCATCTACGAGGAGCCGTTCTGGCGCTCCGAAGGGCTTGAGCGGCCAGGCCACGGGCGACGGTGAGGGGGCCCGCGTGGTGTTCGACAACTCGCCGCCCGACGCCACGCCCGGGATCCTGCTCGGGTTCCTCGAGGGCGACGAGGCCCGGCGGCTGGGCCGAGCCGGCACCGAGGTGCGTCGCCAGGCCGTGCTCGACTCTTTCGTGCGCTACTTCGGGCCCAAGGCAGCCACCCCGGTCGACTTCGTCGAGCTCGACTGGCAGGCCGAGCCGTGGAGCGGGGGCTGTTACGGCACGCTGTTCGGCCCCAACGTGTGGACCCGGTACGGCCACGCCCTGCGAGAGCCGGTTGGCCCCATCCACTGGGCGGGCACCGAGACCGCCACCGTGTGGTCGGGATACATGGACGGCGCGGTGTCATCGGGCCAGCGAGCCGCGGCCGAGGTGCTCGCCGGCCTTGGGCCCCCCGAGTCTGCCCGCGCCTGAGTTTCCTCAGAAGGTGACGGGCGTGGCGCCCGCACCCGAGGAGCGGTAGGCGGCGTCCACCAGACGGTGGGCGACCACGGCTTCGGCCAAGCCCGGAGCCGGGACGCGGCCGGCGGACACGGCGTCGAGGAAGGCCCGATCGGCCTCGACATAGGCGCTGATGGCGAGACCGATGTCGTCGTCGCCGAGCGCCAGGTCGCTGACCCAGGCGGGCGGCGGGCAGGGACGGACCTCGGTGCCGTCGCTGGTCTGGATGTGGAGAGGGCCGAGGAAGTCGTTGTCGAGCCACGCCATTCCCTGCCGGCAGAACACCTCGACCCGGCGGGTCGAGCCGCGGCTCAAGATGTCGTGCCACACGCTCACGAGCTGGGCCGAGGCTCCCGACGAGAACTGCAGGGAAACGGTGGCGAGGTCCTCCACCCCCTCGTGACCGGAGAAATTGGCGGTGCGGCCGGTCACGGCGGTCACCTCGCCCAGGCAGAAACGGAGGATGTCGAGGTCGTGGATGGAGTGCTCGATGAGACACCCGCCCCCCGCCACCTCGACGTCGCCGCGCCACGTGGAGCCGTAGACACCCCGAATGGGAAAGTACTCGTCGTCGCGAAAGATCGCCGTCATCGGCGTGCCGAGGTCCCCCGAGGCGAGCACGTCTCGCAAGGCACGGAACACGGGCGCAGACCGCAACACCAAGCCCACCTGGGCCGGCACCCCGGAACCGGCCACCGCGTCGGCCAGCGCCTCGGACCGGGCCAGATCGGGCGCGAGCGGCTTCTCACAGAACACGGCGACGCCCCGAGCGACAGCCGCCTCGACCACGAGGCTGTGCGCCGCGGTGGGCGTGCACACCCATACGGCGTCGCAGCGGTCGAGCACCTCGGCGACGCTCGACATCACCGCAGCGCCGTTCACCGCCGCGAACCCGGCGGCCCGCTCGTCGTCGAGGTCGTGCACCGCCACCACGGCCGCTTCGACCACGCCGGCTCGGATCATGGCCTGGAGGCCGATGGCATGGGCCCAGGCGATCACCCCCGCCCCCACGAACCCGATCCTCACCACGGTCTGCAAACTACGTTGCCGTTGATGGAACACGTCGAATTGCTGGCGGCCGGCGACCACAACCTGGCGGCGACGATGCGGCTGTATGCCGCCACCGCCCCCGGCGCTGTCCTCGAGGACGACGGCGGGCTCCTCTTGTTCTCGACGTCGAAGACCTGGCCCGGCCCCTACCACAACGGGGCCATCCGGCTCGACCCGTCGCTCTCCCCTGTCGAGGTGTTGTCCCGGGCCCGGGCCTTCTTCGCCGACCGGCCCGGGTACTGCGTGTGGATCGCCGCCCACGCCGATGCCGACCTCGAGCGCGCCGCCATCGACGCGGGCTACGCCCCAGGTCTCGGCCACCGGCGCGCCGCGCCTGGCCCTCGAGCGCCGGATCGACGCCGCCGTGCCTGGCGCCGACGTCACCCTCGAGGAGGTCACCGACGACGAGGGCAGGCTCGACTACCTGACGGTGACCGTGGACGCCTACGCCGACTCGTTCCTCCCCCGAGATGCCGCCGAAGCCCAGCTGGCCACCCTCGACGCGCTATGCGGGCCCAACGTGCGCGCCGTGCGTGGCACGCGACGGGGGGAATCCGGTGGCAGCCGCCATGGTCGTGGCCAGCGGTGCTGTGGCCGGCATCCAGCTGGTCGGGACGATCCCCGGCGCCCGAGGCCGAGGCTTGGGGGAGCTGTGCACGCGCTGGGCCGTGGGGGCGGGATTCGAGCTCGGTGCCGGCGCCATCGTGCTCGAAGCATCGGACGCGGGCGAGCCGCTGTACCTGCGCATGGGGTTTACCGAGGTGTCGCGCTACCGCTGGTGCTTCGGCCCGCCGTCGTGAAGGTGCCCGGGCGCGAGCCGACCTTCCGCCACATCGACGACCCCGACGTCACCTGGCAGCAGGTGAAGGCGGTCCGCAACGCCGACGGTTCGGTCTCAGCGGTCTGGGAGAAGTGGCTGTCCTTTTCTCCTGACCCCCAGTACCTCTCCCTGTACGCGAAGTGGGACCCCGGAGTCGTGGTGCGTCGCCACGGCCACAACAGCCCGCACGTGCTGTTCGTCATCTCGGGTGACATGTGGTGCGGCGATCGGCACTGTCCCGCCGGCACCCACATCGAGCTGCCGCTGGGGGCGGCCTTCGGCCCCTTCGTCGCCGGTGGGGAGGGCACGCTCCTGCTCGAAGTGATGATGGGTGACCCGCGGTCGTGGGGCGACGACCCCGACGCCTTTGCCCGGGCTCTGGCCGAGCGCGGCGCCCAAGCACTCCCCGACCCCGACATCGAGCTGCCGGCATGGCTCGAAGACCTGCGCTCGCGCTGGGTGGTCGACGGGGAGATCCGAGATGACTGACGCTCGGGGCTCGGACCTCGGGAGCGGCGGTCCGAACCGATGACGGCCGGACCCTTTGGCCCGGCCGTCGCCGTAGTGGGCGGGAGCAGCCCCCTGTCGCCGGGATCGATCTCGCTCCGGCTCTACCCGCACGTCGGCCTGTCCGCCGAGGAGGTGCTGCGCGAGCTGCGCCACCAAGCCGTTGCTGCCACAGAGGCCGGGTTCGACGGGGTCATGACCAGCGAACACCACGGTGGGTTCGCGGGCTACATGCCCAATCCCCTGCAAGCCGCCGGTTGGCTGCTCGAGGCCATGCCCACGGGGTGGGCGGCACCGTGCCCGTTGCTCCTCACGTTGCGCCCGCCCGCATTGGTGGCCGAGGAAGTGGCGTGGCTGGCGGCGCGCTTTCCCGGACGGGTGGGCCTGGGCCTGGCGGCGGGTTCGCTCGAGTCGGACTTCGACATCATGGGCCTCACCAAGGATGACCTCACGCGCCGCTTCGCCACCTCCCTGGTCACGGTGGCGGGCGCCCTGGGAGGCACCGAACCCGGACTCCTCGCCGACGATCCCGCCATCGCCGGGTGTGCGCGCAGTCCCGTGCCGGTCGTGAGCGCCGCCATGAGCGAAGTGGCGGCACGCCGGGCGGCCCGTCTCGGGCTCGGACTGCTGTTCGACTCGCTGTCCACCCCGGAGCGGGTCCGCGCACTGTCGGACGCGTATCGCCACGCCGGGGGAAGCCGTCCCTGTGTCCTCGTCCGGCGAGTGTGGGTGGGTGCGCCCCCCACGGACGCGGTGGACCGCCAGGTGGACCGGTACCGGAGCTACGCGTCCCCCGGCGCCCAGGTGCACTGGCAGGGCGAGCAGCTGGTGGCGGCCGATAACGCCGCCACCCTCGCGGACGCACTGGCGGCGGTGTCGGTCCAAGCCGGAGTGGACGCGCTCAACCTGCGCATCCACGTTCCCGGCGTCTCGCCGGGGACGGCGCGACAGCAGATCGCAGCCCTCGGAGACGTCGTGGCCTCGCTGCACCGTCGGGCCGCGAACCGTGCGGGTCGCGCCTCGCCGCCGTGAGCCGCAGCCGGGCGGGCACACGGGCAACGGGTTACCGGCGGAGTTGGGCGTACTCGATGACCCGAGCGAGGATCGCGTCGTCGACCTTGGCCCGAGAACCGGCGTCGAAAGGTGGTTGGGGGTCGTACTCGATCATCAGCTGTGCCGCTTGGGCGGCGGTACGGTCGACCAGCAACTCGACGAGGCGCAGGGCCATGTCGATCCCGCTCGATACCCCCGCCGCGGTGATGATCCGGTCCTCGAGGTGCTCCACCACGCGGCGGGCCGTCGGTACGGCCCCGTGCTCCCCGAGCTCGGCGTAGCACGACCAGTGTGTGGTGGCGGTCAGCCCCCGGAGCAGTCCGGCGGCACCCAAGACCAGAGACCCCGTGCAGACCGATGTCGTCAACCGGGTCGTGGCGTGGGCGTGGCGCACCCACTGCAGAACACGCTCGTCGGACTCCAGGAGCCGAGTCCCCACCCCGCCGGGGAAGACGATGACGTCGGGCTCCGCCAGCTCTTCGAAGGTGGCGTCGGCGATGATCCCGAGCATGCCGTTCTCGCTGCGAACCTCGCCTCGTCGATGGCCGATGAAGGTGACGTCGATCGAGGGGATGCGCTGCAACACCTCGTAGGGGCCGACGGCGTCGAGGGCGGTGAAGCGCGGGAACACGGGGATGGCAACATGGAGGGTGTCGGTCATGCAGATGTCCTCTGCGCTGTCCTCTCGCCCGGGATCATCTCTGCCGGCGTGCATCGCCGCGCGGATAGCGTCAATGCCACGCTACCCACCAACGCGGCCACCTCGGGCCATGGCCCTCGCACGACCCACGCACGACCACGCACGACCACGCACGACAAAGTGAGTGACGCCCATGGCGACGTTCGAAGATGTCAGGGAGCTTGTCGCACACCTCCCGGAGGTCACGGTGTCCACCTCATACGGGACTCCTTCGCTCAAGGTGCGGGGGAAGAGCTTCTGCCGGATGTGGGGGGAGCGTGAGTACGACCGCTACGGGGTGCACGACACGGAGGTGCTCGTGGTGTTCTGTGAGCTCGACGCGAAACCCTTCCTCATCGACATGAGCGACGGGTCGCTTTTCACCACGCCGCACTACGACGGCTCCGGAGCGGTCCTGGTTCGCCTGAACGACGTCGACCGGGACGAGCTGACCGACTATCTCGAAGGGAGCTACCTGATCAAAGCCCCGCTGTCTCTACGGTCGGCCCTGGGTGGGGGATGCCGTGGCGGCGACTGATTGGAACCGCCGCACGTTTCTGAAGGCTTCCGCGGCTTGTCTCGGCACGGCGGTGCTGACCGCTTCTCAGTCGGGCCGTGCCACGTCCTCGGGACACAGCGATGCGAAGGCGGCCGACTCTTTGCCAGATCTCAAGGCGTGGTTACGGGCCGATGAAATCGTCGGGAGGGTCAGGGCACCGACCTTCCCCGATCGGCAATTCCCCATCACGCAGTTTGGTGCCGTCGGGGACGGCAAGACCCTGTGTACCGACTCGATTGCGGCGGCGATCACCGAGTGTTCGAATCGTGGCGGTGGTCAGGTCGTGGTGCCATCGGGGATGTTTCTCAGCGGCGCCATCACACTTCTCAGCAATGTGGATCTCCATTTGGAAGCCGATGCCGTTCTCAAATTCAGCACCGACCCTGCCAACTATCCGCTCGTCTACACGCGATGGGGCGGAATCGAGTGTTACAACTATTCGCCTTTTATCTACGCCTTCGGCCAGGAGAACATCGGGATCACGGGGAGCGGAACGATCGACGGGCAGGCGAGCGACAAGTACTGGTGGCCCTGGTCGGGGGAGATCCAATATGGGTGGGGGCCCGGGCAGCCCGACGAAACCAAAGACTCAGCGACACTCACCCAGATGGGAGCCGAGGGCATTCCGGTACAACAGCGTGTCTTTGGACCAGGACACTACCTGCCTCCGAGTTTTGTCCAGCCCTACCGCTCCAGCAATGTCTTGATAGAGGGCATACGGGTGGTCAATTCACCCTTTTGGGAGTTACATCCGGTTCTCTGTTCCAACGTTACGGTCCGTGACGTCCACATTGACAGCCTCGGGGTCAACAACGACGGCTGTGACCCAGAGTCATGCAGCGACGTTCTGATCGAAGACTGCACCTTCAATACAGGCGACGACTGCATCTCACCCAAGGCGGGCACCGATGCCGACGGGCGTCGCGTCAACGTGCCGTGCGAGAACGTCGTCGTTCAGAACTGCCGCTTCGAGAACGGTCACGGAGCCGTCGCGATCGGGAGCGGAATGACCGGGGGGGTCCGCAACGTCTTCGCTCGAAATCTGGTCATGACGAATCCCAACCTGTTGTACTGCCTCCGGGCCAAGACCAACTCGTCCCGGGGGGGCTTCATCGAGGACATCTACATGCGCGACGTCAGCGTGAAAGGTGTCGAGACCTCCGGGCTGAACATCGACTTCTACTACTTCGGAGGCGAAGGGGACGGGTACAATCCGAGGGTCACCGATATCTATATGCGGAACGTGCATTTTGACGAGGCGTATCGGCCCTGGAACCTGTACGGCTATCCCGACGACAAGATCGGGCTGGTGACGATGGTCGACTGTGAGTTCGACAGGGTGATCGGCCATCACCCCGCCGTCAGCAACGTTTCCGAATTCAAGCTGGTGAACGTCACCATCGCAGGAAAGCCCGTGCAGAGCCCAGGGTAGGCCTCGATGGGCGGTGGATGGCGGTGGGGATTCAGCGTCGTCGAGCGATGGTGATGATCTCGGGGCTCGTCTCGGTCAGCGGGTGCCGGTCCCAGTCCCCGAACTGCTCCTCGATGACCAGTCCGGCATCCGACAGGAACGACGACAGCGAATCCCCATCAAGAAACCTCAAGGTGCTCCGACTCTGTAGCGGCTGATCCCAACGAGGACTCGTAAACGTCGCCGTGAAACGCACGATGTCGCCGTCGACCGGTGTCTCGACCTCGTGCGCCATCCGCACGACCGCACCATCGGTGTCGGTAACCTCGGCCGGCTGCGACGGAGTCCAACGCTCCCATTCTCGGACCATCGGGTTGCGAGTTTCGAACGCGAAGCGACCGTCGTCGACCAGAGCAGACCGTACGGCGGCGAGCGAAGCTCGTAGGTCGTCGTCCTCGACGAACACCTGGAATGCGTGACCACTCATGACAACCAGGTCGAACTCTCGATCCCACCCGACCGACGCAACGTCACCCAGGATCCATTCGATGTCGGCGCGAGCACGCGCCTGCTCGAGCATCCCCACCGCAGGGTCCAACCCACACAGCCGTCCGGTGTGCCCGGAATCCCGGGCCCAATGCAAGAGGGCACCGGTCCCGCAACCGACATCGAGTACTGACCCCACTGACATCATCATGGGAAGGTAGAAGCCGAAGTCGCCTCTTTGCTCCGACGGACAAAACAGGTCGTACAAGGAAGCCAGACGAACGTCGGAGAACTGGCGATCGACCACGGGACCGGCCTATCAGGCACCCTCGATGACTTCAACCCATCCCGTCGGGTCCGATCGGATGGCTCAGTCGACGAGGGTGCCTGTTGCGTACCGATCGATGTTGGGGCCAGCCCACCGGGCGACGTCGGCTCGACTGGCAGACGCCATCGGCTCCAAACGCATGACATATCGGGTCCAGGCGATACCGAGGAGTTGCGAAGACACGAGGGACCGCCGTCGCAGCTGCGTGGCCACATCGTCACCGGGTGCGCCGTGCAGCCCCACGCGCTCGATGATGAACTGACGCATGTTGTCCACGACTTCCGAAGAGGCGGCCATGGCTTGGACAAGGCTCACGAACGATGGCGAGCCCGGTCCATCTCCTTCCCACTGGGCGAGAAAGCGCTCGACCAACCGTTCCCCGCTGAAGCCCTGCGGCGTCGACCTCGTCTTTGATCATCTCTCGGATCGACGGGCAGGGCCATCGTCTCGACGAAGAGGGCCGCCTTGTCGGCGAAGTAGTGGTGGACCAGGGCGGGGTCCACCCGGCCCGTCGGGCGATGCCGCGCATGCTCGCTTCCGCGTAACCCTCCTCGGCAGAACGCCGCTCGAGCGGCGTCGACGATCTCGGCCCGGGTATCGACATTGCCCGGCCGCCGACCTCGCCCGACCATCATCTGGGCGTCGGGGGCGGAGGACGGACTTCCGTCCGCGCCGTTCGGCGTGCTATAACTCATCAGTGATGAATTATAGCCACCGCAGCGCCAGGGCCAAGACTTCGTCCCCCGACAGCCCCCGCTCACGGCCGAGCACACCGCCCTGGGACGGCTGGCCGGGTGGTGCTACGACCATCGACGCCGGGTCCTGCTCCTGTGGATCGCTGCCATCATCGTCATCACCGTGGTGGCCCAATCCATGGGCAGCCGGTTCCAGGACTCCTTCGGCTCGGGCAACTCGGCCTCCCAGCAGGTGCAGAACCTGCTGGCCGCCCGCTTCCCCCAGACCGCGGGGACAAGCGCCGACGTGGTCATCTCGACCACCGGCAGCGATCGAATCGCCGGCCAACCGGTCGACCACGGCCGCGTTGGTCGACAGGCTGTCGTCCCTTCCTCACGTCTCGGGGGTGCGCAGTCCCTTCGACCCCGCCACCCACCAGATCTCGTCGAGTCAGCCACATCGCCTTCGCGGTGGTGCAGTTCGACCAGGACGCAGCCACAATCCCCAACACCGCGGTCACGAAGGTGATCGACGTGGCCGAGTCGTTCGACCGTCCCGGCTACCGCATCGCGCTGGGCGGCGGCCCGATCGGCAACGTGATCACCGCCGCCCCGGGGCCGAGCGAAGGGGCCGGGATCCTCGGTGCCATGTTGATCATGCTGATCGCCTTCGGCTCGGTGGTGGCCATGGGCCTGCCGATCCTGACCGCACTGTTCGGCATCGCCATCGGCTTCGCCCTCGAAGACCTGCTCAGTCACGTCTTGAACGTCCCCATCTTCGCTCCCGAGATGCTGGCCATGATCGGGTTGGGGGTGGGCATCGACTACGCCCTGTTCATCGTCACCCGATTTCGACAAGGGCTGTTCGAGGGTCGCGACCCCCGCCAGGCGGTGACCACCGCACTTGCCACCTCGGGGCGGGCCGTACTCTTCGCCGGGACCACGGTGGTCATCTCCCTGCTCGGCCTCTTCCTCTTGCAGCTGCCGTTCCTCCAGGGACTCGCCGTCGGGACCATCGCCGCCGTGCTGCTCGTGATGGCCGCGGCCCTGACGTTGCTGCCGGCCATGCTGGGCTTCGCGGGACGGGCCATCGACCGGCTGCACCTGCCGAAGCTGCTGCAGTCCGGGGCCACCCCGGCGCCGGACAGTTTCTGGTACCGATGGAGCCGGATGATCCAGCGGCGTCCGTGGACCTCGGGGATTGTCGCCCTGTTGGTCTTGGTGGCCCTGGCCATCCCACTGTTCTCCATGCGCCTGGCCTTCACCGACGCCAGCAACGACCCAACCTCGCTGACGACGCGCCAGGCCTACGACCTGTTGGCCGAGGGATTCGGGCCCGGATTCAACGGACCTCTGGTCTTGGCTGCCCCGCTGTCGTCGGTCAGTCGACTCCTCCACCATGAACAAGGTGGATGCGGCCTTGCGGGCCACGCCCGGAGTCGCATTCGCGGCGCCGGTCGAGATCAACGCCAACCACAGCGCGGCGGTGATCATCGCCTATCCGACCACGGCACCGCAGGCGGCTCAGACCTCTGAACTTGTCACGAACCTACGAACCACCGTCATCCCCGAAGCCACCGCCGGCACGCGGTTGAAGGTGCTCGTCGGAGGCGAGACCGCAGCGAGCGTGGACGCGTCGAGCTACCTCGCTCACCGACTGGTCTGGGTGATCAGTGCCGTCATCGTCCTCGCGTTCTTGTTGCTGATGGCGGTCTTCCGCTCGGTGGTGATCCCCGTGAAGGCGGCGATCATGAACCTCCTTTCGGTCGGTGCCGCCTACGGGGTCATCGTGGCCGTCTTCCAGTGGGGCTGGGGCGGCTCGATCATCGGAATCGGCCACACCGGTCCCATCGACCCATGGATACCGCTGATGATGTTCACCATTCTTTTCGGCCTGTCGATGGACTACGAGGTCTTCCTACTGAGCCGGATGCGTGAGGAGTGGCGCCGAACGGGAGACAACTCTTCGGCCGTTGCCGACGGTTTGGCCAAGACGGCACGGGTCATTACCTCCGCGGCTGCCATCATGATCTGCGTCTTCGGCTCCTTCGTCATCGGCGACCCGCTTCGGATCTTGAAGGTCTTCGGACTGGGACTCGCAGCGTCCATTCTCATCGACGCCAGTCTCGTGCGCCTGGTGCTCGTCCCCTCGGTGATGGAGCTGCTGGGTCGATCCAACTGGTACATGCCCCGCTGGCTCGACCGGATCGTGCCGACTCTCGGGGCGGAGGTGGATACCCACCCGCCCGAACAACGAGTGGACGGTGCGCTGTCCCCCCCGGTCGACGGCGAGTCCCCCCCAGCCGCGCTCACGGTGCACTGACAGCGCCACACTGGCAACGGGCGTTCCCGCCAATCCCGATCACGCGGCGGTAACACGGAGTTCACGGATTTCATCCATCTCGCGTCGCTGTCACGAACAGTTCACTTCGTGGGCGCGTCTTTCCACAGTGATCCCACAGCCCTGTGCAGAACCGGGACGAGCAGGCGGGCGCTCAGGATTTAGCTTGCGTTCGCGCCGCGTTCATCGGCCTGTAATGCTGCTCTCGTACTCTGCACTGATCAGAAAGCAGTGCCGGTGCGGGAGGTCGAATTGGTGCAGAGGCAAGGCAAACGCCGCACACGAGACGAGGCTACTGACAGCCTGCCCATCTTCGCCGGCTGTAGCGGTAGAGGCAGGAGGCAATTGTCCCACCTCGGCACACGCATCCGCATGCCGGCGGGAAAGGCTCTCACCACGGCGGGTAGCCGAGGGGCCGAGGTTCTGATCGTTCTGTCGGGAACGGCCATCTGCCAGGTCCACGGCATGGAAGTCACCCGCTTCGGGCCCGGTGACTTCTTCGGCGAGGTAGCCACCCTCGACGGTGGTCCCCGAACGGCGACGGTGATCGCCAGCAGCGACATAGAGGTTCTCGTGCTCAGCCGCACCGAGTTCGAGACGCTTGTGAAGTCCTCTCCCGAGGTTGCGCACCGCATCCTGATGACCATGGCTCATCGACTCCGGCACGCCAACGCCGCCGTAGTGGCGTGAGCGCCCGGCCATGGGTACGCGCCGGACTACCCGCGTGTGGCCGGCAATGACGATCGGGCCAGGGGACCGTACATCTGTAGGGGGGCTGGCCGGCCCAAGTGAAATCCCTGCGCGAAGTCGACACCAAAGCTCTGAAGGAGCTTCAAGGTTTCGCCGTCTTCCACGCCCTCCGCGATCGTCTGACAGCCGAATCCCTGCGCCAGGTTGACGATCGCCTTGACGACATGCTGATTGGCCGAAATTCTCGACAAGATCTCGGACGAACTCGATGTCGATCTTCAGGAACTTAATGGGCAGCTTCTTCACATGGGTGAACGTTCCGAAGCCGGTACCGAAATCATCGAGGGCCAGACCGCAACCTAGGTCCACGACTCCACGGGCGAAGGCTTCACCCTTGTCGATGTCGCGCATCAGGGCAGTCTCGGTGATCTCGAACACCAGGTTGGAAGGATCGGCCCCGGCTTGATCCACTTCGTGCACGATCAGCGCCAGCAGGTCGAGGGATACGATCGATTCGGCGGACAGGTTGGCCGACACATGGCGCCCTTGTGCCGCCAGACGAATGGCGTTCCTGACCACCCACCGGTCGATCTCTGTAATGAGTCCGTACTTCTCCGCCTCACCCAAGAAGACTCCGGGGAGGATGACCTCACCGTTGCGGTCCACCATCCGCAGCAGGAGCTCCTCGCCGGGTTGACCTCCGGTAAGAGCCACGATGGGTTGCGAGTACAGGACAAACCTATCCTCGTCCAGTGCTTCGCGGATTCGCCCCACCCACGTCAGTGCGGTCAACTCGCGCATGACGCGGTGCCGTTCAGCCTTCTCGGTGGTGACATCGCGAAATACAAGCACAACGCCCTGGCCCGTCTCACCGCTCAGGATGGGCGTTGCAGAAAGAGCGACCGGGAGTCTGGTTCCGTTCTTACAGGTGAATAACTCATCGTCCATACGGACATTTCGAGTCCTGGTTCGCACGAGCTCGCACTCTGATTCGGGGATTGGGGTCCCATCCTCCCGTTGAAAGTGGACCAGAGTGTGCATGTTCTCTCCGTGAAGCTCGTCTTCTGTCCATCCCAGCATCTTTGTCGCCGCTGCGTTTGCGTAGGTGATCTGGCCGTCGCAATCGAGAGTCACAAGGCCCTCTGCCATATGATCCATGACGATCGACCGGAACTCCTCGGCATCGCGCCGGTCCGTGATGTCGACAACGACGAGACCGACGCCGATGATCTCCGTGTCGAGATGAACCGGGTAGTAGCTCGCCAGCCAGTGATGTTGTCGGCCGGGCTCCGCAGCGATCTCCCCGGACACCTCGACATTGAGGATGGTGGCATCGTTGTCAAGAACCTTGCGATAGATCGCTTCGACTTGTGGCCAGATGGCTGGCACCACCTCGGCCACCGTCTTGCCGATCTGATCCTGCACGGTGGATCCGTTGACGGCGGCGAGCATCTCGTTGAGGTGGAGCAGACGGAATTCCCGGTCCACAAATCCGAGCCCGACGGGTGCAGTTGATTGCAGGGTTTCAAGGGTGCTCAACGCTTCGGCAGCGCGCCGATCGGACTCCTGCAGAGTCTTCAGGTTTTCGACGTAGTCGCTCAGGTCGTGGGCAATCGTGGAGGCGCCGATTACCGAGCCGTCCTCTCCTAGAACGGGCGACACGATGATCGAAACAGGGACGACTGTTCCATCCTTCCGTACACGCTCGGTGCGGAAGTTGCTCACCGTCATGCCACGTTGGACCCGTGCCAACAATTCGGAGAGCTCCCCGGGTCTGTCGGCGGGAATCAAGATGGCTATGTCTTGCCCGATCATTTCCGCGGCCTCATACCCGTAGAGGCGTTCCGCAGCAGCATTCCAGAACACCACCTGGCCCTCGGGTGTCTTGCCGATGATGGAGCAATCGGATGATCTGACGAGAGCGGCAAGGAAAGCCTCGGCTCCCAGTTCGTTCAGAGAATTTGGCAGCGCCAACGAGGTCATTGCCGGGTCATCGACATGCGCGACCACGCCAGCGAAGAGTCTTTGGACACTATCTCCTTCACAATTGCTCCAGGTGTCGTCGGGGTGTGGTCCAGGTGACGGACGGGGAAAGGTCTGACCCCCCCGCAGGGTGAGGAAGAGCCGAAAGGCCCTACGCCGGCGGGCCTCTAGGCGCCGATGTGGTGCAGACACAAACTCTGTGTCCGGTGCCAGGAGGAAGATCCATGAAGAACGGACGACGCCCCAAGGCCGTCATTGCCCTGATCGTTCTGTCGCTCATCGCAGTCGTGGTGGTATCCGACCACGGTTCTTCCTCTCCCCTTCCGGTCACGGGGCTGCGAGCCAGTTTGGCCTCGGCGACCCGGGTCGCTCAGCAGGGAAACGGCAGCGGCTACTGGCTCGTCGCCTCGGACGGAGGAGTGTTCACCTACGGGACGGCCCAGTTCTATGGGTCGATGGGCGGCAAGCACCTGAACTCGCCGATCACCGGGATCGTGGCGACCGCCGATGGCCATGGATACTGGTTGGTGGCCAAAGACGGTGGGGTGTTCAGCTTCGGCGACGCCACCTTCGACGGATCGATGGGGGGCTCGACCCTTGCCGCACCCGTGGTCGGCATGACCTCGAACAGCAGTGCAGGCTCGGGAGCAACCGGATCACAAGGCTCTGGCGGTACCACAGGAGCGTCGGGCGCAACGGGCCCCGCCGGACCCCAGGGCCCGGCCGGCCAGCCCAATTACGGCTACGTCTACAACGTGGCTGCGCAGACGGTGGCCATCGAGTCCCCCGTCATCTTCGATAGCAACGGCCCCCTCGCCGGATTCACACACACTGCACCGAGCCCGGGGATCGGAGTGGTATCGGCAGGTGCGTACCTCGTCGACTTCTCGGCTTCTGGAACCCAGGTCGATCAGTTCGCTTTGGCGGACAACGGAACGGTGATTCCCGGTACAACCTACGGCTCGGGTGCAGGCACCCAACAGAACGACGGTCAGGTGATCGTGAACCTGGCGGCGGGGGACGTGCTCACCCTCGTCAACCACTCGTCGGCAGCGGCCATCGGCCTCGCTTCTCTCATTGGGGGCACCCAGGCAAACGTCAATGCATCTGTCACCATCGAACAGCTTTGACGACCAATACCAGACAAGGGAACGGCCCCGCTGTGCTGCGGTTTGCCGCCTTTAGGACGAAGACCGCCATGAGAACTCGCATGCTGCTCACCGCCGTTGCGGCTGGATCGCTCACGCTCGGCATCTCCATGCCCGCCTCGGCGGCTACGACGGGCGGCACCGCTGCCACGGTCACGGTCACGGGCGGATTCTTGTCGATCACCGTGCCGACGAACGCCGGGAACCTCGGGACCCAGGCCGACACCGTGGGCGGCGAGACCATCAGTGGTCCTCTGGGTCAGGTACAGGTGAACGACGCCCGCGACGCCATTGCGGGTTCTGGCTGGGTGGCAACCGTCATCGCCACCGCCTTCACCCCGCCGGCGGGACCGGCCATACCCGCCAGCGCGGTGAGCTACGCCGTGGGAACGATCACTCAGGTGGGCACGGCGACGTATACGGCGGATAATCCGGTCAACCTCACCGGCGTCGCTCCTGCCGTCACGGCCACTGGAATTACGGGGGACAACTCTGCTACCTGGAGTCCGACGATCAACGTGACTGTTCCCGGAGGGTTCGCCGCCGCCGTCTATTCCGCGACGATCACCCACTCTGTCTCCTAGGTGCCTCGGGCCAGGACGGGTCACCTCGCTGGCGTCGGCAAAACCGAGAGCCGGGATCAGGCTCACTCGTTGCGTCCTCGTCGCTCTCGCGTTCACCGCCGCGGGCACCGTGGTAGCCGGCGTGGCCGGTGCTGCACCCACGCCACCTTCCGCCGCGGCTGCGAACAGTATCGGGCTGCGCCTGGTCGAGGGCCCGGCCACCGAAGGCAGCGATCTGCAATCGTCGATATACATCGTCGATCACGTTGCGCCCGGAACGATTCTCCACCGTCAGATCCAGGTCTCCAACACCACGTCCTCTGCTGTCCCCATCGTCCTGTATGCCGCGGCAGCCTCCATTTCCAAGGGTGCGTTTCTGGGTGCTTCCGGACACACGCCCAACGACGTCTCCACGTGGACATCGGTCAGTCCGGGCTCGGCCCAAGTCCTTGCGGGGGGGCTCCTTACGGCCAACGTGACCATCGTCGTTCCACGCGACGCAGCGCCAGGCCAGCGCTACGGCATCGTCTGGGCGGAGACGCGCTCGGCCCCCATGGCCGGTGGCGGGGTCATCCAAGTCAGCCGCGTTGGTATCCGCATCTACCTCTCCGTGGCGAAAGGCGGATCGCCTGCGCCCGACTTCACCGTCGCCCCGCTCAGCGCCAAGCGCTCACCCAATGGCCAACCCATGGTCGTCACGACCGTTCACAACACCGGAGGGTGGGCGCTCGATGTGGCCGGCACCTTGCGCCTGACATCCGGCCCCGGCGGGCTCAACGCCGGACCCCTTTCCGTCACCCTCGGCAGCAGCCTTGCGATCGGGCACACAGAACCGGTCACGATCGCTCTGGACAAAGGGCTACCCGACGGGCCGTGGAAGGCGCTGATCACGGTGCACAGCGGACTCCTCGACCGCAGTGCGGGAGCGACGATCACGTTCCCCGACGCCACGTCTCCCCCGCCGCGTTGGCTGTACCCCGTCATCGTCGCACTCGGCGTCCTCCTCGTACTGGGCTTCGCCATCCTGTTCGTCGGGCTCGGTCGACGTCGACCCCATCATCGACGAGGGTCTCACCGGCCGCTGCGACTAGGAGCGAAACCTGTCGCGGCGTCACATCGAGCGACGACGTGAGGGAAATGGCTCGCCATCTGGAACACTCAGCCGGCAGAAGCTTCGGTCGGCGTCACCGTTTCGGGGCAGACGATCATCGGTCCGTTCGGGGTCGATGGCGATGTGCGTGTCGGGACCGCGCTGGAGGCAATAGACCCAGCAACAGGCGTCGGCGGCGTGCTCGTGTCAGGTACGGGAAACGGCACGGGCGGGGGCTCCCTTGCGGGGAAGGACACGGTGTTGATGACGGTGCCCGACGTGTCGAGCAGCTGGAGCGTTCCGCTCACCTCGTTGGGCCCCTCCCCCGATGAGGCCACCGATGCGTCGATCTGGCGGGCGAGGACGACCACACCATCGATCGGTGACATCTCATCGGTGGACCCGTCAGCGAACGTCATTTGCGCGCTGGCCACCTCGGGCCCGACCGACGCCGCTATCCACCACACCGGCGCACCCTCTGGAACTCCAAAGGCATTGGAGATGACGGCGAGTGGTTCGGCGACACCGGTCGTCGGTGCAGCGGCACCCAGAGCGCCGAACAAGACCCCCTGGCCGACGGCGGAGTCGTCCGAGAATTCCAGTGATGTCGCCGGTGTGATCAACGAACCCCCCCGCGGCACCGGCTGGCTCGATGCACCGGATCCCGATGACGACCCCGACGACGGTGAGGTCGCCGAGCCGTAGGGTATGGGGCCGCAGCCGCAGGGCTCGGTCGAGGAGAGGCGATAGGCCCGGATGGTCACGCCGTCCGCGGTCGTGCGAGTGAACAGGTGGGTGGCGCTGCCCAAGCTCTGGTTGCCTCCGGTCATGTCAGCCACGCCCGGGGTCATGGGGCATGCGATGATGCCCGGGCTGGTCGAGCCCGAGCCCGCCGCGCCGCCAGGGGCACCTGTGGCCAAGACCCCGTGGGGAGACGTCGAGGGCGCGTTGGCGCCATGCAGGGCGGCGGCTTTCTTGCTACCCGCAGAAGACGCCGTGTCTTTGGACGTGAGCCCGACGCACCCGTCCGCCGCCACGGCCACCACCACCGCGACGACCGCCGCCACCGTGACAAGGCGCAGGTGATGGCGTCCCCGACGGAGAGACCGGGCGGCGATAGCTGCCCACAGGGTGGGGGTCCGTCGGCCCTGATCCGTGGCGCCGGCGTAGGCGAAACCCCGGCGTTCACACCCTCCAGTTCCTGACCGACCGTCGTCACCTGCGATGCCCATGGCACCACCTCCGCCACCAGACCCGTGGCCTTGCTCGTGTTCCTAGAGTTCGACGCTCCTCCGTGACGAGAAGTTCCCGACGGCCTTCGAGGGGCCGGGGAGGTGGCTCCTGCAAACGGGGCCACGATGGGGCCCATGAGTGTCATCCGTATCAACGCCATCACCGTGTCCGAGGGCGGCGGTGAGGAGCTGGCCCGCCGATTCGCCCAACGAGCCGGCGCTGTCGACGGCGCAGAGGGATTCGAGGGCTTCGAACTACTGCGGCCTACCGACGGCAGCGAGTCTTGGTCCTATGACGTGGCAATCTCGGTGCCGCGTCAACGGGACTGAGCTTCGTTCTCCGCCGCCGAAGGTCCGTACGTCGAGTACAACGATTCAGCACACAGCGTTCGGGGGTTCATGCGGTCGACGTACAGGGTGCCATCGAGGTGATCCACTTCGTGTTGCAAGATGCGGGCGTGCCAGCCACGGACCCTTTGACGTTGCTTCTGACCTGCGACGTCGGTGAATCGCACTTCGACCTCGTGGAACCGTGCCACGGCCGCCACATAGCCTTCGATACTCAAGCAGCCTTCGAAGAACGTCCGAATCTCACTGCCGAGGGGTGTGAGCACGGGATTGAGCAGTACGTACGGTTGAATCGGTACTCTCTCACGGTCGGCCTGTTGGGACGCCGACAGACGCTGGACAAACTCAGGCAGGTCCTGGACGACGATGACCCTGCGTGATTCCCCGATCTGCGGTGCGGCCAAGCCGACGCCAGGTACGTCTCCCAAGGTGTCCCACATTCGCGCTATGAGCTCACCCACGGCCTCTGACGTGACATCGGCAGCCGGGACCTCCACCGCTCGTTGCCGCAACACGGGCGTACCGACCTGAACGACCCGATGCCCATGAGCTCCCGCGTCGTGTAACACGGGGGCCAATCGTAATCTGCGTCATACAAGACGCGAACCAACGTCCGCCGCCCCGATGATCAAGACGCCGACGGCGCTGTGGACCCCTTGTTGGGCGGGTGGGCGCCGAGGTGGGCTCCAGCCGTCGAGATTAAGCGACTGACTCTCCTGGGTATCGTTCCGCGGACAGCGACGCGAGGAGATGCGCAACGACAGTGGCACACGGCTCGTTCGAACTGGCTTCCTGGGATGAGGAGACCTACGAGGAGCTTGACGGCGGGGCCAAGTTGACCAGGGCCTCGGTCACGCAGAGTTTCGCGGGTGAGGTGGAGGGTGAAGGGGCCGTGCAGTGGCTGATGGCCTACCGCGCCGACGGTACGGCGCACTTCGTCGGACTCCAACGCATCCGCGGCGCCATCGGGGGCCGCAAAGGCACCTTTGTCCTCGACACGAGCGGGGAATTCGACGGTCAGTCGGCGACATGGACAGGGGCGGTCATCTCGGGATCAGGAACCGACGAACTGACAGGGTTGAGTGGTGACGCGACATTCGGGGCGCCCCAGGGACCGAAGGCCACATTCGAACTGAGTTACGAGCTCCCGTAACCTGCCACTTCGGGCTCACTTCCTCCGGAAGTACCGGTGAAGCTCGCGAACACTCCGTGCTCGGTGGGGCACTGCAAGCTCAGTCGCCCGCCTGCCGATCGAGGGCGTCGACCACCCAACGCAGAAACCATTCTCGAATTGTGAATATGGGCACTCCATCGCTCATCAATCGGTAGGCGCGCGACAATGCGACCTCGGAGGCGAACCCAGCGACGGAGCTGGGCGCGCTCGCACCCAAGGGATCGGGTTGAGGCAGAGGCTGTCGGTCGAGCTGCAACCCATGGGCGACAAGGACGCGGCCGATCGGATCATTGGTCCGTTCTAGTTGGGCACGTACCTGTACGGGAAGTCGTTCCGCCACGAACATCGACTCCGCGTAGAGATAGGGCAGATCGGTGACGCATCCCCTGAGCACGGCACTACGACGCGTCACCGCGTGGCCGGCGTTCACGCCGAGGTCATTGTCACTACTCGCTCTGACCTGGTTCTGGCGCACCACCTCGGCCACGAGAGGCTCGCCAGTGAGCGTCTCGAGGAGATGCGTGACGGTGAACGAGCCGTCGATCAGCGCCTTACGCAGCTCCGAGGGACTCGACGTCGTCAACCGATCCCCCCGGTCCAGCGGTGCGCAAGGACACCGGCGGCAGTGCCGGTCGCGTTCGTTGCGCTCCGTGCTGCTTGCGCCCCAGTGGCCACGGACGCGAATGTAGTTCTCCGATGCTTTCCGGGCCGCCCTGGATGGCCACCTAGGGAGAGCTGGCGGTCGAGGAGATCTCTCCCGCCAGTTCGTCCAAGCACTTGGCCTGTTGGGCGGAGCTCGGTGGACTGCCATATGTCGACGAGCGACCTTCGGCACACAGCTTGATCTGGCTCTCTGTTGAGGATCGACTGAGGATCGACGTGTTGTCCGTCGTAACTCCGCTTCCGCTTGCGCCACTGAAGGCACCCGTGCTGATCAAGAGCAGGACGGCTACGAGAACCAGGCTCAGCGCCATTGCCACCAACCCAGCGCCGGTGGAGAACCCATTCTCACTGCGCTCCCTCATGACGTAGAGCACGACTACCTCCTTCGGCTTGACACCCCCATTTCTCGATCGACACGGTCGGGAGTGAGGTTGAACGTCGCATGCCGAGGCGGTGGGATGCACAGGGCTCCAAGGGCCGACCTTGATTTGTTGCCTTGTTGTGCGAGGAGTGGGCGTGATCAGCCCCGAGAGGCTTCAAGGGCACGGAGGCGACGCCTCGAGTGCCAGTCGGCCGCCGTAAACTGGTAGTGGCGGTTCACGAAGGTCGCAGCAATGGCACAAGCGTTTCAGATCGTCAGGGTGGACCGGTCCCTCACGAACTGGGGCCATCACCACATCACCGCCGTCAGTACGGCCCCAAAACCCGGTTCCCCTGCGAGTTGGCCCATCGCCTCGGTACTGGATGCACTCGCCGAGGGAGAGCTCTTCTACACGATCACCGGTGGGGGGGACCCTGCCTTTGCCCGTCCTTACCGATGCATGTGCGGATTCGAGACCATCCGGACAACCCCCAGTGACAACCCCAACGACGGCCTGGAGGCCATGTCGAGGGATCAGTAGAAACACGAGGGGTTCACGCCTGCCCCGTTCTGAGACCAGGCGTCTCATGCCCGGCCCATTGGGCACGCCGCGGCTTCCGATGCTCAGACTCGTGTTCCGGTCCTTGGCGTAGCCGGCGTCGCCGGTAGCGGACTCGCCGTCGCCCCATCGGGCATCCCCCCTGTCCGGTACGCCTACGACCACGGGCTCGTGTCACCGAGGTCGTAAGGCGCCGCGGGGATTCGGAGCATCTCCGTCAGGCCGCCTGCAATCTGCGCCGTTTGGCGCGCTTGGAGGGACTCGAACCCCCAACCTTCTGATCCGTAGTCAGATGCTCTATCCAATTGAGCTACAAGCGCCCGCCACCACCGGGTGCGGACCACCAAAGTCCTTCTCCGGGACGATCGGCCATGCTACCTGGGCTTCGGCGGCCCCCGAACGCGCCGGCAGGCCGGCCGGGGGAGGTTACGTGCCGGCGCTGGTGCCGAATCGTTGCAGCGCCGCCCGGTTGGCGGCGGAGCCCAGGAGCTCGACGAAAGCGGCGTCCTCGCGGTCGCGAGCAGCAGTCACCTCGGCCCGGCGAGTCGCCAACAGCAGCCGCTTGCCGGCCATGACGGCCTCGATCGGTGCTGCCGCGATGGCGCCGGCAACGGCCAGGGTCTCGGCCAGCAGAGACTCCGGCGGGTAGTGCGCCAGCGCAATGCCGGCTTCGACGGCCTCGTGAGCTCCCATCCACGACCCGGTGAACAACAAATGGGCGGCGCGCTGCCACCCCATGGCGCGTGGAAAGAGGTAGCTGCTGGCCGCCTCGGGCGGCACACCCAGCTCGGCGAAGGGCACGCGCAAGCGGGCGCCACTGTCCATGAACACGAGGTCGCAGTGCGCCAGCAGCGTGAACCCGAGACCGACGCCCACTCCGTTCACCGCCGCCAGCAGCGGCTTCTCGAAGCTCTGCACGACGTCGAGCAAGCCGCGAAATCCCTGGGCCGCGTCCGGCCCGGCCTGCCCGGTGACGAGCTGGGCCATCTCCTTCAGGTCCTGGCCGGCGCTGAAGGCCGATCCGGTGCCGGTGAGCACCACCACGTGCACATCGCTGGACGCGGCCGCGTCGGTGAGCGCGTCGGCGACCGCTTCGTAGAGAGCGACGTTGAAGGCATTGCGCGCTTCGGGGCGATTGAACCGGACGATGCGTACCGCCCCGTCAGCGACGGTCTCGACCACCACGACCGGTGGCCGGTCGCCGCCTCGGTCAGCCGTCACGGGCGCATGACCTGGCCGCCGTCGACGTTGAAGATGTGGCCCGTGATCCAGCGGGCGTCGTCGGAGAGCAGGAACAGGCACATGCCCACGAGGTCGGCAGGAGTGCCCTGACGCTTGAGCGCCAGCGAGCCCACCAGTTGGCGCATGTACTGGTCGGGCACCACCGAGCGGGCCGCCTCGGTGTCGGTGGGCCCGGGGGCGATGGCGTTCACCCGGATGTTCATCCCCCCGAGCTCGTGCGCCAGCTGCTGGGTGAGCGAGTTCACCCCCGCCTTGGCCCAGCCGTAGTAGCCGGCGTACAGATAGGCGGCGGTCGACGACTGGTTGACGACGGCCCCGCCTCCGCGCGCCGCCATCGACGGGTAACAGGCCCGAGTGCACACGAGCGCTCCCAGGAGGTTGACCTCGAGGAAGCGCCGCAGGTACGCCCAGTCCACCGTGAGCAGGAGGTCGAGCTTCATGCCCCCGAAGATCGCGGCGTTGTTGACCAGGAAGTCGATCCCTCCGAACCGTCGCGGTGGCGGCGGCGGCCATGGTGGCCACCGAGTCGTGGTCGGCGATGTCCACCCCCACAGCCGCGGCGTTGCCTCCGGCGGCGGTGACGGCGTCGGCGGTCTCCTTGGCGCCTGATTCGTCGATGTCGGCCACGAGCACGGACGCGCCCGCCGACGCCGAGGCCCTCGGCATAGGCACGGCCGATCCCCCTCCCCGCACCGGTGACGACGGCGACCTTGCCCGCGAAGTCGTAGCCCGTCACGAGCCTGGAGCCGGTGGCGCGGCGTGGCGACGCCCGATGACGCGCTCGGCCGCCTCGTTGGCGCCCGTGGCCAGGGGCCAGCCCACGTAGTGGGTGAGATGGACGACCGTCTCGCGTACCTGTTCTTCGGTCAGCTCCCCATTGTCGAGCGCGCTCTGGAACTGGACGTCTAAGAGGTCGGTCTTTCCGAGGGCGGCGAGCACCCCGATGGTGAGCAAGCGCCGCTCGAAGACCGACAACTCCGGGCGACACCACACGTCACCGAAGAGGTGATCCACGGTGTAGGCCACGAAGTCCCCGGGCACGACATCGGGATCGACGGAGAAGTTGTAGACCTCTTGCATCTTGGCCATGCCCCGGGCACGGTCGGGCGACGGCGGCCGCTTCTCGGTGCTCATGCCGGCTCCGCCACCACTTTGGTCTCGAGGTACTCCTCGAAGCCGGCCACGCCCATCTCGCGCCCGATCCCCGACTGCTTGTAGCCCCCGAAGGGGACGTCGGGGCTGTACCAGACACCGCCGTTCACTCCGACGGTCCCGGTGCGCATGCGCCCGGCGACGGCCATGGCCCGATCCCGGTCCGCCGACCACACCGACCCCGACAATCCGTAGGGCGAGTCGTTGGCGATCTCGAGTGCGTCGTCGTCCCCGTCGTGAGGGATGACGACGAGGACCGGACCGAAGATCTCTTCTCGTGCCACGGGGGAATCGTTGCCGATCCCGACGACGAGCGTCGGCTCCACGAAGAACCCCCTGGTCCGGTCGGCGGGCCGGCCGCCGCCGACCACGACGGTCCCGCCTTCTCGGCGTGCCAGGGCGATGTAGCTCTCCACCCGGTCGCGCTGGCGGGCGTTGATGAGCGGCCCGCAGATCGTGCCCGGGTCGGTCGGGTCCCCGGCGGGCAGCTTGGCCAGCGCCGCGGCCGTGACATCGACGGCCTCGTCGAAGTGCCGTCTCGGGGACGACCAGGCGGGTCGTGATGGCACAGCCCTGTCCGGCGTGCATGCACACCGTGAAGGCGGCCACCCCGCAGGCGCCGCCCAGATCGGCGTCGTCGAGCACCACGAAGGCGGACTTGCCGCCGAGCTCGAGGAACACGCGCTTGAGCGTTCCCGCCGCCTGGGCCATCACGGTGCGCCCGGTGGCGGTCGACCCGGTGAAGCTCACCTGGTCGACGCGGTGGTCGGCTGACCAGGCGCGCCCCGAAGGCGGGGTCCGAGGAGGGCAGGATGTTGACCACGCCGGCGGGGACGTCGGTCTCCTCGGCGATCAAGCGGCCCAGCACCGTGGCGCACCACGGGCGTATCGGGGGCGGGCTTGAGCACGACGGTGTTGCCCGCCGCCAGGGCGGGGCCGAGCTTGGCCAGGTTGATCTGGTGGGGGACGTTCCAGGGGGTGATGGCGGCCACCACGCCGGCGGGCTCGCGACAGACCCAGCGCTGCGCCGGCATCCCCAGGGGCTCGGCCCGGCCCAGGTCGGTCGTCCACTCATAGGACTCGGCCAGATCGGCCACCCATCCCAAAGACTCCACGGGGTCGTCGAGCTGGGCCGAACGCGTCATGAACAGCGGCGAACCGGTCTCGGCGATGGTCATGGCCCGCAGCTCGTCGGCGTGCGCCCGCATGGCCGCCTGCAGCTGGCGCAGGCACCGCACCCGCAGGGCCACATCGGTGGACCACGTCGTGTCGTCGAAGGCGCGGCGCGCCGCGCCGAGGGCGCGCTCGGCATCTCGTCCGATGCGTCGGCGGCGACCCCGAGGACCTCCTCGGTGGCGGGGTTGACCGTCTCGAACACCGCCCCCGTCGACGCCGGCACCAGGGCCCCGTCGATGAGCATGCGCTCCTCGCCGAAGCGACGCGGTCATCGCTCCTCCTCCGGCGCCGGCTCCGCGGCGCACGAGTGATCCCGAACACGGCGTCGCAGCGGGCGTCGGTCATGGCCGCCAGGGGCAGCGTCGACGCCGAGGGACGGCCGAGCTCCATGGCCGCCCGCAGGTCCTTGTGGGCGAGGGCGGCGCCGGCGGCCATGGCGGCGACGATGCCGGCGTGGGTGTCGGGCGGCAGGGGCGCCACGGTGTCGCGGAACATGAGCCGTCGACGCCCCGCCGATCGAATTTGTCGCTCTCCCGGATCACCTCGGCCAGCTTGGACAGCTCGATCCCGGCCGCCTCGGCCAGCACCTGCGCCTCGTAGGCCGCCAGCCACGACCCGTACTGCACGAGGTTGCGGGCCAGCTTGGCCTTGAGGCCGGCCCCGAGCGGGCCCATGTGCACCACGAGCGAGGTGAAGGTGTCGAGGACGGGGCGGACGCGCTCGATGACGGCCGTCGTCGCCTCCCACCATGGCCACGAGCGTGCCGTCGGCGGCCGCGGCCGGGCCGCCGCTCACGCCGCAGTCGACGACGTCGACACCCCGGCGCCGACGCCGCCGCCGCCACGGCCTCGACCGTGCGCGGGGACACCGTGCTGAGGATCACGACCGTCGACCCGGCCGCCATGGCGCCGAGCGCGCCGTCGGCCCCGTCGAGCACGGCGAGGACCTGGCGGTCGTCGACCACGGCCACCACCACCACGTCACGGCCGGGCCCCGAGAGCGGCCGGGATGGCCGCCACAAGCGAGGACGCCGCGAAGGGGGCCGTGACCTCGGGCGGAGGTCGCAGACGCCCAGGTCCAGGCCGGCCCGCACCACGGCGTCGGCCACGCCCTGGCCGATGTCGCCCAGCCCGATCACCCCCGCCGTGGTCACCGGCGACCTGCCTCCCTGCGATGCCCATTTCCTTCGATTCCCCTCTAGCCAGACAGGTGTCTGGAACGTAGTCTGAAGCCATGGCCGACCGCAATGACTACGCCGGGCCCTCCGACCCCGACTTCGGTTACGAGGACCTGTCCAAGGAGGCCCTCGTGCCCTGGTGCGCGAGTACGCCCTCATCGTGCACCCTCTCGACCGATCCATGTGGCACAGCCCGGCACGGCCGTGACCGAGACAGCCGTGGCCGTGCTCGCCGCCGAGGCCTCGCGCCGGCGCCTCACCGCGCGCCAAGCCGCCGTGGTCGAGCAACTCGTGGACGCCGCCGCCGACGAAGCGCGGCGCGAGGGTACGAAGGGCTCACCGTGCGCAACGTGGCGCGCCGTGCCGGCGTGGCGCCCGCCACGGCCTACACCTACTTCGCCTCGAAGGACCACCTGCTGGCCGAAGTCCTGTGGCGCCGTCTGCAGGCCCTGCCGGTTCCCGAGGCGAGCGAAGACGCCGACGCGGCCCATCGGGTCATCGCCGAGCTGCGGGTCCTGGGCCTGTTCATGGCGGGGGACCCCACGCTGGCCGCCGCGTGCACCACGGCTCTGCTCGGGAGCGGGCCCGAGGTGCGCGCCCTGCGCGTGCTGTTCGGCACGGCGCTGCACGAGCGGCTCGCCCGCGCCCTGGGGGACGCGCCGACGGGGCGGTACTGCGTAGCCTCGACCTCGCCTACAGCGGGGCCATGCTGTGGGCGGGGATGGGCCACATCGATTTCGAGGACGTGCCCGACGCGCTGGCCGATGCGGCCCGACTGGTCCTTCGAGGGGCGTCGTGACCGACACCGCCACCGACTCCGGCACCGTCGCCCCCGTCCACTACAGCCCCTACGACTACGAGATCCACGAGGACCCCTACCCGACCTACGCGCGCCTGCGGGCCGAGGCCCCGCTGTACCGCAACGACGAGTTCGACTTCTGGGCCCTGTCGCGCCACGCCGATGTCCTGGCCGCCTTCCGCGATCCCGCCCATCTGTCCAATCGCTTCGGCGTGACCCTCGACCCTTCCGCCTACGGGCCCCACGCCCACAAGTCGATGTCGTTCCTGGCCATGGACCCGCCCCTCCACACGCGCATGCGCTCGCTCGTGTCCAAGGCCTTCACGGCGCGGCGAGTGGCGGAGCTCGAGCCCGAGATCCGGGCCCTGGCGGTGCGCTACCTGGACGCCGCGGTGGCGTCGGGCACCTTCGACATGGTGGGCGACGTGGCGGGGAAGCTCCCCATGGACGTGATCTCGCAGATGATCGGCGTCCCCGAGACAGACCGGGCCGAGACCGACGCCTCGCCGACCTGCTCGTGCACCGCGAAGAGGGTGTCTTCGACGTGCCCCAGCAAGGGATGGAGGCGGCTCTCGTCCTGGCCGGGTACTTCTCCGACATGGTGAGCGAACGTCGGCGCGCCCGGCGAGGAGACCTCACCTCGGGGTTGCTCGACGTCGAGGTCGACGGCGATCGGCTGAGCGACGACGAGATCATCGCCTTTCTGTTCCTCATCGTGGTGGCGGGAAACGAGACGACTACCAAGCTGCTGGCCAACGCCTGGTACTGGGCATGGCGATTCCCCGACCAGAAGGCCAAGGCCCTCGCCGACGCGCGCCGCGCCCCGCACTGGGTGGAGGAGACCCTGCGCTACGACACCTCCTCGCAGATGCTGCTGCGCGTCGCCACCGGGGAGGTCGATCTCCTGGGCACACGCGTCCCCGACGGCGAGCGGGTACTGCTTCTGGTGGGATCGGCCAACCGCGACGCCGAGGTGTTCGCCGACCCCGACCGCTACGACCTCGACCGCGACACCACCAAGCTCATCAGCTTCGGCGGGGGCCGTCATTTCTGTCTGGGTGCCCCCCTGGCCCGGCTCGAGGCCCGCGTCGATGCTCGAAGAGCTCGTGGCCCGGGTGGCCGACTACGACATCGATACGGCCCGGGCGCGGCGGGTCCATTCCATCAACGTGCGGGGCTTCGCCAGCCTCCCCACCACCGTCACGGCACGCTGAGCGAAGATCGCCACCCATGTCGAGGTCCCCATTCGTCGCCCATCCCCCCCGCCGTCCGTCGGTGGTGGCCGGCGCCTCATCGGGGATCGGGGCGGCCATCGCCACGGCACTGGCGGCGGCCGGGCACCCCGTCGTGCTCGGGGCTCGCCGGGTCGAGAAGTGCGAAGAGGTCGCCGCCGGCATCCGTGCCGGGGGCGGCGAGGCCCACGTGCAGCGCCTGGACCTCGCCGAGGCGACCTCGGTGGGGGAATTCGCCGCGCGGCCGAGAACGCCGTGGGACCGATCGACATCATGGTGTCGAGCGCCGGGCACGCCGCCCCCGGCACCGCCCTGGGCACCTCTCCCAAGGACTTCGCCCCCACCGTGGAGGTGAACCTCCTGGGCGCCCATCGTCTCGTCGCCGCCCTGGCGCCCGCCATGGTGGGGCGGCATCACGGCGACCTCGTGTTCGTCAGCTCCGACATCATCCGCACCCCCCGGCCCATGATGGCCGCGTATATGGCTTCGAAGTGGGGGCTCGAGGGGCTCGTGCGGGCGTTGCAACTCGAGCTCGAGGGCACGGGCGTGCGGGCCACGATCATCCAGCCCGGCCAGACGCTCACCGAGATGGGGACGGACTGGAGCCCCGACACCCAGACCGAGGTGCTCGGCGAGTGGGTTCGTTTCGGTGCCGCCCGCCACAGCCACTTCCTGCGGCCTCCGGCCGTGGCCGCCGCGGTGTTGGCCGCCGTGACCACGCCGCCGGGGACCCACCTCCCCTTGATCGAGGTCCAACCCGAGGCACCCATCGCACCGGTCGCACACGACGCAGCTGTCGCACCGAGCACGCCGAGCGCGCCGAGCGCCCACAACACAGGAGGCACACCATGACCGTCGACCTCGGATTGCGAGAGCCGCCCCAGGTGTCGGGAGGAGGGGGGAGCATGGGCATCTCGACGAGCTGCGCGTCGATCCCATCGCGCTCATGCGGCGGGTACGCGATGAGTGCGGTGACGTCGGGCAGTTCCGTCTGGCCCAGCGCGACGTGGTGCTCCTCACCGGAGCCGAGGCCAACGAGCTGTTCTTCCGCGCCCCGGAGGAGGTGCTCGACCAGGCCGAAGCGTACCCCTTCATGACGCCGATCTTCGGGCAGGGCGTGGTGTTCGACGCACCCCCCGAACGCCGCCGCGAGATGCTTCACAACCAGGCCCTGCGCGACAAGTTCATGCGGGGCCACGCCGCCACGATCGCCGACGAGGTCGAGGCCATGGTGAAGCCGTGGTCGGCATCGGACACGGGCACCATCGACCTTCTCGACTGGTTCGCCGAGCTCACCATCTACACCTCCTCGGCCTGTCTCATCGGGCGCAAGTTTCGCCACGAGCTCGACCGTCGCTTCGCCGAGCTCTACCACGACCTCGAACAGGGCACCGACGCCATCGCCTATGTCGACCCCTACGCGCCCATCGAGAGCTTCCGGCGCCGCGACCAGGCCCGGCTCGGGCTCGTTGCTCTGGTGCAGGGGATCATGGACCGACGCAGTGCCGGTCCGCCCGCCACCGACGACGACCGCGACCTCCTCGACGTCTTGATGTCGATCCGGGACGAGGACGGCACGGCGCGCTTCTCGACCGACATGGTCACCGGCATGTTCATCTCCATGATGTTCGCCGGCCACCACACCACGTCGGGAACCGCGGCGTGGACGCTCATCGAGCTGCTGCGACATCCCCGAGAGCTCGACGCGGTGCGAAGCGAGCTCGACGAGTTGTACGCGCACGGCGAAGAGGTGAGCTACCAGGCCCTGCGTGCCATGCCCCGCCTGGAATCGGCCATCAAGGAGGCGCTACGCCTCCATCCCCCGCTGATCCTGGTGCTGCGCGTGGCCAAGGAGGAGATGGAGGTCGAGGGGTTCCGGGTGGCGCCGGGCAAGCTCGTGGGGGCGAGCCCCGCCGTGTCGAACCGCATCGCCGACGACTTCCCCGACCCCGACGCCTTCGTGCCCGAGCGCTACCTCGAGCCCCGAGCCGAGGACCGCGCCAACCCGTGGACCTGGATCCCCTTCGGGGCCGGCCGCCACCGCTGCGTGGGGGCGCCCTTCGCCATGATGCAGCTGAAGGCCATCTTCTCGGTGTTGCTGCGGCACTGGGACTTCGAACTCGCGCAGCCGTCGGACACCTACCGCAACGACCATTCCAAGATGGTGGTGCAGCTGGCCCAGCCGTGCGTGGCCACGTTCCGGCCACGCGCCGTGCCCGCCCCGTCCGCGTCCGACGCTGCTCCCTCCACGCCGTGAGAGTCGTCGTCGACCGCGACCTGTGCCAGGGTCACGGGGTGTGTGAGTCGGAGGCCGGGGCCGTGTTCACGGTGTCGAAGAAGGGTTCGGTCGTGGTCCTCGACGAGACGCCCCCCGAGGAGCTGCGGGCCGAGGTCGAGGCGGCGGTGCGGTTCTGTCCCACCCATGCCCTACGGATCGAGGAGGACTGACGTGGCCGCGTTCGCGTACGACGAGCTCGAGGAGATGGTGCAGCGTTGGCTGGAGGTCAACCGGCGCGCCCAGGAGGCCGGTGACTGGCGGCCCATGTCGGAGATGTACACCGAGGACGCCACCTACGGCTGGAACATCGGGCCCCACGAGGATTTCATGGTCGTGGGCCGCGACGAGATCCGCGACATCGCACTGGGCCTCGAGATGGGCGGGCTCGACGGCTGGACCTACCCGTACCAGAAGGTGCTCATCGACCCGAAACAGGGCGAGGTGATCGGTCTGTGGAAGCAGATCGCCGACACCACCCGACCCGACGGCTCGCCGTATGTGATCGCAGGGCTGGGAGGAAGCTGGTTCCGCTACGCCGGGAACTTCAAATGGTCGTGGCAGCGCGACTTCTTCGACGTCGGCAACGCCACCGCCCTGTTCATCGAGATGATCAAGGCCGACGCGCTCTCCGAGGGCATGCGGCGCCGCATGGAGCGGGCCACGTCGGGTGGCCTGCTGCCCGGTCACTACCCCCTGGGCCAGGCGCCGGTCGACCTCTGGGACTGACCGTGCGGCTGGGGTCAGTCGCGGGAGCGGCACACCGACGGGGTTGGGCACCGGCACCGACCCGGTGACGGCGATGGCACTTGCAAACCGTGCCAGGACGGCCCGCAGGGTCTCGGTGTCGTCCTCTCCGAGGCGCTCCCAAGGCTCGGCGGCCAGGAGATCGGTCAGGTCTTCGATCTCTCGGCGAGCCACGGCCCCCGACGCGGTGGGCGTGCCGTCTTCAGAGAGCCATCCCCGCTCCATCAGCACGTCGGTCGACGCCTGCCAGGCCTCGTCGTCCCAACCGCGCGCCACCTGGAGCATGGCCCTCGGCACGGCGCCGGTGGCGGCCATGGTGACGAGCGCCTGTCGACCGTCCAGTCCCGCCGCCACCAGGGCGACGACGTGCCCGTCGCCGCGGTGCTCGCGCAGCACCGTGGCGGCTTGCCACAACGCCAGGTGGGGCTCCTCGGGCCAGGGGAGCGCCAGGTTGGCGGCCGCCAACGGCCGGCCGTCCACCGTCAGGCCCTCGAGCGCCGATCGGGCCAACTCGGCGGCACGGGCCATGTCACTGGCCAGGGCGCCGATGTCGGCGTCAACCCCGTCGGGACCGAGGATCCTCCCGAGGGCGCGGTCCACTCCGGCCAGCCGGGCCTCGAGCACGCGGGCGGGCGCCACCAAGGACCACGCGACGGGCAGGGCCCGGGCCACGCGCTCGGGATTGAAGCTGAAGAAGGTGGCGTCGACGACGGCGGGCCCGACCGGTCCCATGGGAGCGGCGCGTCCGGCGAAATAGCCCATCCAAAAGCCCTTGAGTCCCGCGACGCCGTACTCGTCGATGCACTCGGGGGCGAAATAGGTCACGGCGTGCAGGGGCTCGAAGAGCTTCCACAGGGAGCGGGCGGTGCGGGGGGCGTCCATGGTCCAATGTTGGCAGGCGCCACCGGCCCCTCCCTCACCAGGGGGAACACAGAGAGGAGAACGCCATGTTCGTCATACGAGGAGCGATGGCGGTGGTCACCGGCGCATCGTCGGGTCTGGGGCGACGCTTCTCCTTGGACATGGCGGCCCGGGGTGCGACCGTCATCGGCATCGCGCGCCGCCAGGAACTGCTGGCCAGCCTGACCCAGGAGATCCGAAGCCTGTCACCGGGCTCGTCCACGGTGACCTGCGACGTGAGCGACACCGATCACTTCGTGTCCGTCCTCGGCGACATCACCAAGGACCATGGCCGTATCGACGTGCTCGTGAACAACGCCGGCACGGGCCCGCCTCGCGGTGACGAACCACACGATCTGGCCGTGTACCGGGCTGTCATGGAGACCAACTACTTCGCCACCGTGGCGGGCACCTTGGCGGTCCTGTCGGGGATGCTCGAGCGTCGCCACGGCGCCGTCGTCAACGTGTCGTCGGACAGCGGGCGGGCTCCCGGGCCGCACGAGGCCGCCTACAGCGCGTCGAAAGCCGCCGTGAGCGCCTTCACCGAGAGCCTGTCGTTCGACACCGAGCGACGGGGCGTGCACCTCCACGTCCTGTATCCCGGATGGGTTCCCACCGCCATGGGGAGCGAAGCCGTCGACGCCGGCATGCCGATGCCGCCGCGGATGGTCCGACGATCCGAAGAGCAGGTGTCGCAGCTGCTCCTGGCGCGCATGGGGGGCTCGAAGGTCGACATCGACGCCGCCCCCGTCGCCCGCCTGGCGCCGGTGGGCCGGGCTCTGTTCCCCGCTGCCTATCGCAAGGCCGTGAGCAAGGCCGGTGGCTGAGGCGACGTCGACTTCCGGGGCGGCGCCCGGCGCGGCTCGGGCGACGCGCCGGCATGGTTCGGACGAACGGGGTCAGACGACCAGGCGCATCTGTGACACCGTGACCGCCTGACCGCCGAGAACGACGCGCTCGCCGTTGCGCCTCATGCGCACCACTCCGCCGCGCGCCGAGGCCTGCTCCCCCACCAGCTGGTCGAGTCCCAGGCGTTGCCCCCAGTACACCGCCAGCGGCGCAGTGCGCGGACCCGGTCACGGGATCCTCGGGGATGCCCACGTTGGGCCCCAACACGCGGCTGACGCAGTCGATGCCGGGGCGGTCCCCAGCCGCCGTCACCACCACGCAGCGCGTCCTCAGCGCCGCCACCGCCGCCAGGTCGGGACGCAGGGCGCGCACCGTGTCGGCCCGGTCCAACTCCACGACCACGTCGACGCGCGTCCGGGCCACGGCGCGCACCGACAGGCCGTCGTCGAGGCCGAGCGTGGCGGCCATCGAGGGCGGAATGTCCTGCGGCACGGGCGGGTCGGCGGGGAAGTCCATCTCGATCCAACCCTGTGGCGCCGAGGCACACACCAAGGGGCCGCTGCGGGTGTGGAAGGTGGCCGTCGCCTCCGAGCACGTGCGCGGCGGCCAGGGTGGCGTGGCCGCACAGGTCGACCTCGATCGTGGGCGTGAACCAGCGCAGGTCGTAGGAGCCATCGGGGCGCGCCACGACGAAGGCCGTCTCCGACAGGTTCATCTCACGGGCCACGAGCTGCATCTGGGCTTCGTCGGGAAAGCGCGTCCACGACGGCGATGGCGGCGGGATTGCCGGCGAAGGGACGGTCGGTGAAGGAGTCGACGACGGTGAGGTCCATGGCTGAGGTCACGATCCTGGGATGGGGCCTCTCCGTGCGGGAGAGGCGAACCATGGAATTTACGCGGGCCCCCTGGCAGGCGCGGAACCGTCGGCCCGGGGGCCAGATCTGACGGGGCGTTAGACTGCGCCGATGACCACCGCCAAGACCCGCGTCCCCGCCGTGGAGGGATGGTTCACCACCGACGGAGACGCCCCGGCACTGCTGGGCAGCCGGTGCCCGACGCTGTGGGACCTACGCCTTTCCCCGCGAGACGCATCTTCTGCCGCAACCCCGGGTGCGAGGGCACCGAATTCGACGAGGTCCCTCTGAGCCGGCGGGGCAAGGTGTGGTCCTACACCGACGCCCGCTACACGCCTCCGGCGCCCTATGTGGCGGCCGACCCCTACGTGCCATTCTGCATCGCGGCGGTGGAGCTGGCCGAGGAGAAGATGGTGGTGATGGGCCAGGTCGTGCCCGAGGTCACGGTGGACGACCTGGCCATGGGCACCGAAGTCGAGCTCGTCATCGACGTCCTCTACGAGGACGACGACCACCAGTACCTGGTGTGGAAATGGCGGCCGGTGACGGCCCCGATCGGGAGGATCGCATGGGCTGACGACCGCAGCGTGGCCGTGCTCGGGGTGGGCATGCACCCCTGGGGCAAGTGGGGCCGCAACTTCGTCGAGTACGGGCTGGCGGCGGCCCGCGCCGCCCTCGGCCGACGCCGGGGTGTCGTGGAGCGACGTCCAGTTCGTCTCCGGCGCCGACACCATCCGCAACGGCTACCCCGGCTTCATCTCGGGCGCCACCTTCGCCCAGGCGCTGGGCTGGTCCGGCGCCCGCGTGTCGAGCGCCTACGCGGCGTGCGCGTCGGGTGCCACCGCCATCGCGGCGGCCCGGGCGCAGATCCTGGCCGGCCTGTGCGACGTGGCCCTCGTGGTGGGGGCCGACACCACCCCCAAGGGATTCTTCGCCCCGGTCGGGGGCGAACGGCGCGACGACCCCGACTGGCTGCGCTTCCATCTCCTCGGCGCCACCAACCCCACCTACTTCGCCCTCTACGCCCGCCGGCGCATGGAGCTCTTCGGCGCCACCGAGGACGACTTCGCCGCGGTGAAGGTGAAGAACGCCCGCGCCGGCGTGGCCAACCCCAATGCCCGCTACCGCAAGGAGGTCACCGCCGAGGAGGTGCTCGCCTCGCCCATGGTGGCCGACCCGCTGCGCCTGCTGGAGATCTGCGCCACCTCCGACGGCGGCGCCGCCCTCGTGCTGTCGAGCATGGACTTCGCCCGCCGCCACGGCGGCGGATCGCGCCGCGGTGTCGATCCCGGCCGTGTCGACGGTGACACCCCGCTTTCCCCAGACCGTCATCGAGATGCCCAACTTCGCCACCGACTCGGCCGTCGCCGTCGGGCGCCCTCGACGGGCCCGCCTTCCGCCGCTCCATCGCCTTCGCCGCCTACGAGGAGGCGGGGATCGGCCCCGAGGACGTCGACGTGGCCGAGGTCTACGACCTGTCGTCGGCCCTCGAGCTCGACTGGTACGAGGACATCGGCCTGTGCAAGGAGGGGGAGGCCGAACGACTCCTCCGCGACGGCGACACCGCCCTCGGCGGGCGCATCCCGGTGAACCCCAGCGGCGGGCTGTCGAGCTTCGGCGAGGCCATCCCCGCCCAGGCCATCGCCCAGGTGTGCGAGCTGGTGTGGCAGCTGCGCGGCCAGGCGGCCGGCCGCCAGGTCGAGGGCGCCCGGGTGGGCGTTACCGCCAACCAGGGCCTCTTCGGCCACGGGTCGAGCGTCATCGTCACCACCTAGACGACGCCGGGCGGGACCTGCACCGTGTCCGACGTCGCCCTGCTCGAGGTGGCCGACGGCGTCGCCACCGTCACCCTCAACCGGCCCGAGGCACGCAACGCCCTGTCGACCGAGCTCATCCGCACGCTGGCCCGCCTGGTCGGCGAGGCCGACGCCCGCGACGACGTCGACGTGCTCATCCTCACCGGCGCCGATCCCGCCTTCTGCGCCGGGCTCGACCTGAAAGAGCTCGGCCACGACGGGGGGCCGCTTGAAGCGACGGTGCCCGAGCCGTGACGCGACGACGGCGACGCGCCACCGCCCGTCGGGGACGGGGGACGACGCTGCCCACGTCGAAGCCGATCATCGGCGCCGTCAACGGCGTGGCGGTGACCGGCGGCCTCGAGCTGGCGCTCAACTGCGACTTCCTCGTCGCCTCGGAGCGGGCCCGCTTCGCCGACACCCACGCCCGGGTGGGCGTCCACCCTCTGTGGGGACTGACGGTGCTGCTCCCCCAGGCGATCGGCATCCGGCGCGCCCGGGAGATGAGCGCCACGGGGAACTTCATCGACGCCGCGACCGCGCTGGAGTGGGGGCTCGTCAACCACGTCGTGGCCCACGACGAGCTGCTGCCCACGGCGCGCCGGCTGGCCGCCGACATCGTCTCGAGCGATCAGCGAGCGGTGCGCGCCATCCTCGCCACCTACGAAGAGGCGAGCCGGGTGCCCGGAGGCGAGGCGTGGGACGTCGAGGCCCGCGCCGCGGCCGAGTTCCAGCGCGGTGGAGTCGACCCCCAAGACATCGAGAGGCGCCGAGCGGGAGTGGTAGGCCGGGGCCGTTCGCAGCTGTAGAGGGCGCGCTCGTGAGGGCCTCTTCGCCGGGGCGGGGGCGCGCTCAGCGACTGGGGACGAGGACGATCTTGCCCAACTTGCCGCCTTGGCCGAAGCGCTCGTAGGCTTCCCCGGCGCGCTCCATGGGGATGGTCGCCTCCAGCACGACGCGCACTCTCCGGGCCTCCAGAAGCGGCACCACATGGTGCTCGGCGGCGGCGGCGACCACCGCCTTGTCGACGAGCGAGCGGGTGCGCAGCGTGGAGCCGCTGATACGAAGGCGGCGTTGCATGACCGCCAGCAGGTCGATCTCGGCTTGTGCCCCTCCGCCCACGCCGATCACGGCGATGCGACCGGAGACTGCCATGGCGCCGAGCACACCGGGGAGGCTCGACGCCCCGACGAGCTCGAGCACGACATCGAAGGGACCGAGACCCAAGGCCTCGTCGGGAGCGGCGACGGTCGCTCCCAGCGAAGCGACCGAGTCGCGCAGCTGGGGGTGGCGCACCGAGGCCACGCAGCGGGCGCCGGTGGCCGCGGCCAGCTGCACCGCCGCGCTCCCCACCCCACCGGCCGCGCCCGGTGACCAGGACGCGCTCGCCCACGGCCAGCCCGCACTGGATGAAGAGCGCGTCGTAGGCGGTGGAGTAGGCCTCGGGGAAGCCGCCCGCCTCGGGCCAACTCACGTCAGGGGGCACAGCCATCGCACATCGTTCGTCGACCACGGCCAGCTCGGCCTGTGCTCCCCCGCCCACCACAGCCATGACACGATCGCCGAGCGAGAAACGCGTGGTGCGCCTCCCGGTGGCAACGACCTCGCCCGCGAACTCCATCCCCGGGATGTCGGGCGGCCACCCCGGAGGGGCGGGGTAGAAACCGAGCCGCTGCATCAAGTCGGCGTTGTTGATGCCGGCGGCCCGGACGGCGACCACCACTTCGGTGTCACCAGGCTCGGGATCGGGATGCTCCTGAACACGAAGGTCCCCGTCGACGATGGTGACAGCCCGCACGGGGCCGCAACCTACTGCAGCGAGACGGCGCGCCGGTGACGCAGGTCCGCGCTCAACCCGGTCCTAGTTGCCGTCGCGGCGCGATGCCCGTTCGGCCTTGCGTCGCCGCCGCCTCGCTCTGCGCTCGGGCACCCCGGCGACGTAGCCGAGCACGATCCCGACCACGAGGCAGGCGAGCACGATCCAGATGAGGGGAGCCTTATGGGTGAAGAACCAGAAATGGACCGGTACTCGCTGCGAGTTCTGGACCACGAAGACGGCGACGATGACGACGACGGCCAACGCCAGCAATCCCCGCAGCGCCCGCCGACGGCGCCGGCGAAGCACGTGGTCCATCTCGGCGTGCTCGGGCGTCGCCCCCGGTATCTCGGTCACGGCGCGCCACCTCCCGCTGCTGAGGCAACGGGTCGGGCGGCGCGGCCCGCTACACCGCGAGGTGCGACTCGTCCCACAGCCTGATCCCGCCGAGGATGCCGGCAGTGTTGTCCACCATGGACACGTCCGTCCCGAGCGTGCCGTGGATCTTCTTGGCATTGCCGCCCCCGATGAACAAGTGATCGAAGAACGACAGGGCCCGGAACGTGGCCACAGCCTTGCGCACCCTCTTGTTCCAACGTTGATTGCCGATCGCCTTCCGGGCGGCTTCGCCCAGTTGTTCGTTGTAGGTGTCACCCTTCAAGAAGGGATGGTGCGAGAACTCCATGTGGGGAAGGAGCCGCCCGTCGTAGAAAAATGCCGTCCCCACTCCGGTTCCCAGGGTCACCACGAGCTCGAGCCCCTTGCCGGTCACCACAGCAGCCCCCTGGACATCGGCGTCGTTGGCCACCCGCGTGGGCTTGCCCAAACGCGTGGCGAGTGCCCCGGCGAGGTCAAAGGCGACCCACTGCTTCACGAGCCTGGTGTCGATGGCGGACCCCGGCCCGTGCTCTGTCACGAAGTGCGGGGCCGAGAGCACAACCCCGTTGCGGACCATTCCGGGAAACCCCGCCGACACACGCGTCGGCGGGGGAGAGGTGCGACCAAGGCGGCGAGATCGTCGACCATCTTCGACGGCGTGCACGGGTACGTGGTCTTCACCACCACACGGTCGGCCACCATGGCGCCGGTGGCGTCGAGCACCGACGCCTTGAGTCCCGTGCCCCCGATATCGATGGCCAAGGTGAACGGCGCCTGGGGTGTGTGGGCGGGGGCGTGGGCGGAGGGGGTGGCGGAGGGGGTGGCGGAGGCGGAGGCGGTTTCGCTCATGGCTCGAACCTTTCTGACGCGGGGGCACCGCTGACCATGGCCGGCCCCACCGCTCGGCTCCCGGCGGCGATGCTGATCACCTCGGGGTCACGGCGATCCCAGTGGTCGAGGTGCAGTGACGCTTCGAGGGGCAGCCGCGTGCGCCAACCGGCGCGCTCGAGGTCGGGGGAATCCTGGAGCGAGCTCACCGGACCGACACACAACCACGCCACGGGTCGGATGGCGTCGGGAATTCCGAGCAGCTGGCGCAGGAACGACTCGCGGTAGAACGACACCCAACCCATCCCCCAGCCTTCGGCGGTGCACGCCAGCCACATGTTCTCGATGGCGAGGCACACCGAATAGAGGCCGGCGTCGGCGATGGCGTGGCGCCCGAGCACACCGGGGGCGCCGCGGGCGGGGTCGTAGGTGACGACCACCGACAGGCTGGCTTCGAGGATGCCGTCGATCTTGATTCCGGCGAACCGCTCGGCGCGCTCTCCCTCGAGCGAGGCTGCGAAATTCGCTGCGCTCCTCCTGGACGTGCGCCCAGAAGGCCCGTCGGACAGCGTCGTCGGACACGAGGATGAAATCCCATGGCTGGGACAGCCCCACACTCGGCGCGCTGTGCGCCGCGTCGAGCACCCGGACGAGGACCTCCTCGTCGACGGGCTCTCCACTGAACTCGGCCCGGACATCGCGTCGGCGATGGATGACGTCATAGAAGCCGGGGAGCACGTTCGAACCTTACAAGCGCAGGGACGACGTACCTCTCCGGCCACATCCACCCGCTGGCCGGCCCGCCCCGGGGTGCTCGGCACGGTCGGCGTTGCCCGCCACAGCACTAGCCTCCGCTGCTATGGCCGACCATGCCTGGGCCGGGGATGCCTGCTCACTCGTCGACGCCTTTCGCAAGGGCGAGATCACCCCGCCCGAGGCTCTCGAGCTGTCCCTGGCCGCCATCGAGGGCTCGGCGCTGAACGCCTGCAGCTACGTCGACGCCGGCGCCGCGCGCCGCGCCGCCCAGCAGGCCGACGTGACACTCCCTTTCGGGGGGGTGCCCGTCGGGATCAAGGAGCTCGAGCCGGTCGAGGGCTGGCCTCTCACCGAGGCATCGCTGGTCTACGCCGATCGGAAAGCGACCTTCACTTCCACGCAGGTGCGCCGGCTCCTGGGCGCGGGCGCGGTCCTGGCCGCGCAGACGACCGCCAGCGAGTTCGGCGGCATCAACGTCACCTCCACCCGACTGCACGGCACCACGCGCAACCCCTGGAACCTCGAGCGCACCCCGGGCGGGTCATCGGGCGGAACGGCGGCGGCGGTGGTGGGGGGCCTCCTCCCCGTGGCGTCGGGAAGCGACGGCGGTGGGTCCATCCGCATCCCGGCCGCCTTCACGGGCATGTTGGGCCTGAAGTCGACCTACGGGCGCATCCCCAGGGGACCGTTCGTGCACCAGACGCCCCACACGGTCACGGTGGGCTGTATCAGCAGATCGGTGCGCGACACGGCCCGTTGGTACGACGTGTGCAACGGGTACGACCCTCACGACACCCACAGCCTGCTCCGCGTGGAGGGGTGGGAGGCCGGTCTCGGGAGTCACCGCCAGGAGCTGCGCGGCAAGAGGGCCGTCATCGCTGTCGACTTGGGCGTGGCGATCGTCCACCCCGAGGTGGCGGCGCTGGTGGCGACGGGCGCCGAGGCGCTCATCGCCGACGCCGAGCTGGCGCGCGTCGACGTAGCGGTGAGCTTTCCGCCCGCACTGTTCGAGTGGGCCATGTCGAACCTGGTGACGCTGGCTGCCGATCTCGGCGACAAGTACCCGGCGTGTGAATCGGACCTGACCCCCGAGATCATGCTGGGCATGAACATCGCCGCTCACCATTACGACTTCGCCATGGCGGCCGCGGCTGAGCGATTCCGCCTCGGCGCGCACGAGGTGATGGCAGACCTCCTCGACGAGGTGGACTTCATCTTCTGCTCCACCAACCCCGACGTGGCCTTCGGGGCCGCGGGCCCCATCCCCACCCAGGTGGGCGACATCGACCTCATGGCGAAGTTCGGCGACATCATGCGGGTGGGTGCCAACCAGGCCAACCTCACCTTCCCCGCCAATCTGGCGGGCAACCCGGCGGTGTCGATCCCCGCGGGAACCTTCGACGGCCTGCCGGTGGGCATGCAGGTCATCGGCCGACATCACGAAGAGGAGCTCCTCCTCGACCTCGCGCTCATCGCCGAGCGCGAGCGGCCCTGGCCCTTGGTGGCTCCGGGTTCGCCCCACTGAGCTCGGGCTGCGGTCGGCTCGGCTGGGTGGGTCGGGCTGGGAACGGCTCCTTCAGGCCGAGACGCGCACGGGAAGGGTCTCGAGACCCCGCAGCACGATGTTCTCCTTGTAGGACAGCTCGTCGCTGATGCGCTCGAGGCGGCGCGCCCGGCGCAAGAGGGCCGGCAACGCGATCTGTGCCTCGAGTCGGGCCAGCGGGGCGCCCAGGCAGTGATGGATACCGAAGCCGAAGCCCAGATGATTGTTGTCGGCCCGTGCCACGTCGAAGGTGTCGGGGTTGGCAAAGGCATCGGGGTCGCGGTTGGCGGACCCGATGAGCAGCATGGAGAACTGACCCGCCGCGATGCGCGCCCCGCCCACCTCCATGTCCTCGAGCGCCACCCGACCGGTCAGCTGCACAGGGCAGACGAAGCGCAGCATCTCCTCGACGCCACTGCGAACGACGGCGGGGTCGTCACGGAACCGCCTCAGTTGATCGGGTCGCTCCATGAGGGCGAGCGCACCCCCCGAGATGAGGTTCACCGTCGTCTCGTGTCCCGCCACGAGCAGCAAGATGCACGTGGACAAGAGCTCGCCCTGGGTGAGGGCGTCACCCTGTTCCTCGCTCTGGATCAGCCGGGTGAGGAGGTCCTCGCCCGGCTTCTGGCGCCGCTCCTCGATGAGCGAGGCGAAATACTGCACGAAGGACAGGATTGCCCCCAGCCGCTTTTGCACCGCTTCGGGGGGCAAGAGGAAGTCCGGATCGAGCCCCCGTGCCAGCGCGTGGGACCACACCCGGAACTGCTCGTGGTCCTCGGCGGGCACCCCGAGCATCTCCACGATGATCTGTACGGGCAACGGGTAGGCGTAGTCGGCCACGAGGTCTATTTCACCGCGATCGAACGCCTCGTCGAGCAGTCCGTCACAGATCTCCTCGAGCCGCGGCCGTAGTCCCTCGACGACCCTGGGCGTGAACGCCTTTTGCACGAGCCCTCGCAAGCGCGTGTGATCGGGCGGGTCGCGGAACAGAAACGGTGCCATCTCGGCCAGCATGGCCTCGGGGCCCCGCTGCGCAGGAAGGTCGGCCGCCCTCAGATCACGAAAGGTGGCCTCGTCGACATTGCGACCGTCGCTGCTCGACCGGCGGTCGCGCAGGATGGCCAGACAGTCGCTGTGGCGGGTGTACACCCAGAACCCGAGGGCGTTGCGATGCACGGGGTTGCTGCGGCGCAGCTCGGCGTACACGGCGTAGGGGTCCTCGACCCAAGCCGGATCGTAGGGGTCCCACACCAGGGTCCCCGCCGCGGCGGCTTCATCGCGCACGGCGCGCGCCGCCTCGCTGTATTCGGCGGTGCGCTGAGCCACGAACTCGGCGATCCCCGGGTCCGATCCGCCGGCCGGCTCCGCTCTCATGGCCCCACCGTACCCACCGACCGGCGCGCCCACCATGTCCCGACACGCCCACGGTGTCCCGACGCAGCGGCGTCGGATCCAGTCCCGGTCCGGGCGCGCAGCGACCGGTCGTCCTGCCACGGGCGCAGTCGCAGTCGGATGGGCGCCGAGATGGCCCGACACCACGACGGCGTCGCCGGGCGGGATCCTTCGCAAAGCGTCGGCCGGCGCCAGCCGGCGCGGGGCCGGGGAGTCGGTGTGCGACGTGGCGCCGTAGCCGTCCACCGTTGTCGCCCACGACCGATGCTCTGTCTCACCGATGAGCGCGCTGGCGTGCTCGAGCGTGCCGGGGTCGGCGATTCCCGAGAGAAAGACCTTGACGCGATGGTTGTTCACAACGCTGCCTGCCCGCGCGCCGTAGCGGGCCTGCAATTGGCCGAGGTCCTGCCACACCGTGACGAGCTGCACGCCGTGGCCCGCCGCCGTCGACGCCAGCACATCGAGCTCGGCCAGCGGGGCAACATTGGCGGCCTCGTCGAGCACGACGAGCAACGGCGGGTGAAGCGGATGGCCCTGGCGTCCGGCGCGCGCGTAGGCGGCCTCGACGACCTGGGTCACCAAGGTGGCGAAGAGCGGGCGCAGGCGACGCTGGTCATGGGCCGGCGCACACAGGTACAAGGTGTCCCTGCTGTCGAGCAACCGAATGGGGTCGATGCGGTTCCCGGGGGCTGCGCTCGAGGCCGCGGACTCGCTGGCCGCCACGGCGGGGTCGGCGAAGACCTCTAGCACCGTCTCGGCGGTGGTGTACACGGCGCTGCGCTGACGGTCGTCGCGCCCCCACGCCGCCCGCATCGCCTGTAGCGCGGACTGGGCTCGCGCCGTGGTGAGCGCGTCGAAGACCTCGTCGACTTCTTGGGTGTCCACCCACCGGACGACGTCTGCCATGGTCCCGCCGGAGGTGGCGGCCGCCAGCAGCAGGGGAGCCAGGAGCTTGGCGGCGGTGGCGTACCAGAAGTCGCCTTCGCTCAGTGCGCCGGGCGTCGACCGGGCCACCTCGGTGAGCGAGGCTGCGGTCCGGCGCGCCCCTTGCCACGTCGCCGACGTCTGCAGAGGCGACCACGTCGCCGGGGCGAGGCCGGTCGACGCCGAGGGGTCGTACACCCACACCTGTCCCTGCCGGCGGCGCCACATCAGGGTGTGGCGGGCCAGGTCGGACTTGACCGACGCCGCCACGACCGGACCATCCCATTCGAGGATGGCCGGCACCGCGAACCCGCTGGTCTTGCGGCTCTGGGTCGGACCCACGACGAGCACCGAATGGCCTCGCTCAGCAGCGAGCAGCCGGCCCCCGACGGTGCCGAGCGTCAAGCGACCGGTCTCGGGTCGGTCGACGAGGAGAGGACCCATGTCGCGCCGCGTGGCCCACCGAGCCGGGTCGGCCTCAGCCACTCCACGCGCCCGGCGCGGACCCGCCCAATGACTCGGGCCGGGCGCGGCGGTGTGGCGCCGCGAGCTGCCGGGGACGGTGCCTGTGCGCAGACGCCCGGTGGGCGCACCTCGGCGCCGACCCTGGGGTGGGAGCAGGAGCGACTTGAGACCGACATCACGGCGCGTCGCCGGCACGCTGAACAGGGTCCATCCGGCCACGGCGGCCGCGACCACGGCGACCGGCGCCAGCCCGTTCACGTACGGGTTCCCATCATGGGCCCGTTTCCCGTCATCGGCGCTCTTCGACAGAGACGTCCATGGCGCCGTCGGTGTCGATGATGGCCGACTCGAACGGCGACAGGCGGTGCTGGACGAGGAACGACCGAGTCCCGATCTTCCACAACGCCACACCCCGTCGGAGATGCGGGACGATCTCTGCCTCGGTCGACGACAGCCCCAGAAGGGACGCCGCCCGTTGCACTTCGCCCGGTGGCTGTGCGTAGACGACGCGCGTCTCGGAGTCGGCGAGCAGGCCGCGGGCCAATCCGACCTGCTCGGAACCGGACTCCCCTGTTGTGTCGAGGTCGGACAGCCGGTGGAGCACGGCCACGTTCGACACTCCTCTGGCTCTCGAAAGCTTCCACGATGCTTGGAGCCAACGGGCCACGCCCAGGTTCGCCAGAATCGCCCACGCCTCGTCGACGACGACAACGACGCCGTCGTTTCGGTGTGGCGCGCTGTCGCCTGTCACGGCCTCGGTGGGGACGACCCCGAGCCCAGCCTGCAACCAAGCCGTGGCACAAGTCATGAGGATGCCCAATGCCGCCGAGTGGTAGACGGCGGAGAGGTCGAGGACCACGAGGGGAGCGTCGAGCCCGATGCCAGGCGATGTCGGACCGTCGAACATCCCCCGCAGATCGCCGGCCACCAGGCGGCGCAGCTCCAACGCCACGTTGCGCCCGTCGGCGGCAAGGCCCGCCACGTCGGTGCCCACGCTCCGAGCCGAGTGCGCCTCGGGACGCAACAGCGCGTCCACGACCCTCGGCAGTGTCGGTCCCGGTGCGCCTCTTTCGGGCGTGGAGGAGAAGGGTACCGACGTCTCCGCCACGGCCAGGTCCAGAGCACTGCGCTCGGTGGGAAGAAGCGGACGTCCGAGACTGGCGGCCGACAGCGAGGCGAGCAACTCACAACGCCGGCGCGCCACATCGTCGTCGTCAGTCGCGGTACCTGGCGCCGACGGCACCGCATCGAGGGGGTTGAGCCGGATCGAGCCGCCCGGGCGCAACGCCACGGGCTCCACACCCCACGCACGCGCCAGCGCGCCGTACTCACCCTTGGGGTCCACCACCCAGGCCCGACGCCCGAACACGGCCAGGCGCCACAGGTAGGTCTTGACGAACGCGCTCTTGCCCAGGCCGATCTGCCCGATCACCACCATGTTGGGATTCGTGACATGGCCGCACCGGTACAGCTCGAAGGGGTCGTACGCGAACGTGGCGCCCAGCAGGTCGCGTCCCACGAGCACACCTCCGTCGCCGACGTCGCCGACGCCACCGACGCCACCGACGCCACCGACGCCACCGACGCCGATTTCACCGACGCCGCGGCCGGCGGCGCCGAGCCCGGGCTCGGACAGAAAGGGATAGACCGCTCCGAGATGACGGGTGGTGGCCTCGTGTGCGGAGATCCCCATGACTGCGTCCGGTGTCAGGACAGACCGCGGCCGAGAGGAAGGGTGCACAGGAAGGCGTTGGCCTGGTCCCCGTAGCAGCGTCGAAGCTCGAGCCCGGCCTGTCCCGCGGCCTGCTCCACTCGACCGCAGTCCTCCTCGAGCTCGCCGGGGTCCGCCGCGCTCACCGTGATGTACCCCGAGAAGCGATAGTGCGCGTGGCCGTCGGCCAGCTCGACCTCGCGTCGGACGAGGATCTCCTCCTCGCGCCGTCGCCTGGCAGTGGCCAGGAAGCCCCCGCGCCGGCGCAGCTCGGCGTCGGCGATGTCCGCCGTGCGCGCCTGCTCCACCTTGCGAGACGCCGCGATCGGTCCGAGCGGTTCCATGACGACCGACATCGAGCGGCGCACCTCGGACGGCAGGAGAAGAGGCCCCAGGAAGTCGGGGCGCGAGTCGATGCGCGGCCACTCCGCCACCCAGTACGTGGCATGCCACGTCCCGTCGGCTCGGAGGCGGCTCCATTCTGCACTCACACCCATAGGCCACGGCCACGGGTCCTCTTGGGACCACCCCCGCAGGGCAGGGTCGCGTGCCGGCGTGGGCGCGCCGATGCGATGTCGGGGAATCGAGTGGTGACTCGACGCTTCCCGGGCGTCGAACGCGCCACGCATGACGCGGGCCAGCGCACCGGGCGCGAGCACCGCACCCACGTCGACCGACGCGTCGGTCAATCGCCGACGCAGCGCTGCCACGTCACGAAGCAGGACAGTGCAGGCTCCCCTGTCACCTCCTCCGGCCGCCTTGACGGCTCGAGCCGCCCGGCCGGCGTGGATGCTCACCGCAAGGAGCACCTCGTGGCGCAGCGACGCGTGCACCTCGGCCGCCACCAACGCGTCGTAGGAGCCACGGGCGGTGTCGTATCCTGCACCTTCTCCCAACGCGCCGGATCGGAGGGAGCTCGGCTCCTCTTCGACCGGTACGACGCGCTCCACCCATTGCACACGGTGCACCGCTGACCCGTCGCGCGCCAACGAGGCCAGCACGCCTGCCCACGCGTCCACGCGGCGCGCCTTGTCGTCTTCGCCGAGGAGCACGAATCCGGAGGCCGACGCTCTGAGCACCGCGGTGAACGTCCGGCGGGAGCGGTCGGAGAGGACTCCGACACGTGCTGCTCCGCCCCCCGCCGGGTCCGTCCTGGGCGTCGACTCGGCGTCGAGGCGTCGGGGCCCCCGGCCCTCGCCGCTCGGGTCGACCCCGACGAGGTCCATGCCGGCGAAGGGGCTCGCCCGATCCCGAGACCGACGGCCCAGTGCGACGGCGTGGCGGAGCGCGTCGGGCGCCCACTCCTCTGCGGTCCGGCCCGAGATCGGCCACGTGGCAACGGCGATCCCCACGGCCAGCGCGGCCAAGGCGGCGACGACGCCGACCGGCGAGGGCGACGCCCGCAAGACTCCGACACCCACCACCAGGGCGATCGCCACGGCGCTGATCTGTCCGCCGCGCCATCCCGCCACCAGACCACGCCGTTCCAGCGGTCCGAATCGGTATCGCGTCGGTGGCGTCTCACTCACCGGCACCGCCCCCGCCGTCGCGGCCGTTCCTGCCACGGTGATCGGGATCGGCAACAGCGTCACCGACGCCATCGTCGAGGTCGCCGCGGCGTGCTCCGGCCCTGTCCAGGGTGTCGGCCACACCCGGCGCCGATCGGGCGGACCCGGGGCGAGCGCTTGCACCGACCCCGCCCACATCTCCATCGGCGCCACCTGCACCGGCGTTCACGGTGCCCGTCGCGGCGCGCGTACCGCCTGCGGCCTGCGCCGCGCCCGCTGCCACGGCCACCTCGGGACCGAGCGCAGTGCCGGCGATCATCGGAATGGCCGAGGTGCCCCCACCAGATCCGACGGCGCCGTCGGTGCCCACCGTGCCGACCGACGTGGCGTCGTCACCGTCGGACGGCGACGTCATGTGCCGCATCTGGTCCAGGGCCAGGTTGGCGCCGCTGCGCACCGGGGAGAGCGCCGCGTTCTTCAGGCGATGGCGCGTCGACTCGAGATGGGCAGTTGCCCCTGCCTCCACCGCCGGCACCAACCGGAGCAACGTGAAGGGCGACAGGACAGCGACGACAAGGAGAGCGATCCCCGTCACCACGGCCGCGAAACCCCCGTTCCCGCTTCCCGACACCCCCGAGCCGCCCGCGATCGAGCTGGCGGCCAGAGACAACACCGCCGCCACGACGAGCTTCGACAGCACCAGGGCAACGAGCGTGTCGACCAGCCGTCGGGTCCAATGCGCCAGCGTCGGCCACACCAGCGCGGCCAACGCCAAGGGGAGGAAGAGCGCCGCCACCGACACGGCGGCGGCGCGCACCACCAGCTCCAGCCACAGCACCAACGCCGCCAGGGCCACTACCAGGCCGCCGATGAAGACGACGAAGCCGGGGACCGGCCCCGTCGCCAACGCCGCAGGGACGAGGAACACGAAGAGACCCGAGAAAAGGTTCGTCGTGTCGACTCCGGCGCTCGACAGGACCGTGGCCGACATGGCATCGGTCACCGCCAAGGCCAAGCGCACGAGCGTCACGGCCACCCCGGTGAGCAACAGGGACAGAGGAAGGTACACGAGGAAGGTGCGCAACAACGTCGAGGCGCTCTGGCGATAGATGGCCTGGATCGCCGCGCAGCACACCATGGGCAGCACCACCGCCGCCGCCAAGCTCGCCATGACGGCTTCGTGGGCGCTGAACCATGGCGCGCTCAGGTCGACCGACGTCGTGGCCGACATGGCCCGGCCCACCTGGGCGATCAACCACACCGCCCCCGACGCCACCCACCGCGCCGCCTCGGAGAAGATGGCGCTCACCCCGGCACCGGCAACGTTGCTGGCCGCTCCCGCCACGGCGTTGCACGCCCCGCCCACCACCGGGACCACCCCGGGACAAAGAGGGAAAGCCTCGAACACGGTCAGTGCACTCCCTGCCCGGCGTGGAAGAAGAAGTTCACGATCGCCGGCGCGGCCCCGATCAGCAGTGCCGCCAGCGCGGAGACGAGCACGGTTCGGCGCCCGTTGACCGACTGGTGGTAGTTCTGCGAATGGGCGCCGAGAGCCCAGGCGGCGGCACCGACCACGAGGCCCACCAACGCCATGATCAACGCCCACCCCCCGAGTCCGTCGGTGAGCTGCTGGAGCACGGCGCCACCGGGGAGGTTGCCGGGGTCGGGGTTGAGCGTGACCGTCGAAACCGCCTCGTGCACTGCCCCCAGCACCATGACGATCCCCTTTCCGCCGTCGTGTCCACCGGTGTCGGATGCCGGCGGACCACGTGTCCCGAGGGTAGGTGCGGGCTGAACGCTATTCAAGCAATTTCATGTCTTTTTATATCTTTTCCCTCGTCGCCGACCAGGGCCCGAGACAGGCCGCCGAGGAACCGCTGCGGCCGCGGCCCGCCTGTCATGCTTGTGCCGTGGTCGGCGCCAGCACCGTGTCTTCGAGCGTGGTGATCGCCGGCTTCGCCGCGCTCGGCGGGCTGGCGATCGTCGGGATCGTGGTGGCGACGATCCTCGGACGCCGTTCGGGACGGCAGTCGCTCGAGCAGCGCCTGTCGGCATTGGCCTCGCGCCTCGGTGTCGACGCGCCCGTCGAGGACCGCGGCACCGGGATCGAACCGGCGCTGCACCATCTCGAGCTCGTCACCGATCGCGCCGCCGAGGCGGTGGCGGAGTCGTCGGCAGATGCCATTCGATTGCGGCGCGCCCTCGACACGCTTCCTCAGGGTGTGATCGTGTGCGACGAGAACGGAACCGTCGTGTTCCGCAACGCGCGCGCCGTGGGGCTCATGGGCGGCCGGCACGGTGACGCCCTGGCCGCCCAGGCCGTGGTGGATCTGCTGGCCGATGCCTGGAAGCAAGGCTCGGCGTACCGCAGCCTCGACCTCTACGGCCCGCCGCGTCGCACCCTGGCCGTGTCCACACAACTGATCGACGACGGTCGGCGCACACTGGGCGTGATCGCGGCGATCGACGACGTGTCAGAGCGCCGGCGCCTCGAAGAGATCCGGCGCGATTTCGTGGCCAACGTGAGTCACGAGTTGAAGACGCCGATGGGCGCCATCGGCCTGCTGGCCGAGACCCTCGCCGCCGAGAAGGACCCGACCGTGGCCCAGCGCCTGGCCAGTCGCATCCACACCGAGGCCTTCCGGATCAGCAGGATCATCGATGACCTCCTCGACCTGTCACGTATCGAAGCCGAAGAGGCCCCGCCACGCGAGCCCGTGCTCGTGAACCTGATCATGGCCGAGGCCGTCGAGCGCATGCGCGCCGCCGCCGACCAGCGCGACGTGAAGATCGAGCTCGAGGAGCCCACACCTCCGGTCACCGTCCTCGGTGATCGGCGCCAGCTCGTCTCCGCGCTGTACAACCTCCTCGAGAACGCCGTGAAGTTCTCCTACGACGGGAGCGCGGTGCGCTTCGCCGGGAGGGTCGCCGACTCCCAGGTGCGTCTCGATGTCGAAGACCAGGGCGTGGGCATTCCCGCCCGTGACCTCGACCGCATCTTCGAGCGTTTCTACCGGGTGGACCAGGGTCGGAGTCGCAACAGCGGGGGGACCGGGCTCGGCTTGTCGATCGTCCGGCATGTGGCCGCCAACCACCAGGGCCACGTCGAGGTCGATTCTCGCGAAGGGGAGGGGTCGACATTCAGGCTCATCCTCCCGACGCACTCAGAGGTCGGCTGAGTGTTGAGCAGCACCGCAGGGCCGGAGTCGTGAGCAACACTGCGGGCGCGCACTCGACACATCCGCGGCGCGCCCCGCAACGGGGCGGACGCCCCGAGCGCTCGGAAGAGGTGCCTGACCGTGGCCACGACAGCGCCCGTGCGGTGTCGGTCCTCGTGGCGGAGGACGAGGAGTCCTTCGTCGACGCCCTGGTGGTCGGGCTCGGGCGCGAAGGTTTCGACGTCTCGGTCGCCCGGGACGGCCCCGAGGCCCTGGCGCTGTTCGACGCCATCGACCCCGATCTCGTCCTGCTCGACATCATGCTGCCCAAGATGTCGGGGGTCGACGTGTGCCGCGCCATCCGCGCCCGTTCGCATGTACCCATCATCATGGTGACGGCCAAGGGCACCGAGATCGACACCGTCGTTGGCCTCGAGGTCGGAGCCGACGACTACGTCACCAAGCCGTACCGCCTCCGAGAACTCGTCGCCCGTATGCGGGCCGTGTTGCGCCGCGCCCCTCTCGCCCCACCTGACACCCAACGCGCCACCCACGAACCGGCCGACACGGGAACGGTCTTCGAGGTGGGTGGCATCCGGGTCGACCCCGACCGTCACCGTGTGTTCGTGCGGGGCCAGGAGGTCCACCTGCGGCGCAAGGAATTCGAACTGCTCGTCCTCCTCGTCGAGAACGCCGGTCGGGTGCTGACGCGCGACACCCTCATCGACCGGGTGTGGGGCGCCGACTACGTGGGCGACACCAAGACCCTCGACGTGCACATCAAGCGCCTGCGCACCCACGTCGAGGCCGACCCCTCGTCGCCCACGATCATCACCACGGTGCGGGGCGTGGGGTATCGATTCGAGATCCCCACCGAGGCGTGAGCCTCGATGCTCGGGCCGAGCGCCCGCTGTTTCCCCGTCGCGTAACGACGCGCCCCTGCGGGGCGCGCGGCAGCTGAAGCCGGGCCCGACACCCGATGACCACGCCATTCGAGTCGGCCCGGCTCGGGCCGGTCATGCTGCGGAACCGCTTCATCAAGGCGGCAACCTTCGAAGGGTCCTCCCCCAAGGGCCAGGTGACCGACGCCCTCGTCGACTTCCATCGCGCCGTGGGGGCGGGCGGTGCCTCCATGACGACGGTTGCCTACCTGGCGGTGTCGCCCGAAGGACGGACCGACCGTCACTGCATCTATGTGCACGACGACGTGGCCGCGGACCTCCGCCGGCTCACCGACACCGTGCACGACACTGGCGCCGCCGTGGCCGCGCAGCTGGGCCATGCCGGCCCTGTGGCCAACTCCAGGTCCAACCGAGCCCCGGCGCTCGCCCCGTCACGCCACATGAGCCCCCTCGGGACCGTCAGCCACCCCATCACCGAGGCCGACATCGCCCGCGTCACCGCCGACTACGGGCACGCCGCCGCGGTGGTGGATGCCGGTTTCGACAGCATCGAGGTCCACCTGGGTCACAACTACCTGTTGAGCGCGTTCCTGAGCCCGAAGCTCAACCGCCGTCGCGACCAGTGGGGTGGCAGTGTCGAGAACCGCGCCCGCTTCGCACGCCAGGTCGTGCGCACCGTCCGCGAGGCCGTGGGTGACCGGGCGGCGGTGACGGCCAAGCTCAACATGGCCGACGGGGTCTCCGGCGGGCTGTGGCTCGACGAGAGCGTCGAGGTCGCCCGCCTGCTCGAGGCCGACGGAGCGCTCGACGCGCTGACACTCACAGGAGGAAGCTCACTGGCCAACCCCATGTACCTGTTCCGTGGCGACGCCCCGCGCCGGGAGTTCGCCGCCACCCTTCCCCCGGCGCTGCGCCTCGGGTTCCGGGTGATGGGGCGCAGGTTCATGCCCGACTACCCCTTCGAAGAGGCCTTCTTCCTCCCCTACGCCCGGCAGTTCCGCGCCGCGCTGGACATGCCTCTCGTCCTTCTGGGGGGCATCAACGAGCTCGCCACCGTCGAGCAGGCTCTGGCGGAGGGTTTCTCCTTCGTCGCCATGGCCCGGGCCCTGCTGCGCGAGCCCGACCTCGTGTCGAAGATGCGCGCCGGCACCTCCCGCGCCTCGCTGTGCATCCACTGCAACAAGTGCATGCCCACCATCTACAGCGGCACCCGGTGCGTCCTGGTCGACGAGAAACACAGCTGACCGCCAACTACGGTCCGGGCCATGCCCCTCCACGTGCACGAGACCCCCGGTGCGGCGGACAAGTTGGAGGTCCGTCCCCAGTTCGCCCAGCTGGGCGAGATCAGCGAAGTGCCCAAGCTCCGCTTGGCCCCCGGCGGGATGCCCGAGGGCACCGCCTACGAGATCATCCACGACGAGTTGCTGCTCGACGGCAACGCCCGGCTCAACCTGGCGACGTTCGTCACCACCTGGATGGAGCAGGACGCCGAGAGGCTGATGGCCGAATGCCTGGCCAAGAACATGATCGACAAGGACGAGTACCCCCAGACCGCCGAGCTCGAGCGGCGCTGCGTGAACATCCTTGCCGACCTGTGGCACGCCACCGACGAGGGTGGGGCGACGGGTTGCTCGACGACCGGCTCGAGCGAGGCGTGCATGCTGGGAGGCCTGGCCCTCAAGTGGCGTTGGCGCCAGCGCCGCCAGGCTGCGGGGAAGCCCGCCGATCGTCCCAACCTCGTCATGGGTGCCAACGTGCAGGTGTGCTGGGAGAAGTTCTGTCGCTACTGGGACGTGGAGGCTCGTCTCGTCCCGGTCGGTCCCGAGACCACATGCCTGACCGCGGCGACAGCGGTCGCCCATTGCGACGAGAACACCATCGGCGTCGTGGCGGTGATGGGCTCCACCTACGACGGCGCCTACGAGCCCGTGGCGGCGATCGCCGCGGCCCTTGACGACCTGGCCGCCTCGAGCGGGGTGGACGTCCCCATCCATGTCGACGGCGCGTCGGGAGGCTTCGTCGCCCCCTTCCTCGATTCCGAGCTGGCGTGGGACTTCCGCCTGGGGCGTGTCCATTCCATCAACACCTCGGGCCACAAGTACGGGCTGGTGTACCCGGGGGTGGGCTGGATCATCTGGCGCGATCGCACCGCGCTGCCCGACGAGCTGGTCTTCGACGTCAGCTACCTGGGCGGCAGCATGCCCACCTTCGCCCTCAACTTCTCGCGGCCGGGCGCCCAGGTCGTCGCCCAGTACTACAACTTCCTGCGGCTGGGTACGCACGGCTATCGCCAGGTACAGCAGGCCAGCCGCGACACGGCGCGCTGGCTGGCTCAGGAGATCGCCGCCTTGGCGCCCTTCGAGCTCGTGTCCCACGGAGACGGCATCCCCGCCTTCGCCTTCCGCATCAGCGACGAGCCCTACACCGTCTACGACGTGTCGGACGCGCTGCGGGTCCGTGGTTGGCTCGTGCCCGCCTACACCATGCCGCCCGCGCTCGACCACGTGGCCGTGTTGCGCATCGTGGTCCGCAACGGGTTCAGCCGCGACCTCGCCACCCTGTTGCTCGAGGACCTCAAGGTGGTGGACGAGCGCTTCCGCGGCGGACATATCGGGCGTACCGACGCGGGCTTCCACCATTGAGCCGCGGTCTGGCGCTCACCGGATGGTGTCAACGCCGGCGGTAGCGGACCGGGCAGGGACCAGCGGCGCGAGCCACGCCGCCGATCTGGGTGCGCACCGGTTGGGGCTGATCGGTCCAGCCCGGTTCGAGGTCGAAGGAGGCGGCGAGGCGCGACGCCACTGCGGTCATCGTCGACAGTGAGAACGGCTGCGCCGGACAGCTGTGTCTGCCATGGCCGAACACCGTGACCAACTCCACAGCGGCGAGCGCCGAGGTGTCCCCCAGCCGCCGACGGTTCCAGCGACCGGGGTCAAAGGACTTCAGTCCGGGGGCGGCGCTCGTATTGGTGAGGGGGAGAAGGGTGGCGATGGTGGCGCCGGCGGAGACGTCGTACACGGCGTCCCCGACATCGATCGTCACGGGTTCCACCACGTAGCGCGCCATGATCGATCGCTGCGCCAGCCGGGTCGACTCGAGGGCGCACACCTCGGCCCGGGCGCGATCCCCATCGCGCACGCGGGCCAGTTCGGCGGGATGTGTCAACAGGTCGACGAGCATCCACCCCAGTGCAGAGAAAAGATTGGACATGGATGCCACATGGATCAACGCCACGTCCAGCGCCACACCGACGGCGCGCCCCTCGGCGGGCACGTCTGCCCATGCCGCCGCCACGCGGGCAAAAAGAGGATGGCCCGGCTCGACTCCCGACAGCTCGTCCAGCGCCACGCCGATCTCCTCGATGACCACCGCCAGCGCGGCGCGCTCGGTCGACTTCCCCGCCGCAGCCACCGCCGCCATGGCGTCGGGATGGACGAATGACTCCGATCCGTCGAGAGCGTCGAAGGCCCGCGCCAGTTGATCGAAGCGTTGGCCGCGGGCGGACCCCGGACCCCCCCATGACGCCAGGCCGACGCGATGTCCCAGTCGTCGGGTCAGGTCGAACACGTCGAAGGCACCGGCCTCGCCCAACTCGTCGACGGCCGTGTCCAATGCCCCTTCGACATTGCCGAGATAGGCGACCACGTCGTCTCGCCCGAAGAGCTGGTGCGGCAGGGTTCGCCGGCCGACGAAGATCTCGTCGGGAAGCTTGCGCCGCAACATGCGCCAGTCGGCGACGCCTTTGCTGGCCCGGTCCTCGGGAAGTGCGTAGAACGACGCCACCCCCGCGGGCGAGAAGGTGAACAGGTAGCGGTCCTCTCCACTGTCGACCACGAACGTGTCGCCGAGATGGCGTCGTGCTCGGGCCAACGCCGAGATGGGGTCATCGATAGGGGCGTCCCAGGGCAGCCCGACCGTGGTGGCCACGGGCGGCAGCGGCGAGATGGTCGGTGTGCCCACCGTGCTTATTCTTCCCGGTCATGGATGTGACGTCAGCCGACGGCACGCACGTCACGGTGACCGAACACGGACAGGGCCCCCCCATCTTGATCGTGCACCCCGGAGGGGGCGACTCGTCGTCTTGGACCCTGGTGGCCCGGCGCCTGGCCACGCGCTTTCGAGTTCTGCGCTTCGATCGGCGTCCCTATCGGACCCGAGGCCGGGTCGAGCCCGACGCCACCATGGAGAACGAGGTACGAGACGTCCTCGCCGTCGGTGCGGCCGTGGGGGAGCCGCTGATGCTCGTCGGACACTCCTCGGGTGCGGTGGTGGCCCTCGAAGCCGCCCTCGCCTCACCCATCCGGTGGGCCGGAATGGTGCTCTACGAGCCGCCCGTTGCCGTCACCGTTCCCTTGGGAGGTGACGCTCTGGTTCGTGCCCGGGCGGCGTTGGAGGCCGGAGACCCCGGCGAGGCATTGAGGATCCATCTGATCGAGATCGTCGGAGTGCGGAGACCGGTCGTCTCACTCATGTCGTGGCTCGCTCCGGTGCGGCGACTGACGGTCCTGTACGCGGCGGGCCAGATCCGAGACGACAGCAACCTCGAGTCTCTCGGGGTGGGAGTGGCCCGCTACGCCCGACTGGAGGTGCCCACGGTGCTCGTGGGCGGAGCTCGGAGCCCCCAGCACCTCGGTGTGCGGCTCCAAGCACTCGCCGAGGTCCTGCCCCGCGTCGACTCGGTGGTCGTCTTCCGCCGCCAAGGCCACCTGGCCAACGTCTTCGCCCCCTCCAAGGTGGCACGGGTGATCGAGCGCTTCGCCGACTCGGTCATGCCCGATGCTCCACGCCAGTGAGACCCTGAGCATCTGGAGCAGGTGCTGGAGCAGGGCTCGTTGACCAACCGTTGGCGGGCAATTGGCCGCCCCATGAGAGTGACCCCGCATAATCCGAAACAGGACGGACATCAACGCCTGAAAAGGACCTCTTGACCATGAACCAGATGCTCGTTCGCGAACCGAATGAGCGGCTCACGGACGGCATCGTGACATACCTCACAAAAGTGCCCGTCGACTACGCACGCGCCCGTCGGCAGTGGGCCAACTATGTCGAGACGGTCACCAAACTGGGCTGGCATCCGATCGTGGTCCCCCAGACCACGCCCTACCCCGACGGCGTCTTCATCGAGGACCCGGTGGTGGTGTACAAGCGCATCGCCATCATCACGCGGCCGTCCCCGCCCTCTCGCCAACCCGAAGTGGTGGGTATGGCCCAGTTCGTCGAGAAGCTGGGCTATTCGGTGCACACCATCGAGGGCCCCGGCACGCTCGAAGGCGGAGACGTGCTCACCGTCCGCGACGACATCTATGTCGGCCTGGGGGGACGGAGCAATGCCGAGGGGATCGAGCAGCTGCGAGCCATCGTCGAGCCACAAGGCGCCAAGGTGACCGAGGTGCCCATGGGTCAAGCGCTCCACCTCAAGTCGGCGGTGACGGCACTCCCCGACGGCACTTTCATCGGGTACCGGCCGGCCCTGGTGGATCCCGGCGTGTTCCCGAGGTTCCGTGCGGTCCCGGAGATGCAAGGATCGAACGTGGTGCTGCTGGGAGGGAACAAGGTCTTGATGGCGGCGAACTGCTCGAGGAGCGCCGCTCTGGTGGCCGATCTCGGCTACGAGGTGGTCCCGGTCGACATCAGCGAATTCCAAAAGCGCGAAGGAGACGTGACCTGCCTCTGCGTCCGTCTGCCGGAACTGCAATCGTAAGAGGTCTTCGAGGATCGCTGCCGAGGCGCGCTCGGGTCGAGGCTCACACCGAACGAGGCCCGATGACGGTGCTCCCGCCGAGGTAGGGGCCGAGCGCCGGGGGCAGCACCACCGACCCGTCGGGCTGGCGGCCGTTCTCCACCAGCGCCGCCCACACACGGGCCCAGGCGATGGCCGATCCGTTGAGGGTGTGGACGAACACGGGCTGGCCGCCGGCGCCGGTGCGGTAGCGGACGTTGGCCCGTCGCGACTGGTAGTCGGTGCACCAACTCACCGAGGACACCTCGAGCCACATGTCGCACCCTGGTGCGTACACCTCGATGTCGAAGGTGCGCGCCGCGGCGTTGCCGAGCTCGCCGGTGCACAGGTCGAGGACGCGGTACTCGAGCTCCAACTCTCGCAGGAGCGTCTCGGCCCTCCCCACCATGTCGGCGAGCTCTGCGGGCGACTGCCCGGCGGTGGCGTAGGCGAACAGCTCGACCTTGTCGAACTCGTGCACGCGCAGAAGTCCCCGGGTGTCGCGTCCCGCCGATCCTGACTCGCGCCGGTAACAGGCGGTGCCGGCGGTCAACCGGATGGGGAGGTCGGACTCCTCGAGGATCTCGTCGCGGTACATCGAAGCGAGCGGCACCTCGGCGGTGGGAATGGCCCACAGGTCGTCGCGCTCGAGATGGTAGGCGTCGTCGGAGAACTTGGGCAGGTGCCCGGTCGACACCATGGTCTCGGTGCGCACCAGCGTGGGGGGGCGGATCTCCTCGTAGACCTGGGCGTGGTGGTCGAGGGCGAAGGCGGTGAGCGCCCGGATCAGCCGAGCCCCGACGCCGCGATAGAGCGGGAACATCGAGCCCGACAGCTTGGCGCCGCGTTCGAGGTCGAGGAGGCCGAGGGCGGTGCCCACGTCCCAGTGCGGTACGCGCTGATGGTCGCCGTAGCGCCGCGCCGTCTCGGGCCACCGCCGCACCACGAGATTGTCCTCACTGGTTTCCCCATCGGGCGCCTCTTCGGCGGGAAGGTTGGGGAGCACCAGGTGCAGCTCCCGCACCTCGGCCAGGGCCGCGTTGGCTTCGGCGTCGACGGCGCTCTCGTCCTCACCCACGGCGCGGCTGCGCTCGGCCAGCTCGGCGGCACGCGCCTGGTCGCCGGCGCGCCGTGCTTCGCCCACCTGGCGCGACAGCTCCTTGACCTGCGAGCGCAGCTCGTCGCGGCTTCTCAAAGACTGCCGAGCGCGGCGATCGGCGTCGAGCAGGTGCTGCACCTCGGAGGGATCGACGCCCCTGCGGGCCAGGGCGGCGGTCACCACAGCAGGGTTGTCCCTGGCTTGGCGGAGGTCGATCATGGTGCGCAACGGTAGCCTCGCCGCGATGTCCCCCTCGGCCGTCGAATGCCGCGATCTCGTCGTGCGCTACGGCGCGCGTGTGGCCGTGGACGGATTGTCGCTGACGGCGGAGCGCGGGCAGGTGCTCGCCCTGCTGGGGCCGAACGGGGCGGGCAAGACGTCGACCGTCGAGACCCTCGAGGGCTACCGGCGCGCCGCGGCGGGGACGGTGCGGGTGCTCGGGCTCGACCCCACCGCCGACCATCGCCGCCTGGTGGCCCGCACCGGCGTCATGCTCCAGCGCGGCGGGGTCTACCCGGCCATGGGGCCGCGGCCGCGTGCTGCGGCTCTTCGCCGACTACTACGACGACCCCGAGGATCCCGAGGCGCTGCTCGAACTGGTAGGCCTGCGCGCCGCGGCCCGCACGCCGTGGCGGCGCTTGTCGGGGGGCGAGCAGCAGCGGCTGTCCCTGGCACTGGCCATCGTGGGCCGGCCCGAGGTGGTGTTCCTCGACGAGCCCACCGCCGGGGTCGACCCCGAGGGGCGCATCACGGTGCGCCGGGTCATCACCGAGCTGCGCCACAGGGGAGCGTGCGTGGTGCTCACCACGCACGAGCTGCCCGAGGCCGAGCGGCTGGCCGACGAGGTCGTCATCATCGCCCGGGGCGCGCCGTGGCGCGCGGCACCGTGGCCGAGCTGGCCGCGGCCGGGGGCGAGGGCGGCATCCGGTTCGAGGGCCCGGTGGCGCTCGACGTCGCCGCCCTCGGCGCCGCCCTCGGGGACGAAGCCGGCACGGTGACCGAGGAGCGTCCCGGGGAGTACCGCGTGGCGGGCGCCGCCACCGCCACCCGCCTGGCGCTGCTGGCGGGGTGGATGCAAGACCGCGACCTTCCCCTCACCGAGCTGCGCGCCGGGCGTCGTTCGCTCGAGGAGATCTACCTGCGCGTGACGCGTGGGGAGGAGGAGCACGGCGCGCCGGAGCACCGTGAAGACCTCCGTGAGGCCGGGGGCGGGCGTTGACCCCCGCCGCCCCGCTTGGCGCCTTGCCCCGGCCGACGGTGGCCCCGGCGATCCGCCGGCTCGCAGCGCAGTGCTCCGCGGAGGTGGGCATGACCATGCGACGGGGCGAGTCGCTGCTGCTCACCATCGGCATCCCCGTCGTCCTTCTCGTCTTCTTCTCCGAGGTCCACCTCCTCCCCACCGGCACCGCCCACCCGGTCACGTTCCTGGCGCCGGGCATCCTGGCCCTGGCCGTGATGGGCACGGCGATGGTCAACCTGAGCATCGCCACGGGGTTCGAACGCGGTTACGGCGTGCTCAAGCGACTGGGCGCCACCCCGCTCGGGCGCCCCGCTCTGCTCGGGGCCAAGATCGCCGCGGTCCTCGTGGTCGAGGTCATCCAGGCGGCCGTCCTCGTCCCCGTGGCCCTCGGGCTCGGCTGGCACCCCACGGCGGGCGGCGCGGGCCGGGCCGTGGTCGTCGTGGTCCTCGCCACCGCCGGGTTCGGGGGCATCGGCCTTTTGCTGGCCGGGGTGCTGCGGCCCGAGGTCAACCTGGCGGCGGCCAACGGGCTGTGGCTGCTCCTCCTCCTCGTGAGCGGGATGCTGGCCCCCCTGTCCAAATTGCCGGGCGGGCTGCAGGCGGTCGCCAAGGCGCTGCCCGCCGCCGCGCTGGCCGACGCGCTGCACCGGGCGCTGGGACTGGGCGCGGCCGTGTCGGGCTGGGCGTGGCTGGTGCTGGTGCTGTGGGCCGTCGCCGCCCCCCTCGCCGCCGCCGCCACGTTCCGGTGGGAATGATGGGCCGATGGGGAACGAAGGGCCGACGGGAGTGACCGCGCCCTACATCGCCGTGGTGGGAAGCGGGGACCGCCTTCCCGTGGCCCAGCGCCGCCAAGCCGAGGCCGTTGGAAGAGCCGTGGCCGAAGCGGGGGCCGTGCTCGTGTGCGGCGGGCTGGGCGGGGTCATGGAAGCCGCGTGCCGCGGGGCGCACGCCGGTGGCGGCCTCACCGTCGGGATCCTCCCCGGCCGCGACCGCGGCGAGGCCAATGGCCACGTCGACGTCGCCATCCCCACCGGCTTGGGCGAGGCCCGCAACGTCCTCGTGGTGCGCAGCGCCGACGCCGTCGTGGCGCTCGCCGGCGAGTTCGGCACCCTGTCGGAGATCGCCTTCGCCCTGCAGGCCGGGATCCCGGTGGTCGGCCTCGACACCTGGGAGCTGGACGTGCCGGCGCGCCGGTCCCGGTGGACCCGGTGGCCCGCGCCGAGGACCCGACCCGGGCCGTGGAACTGGCCCTCGAGCTGGCGAGGACGGCGCGCCCGGCGCCGCTGACGCCATGATGGGGCCGATGCGACACCTTCCCCGAGTTGCCGGCTCGGCCGCAGTGGCACTGCCGGCGCTCGTCGCCGCCATCGTCGTCGCCCCGGTCGGCCTCTTCTCTTCACCGAGCACCCACGGCGCCGTGCGCGTTCACAGCGCCCCTTCGGAGCACGCTGCGGTCACCACCTCCATGCCCACCAGCAGCGCGCCCATCGTGGACGTGGCCACTGACGCCGGGACCGGCGGGTACTGGCTCGCAGGTGCGAACGGTGCCGTGTTCGGCTTCGGCGCCCCCTCCTTCGGGTCGGCGGCGGCGGTTCCCCTGGCCTCGCCCGTGGTCGGGATGGGGGCCACCCCCGACGACGGTGGCTACTGGCTCGTGGCTGCCGACGGCGGGGTGTTCGCCTACGGCGACGCCCGCTTCGCTGGCTCGATGGGGGCCGTGCACCTGAACCAACCCGTGGCGTCCATGGCCGTCGACCGCGCCACCGGGGGCTACTGGCTCGTGGCTGCCGACGGCGGGGTGTTCGCCTTCGACGCGCCCTTCGAGGGATCGGCCGGCGCGCTCAAGCTCGACGCGCCCGTGGTGGGCATGGCGGCCACGGCCGACGGGGGCGGGTACTGGCTGGTGGCCGCCGACGGCGGGGTGTTCGCCTACGGCGACGCCCGCTTCGCGGGCTCGATGGGAGCCGTGCACCTCGACTACCCGGTGGTGGGCATTGCAGCCGACGACACCGGGAGCGGGTACTGGCTGGTGGGCGCGGACGGCGGCATCTTCGCCTTCGGTGCCCCCTATGAAGGGTCGACGGGTGATCTCGTGCTCGACCGGGCCGTGGTGGGCATGGCGGCGACGGCCGACGGCGGTGGCTACTGGTTGGCGGGGGCGGACGGGGGCCTGTTACGCGCTGGGCGATGCCCTGTACCAGGGATCGGTGTCGGTCCTGCCGCTGGCGGGCCTGACCGTGGTCATCGACCCCGGCCACGACGGGGGCAACGGCGCCAACCCCGGGATCATCGACCGGCCCATCAACGGCGGGGGGCACACCGAGGCCTGCGACACCACCGGGACCGAGACCGACAACGGCTACACCGAGCACGCCTTCAATTTCGACGTGGCGCTGCGGGCCCAGTCCCTCTTGCAGGCGCAGGGGGCCGACGTGGTGCTGACGCGCCCCACCGACACCGGAGTCGGGCCCTGTGTGAATCAGCGCGCGGCGATCGCCAACGAGCTGCACGCCGCGGTGGCGGTGTCGATCCACGCCGACGGTGGGCCGCCGGGCGGCAGCGGCTTCGCGGTGGACACCCCCATCGGGGTGGTGAGCTCGATCTCGAACAACCTCGCCATCGTGGGCCCCTCCACACAGCTGGCCGTCGACCTGCGCAACGCCTTCGAGTCGGCCACCGGCGAGCCCCCCTCGAACTACACGGGCCAGGACGGGATCGTCTACCGCTCGGACCTCGGAGGCCTCGACCTGTCGACGGTTCCCAAGGTCCTCATCGAGTGCGCCAACATGCGCAACGCCCATGACGCCGCGCTCGTGCAAGACCCGCAGTGGCGCCAGCTCGCCGCCCAGGGCATCGCCACCGGTCTCGAGAGCTACCTCCAGGTCGCCGAGCGCACCTGAGCCCGGACCTAGGTGGCAGCCGAGCGCAGCATGGCGGCCATCCCCTTGATGAAGGGGTCGGGATCGGCGGTCTTGGACTCCACGATGCCCCGCATGTCGGGCACGTAGTGCTCGAAGGTGTCGCCCTCCATGGCCGCCACGATCCCTTCCGCCATCTCCTCGGGCGAGATCTTGGGACCGGAGTACAGCGGGTCGTCGTTGTCGGGGAGGTCCCAGATCTCGGTGTCGATGGGCCCGGGGTTCACGAGCCGGATCTGGATGCCGGAGTCGTAGAGGTCGACGGCGATGGCCTCGCTCCAGCCGCACAGGGCGAACTTGCTCGCCGAGTAGGCGGCCTCGTTGGCATTGCCGAGCCGGCCCGCCACGCTCGACACGTTCACGACCATGCCCTCGCCCCGCGCCGTCATCCGGGGCAGCAGCACCATGGTCATCTGCGCGGGGGCGAAGAAGTTCACCCGCATCACCCATTCCAAGGTGGGTTGGTCGAGGCTGGTGGTGTGCCGGCGCATGGGGACCCCGGCGTTGTTCACGAGGCAGTCGAGATGGCCGAAGGCGTCCCACGCCTCGAGCGCCACACGCCCGGCCAGCCCGACGTCGGCGAGGTCGGCCACCCACAGGCGCGAGTCGGGTGAATCGGCGCGACAATCCGCCAGGACCTCGGCGAGGCGGGCTTGGCGCCGGGCCACCAGGCCCACCGTCGCCCCCCGGCGAGCGAGCATCCGGGCCAGGGCGGCGCCGATCCCCGACGACGCCCCGGTGACGAGCACGCGCGAGCCTTCGATCCTCATGTGATCCTCCTCGGGGTCGCGAAAGTACAACACGGGAGCGGAGCACCGACATGGCCATCCTCGACGAGATCCGGCGCTTCTGGGACGACGACGCCGCCACCTACGACAACGCGCCCGGACACCGCCCCACCAGCGCGGCGGTGCAGGCGGCCTGGGCCGGCGCCCTGGAGGCGCTGTTGCCCCCGGCACCCGCACGCGTCCTGGACTGCGGGGCGGGAACCGGGTTCCTGAGCCTCATCGCGGCGCCGCCTCGGGCACCGTGTCACCGCCCTCGACCTCTCGCCCCAGATGCTCGCCAGGCTCCACGCCGCGGCCGGCGCCGAGGGCCTCGACATCGCCGTGGTGACCGCGCCCGCGCACGAGCCCCCGCACGGGTTCGACGCCGTGATCGAGCGCCATCTGCTGTGGACGCTCCCCGACCCCGCCGCGGCGCTGAGCGCCTGGCGCGCGGCGGCGCCGGGCGGGAGTCTCGTGGCCATGGAATCGCTGTGGGGCGATGCCGATCCCGTCGAATCACTGCGGGCCCGCGCCTGGGGGTGGGTAGCGCGCCGGCGCGGCACCGCCCCCGACCACCACGGGCCCTATCCCGCCGAGGTCCGAGGGGCCTTGCCCCTGGGCTCGGGCACCCATCCCCGCACCGTGGCCGAGCTGGTGGCCGGGGCGGGTTGGAGGAGCCCGCGCCTCGTGCGCCTGCGCGACGTGGAGTGGGCGTCGTCACTCGAGCAGCGCCTTCCCGAGCGGCTCCTCGGCGTGACGCCGAGGTTCGCCGTCGTCGCCACCTGAGCCACTAGGTGTGCGACAGGCGGTCCACGACGCTCTCGAGCGTGGCGCGGCTCACGGGACCGTGCACGGTGCGGACGACGTTGCCCGACGCGTCGATGAACACGGTGCCGGGGTAGCCCTCCAGCGTGAACCTGGGCGCCAGCGCACTGTCGGCGTCGGCCGCCATCGGGAACGACACACCGCTGGAGCGGGCGAAGGCCAGGCCACTGGTGGGATCGTCGTTGCCGTCGATCCCGATGAAGACCACACCGTCTCCCGCGGCCTGCTCCTGGCGGGCAACGCGGGCCACCATGGGCAGCTCGGCGCGACACGGCGAGCACCACGACGCGAAGAACGTGAGCACCACCGGTCGGTGCGCCTCGGTCCCCCCGAGCGGGAAGGAGACGGCCGGCCCACCGCCGAGGCGAGGCAGCGAGAAGGAAGGGGCCTTCGGGGCGCCCGCCCCTTGCGCCGAGGTCAGCGCGATCCACAGCCCTGCCGCCAGCACCATGCCGACGGCGATCGACACCACGCGCCGCAGTCTCCGGCGAGGTGCCCGTCCGCCGTTCTCCTCTGTCAATGGAACCGGAGGAGCACGTCGCCCGCCATGGCGCCGAACAGCAGCGTCAGGTACGTGATCGAGTACCGGAACAGGGCCATGGCGGCCGCTCCGACTGCTCGCGCCGCAGGCGCAGCGCCATCACGATGAACAGCGAGCCCAGCACCAGCGCCCCCACCAGGTAGAGCGTGCCCATGTGGCCCACCGCCGCGAACAGCAACGTCACCGCCACGAGCAGCACGGTGTACACCAGGATCTGCTGCGCGGTGCGGCGCAGCGTGGCGACGACGGGCAGCATGGGCACGTCCGCCGCCGCGTAGTCCTCCCGGTAGCGGATGGCGAGGGCCCAGAAGTGCGGCGGGGTCCAGATGACGATCACGGCGAACAGCACCAGGGGGGCCCACCCGAGGCGATCGGTGACAGCCGCCCAGCCCACGAGCACGGGCACCGCCCCGGCCGCCCCTCCGATCACGATGTTCTGGCTGGAGCTGCGCTTGAGCCACATCGTGTAGACGACGACGTAGAAGGCGGTAGCCGCCACGGCCAGCACGGCCGAGAGCACGTTCACCCACGACCACAACTCGGCGAAGGCGGTCGCCTCGAGGACGATGGCGAAGACGGTGGCGGCGCGGGCGCGTTACGGCCCCGGTCACGAGGGGACGGCGCCGGGTCCGGTGCATCAACTTGTCGATGTCGCGGTCGAGCACCATGTTCATGGCATTGGCCCCGCCCGCCGCCAGGGCCCCACCCAGCAAGGTGGCGAGCATGAGCGCCAGCGAGGGGACGCCGCGGCGCGGCCACGAGCATGGTCGGGAGGGTGGTGACGAGCAGCAGCTCGATGATGCGCGGCTTGGTCAGCGCCACGTAGCTGCGAACCCTCACCCCGGCCGCCCGGATGCCGCCGGGGACGGCGGGAGACAGCGAGGACACCGGGCCGAGCCTACGGCGGCGCACGGCACCGGGACAATGCGGCCCAGGCCCGGCATGAGAGGGGCAGCGTCGAGGCGACGAGCGGTCCTGCACCGCCGTCGCCGGCGCCCGAAGGGAGGCTCGGCCCCGCCGGTACGATGATCCCCCGGTGCAGCTCCCCGGCGTCACACCACGGGTCTTCCTGCGCATCGCCCACGTCACGGTGGTGCTCGTGGTGCTCAACATCGTCTCGGGCGCAGCGGTGCGCCTGACCGGCTCCGGGCTGGGGTGCCCGGACTGGCCCACGTGCTCGCAGCACCGCCTCACGCCCCCGCTGTCGTTTCATCCCCTCGTGGAGTTCGGCAACCGCATGGTGGTCGTCGTGCTGTGCGTCGGTGTCGGCGGTGACGCTGGTGGCGGCATGGCGCCGGGCGCCGCGGCGTCGAGACCTCGTGTGGCTGTCGGCGGGCCTGCTGGGCGGGGTGGTGGGTGAGGCCGTCCTCGGGCGCGGTGGTCGTCTACACCAAGCTCAACCCGTACGCGGTCATGACCCACTTCATGGTCGGGATCGCCCTCCTGACCGACGCCGTGGTGCTGGCCCTGCGGGCGGGCCGGGAGCCCGGTGCCGGCGCGCCGGTCTCGAAGGTGGGGCGGCGCGAGCGGCTCGTCAGCCAGGTGATGCTGGGGCTCCTGGCGCTCGTGGTGGCAGCAGGGACGGCCACCACCGGGGTCGGGCCCCCACGCCGGCGGCCCGGGCGCCAAGCGCCTGCCCGTGCCGCTGGCCGACATGGCCCGGGTCCACTCGGGCCTGGTGATCTGCCTCGTGGGCCTGACCCTGGTGCTGCTGTACCTCCTCGACCACAGCGCCGCGCCCACGTCGGTGCTGGGCCGGGCACGGGTGCTGCTGGGGTCGATGGTGGTCCAAGGTGTCATCGGCTACGCGCAGTACTTCAGCCACCTTCCTGCGCTGCTCGTGGGGGTGCACGTGTTCGGGGCGACCGTGGTGTGGATGGCCATGGTCTGGTTCTACGACGGGCTCACCTACCGTGGCGCCGAGATCGAAGCGCGGTCGACGGAGCCGGGCGCGGTGTCGCCGACGGTGCCGAGCTCGAGCGCCGCCGCGCCGGTCCCCCGATGACGGGCCCGGGCACCGAGGTCCAGCCCGTCGAGGTCGACGCGCCCGAGAGCGGGGAGGACGTGCGTCCCGACCGGCCGTGGCTGGTGATCGTGTGGAACGACCCCATCAACTTGATGTCGTACGTCACCTACGTGTTCCAGAAACTGTTCGGCTTCAGCCGGGACAAGGCCACCAAGCTCATGCTCGACGTGCACCACAAGGGTCGGGCCGTGGTCAGCTCGGGGCCTCGCGAGCGCGCCGAGCTCGACGTCTTCCGGCTCCACGAGCACGGGCTGTGGGCCACCATGGAGAAGTCGTCGTGATGGGGCGGCGGCGCTTCGCACGCGACCGTCAGGGCCGGATCCGGCCCGGGCTCGAGGCCCCCGAGCGTGAGCTGCTGCGCATGCTGCCCCAGCAGGCCCGCGAGCTCGTCGACCACGACGACCCCACCGCTCAGCGCCTCTTTCCCGTGGCCTACCCCGACGACGCCGCCGCCCAGTCCGACTACCGAGAGATGATGGGGACCCAGCTCCTCGAGCACCACCAGCACGCCCTCGACACCCTGGTGTCCACCATCGACGCCGCCACCATCGACCTGGACGAGCTGCACGGGTGGCTGGGCGCCGTGGAGGTGCTGCGCCTGCTCCTCGGGACCCAGCTCGACGTCAGTGAGGACATGGTCGACACCGACCCGTCGGGGCCGACGACCCCGACGATCCCCGGGCGGACCAGTTCACCGTCTACCAGTACCTGAGCATGCTCCAGAGCGAGATCGTGGACACCTTGGCCGCCGCCTTGCCCCGGGGCCGGTGACGGGCGGTGACGCCCCGGCTGCTCACCGTCATGGGGTCGGGCGAGACGGCGCCGACCATGGTCAAGGTCCACCGTTCGGTGGTCGAGCGGCTCGGGCCGGGCGAGGTCGACGGGCTGCTCCTCGACACGCCCTTCGGGTTCCAGACCAACGCCTCGGAGATCGCGGCCCGGGCGGTGACGTACTTCCGAGACAGCGTGGGGGCAACTTTGGACGTGGCCGGCGTGCGCCGCGCCGAGGACCTGGAAGGTCCCAGCGGTGACGCCATCATCGCCAAGCTGGCGGGAGCACCGTTGGTCTTCGCCGGGCCCGGGAGCCCCACCTACGCACTGCGGCAGTGGCAGGGGACCCTCGTCCCGTCGCTGCTGGCCGAGAAGCTCGCCCTCGGGGGGGCGCTCACCTTCGCCTCGGCGGCGGCCCTGACCCTGGGGTCGGTGACCGTGCCCGTCTACGAGGTCTACAAGGTGGGTGAGGATCCCCACTGGGTACCCGGTCTCGATCTGCTGGCCGCAATCGGGCTCCCGGTGGCGCTCATCCCCCACTACGACAACGCCGAGGGGGGCACCCACGACACCCGCTTCTGCTATCTGGGTGAGCAGCGCCTCGCCCTGCTGGAGCACGAGCTCCCCGAGGGCGCCTTCGTCCTCGGCGTCGACGAGCACAGCGCGCTGTGCATCGACCTCGACACCCGGCGCGCCGTCGTGGCCGGCCACGGGGGGGTCACGGTCCGGGCCCAAGGGCGATCGGCCCGCATCGAGACGGGCGAGACCGTGGACCTGGCCCGCCTGGTGGAGATGGCCGCCGAGCTGGCCTCGGGGCACAGCGCGGCGGCGAGGGACACCGAGGCGACCGGATCGACACAGGGCGTCGGGGCCGGCGAGGCCGTGGCGCCAGGAGCCGACGGGCCGCCGCTGCTGGGCGCCATCCGAGGCCTGGAGGAGGCCTTTCGTGCCGCGCGCCGTGTGGCGGACGTCGCCGCCATGGTGGAGGCCCTGTTGGCGCTCGACGACGAGCTGTGGGCATGGAGCGCAGACACCTTGCAGTCCGACGCCCTGGACCGGGGCCGCGCCAGCCTGCGGGCCATGGTCGCCGAGCTGGGCGAGCTGGCGGCACGGGGTGCTCGCCACCCCGCCGCGGTGGTGGGGCCTTTCGTCGACCTGGCCTTGACCCTGCGGGACTCGGCCCGTCGGGAACGCCGGTTCGCCGACGCCGACGAGGTGCGGGATCGTTTGGTCTCCCTCGGGGTAGAGGTCAACGACTCCCCCGACGGCTCGACGTGGCGGCTCCCCGACGCCGCCACGCCGGCCGAGGGAGCCGGGAGGGACCCTGCTAACCTGCCAAAGCCCTGATCGGTCCAGCCCCCATCGTCTAGTGGCCGAGGACGCCGCCCTTTCAAGGCGGTAACACGGGTTCGAATCCCGTTGGGGGTGCAGCGAGTGGGGCAGACGCTGACCGGGGTCCTGTGGTGCAGTCTGGAGTGCACGCCGGCCTGTCAAGCCGGAGGTCGCGGGTTCAAATCCCGTCAGGACCGCCGCCCCAGGACTTCGGTCCACGGCCATGCGGTCGGGTAGCTCAGTTGGTAGAGCGCGCGCCTGAAAAGCGTGAGGTCACCGGATCGACGCCGGTCCCGACCACCGAAGCAGTCCGGCACGACAGATCGACGAGATCGGGCACAAGAGGGCAGGCGCCCGTCGAAACGGGGAACGAACACCGGTGGTCGATGGAGGCCCGCGAGACGCGTTGAGGCAGTCCGATGGCGACGTGCGCTTCGAGTGGGGGCCCGTCGGAGCCGCTCATCTGGCCGACGACACCGCCTGCGTGGTGGTGGTGGACGTCCTCTCGTTCACGACGGCCGTCACGATCGCGGCGGGTCGGGGCATGTCGGTCTTCCCCTACCGCTGGGACGATGCCGGTGCCGAGGACTTCGCCAGGAGCCACGACGCCCGACTCGCCGTGCGCCGCCGAGACGTGTCCGACACCCACCCCTGGTCCTTGTCCCCCGCCGCACTCAGCGGTGCCCCGGTCACGCCCCGTCTGGTCCTGCCCTCCCCCAATGGCTCGACCATCGCCGCCACCGCCGTGGCGGCACAGAACACGGTGGTCGCATCGTGCCTGCGAAACGCCTCGGCCGTGGGCCGGTGGCTGCTCGCACAGGGATATGGCACCCCCGCACACCCCGTGGTGGTCGTCGCCTCAGGGGAACGGTGGCCCGACGGTTCGCTGCGCCCCGCCCTCGAGGACGCCCTGGGGGCGGGGGCCGTCCTGCATCACCTGCATGCCGCGCAGTGCGCGCTGTCGGCCGAGGGCGGCGCCATGGCGGCGATGTTCGCATCGACCCCGGACGTGCACCGTGCCATCAAGTCGTGTGGGTCAGCCCGTCGTCTGGTCGGAGCCGGCTACGGCGCCGACGTCGACGTGGCGTCGCTGGTCGACTGCGACCGGATCGTCCCCGTTCTCAAAGAAGGTGCTTTCTCGTGCGCGTAGCCGGTGCGAAGTTTTCCCCAGGCCTGGCGGACCAATTTCGCGGGCCAATTTCGGTAGTCCGAGGGGTGGGCGATATTTCCCATCCGGCGGCGAAATTCCAATAAATGGCGGTTTCACTTGGCGCGGTGGGCGGCTTGTAGACCACAATAGGCCCCCATGAACAAACGAGAGCTTGCCAAAGCGGTGGCCGTACACGCGGATGTGGAGCTGAAGACAGTCTCCAGTGTCCTCGAGGGCTTCACCGAAGTCGTGACCGCAGTCGTATCGCAGGGGGAGCCGGTTGCCATCACCGGTTTCGCCAAGTTCGTCAAGGTCAATCGCCCCGCCCGTATGGGCCGCAACCCTGCCACGGGGGAGGCGATCCGCATCAAGGCCTCCAAGAAGGCGCGCATCACTCCGGTGAAGGCGTTCAAGGACGCGGTGATGGCCCCCGCCACCGCACCGCGCCTGAAGCGTGGCGCCTTCCCGACCCATGAAGACGCAGTACCGCGCCGCGGGCAAGACCGTTGCCGCTGCGACTCCGCGTGCTCGCACGGCAGCCCCGGCGCGCAAGACCGCCAAGCGGGCACCCGCCAAGAAGAGCGCCAGCCGGCGCGCACCCGCCAAGAAGGCGCCCGCGCGTCGCACCACGGCCAAGAAGGCGCCCGCTCGTCGCACCGCCAAGAAGACCACCGCCCGCAGGCGGTAGCGGTCTGCGAGCTCCATCGAGGGCTCGTCGACGACGATGAGAATCGAAGGTGCCAACATCCTCGTGACGGGGGCGTCTTCGGGGATCGGCCAAGCTCTGGCACCCATGCTGGCCCAGCGCGGCGCCACCCTCGGGATCGCGGCGCGCCGGGCGGATCGTCTCGAAGAGACTCTCGCCCTGTGCCAGGAGCACGCCCCTGCGTCGCGCCGGTGGGTGGTCGACCTGTCGGACGTCGACGCGGCGGTGCAGCTCGTGCACGACGCGTGGGAAGCCTTCGGTGCACTCGACTGCCTGGTGAACAACGCCGCGGTGGGCAAGCGCAAGCTCGTGACGGATCACAGCGCCGAGGACCTCGACGTTGTGATGCGCACCAACTTCATGTCGCCGATCCGCATGAACCTGGCACTGCTCCCCCTCATGCTCGCACGCGGCTCGGGCACGATCGTGAACGTCGCCAGTGGCGGCGGGCGGTTCGGGATCGTCCACGAGTCCGCGTACTGCGCGGCGAAGTTCGCCATGACCGGTTGGAGCGAGGTCGCCGCCATGGACCTGGCCGACACACCCATCGAAGTGAAGCTGATTCAGCCCGGCGCCATCGCCACCGAGATCTGGGTGCCACAGCCCGGTGAGCTCCCGGGGCTTCCCGGCGCGGAGTTCGCCACGGCACAGGAGTGCGCGGCGGGCATCGTCGACGCGCTCGAGACCGACGGAGTCGAGTTCTTCGTCCCCGCCGAGCTCAAGGCTCACGTGGACATGAAGAACAGCGACCTGCAGGGCTGGATTGATCTCATGGCGAGCCTCGGGCGCGCCAAGGAGTCGACGACGTCTTGAGCTGAGGGCGTCTTGCTCCACCCACGGCCTACGGCGGCCCCCACGGCCTATGCGGCGGTGACGAATCGCCGGCCGGAGAGGAACGAGGGTGAGATGGCAAGGACGCGCGAACCGTTGCCCGGGTCCCACAAGTCGGTCGCCCCGTCGAGCGCCGAGCACATGGCGTCGCCGTCCATCACCTCGCGAGCCACCCCCACGACGAGCACGCTCCATCCCTCGTGCCACGAGGGGTCCACGTCGTCGACCTCGAAGGCGACCACGGTGCTCGCCGCCGCGTTGTGCAGGTTGGTTCCCCTGCCCGTGCGGAAGACGATCTGCCCCTCGAGCAACCGGTAGTCGACGGGGAAGATGGCGGGCACCGCCCCGATCGTCACGGCGATGCGTCCCAGGCGCGCGCTGCCCAACAGCTCCAGGCACTGTTGCGCCCGACGAGAATTTCCAGGCCCTTCTCGTCGGTCAGCACAATCCACCTTGGCCTCATGTGCGGTGCGCCGCCTAGAGGCGAAGGGCCCCATCGGCGTGTTTTCGGACCAGCGGGGGAGGGAGTCGGCGGACGTCGCAGCCGGTAGGTTCGGGCCGGTGGTCCGACCGGGACCGAGCCCAGCGACCGGGGAGACAACGTGACCGAGCAAGCGGACGTGGTGGTACTCGGCCTGGGACCCGGGGGTGAGGAGGTCGCCGGCCGCCTGGCCGAGGCGGGACTCGACGTGGTGGGGATCGAGGGCAAGCTCCTCGGCGGGGAGTGCCCGTACTGGGGGTGCGTCCCCTCCAAGATGATGATCCGGGCCGCCAACCTGTTGGCCGAGACCCGACGCGTGCCGGGCATGGCCGGGACGTCGTCGGTCACGCCCGACTGGGCGCCCGTGGCCCGACGCATCCGGGACGAGGCCACCGACGACTGGAACGACCAAGTGGCCGTGGACCGTTTTCTCGACAAAGGCGGGCGCTTCGTGCCGCGGCTGGGGAAAGCTCGACGGCCCGCGGCACGTGGTGGTCGGTGACGACACGTACCACGCCGCGCCGGGCCGTGGTCGTGGCCGCCGGGGCGAAGGCGTGGGCGCCGCCCATCCCCGGGCTGGCCGAGCTCGATGGCCAGTACTGGACCAACCGCGACGCCATCGAGGCCGAGACCCTGCCCGCTTCCCTGGTGGTGCTCGGGGGGGGCGCCACCTGCGTCGAGCTCGGACAGGTGTTCGCCCGCTTCGGCACCGAGGTGTCGATCATCGAGGCTGCCGACCGCCTGCTGGCCCTGGAGGAACCGGAGTCCGGCGCGCTCGTGACCGAGGTACTCGCCGACGAGGGCATCCACATCCACACCTCGGCGCACATCGCCGCCGTGCAGCGCGTCGAGGGGCGATTCGTCGTCGAGCGGGAGGGGGACGCCCCGGTCACCGGGGAACGGCTCCTGGTCGCCACGGGGAGACGGCCCGACCTCGAGGCGCTCAACGTGACGAGCATCGGTGCCGACGCCAGCGGGCACGGCTTGGCCGTCGACGGGCGGCTGCGCGTCACCGACGGGGTGTGGGCGGTCGGGGACGTCACGGGCGTGGGCGCCTTCACCCACGTCTCCATGTACCAGGCCAACATCGCCGTGGAGGACATCTTGGGCCACGATCCCGAGCCCGCCGACTACCGGGCGCTGCCGCGCGTGACCTTCACCGATCCCGAGATCGGCTCGGTGGGACTGAGCGAAGCCGCCGCGCGCCGCCAAGGCCTGCACGCGCGGGTGGGGAGGTACCCGGTACCGGACTCGACGCGGGGCTGGATCCACAAAGTGGGGAACCAGGGGTTCATCAAACTGGTGGAGGACCTCGAGCGCGGCGTGCTCGTGGGCGCCACCTCGGCGGGCCCCACCGGCGGCGAGGTGCTGTCCATGCTCACCTTGGCCATCCACGCCGAGGTTCCCGTGCCACAGCTCCGGCGCATGATCTACGCCTACCCGACTTTCCACCGGGCGGTGGAGGCGGCGCTCGCCGACCTCGTGTCGTGACGGCGCTGGCCGAGTGATGACGGGTCTCGGTCAGCGCTCGTCGTAGTCGAAGCCGAGGTCGGGGGCCCCGAGCAGTGCCCGGAAGGCGACGCCCTCGCCACCGAGGAGGTCTCGGGCGGTGCCGCCCCGGTCGACCACCGCCAACGCCAGCACCACCTCCGCGCCGGCATGGCGCACGGCGTGCACCGCTTCGAGGAGCGACGTGCCCCGGGTGACGGTGTCCTCGGTCACCACCACCTTGTCCCCCGGGTCGAGGGCGCCCGCCACGCGCCCGCCGCCACCGTGGTCCTTGGCCTCCTTGCGCACGCTGAAGGCCTTCAGGGCGCGACCGCGGGTGGCGGCCACGCCGGCGGCCACGAAGGCCACGGGGTCGGCCCCCATGGTGAGCCCCCCGATGGCGGTGGCCTCGTCGGGCAGGGCCACGAGCACGGCCTCGGCCACCAGGAGCATGCCGCCGGGTCGGCACACGGTCTGCTTGGAGTCGATGAACCACGTGGAACGGCGCCCCGACTTCAAGACGAAGTCGCCCGTCTTCACCGAGTGCTCGAGCAGGTGCCGCCGCAACGCATCCAGTGTCATGCATCGGCTCCCATCCGCACGCGTCCGCTGCCGTGGGTGACGCGTCCCATCACGACGGCGGGACACCCGGCCCCAACCAGCGCGTCGACGGCGCCGGAAGCACCGGCGGCCTCGACCACGAGCACCATGCCGATTCCCAGGTTGAACACGCGCGCCATCTCACCCTCGTCGACGTCACCGAGCCGGCGGATCTCGTCGAACACCCGAGGTTCCTGCCACGAGCGGCGATCGATCTCGGCGTCGGCGTGGGCCGGGATCACGCGCTGCAGGTTGCCGGGGATCCCACCACCGGTGACATGGGCAGCGGCGTGCACCTCGACCGCGCCCAGTGCGCCGAGCACGGCGGGGGCATAGACCACCGACGGCGCCAGCAGCTCGTCGGCGAGCGTGTGATCCGAGCCCGCCCAGGCGGGGCCCTCGAGACGGAGACCGGCGCGCTCGAGCAGGACGTGGCGCGCCAGGGTGTAGCCGTTGCAGCGCAAGCCCGGCGACAACAGGCCCACGAGGGCATCGCCGACGGTGACGCGGCTGGCGCCCAGCATGGCGTGGCGCTCGACGACGCCGACGGTGAACCCGGCGAGGTCGAACGCGCCGGGGGGAAGCGAACCAGGGTGCTCCGCCATCTCGCCGCCCAGGAGGGCGCAGCCCGCAGCGCGGCACCCGGCCGCTACACCCGAGACGAGCTGTTGCATCTGGTCGGAGTCGAGCTTGGCGGTCGTGACGTAGTCGAGAAGGAACAGCGGTTCGGCTCCCACGCACACGATGTCGTCGACGCACATGGCCACGAGGTCGATCCCGATGGTGTCGTAGCGTCCCGCCGCGCTGGCGACGTAGGACTTCGTCCCTACTCCGTCGGTAGAGGAGACGAGCACGGGTTGGCTGAACCGGTCTGGGTCGAAGGCGAAGCTCCCCCCGAAGCCCCCGATGTCGCCGAGCACCTCGGGGCGCGACGTGGAGGCCACCAGGTGACGGATGCGGTCCACAGCCGATTCGCCCGCGGCGATGTCGACCCCGGCGCTCGCGTAGGTGGCGCCGGCTTGCTCGGGGTTCACCGGGCCCACGTCAGGTGTCGGCGGAGGGGGGCTGGCCATGTCCACTCCCCGCGGCGGCGAGGCGCACGGGAACGGGGACCGGGTACTGCCCGGTGAGACAGGCGCTGCAGAAGCCGGCGTCGGGGGCGTCGATGGCGGCCACCAGGTTGTCGAGCGACAGGTATTCGAGCGAATCCACGTTCAGGTACTCGGCGATCTCGGGCACGGTGTGCTGAGCCGCCGCCAGCTCGTCGCGGTCGGGGATGTCGATGCCGTAGAAGCACGGCCACGCCAGGGGCGGCGACGAGATGCGGAGGTGCACCTCGAGCGCACCCGCCTCTCGCAGCATCTGCACCACGGCGCGTTGAGTCGTGCCGCGCACGATCGAGTCGTCGACGACGATGATGCGCCTGCCGACGATGTTCTCGCGCAGGGGATTGAGCTTGCGGCGCACGCCGGCGTCACGCGCATCTTGTCCCGGGGTGATGAAGGTGCGGCCGATGTAGCGGTTCTTTACCAGCGCCTGGCCGTGAGGTATCCCGCTGGCGCGCGCGTAGCCCTCGGCGGCCGGCACCCCTGACTCGGGCACGCCCATGACGAGGTCGGCGGCGACAGGTGCTTGTGACGCCAGCAGCTCGCCCATGCGCCGGCGGGCACTGTGCACCTCGCGCCCGTAGAGGAGGCTGTCGGGCCGGGCGAAGTACACGAACTCGAAGATGCACAGGTGGGGGTCGACGCGCTCAGCCGCGAACAGCTGCTCGGACCGCACTCCCTTGGAGTCCACCACCACCATCTCCCCGGGCTCGAGCTCGCGTACGAAGGCAGCTCCCACGATGTCGAGGGCGGGGGTCTCGGATCCGAGCACCCACCCTTCGGGCGCCTCGGCGGGCCCGAGCCGTCCCAGGCACAGCGGCCGCAGCCCGGCGGGATCCCGCACCCCCACCAGGTGGGTGGCATCGACGAGGACGAAGGAGAACGCCCCTTCGAGCAGGGGAAGGACCTCGCGCAGCGCATCTTCGAGAGCGTCGTCGGGGGCGTCGAGCCCCGCGCCGACCCCGGCGGCAACATCGAGGGCCCCGACTCCTTCGCCGTCGGTGCCCGCAGCAGCGGCCTCCCAGGGGGTGGCGGCCGGGAACCGCAGGGACAGGAGTTCGGCCACGAGATCGCTGTCGGAGGCGACCACGCCGGGCAGCATGCCGGCCTCCTCGGCGAGGGCCGCGGTGTTGGTCAGGTTGCCGTTGTGGCCCAGAGCGAACCCGGCGCGCCCCACGGCACGGAACACGGGCTGGGCGCTGCGCCACTCCGACGCCCCGGTGGTCGAGTAGCGGGTGTGGCCGATAGCGAGCGCGCCCGGGAGACAGGAGATGGTGCGCTCGTCGAAGACGGTCGTGACCAGTCCCATGTCGCGCACGACGGTGATGGTCTCGCCGTCGCTGACCGCCATGCCGGCGGACTCCTGGCCGCGGTGCTGCAGCGCGAACATGCCGTCGAAGGTGAGCTGTGCGACGGCCTTTCCGGGCGCGTACACACCGAAGACACCGCAGGCTTCTTTCAATGGGCCCTCATGGCGTTGCCCTCACTGCGCCGGCGTTGAGGGGGCTCCCCGCTCCCCGGCGCATCCTCTCGCCGCGACCGCGAGCCTACCTTGCCACACCGTCGCAACGGTTCTCCGTATCGGGCCTGGTGGGAGGGCTTCAAAGGTCGGAGAGCGCACGGCCACAGCTAGCCTCGAGCCGTGATCGACCTGCACACGCACTCGACGGTCTCCGACGGCTCGGAGGCGCCGGGTCGCATCGTCGAGCTGGCGGCCGCGGCGGGCTGCTCGGCGCTGTCGCTCACCGACCACGACAGCCTGGCCGGGCTGGCCGAGGCAGGGGCGGTGGCCGCCGATCTCGGGGTACGGCTGGTGCCGGGGTGCGAGGTGTCGTGCCGGAAGCCGCCTCCTCGGGCGGGCGCTCCCGGCATCAAGGGGTCCGTGCACGTGCTCGTCTACTTCGTCGAGCCCGGGGACGGCCCGCTCCCGCAAGAGCTCGTCGAGCTCCGTGGCGATCGGGCGGTGCGCAATCGCGAGCTGGCAGCCCGTCTGGTGGAGCTGGGGACCGGGGTGACCTACGCGGACGTGCTGGCCGAGGCGGGCGACGAGGGGGGCATGGGCCGGCCCCATTTCGCCCGCGCCCTGGTGAAGGCGGGGGCCGCCCAGGACATCGACGACGCCTTCGACCGATGGCTGGCAGACGGGCGCCCCGGCTACGTGCCCAAGGCCCGCCTCGAGGCGTCCGACGTGGCGCGCTTGGCACACGAGTCGGGGGGAGTGGCCGTGCTGGCACACCCCCTCTCCACCGGGCTCGATGCGCCACACCTCGAGCGCCTCCTGGCCGAGCTGGCCGAAGGAGGCCTCGACGGGATCGAGGCGGTGTACTCCACCTACGCCCCCGACCAGCGGGCGATCCTGCGGCGGATGGCGGCGCGCACCGGCCTCGTGGCCACGGGCGGCTCGGACTTCCACGGCTCGTTCAAACCCGGCCTGCACGTGGGCACGGGGCGGGGTGATCTCAACGTGCCCGACGAGGTGCTCGACGCGCTGGAGGCCCGTCGAGCGTGACCGTGATGCTCACTTGGCCACCGTCGGGCTCGTGACATAGCCCCGGTTGCGTCGCGCACCAACGACTACTGTCTCGGTCCAAGGTGTGCCGGGAAGACTGGTCGGCGACCAGGAGGCCGCGCCGATGACCGCATCGTCTTCCCCAGGGCAGCTCTGCCACCGTACGGTTGGTCACTCGTCGACACGCTGTTGGCGCTCGATGATCGAGCACCCGTTCTACGCGCCGTACGGGCGACGTCTTCGATGACCGGAGGTGTGGCGCACGGCACATCGCTAGAGCGAGAGCACCGGCGATACGGGCACCGACCGCTCCCCAGTTGGCGATGGGAGGCGTTGCGAACGACCTTTTGGCTCGTACCAACCATCCTGGTCGTCCTGGCCAGTCTGCTCTTCGTGGTGACGTTCGAAATCGACCTGGCGGCATTTCACCGCCACCTCACACTGCCGACGTGGATCCGGTTCCAAACGGGAAGTCCCGACGCCGGCCGTGAGGTGCTGATTGCCATCGCGGCAGCGGTGATCACCGTGGTCGGCGTGGTGTTCTCGATCACGATCCTGGCGTTGACCCTGGCGTCGCAACAGTTCGGGCCGCGCATGATGCGCAACTTCATCCGTGACGTCGGGAATCAGGTCACACTGGGCATCTTCGTCGCGACATTCGTCTACTCCATCCTTTGCCTTGGTTCGACCAGCGCACCCAGCCCGGATTTCATACCCCATCTTTCGATCGCCGTCGCCGAGGCCCTGTCTCTTGTGGACCTCGCCGTACTCATCTACTTCATCCATCACATCGCCAAGTCCATCCAGCTGCCGGAGGTGATCGCCGGCATCGCGCGGGACCTCACCCACGCCATCGACGCCGAATTCCCCCAACAACAGGACGCGCCGGAAGCGACGTCCCCGGCCCAACAGGGAAAATCCGTACCGGAACTGCTCCAGCTCATCGACGAGCGCGGTGGTGTCGTTCCGGCTGACACCAGTGGATACCTGCAATTCGTCGGTTACGCCCAGTTGGTCGACATCGCGGCCCGAACCGATGCCGTCATTCGCCTCAACCACCGGCCCGGGCACTTCGTCATGGCGGGGCGGCCCCTGGCGACTGTCTGGCCGGGAGGTGCTGCGAGTCAAGTCGCTTTGGCCCTCGCCAAAGCGCATGTCACGGGTCCGCACCGGACACTCATGCAGGATCCCGTGTTCGCCATCGACCAGCTCGTCGAAATTGCCATCCGCGCCCTCTCACCGGCGGTGAACGACACGTTCACCGCCCTCACGTGCATCGACTGGCTCGCGGCCGGCCTGGGTCGAGTATCGGGACGGACTCTGGTGGAAGGTGTCTACCGAGACCGCTTCGGCCGAGTGCGACTCATCGAGTCCGATCCCTCCTATGACCGAATGGTCAACCGCGCCTTCGACAAGATTCGCCAAGCGGCGCGAGGGATGCCGGCGGTCATCATCCGCATGATGGACTCGTTGGCCAACATCATGGAGCAGACCACGTCCGCTCAACAGAGGCGCGTGTTGGCCCGCCAGGCCGACATGATCTTCGACAGCGCCCAGGAGTCCGTGTCCGACCCGAACGACCGAGAGGACATCGGGATCAGATACCGACGCGTGCTGAGCAGAGTCGCCCCCGGCGCCCCCGATGCCCCCGATGGCCCCATGGCCTCGTGAACACGTAGACGGGAGTCGTGCACGGAAGCCGGCCGGCAGCCCCCGCTCGTGCTGTGGCACACCCGAGCGACTGTCGACAAGATGGGGTGATGTCGTGGGACTACCTCCGTTCCTCGTACGACGCCGTGGCCGCCACGTACCAGTCGCGTTTCATAGACGAGCTACAGAGCAAGCCTCGAGATCGTGAGCTTCTCGAGGCGTTCGCGAGGACGGTCAGCGATCCGGTCGTCGAGATCGGGTGCGGGCCCGGGCAGATCGGGGCGTTCGTAGCGCAGCGGGGACGCCGCGTCGTCGGTGTCGACCTCAGCTCGCAGATGGCCACCCTGGCCAACGGTCGGCTCCAGGCAGCGCTCGTCGCCGACATGCGTCGTCTTCCCATCGCGACCGGCGCAGTCGGCGGGATCCTGGCCTTCTACTCACTGATCCATCTCCGACGTTCCGAGCTCGAGCCCGTGCTCCGGGACTTTCACAGGGTGCTTCGTCGCGGCGGCCACGTGCTCTTCTCCGCTCACGAGGGAGAGGACGAGCTCGAGCGCGACGAGTTCCTCGAGCAACCCGTGCCGGTGGCGGCGACGTTGTTCAGGCTCGACGAGCTCGTCGGTGCCTGCCGGGCGGGGGGGCTTGAGGTCACGGTCGCCGAGCAGCGGATGCCCTACGCGTGTGAAGGTGGGACCGTCCGGCTCTATGTCGAGGCGAGGAAGGGGGTGTGACACGCCAACCGACCTATGAGAGCGACGAAGCCTGCCCTTGGACGACCAGTCGGAGCGCCCCGAAGAAGACGTCCTGGTGGCGCAGGTCCCCGTAGCGCTCGTCCCAGGCACCCGTCTCCAGGTCGACGCGCAGCCGCTCGACGAAGCGCTCCTCTACACCCTCGTCGAGGAACCCCCACGCCGACTGGGACCGGCGCGTGGCCTCCTCGAGGAATGCCTCGGGCCGTGCGAAATACGCCTCGGTGAAGCCGTCGAGGCAGTCCTTGGTCACAGGCACGATGCGGGTGCTGGCGCCCGCGCCCAGCGCTTCGCCGATCGCGTCCGGAGCAGGATAGCGCCGGCGCTCGGCCTCGATCAGCTCGGGCACGTAGTCGGCCAGCCAGAACCGGTCAAGGGCTCGGCCGTCGAAGGTGAGCACGACGACGGGCCCCCGGGTGACTCGGCGCATCTCTCTCAATCCCGCCTGCATGTCCGGCCACTGATGGACCGTCAAGGTGGCCATGGCGGCGTCGAAGGACTTGTCGTCGAAGGGGAGGTGCTCGGCAACGCCCTGCAGCGCCGGTACGGCGTGCACCGGTCGCTGCGCCCGCATTGCCGGCGAGGGCTCGAGCGCCACCACGTAGCGGTCCGTCGGCTCATAGGAGCCGGCGCCGGCGCCCACATTGAGGACGGTCCGTGACGGGCCCAACGCGGCGTGGACGACGGCCGCGATGCGGGGGTCGGTACGCCGCATGCTGGCATAGTGCTGCCCGCCACGTTCGTAGTCGAAGTCCCCCGCTACGGCCACGTTCAGCGTCCTCCGTTCACGTCGATCATCGACCCCGCGCACTACGCGCCGGTCGTTGTGGTGGGCTCGAGCTGGTGTGTGTCGCGCAGGTCGTCGATCCATCCGATGACCGCCTTCTCGTAGGCGACGCCGAAGCCGAGGACAGCCGCGGTGTGGGGGTCGGGCGCCGTGATGCTCTCGTAGTGTGCCAGGCGCGCGTGGTGCACCTGTCGGTTCGAGTCGAGAATGCCGGCCAGGGTGTCGGGATCGAGATGGCGTCCGAACCACAGGGTGATGAGCAGGGGATTGCGGATCTGTTCGGGCCCGGGCTCCTGGGCGATCCACTGCCTGAAGGCCTTCTTGCCCGCGGCGGTGATGGTGAAGGGCCGGCGATCGCGGATCCCGGTGCGGCCGGCACTGACGAAGCGTCGGTCCTGCAGGGCGCGCAGCTCCCGGTAGACGTGGCTCGGCGTGACGTTCCAGAAGCGCGACAGGCCCCGGTCGATCTCCTGGAGCAGGTCCCAGCCCGTCTTGGGCCCGTCGTAGAGGAACCCCAGAAGGGATCCCTGCGTGGCGTTGAGTCCACCCGGCATCTTGACATTCCCTTCTGGAAGGTGAACGATGACCCGATATTCCCTTAGGGAGGGTCCCATGGTAGACGACATCGTGGCGGCGCTGAACGCCTCGGGGTACGCCACCATCCCCGACGCCATCAGCGCCCAGCAGGTCGAGACGGCGCGACGGGAGCTCGAGACGATCCTCGAGCACACCCCAGCCGGGCGTGACGACTTCGAAGGACGCCACACGCGCCGCGTCTACGCGCTGTTCGCCAAGACGCGCGCGCTCGACGCCATGGCGACGCACCCCCTCGTGTTGGGAGTGCTCGACCAGGTCCTGGGGCACTACCAATTGAGCGCACCGGCGGCCATCGCCATCGATCCGGGAGAGCTGTCCCAGGCCCTCCATCCCGACGACGCCATCTATCCGGTGGCCCGGCCCCATCAGGAGCTGGTCGTGAACGTGATGTGGCCGCTCGAAGACTTCACCGAGGAGAACGGTGCCACCCGGATCGTCCCGGGAAGCCACCGCTGGGTCGAGCAACGCCCCGACCCGACGACCGCCACGACGACGGTCGAGATGCCGGCGCGCACGGCGCTGGTCTACCTGGGAAGCGTGTGGCACGGGGGCGGTGCCAACCGGACCCCGCGGACCCGGATGGGCGTCGTCCTCCACTACGCGTCAGCCTGGCTGCGACCGGTCGAGAACCACGTGCTGGCGGTGCCACCCGACGTGGCGTGTGCCCTGCCCACGCGCCTGGCGGAGCTTCTCGGGTACAACATCTACCCGCCGTTCATCGGGTATGTGGACGGACGCCACCCCCGCAAGCTCCTGACCGGAGGGGCCGGGCCTGGCTAAGGTGTTGTCGACCGGATGAGGCTCCGGCGGGCTGCGAGGCCCGAACCGCCCTTGGGCTGATGGCCTCTACCAGGACCGAAAGATCCTGGTAGGAGTCGACCATCGACCTCTTGCCAGGCCACAACCAGCAGGAGGATCGATGAACCTCTACTACGTCGCTGCCATCTGGCTGGGGATGGCGTTCTTGGCCTCCATGGTGAGCATCCGCATCGCCGTTCCGGTGGCCCTGGTGGAGATCGTGGTGGGTGCGCTGGCGGGAAACATCCCGGGCATCAAAGAGCACGTCCAGCAGACCTCGTACACGACCTTCCTGGCCTCGATCGGGTCGGTGCTCCTGACCTTCCTGGCCGGTGCGGAGATCGACCCCGTGTCGCTACGCAAGCACTGGAAGGCGAGCCTCTCCATCGGCTTCGTCTCGTTCGTCTTGCCGTTCATAGGCGCATTCGCGTTCTGTCGCTGGGCCTTGGACTGGCACCTGCGCGCGGCCGAGATCGGGGCCGTGGCACTCAGCACGACATCGGTGGCCGTCGTCTACGCCGTGATGGTGGAGACCGGCCTCAACCGCCAGGACATCGGCAAGCTGATCCTGGCGGCCTGCTTCGTCACCGACCTGGGCACGGTGCTCGCCCTCGGAGGCCTCTTCGCCCAGTACGGCTGGCTCTTCGCCGTCTTCGCCGTCGTGACCGTGGCCACGGTGTTCGGGCTTCCCCGCCTGACTCGGCTGGTCATCGCCTGGTTCGGCCACCGCATCAGTGAGCCGGAGATCAAGTTCCTCCTCGTGGTGTTGCTCGCCCTGGGAGGGTTGGCCACCCAGGCGGGCAGCGAAGCGGTGCTCCCGGCCTACGTCGCCGGGCTCGTCGTCGCCGGGGTGTTCCTCCACGACCGCGTCCTCATGGACCGGCTGCGCGCCATCTCGTTCGCGCTGCTGACCCCGTTCTTCTTTCTCCGGGCGGGCACGTTGATCTCCGCGCCGGTTCTCGTCTCGGGGGCCGGGGCCATCGTGCTGCTGCTGGGAGTGAAGCTCGTGGCCAAGTTCGCCGGGGTGTGGCCCACGGCCACCAGATTCGGCCTGCCCCACAGAGAGCGCGCCTACACCACACTCCTCATGGCCACGGGGCTGACCTTCGGATCGATCGCGGCGCTGTTCGGCTACACGCACCACTTCATCAACCGCACCCAGTACACCGAACTCGTCAGTGTCGTCATCTTGTCGGCCTTCGTCCCCACCTTGATCGCCCAGCTCATGTTCAAACCCGTCATCGTCGACGTCGAAGAACAAGAGGCCCTTGGCGCCGAGGACGTGACCCTGATCCACCACCGCGCGAGCGGGTACAGCCCCGCCACCGCCACGCCAGCCGCGGGTAGGCCTCGCCCCGACGACCCGCAACACTGAGAGTCCGCGGGCTGCGCCGCCCCCGATCTCAGGCCGTGACGGCCTCACCTAGGGCGCCGGGGAGGGCGACCCGCCAGGCATCGACGGCATCGGTCACAGACAGGTCGAGCAGGCCGGTGACCACCACCCGGTCGCCGCCCGCCGACCCGATGAGGCGCGCCGGGACACCCGCCGCGCGCGCCCGGGCCAGGATCTCGTCGGGGCGTGCGGTGCCGAGCACCACGCGCGACGGAGACTCCGAGAACAGCTCGGCGTGGTCACCCACACCGTCGACGGTGCAGCCCACCCCCGATCGCACCGCGCCCTCGGCGAGTGCCAGTGCCAGCCCCCCGCCCGAGACGTCGTGCACCGAGGTGAGCATTCCTTCGATGGGGACCAGCTGCGCCAGGAGCGCCAACAGGCGCGCGTGCACGGCGAGGTCGAGGACCGGGAGCGTCCCGCCGCGCTGACCGTGGCGCTCGAGGGCCCAGCGCGAACCGGCGAGCGAGGGCTCGGTGTCACCCAGGAGCACGAGCGAGGACGCCGGGGTGAACCCCATCCCCGGGGGCCGGCGCTCGAGGTGGTCGATGATGCCGAGCACGGCCACCACCGGCGTGGGGTCGATGTCGGTGCCCCCGCTGGCGTTGTAAAGACTGACGTTGCCGCCGATGACAGGGATCTGCAGGGCGAGGCACGCCTCGGCCATGCCGTCGATGGACTCCGAGAGCTGCCACATGACCTCGGGGTGCTCGGGGTTGCCGAAGTTGAGGCAGTTGACGAGGGCCACGGGCCGGGCCCCCGCGCAGGCCACGTTGAGCGCCGACTCGGCGACGGTCATGGCCGTGCCCCTGCGCGGGTCGAGCGCGCACCACCGGGGGTTGGAGTCGGTGGAGATGGCCAGGCCCCGTTCGCTGGGCGGCAGTCCCGGGGCGGCCAGGCGCAGCACGGCGGCGTCCTCCCCCGGCCCCACCACGGTGTTGAGGAACAGCTGGTGGTCGTACTGACGGTAGACCCACGACGCGTCGGCGAGCAGGGCGAGCACATCGGCGCCGAGCCGCTGCGGTGCCAGCAATGCCGCCGATGCCGACGACGCGGCCAGGGCGCGGCCGGGATCGTGGCGGCGGCGCTGGTCGAGGTCGACGGGCGCGGCGCGGGGGCGGTCGTAGAGCGGGGCGTCGTCGGAGAGCGAGGCGGCGGGGATGTCGGCCAGCACGGCGCCGGTGTCGTCCAGGACGCGCAGACGTCCGCCGGCGGTGACGGTGCCGATCACGGTGGCACGCACCTCCCAGCGACCGCACACCTCCTCGACCGCAGCGCGGTCGGCGGGGGTGACGATGGCGAGCATGCGCTCCTGGCTCTCCGATGTCATGACCTCGAAGGGCTCCATGGCCGGCTCGCGGCGGGGAACGACGTCCACGCGCACGTCCATGCCCATGGCACCGCGCGCCGCGGTCTCCGAGGTGGCGCACGTGAGGCCCGCCCCCCCGAGGTCCTGGATCCCGACCACGAGGCCCCGATCGAGCAGCTCGAGGCAGGCTTCGATGAGCCGCTTCTCCTCGAAGGGGTCGCCCACCTGCACGCTCGGACGTTTGGCGGCGTCACCGTCCCCATCGCCGCCGAAAGCGGCCGAGGCCAGCACGCTCACGCCGCCGATCCCGTCGCGTCCGGTGGTGGAACCCAGGAGCACGGCCAGATTGCCCTCGCCCGTGGCCCGCCCGAGCACCAGGCGCTCGATGGGCATGACCCCGAGGCACAGCACGTTCACCAGCGGATTGCGCTCGTAGCCCGGCGCGAAGGTGAGCTCGCCGCCCACGGTGGGCACCCCTACCGAGTTGCCGTAGCCCGAGATGCCGGCCACCACACCCTCGGTCAGCCACCGGGTGCGGGCGTCGTCGAGAGGGCCGAAGAACAGCGGGTCCATCAGCGCGATGGGTCGGGCCCCCATGGTGAAGATGTCGCGCAGGATGCCGCCTACACCGGTGGCCGCCCCCTGATAGGGCTCGACCGCCGAGGGGTGGTTGTGGCTCTCGATCCGCAGCGCCACGGCGACGCCGTCCCCGGCATCGATCACCCCCGCGTTCTCCCCCGGTCCCACCAGGACCTGCGGTCCTTCGGTGGGGAGCCTTCGAAGGTGCAGGCGCGACGACTTGTAGGAGCAGTGCTCGCTCCACATCACCGCGTACATGGCGAGCTCGAGCTGGTTGGGCGCGCGCTGCAGGATCTCCTCGATACGCGCCGCCTCGGCGTCGCTGAGGCCGAGGGCGCGGTGCAGGTCCATCGCTGTCACCGTACCCGCAGCCGCGTCATGGCCCGGCGCCTATGACCGAGGACGATTTCACGAGCACGGCGTGGGTCCAGTGGGTTGCATTCCCGAGGTCGCGCTACCCATAATCCGAGCCATGCCCGACGCCAAGGCGAGGCCCAAGCGCCAGCCCATGTCCGGCGCACACAAAGAAGCGCTGGCCCGGGGCCGCGAGGAAGGGCGCGCCGTGCGCCGCTACCTCGAGGCCATCGAGCACGACCGCCCCCGGCGGGGCCGCAAGCGCACCCCCGACTCCGTGAACAAGCGCCTGGCCGTGGTGCAGGAGCGACTGGCGAGCGCCGATCCGCTCACGCGCCTGCACCTGCTCCAGGAGAAGGCGGACCTCTCCGCCGAGCTGGCCCGAGCATCGTTGCACGACGACCTGGGCACACTGGAGAAGGCCTTCGTCAAGGTGGCCAAGGCCTACGGCGAGCGCAAGGGCATCGCCTACAACGCCTGGCGCGCGGCGGGAGTGAGCGCAGCCGTGCTCCACAACGCCGACATCACGCGTGGAAGGGCTGACGCCGGGAAGGCGAGAGCCAAGACCGCAAAGAGCTGAGCCGGTCAGACCTTGACCGGCGCGTGCGCGACGGCGGCCGCCACGAGGGACTCGAGCAGGCCCACACCGTCGGTGGACGCCGTCATGGCGTCACAGGCCCTTTCGGGGTGGGGCATGAGGCCCACCACGTTGCCCTCCTCGTTGCACACCCCGGCGATGTCGTCGACAGACCCGTTGGGGTTGGCCGTGTAGCGCAGCACGATGCGGTCCTCGGCGCGGAGGCGCTCGAGCGTGGCGGTGTCGCAGGTGAAGTTGCCTTCGAAGTGGTTGATGGGAAGCTCCAGCTCCGCGCCCGGCGCCATCTCGCTCGTGAGCACGGTGCGCGAGGTGCACACCCGCACCCCCACCGTGGTGCACAAGAAGCGCAGCCCCCGGTTCTTCTGCAGGGCACCGGGAAGGAGCCCCGCCTCGGTCAGAACCTGGAAGCCGTTGCAGATCCCCACGACCGGCCCGCCGTCGGCCGCGTACTTCGACAGCGCCTCCATCACCGGTGAGAAGCGGGCCAGGGCCCCCGGGCGCAGGTAGTCGCCATGGGCGAAGCCGCCGGGCAGCACGACGGCGTCGTAGCCGGCCAGCGACCGCTCCCCGTGCCAGACCAGCTCGGCCTGGGCGCGGGCCGGGACGAGGAGCCCGAGTGCTTTGACCACGTCGTGCTCACAGTTGCTGCCCGGAAAGACGACGACGCCGATCCTCGCCGCGGTCACCGTGCTCCGTTCCTTGTTGCGGTCACCGTGCTCCGTTACTGGCGGCCGTGTCGACGCCGATCACGGTGACATGGGAGACCTCGATGACGGGGTTGGCGAGCAGCCGCTGGGCCACTTCGGTGACGCGTTGGTGCGCGGCGGACTCGTCGGGAGCCTCCACCGACAGCCGGATGGCCTTGCCCACGCCCACGCCGTCGATGCCTTCGAAGCCCAGCGCCGGCAGCGCCCGCTCGATGGTGGCGCCCTGCGGATCGGCGATCCCGGGGCGCAGCTGCACCTCCACGAGCATCTCGTACCTCACGCGCGCATCACCTCGTCGCACCGTACCAGTCGGCCAGACGGCGCCGGCTGATTCGTTCGTAGGCAGCGATGTAACGCTCGCTCGTCTGCGCCACCACCTCGGCGGGCAGGGCCGGGGGCGGCGGCGTCTTGTCCCATCCGCTCGCTTCGAGCAGGTCACGGACGGGCTGCTTGTCGAACGCCGGTGGGTTGGTGCCGGGACGCCACTGATCGGCGGGCCAGAACCGCGACGAGTCGGGGGTGAGCACCTCGTCGCACAGCGCCAGCTCGCCGTCGATGACCCCCAGCTCGAACTTGGTGTCGGCCACGATGATCCCGTTGCGCTCGGCCGCCGCCGCGCCGCGGCGATAGGCCTCGACACACAGGTCGCGCGCCTTCTCGGCCATCTCCTTGCCCACCAGGTCGGCCGCCTCGTCGAACGAGATGTTGAGGTCGTGGCCCTCGGTGGCCTTGGTCGAGGGCGTGAACATGGGCTCGGGGAGCCGGCTGGCCTGTTCGAGGCCGGCGGGAAGCGGCGTGCCGTGCAAAGTCTTGGACTGCGAGTACTCCTTCCATCCCGATCCCGCCAGATAGCCGCGCACGATGCACTCGATGGGGAGCATCTCGGCTCGCCGCACGAGCACGGCCCGCCCGGCCACGGCGTCGAGGCCGCCGTCGCCGCCCAGCTCGGCGGTCTCGGGCGGGAGAAGGGCGGGGTCGGCGGTGACCAGGTGGCTGGGGGCGAGGTCGGCGAGCTCCTCGAGGAAATGGACGGTCATGGCCGTGAGCACCCGACCCTTGTCGGGGATGGGTTCCTCGAGTATCACGTCGAAGGCCGAAATGCGGTCCGACGCCACCATGAGCAGCCGGTCCTCGCCGGCGTCGTAGAGCTCTCGCACCTTTCCGCTGTGCACCAACGTCAAGCTCACCCCTCTACCTCCTTTATCGCTTGTGCGAACCGCGCCACGTGGTGCAGGGCCCGCTCCAGGCTGAAGGCCCGGTCGAGGGCGGCCCCATCGAGGGGGACCTCGGCGTCGGCCTCGAGGACGCTGCGCAGGGCCCGCTTCTCCTCCCAGGCCAGGCGGGCGTCGCGCTGCACGATCCGGTAGGCGGCGTCGCGCTCCATGCCCGCTTCCACCAGGGCCAGCAGCACCGATTGGCTGAACACGAGCCCGAAGGAGCCCTCGATCACGTTGGACCGCATGCGCTGGGTGTGGACCTCGAGGTTCTGGACGAGCCCGGCCCCGCGGCGCAACACGTAATAGGCAAGGAGACAGGCGTCGGGAAGGATGACCCGCTCCACCGAGCTGTGCGAGATGTCACGTTCGTGCCACAGCGCTACGTCCTCGAGACCCGCCCCCAGGTAGCCGCGCAGGACGCGCGCCAGGCCACTGAGGCGCTCGGAGAGGATGGGGTTGCGCTTGTGGGGCATGGCCGAGCTGCCCTTCTGGCCCGACGCAAAGGCTTCTTCGACCTCGCCCACCTCGGTCCGGGCCAGGTGCCGGATCTCGGTGCCGATCATCTCGACGGTGGCCCCGACCGACGCGCACGCCCACAGGAGCTCGGCGTGGCGGTCCCGGGCGATCACCTGGGTGGCGGGAACCGGCGTGAGCCCCGAGCGCGCCACAGACGTGGGCTTCCACTCGGGGGTCGATGTTGGAGTACGTGCCCACCGCTCCCGAGAGCTTGCCCACCGCCACCTGCTCTCGCGCCGAGCGCAGCCGGCCCCGGTCACGGTCGGCCTGCAGGCACCACAGCGCCAACTTGGCACCGAAGGTGGTGGGCTCGGCGTGCATGCCGTGGGTGCGGCCGGGCATGGGCGCGTCGATGAACTCCAGGGCGCGGGCCTTCAGCACCGACACGAAGGCGCCGGACGCGTCGAGGAGCAGGTCGGCGGCGCGCGTCAAGGTGGCGCATAGCGCCGTGTCGACGACGTCGGAGGACGTGAGCCCGTAGTGGAGCCACGATCCTTCGGGGGGGCCGATCGCCTGTTGCAGCACGTCGACGAAGGCGGCCACGTCGTGGTCAATGACCCGCTCGCGGTCGTTGACAGCGGCGACGAGGCCCGGCGCCACCTTCGGTGCGCGGGCCCGCACGGCGTCGGCCACGGGGCGGGGGATGGTGCCTATCTCCGCCCACCCCTCCACGGCCAGCAGCTCGACCTCGAGCCACATCTCGAGGCGCGCCTCGTCGGTGAACAGCGCCGCCATCTCCGGCAGCGAGTAGCGGGGGATCACCGTGGTTCCCCGGTCACCGACGTGGCCGCCGCCATCGGGGCCGCGTCGGTGGCGCCAGAGCGCGCCGCGGCCGCGATGTCGGTGCGGTACGTCATCCCCTCCCAGCCGATGCGCTCCACCGCCGCGTAGGCGCGCCGGCGCGCCTCGGCGATGGTCGGGCCCAGGGCACTCACCCCGAGGACGCGCCCCCCGCTGGTGACGAATTGGCCTTCGTCGTCGAGGGCGGTGCCGGCGTGGAACACGGTGACGCCCTCGATGGTGGCCGCCTCGTCCAGACCGTCGATGCGGTCGCCGCTACGGGGCGCGGCGGGGTAGCCCTCCGAGGCCAGCACCACGCACACCGATGCCTCGGTCGAGAAGCGCGGCTCGGTGCGCAGGCGACCGGCGGCCGCTTCGGCCAGCAGACCGGTGAGGTCCTCGGTGAGGCGGGGCACGACGACCTGGGTCTCGGGGTCGCCGAAGCGCACGTTGTACTCGAGCACGCGGGGGCCGTCGGAGGTGAGGATGAGCCCCGCGTACAGGACTCCGCGGTAGTCGATCCCCCGCCGGCGCAGCGCACCCACCAGGGGCTCCACGGCCTGGTCGAGCACGCCGTCGACGAGCCGGTCGTCCACGAGCGGCACCGGAGAGTACGCGCCCATGCCCCCCGTGTTGGGTCCCGTGTCGTCGTCACCGATGCGCTTGAAGTCCTGCGCCGGTGCCAACGCCGCGATGCGAGTCCCATCACAGAGCACCAGCAGAGAACACTCGGGCCCCCCCAATCCTTCCTCGACCACGACGCGGCGCCCGGCGTCGCCGAAGCTCTCCCCCGACAACTTCGCGGCGATGTCGGCCTCGGCCTCGTCCAGGGAGTCGGTGACGAGCACGCCTTTGCCCGCGGCCAGGCCGTCGGTCTTCACCACCCAGGGCCCGGGTAGCTCGCGCAGGAACTCCTGGGCGTCTTTGATCTCGTCGAAGGTGCCGTAGCGCGCCGTGGGCACCCCGGCTTCGGCCAGGACGGCCTTCATGAAGGCCTTGGACCCCTCGAGACGGGCGCCGTCGGCTCCGGGCCCGAACACCAGGCGCCGGTCGGCGCGCAGGCGGTCGGCGAGCCCGTCCACGAGCGGCTGCTCGGGACCGATCACGAACAGCTCGGCCTCGACGTCCTCGGGGGGGTCGGCCGTGACCGTGATGGAGCCTCGCGCCAAGGTGAAGTGGGCGGTATCGGCCGCCTGGGGCGAATGGGGCGCCATCCCCGGGTTCCCCGGCGCCACCACGACCTCGGCGGTGCGCGCCAGCGACAGCGCCAAGGCGTGCTCGCGGCCGCCCGAGCCCACGACGCACACCCTCATGGCTCGAGCCTCTGGGCCCGCCTCATGCCGCGAACCGGACGAACTGCTCGCGCCCGGGCCCCACGCCCACCAGCTTGATGGGCACACCGATCTCTTGCGCCAGGAAGGCGACGTAGTCGCGCGCCGCGCCGGGGAGATCGTCGAGCTCGGTGGCACCCGAGAGGTCGAGCGCGCCACCCGGGCAGCTCCTCGTACACCGCGTCGACCTGGTGCAGCACGGACTGGTGGTACGGGGGGTAGGCGAAGCGCTCTCCCCCCGAGGTGTAGGCCACGCACACCTTGACGGTGTCGAAGGTGTCGAGCACGTCCATCTTGGTGAGGGCCACCTCCGACAACGAGTTGAGGCGCACGGCCTGGCGCGCCAGCACGGCGTCGAACCAACCGCAGCGCCGGCGCCGACCCGTGTTGGTGCCGAACTCGTGGCCCCGTTCGACGAGCACCTCGCCCACCTCGTCGAGACACTCGGTCGGGAACGGGCCCGCCCCCACCCGCGTCACGTACGCCTTGGCGATGCCGATGACCTCGCCGATCATGCGCGGCCCCACGCCCGTCCCCGTGCACGCCCCGCCCGCCACGGGGTTGGAGGACGTCACGAATGGATAGGTGCCGTGGTCCAGGTCCAAGAAGGTGGCCTGCGCCCCCTCGAGCAGCACGTTCTGGCGCGCGTCGAGGGCGTCGTGGACCAGTCCCACGGTGTCGCCCACCATGGGCCCGATGCGGGGCGCGTACACGTCGAGATACTCGTCGCAGATGGCCGAGGCGTCGAGGGGGAGGCGGTTGTACACCTTGGCCAGGATGGCGTTCTTCTCCTTCAGCACCACCTCGAGCTTCTGGCGGAAGATCTTGGCGTCGAGCAGGTCCTGGACCCGCAGTCCCACCCGGGCCGCCTTGTCCGCGTAGGCGGGCCCGATGCCCCGGCGCGTGGTGCCCAGGGCGTTCTTGCCCAGGAAGCGCTCGGTGACCCGGTCGAGCTCGGGGTGGTACGGCATGATCAGATGGGCGTTGCCGCTCACCACCATGCGGCTGGTGTCGATCCCCTTGGAGCCGAGCATGTCGAGCTCGGAGAGGAGCACGCCGGGGTCCACCACCACCCCGTTGCCGATGACCGGGGTGATGTGGGGGTAGAGCACGCCGCTCGGCACGAGCTGCAGGGCGAAGGACACCCCGTCGACCACGACGGTGTGCCCGGCGTTGTGGCCGCCCTGGTAGCGCACCACCATGTCCATGTCCTTGGCCAGGAGGTCGGTGAGCTTGCCCTTGCCTTCGTCGCCCCATTGCGTCCCGACGACCACGGTTGCGGGCACGACGCTCCTCCGTGAAACGGCTCCGGATTACGCCGCATTGTATCCGGACCAGGGACGACGCTCCTGATGCCACGCCGGGCGGCGGCAGAACTACTCAGTGAAGCTGCAGTGCGGCATCCCCCTCGGCGTCCACCGTGACGGTGTCGCCGTCGGAGTAACGGCCTTCCAGCAGCGCCAGCGCAAGGGGGTCCTCGACCGAGTGCTGGATCACCCGGCGCAGCGGGCGCGCCCCGAGGTCGGGGTCGTATCCGGCCCTCGCCAACCAGTCCTTGGCCTTGTCGGTGACGACGAGCGTCAGCCGGCGCTGGGCCACCCGGGCCGCCAGGGTGGCGAGCTGGATGTCGACGATGCGGCGGAGGTCGGCTTCTGACAGGGGGCGGAACCGCACCACCTCGTCGATGCGGTTGAAGAACTCGGGCTTGAAGAAGTCCTGGGGATCGCCGGGCAGGTTGGAGGTCATGATCAGGACGGTGTTGGTGAAGTCGACGGTGCGACCCTGGCCGTCGGTGAGACGTCCGTCCTCGAGCACCTGGAGCAAGACGTTGAACACGTCGGGGTGGGCCTTCTCGATCTCGTCGAGGAGCACCACCGCGTAGGGACGGCGCCGCACGGCTTCGGAGAGCTGGCCGCCCTCCTCGTAGCCGACGTAGCCGGGGGGCGCGCCGACGAGGCGGCTGACGGTGTGCTTCTCCTGGTACTCGCCCATGTCGATGCGGACCATGGCCCGGTCGTCGTCGAAGAGGAACTCGGCCAGGGCCCGGGCCAGCTCGGTCTTGCCCACGCCCGTGGGGCCTAGGAACAGGAAGGAGCCGATGGGCCGGTTGGGGTCCGACAACCCGGCCCGGCTGCGGCGGATGGCGTTGGCGACCGCCCGCACGGCCTCGTCCTGGCCCACCACCCGGGCATGGAGGGCCTCCTCCATGCGGATGAGCTTCGGCCACCTCGGCCTCCATGAGCCGGGTGACCGGTATCCCGGTCCATCGGCTCACCACCTCGGCCACGTCCTCGGCGTCGACCTCCTCTTTGAGCATGGCCCCCGAGCTCTGCAGCTCGGCGAGAGCCTTGGTGGCACTCCTCGATGCGGCGCTCGAGGTCGGGGACCTGCCCGTAACGGATCTCCGAGGCGCGGGTGAGGTCGCCGTCGCGGGCGTAGCGCTCGGCCTCGCCCTTTCTCGTCTCGAGCTCCTCCTTCAAGGTCGCGGATGGCGGAGATGGCATCCTTCTCGGACTGCCAGCGCGCCGTCATGGCGTCGGACTGCTCCTTCAGGTTGGCGAGCTCCTCGTCGAGACGCTCGAGACGCTCCTCCGACGCCGCGTCGGTCTCCTTGGCCAGCGCCACCCGCTCGATCTCGAGCTGGCGCATGCGCCGCGTGACCACGTCGATCTCGGTGGGCATGGAGTCGATCTCGATGCGCAGCCGGCTGGCGGCCTCGTCGATCAGGTCGATGGCCTTGTCGGGGAGGAAGCGGCCCGTCACGTAGCGGTCCGACAGCACCGCCGCGGCCACGAGGGCGGCGTCTTGGATGCGGACGCCGTGGTGGACCTCGTAGCGCTCCTTCAACCCCCGCAGGATGGCGACGGTGTCCTGCACCGAAGGCTGGCCGACGTACACGGGCTGGAAACGGCGCTCGAGGGCGGCGTCCTTCTCGATGTGCTTGCGGTACTCGTCGAGGGTGGTGGCCCCGATGAGGCGCAGCTCGCCGCGCGCCAGCATGGGCTTGATCATGTTGCCGGCGTCCATGGCCCCCTCGGCCGCGCCCGCGCCCACGATGGTGTGCAGCTCGTCGATGAAGGTGACGATCTCGCCCTCGGCGTCGGTGATCTCCTTCAGCACCGCCTTCAGGCGCTCCTCGAATTCGCCGCGGTACTTGGCGCCCGCCACCATGGCCGAGAGGTCGAGGGCCACCACGCGCTTGTCGCGCAGTCCCTCGGGGACGTCGCCCTCGACGATGCGGTTGGCCAGTCCCTCCACGATGGCGGTCTTGCCCACGCCGGGCTCGCCGATGAGCACGGGGTTGTTCTTGGTGCGGCGACTCAGCACCTGGATGACGCGCCGGATCTCCTCGTCGCGGCCGATGACGGGGTCGAGCTTGCCCTGGCGGGCCGCCTCGGTGAGGTCGCGCCCGTAGCGCTCGAGCGCCTGGTACTGCTCCTCGGGGTCCTGCGAGGTGACGCGGTGGCTGCCGCGCACCTCGCGCAGCGCGGCGAGGAGCTGGTCGCGTTTGACCCCGATGAGGTCGGACATCGCCAGCAGCAGGTGCTCGACCGACAGGTACTCGTCGCCCATGTCGGTCCGCACGCCGTCGGCCGTCTCGAGCAGGTCCCGCGCCTCGCGCGACAACGACACGTCGGCGCCGCCGTAGGTCTTGGGGAGGGAGGAGAGCCGCTGCGCCACACGGTTGGTGAGTGTGGTGGGCTCCACCCCCGCCCTGGCCAGCAGGGGCAGGGCGAGGCCGTCGGCCTGGCCCAGCATGGCCGCCAGCAGGTGGTCCGGGGTGACCTCGGCGTTGTTCTGGGCGCGGGCCCGCTCGGTGGCGGACTGCAGCGCCTCTTGGGTGTTGAGCGTCCAGCGGTTGGGGTCGAGCGCCATGGGCCTACCTCCCTCGACCGGCGTCGGTGCCCTGGCCCGGGCGCCACACGACCGCCTGGTGCAGCGGCACCAGGTCGCGCCGGTACTGGCGATGGGTCTGTTCGATGGTGTCGCGGGCCTCCTCGCGCACACGCTCGAGCTCGGCGCGCAGCGCGGCGACCTCGGCCTCGAGGGCGAGCACCTGGCGGACGCCCTCGAGATTCAATCCCGAGCTGGTGAGCATGCCGATGTGACGCAGCCGCTCGATGTCGCGCTCGGAGTAGCGGCGGTTGCCGCCCCCGGTGCGCGACGGGTCGACAAGGCCCTTGCGCTCGTAGACGCGCAGGGTCTGGGGGTGCACCCCGGCCAGCTCGGCTGCCACCGAGATCACGTACACGGCGCGCCCCGCGCTCTCACCTCCGAACAGCGCGGCGCGTGCGGTACTGCGGCGTAGTCCGGAGCGGCCGCGTTCAGGGGCGGCGTGTCCGGGCTCAGGACTTGGTGGCCTCATCGGTGTTCACCTCCAGACGGGCGCGCGGCTCCTCGTTGGAGACGCGAGCGAGTTCCTCGACGGCGGCGCGTTGCTCTTTGGTCAGCTTCTTGGGCACAGTGACCTCGACGGTGACGAGGAGGTCGCCGCCCGCGCTGCGGCCGTGTCCGGGCACTCCCCGGCCCTTCACCCGGAAGGTCTGGCCCGACGGGGTCCCCGGCGGGACGCGAAGCGTGACGGGTTCGTCGAGGGTGGGCACTTTGACGGTCGACCCCAGAGTCGCCTCGGGGAAGGTCACGGGGACCGTCGCCGTGAGGTTGCGGCCGCGCCGGCCGAAGAGCGGGTGCGCGCCCACGTGCACCGTGACGTAGAGGTCGCCGGCGGGCCCGTTGCCACGCCCGGGCGCGCCCCGGCCCTTCACCCGGATGCGCTGACCGTTCTCGACCCCGGCGGGAATGCGCACCTTGACCTGGCGGGTGCGCCGCACCACGCCCGAGCCGCGACAGGTGGGGCACGGCTTCTCGATGATGGTGCCGCGCCCCGAGCACTGCGGGCACACGCGGCTCAGCGAGAACAGGCCCTGGTTGTCGTCGAGCTCGCCCCGGCCGTGACAGGTGGGACACGTGACCGGCGACGTTCCCGGCGCCGCCCCCGAACCGTGACAGGTCTCGCAGCGTGCTTCGCCGGCAACGTTCACCGACGTGGTCACGCCGCGGACGGCGTCTTCGAACGACAGGTGCAGCTCGGCCTCGACATCGGCGCCGCGTCGCGGCCCGACATTGCGGGCGCGCCGCCCGCCACCGAAGTTCCGCCCAGTCCACCGAGCAGGTCGCCGAGGTCCCGAGGTCCTCCATGCGGAAGGTCGCCCCGCCCGCGCCGCCGGGCCCCCCCGGACCGCCGAAGCCGGCGAACCCCGACGCCCCCAGTCGCCGCACCTCGTCGTACTCCTTGCGCTTGGCGGCGTCGCCGAGCACGTCGTAGGCGGCGGAGATCTCCTTGAAGCGGTCCTCGGAGCCGGGGTTGGCATCGGGATGGAACTGCTTGGCGAGCTTGCGGTACGCAGCGCGTGATCTCTTTGTCGGTGGCCGTGGAGGGACACCCGAGGACCTGGTAGTAGTCCTTGTCGAGCCATTCACGCTGGGCGACCATTACCCCCGCACCCGCACCATGGCCGGTCGGATGACCCGGCCCTTCCACCGGTATCCCGGACGCAGCACCTCGTCGATCACGGGCCCCGCGGCCGCGACGTCACCGTCACCGGCGCCGGCTGCTCCTCCCGCCGCCACGCCTGGTCCTCCGGCTGCGGCGTCGTCGGCCACGTGGTCCACGGCCTCGTGCGTCGTGGGGTCGAAGGCCTCCCCGGGGTTGCCGATGCGCTCGAGACCCTCCTGCCGAACGTGTCGGCGAGCAGGGTCGACGCCGGCCAGCAGCGCCTTGCCTTCGGCCGAGGTCGTCACCGTCAGCGAGATGGGCACGCGCCAGGTCGAAGGCGTCGAGAGCGGGCAGCACCTTGGTGACAAGGTCCTCGCGGCGCGCTCGAGCTGGTCGGTCTGCTGACGCACCATGCGCTTCTGGTAGTTCTCGAAGTCGGCCTGATCTGCGCTGGAGCACGTCGAGGTACTCGTCGCGCTCGGCGCAGGGCCGCCGCCAACAGGTCGTCGAGCTCGTGCTCGACGGTCTCGGTCGCCTCCTCCACGATCTCTGCCTCGGCGACGTCGTCAACGTCCTCCCCGACGGGGTCGGCACCGTGTGGCGACCCGTGCTCGGCGGCCTGACCGGGTCGGGGCGCGCCGGGACCGCCCGGGCGCGGTCTTCCCGGCACGCGGGCGCCGCCCGACGGTCCGGCCTGGGGGGTCATGCACCGGGCTCGTCGACGATCTCGGCGTCGACCACCTCGTCGTCCGACGGCGGCGGCATCCGTCGACCGCCGCTCGGAGCCGACCGACGCGCCCCGACGACTGCGACGCCTGCTCGTAGAGCCGCTGGGTGAAGCCATGGCTGGCGTTGACGAGGGCCTCGGTGGCGTCCTTGATCTTCTCGACGTCGGATCCCGCCAGGGCGTCCTTCAGGTCTCGAGCGCGCACTCGACCTTGTCCTTCTCGTCGCCTTCGAACTTGTCGCCCTGCTCACGCAGGAGCTTCTCGGTCTGGTACACGAGGGTGTCGGCGTTGTTGCGGATCTCCGCCTCCTCGCGCCGCCGACGGTCGTCCTCGGCGTGTGCCTCGGCGTCGCGGACCATCCGGTCGATCTCGTCCTTGGCGAGCGACGACTGACCGGTGATGGTCATCGACTGCTCCTTGCCCGTGGCAGGTCCTTGGCCGAGACGTGCACGATGCCGTTGGCGTCGATGTCGAAGGTCGACCTCGATCTGCGGGACCCCACGCGGCGCCGGCGGCAGGTCGACGAGCTGGAACTTGCCCAGCGTCTTGTTGTACATGGCCATCTCGCGCTCGCCCTGGAGGACGTGGATCTCCACCGAGGGCTGGTTGTCCTCGGCCGTGGTGAACACCTCGGAGCGCTTGGTCGGGATGGTGGTGTTGCGCTCGATGAGCCGGTGCATGACGCCGCCCTTGGTCTCGATGCCGAGCGACAGCGGCGTGACGTCGAGGAGCAGGACGTCCTTCACCTCGCCCTTGAGCACGCCGGCCTGGACGGCCGCGCCGATGGCCACGACCTCGTCGGGGTTCACGCCCTTGTGGGGCTCCTTGCCCGGTGAGGCTCTGCACGAGGTCCTGGATGGCGGGCATCCGCGTCGAGCCACCGACCAGCACCACGTGGTCGATGTCGGACTTCGTCAGGCCGGCGTCGGAGATGGCCTGCTCGAACGGGCCCTTGCAGGCGTCGACGAGATCGGCGGTGAGCTCGTTGAACTTGGCCCGCGTGAGCTTCAGATCGAGGTGCTTCGGACCGTCGGAGGTGGCGGTGATGAAGGGCAGGTTGATCTGGGTCTCCTGCACCGAGGACAGCTCGATCTTGGCCTTCTCGGCCGCCTCCTTCAGGCGCTGCAGGGCCATCTTGTCGTCGGACAGGTCGACGCCCTCGGTGTTCTTGAACTCGGTGACCAGCCAGTCGATGACGCGCTGGTCCCAGTCGTCACCACCGAGATGGGTGTTGCCCGAGGTGGACTTCACCTCGAACACGCCGTCGCCGATCTCGAGGACCGAGACGTCGAAGGTCCCACCGCCGAGGTCGAAGACGAGACGGTCTGCTCCTTGTTCTCCTTGTCGAGCCCGTAGGCGAGGGCGGCCGCCGTCGGCTCGTTGATGATGCGCAGCACCTCGAGCCCGGCGATCTGGCCCGCCTCCTTGGTGGCGGTGCGCTGGGCGTCGTCGAAGTAGGCGGGGACGGTGATGACGGCCTGGTTGACGGTGTCGCCGAGGTAGGTCTCGGCGTCTCTCTTCAGCTTCTGCAGGATCCGGGCCGAGATCTCCTGGGCGTGTGTACTTCTTCCCGTCGATGTCGATGGTCCACGAGGTGCCCATGTGGCGCTTCACCGACCGGATGGTGCGGTCGGGGTTGGTGATGGCCTGGCGCTTGGCGACCTCGCCGACCAGGACCTCGCCCGACTTGGAGAAGCCGACGACCGACGGCGTCGTGCGACCTCCCTCGGCGTTGGGGATGACGACCGGCTCGCCGGCCTCGAGACGCTGACCACCGAGTTGGTCGTGCCGAGGTCGATTCCGACGGCCTTGGGCATCGGGGTTGCCTCCGTATCTGTTGCTGGCCCCGATGGCTCTCACCGGGCCATTTACTGAGTTCTTGAGCTTACTTGACTGTGTAGCAAGTCTATAGCGATGCTTGAGTCCCATACTGTCAAGCTGTTTTTGGCGGCGTGGGCTTCGGCAGCCAGGACGGTACGCTCGAAGACGTGCCCGACCTGGTCCTCCTGCGCCACGGCCAGTCCACCTGGAACGCTGAGAACCTCTTCACCGGGTGGGTCGACGTGGATCTGACCGCCAAGGGGGAGGCCGAGGCCCGGCAGGCCGGTGCCCTGCTCGCCACGAGCGCGGCAGGGCCTCGACCTCGGGTGGTGCACACCTCGGTCCTCAACCGGGCGGTGCAGACGGCGAACCTCGCCCTGGACGAGCTGGGCCGGAGCTGGCTGCCCGTGCGGCGCCACTGGCGGCTGAACGAGCGCCACTACGGCGCCCTCCAGGGCCTGAACAAGAAGCAGACCACCGCCGAAGTTCGGCGAGGACCAGGTGAAGCTGTGGCGACGCAGCTACGACACCCCGCCCCCTCCCCTGTCACGGGAAGACGAGAACCACCCTCGCCACGACGACCGCTACCGGGACGTACCCCCGGGCGACCTGCCCGACACCGAGTGCCTGGCCGACGTGGTGTTCCGCATGGTCCCCTACTGGGAGGACGCCATCGCCCCCGACCTGCGGTCTTCGGTCCGGCGTGCTGGTCGTCGCCCACGGCAACTCGATCCGGGCCCTCGTCAAGTACCTCGAGGACATCACCGACGACGAGATCGTCGGCCTGGACATCCCCACCGGGGTGCCGTGGTGGTTCCGCTTCGACGACGACCTGGAGGTCATCGACGACGACAGTTCGGCGACCCCGAGGCCATCGGCGCCGCCACCGAGGCCGTCACCCGTCAGGCGGGCTGACCCCGACCGGCCGGCCGCCCGGGGGGAGGCGTGCCGTGCCGGCCAGAGGGCCAGAACCTGGTGGCGCTCAGAGGGCGTCGCGGCCGCTCTCCCCGGTGCGGACCCGCACCACGGTCTCGACCGGCAGGACCCACACCTTGCCGTCACCGATCTTCCCGGTGGCGGCGGTGGTCACGATGGCGTCGACCACCTCGTCGGCCTGGGCGTCGTCGACGAGCACCTCGACCCGGAGCTTCGGGACGAAGTCGACCTCGTACTCGGCGCCCCGGTAGACCTCGGTGTGGCCCCGCTGGCGGCCGAAGCCCTGTGCCTCGGTCAGCGTCATGCCCTGGACCCCGAGGCGCTTCAGCGTCTCCTTCACGTCGTCGAGCTTGAAGGGCTTCAGGACGGCTACGACCAACTTCATGATTGCGCTCCTTTCGTCGCGGTGGCCCTAGGACCGTTCACCGTGGTGGTGGCGACGGATCCGCCTCCGGGCGGTGGCGAGAGGACCCGACGTCGATCCCGGCCATCGCGAACGCTCCCGCAGTGCGCTACCGCGATCGCTCGTCGGGGTAGGCCTCCTCGTCGTGGATGGCCACGTCGCCGACCTCGAGGATCTCGTCCTTGTAGCCGGCGCCACCCGGCAGGATCAGTCCGATGAGTCTTCATCAGTATGAAGGTTACGAGCGCCGACCAGAAGATGACGAATATGGCGGCTCGGAACTGTTCCCAGAACTGGTGGAACGATCCCGTGTACATCAGACCGTTCACCGAGAACGGGTACACAGCTCCCGCTGGCGGTGGCGTAGGTGCGCTGCGTGGTGTTCATGACCTGCCCGACAGCATCGAGGTGACCGCAGCCGTACTCGAGCTTGTCCGGGGTCGCCGAAGATGCCCAGGAACAGGCCACCGAAGAGGCCGGCGATGCCGTGGGTGTAGACCACGCCGAGGGCGTCGTCCACCTTGCTGAACGGCTCGACCTTGCTCAGGTAGTTCCAGCAGACCCAGACGATGACGGTGCAGAAGAACCCGACCGCGATGGCACCCCAGCCGTCGACCCAGCCGGCACACGGCGTGATCCCGACCAGACCGCAGATCATGCCGTTCACGCCGCCCAGGAAGGTCGGTTTTCTCGCCTTCGTAGAGCCAGGCGTCCATGGCCATCCAGGTGATGACGCCGACGGCGGTGGCCAGGTTGGTGTTGACCACGGCGGCGGACATGCTCGCTCCGGCGTAGTACGGGTCCCCACCGTTGAAGCCGTTCCATCCGAGCCACAGGATGCCGGCGCCGACGGCGGCCATGAGCAGGTTGTTCGGTACGAAATGATCTCGATCTCGCTTGAGCCGGGGCCCGAGGCACCCAGGCGGCCACGAAGCCCGGACACCCCGGCCGACATGTGGATGACGAATCCGCCGGAGAAGTCGAGCGCTCCCTCCTGGGCGAAGTAGCCGCCGCCCCAGAGCAGGAAGGCGTCGACGCCGTAGACGAAGGTCGACCACAGCGGGCACGAGGATGCACCAGGCGCTGAACTTGATCCGGCCGAGCACGCTGCCGAGGAACAGCAGCGGCGTGATGGCCCCGAACACGAACTGGAAGTAGGCGAGTGAGTCGGTCGGGAAGTGGAACGGGAATGACGGTGTTGGCCGCCGACACCGCCTGGCCCTGTTCGTTGTGGCTGTTGGTGACCTGGCCCGGTTTCCCGACGAAGTTGTCGAAGAAGTGTTTGACCCACCCCACCCCGCTGGGCTGGGTCTGTACGCCGTTGACCACCCCGTCTCCGAGCGAGGTGGCGCCGAAGCCCATCTTGTATGTCCACAGCACCCAGGCGATCAGGACCAGCGAGAAGCCGGCGAACATCATGGCTAGCACGTTCACCGCCCACTTCTTCGGGACGATCGCCGCATAGAGGACCGCCAGGCCGGGAAGACTCATCAGGCCGACGAACGTGGCGGCAGTGATCTGCCACGTGTTGTCGCCCGTGTTGAGCCAACTGGGATACGGAACTGGAACTGTTCCGGCTAGCAGGTGCAACACCTCGAGCACTCCTCTCGTACGGTCACACGTCTCGACCCCCGAGCCGAGACCCGGACGCCGTTCCCCGGCGGGGTACGACAAAACCAGGAGTTCAAGTCCCGGCCGCCGACAGGATGCAAAACGAGGATTTCCAACTTGTCACGCCCGTGTTACCAACGTGTGAACTGGGTGGGATGGCGCCGAAGGCGGCCGTGAGTACAATCTGCGGATCGCTACCGGTAGCAGCCGTTCGACCGCTCAGCGGGCACCGAACGACAGTACGCTCGACGTGTCTCGTCAGCCTCTCTCGACCTTGCGCGGCGCCGTCGTCGAGGTCGATGCCCGCCGGGCCACTCGCGTGGTCCTCACCCTCTGCCTGACTGTTCTGGCCGCTGCGGTCGTCAGCCTTTTCGTGGCCGGTGCCCAGAAGAACGCAGAGATCACCGGCCTTCACCAGCACGGGATACCGGTCGAGGTCACGGTGACCAGGTGCTTCGGGCTGCTAGGGGGCAGCGGCAGCAATGGCACCGGGCATAGCTGCAGAGGGACCTACGTGCTGGACGGACAGCGCTATAGCGAAACATCCCCGGAGACACCCTTCGCCCCCCGGGCACCGAGGTCCGAGTGGTCACCGCCAAAAGCGACCCCGGGCTCCTCGAAACCTTCCACCAAGTGGAGAGCGAGCACGCGACATGGAGGGTGTTCATTCTCCCGACCGTGCTCCTTGTCGTTCTGACGGCCTTGGTTGCCGCCATCGCTGTCCGTCGCCGGAGAGACCGGGACCGTCAGCTCAGTCAGTAGTCGGCTCGGGGCGGCGCTTCGCCGAGGGCAGCCTCTTCTGGGGAAGCGAAGGCGGCGTGTAGCGCTTGTTCGAGGATGGACGCCGGACGTCATCGACGGCCCGCTGGCGGTGGATTCCCGCAGGTTGCGCTGCAGTCGGTAGGCCCGGACCAGATACCAGGCGCCCACCATGACGAACGGCACACCGAAACCCCAGTAGTGAAGATTGAAGATGGCCAGCCCGTACAGGGCGGTCACGATGCCAAGGTAGAGGCGCTTTCCACAGGGCCATGGCGGAGCATCAGGAACGACAGCACGATGAGCACCAGGAACAGCTCGTGGTAGGTCGACAGGTTCACGTGCAGCTTGTTCACCGCTCCGTCGGTCAGGTGCGCGGGCGGATCGTTGGCCACAAGCGCATGAATGACCAAGAAGCCGATGAGGGTGGCCAGAGGGGCCGCCAGCAGCCCGATCGCCCGCTCCTTGTCGTTGGCCCGCTTCTCCTCGTCTCGAGCTCCTCCCGGAGAGCTGCGTGCTGCACCCTGGGCTCTGAGCGTGCGCCTCCGGATCCTCCGGCTTAGGACGGCCTTGCGCAGCCGACCGTCAGGGACGGCCTTTGCTGTCCGCTGTTGAAGCGCGGGCAGCTGAGGAGCACGTGGTGCCACAAGCTCAGCTTGGGCGAGCCTCACCTTCCCAATCCTCAGGGCCGACAGCGGTCGGGCATCGGGAAAGGGTAGCGCGGCATTTCCATCGCGGGATCGGGGGACGGTGACTAGCCTCTCGCCATGGCGCGAAAGCACGAACTCGACCTCAGCAAGATCTGGCTGTTCTCGGCCTGCTCGGCGAGCCAGCTGCGCACCGTACGAAGGGCCGTCGAGGAGGTGACGTGCCCGCCGGACGCGTCCTGTGCGAGGAGGGCACTGTCGGCCGGGAGTTCTTCTTCATCGTGGACGGCACCGCGTCCGTGCGGCGCAACGGGCGCAGGGTCACGACCCTCGGGCCGGGCAGGTAGTTCGGCGAACTGTCGCTCCTCGACCGACAACCTCGGTCGGCCACGATCGTGTCCGAGACCCCCATGACGCTTCTCGTGCTCGAGCAGCGTCGCTTCAACGGTCTGCTCGACGAGTTGCCGGCGTTGGCGCACAAGCTGCTGGTGGCCATGGCGCAGCGACTGCGCGAGGCGGACGCCAAGGCCCTCAACTGAACGCCCTGAAACTGATCGCCCTCAAGGTATCGGGGCCTCAACCGATCGGACCTGCGCTACTCCTTGTCGATGGCGACTTGTAGCGACGCCTCCACCACCTGCGACAGGTCGAGCACCTTGACGTCGTCTTCGCGCTGAGCGGGCCCGGACGGCGTCGTCCAGCATGATCAGGCAGTAGGGGCACGCCGTCGAGACCACGTCGGCGCCCGTCGCGAGCGCCTCGTCGGTGCGCTGGAGGTTGACCCGCTCGCCGATGTTCTCCTCCATCCACATCCGCGCTCCGCCCGCGCCACAGCAGAAGCTGCTTCTCGCGACACCGCTTCATCTCGATCTGCTCGATCCCGCCGATGGCGTCGAGCACCGACCGGGGCTCGTCGAACACCCGGTTGTGACGCCCGAGATAGCAGGGGTCGTGGTAGGTGACCTTAGCGTCCATGTTCCCCGGGGTGAGCCTGCCCTGTTCCACCAGATGGCTGAGAAGCTGAGAGTGGTGGATCACCTCGAAGTTTCCGCCTAGGTCTGGGTATTCGCGGCCGAAGCGAGTTGAAGCAGTGGGGGCACGAGGCGATGACCTTCTTGGCACCCACTTCTTCAGGGTGGCGATGTTGGCCTTGCCCATCTCCTGGTACAGGTACTCGTTGCCGAGGCGTCGAGCTGGGTCACCCGTGCAGGACTCGCGAGGGCCGAGGATGGCGAATCGGACCCCGGCCCGATGCAGCATGCGCGCCGTGGCCTGGGTCGCCTTGCGGGCCCGCTCGTCGAGTGCTCCTGCGCACCCCACCCAGTAGAGGTACTCGACGTCGTCGGGGATGGTGCCGGTGATCGACGGGGATCTCGAAGTCGAGCGCGGCGGTCCACTCGGTCCGCTTGGCGCCCCCGAGCCCCCAGGGATCGCCCTGGTTCTCGATGTTGCGAAGCATCAGGCCGGCCTCGCTGGGAAAGCGCGACTCCATGAGCACCTCGTAGCGGCGCATGTCGACGATGGTGTCGACGTGCTCGATGTCGACCGGGCACTCCTCGACACACGCCCCGCAGGTCAGGCAGGACCACAGCACGTCGGGGTCGATCGTGGTCGGAACGAGGGTGGGGGCGTCCTGCTGGGCCGCGGCCGCGGCCTCGGCAGGGTCGGGGTGGGTCCCCAGCTCCATGCTGGTCGCGGAACCGCACGAGGCGCGGCGCAGACTCGAACAGGTTGTCGCGCAGCCCCATGATGAGCAGCTTCGGGGACAGTGGCTTGCCGGTGTTCCACGCCGGGCACACCGCCTGGCAGCGCCCGCACTCGGTACAGGTGTAAGGTGTCGAGCAGCTGCTTCCAGCGACAGGTCCTCGATGTGCCCGGCGCCGAAGACCGTGTCCTCGGAGACGTTCTCCATGTCCATGTCGGGAGTGTTGTAAAGGGGGCCGAGCGCCAATGGCCGCCGGGACGTGGCCACGTTGATGGGAGCCAGCAAGATGTGGAGGTGCTTCGAGTAGGCGAGGAAGACCAGAAAGCCCATGATCACGGCCATATTCGAGGAGGAGGAACACCGTCTCGAGATCGGAGTTCGCACCCGCCCCCAAATGGACGAAGAGACGGCGACACGGCGTGGGAGGCGAAAGGCCACCAGGAGTTGCCGTAGGGGAAGTCGCCGGTGTTGATCTGGGCGGCCCGGTAACCGATCAGGGTCACCATGACCAAGGCGATCATCACCAGGACCAGCCACGCCGCCCCGGTGTGCGAACCGAAGAACCGGGAGCTCCGGTCCTTGCGCCTGGGTGAGTTGGCGTAGCGGATGGCGGTGAACACGCGCAGCGACACGAGCACGGCCACGGCGAAGAAGTCCTCGATGAACCCGAGGGCCCGGCCCCGACCGATGAGCAGGCACGAAGAAGTTCTTGTCGAAGAGGTCCCCGTAGGCCTCGAGGATCGTGAACAACAAGATGGTGAAGCCCCAGAAGGTGAAGGCGTGGGCCAGCCCGGGGACCGTCCGCTCGCAGCAGCTTGCGCTGCCCCCCCACCTCCGAGAGCTCGGCCCAGACCCGGGCCCGGACATCGTTGAAGCGCTCCGGGTCGGGGCGGCCCGTACCGACGAGGCGGAAGAGATAGGTGAAGCGGTGGCCGGCGATGGCCAAGGCGATCGCGGTCGCGCCCAAACCGAGGGCGATCCTGATGGGCAACGTCTCTCCTAGGAAGTTCAGGGGCGGAAGTTCTCGAAGTACCGGCTCGGGGTGGGGCCCCGTTGGCCCTGGTACTTCGAGCCCAGACCCGCCGAGCCGTAGGGCTGGTCGGCGGGGGTGGTCATGCGAAGGAAGCTGATCTGCCCGATCTTCATTCCGGGGTAGACGGTGATGGGGAGATTGGCCACGTTGGAGAGCTCCAGGGTGAGGTGCCCGTCCCAGCCGGCGTCCACGAACCCGGCCGTGGAGTGGATGAGGAGCCCGAGGCGCCCCAGAGAGGACTTGCCCTCGAGGCGGGCCACCAGGTCGTCGGGGAGGCCCACCCGCTCGAGTGTCGATCCCAGGACGAATTCGCCAGGATGGAGGATCAGGGCCTCGCCGTCGGCGATCTCGACGAGCTCGGTGAGGTCCTCGAGGTCCTCCCGGACATCGATCACCCGCATGGAGTGGTTGCGGAAAAGCCGGAAGTAGCGGTCAACGTGCAGGTCAACGGACGAGGGCTGGATGCACTGGGGCCCGAGCGGGTCGATGACGATCCGCTTGGCATCGAGCTCTTCGCGGATGGACCGATCTGAGAGAACCACGGGGCAGCACGATAGTGTCATGCGCCTCGTGCGGGCGTAGTTCAGCGGCAGAACATCAGCTTCCCAAGCTGAGAACGCGGGTTCGATTCCCGTCGCCCGCTCTCGGAGAAACGCTGCTCAAGGGGGGCGGCTCTGGGGCAGAGCGCCTTGTCGCACCGAGTGACTACCGTCGGACCACCATGAGCCCACGAGCGAGATCGTCAGCAGACGCGTCGGTGCACAAGCTCAAGATCACCCTGGAGGACGTCTTTGAGTCCGCAGTTGAGCGAGCATCATGACGATTGAGGCGCTCTCGGTTGATCACCTCGCAGAGCAAGCGTGTCACGCCACAGGGCTACATGACTTCGGCCAAGCGACCTGGCGTGAGGGGGCCGACCTACTGGTCGGACAGCTGAATCATGGGGCCAGGCTGAACGAGCTCGGTGGGGTGATCGCTGCCTCGGAGATCGTGAGCTACCTGACCAACAGGCTGCGCGTGGTCGACTGGGTGAAACGCCACCCCGACATCGCAGACGAAGACGTCCGCCCGCCAATCGTCGTCCTCGGACAACCTCGAACGGGCACGACCATCCTGTTCGACCTCCTGGCCCAGGATCCGGCCAATCGCGTCCCCCTCACCTGGGAAGTCGACCAACCCTGGCCACCTCCGCAGACCGCAACCTACGAGTCGGACCCACGGATCGACGAGGTGCAGGCCAGTCTGGCGAACACCGAGCTGCTCATTCCGGGATTTCTGGGAATGCACGACATGGGAGCGCGACTGGGCCAGGAGTGCGTGCGGATCACGGGTGCGGAGTTCCGCAGCATGATCTTCTCCACCCAGTATCGGGTCCCTGACTACCAATCATGGCTGCTCCACCAGGCCGACATGGCGCCCGCATACCGGTACCACCGGATGTTCCTTCAGTACCTGCAATCGGAGCACTCGGCTCAGCGCTGGGTGATCAAGTCCCCTGCCCATCTCTGGTCCCTCGGGCCCATGATGCGCGAGTACCCAGGGGCCTTGATCGTCCACACCCACCGAGATCCTCTCCGCGTGGTGTGCTCGCTGGCGTCATTGGTTGACCTGCTTCGTCGCCTGGCCAGCGACGATGTTGCCATTGGTTCGGTCGCTTCGGAGTGGGTCGATGACATCGTCCTTGGTCTCGATCGGGCCGTTGCCGCTCGGCGCGACGGTACCGTCCCGAAAGAACAGGCTGTGGACGTGTTCTTTGGAGACTTTCTGGCCGATCCGATGGCGGTCGTGCACGCGATCTACGAGCGCCTCGGGATCGAGCTCACGGCCGAGGCTGACGGCGCCATGCACAAGTTCCTCGCCGAGAATCCGAAGGAGAAGCACGGCGGTCACAGCTACTCCTTCGCCGACACAGGGCTCGATGCCAGTGCGCTGCGCGAGCGAACGCGCTCGTACCAGGAGTTCTTCAACGTCCCGGACGAGGCCCTCCCGTAGGGTCGGGGCTGCAGCACAGCCCGGTATCGATGGGCGCACGACGAGAGACGGATGGGCATATGGCAGGTCGTGACGGCGCGATGCGAGCGTGGCGAACGCACACGTACGGGCAACCGTTGGAGGTCCTGAAGCTCGACGACGTCCCGATCCCGGATCCCGACCCCGGCGAAATGCGCATCAGGGTCCACGCTATTCCGCTCAATCTCAACGACCTCGAACGGATCACGGGCGGCAACATGATGGTTCGTCCCGAGCTTCCCTACAGCCCGGGGATGGAAGTGATGGGTGTCGTCGATGCATGCGGAGCAGGCACTGAGCAGTGGCTGCATCGGCGCGTCGTGGCGATTCCCAAAGGAGCGCATGGGGGTTACGCCGAATATGCGATATGCCCTGCCGCCTCGACCTTTGATATGCCCGAGGCAATTCCGTTGCCCGATGCTGCGGCGCTGTACTTCCCGTTCCATCTGGCATGGTTGGGACTCATCGACCGCGCTGAGCTTCGAGCCGGGGAGACGGTACTCATCCATGCTGCTGCAGGCGGATCCGGATCAGCGGCAATGCAACTGGCGTTACACGCCGGGGCCCACGTCTTTGCCACCGCCGGTACGGACGAGAAGGTGCGTCTCTGCCTAGACCTCGGTGCCCAGGTGGCGATCAACTACAAGACGACTGACTTCGCGGAAGCCGTTCTCGCTCAGACCGACAACCAGGGCGTCGACGTCGTCTTCGACAATGTGGGCGAGGCCGTCATGGAGAAGTCGATGCAGTGTACGAAGTACAACGGGCGTTACCTGATGATGGGGTTTGCCTCCAACAAGGCGGTCGCCGACGAGCAGTTCCTCGTACCGCGTCGGATCGCCCTGGGCAATCTCAAGCTGTGTGGCGTCCTGCTTTCCTATCAGGAACCCGATGCGTTGACGTTCTTGAAGACCGGGATGGGCTGGAACTTTCTTCCCCACGAACTGGGAGAGCGGATCATGGGCGAGATCATCACCCTGGTGCTGGCGAAAAAGATCAAAGCGGTGGTCGGTCAGGTCATCGGCTTCGACGAGATCCCATCGGCAATCGATGCCATGGCGCGCAGAGAGACCGTGGGCCGCACGGTTGCGATCCTCGAGTGAGACCCTCGAACTCTCGTTAGCCCTCGCCATCGAACTTCTGATCCGGAGTCACCAGCTCTGAGGTACACCGTGGGTTCAACGACCGAGATCGATCCAACGAAGCTCGTGTGTGCAGCTCCACGGTCCCGGACCGGGAAGGGGCGAGTGGGAGCCAGATACCATGCTGGCTGACCAGACACTTGCCGACCGTCTCCGGTTCGAGGACCCATGATTCCGAAAATCGTCCACTTTGTCTTCGGTCTCAAAGAGCAGCGCAAACCGTTTCATTTCGTCCACTACCTGTCGGTTGAGTCGTGTCGCCGAGTTCTGGAACCTGACCTGGTCTACTTCCACTACAAGAACCTGCCCTGGGGCCCATGGTGGGAGCGTGTGGCACCGCACGTTCGCCTCCATGAGGTGGATCTGGTACCAGATGTGGCGGCAGCCGATTATTCACTTGGAGCGGTCCCCCCTTCATATCGGTACGCCCACCACGCCGACTTCGTCCGCCTCGATGCTCTGATCGAGCACGGCGGGGTCTACGCCGACATCGACACCGTCTTCGTGAGGCCTTTCCCCCCCGATCTCTTCGAGCGGACCTTCGTCATAGGTGCCGAGCCTCCGGTAGCCGACGAGCGAACCGGGGAGGCCCGCCCCTCGCTGTGCAACGCGCTTCTCATGGCGGAGCCGGGATCGAGGTTCGCCCGGACCTGGCGGGAGCGGATGGCCGACGCCCTCGACGGGACGTGGAGCAACCACAGTGGCTTTCTCTCCCAGGCTTTGAGCGAGGAGATGCCCGATGCCGTTCACGTCGAGCCGGCGTCGACCTTCTTCCCCTTCCCATCGGACGCGCTCGGCCTGTCTCAGCTCTTCGAGGAGCGGCACCGCATCCCGCCTACAGCGTTGAGCATCCATCTCTGGGCGCACCTGTGGTGGGAGCGCGGCCGCCGCGACTTCAGCCCCGCCCACGAGGGGTGGTGCACACCCTCCGCCATCCGCCGGGCAAGCACGACCTTCGCCGACCTGGCCCGCCCCTACCTGGCCAAGGCGGATGGCGAGAGGGACGAGGGCGTGGCCGCGCCACCGACAAGCGCGGATGCCAACTGGATCTACCTTTCCCTCGACGAGACCAGCGGGTACGGCGTGGCGGCCGACCGGTGCCGGGCCGCCCTCGAGGACTCCGGGATAGAGGTCGACTGGACGCCCTTTGTGCCCGGGGGACAGTGGGGTCTCGGCTACCAGCCCCCTCCGGCACTCGATCCGCTACCGGCCGCCGGCGCGCAACAGGTGGTCGTGGCCCACTTGGTGCCCGAGTATTTTCCCGCCGTCCGGCAACGCTGTCCCGAGGCGTTTCTCGTGGGCCACACCGTGTGGGAGACGGATCGTATCCCCGAGCACTGGATCGAATGTCTAGATGTCGCCGACCTGCTGGTGGTGCCCTCTCGGTTCAGCGCCCAAGCGATCCGCTCCTCTCCGGTCTCGGTTCCGGTGGAGGTGGTCCCTCACGTGGCGTCCGGAGAGCTCTCACATACGTCGCACAGATGGGACGGCATCCCCCCCGACGCGTTCGTCTTCTACACCATCGCCGAGTGGAACGAACGGAAGGCCGTCTTCCACAGCATCGAGGCCTACCTGCGAGCGTTCACGCCACGAGATCCGGTACTGCTCGTGGTGAAGACCTCGCACCACGACAGGACCGGCCCCCCGCCGTCGGGACGCCATGTCGTCGAGCCTGGGACGAGCGCATGGGCATTGACCCGCCTCCTCGCCCGGCACCGCAATCCCGCGCCCGTGCAGCTCGTGACGCGGGAGCTGAGCGACGACGACGTGCGCGCCCTGCACGAGCGCGGCAACTGCTTCGTGTCGTTGTGCCGGAGCGAGGGTTGGGGTTTGGGAGCTTTCGACGCGGCTGCCTCGGGCAATCCGGTGGTGACCACCGGCTTCGGCGGTCACCTCGACTACGTGGGGGAATCGGAATACCAGGTCCGCTTCGACCTGGTAGCGGTGGACGATCCAGGCGGGTACCCGAGCTACGCGCCGGACCAGCGGTGGGCCGAACCGGACCTCGATCACGGCGCCACGTTGCTCCGCCAGGTGATGAGGCAGCACGAAGAGGCCGCGCTCCGGGCCGCGACGTTGGCGCGTGAGCTGCGGTGGCGCTACCGGCCCCAAGCCATAGCCGCCGAGTTCCGATCCGCCGTTGCGTCCCATCGCGCCCGTCCCGGTCCCCGGCGACATGACCCCGGGAATGCAATCAACAGCTCGACGCCGTCATGACCAAGGGAATTCGCTGGCTGTCGTTCGGTCCGGGCTCCGGGTACGGCTGTGCCAGCGAGGCCTACGTGACCGGATTGCGGAGCGCAGCCATCCCGGTGTGCTGGACCCCGTTGGGCTGGCCCTCGACCGTGTGGCGGGCCCCTCTGGGCCCTGTGGCCGACCCCGATCTCGACGGCGCCGTGCACCAAGACATCGCCAATCGACCGGTGGAGCACGACACAGTGGTGGTGCACTCGCCTCCCTTCTGGCACGACCGCATGGCAGAGGAGGCGGACGGGAAGCTCCTGGTGGCGTTCACCACGTGGGAGACGGACCGCGTGCCCGACGAGTGGTTCGACATTCTCGGCCACTTCGACCGGGTATTGGTTCCCTCTCGCTTCAACGCGGACGTGTTCGCTGCCTCGGGCCTCACTGTGCCCATCGTGGTACCCCACATCGCCCGGCCCGTGCCGGCGCCGGAGCGCGGCACACCGAAACGGGCCGGAGATTCCCGCTTCGTCGTCTACATGGTTGCCACTTGGAGCACCAGGAAGGCGATCCCCGATGCCGTGCAGGCGTTCGTGACGGCCTTCGACGCCGACGACGACGTGGTACTGATCATCCACACCAGCCCCGAGGACCTCGTGGCCCGGGGCCGCCCTCCGACGGGGGAACATCAGTCCGGCCACCATGAAGGTTCCAGCTGGTACACCTTGGCCCGGGCGCTGGCCGGACGCTCCGGGCTGCCCGACATCGTGCTGAGCACGCGCCAGCTCAGCGATACGGAGATGGACGACCTTCACCGGCGAGGGGACTGCTATCTCTGCTTGAGTCGGGGCGAGGGCTGGGGCCTTGGCGCCTTCGACGCGTCGGCGTGGGGCAAGCCCGTGGTTGTCACGGGTTGGGGCGCGACGCCCGAGTTCCTGCCCGACGGCTATCCCTACCTTGTCGACTACGACCTCGTCACCACCTCCGATGATGAGCCGGATGCTCTGTGGCAACCCCGCCCGGGGGAGCGCTGGGCCAAGGCTCGCGTCGAGCATGCGGCGAGGCTGCTGCGACACGTCTACGAACACCGGGACGAGGCCGACGCCTGGGGTCGCCTGTCTCAGTCTCATGTCCTGGGCACCTTCCACAGCCGCGCCGTGACCCGACAGCTGGTAGCGGCCCTGGATGCGCGAGAGCAGCCACTCATGGAGAGGACAGCGGTCGACAACGTGGCGCCGCGGGACAGCGTCGGCTGAGGGAGGACGGGCGCTCGACCCGGGAGTCGGACGGACCTATCGTCGCCGGGACATATGACCCTGCATTTGCCGACGATCGCCGAGGGCCTTGACGTGAACGAGACGGACGACGGTCTGATCATCTACCAGGAGTCCACTGACCGAGTTCATCATCTCAACCCCACCGCGGCCGTGGTCTTCGAGCTGTGCGACGGAACCCGGTCCGCACAAGACATCGCCCGGCTCGTGGCCGAGACGTTCGGCCTCGGAGACGTCCCGGAGGTCGAGACCAAGGCGTGTCTGGCGGACCTGGTCCGGAAGAACCTCGTCACCTGAGGGCCCCATGGCTCGAGGCCGCGCCGAGGAACTCCCTCACACGCTCGGCCACCACCGGCGCAGCATGATGGCGGCGCACGAATTGCAGCGCAGCCGTCGTCAGGCTCTGCGCCAGAGTCGGTGATCCGAGCACGTCGGCCGCGGCGGCGGCCAAATCCGCGGGGGACTCCCCGATAAGGACGTGCTCACGGTGACGGACCGCCAGACCTGCCACCCCGACGGGAGTGGTGACCACCGGTACCCGACGGGCAAACGCCTCGATCACCTTGATGCGTGTCCCGCTCCCGGTCGACAGCGGAGCCACCACGACAGCGGCGCGCGCGTAGTAGTCACTCACATCGTCGACGAATCCCGCCAGGGTGACCGCACGATGTGACGCCAGTCCGCCGATGGGACCGTCGGGGTCGTAGGTGCCCACCAGCACGATCCGAATCGGTCTGTCGGTCCGGGCCTCCAGTGCGGGGAGGACCCGTTCCACCAGCACGAGGGCGGCGTCGGCGTTGGGCTCATAGTCGAGGTTGGCGACGAAGAGCACGACGCTCGAGCTCGGGTCTCGGGGGAGCGGCTCGGCCGGAACGGCCACCGCGTTGGGAACGACGTGGGTGCGCAGCCCATGTCGGCGGCCAACGGCGAGCCGCGTCTGATGGGGAAGCGAGGCTCACGCCGCTGAATCGAGGAGCGAACGTCGCCACCAGTCGTCTGTAGGCGGCGGCCGTGGTGTCGTCACCCTGGGCCGAAGCCAGCGACTCGTCGTCGTCGTCCAGATCGAGCGCGGTCCAAGGGGAGGCCAGGCGTTGGGCTGCGGCCAACGCCAAGGGTGCGAGATAGGACCGGATGGCCAGTACCGGGGTGCCGCGGGCGACGGCGCTGGCGCTCAGCACGTCGCCAGCCAGCGCCGCGGAGGCGGCCCGGGCGGGCGAGGGCATCGGCTGGGAACCGGCCAGGAGGCCGCGCCACAACGGTTCGGCCAGCAGGGTGGCCAAGCGCCGAGCGATCACCTGGCGATCGGGCGAGGCCACCGTCACCACTGGCACGCCTACCGGCAGCGGACAAAAGGGTAGGTGACCGGCCACCGGGACCACGGCGACGGTGACGTCCCAGGCGGCGCAGGCGCTCTCGGCGAAGCTGGCGGTCCTCATGGCGAGGCCATTGCCCGAGATGCAGGGCTCGATGGGTGCGAGGACAAGAAGGGGAGACTTCACCCCGATTCCGCCCGATCCGTCATCACATTGTCACAGAGAGTCATCAATTATTGCACTGCGCGCGCACGCCAGCTTAAGATTCGGCGACTCGGCAAGCCAGGCCCGGCTCCGCACAAGGAGGCAATCCAGTGGACGGTCAAGACGACGCCATGCAGTCAGACTCCGAACAGGGGCGCCGGGCATTTCTCAAGCGTATGGCCGCATTCGCTTTCGCGGCGCCCGTGATCAGCTCGTTCGTCCTGGACAGCGACGCCTTCGCCGGGAACCGCGACCAGCACGGCAAGAATCCGCCCAACCAGTACGGGCAAAACCAGACCCAGACCCTCAAACCCCCGCCCAACCAGTACGGGTACAACCAGACCCAGACCTACAATCCCCCGCCCAACCAGTACGGGTACAACCAGACCCAGACCTACAATCCCCCGCCCAAGAACCAGAAGCCCCCGCCCAAGAACCAGAATCCGCCGCCGAACCAACACGGGCAGAAGCAGAACCAGGGCCAGAAGCCCACGCCACACTGGTAGCGACCACTTCGTCTTCGGCACCCCTGCTGTCTGCCGTCCTGATCGCCCGGGACGAGGCGGAGTTCCTGGGCGGCTGTCTGCAATCGCTCTCTGGGATCGTCGACGAGGTGGTGGTGGTCGACACCGGGTCGCGGGACGACACCCCGGAGATCGCTCGCCGGTTCGGTGCCAACCTCGTCCACCATCCGTGGCGAGACGACTTCTCCGAGGCCCGCAATGTGTCGCTGGACCGGGCACGCGGTGCATGGATCCTCTACATCGATGCCGACGAACGGCTCGTGGGGGCAGGCCGCGCCGCAGTCGAGAGGCTGCTCCTCGGCGCCGAGGAGATCGCCTTCCGTGTGCTGCTCCGACCCCGGCTCGACTCCACCCCGTACCGTGAGTTCCGGCTGTGGCGCAACGACCCCCGGATCCGCTTTGAAGGGGTCATCCACGAGAAGGTCGTGCCCGCCATAGTGCGAGTCGCTGATGCCGACGGCCGCGCCATCGGCGCCGCCGACTTGATGCTGCAGCACCTCGGCTACGAAGGAGACCAGACGAGAAAGCATCTGCGCAACCTCCCTCTCCTCCGACGGCAGCTGGACATCGAGCCCGACAACCTGTTCGCCTGGAACCATCTGGGTCGGGTACTGGAGGCTCTCGGGGATCCCGAGGAAGCCGAGCAGGCGCTGCTGCGCGCCATTGAGACGGCACGCTCGTCGAGCGCACCGGGCCAGATGGATCGACTCGCCTGTCTGTCGTATGGCGACCTGATCCGACTGCGCAAGGCACGAGGCGCAGACACCACCGAGTTGCTGGCAGAGGCACTGTCCGCGTTTCCCCGCAACTGCCTGTTGTTACTGATGGAGGCTCGGCGGCTGATCGACGAGGAGAACTACGCCGCCGCCCTCGAACCACTCGATCAGATCCTGAGCTTCGACTGGGCCACCGACCCTGACGATCCACCGGCCTACGACGCGCCGATCGTCGGGGAGCTGCCGTGGAGCAGCAAGGGGCTCTGCCTGTTCCGGATGGGGGCCTACGCAGAGGCAGCCGAGGCTTACGCCACCGCCGCCCGGTGTGCACCGGAGGATCCCTCTTACCCGATCAAGGCCGAGCTCGCCTTCGCCGTCGCCCGCAAGACCGCCACGCCGATCTAGGTGTACGAGATTTCTCCAGACAGGTCATCGAGTTCTCCGGACAGGACATCCTGCGAGGCGTGCGAATACGTCGATTCTGTGATCGAGCGAGCGTCCACCGAGTTGGGTGGCGGCTGCCTCGTTGCTAGGCTGGGAACGGCCACACAGCGTGACGACACTCACGGAGGTGGAAAGATGCGGCACGCTCTCCGACGCGGCCACCCTGGAGCTCGATGAGAGGGATCCGGAGCTACGCCGCCTACATCCCGTATCGCCGGCTCGAGCGCAGGGACATCGCCGCCGTCTTCGGCGGCGCTTCGGGCCGGGGGCAGCGGACCGTGGCCTCGTTCGACGAGGACACCACCACCATGGGGTTCGAGGCTGCCCGCCTGGCGCTGAGGTCTGTCGGTGGGGCGTCGCCTGACGCACTGTGGTTCGCTACCGCTGAGCCCGCCTATGTCGAGAAGACAAACGCCACCGCGATCCACGCCGCGCTACGCCTCGATCCCACGGTGGCGGTCATGGACGTGAACGGCGCCGTACGTTCCGGGGTCGGAGCGTTCCTCGCCGCTTCGCGCGGTGTCGACGAGGTGCTCGTCGCCGTGGCCGGCATGAGGGGCGGCTTGCCGATGAGCGCCGACGAGGCCGAGGGCGGCGACGGTGGCGCCGCACTGCTCGTCGGCGACGACAGCGACGGTCCGGTGATCGCCGAGTACCTCGGAGGTGCGTCGGAGACAGAGGAGTTCGTCGATCGCTGGCGGACCCCGGGCTCGCCGCGACCGCGGCGATGGGAGGAGCGCTTCGGCGAGACGGTCTACGTGCCCATGGCCGAGCGGGCCTGGAACGCAGCGCTCAAGACGTGCGAGCTGAGCCCTGACCAGGTCGACGTCGCCGTCGTCACCGGGAACCACGCCCGGGCCGTGCGGGCGGCGCACGGCCGGCTCGGCGCCAAATCGGTCGCCGACAACCTCGATGCCGTCGTGGGCAACACCGGCGCCGCGCACTTCGGTGTCGTGCTCGCCGACGTGCTCGACAAGGCTGAGCCCGGCACGACGATCGCGGTGGTGGTGCTGGCCGATGGCGTCGACGTCCTGCTCTTCCGGACGACGGACGCCATCGCATCGTTCTCCCCAGCCAAGTCGGTCGCCGACCAGATCGGCCGCAGCGCGCCGGTCCCCTACGGCAAGTTCTTGACATGGCGGAACATGGTCGATGTCGAGCCACCCAACCGGCCGATGCCGAATCGGCCGTCTTCGTCAGCGGCGGCCCGCTCGACGGACTGGAAATTCGGGTTCGTCGGCTCTCGCGATCGGCAGACCGGCATCGTCCACCTGCCGCCGCAGCGGGTCGGGATCTACGGCGGCACGACCGACGACATGGAGCAGGTGCCGGAGTCCGAGACGTTGGCGACGGTCGCCACCTACACGGTCGACCGGCTCATCTACTCGGAGAGCCCGCCGGTGATCTTCGCGGTGCTCGATTTCGACGGCGGCGGCCGCTTCCCGTGCCAGCTGACCGATTGCGATGTCGACGACATCGAGGTGGGCACCCGGGTGGAGATGACCCTCCGCCGGCTGTTTACCGCCGATGAGATCCACAATTACTTCTGGAAGGCTCGTCCGATCGGAGCGAAGGAGGCACCGTGAGCTCGAACGGCATCAAGGACCGCGTCGCCATCGTCGGGATGTCGTGCACCCCGTTCCGGGAGCACTTCGATCGTGGCCGGGACGACCTCTTGATCGACGCCGCCGACGAGGTGCTGGCATCGGTCGGCGTCACGAAGCAGGACATCGATGCCTACTGGATGGGCATGGCCATCTCGGGGAGCTCTGGGATCGTGCTCGCCTCGGCACTCAAGCTTCAAGGGAAGCCGGTGACCCGCGTCGAGAACTACTGCGCCACCGGGTCCGAAGCGCTGCGTCAAGCGGCGTACGCGGTCGCCAGCGGCGCCTACGACATCGCCATGGCTATCGGCTGCGACAAGTTCAAGGACACGGGTTTCGCCGGCACCAACGCCAGCCTTCCGCCCAACGACGGCACGGCCCGCACCCTGACGGCGGCGGCGATGTATTCGATGATCCTGCCGGCATACGCCAAGAAGTACGGCGTCGACGCGGCCGAGCTCCGGTTCGCGGCCGCCAAGATCGCCGAGAAGAACCATCGAAACGGTGCCCGCAACCCGCTGGCGCAGTTCCGCAAGGAGACCTCGGCAGAGGACATCTGCAAGATGGCCGCCGTCGCCGGCGAGCTCTCGGTGTTCGACTGCGCCGGCGTCGCCGACGGCGCCGCCGCTGCCATCGTCGTTCGGGCTGAGGACGCCCATCGCTACACGGACAAGCCTCTGTTCATCAAGGGCATGTCGGTTGTCGCCGGCGACGGCTCGGGCCTCGTCGACCCGAGCTACGACTTCACCACGTTCCCTGAGGTGGTCCTTGCGGCCGAGGACGCGTACCAACAGGCGGGCGTCGACGACCCCCGCTCCCAGGTTGCCATGGCAGAGGTCCACGACTGCTTCACGCCGACAGAGCTCGTGCTGATGGAGGACCTGCGCTTCGCCGAGCGCGGTACGGCGTGGAAGGAGGTCCTCGCCGGGACCTTCGCACTCGACGGCAGCCTGCCCGTGAACACCGACGGCGGCCTGAAGAGCTTCGGGCACCCCGTTGGCGCCTCCGGCTTGCGCATGCACTACGAGTGCTGGCTCCAGTTGCGAGGGGAGGCGCCCGAGGACCGGCGTATCGCCAACGACCGCAAGCTCGCCGTGGTGCACAATCTCGGGGGCTACCCGGGCGAGATGGTCTCGTTCGTATCGGTCGTGGGTACCGAACTGGGCTGACCCTGGGCGGCGTAGGTTCGTCGTCAGGCAAATTCGTCGTAACATAAATATGGAGTCGAAGCGAAGCGACGGGTGGGGCCTGCGGGTGATCCCCCCCGTGCTCACGGATCGCTACGTGGACGCGGGTTGGTGGCGAGACGACACCGTGGGCCAGATGCTCGCCGGCGCCATCGGTGACAGGCCTGAGCTCACGGTCAAGATCCGCTCGTCGGTGCGGCCATGGACCGGAACCTTCGCCGACGTCCTCGGGGCCGCATGCCGAATGGCAGGTGGGCTCAGGGCGCGCGGGATAGGTGCCGGGGACGTGGTGGCCTTTCAGCTACCCAACTGGATCGAGGCGGCAGTGACCTTTTGGGCTGCCGCCCTGCTCGGAGCCGTGGTGACTCCCATCGTCCACTTCTATGGCCCCAAGGAGGTGGGCTATATCCTCCGGCGCACCGCGGTTCGGGCTCTCATCACCGCAGATCGCTTCGGTCACCAGGATTACCTGGCGGCACTCGAGGATGTCCGAGCCGGTGCGCCTTCCCTCGAGCTGGTGGCCGTCGTCGGCGCAGGTCCGGTTCCATCGTGGGCGATCCCCTTCGACCGGTTGCTCGATGACGGGCCCATGCACGCACCGGCTGTGGTCGACCCTTCCTCACCGGCCCTGGTGGCGTACACATCGGGCACGACGGCCGACCCCAAGGGAGTTGTGCACTCCCATCGCACGATCGGCTTCGAGATCCGCCAGTTGGCGGCGATGCAGACGGGCAATCCACCGCTGCTCGTGGGAGCGCCCGTGGGACACGCCATCGGGATGCTCAGTGGACTGCTTCTCCCTGTATGGAAAGGCGACCCCATCAATCTCATCGACGTGTGGAACCCCGGTGCCGTGCTGGCCGCCATGGTCGAGGACCACGTGGCGTCGGGGAGCGGCGCCACCTACTTCCTTACGAGCCTGCTGGACCACCCCGATTGCACACCCGCGCACCTCAAGCTGATGAGCCGGATAGGTCTCGGAGGCTCGCCGGTGCCGGCCGCTGTCACCGAGCGGATGGCAGCACTCGGGATCTCGGCCATCCGCTCCTACGGGTCGACCGAGCACCCCTCCACCACCGGGAGCCGACACGAGGAGCCTGAGGCCAAGCGCCATTACACCGACGGCCGGCCCTTGCTCGGTGTCGAGCTTCGTCTCGTGGACGAGGACGGCCACGACGTGGCGGCCGGAGAGCGAGGGGAGATCCTGAGCCGGGGCCCGGACTGCTGCATCGGCTACACCGATCCGGCCTTGACCGCGTCGAGCTTCGATGTCGAGGGGTGGTTTGCCACAGGAGACGTCGGGGTGCTCGACCAGGAGGGCTACCTGACCATCGTGGACCGCAAGAAGGACATCATCATCCGAGGGGGTGAGAACATCAGTGCGCTGGAGGTCGAGGAGATGCTGATGCGCATCCCCGGCGTCGCCGAGGCGGCGGTGGTGGCGGGCCCCGACGAGCGCCTCGGGGAGCGCGTGTGCGCGTTCATACGCCTTACGGAGGGGTCGACAGCGGTCGATTTGGCCGAAGTGCGGGCACACCTGCAAGACGCTGGCTTGGCCCGGCAGAAGTGGCCCGAGGAGCTGAGACTCGTGCCCGAGCTTCCCCGGACGCCGTCGGGCAAGGTGAAGAAGTTCGTCTTGCGCGACCAACTTCGCTCCGGGCAGCCGCCACACGAGTGAGCGCCACATCTCATTGGCGAGGTACCTTCGTGGGCCACCAGAAGCGCGTTCCCAGGTCGGCGACGAGCAGGGGAAGCAGAATTGTCCTGACCAGGAACGTGTCGGCCAGGACACCGATGGCAACGACGATGCCGATCTCCCTCGACGCCACGATGGGCAAGATGGCCAGCACCGAGAAGGTCCCCGCCAGGATCACCCCTGCCGAGGTTAGGACACCCCCGGTGCTCGCAACACCGTTGCGCACGCCGATCGTGATCCCGTCGCGCTTCACCTCCTCGCGGACCCTGGTCAAGAGGAAGATGTTGTAGTCGACTCCTAGGGCCACGAGGAAGACGAAGGTGAGAAGAGGAACGGTTGGATCGATCCCCGGAAGTCCCAGAAGTGGGACGAAGATCGCTGATGCGAGGCCGAGGGCGGCCCCGAACGTCACCACGACCGTGGCCACCACCACCAGAGGGCCGAGGACGGCCCTGAGCACCAGCCACAACACGATCAACACCACCGCCAATGCGGCGGGGACGACGAACAAGGTGTCGTGATGCGAGGCGATGGAGGTGTCGAGATCCTCGGCCGTCTGGCCACCGATCAGGACGTGGTTACCGGCGACGGCCTCGGCGGCTTGTCGCAGCTCACGAAGGGCCGCGAATCCTTGGTTCCCGGTGGGCTTGACGGACAAGATCAGGTTGAAGCGCGCCATTCCTGCGGCACGTTCGGCCGGGCCCAGCGCAGCGGTCACCGGCAGCCGGGATAACGCGCTCCGAACAACGGGGAGATACGTCGAATCGGTCACCACGACATCCACCGGCGACACCTCGCCAGCGGGGAAATGGCCCTCGAGAAGGCCGTACCCCTGCACCGATTCGGCTGACGAGGAGAGCTCGCTCAAGGACGAGACGTTGGTGTCGACCGTGATGAGGGCGATGGCAGCTCCCCCCAGGAGCACGAAGCCAGCCACCCATACGGGCCGACGGCCCCGGCTCACGAGTCGTCCGAGCCTCACCCACGGGCCCCGCTGGACGAACTCCGGGGCGTGGCGCGGAACGGCGGGCCAGAATATCCCTCGTCCCATGACGAGGAGAAGGGCCGGGTAGGCGCCGAGCACCACGACGGCGGCGCAAAGCACGCCCACGATGCCGACGACTCCAAAGTCCGCCGTGAGGCTCAGGTTGGCCGGCAACAGGCATGCCAGGGTCGCAGCCACGGTGAGCGCCGAGGCCACAATGGCCCCGGCGGCTCGCCTCCAAGCGACCATCATGGCCACGCGATGCTGGCTATGGCGTCGCAACTCTTCTCTGTAGCGGGCCGTGAGTAACAGCGCGTAGTCGGTCCCGGCACCGAAGACGATCACGGTGACGAGCGCCGTGCTCTGCCCGTTGACCGTGACACCCGCCCGTCCCAAGCCGTAGATGATGGCCTGGGCCAGGGCTTCGGCGATGCCCACACAGGCGATCGGGACGACCCACAGCACGGGACTGCGATAGGTGGCGGCCAGAAGGACGATGACCAGACCGGCGGTGGCCACCAACAGAAGCGTGCTCGCTCCCGAGAAGGCGCCGAGTAGGTCCGCCTGGATGGCTGCTTCCCCCGTGACCCGGATCTCGAGGCCGCCGGTGCCCTCCCCCAGGGCTGACCGAATCTGAGTCAGGGCATGCTCGATCGAGACCTCACCTCCAGGGACAGGCACGGTGATCACTGCCACCTTGCCGTCCGGAGCCAGGACGACACCCGAGGGGTGCCCGACATAGGCCGAGAGACGCGTCACAAGGCGGGTCCTATCGGCATTGGCCTGGGCGAGATCGGACGCCGTGAGCCCCGAGCGCCGGAAGAAGACCACCTCAGCCTCGAGCGCACGGCCGGAAGGGAATCGTTGGTCCAGCTCCAGGGCTCTGGTGGATTGAGCTCCCGAGGGGAGGAACTCCGTCAGCCTGCTCGTTTCGACCGATCCCAACCTTGCGGCAAACGGTATGGCCACCGCGACGACCACCAACCAGAAAGAGACTCCCATCCAGCTGGCTAATCGCCCGGTGATGAACGTCGCCAGACGGGCCGTGTGGCGGACGGCGGGCTCGACGTTCGAGGCCATCAGTTGAGCATTACACGGTCATCGCGTACCCCTCCATCAGGCTGGCGCCGGTAGCGTTCACCCACTTGCTACTCGTCGTAGCGACCGCGCAGGTGAGGTCGGTCGGTCGGCCTAGAGCATCTGAAGGGCGATCAAGTTGTTACCGTCGGGCCACACCAGGACCGAGCCGCGTTCGAAGTTCGGCTTCGTACTCGCGGATGTCAGGTCCGGCGTGCTGCTGCTTGAGCGCTGTGAGGATTGGGTAACCAGCATCCCGCTCCGCGTCCCACTCATCGGCGAACCGCCCGCTGTCGATGTCATCGGCAAGGGTCCGCATGGTGGGCAGCAGGTCAAGATGATCGTAACGGCCACGTCGGGTTAGCTGGCCGTATTGACTGGTTGGCGAGTGGTACTCCGACTGGACGGCGTAGCCGACTTCGCGAAGCAGTCGATACGTCCGTTCGACCTCACCCGACAGCACCAGTTCGGTAATCACGGCCTCGACGGGAATTCCTCGCTCCACCATGGTCTGAACAAATGCGGTGCTCACCGTCGTGAGTGCTGGTGACAGCACCTGCTCGACCCCGAGATCGAGGACTGCCTCCTGCATTGCCGTGAGCTCGATACCGCCCTGACGCAATGCGCCGATGGCCCGGGCCACGGCGAGCACACGGGCAAGAGCAGTGCCGGTCACGTCTTGGTGTACACCGAGAGCCGAAATGAACCCCACACCTTCCTCGTAACAGCGCCGCACTTCAGGCCCGAGCATGCGTGGAGCCACCATGCCCACATCCCCCGCACACGCCAGACGACCGAATGCGAGGGTGTAGCCGGAGGCCACGATGACACAGGATTGTGGGCTCGGCGTGAGACCCAGTAAGGGTATGACATCGTCGGGTACGAGGATGCAGATGACGTCGGCGTCGTTGGCGGTGAGAAGATCGCGTGTTTCGAATCCGTCCGTTCCAGCTTGTTCGCGAGTGGCGTCGCGTCGGACACAAACGACGGGATCACAGCCGCTATCCCTCAGGTTGAGGGCCCAGGAGCGACCCTGGTTGCCGTATCCGACCACCGCAACCGTCTCCCCGGCCAGGGCGCGGGGGTCGGCGTCGTCTTCGTAGTAGATCCTCGTCATGGCGTGATTATGCCGCGGGACGGTCTCGGGAGCGGGAGAGGAACCGGGCCCGCTTGCCACGCTCCTCCAGGGGGGCAGTAGTTGGCCACGTCGAAGAACCGCTCGGGGTCGGCGCCCAGGGCGAGCAACAGATTGGTCCAGACATCGGCATCGGGAAGGTTGGAGACACCCGTCGGTACGACGCACAGCGTAAAACGGCGTCCGTCGTGGGCCACGAAGCGGAGATGGCTTACCCGGCCGAGTTCGACGGCGCCATAGGGGTTCTCGACCCAGAATCTGCGTCGGCTCCCCCAGTCCGCTCGCTGGTCGGCGTCGAGTAGCGAAACGAGGAGCGCCTCGGCGCGGCGATTGGCGTCGGCCCTGCCCTTTTCCTCGGGTGCCACGAAGCGATCGTGGGTGAGCCGCACGAGGCGTCTCCGAGGCGGCGGACTCTCCTCTGCGGTCCTGGCTCCGGGCAGGATCCTGGCAGCAGGGACGAGCAGGACATTGGCCCCGCTGTGCTCCCCGCCCACCAACTCGACGAGCACCCCCCAATCGGGGACCTCCTCGACCAGGCGGATCGACGGGATCATCCCCCTTGGATGGGTCTGACCCAGATGATCTCCTCGGCGCCGGGGTCGAAGCACCTGATCTGCTCGGCCTCGTCGGCGGGTGCGTCGGTGCAGCGGGCGAAGGCCATCTTGGATTGCGCCATCAGGCGCTCGAAGAGTTCCTCGGCTACGCGGACGGTGGTCTCGTCGTCGAGGTCCCAGGTGACGGCGGTGTCCCCCGAGTGGTCGAGGATGCGCATGGTGCCCATGGTCACTCCTTTGCGGGTCTGGGCCGGTTCTGGTCCCCGGTCAGCCCCGTAATCGAACACCTGTTCGCTCCGGAGGTCAAGGGGGCCGCGGGGATTCTCCGGAGAGGGGCTTCGGCGTCGCAACTACGTTGAGATCGATGAGGTCACCGGACGCTGTAGTGGTGGGCTCGGGCCCGAACGGCCTGGCGGCAGCCGTGATCCTCGCCCGAGCAGGCCTCGAAGTGAACGTCTACGAGGGCAGCGACACACCGGGAGGAGGATGCCGCACGCAGGAGCTGACGCTTCCCGGATTCCTCCACGACGTGTGCTCGGCGGTCCATCCCCTCGTCGTGGAGTCCCCGTTCTTCCGAGGTTTCGATCTGGAGTCGCGCGGTGTGACGTTCTGCCGGGCCGAGGTTGCGTTCGCTCATCCGCTCGATGGCCGGCGCGCCGGTGCCGTGGTCGGGACTGTGAACGACACCGCGTCGGGCCTCGGTGAGGATGCGAGCACGTACCGCCGGATCTTCGCGCCGCTCGTGCGCGACGCGCGCAGGATCGTCCCGACGATCCTCGCTCCGCTCAGGTCGGTCCCCGCTCACCCGCTCACCATGGCGCGCTTCGCCCTGCCGGGGCTGGCGCCTGCCAGCATTCTCGCCCGGAGGTTCCGCACAGAGGAGGCGCGCGCGATCCTCGCCGGGGCTGCCGCGCATGCGATGCTCCCACTCGACCATATGTTGACCGGCTCCTACGGGTTGCTGTTCACGATGATGGCCCACTCGTCGGGCTGGCCAGTCGTCCAGGGGGGAAGCTCCCGCATTGCCGATGCGATGGCCGGCGAGATCGAATCGCTCGGCGGGAAGGTGCTGACCGGACAGTGGGTCAGCGCATTGGACGAGCTCCCCGAGGCCAAGCTGGTGATGCTCGACGTCTCACCGCGTTCGTTGCTCGCGCTCGGAGCCGGCCGGTGGCCTACGCGGTACGTGCGCGCCCTCGAGCGATACCAGTACGCGCCGGGGGCGTGCAAGGTGGACTGGGCTCTGGACGGCCCTGTCCCTTGGCAGGCGCCGGCTGCCCAGGAGGCAGGGACGGTCCACATCGGAGGCAGCTTCGAGGAGGTGGCCCGAAGCGAGTCCGACGTAGGTGCAGGACGCCATCCCGAGCGACCGTTCTGCATAGTGGCCCAGCCGAGCGTCGTCGACCCGACGCGTGCACCGGCGGGACGCGTCACGCTTTGGGCCTATTGCCACGTGCCAGCGGGGTCGCCGGTCGACATGACCGCGCGCATCGAGGCGCAGATCGAGCGCTTCGCCCCCGGCTTTCGCGACCGCGTGCTGTCGAGGGTCACGAGGACCGCAGCCGACTCCGAGCGTCACAACCCCAATTGCGTCGGCGGCGACGTGAGCGGCGGCAAGGCGACGCTGCGCCAGACACTGTTCCGGCCCACCGCGGCCTGGAACAACTACCGCACGCCCCTCCAAGGCGTCTATCTCTGCTCAGCGTCGACTCCTCCGGGAGGCGGGGTGCACGGGATGTGCGGGTACAACGCCGCCAGATCCGCACTGGCGCGCCTGCGTGCTCGCGCCTGAGCCTCCGTGGGGCGAGGCCTCCCAACCCCGGCGATGGTGCCAGCCTCATGGCCGGACAGCCCCGGTACCGGCTTCGTTGTCCTGGTCACGAGGGGTTTTGTAGTCAAAGTTAACGATGGACGAAATACGACCGATGCGGCTAAGAAGGAATGGTCGTTCGTGTCGGAGAGGTCCACGGGCAACTCCGCGGGGGGGAAATGACACGACGCACGGTCGGGATCCTGACAGCCGCGTTGATTGCCGTCGTATCGGGCGCTGTGAGCTATTCCGCTAATTCGGGTGCATCCCCGGCTCCATTGCCCACCGATCCCGCCGGCAATGTCAGCCTTCCGCAGTCGGTGCTCGACACCCAGTACACCGACTGCCGGATCCAGCCCATCGACAACTCGTCCGCCTGCACCGAGGCCCTGCTCGCCGAGCTCAACGACGGCCTGGCGACCGAAGGCCTCGCCCCCATGGCCCTCCCGAGCAACTGGTACACGCTGAGTGTGCCCGAGCAGACTTTCGTGGTCATCGACCTCGAGCGCGTGGCCCGGGGGCTCCAACCCTTCAAGGGCCTGAGCTTCATCTGGGACGTGGATGCCCAGATCGGAGCCATCGACTACGGCGACCCACCCGCTCCCACCGGATCGGCGTGGGAGGGGACCGAATGGGCCGGCGCTGTCGCCAATCCACTGCAGGCCGATTTCGTCTGGATGTACGACGACGGCTTCGGCGGTCCCAACATCGACTGTGAGTCGGCCGGCGCGCCGGGCTGCTGGATCCACCGCAACAACATCCTGGCGGTGGGCTCGTGCACCACGTGCCTCGTCGGTGCGGGATACGCCACCGTCGACGGCCTTTCCTCGGTGGCGGCCGTCTTGGTGGAGCCGACCGGTGCGACCCCGGCGTTGGCCTTCACCTGGGCGAACAACGTGGCGCCTTTTCTCGGAAGGCCCGAACCGTCGGAACCTCCGGTGAGCGGCAGCTCCCGGGCGGCCACCGGGGGGTACCGCGAGGTGGCCGGTGACGGCGGCATCTTCGCGCTGGGCAGCTCCTTCGACGGTTCCATGGCGGGACAACCGCTGAAGGCACCTGTGGTGGGCATGGCCGTCGATCCGTGGACCGGGGGCTACTGGGAGGTGGCCAGTGACGGCGGCGTGTTCGCCTTCGACGCGCCGTACTACGGCTCTGAGGGTGGGCAGCGGCTGAACGCGCCCATCGTGGGCATCGCCGCTGATCCCGCCACCGGGGGCTATTGGGAGGTCGCCGCCGACGGCGGGGTGTTCGCCTTCCACGCCCCGTTCTTCGGCTCCGAAGGAGGAAAACGTCTCAACGCCCGCGTGGTGGGCATGGCCCTTGACCCCTGGACGGGGGGCTACTGGGAGGTCGCCGCCGACGGCGGGGTGTTCGCCTTCCACGCCCCGTTCTTCGGCTCCGAAGGAGGAAAACGCCTCGACGCCCGCGTGGTGGGCATCGCCGCTGATCCCGGTGCAGGGGGCTACTGGGAGGTCGCCGCCGACGGCGGGGTGTTCGCCTTCCACGCTCCCTTCGAAGGCTCCCAAGGGGGCCATCCCCTCAACGCCCGCGTGGTGGGCATGGCCCTCGATCCCGCCACCGGGGGCTACTGGGAGGTCGCCGCCGACGGCGGCGTGTTCGCCTTCAACGCCCCGTTCTTCGGCTCCGAAGGAGGGGTCGCTCTACAGGCGCCCGTCGTGGGGATCGCGCCCTGATCCGACCCGCCTGAGTCACGGCCCGACACACCGGAAGTCCAACTCACAGCGCGGCCACCAGTTCCTGCATGGCTTGAAGCTGCTCGATGTAGTGCGTACGCGAGTGGTGGAGGAAACGGAGGCTCAAGCCAGTGGCGCCTACTTCCGCGAACCCGCGCACGACGGCAGCCGTCTGGCCGGGGTCCCCCGCCGGGTCGACAGGGGGATCGGGGGGGAAGATCAAAGCCAGTGGCCGGTCCCGAGCGGCGATGGCCTCTTTGACCTTGGGGTCGCCGAGGATGGGGCCGAGGTCGTCGAGCGTGAGCCGGAACGGGATCCAGGCATCGCCCAACTCGATGGCGCGGCGCAGCGACCGTCGAGAGCGGCCTCCCACCCAGATCTCCAGTGGCCGGGGCAGCCCCGACGGCTCCACGACGAATCCCGAGAATTCGAAATGCGAACCGTGGTACGAGGGCTCCCGCACCCCCCAGCTGGCGCGGATAGCCCTGAGGGCATCGTCTGATCGCTCGCCTCGACCGTCGAACTGATGTCCGAGCAGCTCGAACTCGGGCTGTAGGGAACCCACCCCCACACCCAGGATCACCCGGCCGTGACTGGCGAGGTCGAGGGTTCCCCAGCGCTTGACCAGCTCCAGCGGGTGGTGATAGCCGAGCACGACGACGTGGCTCAGCAGTGACACCCGCTCGGTCGAGGCCGCCACGAAGCTGAGCGTGGTGATGGGGTCCCAGTATCTCGGCCCCCGCACGTTCGTCGCCGATTGCGGTATGGCGATGTGCTCCGAGCACGCCACCCAGTCGTAGCCGAATCGCTCGGCGGCCTTGGCCACTGCCACGACGTCGTCGATCGTGCCGGTCGCCTCCCAGCTGGGAGGGTCGAAACGCGGGTTGATGTGCACGACGGGCGTCACGATTCCCAGACGGAGCTTCACAGGGCCCTCTCTCGCGGCATGCCTCTGGTGTAGTCGAGCACACCATCGAAGGGGTGCGGCAAGTGGCCGACGCCGTGGCGGTTCCCGCCGGGCGTCGGCCTGGGAAGCGGCGGGACGGGTCCCCCCCAGGAACCGCTCGGTACCGAGACGGCCCCGTCCCGCGCATCCCCCGTATCGCCTACGGTGGACAAGCCGCCGACGACGGTACGACGATACGCCTGGCCACTGGCTGTGTCTAGAGGTCACTGGGTGTGGCGAGGAATCAGGGAGGCAGGATCCCATGACAGACGCCGGGGCCCCGGACATCGATCTGCTGGACGGCCGGTTCTACGCCGGAGACCCCTTCCCGGCCTTTGCCTGGATGCGTCGCCACGCCCCCGCCTACTACGACGGGCCCAACGACATCTGGGGCATCACCCGTTACGAGGACGTACGGGCCATCGGCCAGGACCCCCAGACCTTCTCGAGTACGGGCGGGACACGCCCCAACATGCCCCTCCCCCACATGATCGACATGGACGCTCCCGAACACCGGCGCCGGCGCCGGCTGGTGAGCGCGGGGTTCACCCCCCAGGCGGTGCTCGACCGCCAGGCGCGCATCGCGGCGGCGTGTGACGAGATCATCGACGGGGTGTGCGAGAGGGGTGGCTGCGACCTGGTGGCCGACATCGCCGCCCCGCTCCCCCTGGTGATGATCGCCGACATGCTGGGGTTCGACCCCAAGGACTGGGAGCGGCTCCTCGAGTGGTCAGACACCATGTTGATGTCGCAAGGCTCGACCGACCCCGAAGCCCTCACCAAGGCCACCACCGCCTTCGTGGAATGGGACGCCTACGTCCGCGAGCAGATCGACGAGCGGCGCCGCAGCTTCTCCGCCGACGACCTGCTGGGCGTGCTGGTACAGGGAGAGCTCGACGGCGACCGCCTCGACGACGCCACCCTCGTGCACGAGGCGCTGCTCCTGCTCATCGGCGGGGACGAGACCGTCGCGCCACGTGATCAGCGGCGGGATGGAGGCGCTCCTGCGCCGCGCCGACCAGCTCCAGGACCTGCGTCGGGACCGGGCCCTGCTCCCCGGGGCGGTCGAGGAGATGCTGCGCTGGGTCTCGCCCATCAAGAACATGAACCGCACCGCGGCACGCGACGTCGAGCTCCACGGCAAGACCATCCGCGCCGGGCAGAACGTGCTCTTGCTCTACCCGTCGGCCAACCGCGACGAGACGGTGTTCGCCGACCCCGAGACCTTCGACATCCGCCGCCACCCCAACGACCACGTCGCCTTCGGGTTCGGGGCGCACCTGTGCCTCGGACACCGCCTGGCGCGCGCCGAGGTCGCCGCCATGGTCGACCGGCTCCTGGACCGGCTACCCGAGCTGGCCTTGGCGGGCGCCGACGCGCAGCCCCTGCGGGAATCGAACTTCATCGTCGGGTTCGAGACGCTGCCGGTGACCTTCACACCGACTGCTCCGGTGGGGCGATGACCCGGCCGATCTACGCCTGGGCCTCCTCGACGACCTGATCGGCGAAGCGCTGGGCGACCTCGGCGTACTCGGTCATCATGTCGAGGACCACCTGCCGGGCAGGACGGATCCGATCGAGCTGGCCGACGACCTGGCCGACGAAGTAGTTGGCGAGCTTCTGGGCCCCCGATCCTGTCGAGCCGGCGGCCCGGTTGATGCGAAACTGGGCTTCGGCCACGAGGGCACTCTGCAGCGGCATGCGGAGCGGCGCCGGGCGCGTCGGCCCGCTCCCACTCGTCGGTCCAGGCACTGCGCAACATGCGAGCCGGCTTGCCCGTCAATGACCGGGATCGCACGGTGTCGCGAGACGTGGCGTCGAGAAACTTCTGCTTGACCACGGGTTGGGTCTCGGCCTCCTCGGTGGTGAGCCACACCGACCCGCACCACACGCCGTCGCGCCCCGAGCGCCAACGCCGCCGCGATCTGACGTCCGTGGCCGATGCCGCCGGCGGCGAGCACGGGCGTCGGGCGCCACGGCGTCGACCACCTCGGGCACGAGCACCATGGTGCCGACCTCCCCGGTATGCCCGCCGGCCTCGGTGCCCTGGGCCACGATCACGTCGACCCCGGCCGCTCTGGTGGCGCTGGGCGTGGGGGCGGTGCCGGCCAGGGCGGCCACGACCACTCCGGCGTCGTGGGCCCGCGTGATGAGAGCGGGCGGCGGTGGCCCGAGCGCGCTCGCCACCAGGGCGATGTCGTGGGCGAAGGCCACGTCCAGCAGGGGCTCGTAGCCCTTCGGCGGCCACGTTGGCCAGGACGTTGCGGCCCGACCCGGCGTGCAGGTCGGCGGGAAGCTCGGGCACCTGGTAGCGACGCAGGATGTCGTCGACGAACTCCTGCTGCGGCCGGGGGCAGCAGCTGGCGCACGGCCTCGGCGTCGAGCCCGCCCTCGCTCGACCCCGGCGTAATTGGCGGGCAGGAGGAGGTCGACGCCGTAGCGGCCCCCGTGGGTCTGCTCCTCGATCCAGCCCAGGTCCACCTCCAGCTGCTCGGGCGTGTGGGCCACGGCGCCGAGCACTCCGAAGCCACCGGCTCTGGTGACGGCGGCCACCACGTCACGGCAGTGGCTGAAGGCCAGGATGGGGAACTCCACCCCGAGCATGTCGGTGACCTTGGTCTTCATGTCCCCTCCTCGGCGGCGCGACCCCGCCGAGCGTAGCGCCCGGCCGCGCATCGGGCCCGCCTTTGCTTCCCGCCAGCCCACGGTTCCTGCTCACCAGCCCCTGTTTGCTGCCAGCCAGAGAGCATCTGGTAGCCAGGGAGCACAGTGCGCCTCGCCCGGACCCTTCTCACCGCCGCCGTGCTCGGCATGGTGGCGCGACCTGCGACGCCGCGTCGTCCACCCCCGGCCCCCGCCGGTCCCACCATCGCCATCGGCGCCCCCGACACCATCGAGCAGGCCATCGTGGCCGACCTCTACGCACAGGTGCTGAGACACGCCGGGGCCAGGGTCACGATGCGGATCGACACGGGCACGCGGCAGTCGGTGGAGCGCTCCCTGGCCGCCGGCCAGATCGACCTGTACCCGGACTACGCCGGCGCGCTGCTCCTGTTCCTCGACAGCGCCGACGCCGGGGCCGCCACCTCGACCGCGACGGCGGTTCCCGATCTGAAGCACCTGCTCGGCGCGGCGGGGGCCACGGTGCTCCGTCCCGCGCCGGTTCTGGATACCGAGGTGTTCGCCGTGACCCAGGGCACCGCACATCGGTACCACCTCACGACGCTGTCGAGCCTCGATGCGGTGGCGAGCCAGCTGGTCCTGGGCGGACCGCCGGGGTGTCAGGAGCAACCCCTGTGCCTCGTCGGCCTCGAAGACACCTACGGCCTGCACTTCAAGTCCTTTACCTCCCTCGACGACGCCGGCCCCGTCACCGTGGCGGCACTCGCGGGCGGCGAGGTCCAGGTGGCCGAGCTGCATTCGAGCGACGGCACCATCGTCGAGCACCACTTCGTGGCGCTCACCGACGACAAGCACCTCCTCAGCGCCGACTACGTGATCCCGGTGATCCGCAGGTCGGTGGACACCAAGGCCGTGGCGGCCGCGCTCGACGGGGTGTCGAACAAGCTCACGACCGGCCAACTGTCGCAGCTCAACGTCGAGGTCGACGTCGACCACGACGCCCCGGGCGCCGTGGCGCAACGGTGGTTGCAGCACGAGCACCTCATCTGAGCCAAGATCGGGGCTCTCAGACGGGGGTGATCGGCATGGCATACGACGTGGCGGGTCGGAGGGTGCTCGTGACGGGGGCGTCGTCGGGCATAGGGGCCGGGCTCGCCGAGGCCCTGGCCGCGGCGGGGGCGACCGTCGGCATCGTGGCGCGTCGTGAGGACCGGCTGGCCGAGGTGCTCGAGCGCTGCCGCAAGCACACGTCCTCGTCGCGGATGTGGGTGGCGGACCTGGCTGACCTCTCGGCCGTCGACGCCCTGGCCGCGGCGGCGATCCGCGAGCTCGGCGGGGTCGACGTGCTCGTCAACAACGCCGGCATCCCCAAGCGCCGCCACGTCACGGCCCTCGACGCCGCCACCGTGGACGCCGTCATGCACATCAACTATTCGAGCCCGGTGCGCCTCACCTTGGCCTTGCTCCCGCAAATGCTCGAACGGGGCGAAGGTCGCATCGTCAACGTGTCGTCGGTGGCCGCCACGCTGAGCCCCCCGGGCGAGGCCGCCTACGCGGCGACGAAGGCAGCGGTGACCGTGTTCTCGGAGTCCATGGCCGTCGACCTGTGGGACACCGGCGTCAAGGTGATGGTCGTCTATCCCGGAGTGGTCGACACCGAGCTCTTCACCCTCCCCGACAACGACCCGTTCGTGGCCCAGGTGGAGTCCATCACCGTCGACGAGGCGGTGACGACCATCCTCGAAGGCCTGGCGTCGGAGGTGTCCCAGGTGTACGTCCCGGCATGGTTCGGCGACATCGCCTCGGGCAAGGCCGGCGACGTGGAGGGATTCCTCGCCGGCACGGCCGAGTACGTACGCCAGCAGAAGACGAACGCCTCGTAACGAACTGCAGCCACACCCCGGCGATGTCGGTCAGCGGATGTTGGCGATGGCGGCGACGACCAGACCCAGCACGAGCAGCGATCCGGCCCGGCGGGTGTGCACGAAGGCGACGGCGGCGAACCACAGGGGCCAGACCGGGAAACCCGCCGGCGGCTCGTCGGGCTTGGGCCGGCTGAAGGCCTTCCACGCCGGGACGAGCTTGGGCAGCGCCCCGAGGCTGACGAGCGCCGGCCAGGGCAGGGCCCGGACCGCCACGCAGAGCCACCACGGTCACGTAGAAGGCGACCATGAGGCCGACCGGTGGCGGCGCGGGCCCGGCGCTCGCCGAGGACCACGGGCAGGGTCTGGATGCCGAGGGGCGCGTCGAAAGGGGCCTTGTCGATGTGCTTGCCCATGAGCACCGCCGTGCACAGCAGGCCGTAGGGGACAGAGGCGGCCACGATCTCCCACGGGAGGTGCCCGACCGCGGCGTAGTAGGTCCCGCACACCATGAGCGGACCCCACACCACAAAGACGTCGGGCTCGCCCAGGCCCCGCTTCTTGAGGCGCAGCGGAGGGGCGGTGTAGGCGACGGACAGGGCGAAACCCGCCAGGGCGAAGGCCACCACGGGCCAGCCCCGGTAGACGGCCAGGACCACCAGGATGCCGAGATCGACGACGTTCACGACCAGCGCGCCGCGCGGCCAGAGTCCGTCGCTGGCGACCATCCCCGACAACACCGGGTGCGGGGCGTACAGGGCGCGGGGGTACGTCGCCGTGTCGGCACCCACCTCCACGTCGAAGAGGTCGTTCATGAGGTTGTTGGCCACGTGGGCCAGGACCAGGCCCGGCGAAGGCGAGCACCAGCAGGCCGGGATTGAACCCGTGGCGGTGGACGGCCAGAGGGTGGCCACGGCCCCGGCCACCAGCGTCATGGGCAGGACGGCGGCCCGCGTGAGCACGAGCCAGCGCGACACCGGGTCGAGGGGCCGGCCCGTGGGGGGGTTGGTGGTGCGCAGCACCTCGACCCAGGCCGAGAACCGGCCCTGGACGGGCCGAGACCCCGGCGTGGACCCAGACCCCTCCACGGGTCGAGTCACCGCGTCCGTCGATGACGAGGAGGATGCCGGGGACTGCGGCGGTGTCGAGCGCACGGCAGCCGAACCCGTGGCGTCGGTGGGCTGGGGCAGCACGTCGCTCACCTGGGCCATGGTACCGACCGGCGTGGCGCGCCGAGAAGTCCGCGGCGCCTCCCCGCCCACCTCGCCGACTCGGGCGCGGCCCTAGTGTGAGACCTCCACGCTTCGAGAGGAGGCCCGTCATGGCATCGGTCACGGCATCGGACAAGGCCCTGGCGGGGCGCACTGCGGTGGTCACCGGTGCCTCGAGCGGCATCGGCCGGGCCATCGCCGAGACCCTCGGAGGCGCCGGCGCCCACGTGGTGCTCGGGGGCCGGACGCCGTCGGCCATGGCCGAGTCGATGGCCCGTATCTCGCCGTCGGGGGCAGCTGCCGAAGCGCACGTGCTCGACGTACGCGCCGTGGACGAGGCCCGATCGCTCGTGGATCGGGCCACTGCGTCCACCGGACGCCTCGACATCATGGTCAACAACGCCGGGGTGAGCCACCCCGAGGCCATCCTCGAGGCCGACCCCGAGCACTGGCGGGTCATGCTGGAGACCAACGTCTTCGCCCTGCTCGTCGGGCTCGCAGGCGGCGGTGGAGGCCATGCGGGCCTGCGGGGCCGAGGGGCACATCGTGAACATCTCGTCGGTGGCGGCCCTGCAGCCGGCGTCCGGCGTCTACGGCGCCACCAAGCACGCCGTGAACTGCATCAACAAGTCGCTGCGCCGCGAGCTGCAGGACGAGCCCATCAAGGTGGTGACCATCATGCCCGGCGCCATCGCCACCAACTTCGCCCGCAACTTCGACCCGGCCGTGCTCGAGGCTCATGGTGAGCTCGATGGGTGGCGACGCCGATCCGGCGTGTCGAGATCACCCAGGGCGAGCGCCTCCCCGACGAGGTGCTGGCCGGGGCCCAGCAGGCCATGGCCGGGCACCTGTGCACGCCCGAGGACGTGGCCGAGGCGGTGCTGTGGGCCGTCACCCGCCCGGCCGGCGTGCACCTGGCCGAGCTGGTGGTGCGGCCCAAGAAAGACCTTTCGCTCTAGTTCGCCGGAGGTCGAAGAGGCGAACCGGTCCTGGGGCCGGTTGGTCCGTTTTCAGACCAGGAGTCGGAACACGGGGCTGTCGGGCGGCAGCAGCTGGACGTCGAGGCCGGAGGCGGCGATGCGGGCCGAGCAGAGGTTCGAGGTCGGGACGCTCGGCGAGTTCGACGCCCACCAGCGCGGGCCCGAACTCGCGGTCGTTCTTCTTCATGTACTCGAACAGCACGATGTCGTCGCTGGGTCCGAGGCACTCGTCGAGGAACCGGCGCAAGGCGCCGGGGCGCTGGGGGAAGTCGACGATGAAGTAGTGCTTGAGTCCCTGGTGCACGAGGCTGCGCTCGATGATCTCGTCGTAGCGGGCCACGTCGTTGTTCCCGCCGCTCGAGCACGCACACTACGTTGCGGCCCGCCACGCCCGCGGCGAGTGTCGTCGAGGGCAGCCACCGCCAGGGCTCCGGCGGGCTCGGCCACGATGCCGTCCACCTGGTACAGGGCCAGCTGCTCGGTGCACACCCGGCCCTCCTCGACCACCACCATGCGGTGCACGAGGTCGCGCACGATCGTGAAGGTGAGCTCGCCCGGGGTGCGGACCACGGCGCCGTCGACGAAGTCGTCCTCGATGTCGATGGTGACGAGGTGTCCGGCATCGAGGGAGCGCACCATGGCCGGGGCCCCGGCCGGCTGGGCCCCCACCACCTCGGGTGGCCGCCCCGAGTCCGTCGAGGGCGACGGCGATGCCCGAGACGAGCCCACCCCCGCCGACGGGGACGACCACGACGTCGGGAGCGGAGCCGAGCTGCTCCACCACCTCCAGGGCGATGGTGCCCTGGCCGGCGATGGTGGCGGGATGGTCGAAGGTGGGGACCACGGTGGCACCGGTCTCCGCCGCGTAGGCGGCCGCGGCGCCGAGGGCGTCGTCGAAGGTGTCGCCGGCGAAGCGGAGCTCGACGAGCTCCCCGGCCAGGGCCCGGATGCGGGCCACCTTCTGGCGGGGCGTGCGCTGGGGTAGGAACACCGCCCCGCGCACGCCCAGGTGGCGACAGCTCCAGGCCACACCCTGGGCGTGGTTGCCGGCACTGGCACACACCACCCCGGCACGCAGGGCGTCTTCGGGCGGCAGGGCGGCGATGAAGTTGTAGGCGCCGCGGATCTTGTAGGACCGGACCACCTGGAGGTCCTCGCGCTTCAGGTAGACGGTGGCGCCGTAGCGCTGTGACAGCCGCTCGTTGAGCTGGAGCGGGGTCCGGACCCCGAGGGGGGCGAGGCGCTCGGCGGCGGCGCGGACGTCGTCGATGCCGACCTGCTCGCGCCACACGCCCCAGAACACTACGGCCCCCACCGTCGCTCGGGGCCCACCCCGATCGACGACGCCGCGGCAAGAGTTCAAGTCGTGGCGCGCCTCGGGTTCACGGGCGCGCCACGAGGCCGACGCGCGCGGCGGCCTCGGCCATCTCGTCCTGGGCGGCGTGAAGGTCGGCCTGCATGCACGTCACCACCAGACGTCGCACACCCAAACCGACGAGCTTGTCGACGGTTTCGGGCGTCGCCTGCGAGGCCAGCGCGCTGATGGTCAACTCGACGACCAGCGCGGTCGCGGCCCGACTTCTCGATCTCTTGGTCCAGGCGGGCCAGCGCGCCGGCGAGCTCGTCGCCCCACAGCCCCAGTGGCTGCCAGCCGTCGCCGCGCCGCGCCGCCCGCCTGATGGACGCCGGGCTGTGCCCCCCGATGTGGATGGGCACGCCGCCGGCCCCGAAGGGCTTGGGATGGGTGTGGGCGTGGGAGAAGCGGAAGAACTCTCCCTCGAAGGTCGCCCCTTGGGGCTCGGTATCGGCCCACAGGGCGCGCAGCACGTCGATGCACTCGTCGGTCCGCCGCCCCCGGGTGGCGAAGTCGACCCCGCACGCCTCGAGCTCCTCGCGCATCCAACCCACCCCGATGCACAACCGCACCCGACCCTTCGACAGCCGGTCCACCGTGGCCAGGCGCTTGGCCATGACCACGGGATGATGGGCGGGAAGGACCACGACGCCGGTGGCGAGCCCCAGTGTCGGTGGTCACCCCGGCCAGGAACGCCAGGAGGTCGATGGGATCGGGGATGGCACAGTCGTCGGGCAGTGGCATGCGTCCCGACGGCGGCGTAGGGGTAGCGGCTCGTGTAGTCCGCCGATGACGAGCGGGTGCTCGACGACCACGATGGACTCGAAGCCGAGCGCTCTCGATGTGCTGGGCGAAGCTCGCCATCCAATCGGGATCGGCGCACACCCCGGCCCGCACGGGCGGCAGTGCCGCCAGCTCGAGCGTGGTCACGTCCTCGACCTCCTTGTCGCCCGACCTACGCGCCGACCGCAGTGCCGGTGTCGGTGGGGGCCCTTGGCCTCAACGCTCGGCCATGGGACGGTCATCGCGCCAGTCGAGGCGGAGCTGGCGCTCGGCGAAGCGCCACGTGCCGGACTCGCACACGAACTCGTCCTGGTAGCGCACCGCCATGACGAGGAGACGTCGGACGCCGTGGCGTTCGTAGACGTGATGGGCGAGACACACCGTCTCACCCCGGGCGCGCTCGCCGTCGAGCTCGAGTACCTGTCCCCCCACCACGTGTGTCGTCTGGAGGTAACGGTCCAGACCCGCCACCAGAGCGGCGACGAGGTCGGCGCGACCGGTGCGCACCGTGGGTGACCCGTCGCCGCCCGGGTGGAAGTGGGCGACGAGCCTGCCGTCGGCTGTGAACAACCCGGCCACGGCGTCGGCGTCGCCACGGTCGACGTGGCACGCGTAGGTATCGACGAGCAGTCTCAGCGCCACACGCGCCGCCATGTCATGGTGACCCTCGTCCACGCGCCGCATCGTATGCCTCACGCGCCCCTGCACTCCGGTGCTCGTCACGATCAGTGACTGCCGGTCTCACGCCAAGAGTGGGCGTGCGGATCGAGAGCGAGGGCCTGGTGCGTGGGGACCCCGCCATTCTTCGGCGCGCACGCGCCGGAGCCGATGGTCAGGCTGGAGGGGAGGGGGCGTCCCATGAACCTGGGTGAGCGTTGCGACGAGATCGTCCGGTTGATCGACGAGACCTTGGCCGATCTCGAGGTCGACGCCGATGGCGCACCGTCGACCGCCCGCGCAGCCGTGGCGGCGGTGACCGCGTTGCCTCCCCGGGGCCCACGGCGCCCAAGGGTGTCGGAAAGCGCACAACGCCCGGACCGGGCCGCGGCCGGCTTCTGAGACTTCTGCGGCTCTGCCCGGTTCACAGAAAACCCACAGTCTGAGGGGTCAGGCTGCCCTCGTCCTATGAGTGAGCCCTCGCGCATCCTGGTCGTCGACGACGAGCCGAGCATCACCGACCTGCTCTCCATGGCCCTGCGCTACGAGGGCATGGAGGTCCAGGTGGCCCACCTGGGCCGCAACGCCCTCGAGGCCATGGGCTCGTTCCGGCCCGCATCTGGTGGTCCTCGACGTCATGCTCCCCGACCTGAGCGGCTTCGAGGTGCTCGAGCGCATGGGCCGCGACCATCGGCGGGCGCCTGCCCGTGCTCTTCCTCACCGCCCGCGACACCCTCGACGACAAGCTGCGGGGCTTCACCCTGGGCGGGCGACGACTACATGACCAAGCCCTTCAGCGTGGAGGAGCTCATCGTGCGGGTCCGGGCCATCCTGCGGCGGGTCCACGGCGACGGCGACGACGGCCGCCTGGACGTCAGCGACCTGCGCCTCGAGGAGGAGAGCCACGAGGTCTTCCGGGGCTCGACGTCGATCGAGCTCACCCCCACCGAGTTCAAGCTCCTGCACTACCTGCATGCTCAACAGCGGCCGGGTGGTATCCAAGTCCCAGATCCTCGACCGGGTGTGGAACTACGACTTCGACGGCAACGCCAACGTGGTCGAGATCTACATCAGCTACCTGCGCAAGAAGATCGACTCCCTCGGCCCCCGCCTCATCCACACCGTCCGCGGCGTGGGCTACTGCCTTGCGCCCCACCCCGGAGTAGGCCCGTGACGCTGCGGCTCCGTCTGCTCCTCGTCCTCGTCGGCATCGTGGCGCGTGGGCCTGGTGGTGGCGGACGTCGCCACCTACACCTCGCTGCGGTCGTACCTGTTCTCGCAGGTCGACACCGCAGCTCGCAGCGCGAGGTCGGTGCCCGTGACCCAGGCGTCGATCTGCCAGAGCGAGCCCTTCCCGCGCCGTGCGATCCGGGTGCCGTCCCACCGCCGGGCGTGTGGGCTCAGGTGCGCGACCAGAGCGGGACCATCATCGGGGAGAGCAACCCGAACGGCTACCCCCTGCCGGCCGCCGAGCCTGCCCAGCGCAGCTGCCGCAACCGACTGGTGCCCGCGGCGGGCGCGGCCTGGTGTTCGACGTCATCGGGCAGCAGCGGCTGCGACGACCGTGAGCTACCGGGTGCTCGCGGAGCCGACGTCGGTAGGCGGGCCCTCCTACACCGTCGTCGTGGCCATCCCGCTCGCCGACGTGCACCACACCCTCGGCCGACTGCTCCTCGTCGAGCTGCTCGTGTCGGGTGCCGTGCTCGTCGGCCTCGGCGCGCTCGCTTGGTGGATCGTGCGGCGCGGCCTGCGGCCCCTCGATGAGATGGCGGCCACGGCCGGAGCCATCGCCGGCGGGTGATCTGTCCCAGCGCGTGGCGACCACCGACGAGCGCACCGAGGTCGGCCAGCTGGGCAACGCCCTCAACGTCATGCTCACGCGGGATCGAGGGCGCCTTCGCGGCCCGCGCCGCCTCGGAGGAGCGCCTGCGGCGCTTCCTCGCCGACGCCTCCCACGAGTTGCGCACGCCGCTCACGTCGATCCGCGGCTACTCCGAGCTCTTCGACCGCGGCGCCCGCGACCGGCCCGAGGACCTCGCCACCTCGATGCGCCACATCCGCGAGGAGGCCAACCGCATGAGCGTGCTCGTGGACGACCTGCTGCTGCTGGCCCGGCTCGACCGCCAACGGCCGCTCGCCCTCGAGCACGTCGACCTGACCGCCGTCGTCGCCGCCGCCGTGGACGCCGCCCGGGTGGCGGCGCCGGACCGCGCCGTCACCCTCGCACGCGCCGGGGCCGGTGCCGCGTCGGTCGGTGACGCCGACCGCCTGCGCCAGGTGGTCGACAACCTGCTCGCCAACGCCGTCGCGGCACACCCCCGACGGCGCCCCCGTCGAGGTCCGGGTGCGGCGCCGAGCGGGCACGGCCTGCTCGAGGTGGCCGACCGGGGCCCGGGCATCGCGCCCGAGGAGCAGGCGCACATCTTCGAGCCGTTCCAGCGCGCCGACCCCACCCGGGCCCGGGCCACCGGCGGGGTCGGGCTGGGCCTGGCCATCGTCTCGGCCATCGCCCACGCCCACGGTGGCACGGTGGGCGTGGTGTCGGACCCGGCGCCGGAGAACGGTCGAAGCGGCGCCACGTTCTGGGTGCGGCTCCCACTGGCGGGTGCCGACGCCCCTCGCAGAGCCCGGGCGCCGCCTCGCAGGGCCCGGCGCCGTAGGCCCGCAGGGCGGGCGCCGCACGCATCGCGGCTCGACGAGGTCGCCGTGCCCGCGGTCATCGCGCTCCGGCGCTGCCGGCAACGTCGGCGACGATGCCGAGCCATGGCCGGCACGGACCCCGACCTCGTGACGGTGCTGGGGTCAGACCCTGGCGATGACCGGCGAAGCGGGTGTAGCGGTCGACGAAGGCGAGCTGGGTGACCCCGGTGGGGCCGTTGCGGTGCTTGGCGATGATGATCTCGGCCGTGCCGCGGTCGGGTGAGTCGGGGTTGTAGATCTCGTCGCGGTAGATGAACAGCACCACGTCGGCGTCCTGCTCGATGGACCCCGACTCGCGCAGGTCGGCCAGCACGGGCCGCTTGTCCTGGCGCATCTCCAGATTGCGCGACAGCTGGGACAGGGCGACGACGGGGATGTCGAGCTCGCGGGCCAGCACCTTGAGCCCGCGGCTGATCTCGGACACCTCCACCTGGCGGTTCTCCGCCCGGCTCTTGGTGTGCCCGCTCATGAGCTGGAGATAGTCGACGACGACGAGCCCGAGGCCTTCGCGGGCCTTCAGCCGGCGGGCCTTGGCTCGGATCTCCATGACGGTGAGGTTGGGGTTGTCGTCGATGTAGATGGGCGCGTCACCGAGGCGCCCGATGGCGTCGGAGATCTTGGGCCAGTCCGACTCGAGCAGGCGGCCGTTGCGCATCCGGGTGGCGTCGACGTGCGCTTCGGAGCACAGCAGGCGCTGGGTGAGCTCGAGGTGGCTCATCTCGAGCGAGAACACGAGCACCGGGACACGGGCGTGCACCGCGGCGTGCTGGGCGATGCCCAGCGCGAAGCTCGTCTTGCCCATGGCCGGGCGGGCCCCCACCACGACGAGGTTCGACCGCTGCAGCCCGGCCAGCCGTTCGTCGAGGTCGCTGTAGCCGGTGGGCACGCCGGTGATCGTGTCGCCGCGTGCGTAGAGGTTCTCGAGGTGGTCGAGGCTCGGCGGCCAGCAGCTCGCGCAGAGGCGCCATGGTGTCGACCACGCGCCGCTGGGCCACCTCGAACACCATCGACTCGGCGCGGTCGACCACCGCCGAGACGTCCTCGGGGACGCTGTAGCCGAGCTCGGCGATCTCGCCCGCCACCACGACGAGCCGACGCAGCAGCGCGTGCTCCTCGACGATGCGGGCGTAGTGCGACGCGTTGGCCGTCGACGGCGTGTTCACCTGCAGCGAGATCAGCACCGAAGCATCGCCCACGGCCTCGAGCAGGCCCGAGCGGCGCAGCTCGTCGGCCACGGTCACGGGGTCGGCGGGCTCGCCGCGCGCGTAGAGCGACGGTGATGGCGCCGAAGACGTGGCCGTGGGCGGGCTTGTAGAAGTCCTCGGCCACGCAGCACTCGAGTGCCGCCGCGATGGCGTCGCGCGAAAGCAGCATGGCGCCGAGCAGCGACTCCTCGGCGTCGAGATTGTGGGGAGGGACACGGCCTCCGACGGCGTGAAGTCGGCGGACGGCTACTTCTTCGAATGCCTGGGCCATGGTCCCCCTACCCTGGCTCGACCGAGCCTGGGGGTAACGAGGGGTGCAACATTGCGGAAATTTCGAGTGCCGTGGACAACCATGTGGACGACACCCACACCGAGAGGCAAAGGCTGGGGATAACCGCGGGGACCGGACTCGCCCGCATCGGTGTCGCACCCCGCCACGGTGCCAGAGGGTGTGACGCCCCGACGGGCGCCGGAGCGGCGCCGTCCTGGTCAGGTGGCCGCCGATGACCTCGACGGTCAGCTCGGCCTCGACCTCGGCGTGCAGCCGGACGGGACGGCGTGGGTGCCCACCGACTTGATGGGCTCGGCGAGCTGCGATCTGGCGACGGTCGAGACGGCCCCCGTCTGTGCTTCGACGGCGTCGGCGAGGTCGGTGGTGGTCACCGAACCGAAGAGGCGGCCTTCGGCTCCGGCGCGCGCCGTGATCGTGACGGTGGCCGGCCCCGAGCACCTCGGCCACGGCCTGTGCGGCCTCCTTGTCCTGGGCGTCGCGCAACGCACGCGACTGTCGCATGGAGGCCGCTTGTGCTTCGACACCTCCGGTGGCGACGAGGGCGCTGCCCGTCGGGAACAGGTAGTTGCGGGCGAAACCCCTCGCCACCTCGACGATGTCGCCCTTCTTCCCTACACCGGCGATGTCACCGCGCAGCAGGACCCGCATCACCGACCATCCCCGGTCACGCCCACCATCTCGCTCGGGGGACGTGTGGGTCGCGGCAGCAACACGAGCTCGCGCGCCGTCTTGATGGCGGCGGCGATCTCGCTCTGGTGATGGGCGCAATTGCCTGTGACCTTGCGGGCACGGATGTTGCCCCGGTCGCTCATGTACCGGCGCAGCAGCGAGACGTTTTTGTAGTCGACCCACTCCATCTTGTCCCTACACAGCTCGCATGGCTCTTCCATGGGGCACGACGTGGTCGTCTTGGTACCATGGCGGGTCGGTCGTGCGGTGGCGCGCGCCATGGCTCAGAACGGTTCCTCGTCGAAGCCGTAGCCGCTGCCGCCGGCCGCCTGGGTGGCGGGTTGGCGCTCGGCGCCGCCCCCGCCGCCACCGTGGAGGCGCCGCTTCGCCCGGGCCCCGCCGCTCGTTCTTGGTCACCTGGGCGGTGGCCCACCGCAGGCTGGGGCCGATCTCGTCCGCCACGACTTCGACCTTGGAGCGCTTGTCGCCGTCCTGGGTCTCCCACGACCGCTGCTCGAGACGACCGGTGACGATGACCCGCGAACCCCGGGCCAGGCTCTCCGCGCGTTCTCGGCCATCTCCCGCCAGCACACGACGTCGAAGAACGAGGTGGCCTCCTCCCACTCCTGGGTCTGGCGGTTCTGCCACCGCCGGTTGACGGCCAGCCCGAAGGTGGCCGTGGCCTGGCCCGTGGGCGTGAACCGCAGCTCGGGGTCTCGGGTGATGTTCCCGACCAGCGCGATGTTGTTTCCGTTGGCCATGGTTCTTCCTCCGCTGCCGGTTCAGCCCGCGTCTGCGGGCTGCGTCTGCCCGGTGGGCGCCCTGGCGCCCGGGCCGGAAGTCTTGGTCCGTGTCTGTGCCGGCGACCTTGTCCGGCACCCGGATGATCTTGTGGCGCATCACTTCGTCGGCCAGGACGAGGAAGCGGTCGAGCTCGGCCGACGCCTTGGGCTCGGCGGTGAACTCCGCCACCACGTAGTAACCCTCACGCTTGTGGTCCATCTCGTAGGCGAGGGTGCGCTTCCCCCACCGGTCGACGGTTCCGAGGGTGCCGCCGTTGGTCCGCACCACCTCGAGGGCCCGGTCCAGGACTTCCTGGATGGCCGCATCTTCGACCTCGGGGTCGAAGATGATCATCGTCTCGTACGGCCGCACGCGCGGCTCACCTCCCTCTGGACCCGGCGCCACTCGGCGACCGGGGCCCCGCCCCGGCGGAGCAGGGTGCATCCGATGCCCGGCCTGGCCGGTGGTGACCCGGTCCGTGGCCGGCGGCCATGGTACCCGAAGGGTGGGTCAGGGTCCCCCGGGGGCCGGCTCGGCCGGCAGGTGGTAGGTCTCGGCGTCGGACGGGAAGTCCCCCGAGCGGACGTCGGCGGCCCACGCCGACACCGCCTCGACGGCCACGGAGGCCAGGTCGGCGTACTGGCGGACGAACTTGGGGACCGGGCCCCGCCCAGGCCCAGCAGGTCGTGGAAGACCAGGACCTGGCCGTCGCACCCGGCGCCGGCGCCGATCCCGATGGTGGGCACGTCCACCTCGTCGGTGACCCGGGCCGGCCACCACGTCGGGGACGCCCTCGAGAACCATGGCGAAGCACCCGGCGGCGGCCAGGGCCTTGGCGTCGTCGACAGGAGCGCCTCGGCGGCGGCGGCCTGGCGGGCCTGAACCTTGTAGCCGCCCATGGCGTGCACCGACTGGGGGGTGAGGCCGAGATGGCCCATCACCGGGATCTCGGTGGCGACGAGCGCCTCGACCATCGGGACCCGGGCCCGGCCCCCCTCGAGCTTCACCGCCTGGGCGCCCGGCCCGGACCAGCGTGGCGGCGTTGCGGACGGTGTCCTCGCACCGACACGTGGTAGCTGAGCCACGGCATGTCCCCCACCACCAGGGCCCGGGCGACGGCCCGGCCCACAGCGGCGACGTGATGGGCCATGACTCCCACGTCGACCTGCAGGGTGTCGGCGTGGCCGAGCACGGTGTTGGCCACCGAGTCGCCCACCAGGATCATGTCGACCCCGCCGGCGTCGGCGATGCGCGCCCCGGGGGTGTCGTAGGCGGTGAGCATGACCAGGGGCTGCGCCGCCGCGGGCCCGCTTGCGGGAACGGACCTCGGGGACCGTGACCTTGGGTGCCATGTGGGGCCTCCTTGCCGTCCAGCGCTCGAGGGCTGCCGGCGGCGTCGGGACCGGGTTCTGGTGCTGGGTCCAGTGTACCGTTCCGCCGTGGTGAAGAATGGGCCGTCACCAGGGGAGACGTGCGAAAGCTGCGGGGGCCCCGACGGACCGCTCGAGCCCGTGCGGCGCGTCTACCTCGAGACCGACGAGGACGGGGACCTACGCCCCGCCCAGACGATGCCCGAGTCCGAACGGTGGTGCCCCGCCTGCCGGGCCCGCTACCCCCACGAGCCGACCCGGCGATCCTGACCGCACGTGGCGCCGGACCTCTGTCATCGACTACCGGGGCCGCTTCGACCTCGATGCCTCCCCCGAGGACATGTGGAGCTCGATCGAGCACTGCGAGCGATTCGAGACGTGGTGGGCGTGGCTGCGTGAGTTCCGCCTCGAGGGACCCGGTCTCGAGGCCGGGGCGGTGCTGCACGGAGTGGTATCTCCGCCGGTGCCCTACACCATGCGGATCCAGGTGGTCCTGGATCGCTGTACCCGGCCCTCGCGGATCGACGCCACCGTCGACGGCGATCTCGAGGGCCCGGCCAGCCTCGTGCTGGCGAGAAGCGACCGAGGCACGCTCGCCGAGGTGTCGTGGACCATCGAGATGACCCAGCGGACCATGCGCCTGGCGGCGCACGTCGCCCACCCCCTCATGCGTTGGGGCCACGACCGCGTGATCGAGGCCACCGTGTCGGGATACCGCCGCCAGCTGGCGGCGCAGCTCGGTGGGAGTCTGGGCGGGAACTAGGCGAGAGCTACTGCTGCTGCTCGGTGGGACGGATCAACATTTCGTTGACCGCCACGTGGCGGGGCCGGGTGACGACGTAGGTGATGGCGTCGGCGATGTCGTCGGCCTGCATCCGCTCGACGCCCGCGAACCGGGCCCGCATGGTGTCGAGCACCTCGGCGCGGTTGTGACCGGCCAGCTCGGTGGCAGTCGCGCCCGGCTCGATGAGCGAGACGCGCACGTGGTGCTTGGCGACCTCCTGACGCAACGATTCGCTGAAGGCCCCCACGCCGTGCTTGGTCAGGTTGTAGACACCGCTCCCCTCGCGCGCCACCCGGCCGGCCACCGAGCTGATGTTCACCATGTCGGCCACCTGGCGAGGGCCGTCCTGGGCCGCCTCGAGCAGGTGCGGCAACGCCGCGTGCGCGCAGTAGAGGAGGCCGAGCACGTTCAGCTCGACCATGCGTTGCCACTCCGACAGCGGCGCGCCCAGCACCGGGCCCAGCAGCATCACGCCGGCGTTGTTGACGAGTGTGTCGAGGCGGCCCAGCTCCGAGACCGTCCGCTCGACGGCCTCGGTGGCCTGGCGCTCGTCGGTGACGTCGGACTCGAGCACCACCACGGTCCCACCCCGCTCGCCGATGCTCCCCGCCAGCGCGTCCAACCGGTCTCTCCGCCGCGCCGCCACCGCCACCGCCGCGCCCCGAGCGGCGAGCCTGGCCGCCGTGGCCGCGCCGATCCCGCTCGAAGCCCCGGTCACGAGGGCGACGGTCCCGTCCAGTGCCTCTGCCATGGCCCGAGTCTTGCCGAGTTGCGCCAGCCGGTTCTCCGCCAGCCGGCTCTCCGCCAGCCGGTTCTCCGCCAGCCGGTTCTCCGCCAGCCGGTTCTCCGCCAGCCGGTTCTCCGCCAGCCGGTTCTCCGCCAACCGGCTCTCGGCCAGCAGGCTTTACGTCAGCCGGGCCACGGCGAGGGCGGCGGCCACGGTGACCAGCCCCCACGACATGGCCCGCAAGGCGCGCTCGAGGGGGGCGAGAAGGAACCTTTCGTCGATGGCGCGGACGGTCCCGTCGGCCAGGGTGAGCGAGCCCTCCACCGCGCGGACCGACCGGCGCACCATGCGCGCCGGGGTACTCAGGCTGCGCTGCGCCCACGACAGCGCGAAGGCGCCCAGCGCGCCGAGCACGGGCGCCAAGGCCAGGGTGCCCGCTTGGGCCACGTACGCGGTGAGCACGGGGAAGGCCCCCCACGCCGCGGCGAAACCGGCGTCGGTGTGCACGACCCCGCTGAAGAGCTCGGCGTTGTAGGCCATGACCAGGAGCGGCCCGGCCACGATGAAAGGGACCAGGACCGCCCCTACCGTCGCCACGCCGACGGCTCCGATGGCCACGGCACCCATCAGTGACAGCACCGTGGCGGTGGCGAGGGCGCGGCCGGGGATGAGCGTGCGCAGTGGGCGCCCGTGCAGCTCGTCGAGGCAGTGCGCCGCCACCCCCACGGCCAAGAAGAACGCCAGCACCGTGGCCACCATGCGGGCGACTTGGACGCGAGGGGCGAGCGACGCCCCGATCACGACGTAGGAGAGATGCCACGCCGTGTAAGGCGGGTGCAGGACCGTCCACCAGTCGCGCCAGCCACCGCGCTGCGCGGCATAGAAGGCGGGACGATCTGTGTCAGCCACCGGCCCGGCTGCCCCACATCACCAGCCCGCCCCCGAGGCTCATCGTCTTGACCCCGACGTCGTCGATCCCGGCCTCGCGCCATGCCTGGACCGTCCACGACAGGGGATAACGGCGGTAGTGCCCCGAGATGTTGGGCCCCAGGAAGCGCCCCACCCTGAACCACTCCCGGCCTCCGGTGAGGGCCCCGCCCAGGGGCAGGAGCAGCCGGGTGTAGCCCCACCACCAGAACCGCCAGAAGCGACTCGAGGGGACGAGGAACTCGAGGTTCGCCACCGTCCCCCCGGCCGCACCACGCGGGCCAGCTCGCGCAACGTCGCTTGGGGGTCTTCGACGTAGCGGAGGAGGTAGGTGAAGGTGAGGGCGTCGAACGTGGCGTCGGCGAAGGGCAGTTGCTCGCCCTTGCCCAGCACGACCTGCACGTGCTCCTCCGCCCCGGCGCTGGCCACGTTGGCCTTGCCCTGGCGGATCATGGCCTCGGTGAGGTCCACCCCGACGACCCGCGCGCCGGTGCGCGCCGCGAACTGCAGGGCCACCCCCGCCGGGCCGGTGGCCACGTCGAGCACCAGTCGGGGCCGGCCCGGGACGATGTGGTCCACCATGGCCCGGCGCCAGCGGCCGTTCTGCCCGAGCGAGAGCACCTCGGCCAGGCGGTCGTATCGCTCCGGAAGGCCGCTGAACAGGCGGCGGGCGAAGCGGCTGTTGCGGGCGCCGGTGGTGAGTGTCTCCTGGCGCACGGTGCGACAATCCCACACAACGCCCGCCGATGTTGGAGGTTTCGTGGTCGCCGAGCACTTCGACGTGGCGGTGGTGGGCTCGGGGCCCGCCGGCAGCGTGGCCGCCCTCGTCCTCGCCCGAGCCGGTGCGCGGGTGGCGCTCGTGGACAAGGCGACGTTCCCGCGCGACAAGGCCTGCGGGGACGCCGTCGGGCCCCGCGGCGTGGCGGTGCTGGAGGACCTGGGCCTGACCCCCGACGCCAACGGCGCGCGCCTGGGGGACATGGTCGTGGTGGGCCCGTCCGGAAACCGCCTGCGACTGCCGTGCTTCGAAGGCACCAGCTACCCGGGCCACGGTGTGGCCCTCCCCCGCCAGGGGTTCGACGCCTGGTTGGCAGAGCGGGCCCTCGAGGCCGGGGCCCGGGCCGTGACCGGTCGCGTGGAGCACATCAGCGCGCCCCCCACGGCATCGACGGTGAGGGCGGCGGCGTGGTGTTCGACGACGGACGCCGGCTCGGGGCCGACGTGGTGGTGGGTGCCGACGGGGCCACGAGCCGGGTCGCCGAGGCGGCGGGGCTGGTGGACGCGCGCCGCGTGCTGTGGGGGTTCGCGGTCCGGGTGTACGTCGACCAGCCCGTGGCGCTCCCCCACATCGTGCTGTGGGAGCCCGAGCCCCGACACCTCTTCCCCGGCTACGGCTGGCTGTTCCCTGGGCCCGACGGACGTGCCAACGCCGGATTGGGCATCGGCACCATGTCGGACCGGCGCGCCGGGGCCGGGGCGGTCCGACTCCTCCCGGCCTTTCTCGAGCACCTTCGGCGCATGGGGCTCGTCGAGCGCCCCGGTGACGGATCGGGACCGGGGCGGCTCGGAGGCTGGCTGAAGATGGGCCTGGTGGGCACCACCCCTGCGGCGGGAAGGGTGCTGCTCACCGGCGACGCCGCCGGGCTCGTGAACCCCCTGCAGGGCGAGGGCATCGCCCACGCCATGACCAGCGCACGACTGGCGGCCCAAGCGGTGCTGGAGAGCCCCGCCACGGCCGCGGCCCGCTACCGCGCCGCCGTCGGCCGGGAGCACCTCGACTACCACCGCGTCGCCGCGGCCGCTCACGCCGCGCTGGTGGCACGACCGGTGGTGGGCGCGGCCGTGGGGAGGCTTCTCACCCACCCGCTCGTGGGCCCGGCGCTGGCCGGAGGGTGGTCCATCTTCTGGAACGAGCTCATCGACGGCACCCCTCCGGGCGCCCCGCGCACGGTGGCGGCCACCGCCTCGGTGGTCGGCCGGTCCCTGACACGGCGCACCGCCACGGGGCGTTGGTTCGACCAGGTGTGGGCGCCGGCCTGACGACGAGGTGGCGGCGCTACGAGGCGTCGCGCACCGATACCGGCGTGCAGCGCGAGCAGGGCCGGTACCCGGCCGCCAGCGCGGTGGCCGAGCTGCGGAAGTGCACCTCGTGGGAGGGTCGGATGCGACGGGCGTGCACGCAGGAGGGAACACAGAAGATCTGTGTGGTGTCGCTGGCGAGGAAGCGCACCCCGCCGTGGGCGAGGCGCTCCAGGCGGTCGAGATCGACCCCCTCGGCACTGAGCAGCGTCCGCTTCATGGGGACTCCGAGCCCGTAGTTCCCGATCTGCCCGTCGCTGCGCACGACGCGGTGACAGGGGATGAGCACCGGCACGGGATTGCGTCCCAGCGCCGAGCCCACGGCGCGCACGGCGCGGGGCCGTCCGATCTCGCGCGCCACCCATCCGTAGGGGCGCACCTCGCCCGACGGGATCTCCAGGGTCTTGGCGAGCACGGCGCGCTCGAACGAACTCAGGCCCGACAGGTCGTAGCGCAGGCGGGTGGCGCGGCCGCTGCGCAACGCCTCGGTCAGCCCGGCCGGTGGGCGAGCAGCACCGGGGACGATGGGGCGCCCGGTCTGGCGGCGGTGGTGGGCGGCGAATTTGCCGGCGTCGCCGTCGAACACGGCCGCCGGCATCACGGCGCTGATGCCGCCGTCGTTGAAGGCGACGAACAGGTCCCCCGCCGCGCTCTTGACCGTGACGAGGTGGTCGCCCTGGTGCAGCTCGAGGGTGTCCATCACGGCTTCGACGAAGCCCTCTGGAGCATCGACGCGCAGCCGGCGCAAGGCGGCGGCGGTGAAGGCGGGGTGACGGCGGGACGCGGCGCTGTTCATGGAGCCTCCTGGGCATCCGCGGTGTGACGCGAGCGGGAACGGGGATGGGCCCGGGGAGCGACGCCGAGGCGCGCGACCGGGGTCGGGGCGGCACATGCCAGTGCCCGCAGCCGGTCGAGGCCCCGCGCCACGTTGGCCTTGGCCGTGCCCACCGGGCAGTCGAGGGTGGCCGAGATCTCGGCGTAGGACAGACCCACCACGTGCCTGAGCACGACCGGCACACGATGGTGGTCGGGGAGCTCGAGCAACAGAGCCACCAAGAAGCGGGACTCCTCGGCCGTTTCGGCCACGGCTTCGGGCCCGCGACGACGGTCCGCGACATCGGTGTGGCGGGAGCCCGCCTCCCGGGGTCGGCGCGCCGCGCGCCGCAGGCGGTTGCGCCACAGGTTCACGGTGATGGTGAGGAGCCACGGCCTCGACTCGAGCGAGAGCACCCGCTCCGCGTCGAAACGTCGTAGGGCCCGATAGGCGCGGACGAAGGTCTCCTGGGCCAGGTCGTCGGCCTCGGCGCGAGAGCCGCTCAGCCGCAGCGCGGTGCTGTAGACCGCACCCGAGTGCGCCCGTACGAACGCCTCGTACCCGGCGTCGAGATCACCGGCCACGCCCTCGAGCACGCTCGAGTCGCTGTGCAGTGCCACCACACCCTCTCAACCCCGCCGGGCCCGATCCGGTTGCACCCGATCCCGGAGTGATCAGGCCGCGCCGCCGTCCTCGGCCCATTCTCGGAACTGGCGCGCTCGCCCCGACATGAGGGGGAAGGACAACACCACCAGGATGAACAGGAAGAAGGTCGTCACGTGCACGCCGGTACACCACAGGCAGATGGCCTTGATGCTGAACAGCTCGGCGGCGAGCAGGTAGAGGACGAAACAGATCCCGCTCACGGCCATGGCGAGGCGCGCCCTTGCCACCCAACGCGCCCGAGCCCACCACAGCGGGGGAAAGTTGATGCCCACCATGCCCGTGTAGAAGAGCAATCCGAGCAGGGCGACGGGTACGCCGAAGACATGGGAGTACTTGCTCGTCGTTACCTTCTGGCAGTTGAACACTGCGTTGGCCGGGCAGGGCAGCAGCTTGCCCTGGAAGTGCTCGATCGTCAGGTAGAGCGAGATGCCGAACCCGACGAGCGACAACCCGAATGCCACCCATGGCCACCAGCGGGGGACCGCCACCACGTCGTGGTAGTCCTCCTCCGCGTCCAGATCGGCCTCGGTGCGCACGTCGGGCATGGAGCGGCTCCGGTCAGCCCAGCTTCAAGGCGGTTGTCGCCATGTGGGTCCCCGGTGCCGAGCACACCGACGTCGGCTGCTGCCCCGTCTCCGCGCAGATGGCGGCGGTCAGGTAGTTGGCGGTGCCGACGATGGCCTGGGTCACGGGGTCTTTGGCATTGCTCAGCTTGGCCGCGATCTGCGCCTGGCTCAACCCGGCCAGGACGGCCGGGTCATAGCTCGGGCCGGTGACGAACACCTTGTTGCCGAAGTCGATGAAGGGGTAGCCCGGGCTCTCGCCGAATTGGGCCGAGTACTTCTGCCAGATGTTGTTCTGGGCGGTGGTGAGCGGCTGGAACAACGCGCGCGTGCCCTGGCCGTAGTTGTCGTTCGTCTCGTGCTCGACCGACACGAAGTCGATGTAGTTGCTGGTCAAGGTGGCGTCGCGGAAGCTGAACGTGGCGGTGTCGGGGTCGGAGTCCCACGGCGACGACGTGGTTTCCTTGAGGCCCGACCAGGTGCCGAAGCGGCTCAGTGCCACCACCAGGGCCCACCGCTCTGCCGCGCAGAAGGGGCAGAACTCGGCACCGATGAAGAGCATCTCGGGTTTCCCGCCGCTGGTCAGCGGGGGTTGGTTCTTGACACCGAGGGCGGGTTGACCCCCGACCCGAGCCCGACCGCCGCCGACACGGCGGGAGTGACCCCGGTGACCTGGGCCACGACCACCGGCGACGCCGGGCTCGGCAGCGCCAGCAACCGGACCTTGCTGGGGGCCGGGTTCGACTTCGTCACGGTGACGATCACGAACACCAGGACGATCACCACGACCACGGCGATCGAGGCGAAGGCCAAGGTGGAGGGCGAGAAGCGACGCGGAGGTGGCGCCGTGATCCGCATGTTCTGCCGGGGGGCACGGCCCTTGGCCCCTCCGGCGGTGGGCGGGCGACCCTTGCCGCCACCGGTCGGGGGGGCGACCCTTGGGCCCGGTGGCCGGAGACCGCCCCTTGGCAACCCCCGAGGAGGCGCCACCTTTGGACCCGGTGGCCGGCGGCCGGGCCTTGGGTGCAGCCTTGGCCGGTGGGCGCTTGGCCGGGGCCGCCTTACCCGCCTGAGAACCGGCCCGCTTCTCCGATCCGCGGTCGCCTGGTGTGACCTGGCTCATGTACTTCGGTCCCCTTGCCAATTGGTTGAAGCCGATCAATGGTGCACCACGGCACGCCGGAAGTGGGCGCGCAGGACGGGCAGGGCCATGTCGCCGTGTGCGGTCAGCCGTTGCCCCGCCGGGCCCGTGCCGCGGTGCACGGTGGCGGCCTCCGGCCGGGTACATCCGGGCCAGATGGTTCCACGAGCACTTGGGGCAGACCTCGACGACGTAACAGACCACCTCGTCGGTGCGCCGGCACAGGCGGGCGAGCTCGGTCGGCGTTGGTGGGGCAGCGGCCGTTCTTGGGAAGCCGGGGGCCGAACACATAGGTCACGTGGACCACCGCGCTCTCCTCGCAGATCGGGCAGTCCTCGGACAGCGCGACCCCGACGTTTCGGGCTGCTCTCAGGAGCTCGGGGTGCGCGTCGCACACGTCGAGGCGCGACAGACGGCCCTTGCGGAACTCGCTCACCACCGCGTTGCGGGCGAGGCGGTACTCCACGCGTCCGCCGGTGCCGGTGACGGGGAACCCTCGCAAGGCCGACGGCCCGAAGCTCATCGTCACAAGGGTACCGTCGGGGCGGCGCCGAAAGGCCCACGAAATGCGCTGCACTTCGCGCGCCGGCGCGGCGTGAGCTCGAAGGCCGTCCGCCCACCGGTCGTCCGTGACCCCACGCAGCGCTCGAAAGAGAGCCGTCGCGGGACCCACGGACAGGGATATGGGAGGGACTTGGCTCGGCCCCTGGGGGCCGACCCCCGCCCCGCCACGGCCACTCGGCGAGAAGGTCAGGCTGCAGCGGCCGACCCGCTCGGCGGGATCGGGGCCACGACTGGGCGGTGAGCAGGTGACTTTGGGTCAATGACTTGAAATGCCATCGATGTATCGATACGATACATCTGACGATGAAGACGCCACGCCCGACCGTGCCTGGAGTGTCTGCCTCCCCCCTCCTGCGTGGGGGCCGGTGATGCTGGAGCTCGCCATCCTGGGACTGCTCGAGGACCAGGCCATGCACGGCTACGAGATCCGCAAGCGCCTGCGCGACGAGCTGGGCCAGCTCTCCAACGTGTCGTTCGGATCGCTGTACCCGGCGCTGTCGCGGCTCGAGCGCTCGGGCGCGGTCAGGGCCACCGAGGATCCGGGACGAGACCGCCGCACCGCCGGCTCCCATGACGGGGTCGTTGAGCGGCGAACGGGCCGCCCTGCGGGCCCGGCGCTCGGGCGCCGGCCCGGGCGCCGGGGCCGCAAGGTGTACCGGATCACCGACGAGGGTCGGCGCCAGTTCGCCGAGCTGCTCGACAGCGAGCAGGCCGGTGGCAACGAGGACGCCCGCAGCTTCGGCCTGCGCCTGGCCTTCGCCCGCTACCTGCCCCCGCACGCCCGCCTGCGGCTGCTCGAGCGACGCCGGGGCCAGCTGGTCCAACGCCTGGCCGAGACGCGTGCCGCAGCGAGCGCGGCGGAGGGGCGGCTCGATCCCTACGCCCGCTCGCTGATGGAGCACACCACGGAGTCGACCGAGCGCGACATCTCCTGGCTCGACCGGCTGATCGAGGCCGAACGGGCCAAGGACGGAGCGCCGCCGGGTACGCCGGCTTTCGTCGGCAACAAGACAGTCCAGAGATTCGAGACGGTTCAGAACGAGGGAGAGACGAAATGAGCACGGTCCGGGTGGCGATCGCCGGCGTGGGGAACTGCGCCAGCTCGTTGGTCCAAGGAGTGGAGTACTACCGGGACGCCGAACCCCGACGACATCGTGCCCGGGCTGATGCACGTCAAGCTGGGCGGGTACCACGTGGGCGACGTCGAGTTCGTGGCCGCCTTCGACGTCGACGCCACCAAGGTGGGTGTCGACCTGTCCAAGGCCATCTTCGCCGGCCACAACAACACCATCCGGTTCGCGCAGGTCGGCCATCTCGACGTCACCGTGCAGCGGGGCCCGACCTTCGACGGGCTCGGGACCTACTACCGCGACATCGTGGAGGAGTCGCCGGCCGAGGCCGTCGACGTGGCCCAGGCCCTGCGCGACGCCCGGGCCGACGTGCTCGTGAGCTACCTGCCGGTGGGATCGGAGGAGGCCCAGCGCCACTACGCCCAGGCCTGTCTCGACGCCGGGCGTGGCCTTCGTGAACGCCATCCCGGTGTTCATCGCCAGCGACCCCACCTGGGCGCGCCAAGTTCCGCGACGCCGGCGTGCCCATCGTCGGCGACGACATCAAGAGCCAGGTGGGCTCGACCATCGTGCACCGGGTCCTCACCCGCCTGTTCGAGGACCGGGGCCTCGCCCTCGACCGCACCTACCAGCTCAACTTCGGCGGCAACATGGACTTCAAGAACATGCTCGAGCGCAAGCGGCTCGAGTCCAAGAAGATCTCCAAGACCCAGGCCGTCACCAGCCAGGTGGAGAACTACGTCCTCGACGCCGACGACGTGCACATCGGGCCCTCGGACCACGTGCCCTGGCTCAACGACCGCAAGTGGGCCTACATCCGCATGGAGGGCCGGAACTTCGGTGACGTGCCCCTCAACCTCGAGCTGAAGCTCGAGGTGTGGGACTCCCCCAACTCGGCCGGGGTCATCATCGACGCCGTGCGCTGCGCCAAGGTGGCCCTCGACCGTGGCATCGGCGGCCCGCTCGTGGGGCCCTCGGCCTACTTCATGAAGTCGCCGCCGGTGCAGTTCCACGACGACGAGGCCTACCGGCTGGTGGAGGAGTTCGCCGCCGGGCGAGGCCCACCCGCACACTGGCCCGAGGACTGATCGCTCACCGGCCGGCGCCCTGGCCGCGGCGTTGGCGCCCACCAGGCGTCGAGACGCCGGTAGGCCTCCTCCTCGCCGAGCGGACCTTCGTCGAGGCGCAGCTCCAGGAGGAAGTCGAGGGCCTGGCCCACGTCGGGCCCGGGCGCCAGGCCGAGGTGCTCCATGACCTGGCGGCCGTCGAGCTCGGGTCGGATGGCGTCGAGCTCCTCTTGGGCGCGCAGCTCCTCGATGCGCTGCTCGAGCTCGTCCATGCGCCGCTCCAGGGCCCGGGCCCTGGCCGCGTTGCGGGTGGTGCAGTCCGACCGGGTGAGCTCGTTCAGCCTGTCGAGCAGGGGGCCGGCGTCGCGGACGTAGCGGCGCACGGCGCGGTCGGTCCATCCCAGCCGGTAGGTGTGGAAGCGGAGGTGGAGCTCGACGAGCCGGGTGACGACGTCGATGTCTTCGTGGGGGTAGCGCAGCGCCGTCAGCCGGTCGCGGGCCATGCGGGCGCCGACCACCTCGTGATGATGGAAGGTGACCCCGCCGGGCCCGAAGTCGCGGGTCCGGGGTTTGCCGATGTCGTGCAGCAGTGCGGCCAGCCGCAGCAGCCGGTCGGGCTCGTCTTGTCCACCACGGCCAGGGTGTGGGCGAGGACGTCCTTGTGGCGGTGGATGGGGTCCTGCTCGAGGGCCAGGCCGGGCAGCTCGGGGAGGAACTCGCCCGCCAGGCCCGTCTCGACCACGAACCACAGCCCCGGCGAGGGCCTCTGCACCACGAGGAGCTTGTCGAGCTCGTCGCGGATCCGCTCGGCCGACACGATCGACAGCCGGTCGTGCATGGCCTTGACCGCGGCGCCGATCTCGGGATCGGGCTCGAGACCGAAGCCGGCGACGAAGCGCGCCGCCCGCAGCATCCGCAGGGGATCGTCGCCGAAGGAGACCTCGGGGGCGAGCGGGGTGCGCAGGCGGTGCGGCGGCCAGATCGGCCAGCCCGTCGAAGGGGTCGACGAGCTCGAGGTCGGGGAGGCGCAGCGCCATGGCGTTGACGGTGAAGTCCCGGCGCGACAGGTCGACCTCGATGGAGTCGCCGAAGACGACCTCGGGCTTGCGCGAGTCGGGCGGTAGACCTCGGCCCGGTGCGTGGTGATCTCGAAACGCTGCCCGTCCTGTGCGCGAGCCCGACGGTGCCGAAGCGCTTGCCCTGGAGCCACACCGCGTCGGCCCAGCCCTTCACCAGACTGCTCGATCTCGTCGGGGAGCGGCGTCGGTGGTGAGGTCGAGATCGTCGCGCCCCGGCGAGCGGCGCGTCGCCGGCGAAGGCGTCGCGCACCGAGCCGCCCACCATGTAGAGGCGGCGGCCGGCGTCGTCGAAGCGGCGCGCCAGCTCGGCGGTGGCGTCGACCAGGGGCTGGAAGCGCTCGGGGATCACCGGCGCCGAGGGTAGTGCCCGGCCGTCGGACCCCGGCGGGACGGCCGTCGTTGACCGTCGCTACGGCGTCCGGCCGTAGCGTCCGCGCCGATGACCGCTCGCCCCCCAACGAGCCGAACGCGCCGCGCTGTGCGATCTGTTCGCTGCGGGTGGGCCCCGACGCCCCCACCTTGTGCGAGGGCTGGGACGACCCCGACCTCGCCACCCATCTCGTCGTCCGCGAGCGCAAGCCGCTTGCCGGGCCCGGGCTCGTCATGGGCGGCGCGGCCGCCGCGCTCGACGGCGCGGATCATGGCCCGCACCAAGGCGGCCCACTCCTACGACGACACTCGTGGCCCTGGTGCGCGCGGGCCCGCCGCCGTGCTGCGCCCCGTTCGACGCGGCTCATGAACCTGACCGAGTACTTCGTGCATCACGAGGACGTCCGGCGCGGCGGCGGTGACACCACGCCGCGACCGGCGGCCGAGCGCCGCACGGTCGAGGACGCGCTGTGGCAGATCGCTGCACCAGCGGCGCCAAGCTTCATGACGCGGCCCGTCAAGGAGACGGCCTCGACCTCGTCGCGCCCCGACGGCGAGGTCATCCACGTCCGCGCCGGCGACGCCCGGTCGCCACGCATCACCGGGCGCGCCGGGGAGATCGTGCTGTTCCTGTCGGGACGGGGGGCCGCCGCCCACGTCGAGCTCGGGGGGACCCCCGACGCCGTGGCCGGCGCTGCGCGGCGCCCGCTTCGGCCTGTAGACATCGCGCCGAACCCGGGCCGCGCCGGCGCGCGCCGGGCCGGGTCGGCGGCCGCGCTGCCGTAGGCTGCGACGCCGAGGTGGACCGGACCGAGGCGAGCATCGCCCCCGCACGCGGCGGTGCCCGCACCCCCGACGCGTGGCCCCCGACCCCGGCGACCGGCTCGCACGGCGCGTCGGCGCCGCTGGTCCGCGCTGCACCGGCGGCGGTCGTTGCCGTCATCCTGCCGTCGCCGGCATCGTGGCCGGCGCGCGGGCCCGCGCCGCCGCGGCGGCGGCCGCGTCGACGCGCCGCGCGGCGACCGCCTCACCCTGGTGCGCCAGTCGCCGTGGGTGGGGCCCGGGCCCCCGACCAGGACCTCACCATGGGACTGCGGGTCCGCGAGCACGCGCCCCGACGCGCGCCCTGGCGCTCACGGTCACGGTGTACCACCGGCTCACGACCCGCTCGGCGTTCGACGAGACCTGGGCGGCCGGGACCTCGGGCGCCGTGACGCGCAGTCGCCGGCGCATCGCGCTGTCGGCGTTCACCACCGACGCCCAGGGCGTGACCACCGTCACCATCCCCGTCGACGGGGACACCACCCCCACCGGCGACCGGGCAACTGGACCGCGGACCTGGGCTGCGCGCCGGGGAGCTGCGCCGACGTCTACCCCGTCAAGGTCAGCCTCACCGACACGCGCCGCGGCGCCGTCGGACTCGGCGGCGCAGCTCATCACCTACCTCGTCTACGACGACCCCTCGTCCACCAGCCAGCCGCTGCGGTGGCGCTGGTCGTGCCGCTCGGGCTCGCGCCCCGGCCACGGCCGACGCGCGCGGGCCAGCGTCCCGTCGGCGCCGGCCCGGGGCCGTCGCCGCCCTCGACGGCCTGGTCGGTGCCATCGGGGCGTCGCGGGCCGGTGCCGGTCACACTCGTACCCGACCCCGCCACGCTCGAGCACCTGGCCGCGGCCGGGGCCGGCGCACACGGTCGCGGCGCATGGCCGCACTGTCGGCTCGCCGGCCCGCCAGACCCTGTCGCGGTCCTTCGTGCCCGTCGACGCCGGCGCCCTCGTCGGCGCCGGGCTGTCGGGACGAGCTCGACGCCCAGCTGCGCCGGGGGCACGAGGTGCTCGCCGTCGCTCGGGCGTCGGGGTCCACGCCGCCAGCGGGACCTGGGTGGCGCACAGCGCGCCTCGACCAGGCCGCCGTCGACCAGCTGGCGCCGCGAGCTTCGGGCACGTGGTCGTGCCCCCGACGCCGTGTCGGGACCCACCGGGCCCGCTCACCACGACCCAGCCCTTCACCTTGTCCCGGGCACGGGTCCCGGCACGGCGCCTCGACCGCGCGATGGTGTCCGACGCCGGGCTCGGCGGCCCGCCTGGCCGCGGGCGACAGCGGCGACCCCGCCCTCGCCGCCGTGCAGATCGCTGGCCGAGCTCTCCTCATCTACTACGAGGCCCCCAACCTCGAGGGCCCGGCGGAACGCGCCCGGCCCCGCGGGGCGTGGTGGCGGTGGCGCCCGCCGGCGTGGGCGCCGAGCGCCCACCTTCGTCTCCGGCGTCCTCGGCGGGCTACAGGGCAACCCCGTGATCGCAGCCGGTCACCCTCGACCAGCTCTTCGCTCAGGTCCCGGTGGGCGCCGACGGACAGCCCGTGACCCGGCACCCCGTGACTCCCACCGCCGGCGCACCCGGCCGCCGTGGCGCGCGCCCTGCGCACGGCGCGAGCCCGCCAGGACGCCTTCGCCAGCGCGGTGGCCGGGAGCACCGACGGGGAGCGGCCGTCGGCCAGTCTCTGGGCGACCTGCTCCTGGCGGCGGAGTCGAGCACGTTGTCACCGCGCCAGCAGCAGGCGGCCGCTGTCGCGGCTTCGAGGCCGCCCTCGACCAGCCAGCTCGCACGGCTTGTCGGTGCGCTCCGACACCATCCGCCTCACCGCCGGCACCGCCAGCGTGCCCATCACGGTCGTGCGCAACACGCCGTATCCCGTGACGGTCGAGGTCCGGCTCACGAGCGACAAGCTCCGGTTCCCGGCCGGCGGGCACCCAGGTGCCCGGTGCGCTGTGCCGGGCCCCGCAGGTGCAGAGCTCGGCCGGTCGGTCGAGCTTCTCGGCGCTGTGCACGCTCACGCACTCCACCAACGCCGTGTACGTCAACATGCGGTCGCGCACCTCGGGGGACTTCCGGATCGACGTCAGCCTGCACGAGCCCCGAGGGCGACCTGGTCCTGGCCGCCGGCCAGCTCACGGTGCGCTCTATTTCCACCTCGGCGGTGGCCATCGCCCTGTCGGTGGGAGCGGCCGTCGTCCTGCTGGTGTGGTGGGGGCGCACCGTGTGGCGGCGGCAAGGCGCGCGCGGGGCGCACACCCGCACGCCGCGCCAAGGAGGCCGACGGCGTGACCGGGCCCGACGAGCCGCCGCCGACCGAGGAGCTGTTCCCCAGACGTCCCGACGACCGCGGACCCTGGTCGACGACGGGTGCCCGAGCGACGGCGCGTCCCCGGCGACGAGTCGCCCTCGGCGGAGCCGGCGAGGGGCCGAGGTGCCGTCCCGACGAGTCCGGCGATGACGACGAGGCGGCTGAGCGTGCCCGGAGAGGCCCGAAGCCGAGGCACCGAGACGCGACGGCGGCCCCGACGGCGCCACGGACACCGACCGGAGCCCGGTACCGAGCCGCCGGGACGACGGTGGGCGACGCCGCGGCCGGCACAGGGCCGGGGCTGCGCCGGGCCACCGCCGTCATGGCCGTGGGGACCACGTTGTCGCGGGCCACCGGGCGTGCTGCGCATCTTCGCGCTCGGCCTACGCACTGGGCGCGCTGCGGCTGGCCGACTCCTACAACCTCGCCAACACGATGCCCAACATCGTCCAGGACATCGTCCTGGGGGGGGTCCTGTCGGCCACGTTCGTCCCCGTGTTCGTGCACCGGCTCACCACGCGCGCCGACGACGAGGCGTGGGACGCCGTCTCGGCCGTGGTGAGCGTCACCATGATCGTGATCGCCGCCGCGTCGGTGCTGTTCCTGCTGGCGGTCCCGTTCATCGTCGACGCCACCACCGCGCTCAACCACAGCGCCGAGGCGGCCCAGAGCCGGGCCGTGGCCAAGGACCTGCTGTTCCTGTTCGTGCCCCAGCTGACCTGTTACGGCTTCATCAGCCTGGGCACGGCGCTGCTCAACGCCCGGCGCGGTTCGGGGCGCCCATGTTCACGCCCATCGCCAACAACGTCGTGCTCATGGCGGTGCTGCTCGTCTTCGGCACCACGGTGCGCCACGCCTCGCTGGCCGGCGTGGCCGCCCACCGGGGGCAGATCCTGCTCCTCGGCCTGGGCACGACCGCCGGTGTGGTGGCCCAGGCCGGGCTCATGGTCCCGAGCCTGCGCCGGGCCGGCCTGCGGCTGCACTGGGCGCCGGACTTCCGCCACGAGGCGGTGCGCACCATCCTCCGCCTGTCGGGGTGGACCTTCGGGCTCGTGGTGGCCAACCAGCTGGCGCTGCGTGGTGGTTCTGGCCCTGTCCGAGAAGGTGGGGCCGGGCGCCGTCACCGCCTACACCTACTCCTACATCTTCTTCCAACTGCCCTACGGAATCGTGGCCGTGTCGATCATGAGCGCCACGGCGCCCGAGCTCACGGCGCAGTGGGCCCGGGGCGACCTCGTGGCGTTCCGTCGTCGCATGGGGACCGGTCTGCGGGCCATGCTGGCCATCATCATCCCCGCCGCGGCCGGGGAGCTGATCCTGGCCCGGCCGCTCGTGGCCCTGGTGATCGGACACGGCGCCGCGCTCGGCGACACGACGCAGACCGGGCAGGCGCTGGCCATGCTGGCGATCGGGACTCCCCGGCTTCTGCGTCTTTCTCTATGCCGTTCGCGTGTTGCAGAGCGTGCAGGACCTGCGCTCGGCGTTCTGGCTCTACGCCTTGGAGAACGGCGTCAACATCGTGCTCGCCGTGGCGCTGGCGGGTCACTTCGGCGTGCGCGGCATCGCCTTCTCCATCAGCGCCGCCTACACGCTCGCGGCGGTGGTGGCTCTCGGGTACGTGCGCACACGGGTCCAGGGGCTCGGCGGGGACATCTTGGGAAGGCCCCTCGGCCACGTCCTGGCGGCGACGGGCGCGTTGGTGGTGGCGACGGTGCTGGGAAGCAACGTCTCGGGGTCCGAGACCACGGTCGTGCTCGTCGGGCGGGTGGCACTGGGCGCCGGCGCCGGTGGGCTCGCCTACGTGCTCGCCGCGGGTGGCCTCGCCGAGCTCGCCCTGCGCCGGCGACGTCGCCGCGGTCCCGGTTTCGGTGGTGGGGGTGGTCACGGTGGCGGCGGTGGTGGGGGTGGTACCGGCGCCGCGGACACCACACCGCAGAGGCCCGGGCCCGCGTCGGGGCGCCCGGCACCGGGTCGACGCGACGGTGGTGCGGGGGGGCCTCACCGCCGCCGGCCGGGAGCGCCACCCAAGCCCGAGCCCCTCCCACCCGCCGGGCGCCCGCCGTGGCGCCCGACGCGACTGGGGCCCACTCGGACCCCCAATCCGGGTGGCCCGCTCCCCGACGACTCCGGGCTGTAGCAAACTCACTGGTAGGAGCACCCACAGGGCCACTGCGCTACCGGGTCATCCCGCACCGGCCCGCCGACACCCTGGCCGATGCCCGAACGAGGGAGGACCGACACATGGCGAGCATTGAGGTCGTCACCGACAGCGCCTGCGATCTGATGCCGACCACGACCGAGGAGCGCGACGTGCGGGTGGTCCCGCTCACGATCCGCTTCGGTACCGAAGAGCTCGTCGACCGCGAGGAGCTGTCGGGCAAGGAGTTCTGGGACCGTGTCATCACCGGCCCCGAGATGCCGGCGACGTCGGCGCCTTCTCCGGGTGCCTTCGAACAGGCGTTCCTCCAAGCGCACGACGCCGGAAGCAGCGCGGTGGTGTGCGCCACGATCTCCTCGGGCCTGTCGGCGACGTACCAATCGGCGTGTACGGCCGCGCGAGTCCGTGTCCGACCGCATCACGGTGCGGGTGGTCGACACCCAGAGCGTCACCATGGGCCAGGGGCTCCTGGTCCTCGCCGCCGCCGACATGGCGTCGACCGGTACGGGCCTCGACGACATCGTGTCCAGCCTCGAGGACATGAAGCGACGCACCCGTGTCTACGGCGTCGTGGACAGCCTGGACTACCTCAAGCGCGGTGGTCGTATCGGCGGTGCCGCCCACCTGGTGGGGTCGCTGCTGTCGATCAAACCCGTGATCGTGGTGCGCGAGGGGGTGGTGGAGGTCGAGTCCAAGCAGCGCACGCGGGCTCGCTCGCTGCAATACCTGGCCAACAAGGCCATCGAGGCCGGCCCGCTCGAACGGCTCGGCGCCGCCGACGGGGTGGCATCGGACTTCGACGAGGTCCTCGACATGCTGAGAAAGACGCAACCCGAGCACGAGCTCGTGACCACCGATCTCGGGCCTGTCGTGGGGAGCCACACCGGACCGGGCGCAGTCGGGGTGTGCTTCATCACCAAGGGGCCCTAGAAGGCGGCCGGCCAGGCCGGCGGGCAAGAGGCCTCCGGCTAATCTCCCCCCCATGGAAGACCAGGCCACCAACGCCGCGCCCGGGACGGCGCCGCCACTGGGGACGCCGGGCGTCTCGCAGGCCGAATGGCCCGCCAAGGTGGCCGACACGATCGAGGGCGTGGTGGGGTCGGTCCACGACCGTGTCGTCCGACCCCTCACCCTGGTGGCCCGGGTCCTCGTCTTCGGGATCATCATCGGGGTCATGGCCCTGGTCCTGAGCGTCCTGGCCGTCATCGCCGTGGTACGGCTGCTCGACGTGTACGCCTTCGGGGGCCGGGTGTGGGCGTCGGACGCCCTGCTGGGTGCACTCCTCGTCACGGCGGGGTTCTTCGCGTGGTCCAAGCGTGGGGTCCGGGGCGCCGAGGGGGACTGAGGTGGCCGAGAACCGACAGGTCGTCATCCTCGGGTCGGGCCCCGCCGGCCTGACCGCCGCCATCTACACGGCGCGGGCCAACCTGGCGCCCTACGTCGTCGAGGGAGAGCCCTCCTCCACGAGCGACCAGCCCGGTGGACAGCTGATGCTCACCACCGACGTGGAGAACTACCCCGGCTTCGTCGACGGCATCCTCGGCCCCGATCTCATGGGCCGTTTTCGGGACCAGGCGGCGCGTTTCGGGGCAGAGTTTGTGACCCGCAAGGCCATCCGCGTCGATCTGTCCTCTCGCCCCTTCGGCGTGTGGACCCGGTCCGCCGAGGGCGAGCCCGACATCCTCGCCGAGGTCGTGATCGTGGCCACCGGCGCCAGGGCCCTCATGCTGAACGTGCCCGGAGAGGCCCGGCTGCTCGGCCACGGCGTGTCGACGTGCGCCACGTGCGACGGGTTCTTCTTCCGCAACCAGAAGATCGTTGTGGTGGGAGGGGGCGACTCCGCCTTGGAGGAGGCCACGTTCCTCACGCGCTTCGGCGACAGCGTGACCGTGATCCACAGGCGCAAGGAGCTGCGGGCGTCGAAGATCATGCAGGACCGCGCTTTCGCCAACGACAAGATCGACTTCCGCTGGGACACGGTCGTCACTGAGGTCATCGGGGACGGCAAGGTGAGCGCGGTGGCCCTCAAGAACACCGTCACCAACGAGCAGGAGACGCTCGACACCAGCGGGGTGTTCGTCGCCATCGGCCACGTACCCAACACCTCGGTGTTCGCCGGGGCACTCGACATGGACGACAACGGCTACATCCGTACCACCGACGGCACGCGCACCAGCGTCGACGGCGTGTTCGCCTGTGGCGACGTGCAGGACCACATCTATCGCCAGGCGGTCACCGCGGCGGGCTCGGGATGCATGGCCGCCATCGACGCCGAGCGGTGGATCGAGGCACAGGGCCAAGTCTGACCCTGCCGTTCGCCCCCGTGCCACAGCCGGTGGCGGGAATGCGGGACCGGGGACAGGTGTTTCCTGTACGTTGATTCGTGCGCATGTGACGAGGTGCCAGAGGAGGAAGGTTCCATGAGCGAGGCGATCACGGCTCTGAGCGACGCTACGTTTGACGAGCATGTCAAAGCCGCCGACACGCCGGTGCTGGTGGACTTCTGGGCCGAGTGGTGCGGTCCATGCAAGATGATCGCTCCGGTCCTCGAGGAGATCTCGGCGGAGCACCAGGGGAAGATCCAGTTCGCCAAGCTCAACATCGACGAGAACCTGGACGTGACCCGCCGGTACGAGGTGATGAGCATCCCGACCCTGATGCTGTTCAAGGACGGGGAGCCCGCGCTGCGGATCATCGGGGCACGGGGCAAGGCCCAGCTCCTTCAGGAGCTGCAGGCCTACCTGTAAAGCCCGTCGACACGCTCCCCCTCGCGACAGGCGACAAGGGCGAGGCCGTCGCGGATCTGCAACGACGGCTCTCGGTCCTGGACCTGCCGAGCCGCGCCCGACCCCGACGGGGTCTTCGGGGCCGGTACCAAAGCCGCCGTCGAGGGCTTCCAGTATCGCCGCGGTCTGCGCGTCGACGGCGTCTGCGGCCCCCAGACATGGGCCGCCCTGGTGGAGGCGGGTCTGCGCCTCGGAGACCGCTTCCTCTACCTTCGTAGACCCATGCTGCGCGGTGACGACGTCGCCGATCTGCAACGACGCCTGTCGGCCCTCGGTTTCGACAGCGGCCGCGTCGACGGCATCTTCGGCACCCTCTCCTCGCAGGCGCTGGCCGACTTCCAGCGCAATACGGGGCTCCCCGTAGACGGCATCCTGGGGGCGTCGACGTTCCGTGAGCTTCGCCGGGTGGCGCCACGCCACGGCGATCCCGAGCTCGTGAGCACCGTCCGGGACCGCGATCGTCTGCGCCGCGCCCCGCGCACCTTGCTGGGTCGCCGCATCGCCATCGGGGAGGAGGGTGGTCTCGATGCCCTGGTGGCCGCCATCCGCCGGCCCCTGGTGGCCACGGGCGCCCAGGTCATACCTCTCCTGCACCCTGATGGTTCCACGCGTGCGGGGCCGCCAACGCCGCCGACGCGGATGTCTATCTAGGCCTGCGTCTCGATCCTGAACGCACAGGGTGCTCGACTGCCTACTATTCGGGCTATCGCTACGAGTCGGCGGGCGGGAAACGCCTGGCCGAGCTCATTCACGCCCTGGCCGCGGCGGCACTGGGCGTCCCCGCCGACGGGGTACACGGCATGACGTTGGCGGTGCTGCGCGAGACCCGCATGCCCGCCGTGGTGTGCGAGGTAGGGCCACCCGCCATCGTCGTGCGTCACGCCGGCGCGCTGGCCGAGGCCCTGGTGCGAGCCCTGGTGGCCTGGGCGGCCACCCCCGTCGACTGACCTGACCCTCGACCTGCCTCACCGCCGGTCCTGGTCCCCGCGTTTTTCAGTTTTCCACAACCTCATGCACAGGTTGTGGATGAGGCTGGACGTTCCCTCGAGGGTTAGATAGCCACTCTGTGTGAGAACACCCTGGTCGGATTGACCGCGCCTTTACACTGCCACCACGCGACGTGGGATCCGACACAGCCGGCTGCGCTCAGGCCGTCACCCCTCCAACCATGAGCTTGTAGATGCGCTCGAGGTCCTCGAGGGTGGCGAAGTCGATCACGACCCGACCCCGTTTGGCGCCCATCTCGACCTTGACCCTTGTGTTGAGGTAGTTGGACAGGAGGTCCTCGAGCTCCAGGACACCGGGCGCCGGGAGCCGCCGCCGCACGGCGGGCCCGGACCCGGCGTGCGACGTGTCCGACGGCGCCGGCACGGGGGTGACATGGCTACCGTTCTCGGCCGCGGCGGCAGTACCGGGCTCAGCCCCCGAGGCGTGCCGCCGAACACCTTCCTCCACCGCTCTCACCGTCAGGCCCTCGGAGACGATCCGCTTGGCGAGCTCTTCTTGGAAACTGCGGTCCGGGGTGCCGAGCAGCGCCCGGGCATGCCCGGCCGAGATGGCACCGTCGGCAAGGGACCGCTGGACCCCGGCGGGGAGCTGCAGGAGCCTGAGGGTATTGGTCACCGCCGTCCTGCTCTTGCCCACCCGGGAGGCCACCTGCTCGTGGGTGTAGCCGAACTCGTCCACAAGCTGTTGAAAGGCTCCCGCCTCCTCGAGGGGGTTCAGGTCCTCTCGGTGCAGGTTCTCCACCAGAGCCTGCTCGAGGCTGTGGACATCGGACACACTCTGAACCAGCACGGGGATCGTCTGAAGCCCGGCTCGACGGGCCGCCCTCCAACGCCGTTCGCCCGGCGATGAGCTCGTACTCGCCCTCGCCGGTCTCCCGCACCAGGATCGGCTGGAGTACCCCCACCTCGCGGATCGACGACGCCAGGTTGGACATGGCCTCCTCGTCGAAGCGCGTGCGGGGCTGAAGAGGGTTGGGCTTGATGCTGGTCATCGGCACCACCCGCAGGGCCGAGTCCCGATCCCGGGCCTCGGTCGGGATGAGCGCCCCCAGGCCCTTGCCCAGTCCGCTACGACGCGCCACCACTGACCTCCTTGGCTAGCTCCCGGTATGCGATCGCCCCACGCGAGCTCGGATCGAATGTCGTGATGGGCTGACCGAACGACGGCGCCTCGGAGATCCGCACCGTCCGGGGGATGACATTTCGACACACCTTGTTTCCGAAATGGGTGCGGACTTCCTCCGCCACCTGCTCGGCGAGCTTGGTCCGGCCGTCGTACATGGTGAGCACGATGGTGGTCACCTCGAGCTTCTCGTTCAGGTTGGCCTGGACGAGGTGGACGTTGCGCAGGAGCTGGCCCAGGCCCTCGAGGGCGTAGTACTCGCACTGGATGGGGACGAGCACCTCGTCGGCGGCCGCCAGGCCGTTGACGGTGATCAGGCCCAGTGACGGGGGGCAGTCGATGAGGATGTAGTCGAAGTCCCCGATCACGGACTCGAGGGCCCGGCGCAGCTTGAGCTCCCGGCTGAAGGTGGGGACGAGCTCGATCTCGGCCCCGGCCAGGTCGATGGTGGCGGGCGCCACGAAGAGGTTCTTCATGCTGGTGGGCTCGATGGCGTCCTCCAGCTTGGCGTCGCGCATGACCACGTCGTACATCGAGAGCTCGAATGACCGGCCGTCGATGCCCAGGCCCGTGGTGGCGTTGCCCTGGGGGTCGAGGTCGATGACCAGGACCCGGAAGCCGATCTCGGCCAAGCCCGCACCCAGGTTCACGGCCGTGGTGGTCTTCCCCACTCCGCCCTTCTGGTTGGCGACCGCCATGATCCGGGGCACGGGGCGGGGGACATAGGCGCTATCGGCCCCCGGGTCGGGATCGGGCACGTCCGACCAGTCCACGGGGGCACGGTGCGGCTGCGGCGGCCGGGGGAGGGGGGTCGGGGCGATCTCGGTCGTGGGCACATCTTCGTACATCTCGTCGGCGACGGTGACAGGATCTTCCGAGATTCCCGACGCCGTCGACGTCTTCGCCGTCTCGCCGGTTCCAGGAGCGGCCCCTGCGCCCTGTGGCTCCGGAGCCACCTGTGGCTCCTGCGGCCAGTGTTTCTCCTGTTCAGGCCGTTGGTCCCGGCCCCGGATGCGGACGCGCACGGTCAGCCCTCCCGACGGTTGTGGCTCACGGTCCCCCATCCTCCCCACCCGTGAAGCCCGGGTCAATAGTGGGAGGCCGAATCTGCCCCGATTTTCGGGCTGGATCTCGGCAATTTCGGCTCATGCCTCGTCTGCTGTGGGCTCGGGCCGCGGAGGCCGCAATCGAGTGGCGTAACGGTTCCTCATCTCTTCGAATCGCTCGTGGCTAGGGGCGTCGAGCTCGGGGGAAAGGCCGTCGGCGAGGACGGGCAGCAGGTGATCCCGCAGGTAGGAGCCCCGGGCCATCCACTGGAAGTAGTGGCGGCCGTCGTGGTGATAGGGCCCGTACAGCTTGCCGCCTGGGAATATCCTCTCCAACCAGTGGAACATCGCCTCGTGGCGGACGTGCATCCGCAGCGTGACCTGCGGTTGCCGGCCATCCCCACCGAAGTGGCCCTCACCCACCAGGAGCCCGATGAGCACGCCTTTCTCGAATTCCGTCGCCAATGTGGGCCCCTCCCTCCCCTTCTCCAGGGTGTTTCACCGTAAAGTACCACGTGAAACGTTGCCGGGAGCCGACCTTGGTGGAGATCGGTCGTGTGGGGTGTTTCACCGTCAGGATTCACGTGGAACATGGGGGTTTTCGGCCCGTTGTCCTGGGAAAACGCATGGCACCACGACGCGAGTGGCTTCGCTCCTACCCCTCGACTACCCGGTACAGAGGTCGCTTGGCCGCCACGCCGGCCCGCCGCGGAAAGCGCTCAGGACAGCGGGTCACCTGCTGCAGGACCTGATACCCGAACCTCGTTCGCAAGGTCAGGGTGGGCTCCAGCCCGAGCTCTGCCAGGCCTTCCCGCGGCCACCGGGCGGATGCGGGGTCGACCGCTTGAGGAACCGAGCCAGGCTCGGCCAAAGGGGGCTCGGACACGACCAGCAGGCCACCGGGACTCAGAAACGGGGCCGCACATTCGGCTGTCACGGGCGGGCTCCCGAAAGCCCGGGCCCAGACGGCCTCGAAACCGCCTCGGAGGTCCGGGACCCGGCCGGCATCCTCTGCCCGAGCCCGTACCACCTGCACTCGGTCCTCCCAGCCCAGGCGCCGCACAGCGTGGGACAGGAAGGCCGTCTTGCGTTGGGCCGAGTCGAGGAGGACGGCCTGGGATCTCGGCCAATACCGGGCCAGGACGAGCCCGGGCAGGCCGCCGCCCGATCCCAGGTCCATCCACCGGCGCGGGCCACCAGGGGAGTCGTGTCCCTCGTCGGCGCGCTGACCTGCACAAACAGTCTCGAAGGCGTGGGCGAACCCCAGCGCGTGGGCGATCTGTGCCTCGAGGTCCATGGGACCCAGAAGGTCGAGGGATCTGGCTTCCTCGAGAACCTCGGGCAGGTCGGGAGTCAGGGGCCTCAGGCCTCTTCGGCGACGTCCACGACAGCGGGGCTCCGGGGTGAGATCACGATGTAGCGCCGGGGCTCCTCGCCCTCCGAGCGGGTCGACAGGCCGTCGATCTCGTTGACGGTGTCGTGCACCACTTTGCGGTCAGCGGCCGTCATCGGTTCGAGAGCCCGCTCGGTCCCGGCCGCGGTGACCTCCTCGGCGACCTGCTGTGCGAACCGCTGCAGGGCGGCGGTGCGCTTGGCCCGGTACCCGGCGACGTCGACGACGATTCGGCTGCTCTGCCCGCCCGTGCGCTTCTGGACGAAGGTCCGGGCCAGCTCCTGCAGAGCGGCCAGGGTGGCTCCTCCCGGCCCGACGAGGACACCCAGCTCGCGACCCTCGACCACCACCTCTGCGGTCTCTTCGTCGACGATCCGACTCGAGACCTCCACGCTCAGGCCGAGTTCATCGATCAGCCCGGCCACGAACTCCCGAGCCGAATCACCCTGCTCCTCGAGTGTCAGCGTCTCGCCCACAGCCTCCTCCTTCGTCGACCCGGATGGCCGGGATCCTTTCCTCCTGGCGGAGGGCGCCGGCTGAGCCGCGCCGTCACCGGCATCAGCCGCCCTGGGCCCGGTCGAACCAGAACCCCCGCTGCGGGCGCCACCACCACACGACCGCGACCGGCGCCGCTGGTTGGGCTGCGGCCCAGACCCGTTGGCCGAGGGCTGATCGATGCGCACATCTTCGGCGTCGCCGGCTCCGGCCGCATCGGCCACGGCCACGCCCGAGGCACCCCGGTTCCTGTCTCCACCGCGTCCCGAACCGCCACTGCGACGGGCGCCCTCACGCTGCTCACCCTGGCGCCGAGCCCGCGTCCGCTTGGGACGGGGACTCGTGGGCCGTACCCGGGCCCGCACGCGGGCTTCGCCTCTCATACGTCCGAACAGACCGGCCCTGGGCTCGGTTACCAACACGAATTCGGCATCGGTTTCGTCCACACCGAGCTGATCGAGGGCCGCATCCTTCGCCTCCTCCATCGTCCTTCCGGTCGTCTCGACCCACTCCATCGCTCAACGCGCCTTTCTCGGTCGCTTCTTGGCGGATCGGGGCTGCCCTTGGGGCTGCCCCTTGGGGGCGGGCGAGCCGTTGCTCCCCGCCTTGGGCGAGCCGCCCCGGGCGCCTCCGTTGCTGCTTGCGCCGCCCGGGCGCTTGGCGGCAGCGTTCGGCTTGCCCGCTCCATTTCGTGAACCACCGCCATTCGACGAAGCGGCACCCGACTGCGGCTTGGTCCCGGCCGGCTCTGTCCCGGCCGGCTCTGTCCCGGCCGGTTTGGCGGCTGCTGGCTTGGCGGCTGCTGGCTTGGCGGCTCCGTTCCCGTCCGAGCCGCTCTTCGGAGATGCCTTGGGATCCTGCTTCGTGGGGGTCGGGGGCGCATCGAGCTCGCCCTGGACGCCGGCCTGACGGGCCTTCTGCTGCTCGAGCGCCCGTTGCTGCGCGTCGGCAAGCCGCTCCATGATCGAACGCCTCGGGGCAGCACCACCACCATCACGGGAAGGGAGCGTTCCCTCACGGCGCGTGGGTGCCTTGTCCAACACGCCGGACCGGAAGATCGCTTCCTGGATTCCGATGCGGCACAGGCTGGAAACAACGAAATAGACATTCACCCCGGCCGAGATACGGAGATAAATGATCGCGAATATCAAAGGCATATACCGCTGCATCATTTGCATCTGCGGGTTGGCCTGTGCCGCGGCGGGATTCCGGCTATTGAGCTGGCGCATTTGCAGATATTGAAGGGCGATGGCCACCAGCACGATGGCGGCGTACGGAATGGCCCCCACCCACGAGGAACGGTGTGAGAAGAGGGTGTTCCCGAGGTCCAGACCGAACGCCTTCATGTGGCCGTTGGCCACAATGAGGTCGTGGTACAGCCGGGTGTTGTGGGACACGTAGTCGGGGCGGGCGACGAGCTTGCCGCTCTTGTCCTTGAAGGTGGCGGTCAAACCCCGGATGACTCCATAGAGAACGACGAAGACAGGAAGCTGTATCAACATCGGCAGGCATCCGCCGGCCGGATTGATGCCATGCTCCTTGTACAGCTTCATCATTTCTTCGTTGAGCGTTACACGGTCGCCCTTGTACTTCGCCTGGATCTTTTTCAGCTCAGGGGCGACCCGCTGCATGGCGATCGTGGACCGCGTGCTCTTCACCGTGAGCGGCGCTGTCACGATCATCACCACCACCGTCAGCAGGGCGATGGCGATGGCGAAGTTGGGGATCAGGGCGTAGAACACCGCGATGACCCAGGCCAGCGCCTCGTAGAGGGGCTTGAAGATCTGGCCGATGGTGCTGGCGAAGAGCAAATGGGTGAGCATGGTCACTCCGGAACCGGGTCGAGGCCGTGGCCGCCCCAGGGGTGACAGCGCAACACCCTGCGCAGCGCCAGGAACGATCCCCGGCCCGGGCCGTGGCGCTCGATGGCGTCGACGGCGTAGGCCGAGCACGTGGGCAGGTACCGGCACGGCGACGGGCGGCCGGCGCGAAGTGCCTGGTAGAGACCGATAATACGGATCGGCGCCGCCGACAGGAGGTGGCGGGGGGGGCGGGGCGCCGTGGCGCGGGCGCCGGCGGGCTCGGTGGAGGTGGCGCTCACCGGCGCCGGTCCCGGGATGCTGCTGTCATCGCTGTGGTCACTTGTGCCTTCAAGTCCTCGTAGGGGAGGCCGGCCGCTTTGGGTCCCGCCGCCACCAGGTATGCGCCCGGTGCCAGCGACCCCGTGTGCTCGGCCACCACGGCCCGGAGACGACGGCGAAGCCGGTTGCGGACGACGGCGCCGCCCACCCGTTTCCCCACCGCGTACGCCACCCGGGGCACGCTGTCGTCGCCAACGGCCACGAAGGTCACGGTGACGTGACCCCGTCTACTCCGGTGTCCGCTGCGCCGCAGCTCCTCGAATGTCGCCCGGTCCCGGATACGCCAGCCCACAGGGGCCTCTCCGCCCTCACGCGGAGAGGCGGTGGCGACCTTTGACCCGGCGCGCCCGGAGTATCGCCCTCCCGGCACGGGTGGACATCCGGTGTCGAAACCCGTGGTTCTTGGCCCGTTTCCTGGTGTTGGGCTGGTAAGTCCTCTTCACTCCCTTGTCCTTTTGCTCGAGGCCGGTTTGCGGCGCGGCTCGTCTGCCGGGGCGCCGTGCGAACAGGTGCCCGCCCCGAGTGTCTGACCACCCATGCTAGGCGCGTCCCCTGGGGCCCACCAGGCAGGTGGAGGCTCGACCCGACGTGTCGTCGCGCAAATTCACCGAGAGATTCCGAGGCCGAGGCGGCTGCATCCGACCTGGTGGGCGGGGTACACGACCACCCCCACCAGGGTGCCGTCGTCACTAGCAGCCCGCGACGGGCCGGTGTACCGTTCCTCCCTACCGGTGCGTCACCCGAACGGGCCGCACCACCCAACAGGGTCCTCCTTCCCCGGGGCCACCAGACAACCGGCCGTAGGTGGACGGCAGAAAACTTCCCGGATGAATCCACAAATGTGGATCTGCTTGTGGACAATTTTGGCGGCGGGACGGTGGAGGCCCTGGTGAACGACATGAATGACTTGTGGAAGCGCTGTGGAGATGCGCTGCGCGAGCAGGTGAGCGACGCGACCTGGCGGACCTGGCTCCAGGCGCTCAACCCCGAGGTCTTCGACGGCGACCTGCTCGTGCTCGAGCGCGCCCAGTTCTCTGGTCCGCGAGCGGGTCGAGAACCGGTTCCTGGGGATGATCGCGGCCGCGGCTACCGAGGTGACCTCACGAGAGGTGAAAGTGCGATTGGACGTGGGCCCCATGCCCATCGCCGACCCGCTGCCACTCACCTCGCTCCTCGACGACGAGCCCAGCTCCCCCAATTCCTCCAACTCCACGGAACCCGACACCCGCCTGGGGCGCAACACCAGCAGCCGCAAGTCTTCGGCGTCACAAGACCGGGACGTGGGGGGGCTCGACGTCCGCTACACCTTCGACGCCTTTGTCATCGGGTCGTCGAACCGCTTCGCCCACGCCGCGGCCCAGGCCGTGGCGGAGATGCCCGCCAAGTCCTACAACCCGCTGTTCATCCACGGTGACGCCGGACTGGGCAAGACGCACCTGCTCCATGCCATCGGGAACTACGTCCGGGAGAACTTCGCCGGGCGGCGCGTCCGCTACGTCTCGACCGAGACCTTCCTCAACGAGTTCGTCGACGCCATCCGAAGCAACACCACCACCGCCTTCAAGCGCCGCTACCGCGAGTGCGACGTCCTGCTCATCGACGACGTCCAGTTCATGGAGAACAAAGAAGCGCTCCAGGAGGAGTTCTTTCACACGTTCAACCACCTCTACGGCGCTTCACGCCAAGTGGTCCTCACCTCGGACCGGGCCCCGAAGTCCATTGCCACCCTCGAAGACAGGCTCCGCAGCCGCTTCCTGTCGGGGCTCATCACCGACGTGCAGCCCCCCGAACTCGAGACCCGCTTGGCCATCTTGCAGAAGAAGCTCGAACGCGAGCCCTCGCTCGTGCCCCACGAGGTGCTCGAGTTCATCGCCTCCAACGTGACCGACAACATCCGCGAGCTCGAGGGAGCGCTCATCCGGGTGACCGCCTACGGCAGCCTCAACGGCCAGCCCCTCACCCGTGAGCTGGCCGAACACGTGCTGTCCGACATCGTCAAGGCGGGCCGACCCCGCCCCATCACCCCCACCCAGATCCTCGAGACCACGGCGTCGACCTTCGGGTTCACCGTCGAAGACCTGTGCGGGCCCAGCCGACGCCGGCCCCTGGTCATCGCCCGTCAGATCGGCATGTACTTGTTCCGGGACCTCACCGAGTACTCGTTCCCCGCTATCGCCAGGGAATTCGGGGGGCGTGACCACACCACGGTCATGCACGCCGTGGAGAAGATCTCCTCCCTCATGGGAGAGAGGCGCCAGATCTTCGACCAGGTGAACGACTTGATCGTCCGGATCAAGAGTGGTGCATGACCCCTGTGGGGAACCCGTGGCGCCCTGGGGAGCGCCACGCCGCGCTGTGGATAGGCTTCTCGGTCCCCTACCCTTTCCTGGACCGACGGTGGACAAACCCACAAGCCGGTGGACAACTATTGCCGGGTTGACCTCGGCAGACGGGATGCCATCCACAATCCACAGCCCTTATTACCGTCACTGTCAGAATTTAAATTCCTTGTAGGAAAGGACCCTGTGTGAAGTACCGCTGTGAGCGAGACACCCTCGTCGAGGCCCTCGCCACCGCCAGTCGTGCCGTTACCTCCCGGGCGTCTACGACACCCGCGCTCAACGGGGTGCGGATCGAGGTGGTCGGAAACCGCCTGACGGTGGTGGGCACCGACCTGGACCTGACCGTGCGGGTCGAGGTCGAAGCCATCGGTCTCGACGACGGGATCCTGGTGGCGCCGGCGCGGCTGGTGGCCGACATCGTCCGTTCCCTCGAGCCCGGAGCGGTGACGTTCGAGGGAGGCGATGACGAGGTCGAGATCTCTGCGGCCCGGTCGCGCTTCGTGGTGAGGACCTACCCCGTCGAAGACTTCCCCGTGCTCGCCGACCCCCGGCCCGACCAGGTGACGGTGCCGGCGGCGGCGCTGGCCGAGGCGTTGCGCCAGGTGGTGCGGGCCGCGTCCAACGACGACGCCCGTCCGCTGCTCACCGGGGTGCTGGTGGCCGCCGAGGCAGGGGGCACGCGTCTCGTCGCCACCGACTCCTATCGCCTGGCTATGCGCGACCTGTCGGGCGCCGGGCCGTTGTCCGAAGGGGCCGAACAGATCCTGGTCCCGGCGCGCGCCTTGGTGGAGCTGCAGCGGCTCATGCCGGCGGCGGGATCCAAAGACGACGGCGAGGCGACGGTGGGGTTCTCGGTGAGCGAGCTCGACGCCACCTTCACCGTGGGCGGCGTGCGTCTCACCACCCGCTTGCTCGATGGCCGCTTTCCCGATTACCGCCAGCTCATACCGCCGGGCTATCCGAACCTGCTGCGCGTGGGCCGGGACGCGCTGCTCGATGCGCTGCGGCGGGTGCGACTCCTGGTGCGGGACAACACCACCCCGGTGCGCCTGTCCATGCGGGCCGGCTCGGTGGAGCTGACCGTGGTGTCCCAGGAGGTCGGGCACGCCAGTGAGGACGTCGACGCGGAGTACGAGGGCGAGGAGCTGACGGTGGCGTTCAACCCCTCGTACCTGATCGACGGCGTCGAGGCCGTCCTCGGTGACGAAGTGGTCCTCGAGACCGTCGACGCCACGAAACCAGCGACGGTGCGGGCTCCGGACCACCAGGATTACCGTTACCTGCTCATGCCGGTCAGGGTGTCGTAGCGACCCGGACCCGTCACAGCCGACATCCACGCTGTCTCCGTGGCCATCTCCACGTTGTGGCTCGCCGACTTCCGCTGTTTCGCCGAGGCCGAACTGAAACCCGAACCCCGAGGCCTCACCGTGCTCCGGGGCCCCAATGGGGCGGGCAAGACCTCGGTCCTCGAGGCGGTGGGATGGTTGGCGACACAGCGATCCATCCGTGGCGCGTCGCGTGACGTGCTCGTGCGCAGCGGCTCCGATCGTGCCGTGGTGCGCGCCGAAGCCGCAGCGGGCGAACGCGCCGTCGTCGTCGAGGCGGAGATCCCCCGCGAGGGTCCGGCGCGCACACAGGTCAACCGACAACCGGTTCGGCGCCGCTCCGAATTGGCAGAGGCCCTTAACGTGACGGTCTTCGCTCCCAACGACTTGGAACTCGTCCAGGGGGGTCCGGCAGGACGACGGGAGTACCTCGACGAGGTCCTCGTGGCCCGCCACGCCCGGCTCGACGCGCTGGTGACCGAGGTCGACCGCATCCTGCGCCAACGCGCCGCGGTGCTCCGTCAAGCGGGGGGACGGCCCGACAGTGCCGTGGTGTCGACGCTGGATGTATGGGACGCCCGGCTCGGAGAGTCGGGGACGGCCCTGGCCGCCGAGCGCGAAGCCCTGGCCGCCGAGCTCACAGCGCCGGCATCGGGCGCCTACGAGCTGTTGGCGGGCGTGGCCGAGCCCGTGACCATGCGCTATCGCCGTTCATGGGACGGAGACCTGACCGAGGCGCTCCACGGCGCGCGCCACGATGACGTGCGACGACAGAGCACGTCGGTGGGTCCGCATCGTGACGACCTCGAGCTGTCGATCGCGGCGCGCCCCACCCGGACCCATGCCTCACAGGGCGAGCAGCGGTGCATGGCCTTGGCCATGCGCCTGGCCACCCACGACCTGCGCCGCCACGAGCTCGTCGAACCCCCCGTCCTGCTCCTCGACGACGTGTTCTCCGAGCTCGACGCCTACCGGGCCGCGGCCCTGGTCGAGCTGCTGCCGTCGGGCCAGGTGCTGCTCACCACGGCGGTCGACCCACCGCCGGCGGTGCCAGCGGGACGGGTGGTGGAGGTGGCCGCCGGCATCCTGAGCGGCACGGGCGGCTCTTCATGACCCGTCCAGGGCGACCCCCGGGCCCGACAGACCCCCCCGGCTCGGGCCCGCACCGGGCGCCGCGCCGCGACGGCCGCGGTCGATCCAACGAGGGACCGGTCCGGATCGGAGACGCGCTGGGCGCCGTCGCCAGTCATCTGGGGGCGGGTCGAGCCGATGTGGTGGGCGCGGTCTTCGGCCGTTGGGACGACATCGTGGGGCCGGCGGTGGCAGCGCACGTTCGTCCCGTACGCGTCGACGGTGTGACGCTCGTGGTGAGCGCCGATCATCCTGCCTGGGCGACGCAGATCAGGCATCTCGCGCCCGACATCCTGGTCCGTCTGACCGAGGTGTGCGGGTCACAGAACTCCCTCGAGCGCCTCGACGTCCGCGTGCGGAAGTGAGCCATCCAAGGGGTAGCGAAATTCCCTGCTCAGGGCGGTGGTGGGGGCCTCGTTTCCGCCTCCGTTTGGGCTCGTCGTGTCACCCTCTCCTGGTAGACTGAAATGCGTCGGTAACGCACAGAACAGTCCCTCGCCGGACTGTGTCGGGACGGTGCGTCCCCCGATCGAAAAAGGACGAGAAAGGGCGCGCGCGTGGCGCTGAAGACAGAGACGGGTGCCGCCAACAACGGCGCCGCGGGTTCCTACGACGCCAGCGACATCACCGTTCTCGAAGGGCTCGACCCGGTCAGGGCGCGCCCCGGGATGTACATCGGCTCGACGGGCCCCTCCGGGCTCCACCACCTCGTGTGGGAGGTCGTGGACAACTCCGTCGACGAGGCCATGGCGGGGTACTGCACGCAGATCGACGTCACCCTCCTGGCCGACGGCGGGTGCCGGGTCAAGGACAACGGCAGGGGCATCCCCGTCGAACCGAACGAGCTCTACCCCGAGCTCTCTGCCGCCGAGCTGGTGCTCACCACTCTGCATGCGGGGGGCAAGTTCGGAGGTGCGGGGTACAAGGTGTCGGGAGGTCTCCACGGCGTGGGCGTCTCGGTGGTGAACGCGCTGTCGTCGAAGCTCGTTCTCGAAATCGACCGGGGCGGCAAGCACCACGTGGCGGAATTCGTCGACGGGGGGGAGCGCAAGAAGAAGCTCAAGGCGACGGGCCCGGCCCCCAAGGACCGGGCCGGCGACGACCGGACGGGCACCACCGTGACGTTCTGGCCCGACGAGACCGTCTTCGAGGAGACCGAGTTCCGCGCCCAGACGGTCCTGGAGCGACTGCAAATGATGGCCTTCCTCAACAAGGGCCTCGAGATCCGTTTCGCGGACGAGCGTGCCGATCGCGAGCAGAAGGTCATCTATCGCTACTCGGGGGGCATCGTCGACTACGTGAAGCACCTCAACACCTCCAAAGAGCCCTTGTTCCGCCGGGTGTGCTCGTACGTCCAGTCCGAGGACGACCAGGAGGTCGAGATCGCGCTGCAGTGGAACACGGGGTTCCATGAGTCCATCCACTCCTTCGCCAACGGGATCTCGACCATCGAGGGCGGTATGCACGAGGAGGGCTTCAAGAAGGCTCTCACCAACGCCGTCAACCGCTATGCGCGGGCCAAGGGCGCGCTGAAGGACAAGGAAGACAACTTCCTCGGCGAGGACATCCGCGAGGGACTGACCGCCATCATCTCTGTCCGGCTGCGAGACCCCCAGTTCGAAGGGCAGACTAAGGCCAAATTGGGCAACGTCTCGATCCGGTCGCTGGTGGAACGGGCCACCAACGAAAAACTGGTCGACTGGCTCGAGGAGAACCCCCGCGAATCCAACCAGATCGTGCAGAAGTCGACCACCGCCGCCCGGGCCCGGGTGGCGGCGCGCGCGGCACGCGACCTGACACGGCGCAAGTCGGCTCTCGGAGGGGCGGGACTTCCCGGCAAGCTCGTCGACTGTTCGTCGCGAGACCCCGCTGAGAGCGAGCTGTTCATCGTGGAGGGGAACTCGGCGGGAGGCTCCGCCAAAGACGCCAGGAACCCACGCCTGCAGGCCATCTTGCCCATCAGGGGGAAGATCTTGAACGTGGAGCGGGCCCGCATCGACAAGATGCTCAAGAACGCCGAGATCCAGGCCCTGATCTCGGCCATCGGGGCGGGGTTGGCCGACGAGTTCGACGTCGCCAAGATCCGCTATCACAAGGTGATCATCCTGGCCGACGCCGATGTCGACGGGTCCCACATCCGCACCCTGCTGCTCACGTTCTTCTTCCGGCAGATGAAACCGCTCGTCGAGGGCGGGTTCGTGTACGTGGCGCAGCCGCCGCTGTACTCCACCCTCGTGGGCAAGGAGAAGCGCTACCTCAAAGACGACGTGGCGAAAGCGGCGTTCCTGGCCGAGCACCCCGACCACAAGCAGGACTTCCAGCGCCTGAAGGGACTGGGGGAAATGGACTTTCACGAGCTGCGCGACACCACCATGGACACCGGTCACCGCTCGCTCCTGCAGATCAACGTGGAGCAGGCTGCCATGGCCGACGACGTGTGCTCGGTGCTCATGGGTGACGACGTCGAACTGCGTCGCCACTTCATCCAGACCAATGCCAAGGACGTGCGCTTCCTCGACATCTGAGAAGCGCCCTGGGGCGGCCACCGACGCCCTATGAACATGGAGGAATCAGGCCCACATGGCCAAGCGCGGGGGTAAGGGGGACGGCGGGACCGGCACCGGGACCGATGTTCCCGAGCCCACCCCACCGTCGATCGAGCCCATCGAGATCCAGGAGGAGATGGAGCGCTCGTTCCTCGAGTACTCCATGTCCGTCATCGTGTCCCGGGCGCTTCCCGACGTGCGCGACGGGCTCAAGCCCGTGCACCGCCGGATCCTGTACTCGATGTACGAGCAGAACCTGCGTCCCGACAGGCCCCACGCCAAGTGCGCCAAGGCCGTGGGCGAGGTGATGGGGAACTTCCATCCCCACGGCGACACCGCCATCTACGACGCGCTGGCTCGCATGGCTCAGGACTTCAGCCTGCGCCACGTCCTCATCGACGGCCACGGCAACTTCGGCGGGCGCGGCCCCGAAGAAGGACCCGCCGCCATGCGCTACACCGAGTGCCGCCTGGCGCCGCTGGCCATGGAGATGCTGGCGGGCATCGACGAGGAGACCATCGACTTCGTCCCCAACTACGACGGCTCCACCGAGGAGCCCGTGGTGCTGCCGGCGCGCTTTCCCAACCTGCTCGTCAACGGGTCCCAGGGGATCGCGGTGGGAATGGCCACCAACATCCCGCCCCACAACCTGGGCGAGGTCATCGACGCCGTCGTGCACGTGCTCGAGCATCCCGACTCGACCCCGGACGACCTCATGCAATTCGTGAAGGGCCCCGACTTCCCCACCGGAGCGCAGATCCTGGGTCGACAGGGAATTCTCGACGCCTACCGGACCGGGAAGGGCTCGGTCAAGATGCGCGCCAATGCCGAGGTGGACGAGAGCCGCGGGACGACTCGCATCGTGGTCACCGACATCCCCTTCCAGACCTCGATCGAAGTGATCGAACAGAAGATCGGAGAGCTCGCCAACGCCGGTGCGCTCGACGGCATCTCCGAGGTGCAGAACGACTCCGCCGGCAAGATGCCCCGGCTCGTCATCACCTTGAAGCGCGACGCCAACGCCAACGTGGTGCTGAACAACCTCTACAAGCACACCCCGCTGCAGAACAACTTCGCGGTGAACATGGTGGCCCTGGTGGACGGCGTGCCCCGCACCCTCAACCTGTCCCAGGCCGTCGCCTACTACGCCGAGCATCAGGTCGACGTGGTCACCCGCCGCTCGGACTTCCGCCTCCGCAAGGCGCGGGCGCGGGCCCACATCGTCGAGGGTCTGTTGAAGGCGATCGACATGCTCGACGCCGTGATCGCGGCGATCCGCGCCTCGGAGGACAGGCCGGCGGCTCGCGCCGCGCTCATGGCCGAGCCCTTCTCGTTCAGCGAGGAACAGTCCGAGCACATTCTCGACATGACCCTGGGACGGCTCACCCGCCTGGGCCGGTCGAACCTCGAAGAGGAGATGGAGGAGCTGCGGCGCACCATCGCCGAGCTCGAGGCCATCTTGGGGGACCCCGGTCGCCTGCGCGCCGTGATCGCCACCGAGCTGGGCGAGATCCGGACGAAGTTCGCCAACGAGCGCCGCACCGAGATCACCCACGACCCCGGCGAGCTCGGCGTGGAGGACTTGATCAGCGACGAGGAGATCGTCGTGACCATGACCCGGGCCGGCTACATCAAGGCCGTCCCCGCCGCGTCGTTCCGCACCCAGGGCCGGGGCGGCCGTGGCGTGCAAGGAGCTCGGCTCAAAGAGGAGGACCTGGTCGACGACGTGGTGCACACCACCACGCTGGCGTTCCTCTTGCTGTTCTCGAACCGGGGTCGCGTCTATCGCCTGCGGGCGCACGAGGTGCCCATGAAAGAGCGCACGGCGCGCGGCACCGCGGTGGTGAACCTGCTACCCCTGGCCCCGAGCGAGACGATCCAAGCCATCGTGGCCACGCGCGACTTCGACTCGGGGGGGTTCCTGACCTTCGCCACCAAGATGGGTCAGGTGAAGAAGACGGCGTTCTCCGAGTACGACAAGTCCCGCCGCGAGGGCTTCATCGCTATCGCACTGCGCGACGGTGACGAGCTCGTCCGGGTCGTGGCCACCTCGGGAGACGACGACGTGGTCATGGTGAGCCACAACGGGAGCGGCATCCGGTTCTCCGAGACCGACGTGCGCCCCATGGGACGGGACGCGGCGGGTGTGCGGGGCATGCGGCTGCGCTCCGGAGACGAGGTCGTGTCCTGCGACGTGGTACGCCCCGACCGCGACATCCTCATCGTCACCGACGCCGGCTTCGGCAAGCGCACCAAGACCGACCATTTCGGCCGCCAAGGCCGGGGGGGCCAAGGGGTGCGGGCCATCAAGCTGACCGCCCGGCGGGGCCGGGTGGTAGCGGCGTTCATGGCCGGTCTCGACGACGAGATCCTGCTCATCTCCACGGGGGGGATCGTGATCCGAACCGCCGTGCGCGAGATCGCCGCCCAGGGTCGCGACGCCACGGGGGTGCGGCTCATGAGCCTCGAGGAGGGCCACAGTGTGGCCGCCGTGGCTGCGGTCACCGGCGAAGAGGAAGAGTAGGGCCCACCGGGTCCAATCGGGGCCGTCAGTTCCAGCCTGGGTCGCGGAACCAGCCCCGTCCCTCAGGCCGAGGGCCCCGCCAGAACGGCGTCGAAGACCACCGGCAGGCGCGGCGGCGAGCGGAACGCGAAGCCCTCCACGTGCACGGCTCCCCCCCTCCACCACCGGCGCTGTCGTCGAGGCGGAGGGCTGGGAGCCGCTCCAGAAGAGCCCCGAGGCCGATGCGCAGTTCCATCCGGGCGAGATGCATCCCGAGGCATTGGTGGCGACCGGTTCCGAAGGCGATGTGGGGCGGCTCGTTGCGGCTGAGGTCCCACTGGTCGGGACGGCTGTAGCGAGACTCGTCCCGGTTGGCCGACCCGGTGGCGCACACCAGTGACACTCCCTGAGGGACCGTCACGCCACCGATGTCGACCGGGCAGGTGGTCTCCCGGTTGACCATGGTGACCGACGTCTCCCAGCGCAACGTCTCCTCGACGACGGCGTCTAGGAGGCCCGGGTCGCCTCGCACGAGCTCGAGGACCTCGGGGTTGGTGAGGAGGGCGAACAGACAATTGCCCATGGCGGCGAAGGTGGTCTCGGCTCCGGCCGGGAGCAGGAGGCGGAGGAATCCGTAGATGTGCTCGTCACTGAGCCGCTCACCGTCGACCTCGGCCGTGACGATGTCGGAGATGAGGTCGTCGGTGGGGTGGGCCTTTCGGTCCTCGACGATGGGGGTGAGGTATTCACGCATGGCGGCCGCGGCCGCAGTGGCAAGGGGATAGTCGTCGGGTCCCTTGTTCATGTCGAGCGCCCAGGCGTGGAACCGCTCGTGGTCCTCCGAGGGGACCCCGAGCACACCGGCGATGACCTGCACGGGGAATTGGCTGGTGATCTCCTCGACGAGATCGACGCGAGTGCGTCCCGCCAGCCCGTCGATGAGCCGGTGGATCGTCGGCCCGATCAGCGTGCTCTCCCAGCTGGCCAGGGCCGAAGGGCGGAAGGCGTGGGCGACGAGGTTGCGGTAGTGCCGGTGCTCCTCGCCGTCCATGGCCAGGATGACCGTGCCCATGATCGGTCCCATGGTGTCGGCGTTGACGCGGCTCGAGAAGCGCTTGGGATCGCGCAGCACGAGCTCGACGTCGGCGTACTTGGTTACCAGCCAGATGTCGGACGCGTCCCCGCCGAATCGTCCCACCGGCTGGTCGCGCCGGCACTCGGCCCAGTAGTCGTAGATGTCGAAGGTCTCTGTGTCGGGGTCCTCGTCGGCCACCTACACCCTCCCATCGTGGGCGTGTGCGAGTCTTCAGTCTGGCAGGGAACTCCGCGCCATTCGGTGAGAGGGCCGGCGCGGCGCTAACACTGCGCCGGCGACGGCGGGGCGACGGCGGGGCGACGAGGGGGTGATAATCCCGGTAGGGGTGCTGCCTGTGATCGAGGCGTCGGTTCCTGTCCGGATCTGCGACATCGGGGGATGGACCGACACCTGGTTCGGCGGCCCCGGACGGGTCCTGAACATCGCTGTGACCCCAGGGGTAGAGGTTCGGATTGGTTCGACGGCAGGACCGGACCCGGTCGTGCTCGACGTGGCGAGCTTCGGCGACCGGTACCCGATCGTGCCGGGGGCGTCCCGGGTGGCGCGTCACCCGTTGCTGGAGGCGGCCATCGACGCGTGCGCCCCTCCGGAGAACGTCCCCGTGGAAGTCCGCGTTCGTTCCGCGGTTCCCGCGGGGTGTGGCACGGGTACGTCTGCGGCGGTGGCGGTGGCCTTGCTGGGCGGGTTGGCAGCCGTGGGCTCGCAACATCTGTCGCCACGCGAGGTCGCCTATGCAGCGCATCGGCTCGAGGTCGACGTCCTCGGCGTCGAGAGCGGGATACAGGACCAGCTGTGCGCGGCGTTGGGCGGGATCAACTACCTCGAGATAGACCCGTATCCCGAAGCTGTGGTGCATGCCCTGCCAGCGTGGGACGAGCTCAGCGCTCGGCTCACACTGGTCTTCCTCGGCCGTGGCCACGACTCTTCGGGTGTGCATCACCAGGTCATCGAGGACGTGGGCCAGCGCGGGTCGGGGGCGTTCTCGCGGCTGCGAGATGCGGCGGCATCGGCTCGCCGCGCGGTCCTCGCCCGGGACCTCGACGCGTTCGGCCGAACGATGATCGCCAATACAGAGGCCCAAGCGTCCCTGCACCCCGATCTGGTCGGTGCGGAGGCACGTCGAGTGATCGAGTTCGCGGCGGCGCAAGGGGCGATGGGGTGGAAGGTCAACGGGGCAGGGGGAGATGGTGGCTCGCTCACGATCTTGAGCGCCACCGCGGAAGGCAAGGACACACTCGAAGAACGCGTGGCCACGTTGGATCCGCGCTATCGAGTGCTTCCCATCCACATCAGTACGGTCGGGCTCGAGGTGCGGGGAGATCTCGGCTAGCAGGCCGGCCCGGGCAGAGGGACATCGAGGGCGGGGTTGGCGTCGAAGAACCCGGCCGGCACCAGAGAGAAGCCGGTTCGCTCGACGGGCATGACAGGCCAATCCTCGGGGCGCACGATGTGGGTGACGCCGAAGGTATGCCACAGCACGAGGTCGCTCCGCACCAGCGACCGGTCGGCGGCGGTCCAGCGTGGGAGCCCGTCGCCGCCCTGGTGCTGATTGGGATAGTCACCGGCTGCCCAGCGCTCGGCCGGTTCATAAGGCGTGATCCACAGGTTGTGGGTGGCGAAGCCGGCCCGGCGCCCAATGCTGGAGTCAGGATCGGCCAGCAGTGTGGGAGTGGGTCCAGGAACCAACTTGTAGGCCACCGGATCAGCATCGTCGGACATACCCCTTGCACCTCGGTGACCGCCAGCACCTCCTCGCTGGTCAGCGAGAAGAGCGCCTCGGTGCAGGCCAACTCGGTTCCGGTCACGAGACGGAAGCACACGCGACGGTCGATGGCGGTGCCGTGGGCGGCATAGTCGTCCAGTGCCGCCTTGCTGGGCTCGTCGTGATAGACGTCCGCGAAGCGGGCCGCAGGCGATGTGCGCGGGTCGGCCCTCAAGACGTCGACTGCGTGCCGAAGTTCTTCGGCCGACAAAGAGTCCAGTGGATGTGGGGGCGGAGGGCCTGCGAAGGCGGTCGGCGTCGTAGCACTCCCCGGCTCTTTGCACGAACGGCACCGAATCCGCTAACCACTGGATCATCGCCAAGGCGATCGAGGATGCTCTTGACGTGAGGACCCGACGACGACGCACCGAGACCGTCCGGCACTCCCGGACCGCCCGGCCGGGCACCCTCCAGCCCACCGAGGGCTTGCGGTGAGACTCGACCTACCCGTAGTGGGCCCGGAGGCCCTCGACGAGATCACCTCACTTTGCTCGCGTTCCATGTTGAAGCCACCTTCGGCCGACGAGCTACGGCGCGCGCTGTTCGCCCTGGATCAACCGGCCGTGGTGCGTTGCGCGCCCGGGATAGGAGTCGTCGCCGTTGTGCGCGACGAGGACGAGGGCGAGGGCTACGTCAGGCTGATGCTGCTCGACCCGGCTCAGCGGGGACAGGGCCTCGGCCACGAACTCCTGGCAGTGGCGGAAGGCGATCTCGAGGGCACACCGGTGATCACCATCGGAGCCGACCCGCCGTACTTCTTGCTCCCCGGCGTCCCCGTCGAAGAAACGGCACTGTGCTGTCTGCTCGAACGTCATCACTACGCACGCGAGGAGACCAACTACAACATGGATGTTGATCTCAGCCGGTTGCCCCCCGACCCGGGGCTGGCGGTCGAGCCGCGAGCCGAGGAACGCGCAGAGCTCGACCAGTGGATGGCTCGGCACTGGCCGAACTGGCAAGCCGAGGTGATGCGAGCCTTCGACCAGAGATCACTCCTGCTGCGCCGCGACGACAACGACATCACCGCGTTCTGTGCCTACGACGTGAACAGATTCGGGACCCTGGGCCCTATCGCGTCGCGTCCCGACCTGATCGGGAAGGGTGTGGGCGCCCCGCTGTTGGTGGGAGCCCTGCACCGTCTGCGAGCTCTCGGCCACCACAGCATCGAGGTGCTCTGGGTGGGTCCGATCGTGCCCTATGCCCGGCTGGGAGGGAAAGTGGGTCGACTTTTCTTCGTCTACCGCCGGCGTCGCTGGCCGTGAGGTGTCACACCGGCACTGGGCGGGCGGCGCCGGGTTCCTGCACGGGAAGCTGCTGGTCTGACGGGAGCGGATAAGGCGCAGGGTGGGCCAAGTCGATCTCGAAGAGTTGGCCGGACGTGCACTCCCTGGTGACCAGGGGATCGCTCCTCCCGGCGGTGGCGGGGAGGCTGGGCAACGAGTTGTCCGGGGACGTCACGTGCAGGCTCGAGGTCAGATCCCCGGTGACGCTGCGGCGCCAGGCCGAGATGTTGGGCGCCCGTACGCCGAATCGGGTCTCGAGGAAACGCATCTGCGAGGTGTGGTCGAAGGTATCGGAGCACACGTATCCACCCCGGCTGAAGGGGGAGACGACGAGCATGGGGACTCGGAATCCGAGCCCGATGGGGCCGATGATCCGGTCGGCGTGCGACGGCAGCGGATGTGCCGTCAGGTACTCGCCGGGTGTCCCCGGTGGTGCCGTCGGCGGCGCGACGTGGTCGAAGAAGCCGTCGTTCTCGTCGTACATGATGAACAACACCGTCTTGGACCAGACCCGCGGGTTGGATACCAGGGTGCGGATGACGTTGTGGGAGAGCCAGATCCCGAGCGCCGGGGCCGAGGGTGGATGTTCGTCGTAGCCGTTTGGGGGCGTGATCCACGACACTTGAGGCAGGGTGCCGGCGGCCACGTCGCGGGCGAAATCGCGAGGAAAGAGCGGACGAAAGGCATTGCGGTAGAGCGTCGAGGACGGCTTCATGTACTGCTTGAAGTAGAGCAGGATGTTGTCCGACAGGGCCATGGCCAGGGAGCTGCCCGGTTGGTACTCGGGCCCGGCGCGTTGTACACCTTCCACGAGACCCCCGCCGCCTCGAGGGCCTCGGGCATCGTCGGCCACGAGGCGCTGCCTTGGGCCGCGGCGGAGCTGTTGGTGAACAGGACAGGACCTCCGGCGTGGCCCTCGGGATCGAGGGTGCCCGACCAGGCGTAGAGGCGGTTCGGGTGGGTGGGGCCCATGACCGAGCAGTGGTAGCTGTCGCAGATGGTGAAGGCGTCGGCCAGCGAGTAGTAGAAGCCGAGATCCTGGCGTGTGTAGTAGCCCATCGTGAGAACGCCGTTCTCCGGTCCTTCGAACTGTGGCGCCGTGTGGGTGGCCACGAAACGGTCCATCTGTCCGCCGTTCCAGCACAGGTGCTGCGCGTTCCATTCGTGGGACAGGTCGAACGTGCACTCGGCCTGGGTCGAGTTGGTGTCGAGATGGAACGGGAGCAGCGCCGAGGCCGATCCACCGGGCCACGACTGAGCGAAGAGCCCGGGGCTGCCGGCGGGGTGGTCGCCGAAGCCGCGCACACCCGTGTAGGTGCCGAAGTAGTGGTCGAACGATCGGTTCTCGTGCATGAGGAACACCACGTGCTCCACGGCTCCGAGATCGGATCCGGCCGGCTTTATCGACGCCGCCTTCTTGGCGGTTGCACCACCGCAGGAGGCCAGTAGCAGCGAGATCCCGCCGGCCATCCCGGCCGCCAGCACCTCGCGACGGGCCCGCAGGCTCTGGTCCATGCGGCCCTCAGCGTACGAGACCCGAACGCCGTGCTCCAGGCGACATCGAGGGCGTCGTGACCGGTCTCCTCCCGACATACACTCGCAACCTCCATGAGTCAGACCCCTGTCCATTCGCCATGCTCCGTGCGCCCGTGCCCCGGTGGTCTGTGTAGCCTGCGGTGCGGGTCGCGAGTAGTGCGGGAGGACTGACAAGAGACGGGTTTGCCAGAGGGGCTATAGCTCAGCCGGTTAGAGCGCAGCACTGATAATGCTGAGGTCGCTGGTTCGATTCCAGCTAGCCCCACCAAAGTCAGCCCCACCAAAGTCTTCGTCCACTTCAGGGGGCACTTTCTGCGGCCTCGTCAGGGTGAGCGTTGGAGTCCTCGGAGGGAAAGCCAGCGGCTCGCCGGGTAGTCGCTCTCGGGCCCGGCGAGGGTCAGTTCAGTATGCCCAGACGTAGCCCGGTGGCGGGATCGTCCCGGGTCCTGTGGATTGACAGCCGTCGTCTTCGGTCGGGTCGAGCGCAGCGGCCAGCGTCGGTGGGGTGAGGAACGCGGGCGGGTTCACGAGGTCGACACTGTCGAGCAGGTTGTCAGCGTTGGCGTCGCGGCGGGTGAGTGCCGGCAGGTTCCACTTCGTCTCGATCAGCTTGAGGATCGAGGTGTGATCGTGGACCACGCTCGACACATAGTCAGGTCGGGCGAAGGGCGATACCACCCCGGACGGAACCCTGAATCCGTAGCGGCTGAACGCCTTGCGGTGATAGGGAGAGGACGGCACGTCGTCGGGAGCGATCGCCGCCGGGGGCGCAACGTGGTCGTAGTAGCCGCCGCCCTCGTCGTAGGTCCACACCAGCAAGGTGTTGGGCCATTGGGGCGAGTTCATCACAGCGTTGATCACCTGGGCCATGAATTGGTCGCCGAATTGGACGTCTTGTGGGTCTTCCTCGGACTGGGTGCCGAAGTTGGGGTCCACCATGCTGTAGGCAGGCAAGGTCCCTGCGGCGGCATCGTCGAAGAACTCGCTGATGTTCACCAAGTTGGGCCTGATGTTGGGCTCAGAGTAGAGATAGATCCAGATCAGAGCGGATGCTGTGCTCGAGTAGTAGTTCTTCCATGAGATGTCGTACGCGTTGAGGGTCTCGAAGATGGTCCCGTTGGGCGGCCGGTCTTCCATTGATGTCATCGGTGAGCAGGCCCATGGAGGTGCCGGCCATGAAGTACCGGCGGTTCGGGTAGGTCTGTGCCATCACCGATGAGAAGAAGCGGTCACACAGCGGGAAGACCGTCGCCAGCGAGTACACGAACGGCAACAGAGTCTGGTCGTAGTAACCCATGGACACCGGTCCACTGGCACTTCTCACAAAGCCGTTCATGCGGCCACGGTTGTACGACTGGTTCCCGGCGGGAAACGTGTTGTACGGGTGGCCGTTCTCCTGGCACGGGGTGGGCATAGGAAAGACGTCGACGACGGCGTCTTTGAACGGTGGACGTTTCGAAGAGTGCTTGGGCCACGGATTGGAGTTGCTGGGACGGCCCGAGGCATTTCGCTTGAAACCGTCACCGCGTCCTGGAGGCAACATGCCGAGGATGCTGTCGTAGGTATGGTTCTCCATCATCAGCGCCACGATGGTGGTGATCTCGGGGAGTTGGTCGCTCCCGGCCGGGGCGTTGGGGTTGGGAAGCGTGCCCGGACCGCGCGCGTCCGAGTGTGGCTGGCTCGAGGCCGAGGCCCCTCCGCGCGGCAAGCCGACGACGACGGCTCCTGCCAGCGCTCCCCCCAACAGGGCTCGACGAGAGAGAGAAAGGTGGTCGGTCATAGAAGAACCCCCCGACTTGGCCGAGCGTCCACCGCTCAGGTTCAGAGCGTCGTTGCGGTGAAGAACTCTGTCCCCGTGGCCAGAACGTACTTGGAGACCAAAGCACCGTCAACAGAGGTGGCAGTCCCTACCGCGACGGCGGACAGCGTCTGTCAGGGGGCGAGCACGAGGTTGTTCACGCAGGTGCGCGCGTCATTGCCGCTGTCGGTTCCATCTGGACAGGTGGTGTCGTTCCAGGTGGCCTGGTTGAGCTTGGCACCTGTCAGATTGGCACCAGCCAGGTTGGCGTCGCCCCAGTGGGTGCGAGTGAGGTTGGCACCAGCAAGGTTGGCGTCGGCCAGGTTGGCGTTCTCGAGGTGGGCGTACCTGAGGTGCGCGTTGGTCAAGTCGGCGTGCGTGAGGTTGGCACCGGCCAGAAAGGCGTGCCTGAGGCGGGCGCCCGCCAAGTCGGCACCCGCCAGGTCGGCACCCGCCAGCTCGGCGCCGGGGCCGATGAGGTAGCCGTCAACGAGTGTCCAGTCCGTGGGCAACGAAGCCGGAGTGCCTGTGATCGCACCGGAGACGGCGTTGAAGAAGTTGGCGTCGGTGAGGTTGGCATCGGTGACATTCGCGTACCTGACGTTGGCGTCGGTGAGATCGGCACCGGCGAGATCCGCGCCGGTCAGGTTGGCGTGGGCGAGGTCGGCGCGTAGAAGGAGGGCGCCAGCCAGATCCGCGCCGGTCAGGTTGGCGTTTCCAAGATGAGCGAACTTGAGGTGGGCGCCGGCGAGGTCGCAACCGGCCAGGTCTCCTCCGGTCCGAGGAACGCAACTCGGGGAGGCGCCTGCCGAACTGGACAGGCAGGCCATGGACGCGAAGGTGAGGACGAAGCCGAGGGTGCCAACTGCAAGGTGTCGCCCCACCGCTCGTGCCCCCACGACGTGGCATCTTAACGAGGGCTCGGCGTCTGGGGGCCGGGCGTCCTCGGGCCGCCTCGCCCGTCCTGATCCAGAAGTGCCCGACGAGCTACAGAGCGGCGGTGGCGACCCCGGCGATCTCGTCCACCACCGTCAGAAAGAGGTCGAGGAGACTCCGGATCGAAGTGGCGGCCTCGTTCGGCGCGCATGAGGGCTACGGCGTGGTCGACTTCGAATGCGGGCTTGTACGGTCGCTCGCTGGTGAGGGCGTCGAAGACATCGGCGAGCGGCCACGATGCGACCCTCGACGGGAATGACCTCTCCCGCCAGACCGTGGGGGTAGCCGGTTCCGTCCCAGCGCTCGTGGTGCGTGAGCGCGATCAAGCCCCCGAGGCGAAGAAGCTCTGAGTCGGATCCCGCCAAGATCTCGCTGCCGATCAGCGGGTGCTTGCGCATCTCCTCCCACTCCGTCGGGAGTGAGCTTGCCGGGCTTGCGCAGGATCTCGTCGGACACCGCGATCTTGCCGATGTCGTGCATGGGGCTGGCGATGCGGATCAGCTGCGGCCCGCCGGGCTCCCATCCCGGCGCGCTCGGCCAGAAGCTCGCAAGTCCGGCTCATCCGGTTGAGATGCGCTCCCGTGGCGGGATCGCGGAACTCCACGGCATGGGCGAGGCGACGGATGGCCTCTTCCTGTGAGGCCCGCAGCGCCTCTTCGGCGCGAGACAGCCGCTCGACAGTGGCCATGAGGTCTGTCGGTGCGCTCGGCCACCAGCAGCTCGAGGTGCTGGCGATGGGCACGATTCTCGATTTCCAGCTGCCGACGACGCAGCGCGTTGTCGGCGGCGATGAGCATCTCGTTGGTCTCGAAGGGCTTCACGACGTAGCCGTAGGCGCCCAGCTCCGGTGGCCGTTGCCGCGGTGCGAGGATCGTCCATGCCGCTCACCATCAGCACGGCGATGTCCGGATGGCGTGCTCGTAGGTCGCCTACCAGCCCCAGACCCGACCCCCCGGGCATGTTCACGTCGCAGGTGACGAGGGCGAACTCCTGCGCCTGGGCGAGAAGGCGGGCCTCGTTCGGGTCGGGGGCCTCCGAGCACGTGTAGCCGGCGCGCTCCAGGATCCGGGCGATCATGCGGCGAATGGCGCCGTCGTCGTCGACGACGAGAACAGGCGGCTTCGGTTCGGCTCCCCAGTTGTCATGGCAGCAGCTCCCGGACCTTGCCCAGCAGGTCGGACGTGGTGAAGGGCTTCTCGACGACGGTGATCCCGGGCTCGAGGATGCCCCGGGTGGCGATGACGTCGGCGGTGTAGCCCGACATGAACAGCACCGGCAGGCCGGGGCGAGACTGCTTGGAGGCGTTCGGCCAAGTCTCGTCCCGACATGCCTCCCGGCATGATCACGTCGGTGAGCAGAAGGTCGATGGGTTTGTCGGCGAGCTCGGCCAAGGCCTGCGGACCCGTCGCTCGCCTCCACCACCTGGAACCCGGCCCGCTCGAGGATGCGGCGGCAGGCGTTGCGCACGGCCGTCTTCGTCCTCCACGAGGAGGACGGTCTCTCCCGTCGCTTCGTTCGGGCGTCTGCGGCCCCTCGGTCTGGATTCTCTCAGCTGCTCGTCGGTGGCCGGAAGGTAGACCTTGAAGGTGGTCCCCACACCGAGCTCGCTGTAGACGGTCACGAAGCCGCCGTAGCGGTTGGCGATGCCGTACACGGTGGAGAGCCCGAGGCCGGTGCCGACGCCCGGGCCCTTGGTGGTGAAGAAGGGCTCGAATACCTGGCTCACGCACTATCTCGGGCGTCATGCCGGAACCCGTGTCGGTCACGGCGATGCGGACGTAACGCCCGGCGTGGAGGTCGGCATGGGCTGCGGCGGCGTCCTCGTCGATCACCTGCTCTGACGTCTCGATCGGTGATGGTCCCTGCTCCGGCGATGGCGTCGCGGGCGTTGACGGCCAGATTGACGAGCACCTGTTCCAGCTCTCCGCGAGTCGGCCAGTACGCGAGGGCAGATCAGGGGCGAGTACCGAGCTGCAGGTCGACGTCCTCGCCCAACGTGCGCCGCAGGAGGTTGAGCAGATCGGTGATGGTGTCGTTGACGTCGAGGACGAGGGTTGAACCAGGTCGCGCCGGGAAAAGACGAGTAGCTGCCGGGTGAGCTCGGCGCCGCGTTGCGCAGCCTTGCGTACCTCGGCGACGTCCGTCTTGGAGAGGATGGTCGGGCCCGAGCTCCTCGGCGATGAACTCGCCATAGGTGAGGATGGCGGCCAGCAGGTTGTTGAAGTCGTGGGCCACGCCCCCCGCCAGCCGGCCCACGGACTCGAGGCGCTGGGCCTGGCGCAGCTCGTCCTCGAGTCGCATCCGGGTCTGCTCCGCTCTTGACCTGCTCGGCCATGGCGCGGTCCGAGCCGGCGTTCTTGTCCTCGAGATCGTCGACGAGCGTGAGGGCCTGGTCCTTGCGGCGAGATGTCGCTTCGACCACGAACGCCACCAGGAGCCCGAAGAGGATGGCTACTCCGCCGAGGATCCACGGCAGAAGATCCGACAGGCGCCCGACCAACGAACCCGTGGCGCTCACCACGAAGAGCAGACCTGCCCCGGGGGACTTGGGAGAGAGCATGGAATCCGGGTTGTCAGATGTCGACGATCTGATTGACCTTCTGTCCGGTGAGGGGCAGCACCTTGGTGGTGGCGAACAGTACGGGCGCCTTGGTCGTGAGGCCGTCATACGAGCGCGTACTGGAGCTTCGGATACCCGCTCTTCAGCGTCGTGCCCTCGGGGAGGGGGATCTCGCTGTACACCACGTACCCGCCGGGCACCAGGGGCGCGCCTCCGGCGACGGCCAACTTTCGCTGTGCGCCCTGCCCGAAAAGCCCCACGACGTCAGTGCCGCCATGGTCGACCACGTCCCGCAGCTCTCCCGCCGCGCCGAGCAGGCGGGGCAACGGCGCGCTGGGTGTGCCGCGCTGGGCCACGATGGCGATCTTTCCTCCCGGCACGCTGTGCAGGACCACCAGAGCCGAGACGACGTCCAGGGAGGGATCGGCGGTGGCCAGCCGGTTCACGGCGGCGGGGTCTCCGTCAGTGGCGGCGGCGACCGATCCAACCGAGGACATGGTCGACTCGATCTGGGTGATCAGCGCCGTGATGGTGGTCCTGGCATCCTTGGCCTGAGCGGTGAGAAGGCGCCGCTGATCCCGAGCATTGACGTTGCGGGTCAATGCGAACATCCCTCCACCCAGGACCAAGGCGGCAGCGAGGACGACGGCTGAGAGCCAGCGCGCCCGGCGCGGCCTGGTAGTGCGGGTACTCCGACCCACCTCGAGCCCCATCCACCCTCCCCGGCGTGCGAATCGTCGCTTTCGGATCGGCATGGCTGGGAGAACTCTTGAGAGGCAGCGGGGTCCTGGCCGGGGGATCGGAGATCAACGAGGCGGTCGGGGCCACATTTGTGCATCGGCGGGACCCCCGGTTCCCTGACGAGCCGTGTTCCGTCCTGACCTGGGCCATGACCACGGGCTGGCGGCCCTGGCACGGCTCAAGCCCAGGTCGATCGGCGCCGAATTACACCAAGTGGTGCTGGGAGACGCGCCAATTCCAACGTCGACGAGTTGCCTACCAACGTGAAGAGCAGAGGACGTGCCGTCGTGGCAGCGCCACCTATCACCCGAGAAGCAGGTCGACCGTGACGTCTGACGTCGAGGTCCGCGCCCCGTCCCGACTCACACCCTCCTCACGGGTTCGGACCCACTGCACAGGTTCGCGTCGACAATGACGAGCGTCGGGCTGGGAAGCCTGGGAGCGGAGGTCCACGACCCGGTGATCGGTGCGGCCGTCGCCGCCGTGGTGGTGGGTGTCGCCGTCGCGTACGGCCTCTGGTCGAATACGAGTCTCAATCCGGGTCCACGACGCTCCGCGTGGCTCTACCTCGGGTTCGGGCTCATGTGCGTGGTGGCGGGCGATCTGATTCACGCGCTCCATGCAGGCGGGCCTCCCACGCAGATCGGCGCCCCGATGATCGTGAGCACAGGAGGAGACCTCCTGGCCATCGTCGGACTGGTGTCGCTGATCCATCAACGGCTGCCCGAGAGGTCCTCGGACTCCTTGGCAGAGGCTTTGCTCTCGACCTTGGGCTCTGGGATTCGTGATCCTCGCCCTCGTGGTCGTCCCCACTCAGCGGTGGCAGCCTGGACACCAGGTACCGGCGCTCGTCGCGCCTTTGCTCGACATCGTCCTTCTGTGGCTCGTGTGCAGCCTGGTCTCGCTCACCGAGCGGCATCCCGTCAGCTACCGATATCTCATCGTCGGCCTTATGCCTGTCTCTTCGTCACCAACGCCGGCTATTCAACGCCGGCGCTGGGCGGTGGCACCGGGTCATCGTGGCTCCTGGAGACGGTGGCGCTTCTCGGGGCCTTGCTGTGGGGAGCGTCGTTCCTGCATCCCTCTCGGAAGGTTGCCTTCGAACCCGTCCCGTTGCGCTCGGTGCGTCCCCAGGGTTGCGGGTGGCGATGCTCGTGGCGGTGGGGCTGTCGTGCCCGCCGTGCTCAGTGCCCAAACCGCCCTGGGCATCTCCAGTCGACAGCCGGCGCTGATCATCGGCTCGACCCTCTTGCCGTCACTGTTGGTCCTGTACCTGCTGCACCAGGTGTTCACCCACGCTGCCGCCGAGTACCGGGCCCAACACGATTCGTTGACCGGCGTGTGCAATCGTCTCCTGTTCGAGGACCGGCTCCAACGCGCCTTGGTGCAAGCCGACAAGACCAATAGTGCAGTGTCGGTCATGTTCCTGGACCTCGATCGGTTCAAGGACATCAACGACAGTCTGGGCCACGCCGTGGGCAACGACCTTCTCAAAGCCGTGGTCAAGCGGCTTCAGGGATGCCTGCGCGAGCACGACACGTTGGCACGATTCGGCGGAGACGAATTCACGTTCCTCATCCCCGACAGCGGCCGCAAGGACGGACACGTCATCGACTTCGCCGAGCGACTTCTCGATCGCTTCGAGGACCCTTTCAGTCGTGGGCGGCGGCAATTGACGGTGAAGGCCAGCATCGGTGTTGCGGTGTCTCCGTGGGACGGTGTCGGACGCCGACACGCTTCTCAAGCACGCCGACACCGCCATGTACCAAGCAAAGGCGGCCGGTCGCAACACCTACCAGGTCTTCGACTCGGCCATGAGTGCCCGAGCCCGGCTGCGCTTCGCCCTCGAGGACAGCCTGCGGGCCGCCGTCGAGTCCGGCCGGCTCGCTGTGCACTACCAGCCCAAGCTGGCCATGGCGAGCGGAGACATCGTCGGAGTGGAGGCATTGGCACGGTGGCGGCACCCGAGTCTGGGCTTCATCCCTCCCTGGGCATTCATCCCCTTGGCGGAGGAGACGAGCCTGGTGGCCACCCTCGGCGAGTGGGTGCTCGACGTCGCCTGCCGGCAGGCTCAAAGCTGGCAGGAGCAGGGCCTGCCGGCGATGCCGGTGGCGGTCAACCTCTCCCCCCGGCAATTCGCGCACCAACCGGTGGTGGAGATGGTCACCCGGGTGTTGGAGCGAACTGGGTTGAATCCCACGTTGCTGGAGCTCGAAGTGACCGAGAGCGTGCTCATGGAACGCGTGGACGAGGTGGTTGCCAGTCTGAACGAGTTGCGGGCCATCGGCGTGCGTTGTTCGATCGACGACTTCGGCACGGGATACAGCGCCCTCACCTACTTGGCCGAGATGCCCATCGACGCCATCAAGATCGACCGGTCCTTCGTTCAGCGAATCGATGGCGAGGCGAGTGGTGCTTCGATCGTGGGGGCGGTCATCGCCCTGGCACACAGCCTCGACCTCGTGGTCGTGGCCGAAGGCGTCGAAACCGACGAGCAGCTCCGGTTCCTGGAGGTACACGGTTGTGATCAGGTCCAGGGGTTTCGATTCAGCCCCCCGATCTCCGCTGCGGAGATCGTCGACCTGATGCGCACCCCCGCTGGACTGTTCACGGAGTGGAGCAGTGAGGTGGTGGCGATGCCCCTTCCCATCTCCGGCATTTCACCGCGCTCGCTTGGAGGCCCTGCTGGAGTCGATCATGCTCGAGCGTCAGTGGCCGTCTGAGCTCGACAGCGAAGCGATCGAGGCCGTTCTTCATCGCCCTTCAGGCCGACGAGTTGACGAGAATCAAAAGCGCACGGCCGGGCCGGACGCGCTCGGCCAAGGTCGCCGTCAGCACGCTCGCCAGCCTGGCATCGGTCTCAGGCGGGGTGGCGGCAACCGGTGCACTGGCCGTGCCGGCGAGAACCTGGGGCCAGGATTCTCGACGAGAGGGCTGCGATGGCGCTCACTGCCCGCGCCGCCGGCGGGATCTCAAGCCGACACCGCCGACACCGCCGACACCGCCGACACCGCCGACACCGCCCACACCGCCCACACCGCCCACACCGATGGCGCTGTCCCCGGTCCAGAGACGCTGTCGGAGGGTCAGGTCGGCAGTCCGACGTAGCGGACAGGGTCGCCGCCACCATCTTCGGGTTGAGTGCGCAGCCCCGCCGACAGCCCGAGCGACGAACATCCCAGCATCAGGCTCGAGCCCTTCACCGGGCCCTGGGCCGACGACGACCCTGACGCCAACTTCAAGGCCGACGTGGCGCTCTACGCGACGGTCGACCCCATGGTGACGATCCGCACGCCTGAGCCGGAACATGGGTGTTCCCGACGGGGCGCTGGTCAGCTATGTCCTGGCCAAGTACGCCACCGGTGGGAGCGGCGGCCTGTTGGAGCTCGGCCCCACCATGGTCACCGACTGTGGGAGCCGATCGAGCGCGCCGAGCGCGCCGGGTCGACCGAGGCTCGACTCGACGCCTACCACCAGCTGCGCCAGATGATCCAGTGGCTGCGGCTGCCCCTCGAGGACCCGTCGATCTACCCCGAGCAGCGCTGAACCCGGACGTCGACCGTCTGGTGCCGGTAGCGTGGGAGATGGCAACGACCCGCGTGTGGCACGGAGGATACGCCATGACCGAGACCCACGATGCCGAGGCTCCGCGCTGGCGGGGGATCAACCACCTGGCCCTGATCACCGACGACATGGACGCCACCGTGCGCTTCTACCACGGCGTGCTCGGCGCCCGGCTGGTGGCGACCATCGGCACCCCGCAGTTCCGCCACTACTTCTTCGAGTTCGGGGCCCAGAACACCGTGGCCTTCTTCGAGTACGCGGGCATGCCCGCTGGACGCGCTTCGCCAAGCCGGCCGGCGTGCCCGACCCCCGGGCCGTGCAGTTCGACCACCTGTCGTTCAACCTGCCCGACGAGCACGCCCTGCTGGACCTGCGCGACCGCCTCAAGGCGGCGGGGTGCGAGGTCACCGACGTCGTCGACCACGGCTTCATCCGCTCGATCTACTTCACCGACCCCAACGGCATCGCCCTCGAGGCGTCGTGGTGGGCGCTCGACGCCACCGGCCGCCCCGCCGACTACGGCGACGAGCGGCTGTTCTCCGACCCCGATCCCGTGCCCGCCGTGCGCGAGATCCGCGACCAGGGCCAGGTCAGCCTCGGTCCCTCACACCCGCCTGGCCTGATCGGGCGCGGAGCCCGACGGCGTCGCCGGGCACTCCGAGCCTCGCGCCGAGCCGAGCTGGTCAGGAGCTGGTGGTGGAGTCGAAGTTGAGGGTGAAGGGGACCGAGGTCGGCTTGAACAACCACCCGGCACCGTCTTCCCGTTGATCCGCACCTGCACGGTGACGAGTGAGGCGCTCATGCTCAGCGTGAGCTGGCCGTCGGCCGGGTCGAACTCCTTGACCTGGCCGCCCTGGAGCGTGGCCGCGAAGACCGGCGAGAAGCTCTGCGGGGTGTGCACCATCGATCCAGCACGGCGCCCACGCCGCCACCACCACGCTGTAGTTCGATGCCTGCACCGAGACCGTGGCGCTGCCGGCGCCGGTGTCGGTCAAGCGAACCGGCCGACGGGTGGGCCGGGGCCGTTCGGGGTGCGCCGGCGTGCGGCCGGGCTCGCGTGGCGCCCGTAGTCGAGGCGGTCGGGGTGTGCGCGTGGTGCACGAGATGGATGTCTGCCAGCAACTGGGGCTGGTAGTGCTGGACCGCCAGGCCGCCGAGGGCCACGACCAGGAGCGCGGCGGTGACCCAGATGGCGGCCCGCAGGAGCAACGGGTGCCGGCGCGGACGCGCGAGTAGACGGCCGGGACGGCGGGGAACGACCCGGTGTCGGTGAACGCCCCGTGGACGTTGTGGCCGTTGCCGGCGGGGGCTGGGGTGCGCCGGACGCCGGGGACCTCGTCGGTCTGGGTGAAGGCGCGCAGGTGGGTGCCGTCACCGGGGTAGCGGCTCAGGTGGCCGGTGGGCACCGCTCCGGTGAGGTGCACGCTCTGGGTGCGGCCCCGTTGGCCGCGCCGGTGCCCGCCGGCCGCCGCCCTCGAACCCGGCCAGGGCAGTCCCCCAGTGCTCCTCCACCACGCCGAGCGAAGGCGCTCGACATCGAGCTGCACGAGGTCGCCGTAGCGGCGGACGGCGGTGAGGGCCGAGCGCTGGTCGGGGAACAGGGAGAGGTTCGCCGGCCTCGAGCGCCTCGAGTTGGGGCAGGGGACACCGGTGCGGTCTTGGATCTCGGCCAGGTCGGCACGCCGCCGCCTCGCGGCCTCGCGCAGGGCCGTGCCGACGGCGGCGGGCGTCGAGCCCGCTTGCTGGCGTCGTCCCCCGCGGCGCCGCATCCTCTTGTCGCTGGCTGCGGTAACCACGTTCTGCCCTCCCTACGGCCCCCCAAATCGTACTGCGTGGTCTCGAATCGAGGTCTTCGGATGTCATCGGCCTGTGGGCTGGGATCCTGGATCGGAGAGGCCCGGGAACCTGCACGGGCAATCTGGGACCCGTCCACGGTGGCCGCGCCCGCGCCCGGCGCCCCATGCGCCAACCGTGCTCGGGACCGGCCCCGCCGCTGGCGGTGACGCTCGCCGGGGGGCCACTTTCCTACCACCTCGCCGGCCCTCGCGGGGACCCACGGTGTCGCTCCGAGACCGGTGTGGTCGCCGCAGCGTCCGGCCGCCGGGCAGTCCGGCCGCGATCCGGCCACAATCCGGACGATCGCGGCTCCGCCGCGTCGACCACCACGCTCGGCGATTCGGACGCCCATCGTGATGCCGGTGGCCGCGATCTGTGCCTGGGGAGCGTCGGCCGAATCCGTGGGTCGCCACCTGACGGCGACGTCAGGCCTGACATTCGCGTCAGGAAACGCTAACGTTGGCCGGCCAGGGGCCGTGGGCGTGGTGACATCGAACGTCCTGGGTGACTCGCACGACAGCTCGGTCCGAGGTGCCACCGCAGCCCGGTGCGAGAGGAGTTCGAATGCAGGCTGAAGAAGAGGCGTCGGGCCCGACGACCGGGATGATGGCCGATCTGGCTTCCGCCGACGACCCGCGTGCCATCTCCCGCTCGCTGCGCGAGACAGCCGGTCATGCGCATCGACGAGATGTTCACGTTGTTGACCCGCCGCGAGCACGTGGAGGACGCCCTGCGGAAGTCGGCGTTGTTCTGCTGGAGCGAGGTCCCGATGGACCTCGGCAACATCCGGCCCCTCATCCCTCTGATGATCGACCCCCCCAGCACGTGAAGTACCGCCGCATCCTCGACCCGCTCTTCGCCCCCAAGAAGATGGCGCTGCTCGAGGACGAGGTGGTTGCCCTGGTGAAAGAGCTCGTCGACGAGTTCGCCGGCCGCGGCTGGTGCGACCTCCACGAGGAATTCGCCGTGCCCCTGCCGTGCCGGGTCTTCCTGCGCCTCATGGGTCTGCCCCTCGAGGATCTGGACATCTTCCTGGCCGTGAAGGACGACATCATCCGACCGCCGGGGATCACCATCGAGGAGCAGGCTCCCGCCCGCAAGAGAGCGGGCGAGACCGTCTACGCGTACTTCGACGAAGAAGTGAAGAAGCGGCGTCTGCCAGAGCCCAAGGACGACCTGCTGGGCCAGATCATGGCGGGAGAGGTCGACGGGGTCCGGCTCACCGACGAGGAAGTGCTCGACATCTGCTTCCTGTTCATCATCGCCGGGCTCGACACCGTGACCGACTCCCTCGACTGCTTCTTCGCCTATCTGGCGCAGGAGCCCGAGCAGCGTCGACCTGCTGGTCGAGGACGAGTCGGCCATCCCCTCGGCCGTCGAAGAGCTGCTGCGGTGGGAGAGCCCGGTCCCGGCCGTGCCGAGGGTGGTGACCCAGGACGTGGAGTACGAGGGGTGCCCGATCCACGCCGGGGAGCAGGTGATGCTTCTCCTGGGGTCGGCCAACACCGACGACACCGCCCATCCCGGAGTGGACTCCGTCGACCTGCGTCGGAACCCCAATCCCCACCTGGCCTTCGGCGGTGGGGTGCACCGCTGCCTGGGGTCGCACCTGGCCCGGGTGGAGTTGCGGGTGGCCCTGCGGGAGTTCCACCGCCGGATCCCCGAGTACCGGCTCAAGCCCGGCACGGTGCTGGAGTACACGCCGGGACTGCGGTCCCTCACCACCCTGCCGATCGAGTTCGAACCGACCGGCCTGATACCCGGACGTGCGCATCCGGCTCGACACCGAGCTGTGCCAGGGCCACGGCCGTTGCTACACGCTGGCGCCCGACCTGTTCGACTCCGACGACCTCGGCCACTGCGTGCTGCTCGTCGACGAGGTGCCTGCCGGGCTCGAGGACGACGCCCGCAACGGCGTGGACAACTGCCCCGAGCACGCCCTGGCTCTGGAGGACTGAGCCGGACAGGGAACGTCCCGAAGGCTGACCTGCGGTGCGGGCTGACTGCGGGCGGGATGACTTCCGGGCGAGGTGATTGCGGGCCGGGCTGACAGCGCACCGGTCTGACTGGGCACCTGTCTCACTGGGCACCGGGATCAGGCGCCTCGCATGGTGTTGCCGTCGTCGGAGCTCCCGAGCACGACTCGAGCCCCCACGCCGTCGCCCTCGACAAGGGACGCCGTCAGTGCCGGCGTCGGCACGCGCCACCGTGCGCCGGCCGCCGACGTCGACGAGACCGATCCGCCGCCTGCGGACCGTCTTCGCGGTCGAAGGGCACGGTGTAGGCCACGATCGTCGCCGGAGGCGCCGTCGTCGACCGCCGCCTCCACCACCAGGGGGTCGACCAGGCCGTCGATGTGCTCCTGGAGCTTGTCGGGCGGCCTGTGGTGCCTCGTCGGGCGGGCGCCGGGTAGTAGAGCCCGACGGCGTGCTTGGTCAGGTAGTAGCCGTTGCCGTGCACGAGGGCGTGCTCGCCGTAGCCGTCGCGCAGCCATTGCAAGGTGTTGGCGACGGCGTGGGTGACGTAGTTGCTCCCCGGGCCGCCGTGGTAGGGCAGGCCGCCGGTCAGGGTGAGCGGGCGGGGGTCGTCGGCAGCGATGTCGAAGCTGTCGCGGGCCACCTCCACCGAGCTCGGGAAGCACGCGTAGAGGTCGAGACCCTCCACCTCGTCCATGGTGACCCCCGCCGAGTCCAGCGCCCGGCGGGCACATTCGGCCAGGGCCGGGGAACGGTGCAGCACGGGCCGCTGCGACAGGTACCAGAGGTCATGGGCGTCGGCCCATCCCGCCAGATAGGCGACCTCGTCGGCCCCGAGCCCCCACGAGCGCGCCGTGGCCGCGTCGGTGACGATGACCGCGGCGCCCATGTCCACGTCCATGACGGCGTTCACGTACTTGGGGTACGGGAAGTAGATCATCCGGTTGTCGGGCGTGACCGTCATGATCTCGCCGGCGTCGCGTCGGGTGGGGAACCACGACAGCGGGTTGGCGGCGGCCACGGCGTTGAAGCGCGCCATGAGGTCGCCCATCGCCGCGCGCGTGGGTGTCGGGGCCGTGGCCGGCGCCGTGGGCGACGGCCGACTCGACGAGCGCGTACATGGTGGTGGCCTGGGCCAGCCCGTGGGCCCGCTCGACGGGGTGCGAGCCCGAGGTCGGGCTCGAGCGGCGGCCACGTCTCGGGCCACCCGTCCGACGAGGGCCAGTCGAGCTCGACCCCTTGCTTCTTGGCGCGCCGGCGGGTGGCGAGGGCCTCGGCCCCGGCGATGAGCACGCGGGGCGGCCGCCGGCCGCCACCAGCTCGGCGGCCCGGTTGACGAGCCACTGGGGGATCGAACCCCCCATGCCCGAGCAGCGCGCCTCGGCGCGGCTGGCTCCGAGGCGCCGGGCCAGCTCGGGGGCGGGGTCGCCGTGGCGCAGCGACAGCGAGTGGACCATGAACAGGTGCGTGAGCTCGGCCAGCACGGACTCGGGCTGCCGTGGCCGCCGGTGTCGGCGGCGGCCGAGCCGGGCGCGCCGCCTCCATGAGCTCGAAGGGGTCGGGCGCCGCGGCGGGGTCCTCCTCGCGGTTGGTCAGCTGGCCGGCGCCCACCACCACCGGGACCCGGGTCCAGTCCACTGTCACGCACCTTCCTCGAGCTCGAGCAGTTCCGGGGTCGATGCCGGCGATGCGCTCGCACCCATCGTCTGTGACGAGAGCGATCTCCTGCGCCAGAGATCGGCCCGCGTCGGAATCGGAGAGTCGGAATCGGAGAGACAGCCCTCCAGGGCGAGCACCGTCCCCGCCTCGAGGGTGGTGTGTTGCCCCCGGGCTCAGTCGTTCTTTTCGGCGAAGCGGCCCAGGTCGGCGGCCAGGATCTTCTTGCGCGTCGCCGGTGTCGCGGCGGGGCCGGATCGAGGTGTCGACGTCGGTGGCCTCGGCCCGCAGGGCCGCCACCGTGCACTGCTCCCGGGGCCGCTGCGTGAAGGGGTCGAAGCGGAACAGACGCATGGCGTTCTCGTGGGTGATCTTGTTCACCTCGGCGTCGGGCACGCCGGCCAGGTACTTCATGGCCATCTCGGGGGCGTTGGGCCACGTCGAGTCGGAGTGGGGGTAGTCGCACTCCCAGCACACGTTGTCGAGCTCCAGGAAGCGCCGGCTCTCCACGCCGAAGGCGTCGTCGATGAAGCAGGTGATGATGCGCTCGTTGAACACCTGGCTGGGGAGCATGTCGCCGAAGTCCTGGCCCGTCCACCTTGTGGTGGTGCTGGTAGACGTAGTCGACCCGCTCGAGGAAGTACGGGATCCACCCGATCCCGCCCTCGGACAGGGCGATGCGCAGGTTGGGGTACTTGCGCAGCACCGGCGAGAAGAGCAGGTCCGCCGCGCACTGGATGATGTTCACCGGCTGCAGGGCGATGAGCACGTCGAAGGGGGCGTCGGGGGCGGTGATGGCCAGCTGCGACGACGAGCCGATGTGCAGGCACACCACGGTCCCCTCGTCCTCGCACGCGCCGCCAGAAGGGGTCCCAGTGGTCGGAGTGGAAGCTCGGCCAGCCCAGCTTGGAGGGGTTCTCCGAGAAGGTCACGGCGTGGCATCCCTTGGCCGCCACCCGCCGCACCTCGGCCGCCATGAGCTCGGGGTCCCAGATGGGCGGGATGGACAGGGGGATGAAGCGGCCCGGGTAGGCGCCGCACCAGTCCTCGATGTGCCAGTCGTTGTAGGCCCGCAGCATGTCGAGGGCGAGCTCCTTGTCCTCGGTCCGGGCGAAGAGCTGGCCGCAGAACTGGATGAAGGAGGGGAAGCACATCGACCCGAGCACGCCGTTGACGTTCATGTCCCGGACCCGCTCGTGGATGTCGTAGCAACCCGGGCGCATCTCGTCGAAGGAGGTGGGCTCGATGCCGTACTCCTCGGGGGGCCGGCCCACCACGGCGTTGAGGCCCACGTTGGGGATCACGTTGCCCTCGAAGGACCAGACGTCGATGCCGTCGTCGTTGTGGATGATCCGCGGGGCGCGGTCCTTCCACTTGGCCGGGACCCGGCCGTCGAACATGTCGGGGGGCTCGACGACGTGGTCGTCGACGCTCACGAGGATGAGATCTTCGGCTTGCATCGCGCTGCTTCCCCCTCTGCTTGGCGACAGGGCGATCATATACCTGACGTCCGTGTCAGGCACACGGCGGCCGGCGGTCCTACACTGCGCCCCGATGCACGTCGACGCGCCCCGGGGACTGGCAGGGATCGCCCGCGCCGACCCCGACCGTGTGGCGCTGGTGTTCGGCGACAGGCGGATGAGCTTCGGTGAGCTCGACGCGGCGGCCAACGCCATGGCGCATGCCTTCGCTCCCCACGCCGGCCACCCCGGCGACCGGGTGGCGGTGATGCTGGGCAACTCGACCGACGCCTTCGCCGTGTGGCACGGCGCCACGCGCCTGGGTGCCCTGGTCGTGCCGGTCTCCACCCGGCTGACCGAGAGCGAGGTGGCCTACATCGTCGAGGACTCCGGTGCGGCACTGCTGGTCCACGACGGGTCGCCGGTGGCCCCGCGCGGCGGCCGAGGCCGGCGCGGCGTGCCTCGACGTCACGGTTCCCGCTCTGGCGAAGAGCCTGTCCGAAGGCCGGTCCGAGCCACCCACCGAGGACTTCCTGGGCACCCCGGTGATCGCCATGACCTACACCTCGGGGACCACGGGCCGGCCCAAGGGGATCGCCCGGCCCGCCCCCCCGCCGACCCGCGACACACCACCCAACCCCTTCGCCACGTTCTGGGGCTTCGGGCCCGACGACGTCCATCTGATGTGCGGACCTATGTACCACACCGCGCCGAGCGCCTATGCCCTCATGAGCCTGGGTGAGGGAGCCAGCGTCGTGATCATGCCCCGCTGGGACGCCGCCGAGTGCCTGGCGCTCATCGAGGCCGAGCGGGTCACCACCGCACAGATGGTCCCGGCCAACTTCATCCGCATCCTCGAGGCCGACTGGAGGTCCTACGACCGCTCCAGCGTGCGGAAGGTCCTCCACGCCGCGGCGCCGTGCCCCGTGCCGGTCAAGCGCAGGATCATCGAGGTGTTCCCCCCCGACACGGTGTGGGAGTACTACGGAGCCAGCGAAGGGATGGCGTCGGTGATCTCCCCCGCGGAGTGGCTGGCCAAGCCCGGCAGCGTGGGCCGGCCCTTCCCGGGCCTGACGGTGCGGATCGTGGACGACAAGGGCGCCGATGTGCCGCCCGGCGAGGTGGGGTCGATCTACGTGTCGTCCTTCGCCGGCCAGCGCTTCCGCTACCACAACGCCCCCGACAAGACCGAGTCGGCCTGGCACGGGGACTACTTCACCGTGGGCGACATGGGATGGCTGGACGAGGACGGCTATCTCTTCCTGGCCGACCGGCGCACCGACCTCATCATCAGCGGGGGGGTCAACATCTACCCGGCCGAGGTGGAGGCCGCGCTGATCGAGGACGACGACGTGGTGGACGCGGCGGTGATCGGGCTGCCCGACGAGCGCATGGGCCAGAAGGTGCACGCCGTGGTGGAGCTGCGCCCCGGCGCGGCGCGCGATGCCGAGGCGCTCACCAGCCGACTGGCGGGGCGCCTGGCGGACTTCAAGCTTCCCCGCACGATCGAATTCGTCGACGAGCTGCCCCGCGAGCCCAACGGCAAGGTGCTCAAGACAAGACTGCGCCAAGAGCGGATGCAACCGGCCCCGGCCGGTGGAGGGGAGAATCCATGACCGAGGCCCACGACGTGCGGGGGGAGCCGCGCCTCCTCATCGACGGCAAGCTCGTCGAGGCGAGCTCGGGAGCGATGTTCCCCAACATCGACCCCGCCACCGAGGAGGTGCTCGGAGATACCGCCGACGGCACCGCCGCGGATATGGGGTCGGCCATCGCCGCGGCGCGGCGCGCCTTCGACGACACCTCCTGGTCCACCGACCACGAGCTGCGCCGCCGCTGCCTCGAGCAGCTGCACGCCGCCGCGGCCGCCCACATCGAGGAGCTGCGCGCCGTCACCGTGGCCGAGGTGGGCAGCCCCATCGCCCTCACCTACGCCAACCAGGTCGACCTGCCCATCGACGACCTCGGGTACTGGGTCGAGGAGCCCGTGCGCTACGAGTTCGAGCGCTGGCTCCCCGAGCGCGACGTGTTCGGCCAGCCCCAGCGCCGCCTGGTGCGGCGCGAGCCTGTCGGCGTGGTGGGGGCCATCACACCGTGGAACTTCCCGCTCAACCTGAACCTGGCCAAGCTGGGGCCGGCCCTGGCGGCGGGCAACACCGTGGTGCTCAAGCCCGCCCCCGACACACCGTGGTCGGCCACCGTGCTGGGCCGGATCATCGCCGAGGAGACCGACATTCCCGCCGGGGTGGTCAACGTGGTGGCGTCCTCGGACCACCTGGTGGGCGAGGTCCTCACCACCGACCCGCGCGTGGACATGATCACCTTCACGGGGTCGACGGCCACGGGCCGGCGCATCATGGCCAAGGGCTCGGACACCGTGAAGAAGGTGTTCCTCGAGCTCGGCGGCAAGTCGGCCAACATCGTCCTCGACGACGCCCCGGACCCGGGCGGCGCCATCGCCGTCAGCGCCATCGGCGTGTGCACCCACGCCGGCCAGGGCTGCGCCATCACCACCCGGCTGCTGCTCCCCCGCTCGCGCTACGACGAATTCCTGGAGCTGGCCGACGCCATGATGGCCGGCGTCACCTACGGCGATCCATGGGACGCGGCCAACCTCCAGGGCCCGCTCATCAGCGCCAAGCAGCGCGACCGGGTGATGGGCTACATCGACAAGGGCAAGGCCGAAGGAGCCCGGTTGATGCGGGGAGGGACCAGACCTGCTCAGTTCGACAAGGGCTTCTTCGTGGAGCCCACGCTGTTCGCCGACGTCGATCCCGCCGCCACCATCGCCCAGGAGGAGATCTTCGGTCCCGTGCTGGCAGTCATCGCATTCGAAGACGACGACGACGCCGTGCGCATTGCCAACGACTCCATCTACGGACTGTCGGGCGCCGTCACGAGCGCATCGGAGGAGCGTGCCATGGACGTGGCCCGGCGCGTGCGGACCGGCACCCTCATGGTGAACGGGGGGTTCTGGAACGCTCCCGACGTCCCCTTCGGCGGGTATCGCCAGAGCGGCGTGGGGCGCGAGAACGGCGTCGAGGGCTTCGAGGAGTACCTCGAGACCAAGGCCATCGCCCTGCCCGCCCGCTGAGCGGAACGCGCCGCCGCGGCCTGTCCAGGGCCGCCCCGGCCGTCGTCGGAGGGCGAACTACAAATTTGTAGTTCCCGCGTGGTGGCGTCCCAGCCTGGAGGTGGGCCGCGCCTTTTCCCTGGCCGGGGCCCCATTCCTCGGACCGCGAACTCGCCATTGGCAATTTAAGCCCTACTCACTACAAACTAGAGAGCAGAGGAAGGGGATTCGTGGACGCTCTCGACGTGTACGGCGAGGAGTTGTTCGGCCGGCGCATCCGCCTGCGCGTGCTGCTGTGGGCCCACGAGCAGAAGGAGGCCTTCAACCAGTCCGAGGCATCGAAAGGCGCCGACTACAGCTCTTCGGGAGAGGTCGCCAAAGAGCTCGAGCGCCTGGTCCGGCTCGGGATGCTCAGGAAGTTCGGACGGCCCTCTCGCGTGGGACCTCAGAACTACCTGCGCGTCGAGCACCCCGGGTGGGCCGTGGCGACGGCGGCGCGCACCGCCGTCCGAGCAGGTCTGAAGGACGCGCCGGACGGCAACGACGACGAGCACGACCCCACTCGGGTGGTGAGAGGACCCGACGCCCCTGTCCGGCTGCAAGGCGTTCGCCGCCACGACCGGGGTTGATCCCCGGCACGCCGCCGCCCGCCGTTACTCGCGTCCGAGGATGGCGGTGCCCGTGGAGGAGATCCAACCGCCCGTGGCGTTGACTGCGGCGAGGCGCGCGTCTTCGACCTGACGCGCACCGCACTCACCCCGGAGCTGCTTCACCGCCTCGACGAGCAGGAAGATCCCCCGCATACCCGGCTGGCACGCCGACAGCCCACCGCCGTCGGTGTTGGTGGGAAGTGACCCACCCACGCGCAGGGTGCCGCCTTCGACGAAGGCGCCGCCCTCTCCCTTCTTGCAGAAGCCCAGGCCCTCCAGGGTGAGCAGCACCGTGAGGGTGAAGCTGTCGTAGACCTCCACCACGTCGATGTCCTCGGGGGTGACGCCGGCCTGGCCGAAGGCCTTGCGGCCCGATCGCACACACGGCGACTCGGTGAAATCACCCCACTCGCTCATGGTCGTGTGCGAGATGGCCTCTCCCGTGCCCAGGACCCAGATGGGGGTGCTGGCACAGTCCCGGGCCCGTTCTTCGTGGGTGAGGAGGATCGCCCCCCCGCCGTCGGAGCGGATGCAACAGTGCAGCTTGGTGAAGGGGTCGGCGATCATCCTCGAGGACTGGACGTCCTCGATGGTGATGGGGTCCCGGTAGTAGGCGTCGGGGTTGAACCCGGCGTTGTAGCGCGCCGACACGGCGATCTCGGCCAGCTGCTCGATGGTGGTCCCGAACTCGTGCATGTGGCGCCGGGCCGACATGGCGTGCTTGGCGATGAGCGTGTGGCCGAAGGGGGCGTCGAACTGGATGGGTCCCCGGTTGCCGAAGAAGAGGTTGGCGGTGCGCGACCTGCGCTTGAGGTCCGCGCGCGAGGTCGACCCGTAGGAGAGCAGGACCGTGTCGATCTGTCCCTGGGCGATGGCCGCCACGGCGTGCTCGAGGAACATCTCCCAGCACGAGCCGCCCACGCCGGTCGAGTCGATGTAGTCGATGTGGTTGGCCATGCCGAGGTACTCGGCCAGCTCGATGGGAGGCAGGGCCCCGGTCCCGTGCGACATGAACCCGTCGACCTCGTTGCGCGACATGCCGGCGTCGGCGAGGGCCCGGCTCGTGGCCTGGTGGTGCAGCTCGAACGCGGACTTGTCGTCGACCCGGCCGCAGTCCGACAGCGCCGCGCCCACGATCGCCACCCGTCTCGCCATGAGGCCCCTTTCCCCGTGTCCGGCCGCGTCACCCGGTCGCCGCGGAAACCTGACGCTGGCGTCGGAGAACGCGGGAGTGAAGGGTAGCGTGGCGTGGTGAGCCCGAGCACCCCGGTGACGTTGCGCGACCCGCTCCCCGACGTGCCGGCCCGGGCGCCGGGGTCGGTGCGGCGCACCATGCACGTCGACGTCGGGCCCCGCGGCCAGTGGAGCTCGCCCTTGGCCATGGAAGGCGCCGCGCGCGACCTGGCTACGGACCCCGGGGGCCAGGGGACCGTGCTGGCACGCGTGCACGTCACCGCGGGCTTCGACATCTCCCGGAGCCTGGAGTCGCTCGCCACGTCGCCCCCCGCGGCCTGGACCGAGGCGCTCATCGGGGCACGCGCCGGCGGGGGGTTCCGGCGCCATCTCGAAGAGGTCGTGCCGCCCGACCAGTCGCGGTCGCTCCTGCGCCAGGTGCTCGACGACATGCCCGCCGCCGCCCTCATCTCGGGCTACGGGCTCATGCGCATGGCGCGCCGCGCCGGACACCATCCGAGTACCCTCACGCCCGCCGGGGCGCTCGACCGTATGGCCGACCTGTGCTCGGGGTGGCGCACCGGTGGCACCGCCGTCGCCAGCATCGCCGCGGGCCTGGGCGTGCCCATGCAGGACTGTCCGCCCGCCCCCCCGCTCGTCAGCGCGGACCGCGAGGCGTGGCACGACATCGGACCGCTCGAGATGGACTGGATGCGTCGCCGGCGCTGCATCGACGTCCGGGTCGACCCCGACGGCACCTTCGCCATCTGGGCCATGTTCCGAGACACCGTGGGCGAGGGCGGGGGGGACGAGGTCGTCCTGCACGAGTACGCCGTGCGTGTCGGGGGGGTGGACGGCGTGGTGGGCTCGATCGCGGCCGAGCCGCGGGTGCTGCCGTTCCCCGAGTGCCCGGCCGCCGCCGACGCCGTGGGTGCGCTGGTGGGATCGGAGGTGGCTTCCCTGGCACGAGTCGTGCCCGACACCCTCACCGGCATCGCCTCGTGCACGCACCTCAACGACCTCCTGCGTGCGCTCGGAGGGGTGGGGGGCCTCCTCTCTCTTACCGACGGGGGCTGAAGGGTTACGTCCCGCGAGGGGAGCCCGTCGTCACCCCGCCCGGGTGCCCGCCCTCACCCCGCCCGGGCGCGCTGCGCCGTCACCCCGTGGGGAGCAGGGCCAGGCTCGAGACGGTCCTCGCACAGGCATGGGCGGCTTCGACACCCTTGATCTTGAAGTGCTCGGTGAAGAACGCGGCGTGCTGGTCGTGCTCGTGGAAGTGATGCGGGGTGAGCACGACCGAGATGACGGGCGTGTCGGTGTCGAGTTGCACCCGCATCAGGCCGTTGATGACGGCCTCGGCGACGAACTCATGGCGGTAGATGCCCCCGTCGATGACGAAGCCGGCCCCGACGATCGCCGCGTAGCGACCGGTGCCGGCCAGGCGCTTGGCGTGCAGGGGGATCTCGAAGGAGCCCGGGACCCGGAACAGGTCTATCTGGTCGCGCGCCACCCCCAGGGTGGCGATCTCCTCGACGAACGAGTCACGGCAGCGGTCGACGATCTCCTCGTGCCATGTGGACTGGACGAAGGCCACGCGCATCGCCCGGCTTCCCTGTACCGGATCTGGACCGATCATGTGAGCTCCCCGGAAGTAGAACCTGTTCTAGAATAGAGCTCCAGGGGCCCCGTCGTCCACCGCACGGCGTGCTACTCGAGGACGCCCTCGTCGGCGAGGCGTCGGCGCTGCGCCTCCCCGAGGCCGAGGATCTCGCCCAGGACGTAGTCGTTGTGCTCGCCCAGGGTGGGGCTCGTCCGCGTGAACCCCCCCGAGGCATCACTGAGACGGAAGCCGTTGCGCTCGTAGCCGCACTCGCCCATGCACGGGTGCTCCAGGGTGACGAAATGGTGGCGGTGGTGCAGCTGGGGGTCCGCCGAGGCGTCGCCCAGGTCGGCCACGGGAACCGCTTCGAGCCCCGCTGCCTGCAAGCTGTCTGCCACCTCGGGCGCCGAGCGCGTCGCCGTCCAGGCCGAGACGAGCGCCTCCACCTCCTCGACAGCGGCCCGGCGGGCATCGAAGGTGGCGAGCCGACGAGTCACGTCGCCGTCGAGGCCCATGGCCTGGGCCAGGCGCGTCCAGTCGTCGTCGTTCCAGGCCGCCAGCGCCACCCAGCGGTCCTCACCGGCGCAGGGGAAGGCGCCGTGCGGCACGGCGCGTTCGGAGCGGTTGCCCTGGCGCGAGCCGACATGTCCGTTGACGTCGTAGTCGAGCACCCACGGGGTGAGCGAGTACACGGCCGCCTCGACCTGGCTCACGTCGAGGTGCACTCCCCGCCCCGTGCGGCGCCGGTAGAGCAGCCCCGCGGCGAGCGCGCTGGCCACGAAGCGGGGGGCGAGGGAGTCGGTGATGGTCCCGTAGGGCCCCACCGGTTCGCGATCGGGCCAGCCCGTGAGCAGGTTGTAGCCGCCCAGCGCCGAGCCCTGGCCGCCGAATCCCGGGTAGTCCTTGTGCGGCCCGGTCTGTCCCTGCAGACACGAGCTCACCATGACGAGGTCGGGCTTCTCGGTCACCATCGACGCGTAGTCGAGGCCGAAGCCGCGCATGGCCCGGGGCGCGAAATTCTCCGCCACCGCGTCGGCCCACTGCACGAGGCGCTTGGCCAGGGCCACTCCTTCGCGGTGTTTCAGGTTGAGGGTGACGCTGAGCTTGCCCACGTTGAGGGCGTCGAACATGTCCGACCCCTCGAGCCCGCAGGGGTTGCCCGGTCCCATGCCGTAGGTACGCAGGAAGTCGGGGCGAGAGCGCGACTCCACGCGGACCACGGTGGCGCCGTGCTCGGCGAAGTACCGCACGGCGATGGGCCCGGCCGCGCCGGTGCCGAACTCCAGGAGCTTGGTGCCGCTCCACGCCGGCGAGGGGGGCGCACCGTCATCGGTCGTGCTCTTGTCGGTCGCGCTCTTGGTCGCGCTCTTGGTCGCGCTCTTGTGGGTGCCGCTCTTGCTGGCCGTGCTCTGTGCGGCGGGGGCGGGGCGGGGCGCGGCGGCGCGAGCCGGCCAGCGCGCCGCCACCGCGTCGGCGTCCCCCGGCGTGCCGGACCCGATGGCCCCGGTGCGGCCACGGCGTCGCCGGGGCTCGTGACGTGGAGGAACGAGCGCGGGAAGTGGGTGGCGGGGGCGAGCTCGCAGAAGAACGAGCCGCGCTTGGAGCTGGCGGCTCTCGATGAGCTGACTCGGCGAGTTGGCCGGGGCCAGCATGAGGTTGGTCTCCACCGCGACCTCGTAGAGCTCGGCCATGGTGTGTCGCAGGAAGTACTGCGCGATGGGTGCTCCGATGGCGTCGAGCTCGGAGCTCTCGACCCGGTTGTGGTCGTAGGTCGTCCAGTCCCGCTCCGTGAGGGCCGGCGTCGCCAGACCCTCCTCGGTAACGAGCCGGGTGATGGTCTGCATGTTGGCGACCCTGGCCTTGCCGCCGCGCAAGCCGAAGGACACGAACCCGTCCCGGCACGGCCAGATCTCACGCGTGATCCCGACGCTGGCCCCCGAGCGCTTGCCGCGATTCTTGGTGCGGGGGAACCGTCCCACGTGGCCCATCGACGCGATCATCACCGCCTCCTGGGCGGAGACGTCGACGACCTGGGGGCGTCCCGAGGCCAGGGCGCTCAGCGTGGCCACGACGGCCTCGGGCCCGACGTGGGACCAGGCCGTGGGCTCGGTGCATCGCACCGGCGCCCGGTCGGGGTCACCGGTGCAGTACATGTTTCCCGTCGACGCCATCACGCCGAGGTCGCTCGCCCTCCAGCGCTCCCGGGGGCCGTCGGAGCCGAACGGGGTGACGAGGACCCATACCGCCGCCGGAGCCCGCGCCGGGTCGACCTCCAGCGCGCCGGGCCAGCCCGGGGTGGCGAGCACGACGTCGGCGCCCCGCAGGAGCTCGGCCAGATGCGGGTCGTCGGCGCCGCTCACCTCGATGCAGGTCTTGCCCGCGCACCAGGCGGCGAAGCGCAGCGACGTGGCGTCGGGACCGAGCGGGGGAACGCTCCGCAGGGGGTCGCCCCCCGGGGGCTCGACCTTCACCACCTCCGCCCCGAGATCGGCCAGGATGCGACCGGTCATGGCCGCGGGCTCCCCGGCCAGGTCGACGACCCGCACGCCGGCCAGCAACGCCTCGGGCACGGCCCCCTCGCCCCGCACCCGGTGGACCTCGCCCGCGCAGGAGGCGGCGCGTTCGAGGATGTGCACGGCGCAGGCCGAGCCCAGCCCGATGACGTGGGTCAGGCCCACCCGGGCGCCCTCGACCTGGCGGTCGCCGGCCTCGCCGCGCAGGTGCGTGGCCACTTCGAACAGGTTGGCGACGCCGGTGGCGCCGATGGGGTGGCCCTTGGAGATGAGCCCGCCCGACACGTTGACGGGGATGTCCCCGTCGCGCCACGGACCCCGTCTGTCGATGAAGTCGCCCGCACCCCCGGGCTCGCACAGCTGCAGGTTCTCGTAGTGGATGAGCTCGGCGGTGGCGAAGCAGTCGTGCAGTTCCACGAGGTCGAGGTCCTGGGGAGACACGCCCGCCTCCGCGTAGGCCGCGGCTGCGGCTCGTTTGGTGAGCGTGCTCACGTCGGGCTGGGCCGTGTCGGACTCGACGTAGGGGTCCGACGTGAGCACCGAGGCAGAGATCTTGACCGCCCGCCGGCGGACGTCGGGGTCGAGGGTCTTGAGCTTGGCATCCGAGCACAGCACTACCGACGCGGCGCCGTCGCCGGTGGGGCAGCACATGAGCAGGGTGTTGGGATAGGCGACCATGGCGGCCCCCATCACCTCGTCGAGGCTGAACACCTTGCGGTACTGCGCCAGGGGGTTGAGCGACGAGTGGGCGTGGTTCTTCTCCGCCACCTTGGCGAACTGCTCGAAGCCCACCCCGTCGTGGCGCGAGGCGTAGTCCATGCCCGCCTGGGCGAACACGCCCGGCATGAGCTGGGTCCCGAGGACGCCCTCGACGGGCATGACCGAGCCGTAACGGCCCGACGGCTCGAAGCCCTTGGGTGCCGAGCGGGCCTGGCCGGCGCTGCCCAGCAGGCCCATCTTGCCCATCTGCTCCACGCCGACGGCCAGGGCCATGTCGGCCTCGCCCGCCTTGATGGCCATGATGCCGGTGCGAATGGCGGTGGCCCCCGTGGCACAGGCATTGGCCACGTTGTAGACGGGGATACCGGTCTGGCCGATCTGCTTCTGGAGGCGTTGGCCGAGCATGTTCGACGCCTCCATGAGACTCCCGGCCGCCAGGATCTGGATGTCGTGGATGGAGGCCCCGGCATCATCCAATGCGTCGAGGGCGGCCTCACTGGCGAGGTCGATGGAGTCCTTGTCGGGGTAGCGGCCGAACTTGGTCATCGAAGCCCCGATGATCCAGGCGTCTGCTGCCATGTGTCGCTCCTTCTCTGCGATGCGCCGGTTGTGCGATGCGCCGGTTGTGCGGTACGCCGATCTTGTGCGGTGGGCGGGCTGGCGGTGTCTACGCGGGCGTGAAACCGAACGCGACGGCCTCGGTGCCCTCCTCGTCCAGGCCGCACGGAAACGTCGTGAGCCGTACCGGCATCCCGAGCTCGAATTTCTCGGCGTCGGCCCCGGCGTCCACGATGTTGGCCTTCACCACTCCGCCCCCGTCGAGCTCGACCACCGACGACACGTAGGGGACCGGGACGTTGGGTGCGGCCCGGTGCACGATGGTGAAGGACCGGACCGTGCCGGTGGTCGCCAGGGGTCGGGGCTCGAACTCCCGCTTGCCGCAGCGGGCACAGGCGTTGCGGCGGTCGAAAAACAGCGCTCCACAGCTGGCACAGGCCTGGGCCACCAGGTGCGGGTCACCCTCGAGCACCAGGTAGTCGACAACGGGAATGCGCCGTCCGCTCGCCTCGCTCACCGCGAAGACCCTAGTCGGTGATGTGACACGGGTGTCAGTCGACGAGCCGCATGGCACACTTTGCGTCGACCGCCCGCGACCCGAGGAGGACGAGTCCGTGCCGGACCAAACGCTCGAGGAGCAGGTGCTGCACCGCGTCGAGAACCGCGTGGCTTGGATCACGCTCAACCGGCCCGAGGTGCGCAACGCCATCACCCCCGACCAGCGCGAACGCGTGATCGCGCTCCTCGAGGACGCCAGCGCCCAGGTCGAGATCGGGGCGGTGGTCCTCACCGCCACCGGTGACGGGTTCTGCACCGGCGCCGACCTGCGTGCGGGCCGTCGTCCCGCTCCAGCGCGCCCGAGGGCGCCCCCGATCGGATCACGGGAGACGCCTCGCGCATGATCCGACGCGGGGCCCAGCGACTGGTGTCGGCGGTGCTCGACTGTGAGAAGCCGGTGATCGGAGCGGTGAACGGCACGGCGGCGGGGATCGGTGCCCATCTGGCCTTCGCGTGCGACCTCGTCGTCGCCGCGGAGGGGGCGCGCTTCATCGAAGTCTTCGTCCGGCGCGGCATCTCCCCCGACGGGGGCGGGGCCTACCTCCTTCCCCGGCTGATCGGGTTGCAAAAGGCCAAGGAGCTGATCTTCTTCGGCGACGACCTCCACGCCGATGACGCCGCCAAGCTGGGCCTCGTCAACCGGGTGGTGCCGCGCGAGCAGCTCGAGCACGCCGCCGGCGAGCTCGCCGAGCGGCTGGCGGTCGGGCCCACCAAGGCCATCGGCATGGCCAAGTGGCTGCTCAATCGCTCGCTCGAGTCGGACCGGCGCACGGCCTTCGACGAAGAGGCCTGGGCGCAGGAGCTGATCGTGGGGACCGCGGATGCCGGCGAAGGGTTGCGGGCCTTCGCCGAGCGTCGCGCCCCGGAGTTCAAGGGGTTCTGAGGCAGGGTTCTGAGGCAGGGTTCTGAGGCAGGGTTCTGAGGCAGGGTTCTGAGGCAGGGTTCTGAGGCAGGGTTCTGAGGCAGGGGCGTACGGGCCGGGCTCGGCGCACCGTCGGGGCGGCGTGCGACGCCCGGCGATCGGCTTTCTCCGGTCGGGCGCCCAAAGTAAGCTGACACGAAAGTCAGAGAATGTCGGTGGCCCGGCCGGGCGCCGGTGGGTCCCTCCATCGGAGGGCGGTTTGGAGGTGCGATGGCTCGCGAATACCGGCTCATCTCGGCGGACGGGCACGTGGTCGAGCCGCCTGACATGTGGACGAAGTACCTGCCCAAGAAGTTTCACGACCGGGCCCCCAAGCTCGTCAAGGACGCCAAGGGCGGCGACGCCTGGGAGCTCGTGCCCGGGACTGCCCCGATGCCCCTCGGACTGGTCACCAACGCCGGCCGCTTCGGCAAGCGTTACGAGGACCTCGAGTGGTTCGGCTCGACCTACGACTCCATTCTGCAGGGGTCGTACATGGGCAAGGCGCGCGTCGACGAGCAGGATTTCGACGGCGTGGATGCGGAGGTGCTTTTCCCCTCCCAGCGGACCATGGGCGCGTTCATGGCCCAAGAGGACGACGACTACCACCTGGCGGGCCTCGAGGCCTACAACACCTGGATGCACGACGAGTTCATGGCGGCTGACCCCGAGCGGCTCATCGGACTGGCGCAGATGCCCGGTGTCGACATCCAGACCTCGATCAAGTGGCTGCGCGACGCCAAGGCGGCGGGATACCGGGGCGTCATCATCTCGGCGTACCCCTCGGGCAACTCCGACCTCTCCAACGACGACGACCCGTTCTGGGAAGCGGCTCAGGAAGAGCAGATCCCCGTCCACATCCACAGCGGCCTGCGCCAGGCCGGCAAGCGCAGCGCGGGGTCCTTCCAGAAGGCCGCCGCCTCGGCCGGGCGGGCGATCGGGCTGGCCGAGATGGGCGGGCCGGTGGGCGACGCCTCGCAGTTCATGTCCAAGTTCATCTACTCGGGCATCTACGACCGTTTCCCCAACCTGCAGATGGTGGCGGTGGAGTGCGGGGCGGGATGGGTGCCGCATTTCCTCGAGCACATGGACGACCACTACTGGCGCAATCGGACGTGGACGGGCGCAACGCTTCAGATGCTGCCGAGCGAGTACTTCCGCCGCAACTGGAAGGTGACCTTCATCCGCGAGCCGTTCGCGGTGGCGGTGCGGCACTGGATCGGCGTGGACAACATGATGTGGTCCACCGACTACCCGCATCACCGCCACGACTGGCCCTACAGCCGGCGCATCGTGGAGGAGTCGATGGGGGGCGTGCCCGAGGCCGAGCGGCGCCGCATGGTGTGCGACAACGCCCGGGAGTTCTACCGCTTGGGTTGAGCCCGCCAGGACGGCGGGATGTGACTCGGGGACGGGTCGCCTGCGAGACGGACGGGCAACGGCGCGCTTGATGGCACGCGGCTGCCGAGCGAAAGGGAGAGCACACGATGGGACTGCTCGACGGCAAGGTGGCCATCGTCACCGGCGCGGGCCACGGCATCGGCCGCGGTGAGGCGCTCGAGCTTGCCCGCCAGGGGGCCAAGGTCGTGGTCAACGACGTGGGCGGGTCGGTCCACGGCGAGGGGGTGGACAAGCGCGCCGCCGAGGAGGTCGCCGACATCATCCGCGGGCGTGGTGGCGAGGCGTCCGCCAATTACGACGACGTGGCGGACTGGGCCGGGGCGGCCAACCTGGTGCGCCAGGCGGTCGACGAGTTCGGGCGCCTCGACGTGCTCGTCAACAACGCCGGCATCGTGCGCGACGCCATGCTCTTCTCCATGTCCGAGGGTGACTTCGACGCCGTGGTGCGGGTGCACCTCAAGGGCACCTTCGCCACCACCCACCACGCCTCGGTGTACTGGCGCGAGGAATCCAAGGCCGGACGCCAGCCCCGGGCGGCCATCGTCAACACGGTGTCGTCGGCGGGCCTGCAGGGAAACGTGGGCCAGGCCAACTACGGCGCTGCCAAGGCCGGTATCGCCGTGCTGACGGTGATCTCGAGCCTGGAGCTGTCCCGTTACGGCGTGCGGGCCAACGCTGTGGCTCCCGGGGGCATGACACGTATCACGGCCACCTTGCGCAAGGACGCCGAGGTACGCGAACCCGATCAGCTCGACGAGGGCGCCGACTACGACCCCATGAACCCGGCCAACTCGGCGCCCATGGTGGCGTGGCTGGCGTCGGACGACGCTCTGCACGTGACCGGACAGGTGTTTCGCGCCGTGGGCCACCGCATCACCCACTACGTGCCCTGGAGCCTCGGTGTCACGGTGGAGACCAAGGGCAAGCCCGCCCGCTGGGAGCCCGAGGACATCGGTCCTGCGGTCAACGCGCAGGTGTTCCATTCGCGCGCGCCGGGTCTGCAGATGGGCGGCTAAGGCGCCGCCGGGCCCGCGCCGGACGGGGCGACTCAGACGGCGTCGACAGGGCGCCCCAGACTGACGGCGCCCGCAACGGGCTAGGAGTGAAGCGCCCCGACCGGGCGCCCAAGACGGGGGAGGACGGTATGGCCGGCGTGTGGAGCTACGAGGGCAAGCGGGTACTCGTGAGCGGCGGCGGCGGGGCGGGCATGGGCGCCGCCGCGGTGCGCGACCTGCATCGAGCTCGGTGCCGAGGTCCACGTGTTCGACGTCAAGGAGCCTTCCTCGAAGGTGGCGAGCTACCGCTCCGTGGACCTGCGCGACCCCGCCGCCATCGAGGCGGCGGTGGTCGAGCTGGGTGGTCCGCTCCATGCGCTGTTCAACTGCGCCGGCCTCCCCGGGCCTCCGTTCTCGGGCCTCGACACCATGCTCGTGAACTTCATCGCGGCACGTCACCTCACCGGTCTGGCGGCCACGCACATGGGCCCGGGCTCGGCGGTGGCCACCATCTCCTCGGCGGGGGCCTTCGGATGGGAGAACGTCATGGACCAGGTGGCGCCTCTGCTCGCCACCCCCGGGTACGCCGAGGGCCGGAAGTGGTGCGAGGAGCACCCCGACGCCGTGGGCGAGGGATACCTCCTCTCCAAGCAGGCCATCATCATCTGGACGCTGCACGCCGCCCTGGACCTCGCCCCCCAGGGGATCCGCGTGAACTGCACGAGCCCGGGGCCCACCCAGACCCCGATGATGCCGTCGTTCGAGGCGTACATGGGCAAGGACTTCATGGACCGGTTCCCCAAGCCCCTGGGCGGGCGCAACTCCACCCCCGAGGAGCAGGGGCACTGGTGGTGTTCCTGAACAGCGACGCGGCCGGCTACATCACCGGCACCAACGTCTACGCCGACGGCGGCTTCTCGGCCGGCATGCTCACGTCGCGCCTCGACTTCTCGGTGCTCTCGGGCGAGACCCCGGCCGGCTGAGGGGCACGACGCACCGTGGCCCAGGGATCCGCCGTGACCCAGAAGAGAGGCGACCTCGAGGAGTTCTTCCACCCCAAGGCGGTGGCGCTGGTGGGCTCGGTGAACCGCAACGCCAAGCCCGAGCGCCTGCGGCGCCTCGTACGGCGAGCGGTGGGGCGACCGCTGGTACCTGGTGAACGCCAAGGGCGGCAGCATCGGTGACATCCCCGTCTACGAGCACGTCACCGACATCCCCGCCGAGGTCACCCTGGCCGTGGTCAACGTGGGCACCCGGCTCGTGGCCAACGGACGGTGGAGGAGTGCGGCAAGCACGGCGTCCCCTACGTCCTCATCTTCACGGCCGGCTTCAGCGAGGTGGGCGAGGCGGGGGCCGAGCTCGAGCGCGAGGTGGGCGAGGTGGCCCGCCGCTACGGCATCCGCATCTTCGGGCCCAACACCAACACCAACGCGTTCGAGGTCCTTCCCGAGCCGCCCACGCGCCGCGGTGGCCGCATCGGGCTCGTGACCCAGAGCGGGCACCAGGGCCGCCCCCTCGTGCAGGGGACCGAGTTCGGGGTGGCGTTCAGCCGCTGGGTGCCGACCGGCAACGAGCTCGACCTCGAGGCCGCCGACTTCATCGAGTACTTCGCCTACGACGACGACACCGCGGTCATCGCCGGCTACTTCGAGGGGTTCAAGGACCCCGCCAAGCTGCGGCGCGCCCTCGAGGCCGCCAACGCCCAGGGCAAGCCGGTGGTGGCGCTCAAGATGGGGAGCACCGAGGCCGGGACGCGCATGGCGAGCTCGCACACCGGGCACCTGGCGGGATCCGACGCCGTGGTGCAGGGGCTGTTCGCGCAGTACGGGGTGGTGCGGGTGCGCGACCTCGACGAGCTCCTGGAGACGGCCGCGCTCTTCGCCAAGTTGCCGGCCGGCACCGGGGGCAGGTGCTGTCTCTATTCCATCTCGGGTGGATCGGGCACGCTCATGGCCGAGGTGGCCGAGTCGAGCGGAGTACCGGTGCCGGTCCTGTCGGCGCGCACCCAGGCGGGGCTGCGCGAGATGATCCCCGATTATCTGACCGTCGCCAACCCCGTCGACAACGGCGCCCAATTCCTCGTCTCGGCGCCCGTCGAGGACCGCAGGCGCGTCTTCGACCTCGTGGCCGCCGATCCCGACATCGACGTCATGGTGATCGGCCTCACCGGAGCGCTCGGCCGGCTCACGGACCGGTTCGCCGAGGACATCGTGGCCTTCATCGACGAGGTGAAGAAGCCCATCGTGGTGACGTGGAACTCCTTCAAGACCGACGAGCAAGGTTTCAAGACGCTCGTGGACGCCGGCGTCCCGTTGTTCCGGTCGTTCCGCAACTGCTTCACCGCCCTGCGCGCTTTCGCCCGGTACCAGCAGGCGTCTTCGTCGTTCCGCCCCCGCAAGCCCCTGCCACGCCGCCTCCCCAAGGAGGCGGCGGCCGCACTCACCGATGCCGCCGGGATCGGGCCCTGTCCCCCTCGGTGCCGACGCGTCGCGGCAGTTGCTCGAGGCCTTCGGCATCCCCCTGGCCGGAGAGGGCCTGGCGCATTCCGCCGCCGAGGCGGCCCGTATGGCGGCGACATCGGCTTCCCGGTGGTGATGAAGATCGCCTCTCCCGACTTCCCCCACAAGTCCGACGCCGGGCTGGTGCGCCTGTCGGTGGCGCTCGGCGAGCGAAGCCAAGGCCGTCTACAGCGAGCTCGTCGAGCGGCGCCACGAAGGCCAAGCGCGCACGCCCGCATCGAGGGGGTCCAGATCCAGGAGCAGGTCGAGGGGGGCACCGAGATGATCGTGGGCGTCACCCGCGACCCCGTGTTCGGGCCCGCCGTGCTGGTGGGCACGGGCGGGGTGTTCGCCGAGATCCTGAAGGACGTGGCGGTGCGCCCGCTGCCCATCGACCGCGCGCGACGCCCAGGAGATGGTCCAGGGTCTGCGCGGCTACCCCGCTGCTGGCCGGGGCACGCGGCCGCGACCGCGGCGACGTGAAGGCGCTCGTCGACGTGGTCCTGGCTGTGGCCCGCCTGGCCGCGGCGTGCGGCGACCGGCTCGTCGAGCTCGACCTCAACCCCGTGGTGGTGCGCCGCAACGGGGCGGTAGCGGTCGACTCCCTCGTGGTCACGGCGGGTTAGTCCGTGGAGCTCGAGCTCTCCGACGACCAGGCCGCGCTGCAGGAGGCGGTGCGCGCCGTGCTCGAGCGCGAGTGCCCCATGTCGCTCGTGCGCAGTGTCGTCGAGGAGCACAAGCACGCCGAGGACCTGTGGAGCCGGATGGTCGAGCTCGACTGGCCCGGCGCTGGCCGTCCCCGAGGAGGACGGTGGCCTCGGGCTCGGCTTCGTCGAGCTCGCCGTGGTGTGCGAGCAGCTCGGGCGGGTGCTGTGCCCGGCACCGTTCCTGGCCACCGCCACCCAGTTCGTCCCGGCCCTGCTGGCGCGCGGGGAGCCCGAGCAGCGCCACCGGTTCCTCGGCGCGGTGGCCAACGGCGGCATCGTGGGGACCCTGGCGGTGGCCGAGGCCGACGGGCGCTACGAGGCGGCGGGCATCTCGACGCACGTGCGTCCCCGACGGGCAGAGCTTCGTGCTCGACGGCGAGAAGCATTTCGTCTTCGACGCCGATGTCGCCGACGAGGTGGTGGTGGCGGCCCGTCTGCCCGGGCAGCGCCGGCGACGAAGGCATCGGCCTGTTCGTCGTGCCCCCGGGCGCAGTTCGACACCGAGCCCATGGTCGGCCTCGACGCCAGCCGCAGCTACGCCACCGTCGTCGCTGGACGCGGTCCGCGTCGAGCGCGACCGCGTGCTGGGCGAGCCCGGCACGGCCGCTCCGGTCCTGCGCGCTGTGGTCCAGGAGGCCACGGTGGCGCTGGCGACCGAGATGGTGGGGACCTGCCAGGCCATCTTCGACATCGTGCACGCCTATGTCCAGGAGCGCGAGCAGTTCGGGGTGAAGGTCGGGTTCGTTCCAGGCCATCAAGCACAAGCTGGCCAACATGTACGTGCTCGGTCGAGTCGGCGCGCGCCACGGCGTACTTCGCGGCGGCGGCCATCGCCGAGTCCGACGAGCGCCGCGACGTGGCGGTGGCCATGGCCAAGGCCAGTGTCGGCGACTGCCAGAAGCTCGTCACCCAGGAGGGAATCCAGTGCCTGGGCGGCATCGGCTACACGTGGGAGCACGACATGCACCTGTACGTGAAGCGGGCCAAGGCGGGCGCCGCGCTCTTCGGCACCGGGGCCGAGCATCTCGAAAGGCTGTCGCACCTTCTCGGCCTGTGAGCCGCCGGTCCGTCCGCTTCGGGGAGACCTCGGCTTCGGGGCCGGGCGGCGGCTACGGAGAAGTCGGGATGGTCGGGATGGTGAGCACCGTGGCTCCCGCCGGTAGGGAGAAGTCGCTGTCGGCGGGAGAAGACGAGTAGCTCGTCAATTCGAAGGTGCTCCCCGCCGACTGCACGTAGGCGAGAACGCCCGAGTTGGTGACGCAGTACTTCACGGTCTGTGTCGAGTTCGTGAAGTTCACGCACTTGGCACCCAGTCCGGCGTAGGTACCAGTGGAGAAGGCCAGGCTGTAGCCCGACGCATGGGCGGCGGCCTGGGCCTCGGCCACCTGGAATTCACTGAGCACCGTGGTGGGGTCGAAGATGGCCGTGATCGACCCCAGCGGGTTGGCACCGGGGCTCGACTCCGACACGCACTGCTCGGATCCCGCGCTCGGGGTTGCAGAAGTAGGTGTGAGTCCCGTCGTTGATCACCGAAGTGGTCCCGGTCGAGAACACCGACTTCGGGGGCTTCTGTTCGATGGTGATGGTCTCCGAGGTGCCGCTCACGTTGTGGGAGGTGTAGGTGGCCTTGAAGGTGGCGTGCTCACCCGCCTGCAGCGCCGAGGACAGGGACTGGATCTGCGCCGCGTCCGACGAGGAGCCCGAGGCGGCCGGCGCGCTCGTGGTGGTGGAGGCGGCCGACGCCGCCGTGGTGGAGGTGGCGCGTGAAGTGGTGGAGCTGGTGCACGCGGCCGATACGACTGCGGTGCCCACCAGGCCGATGGCCCACGCGCGTCCCGCGCCCCATGCGCGCCAGGTGCGATATGTCCACTGGGTTCGGCCTGCGCGCCAGGGGCGGCACGCGCGCCCCGAGGCCCAGGGAGACGGTGCGTCGGGCACGGTGGGGACGCGGGCTCCCGACGGGTCAGTGCCCAGCGCCCGGGTAGCCACCGCCACCGTAGCTTGCGTCGAGCGCGTCGTAGTCGACGGCGAACCCGTTGCGGGGCAGCGCATCGGTGAATTCGACCTGCTTGGGCTTCTTGTACGACGCGATCCGTTCCCGGCAGTGCTCGATGATCTCTTCGGCGCTTGCCGTCGTTCCCTCGCGCAGCACCACCACGGCCGTGACGTTCTGTCCCCAGGTGCGGTCGGGCCGTCCGATCACTGCCGCGTCTGCCACAGCGGGGTGTGCCTTGAGGCAGCCCTCGACCTCGGCTCGGATAGATGTTCTCGGCCGCCGACTTGATCAGGCGCGTCTTGGGGCCGATGAAGGTCAGCGAACCGTCGGGGTCGATGCGGCCGAGGTCGTTGGTGTGGTGCCAGCCGCCCGCCTGACGCTGCTGGTTGAGCTCGGGGCGGTTGAAGTAGCCGTTCATCACGGTGGGCCCGCGCACGGCGATCTCGCCCGTCTCGCCCGGGGCGAGCTCGGCGCCGGCGGGGTCGAGGACGGCGATGCGCACGAACGGAGCCGGCCTTCCGCTCGAGCCTGTGCTGGGTTGCAGGGCGTTGAACGTGGCGAGGCCCATGACCTCGGTCTGGCCGTAGCCGGCGGGACGCTCTCCCCAGGGGCTGTCGTCGACCGTGATCATCGCCGTCCACTGGGGCTTGCCGGCAAAGCCCCGCAGGGTCTTGAGGTCGAACCGGCCTTCGGCGTTGAGCTCGACGATCTGGTCCATGGTGGGCGGCATGATGAAGGCGCCGGTGCAGTGCTCCTCGGCGATGAGCCGGCACAGCTCCTCGGCGTCGACCCGGGGTGTGAAGACGTTGGCGCCCCCCACCAGAAAGGTGGCGAGGGTGGTCATGAACGTGGCCACGTGGAACAGTGGCCCGCAGTTGAGGTACACGTAGTCGGAGCCCACTCCCTGGATCTGGGCGATCAAGGATCCTTGGAGCACCAGCGCCCGGTTCGAGAGCAAGGCGCCGTTGGGGCTCCCGGTGAAGGCGGCGGTGTACATCATGAGCACCGCGGCCCGCTCGTCGCTGTCCGCGCCGGGATCGTGCTCGGCCCCGGCGGCCAGGAAGGCCTCGTAGCCGCCGGCACCCTCGACGTCGTGGCCGATCCACAAGGCCTTGGACCCGCTCTCGTGTCGCGCCTGGCGCAGGGTGTCGCCGATCTCCGATTCCTGGAAGAAGACGACCGCCGGGTCGCAGTCGCCGATCACGAAGGCGAATTCGGTGGCACTCTGGCGCCAGTTGGCGGGGCAGAACACCGCCCCGAGCTTGGCCGCCGCCAACAGGCCCTCGAGGAGACGGTGGCAGTTCTGGCCCAGCCACAACAGCCGATCGCCCGTGCCCACTCCTGCGGAGGCGAGGGCGTTGGCGAGCCGGTTCACGCGAGTGTCGAGGGCATCGAAGGTGAGCCGCTGGGCGCCGCACACCGCGCCCAGCGAGCCCGGCCGGGTGTGGGCGTGGGCGCGCAGGACGTCGGCGAGGGTGAGGTCGTGGAGTGCGTCCTTCACTCGTCGACCACCCGGGCTGCCTTGTAGCCCGAGCGGGGGATGGTCTCCCGGTCGAGCACCTCGATGGTCGTGTCGATGCCCAGGCGCTCCTGCAGCGCCGCTGCGCACTTGCGCGCCACCTCGGTGTCGTCGGGGGCGCCCGACCCACGCTCCACGCGGATTGTCAACGCGCGCTTCTCGTCGACGGGGCGCACCATCTGCCACTCGAGGGTGGGCTCGGTGACGTCGGGCACGCCGCGCAGGGCGGACTCCACCTCGTTGGCCTGGAAGCGCTTGCCTTGCACGGAGATGAGGTCCTTGAAGCGGCCGCCCCACAGCCCGCGGATGCTCGTCTCGCCGCACGGGCAAGGCTCGCGCAGGATGGCGCACGCCTCCTCGAGGTCGTAGCGCAGCAGCCCGTTGTCCCGGTCGAGTGTGGTGACGACGAGGTCGCCCCACTCCCCGTCGGCGACTTCTTCCCCGGTGGCAGGGTCGACGGCCTGGACCACTCCCCAGTCCTCGTTGATGTGCGCGCCCGGGAGCTGGCCGCAAGCGCCGCCCACGTACGCGTAGCACTCGGCCCCCGCCGTCATGAGGGGCATGCCCTTGCCCATGCCGAAGCCCGGCATGCCCTTGAACTCGAGCCCGGCGTCTTTGGGGTCGATCCCCAGCTTGGAGGCCACCTCGAAGAACCGGCCCGTCGAGAACCCCATGAAGGGGATGTCGGGCTTCACCCGCGTCCAGAATCGCAGGCCCTGCTCGGCGGCCTCGTCGGTGTCGGGCGGGGGTACCCAGATGTTGAGCATCCCGAAGTACTCGTAGGACCCCGACAGCATGGGGCCGCCGCCGTAGAGGTAGGCGGGATGCGCATGGGTGGCGATCATCCCGGGTCGATATCCCAGGCGCCACCAGGTGCGCGCCGAGGACTCGTACTCGATCCATATGTCGCGCCGCGTCCACAACGAGATGGTGGGCGTCCCCGTCGTCCCCGTCGAGGTTCCCACGCGCACCGCGGCGCGAGCCTCGGTGAAGCGATACTCGCCGAAGGGCGGGTGCGCCTCCTCGGAGTCACGCAGGTCCTGCTTCACGGTGAGCGGCACGTGCCGCAGGTCGTCGACGGTCTTCACATCCTCGGGCGCTCCGATGCCCGCGGCCGTGAGCTTGTCCTTGAAGAGGGGGACCGGCGTGTCGAAGACCTTGCGCAACAGCATCGCCAGGCGTTCGTTCTGCAGCGCCCGGAGCTTCTCGGGGTCCATGGTCTGGACCTCGGGGTCCCAGTACTTCTGCTTGGGGTCCCGGGGCGGGGGTCCCAGAACCTCAGGTCCGTAGCTCGGCATGGTCTCTCCCTGTGTGTGGCTGTGGCTCCTTGCGGGCCACGCCAGTCGCTCCTGCTACTTACGAGGCAAGCCGAGCACGCGCTCGGCGATGATGTTGCGCTGGATCTCCGACGTCCCCCCGGCGATGGTGCCCGCAAAGCTCTGCAGCCAGTGCACCAGCCAGGCCTCGCTCTCGCCGCGGCCCACCGCCGGCGCCTCGTGGCGCGACGTGTCGAGACCGGTGGCGCCCATGGCCTCGCCCACGTCGAGGGCCAGGCCCCGACGCATCTCGCTCCCCAAGAGCTTGAGGACCGAGTGCTCGGGCGAGGCCATGCCCTTGGCGAATTTGGCGAATCCCCGATAGCCGAGCAGCTTCAAGGCTTGAGACTGCACGTAGGCGCGGGCCACGGTGGTGCGGAAGGCGGGGTCGTCGGCCAGACGCCGGCCGCCGGGGAGTGGCGTGGTGGCGGTCTTGACGACGCGCTCGATGATCTTCTCGGTGCCGGTGGCCTCGTTGATCCACAGCATGCCGCGCTCGTGGGCCAGCGACCCTCCCGCCACCGACCAGCCGTGGTGGAGCTCGCCCACGAGGTTCTCGGCGGGGACCTCCACATCGGTGAAGAAGACCTCGTTGAAGTCCGCGTGCTCGCGATCGGTGAGCTCGGCGATGGGCCGGGTCTGGATGCCCGGGGTCTTCATGTCGATGATGAGCACGCTGATACCGGCGTGCTTCTTGGCGTCGGGGTCGGTGCGCACGAAGCAGAAGCAGTAGTCGGAGTGGTGCGCGCCCGAGGTCCACACCTTCTGGCCGTTCACGACGAATCGGTCTCCGTGCAGCTCGGCCCGGGTGCGCAGACCGGCCAGGTCACTGCCGGCATTGGGCTCGCTCATGCCCAGACACCAGCTGATCTCGGCGCGCAGCGTGGGCAGGGCGTAGCGCTCCTTCTGGTCCTCGGTGCCCCAGTCGAAGATGGACGGTGTGATGATCGAGAGGCCCTGGGGGTTGCAGCTGCGGGGGACGCCCAGGCGGGCGAGCTCCTCGAAGTACACCATCTGCTGCACCGGAGTGGCATTGCGGCCGCCGTACTCGGGGGGCCAGCCCGGTACGAGCCAGCCGTTGTCGAACAGCTTGCGCTGCCAGGCGCGTGCCCACTCCGGGATGTGGGCCGAAGACCGCACCCGCTCGGAGCGTTGCGCCGACGGAGGCAGGTTGGCATCCATCCATGCTCGCAGCTCGCGGCGAAACTCCTCGGTCTGCTCGTCGTAGTGCAGGCGCACGGGGGGATCGTACCTGTCTGACGTTCGTGTCAGGTAAAGGAAAGGCGGGTCGAGCCGCGCCGGCCTCCTTCTGTCTTCACGAAGGCTGTCTTTACGAAGGGCCTCGGGTAAGGAGCATGCAGCCGGCGATGGGTCCGCCCCCGGCGGCCACCGCCGCTACCTCGGGCCTGGTGGGGACCTGTCGCGCCCCGCCCTCGCCGCGCAGCTGGACACACGCCTCGTGCAACAACCCGAAGCCGTGCAACCGTCCGGCCGAGAGCTGACCACCACTGGTGTTGAGCGGCACCGGTCCGTCGAGCGCGATGCGTTGGCCCCCCTCGACGAAGGGCCCGCTCTCGCCCTTGGCACACAAGCCGAGCTCCTCGAGCCACACCATCGTGAGGATGCTGAACCCGTCGTAGAGCTCGGCGACATCGACGTCCGAAGGCCCCAGCTCGGTGCGCTCCCACATGCTCGCCGCAGCGTCGCGGGCGGAGAACGTGGTCATGTCGTCGAACTGGTCCCAGCTGGGCCGGCCCCGTAGCGCCGTACCGATGGCGTTGACGTGGCACGCGGTGCTGGGTGTGTCGGGGGCGTAATCGGCGTGAGAGACCACCACGGCCGTCGACCCGTCACATGGTGCGTCGCAGTCGTAGAGGCACAACGGCGTCGAGATCATGCGCACGGCGAGATAGTCCTCGAGCGTCATCGGGTCGCGGTAGATCGCCTTGGGGTTGAGCGCGGCGTTGCGGCGGCCGTTGAGGGCGATCCACGCCAATTGCTCCCGAGTGAGCCCGTACTCGAACATGCGCCGCTGCGCTATCAACGCCAGCCAATTGACGGCGGACACGGCGCCATAGGGGAGCGTCCATTGCAACGTGCCCGAAAAACGCGGGACCCCCCGGCTCCCCGTGCCGCCGGTCCCCCCGCCGATTCCCCGGCGCCCGCCTTCTCCCTGCGCGGTGGACTCGGTGACTGTGCGGTACACGAGGACGTGGTGTGCCAGTCCCGCCGCCACTGCCAGGCAAGCGGCGAAGACGGCCCGCAGCTGCCCGGGCCCCTCGAGGCCACCGTCGTGCCAGTTGAGCTTGAGGCGCAGGGCGTCTTGGACCTCGGGGGTGGCAGGTCCGGCGAAGCCGCTCGTGCCCACGCCGGCACCGGGAAAGGTCGCCAGCCCGTCGATGTCGTCGCGGGTGAGCCCGGCATCGGCGATGGCTTCGAGGCAGGCGTCCACGGTGAGGTCGAGCTCACCGCGCCCCAGCCGCCGGCCCACGTCGGACTGGCCGATGCCCGAGATGATCGAGCGGCGCTCGAGAAGCTCCGGAGGGCTCATCGCCGGGGTTCCGGGGAGGGTCTGAACAGCGGAAGCCAGACATCTTGGACCTGTTCGAAGGTGACCTCCACGGCCATGCCTATGAACACGTCATCGGGCGCGCAGTCCACCAGGTTCGTCGTGAGCCGGACGTCATCCTGCTCGGCGATGGTGACCAGCCCGATGACGTAGGGGTCGGATCCCGGGATCCACTGCTGGTGATTGACCGTGAAGGAGTGCACGACTCCGTGGCCACTGACGGGCTCGGGCGCCAGGGTCCCGTCCAGGCAGTACGGGCAACGCGGCACCGGGGGATGCACGTAATGGCGGCAGGCGCTGCAGCGGAGGAACCGCAGCCGGCCGTCCTCACCCGAGGTCCAGAAGAATCGGTTGGTGTCGTCGAGGCGGGGCAGGACGCGCACAGACGGGCCGCGCGCCGTCACACCGGAGGCGGTCATGCGCTGCGCACGCGAAGAGTCATAGGTGGTGGGTGGCCGGTCACGGGGCGAGATGCTAGGTCACGGGCGACGAACCTGACGGTGCTGTCAGGCCCGCGGGGCTACGCTCGGCGCGCCGGTACCCTCGCCATTGACCCGTGCGGGCCGCTTCGGGCCGCTTCCACCATCCCTCCGAACCAACCAGCCGGCCGCTCGAACTACAGGAGGAACGTCGGTGCCACCGCCTCCCAGTCTCAAAGGTCGCCGGGTGCTGGTGGTGGGGGCGTCATCGGGCATCGGCCGTGCCCTCGCCATCGCAGCCGGCGAGGCGGGCGCCAAGGTGGCGTTGGCGGCCCGGCGCCAGGACCTGGTCGAGGAGGCCGCAGCTCAGATCCGCAGCGCCGGAGGAGAGGCGCAGGCGTGGCACTGTGACGTCACCGACGAAGCCGACTGCGGGCGCCTCGTCGCCGAGGCGGCGGCATGGATGGGCGGGATCGACGTACTGCTCTATCTGTCGGGCAGTTCGCCGCTCGTCCGGGTGGCCGACACGCCGGCCGCGCTGTGGCACGAGATGCTGGCGACGAACGTGGTGGGTGGGGCCCTGATCGTTCGCAACGCCCTCGAGCACCTCCGTGGGGCCGACGACCCGGTCGTGGTGGTGACCACCCACTCCATGGGGACGCCGTGGCCGTGGCTCGGCGTCTACGGCACCACCAAGGCGGCACTGGCCGAGTTGGCGCGGGCGTTGAGGTCCGAAGAGCCCGGCTTGCGCGTCCTGTGCGTGGCGGTGGGCAACACGGCGTCGTCGTTCGCCGACAACTGGGACCCGGAGGTGCTCGGACAGGCTTTCGAGCAGTGGACGGCCGACGGGCTCTTGCGATACGAGGTGTTGCAGTGTCAGGAGATGGCCGATGCCATCCTGGCCGCCGTCCTCGACCCGGCCACACCCGACGAGCTGCTCATCGCGGGCGCGGCTTTGTAGATGCCGGCGGTGTCGGTGGAGACGCTGGCGCCGTAGCCGCTGGCGCCGTAGCCGCTGGCGCCGTAGCCGCAGCCGCTGTAGAGGCCACCAAGGCGCTGAGGGCGGCCCGATCGACTTTCTCCATGGCGGTGCGGGGCAGCTCAGCAGCGAGCAGGATGGCTTCGGGCAGCTTGTAGCTAGCCAGGCGAGCTCGAGCGTGAGCGCGCAGGGACTCGAGCGTGGGCGCGTCGCCAGCATGACGCGGCACGACCACGGCAACACCGATCTCACCCATGACGGGGTCGGGGCGCGGCACCACCGCGGCCTGAGCCACTGCCGGGTGGTCGGCGAGGACGTTCTCGACCTCGAGGGGGAAGACGTTGTAGCCGCCGCGCACGTACATCTCCTTGGAGCGCCCCGACAGGTGGAGTCGTCCTCGCTCGTCGACGTACCCGAGGTCCCCGGTCCGTACCGCGCCGTCCGCAGTGAAGACGGCTCTGGTGGCCTCGGGGTCCTGGCAGTATCCGAGCATCACCGCCGCGGAACGGAGACAGACATGACCCAGCTCGCCGGCTGGAAGTGGTCGGTCGTCCTCAGAGCGGACGGTGAGCTCGACACCTCCCCGGGCTCGCCCCACGCTCTCTTCGGCGTCCTCGGGAGGATCGTCGACGGCGGTACCCACTCCCACCCCCGCCTCTGTGCAGGTGTAGCGAACGATCACCGGAGCACCGAATCGCTGCCGTGCCTCGCGCACCAGGGCAGCGGTGGAGGGCCCGCCTCCCATGGCGATCATGCGGACGCTGCTCGTGTCGGTGGATTCGAAGCGCTCGTGGCGGAGCATGAGCGCAACCTGGGTGGGTATTCCCCCGAGACCGGTGATGCGATGTCGCTCGACCATCTCGAGGGCGTCTCCCGCCGACCACCGCCCCATGAGGAATGTCGTTCCGCCGCCGCGCAGCGCCTGGGGCAGCTTGGTCATATACCCGAGGTGGGCGAAGGACGTGGACGACAGGCCCCGGCCACCACCGCCCCACCGGCCTCCGCCGTCGACCTCGCCGATCGCCTCGAGCTGACGCCAGGTGAACACCGCCCCTTTGGGATCTCCGGTGGTTCCCGAAGTGAACACCACCGCCACGGGGCGGTCCGGGTCGGGGTCGGGGCCGGGGCCGCGGTCGGGGCCGCGGTAGGGGCCGGAGCCGGGGCCGGGAGGCGCGGCCCTGGCGGCACCAGGCTCCGGGCGCCGCGAGGCCTCGGCGCGCAGCTCTTGGAGGACCGCCTCGAGGCCGGCGTCGGCGTCCACCTCCACCACGTCCTCGACCTCGGCGACCTCGCCGACAGCGGTGTCGAGGGCGAGTTCCTTCGACGCCAAGACAAGTCGCGGCCGGGCCACGGCCAGGCATCGACGACGCTCGGGCGGTGACAGACGGTCGTTCACTCCCGCGGTGACGGCGCCGATCTTGGCGGCGGCGATATAGGCGATGGCGTACGCCGGTCCCGAAGGGAGCACGAGAGCGACGACGTCCCCGACCCGCACACCCCGAACGTGCAAGCCACCGGCGACACCGTCGGACAGCCGGTCGAGTGCGGCATAGGAGAGCTCACCGCCTTCGGGTGTGACGTAGAGAGGAGTATCTCCGTAGCGGGCCGCGGCCTCGCGTACCACGTCGCCCAGCACGGTTATCTCTGGCGGGGTAGTGGCTGCGACTGGAGCGACGGCGGGGGCGCCTGATCCTGCAGCGGGGGCAGCCGGTAGAGCCCAGCCGCATTGGCGCCCAGGATCATGGTCTGGACGTCTGGCGGGAGCGGGGCCATGGTGCGGCGCAGCGTATCTACCGCCCCGGGGAATGTGGCGTCGTGATGTGGGTAGTCAGATCCCCACACGATCCGGCTCTCGCCGATGAAGGGCGCCAGAACGGGAAGCGTGTGCTCGTCTATCTCGTAGCTGATCCAGCACTGGCGGGCGAAGTACTCGCTGGGCGCCATGCGCAGCTCCGGACAGAACCCGCCGAAACTCTCGGCCTGCTCGTCGAGGCGCTCCAGCCAGAACGGGACCCAGCCACCGCTCGACTCCAAAAAGACCACGCGCAGCCTCGGATGACGTTCGAGCACCCCGAAGGCGATGAGCTGCGCGCAAGCCAGCATCTCCTCGAAGGCGTGGGACACGGCGTGGAGCACCAAGGGGTTGAAGGGGCGGTCGGACCCGAGCGTGGGGACGATCACCGAGCTCCCCTCGTGCACGGCGATGGTCATGTCGTTGTCCTCGGCCGCTTCCCACACGGGCTCGAAGGCGCGATCCGACAGTGAGCGCCCGCAACAGGGATTGGGGCGCACGAAGGCGGCCACGAAGCCGAGCTCGTGACGCGCCCGGCGCAATTCGGCGACGGCGGCGACGGGGTCTTGCATCGGGATCATGGCCGCACCGAACAGCCGTGCGGGATCGGTGGCGCAGTACGAGGCCAGCCAGTCGTTGTAGGCGCGGGCGATGGGCAACGCCGCCTTGGCATCGTCGAGCGCCCAGAAATACAACCCGACGGACGGGAACAGCACGGCCTGGTCGATGCCTTCGGCGCCCATGTCGATGAGACGTGCCTTGGGGTCGGACCCTCCCCGGTGTGCGTGGTCGAGGGACAAGAAGGACTCGGGGTCCGAGAAGCGCGCCCCCGGCGTGGCCAGGGTGCCCAACGGCACGGCCAGGATCTCCTTGCCGTCCACCACGACGTGCTCGTAGCCGTGCGCGTCACTGGTGATGGCGGGTCGGTACGGCTCGGGGACGGTCGCCCAGGCCTGGCGGGGTTCCATCACGTGCCCGTCGGCGTCTACGACGAGGGCACCCAGGGCGGGATGTGGCGCGTTCACGACACCTCGTCGGGGGCGGGCCCCGGCGCGGGGGCGCGCCAGTCGTCGGTCGGAGGCATGGGATGGCGGAACAGTCGTGCCGCGTTTCCGGCTGCCATCATCCGCAACTCGTCCTCGGGCAGTTGCCCCAGGGTCTTCTCGAGCACGAGCTGGGTGTCGGGCCACGTCGAGTCGGCGTGGGGATAGTCGCTCTCGACCATGATGTGGTCGACGCCGATCCGGTGGCGCAATTCGATGGTCGACGGGTCGTCGATGGTGCAGAACCAGAAGTTGCGACGCAGCACCTCGCTCGGCCGCAGCTCAGAGGGCCAAGCCGTGCTCTCGGTGCCCGAGGCAGAATGGTCGAGCACGTAGTCGACCCTGTCGAGCAGCATCGGCACCCAGCCGATCCCTCCCTCGGACATGGCGATGGCCAGGTCGGGGAATCGAAGAGGCACACCCGACCACAGCCACTCGGCCGCCGCCAACAGCGCGTTGACAGGGAACAGCGTGGGGAACAGCTCGAAGGGTGGGTCCGGCGACGGCAACGGAGCCCACCCCGAGGCGCCCGTGTGGAGGCACACCACCGTGGAGGTCTCCTCGCACGCCGCGAAGAAGGGGTCCCAGGAGCCCGAGAAGATCGAGGGCACTCCCAGCCGCGCCGGGAACTCCGGGAAGCTCACGGCCTTGAACCCCCGCGTCGCGTTGCGGCGAACCTCCTCGGTCGCTACCGCCACATCGACGAGCCATGGAAGCTGCAGGGCGATGATGCGCTCGGGATAGGTGCCGGCCCAGACCTCGGCATGCCAGTCGTTCCAGGCGCGCAAGCAGGCCAGACCGAGCTCGGGATCCTCTGACCGCGAGAAGACCGACCCGCAGAATCCGGCCACGAGGGACGGGAAGCACAGCGAGGCCCACACGCCATTGATGTCCATGTCGGCCGACGCGGGCGTGGATGTCGAAGCAGCCGGGCCGCATCTCGTCGAAGCGCGAAGGGTCCATGCTCCACGTATCTCTGCGCCGTCCCACCACGGCATTGAGCCCCACGTTGGGATAGGTGCGGTCCTCGTAGAGCCAGTACTGCACACCGCCGTCGCCTTCGACGATGTGGGGGGCCCGCTCGGCGAAATGGAGCGGCACGCGCCCCTCGAACAGGTCGGGCGGCTCGATGAGGTGGTCGTCCACCGAGATCACCGGCACCCGGATGGGCCGTGGCGCGGGATCAGGGAGCAGGACCCCTCCGGTCGTCACGAGCCCTCCCCTCCGCGTGCCGCCGACATCACGGGCGCAGTGCCGCCGAGCAGAAGGCCCACAATTCCTCGGCGACCTCGGTGGGGGGCGCCTCGATCTGGTGGCAGATGAGCGCGTGCAGGTGAGAAAGCACCAAGTGGAACAGCGTCCGCGCGTCGCGCCGAGCATCTCCAGCGCGCACGGCGCCACTCACCTGCGCGGCGCTCACGGCATCTTCGAAGACGCCGACGAAGGGTTGCAGCACTCCCCGGAGTCGGTCGGGATGGGACTCGGCGAGCCGCAGGTGCTCACGCACGAGCGCCGCCGCGTAGGGGAGGCGTCCGTCGACGGTGAGGAGCCCGAACAACCCGACGACCACGACGCGCAGCCGTTCGAGGGGGTCGGCTTCGACGTCGACCATGGACAGCAACGCCGCCGCGCCCTGCCGGGCGTCGTCTTCGAACAACGCCACCAGCAATTCGTCCTTGCCGGTGAAGCACCGGTAGAAGCTCTTGAGAGAGGTGCCGGCCGCCGCCACCACCTGGCTTACGGTGAAGGTGGGGCCACCGGCATCCCACACGAGCTCCCGTGCCCCCTCCACCAGGCGCTCGGTCACCTCGACGCGGCGGGCCCGCGCGTGGGGCAACGAGCCGAGCCTGGCGCGCCTCGTGTCGCCGAAGTCGGCGGGATCGGCGGGATCGGCGGGGTGCGCGGGGTCGGCGAGGTGGTCGTGGCGCGCGGGGTTGGCGAGAGCCTCCCCGTCGGCACGGACCGGGCGAGCCAGCGCCTCGGCGCCCGCCGTGTCTCGCGCCCCTGACGCCATCGAGATCGGAAACTATCATCCGCCGGAGAACGGCATTCTCCGGACGGAAGGGCGGCAGATGGGTGATGCGATCGGGCTCGTGATCGATGGCGGCGTGGTGCCCGGAGAGGCGGGAACCTACCCGGTGACCAACCCGGTCCGTCCCGCTGAGGTGGTTCTCGAGGCGCCTTCGGCGTCGCCGGCGCAGCTCGACCGCGCCGTGGCGGCCGCCCGGGCGGCGTTCCCTTCGTGGGCGGCGATGGCACCCGACGAGCGCGCCGAGCTCGTGGGTAAGGCGGCGTCCGCGGCCGGCGCCGCCGTCGAGGCACAGGATCTGGCCACTCTCCTCACCCGCGAGCACGGCAAGGTGCTGTGGGAGGCGCAGTTCGATTCGGGGACGATGGGCGGGATGGTGGGGGCCTTCGCGCCCCTGGCCGCCGAGGCGCTGGCGGGGAGAACGCTCACCGGTAGTGGACGCCGGACCAGTGTGGTGCACGAGCCGTACGGGGTTGTCGCTGCGCTGTTGCCGTTCAACTGGCCGGTGTCGGTCCTGGGTAACAAGGCACTTCCCGCCCTTCTCGCCGGCAACACGATCGTGGTGAAGGCCCCGCCCTTCTGTCCCGGTGCGGTCCTGGCCGTCGTCGCCGCGCTGGCCGACGCCTTGCCACCTGGGGTGGTCAACGCCGTCAACGGCCCCGACGCCGGAGCTGGGAGCGATGTTGGTGTCGCACCCAGGCGTGGACATGGTGTCGTTCACCGGTGGCGTCACGACAGGTCGTGCGGTGATGGCAGCCGCCTCGGGGTCGGTGCGGCCGGTGGTGCTCGAGCTCGGCGGCAACGATCCCGCCATCGTGGCGCCCGATATCGACATCGACGACGCGCTGGCCGACAAGATCGTCGGGGCATCGTTCATCACGTCGGGCCAGGTGTGTATGGCCATCAAACGTCTCTATGTCCCCGACGACAAGGTTCAGACCATGGTCGACGCCCTCGTGGCCCGGGTGGGCTCCGAGGTGGTCGGCGACGGGCTCCTCTCCGAGGTGACGATGGGGCCGGTCCATCGTCCCGCGGCGCGCCAGCGTGTCGAGGACATGTTGGAGGAGGCAACCGGGCGCGGCGCCCGTGTGCATCGTCCCGCGCGCGTCCGGGAAGAGGATGCGCAGGCCGGTGGCTACCTGGTGTCGCCCGCCATCGTCGAGGGCGCCCCCGACAACGCCCCGATCGTGTGCGAGGAGCAGTTCGCGCCGGCGCTCCCAGTCCTCGGCTACCGCGACGTCGAGGAAGCCGTGAGCCGCGCCAATGACTCGCCCTTCGGGCTTTGCGCATCCATCTGGACCGCCGACGAGGACCTTGGCCGCCGACGCGGCGCGGCCGGCTCGAGGCCGGCACCGTGTTCGTGAACAACCACGGCACCTCGGCGATGGACCACCGGGCCCCGTTCGGGGGATGGAAGCAGTCGGGCTACGGGTTGGAGCTGGGGCCCGAGGGAATGCTGGCCTTCACCCGTCCGAAGACGGTCCTCCAGTTCCCTGCGCCTCCACGGTGACGTGCCCCGGTCCTGATCGCGGCGGCAGTCGAGGCGCACGGCTCGGCACGAGCCGGAGTGGCTGAGGCACGAGCCGGGGCGGGAGCTCAGGCACGAGTCGGGGCCGGAGTCGAGGCGCGAGCCGGAGTGGGAGAAGAGCCGGGAGAAGAGCCGATGCTGGACCTGCTGATCCGCGGCGGGACGGTGGTGGACGGCTCGGGGGCGCCGGCCGCGGCGGGCCGACGTGGCCGTGCGCGACGGTCGCGTGGTGGCTGTGGGCGAGACCGACGAGCCCGCCGCCCGAGTGATCGACGCCGACGGCCTCCTGGTGACGCCGGGCTTCGTCGACCTCCACACCCACTACGACGCCCAGCTGTCGTGGGACCCGACGGCCAGTCCCTCCCCGCTGCACGGGGTGACCACCGTGATCGGCGGCAACTGCGGATTCTCACTGGCCCCGGCCGGCCCCGAACACTCTCGCTATCTGGCGCGCATGATGGCCCGCGTCGAGGGCATGCCCATCGCCGCTCTCGAGCACCTCGACTGGTCGTGGAACTCGTTCGGCGAGTGGCTCGGCCGGCTCGACGGGTCCGTCGCAGTGAACGCCGGGTTCCTGGTCGGCCATTCGGCGGTGCGCCGGTCGGTGATGGGCGATGGTGCGGTGGGCACCGTCGCTACCGACGACCAGATGCAGGCCATGGAGTCGGTGCTGGCCCGCTCGCTCGAGGAGGGCGCGCTCGGGTTCTCGACGTCACAGGCCCCCACCCACAATGACGGCGACGGGCAGCCGGTGCCGTCGCGCGCCGCGTCTCGGTCCGAGCTCGAGGCGCTGTGTGCCGTCGTGTCGAAACATCCCGGAACGACCCTCGAGCTCATCGTCCCAGGGTGCCTCAATGGGTTCAGCGAGGACGAGGTCGAGCTGATGGCGACCCTGTCGCTGTTGGCCGACCGTCCCGCCAACTGGAACGTGCTCGGGGTGTCGGCCCTCAATCCCGACGGGCTCGAGCACCAGCTCGAGGCGTCGACGACCGCAGCGGCAGCGCGGCGCCACCGTGGTTGCGCTCACCTTGCCCCACACCATGAAGCTGCGGCTCTGCTTCGAGCCCGGCGCCATCCTCGACAGCCTGCCCGGATGGCGCGAGATGTTCGCCCTTCCGGTTCCCGAACGCATGAAGGTGCTGTCGGACCCCGCCGAGCGCGCCCGGCTCGATGCGGGGGCAAAGTCCAAAGAAGCCGGGATCATCGGCGCGCTGGCCGCGTTGGGAGAACCTGGTCATCGACGAGACGTTCGCGCCGGCCAACGCCGCCTACGAAGGGAAGTCCGTTCGGGCGACGTGGCGAGGAGACGGGCAAGGAGCCCTTCGACGCATTGCTCGACGTCGTGATCGCCGACAAGCTCCGGACGGGATTGCGCCCGCCCATCGGTGAGTCGGAGGCGGACTGGGAGCTGCGGGCCAAGGTGTGGCAGGACCCGCGCACCGTTGTAGGCGGGTCCGACGCCGGGAGCACACCTCGACATGATGTGCGGGGCCATCTACTCGACGTCGCTGCTCGGCGACGGTGTTCGGGCCCGACACCTGCTGTCGTGGGAGGAGGCGATCCGCCAGCTGACCGACGTGCCCGCCCGGCTCTACGGGCTCCGGGACCGGGGACGACTGGCTCAGGGGTGGTGGGCGGACATCGTGGTGTTCGATCCCGACCGGGTGGGGCACGGGCCCGAGCGGACCCGCGACGATCTCCCGGGCGGCGCCAGTCGCCTGTACGCCGAAGGTGTGGGGATCGAGCACGTGATCGTCAACGGCGCAGAGATCGTGAGAGCCGGCGTGTTCACCGGTGCGGTCCCGGGCGCGGTCCTGCGGTCGGGTGCCGACACCGACACCGTTCGGGCCGGCGCGGGGGCAGGGGCGGGCAGCCGGTGAGCGCGCCCGATCGGACCGTTCGGGCCGCGATCGTGCACGAGGTGGGCTCGCCGTTCGTCATCGAGGACATCGAGCTCGCCCCGACGGGGCCGCACGACGTGCGAGTGAAGATGGCGGCGAGCGGAGTGTGTCACTCTGACCTGTCGGTCCAGACGGGGACGATCCCCTTCATGTTCCCGACCGTGCTCGGCCACGAAGGCGCCGGTGTCGTCGTGGAGGTGGGCGAGGCCGTGACCGCGCGTGGTGCAGGGCGACCACGTCGTGCTGACCTGGATGCCGGCCTGCCGGCGGTGCTTCTGGTGTCTGCGGGGCCAGGGCATGCTGTGCGAAGTGGGCTTGGCCGAGTCACTGTCCGGCGCCTACGCCACCGTGCGGGGCAAGCCGCTCGTGCGCGGGCTCGGCACCGCCACCTTCGGCGAGGAGACCCTCGTTCCCGAGGGGGAGGTGGTGCGCATCGACCCATCGGTCCCGTTGGAGCTGGCGGCGCTGGTGGGGTGCGCCCTTTCCACCGGCGTGGGTGCGGTGTGGCACACGGCCCGCGTCACCCCGGGCTCGACGGTGGCGGTCATGGGATGCGGTGGAGTGGGGCTGTCGGTGATCCAAGGGGCCCGACTGGCCGGTGCCACCACGATCGTGGCCGTCGATCAGGTTCCCGCCAAGCTCGACGCCGCCAAGGCCATGGGCGCCACCGCGGTCGTGGACGCCTCGGCCGAAGACGCCGTGGCGGCCGTGCGCGCCCACACCGGGGGACGGGGGGCGGACTTCGGCTTCGAGGTGGTGGGGAGGGCCGCCACCATCCGCAGCGCCTTCGCGGCGGTGCGCCGCGGGGGCACGGTGGTGCTCGTCGGCGCGGGCTCGCCTGCCGAGCAGGTGTCGTTCTCCGCCTTCGAGTTGTTCGTGGACGCCAAGACGGTCATCGGCTGCGTGTACGGCTCGACCGACGCCGACCGGGACTTCCCGGTGTTGGTCGACCTGGTCCGTCAGGGAGCGATCGACGCCGAGGGTCTCGTCACTCGTCGCATCGGACTCGACGAGGTGAACGACGCTTTCCGGGCGATGGAGGCGGGTGAGGTGGCGAGGAGCGTGATCGTCTACGACGGCATCGGCTCGGGTGCCGGCACCGTCCACGCAAGGGAGAGGTGATGGCAACGGACCTGTACGTCGTAGATGCCGATGCCCATGCCGTGGAACCTCTGGAGTTCTTCGCCGAGTTGCTGCAGCGCTTTCCCGACCACGTGACGCTGCGGACCGATACCAAGCTCGGGGTCCTGATCGAGGGGCGGCCCTATCCCCAGTACGAAGGGCCGGGCGCGGGATGTCCCCCGCAGCACGGGCTGACGACGGCTCCGGGAGTCGATCCCGGGAGCGTGGACGGGGTGCTCGCCAACGCCGATACCGACGGTATCGACGAGATGGTGTTGTTCCCGAGCTTCGGCCTGTGCGTGCCCACCCTCGAGGACCCGGTGCTTGGAGCCGGGCTCGCCCGCATGTACAACCGCTGGGCGTCGGAGTTCTGCACCAAGAGCGCGGGACGCCTGCACGGCGTCGCCGTCGTGCCCATCGAGCACGGTCGAGGAGGCCGTGAAGGTCATGGAGGAGGCCAGGGAGCTCGGGCTCGTGGCCACGATCGTCCCCCCCGCCCTCAAGGACCGAAATCTCGACCACCCCGATCTCGACCGCCTTCTACGCGGCCGCAGTCGCGCTCGACATGCCCCTGGGTGTGCACGGGGCACCGGGGATCCACCTCCCCAAGATCGGTGTTGACCGCTTCGACAATTACATCCAGGTCCACTGCGTCAGCTTTCCCTTCGACCAGATGTTCGCCATGACGGCACTGGTGAGCGGGGGCGTGTTCGACCGGCACCCGACGCTGCGGGTGGCCTTCTTAGAAGCCGGAGCTGGATGGCTGCCGTGGTTCGTCGAGCGCCTGGGCGAGCACTACGAGTCGCGCGGCGACTGGATCCCGAACGGATGGCAACGCCCGCCGGCTCAGTATGTGGCAGTCGGGGAACGTCGTCGGTGACGTGCGAGCCCGACGAAGACGCGCTGCCATGTGTCGTCGAGCTGCTCGGTGACAAGTGCGTGATGTTTGCCAGCGACTACCCCCATTGGGACGGTGCGTGGCCACGCGCCTCCACCGAACTGCAAGAGCACGCCCAGGGCCGCGTGGCTCCCGAAGCACTGGCGCGGGTGGCCGGCGGCAACGCCCAGGTCTTCTACAACTTGCCCCGATGACCACAACCGAGCGAGGAGCTGTCATGCCCCGTGTCGCCGCCCCAGGGCTCGACTACATCGACGCCGACGGTCACGTGCTCGAGCACCCCGACGGCTTCCGGGACTTCGCCCCCAAAGGGTTCGAGGACCGCGTGTGGCACATCGAGGTCGATGACAAAGGACGCGAGTGGGCCGTCATGGACGGCACGCGCAACCTTGCCAACTTCATGTCGTTGGCGGGCACGGCCGGCATGTCAGCAGATGAGCGCGACCGCGCCCAGCGCGGCGAGCTCCGCTACACCGAGGTGCGTCCGGCGGCGTGGGACGCACCGGCGCGTCTGGTGGACATGGACACCGACGGCATCGACCAGTCCGTGCTGTACCCGACCCTGCTCCTCGGGATCCAGGGGCACCGCGACGTGGAATTCGCCGCGGTGATGTGCCGTGCCTACAACGACTGGCTGTCAGAACACACCCAAGCCGGTGGGGGACGGCTGTTCGGAGTGGCGGTGCTGCCCCAGCAGGACATCGATCTGGCCGCCGCCGAGATACGTCGGGTAGCGGGACTGCCGGGGATCGTGGGGGTTTTCCTGCGTCCCAACCCGACCTCGGACTGGCGACCGTTCTCCGATCCTGTCTACGACCCTCTGTGGACCGCGGCATCGGACACGGGCCTACCGCTGGGCCTGCACCCCTTCCTGGCAGCCGACCTTCCCGGCGCCTGTGTGGGCCTGCGCATCAACCGGCTGCGTAGCTCGGCGAACCCGCTTCCCGACGACACGGGGACGGTCGCCATCGACAACATCTTCTTCACCCAAGCCATCGCCAACCCCTTCGACATGATGAATTCGATGACGTTTCTTCTGGCCGGCGGGGTGTGCGAACGCTTCCCCGACCTGCGCATCGTCTTCCTCGAGGCCGGAGGGGGATGGCTCGTGCCCTGGTTGGAGCGCCTCGACCATCACTACGAGATCTTCGGGTGGGACGTGCCGCAACTGACGAAGGAGCCTTCTGACTACTTCCGTCGCCAATGCTGGATCAGCTTCGACCCTGACGAGTCCACGCTCGCCTTCACGGCCCGTTCACCTCTGTGCGGGGCGGACCGCATCGTGTGGGCCTCGGACTACCCCCATCCCGATGCTGTGTTCCCGGGCGTGACCCGTGAGCTCTCCGAGGCCATCTCCGGACTTTCGGCCGAGGACCAGCGCCTGATTGCCGGCGCCAACGCCGCCTCGCTGTACCGACTCCCGGTCGCCCCCCACAATTCTGTGGGGTGAGCTCTCGCGCCGCCGCTAACCTCGGGCGGGTGAACGACGACTTGCGCGCCAGGATCCCTCACGCCATCGCCTTGGGACGCATCACCTTTGGCCTGGGTCTCATGGCCGCACCCTCGGCTGGAGCATTCGCGTACCTGGGAACCGAGGCCAAGCGCCCGAGCGTGCGCTTCATGAGCCGGATCTTCGGCGGTCGTGATCTGGCCCTGGGCGTCGTGTTGCTGCAGGCCTTGCGGGACGACAGGCCTGAAGCTGTGACCGGCGCGTTGTTGCTGGGCGCGGGTTGTGACGCGTGGGACGCCATAGCAGCAGTGCGTGGCCGTGAGCTTCCGATATGGGGCCGCCTGGTGGTGGCCGCGTTGGGATCGACGTTCGCGGCGCTGGGTGTGGCAGCGGCTTTCACACCGAACGCACAACTGACCGATCTGGCTTCCACCGCAGCGAACGCATAGATGCAAGGGGCTACACCCGGACGCGTCGGTGACGACGCGCTGCGGCGGCGAGTGGGAGCGCTGGTGCGTGACGTGGTGGGATTCCCACAGCCCGACGTCACGTTCAAGGACATCACGCCCGTCCTCGCCGACGCCGAAGCTTTCACCGATGCCGTGACGTGGATGGGAGCCCCGTTCGCCGGCAAGGTGGACACGGTGGCCGCCATCGAGGCCCGAGGCTTCATTCTCGGCGCCCCCGTTGCCTACGCCTTGGGCACGGGGTTGGTCCCCGTGCGCAAGGTCGGCAAGCTCCCCGCTGCCACCATGGCCGAGACCTACGTGCTCGAGTACGGAGAGGCCATTCTCGAGATGCACATCGACGCCGTCGGGCCCGGGGACCGGGTTTTGATCGTCGACGACGTCATCGCCACGGGGGGGACCCTGCTCGCCACGGCTTCTGTCCTGCGTCGCGCCGGCGCCGATGTCATCGGTGTGACGGCGCTGCTCGAGATCGTGGCGTTGGGCGGTCGGGAGCGGTTGGACGGCCTCGATCTGCACGTCCTGCTGTCGGTGTGAGCTCCTCGCCACTCTCGCTCGAAGCCGTCGATGCCCAGGAGGAGCGCTTCGCTGCTGCCTTCGGCGCCGGTGACATCTCGATGGCGAAATCGCTGTACCGACCCGACGTGGTCTATGTCAGCCCCACGACGCGGCTGTTCGGATGGCCGGCGCGCATCGTCGGTATCGAGCCCGCAGTCGAGTTCATCCAATTGACGATCACGGGGCTGTCCGACATCTCCTACGCCGTCGGCGAGCGGGCGTTGATCGAGCGCGACACCGCATCGGGCACCGGGACCGCCGCCTACGTCAAGGTGCTCTTCGATTTCGACCTGCGAGGCGTCCGGCTTCGCTCGACCTACGTCGTCGTGTACCGCTATCTCGACGGGCTCATCGCCCAACAGGAGCTGTACTACGACCCGAGCGCCGAGCTGGAGCGCGTGGTTACCCGTTGATCGCAAGCCGTGAACGGCGCCGTCGCCCCCGGTCGTCTCGAACGTCGGGACCAGCTCGGGAGAGCGAGGCCGGGGCTCTGGCGCCGCGCCGAGCCAGCCGGCCTCGTCTCCGGTGTGACCGCCACTACATGATGGGCAGCGCCTCGTACACCTCGACGGTCCCACCACCGGCCAGGACGGGGCAGCCCTTGGCCTTGCCGGCCGCGTCGGACAGGCTGTTGGCCGCGATGACCGAGTAGCCGCCGATGCCACCCGCGGTGCCGCTCTTGTTGGACCCATCGGCCAATACCGTGCTCGAGGGGCCGAACGGGTTGCCGTGGTCCACGACGTCGTCACCGAGGGTGCCGAACCATCCCATCCACGCGTCCATGGCGGCCTTCTGAGCTTCGGGTGTCTCGGCCATCTGGCCCCCGGTGTACAGAAATACGAACTTCCCCATCGTGTGTCCTGCCTTTCTCGTCGGTACTCGGTCTGGTTGGTGTTGGAGGTCGTGGGTAGAGCGACGGGTTCGATCTACATCGGCCCGGGATCGGGTCCCGGATCCCCTCCGCCCCCGGCGATGGCGAGGCGGGCCAGGTAGTGACGCCAACCCGCGGCGTGAGACTCCACGACCTCGAGGGGCAGCCCTCGGTGCACGAGTCGCACGATGGTGTCGTCGCCGTCGGCCGTCAGGGTGATCTCGACCGTGGTCGATCCAGCCGGCACGGGGATGCCCCCGTCCTCCCAGCCCCACGTGAAGGCCACCCGGTGCGGCGGGTTCACTTCGGTGTACTCGCCGCGGACCACGTGGGTGCCGTCCATGTCGACCCGGTAGATCCCGCCCGGCTGGGCGTCGAGCTTGTGATCCATCCCATTCCAGCGCCGCATCTTGTCGGGGTCGGTGAAGAACGGGAACACGGCTTCGGGTGGCGCCGCGATCCGGATCTCCTGTTCGATGACGTCATCGCCTGCTGGCACGTTCGGTTTCCTCCATCTCTCGCTCTACTGCCCGCTTCAGACGGCGCAGTCCGGTCGACCAGAACACCTCGAGGTACTCGCGTAGCTCGGCCAGCCCTTCGGGCCGGGCCCTGTAGATGATCCGGGTGGCGTCTCGGCGGCTCTCGAGGAGTCCAGCATCGACGAGGACCCGAAGGTGCTGGGACACCGCCGGCCGGCTGAGCGCGAAGTGCGAGGCGATCTCCCCCGCCGCGAGCTCGTCGTCGCCGACGAGCCGGAGGATCTCGCGGCGATGGGGCTCGGCGATGGCTCGGAGGGCGGCGTCCACAGCATGAATGTAAGCAGATCCTTACGTAAGTAGCAAGTGACAAATGGCCCCGGCCCGGGATGAGGGCGGCCGGGCGCTCTACGCTCGCCCCCCGGGAGGACCGGAGATGCTGGGATCGAGCGACCTGGTGGCCTTCGTGGCGACGACCGACATCGACCGGGCCCTCGTCTTCTACCGCGACACCCTCGGGTTGTCCCTGGTCGAGGAGAGCCCGTTCGCGTGCGTCTTCGACGCGCACGGGACCCCGCTGCGGGTGACACCGGTGGGGGAGATTCGGACCGCTCCCTACACGGTGCTCGGATGGGCCGTCGACGACATCAGGGCGACGGTGCAGGCCCTCGGGGCAGCCGGTGTGCGTTTCGAGCGGTTCGAAGGGATCGACCAGGACGACGTCGGGGTGTGGACGGCTCCCAACGGTGCTCAGGTGGCGTGGTTCACCGATCCCGACGGCAACGTGCTGTCGCTGACCCAGAGCGCCGCCTGACCCAGAGCGTCGCGCTCAGCGGCGGGGCATCTTGATGGCGCGATCGGCGATGATGTTCTTCTGCACCTCGGTCGTGCCCGCGCCGATCGACGTGTAGCGCTGCCACACGTAGTTGTGGCTCCAGTGGCCCTTGTCCACGGCATCGGGGCCGCCCCGGGCCAGGACACCCGACGCGCCCAGGATGTCCACCCCGAGCTCGGCAATGGTCTGGGACAGATAGCTCCACTGCAATTTGGCCAAGGGCACTTCGGGCCAGTTCTTCTCGCCCTTCAGGATCTTCGACAGCGCCCTGGCGTTCAGAAGACGGGTGAGCTCGAGCTGCGTCCACAGTCGGGCGATGCGATCCCGGATCCCGGGGTCGTCGAGCGCGGCGGGGTTGTGCTCACGGGCGGTCGCGATCAGGTTGTCGAGCTCGATGCGCATCGACACCGAAAGCCCCGAGGTGCCGACCCTCTCGTTGGCGAGCGTCCCCATGGCCACGTTCCAGCCCTGGTTCTCGTCGCCGAGCCGGTAGGCGGCTGGCACCCGCGCCCCGTCGAAGTTGACTTCGCAGAACAGCTCGCCGCCGGTGATGTCGCGGATGACGTTGACCTCGATCCCGGGCAGCTCCATGTCGACGATGAGCGCGGTGATCCCCTCGTGCTTGGTCCCACGTTCGAGGGCGCTGGGGTCGGTGCGGACGAGGAAGAGGCCCCATTTGGCTAGATGGGCGGTGGAGATCCAGATCTTGCGCCCCGTGACGACGTATTCATCGCCGTCGAGGACGGCCAGCGTGCGGAGGTTGGCGAGGTCGGATCCCGCTTCGGGCTCGGTGAAACCCTGACACCAGTGGACATCGGCGTTGAGGATCCCCGGGAGCCACATCTGCTGCTGCTCCTCGGTGCCCCACCGCAGGATCATGGGACCGATCTGCCACAGGCCATTGGCGTTGTAGATGCCCGGCGTCTTGGCCCGGGCCATCACTTCGGAGTAGATCGTGTTCTGCATGACGGTGGCCTCGCGGCCGCCCCACGACTTCGGCCAGTTGATGGCGGCCCACCGGCCGCCGTGCAGACGGCGCTGCCACGCCTGGCGGCGCAGCATCGTGCGCCGGTCGGGATTGTTCTCGTCCCCGATCTCCCCCGATGCCATGAACTCCGGCAGGTTGGCATCGAGCCACTCCTGCAGCTCGGCTCGGAAGGCGTCGTCCTCGGGCGTGAAGGAGAAGTCCACGGCTCGCTCAGTGCTTCAAGACGTCGGGGTTCACGATGTTGCGCGGCGTGGCCCCGGCCAGCAGCCGGCACAGGTCGTCGGCGATGGTCTGGGTGTGGTTGACCTCGGTGTCGTAGGTGGCACCGCCGATGTGGGGAGTGAGCACGACGTTCGGGAACGTGGTGAGCGGGTGGTCGGGGGGAGGTGCTCCCCCACGAAGTGGTCGATCCCCGCGGCGCTGACCTTGCCCGACCGCAGCGCGTCGACGAGAGCGTCGCCGTCGTGGAGCTGGGCACGCGCCGTGTTGAGGAAGACCACACCGTCGCGCATGGCTGCGAACTGCTCGCGCCCGATCATCCCCGCCGTCTCCTCGGTCACCGGGGCGTGCAGTGACACCACGTCGGCAACCTCGAGGAGCTGCTCGAGGGTGTGGGTGGCGTCGGCCGCGTAGGGGTCGTAGGCGACGACGCGCATGCCGAGGCCTTCGAGGCGCCACCGAAGGGCGCGTCCCACGGCGCCGAGGCCCACGAGCCCGGCCGTGCGTCCGGCCAGCTGCCAAGCCCGGAACCGCTGGTAGGGGATGGTGCCGTCCTTGTAGACCTCGCCGTCGCGGACGTCGGGGTCGGCGCCCAGCACCCCCCGGTCGGCCGCCAGCAGGAGCGCCACGGCCAGCTCGGCCACGGCGTCGGCGTTGCGGGCCGGCGCCCGCAGCACGGGCACGCCGGCGGCCGTGGCCGCCTCGACGTCGACGTTGTTGGGGTCGCCCCGGGTGCTGGCCACCGCCACCAGGGGGAGCTCGAACACCGGGCCCGCGCAACGATCGGCCTCGACCATGAGGATGGTGGCGCCCTCGTCGGCGGCCCGCTCGGCCAGCTGCTCGGCGTTGTAGATGCGGAGGGGTTGGTGGTCGATCCAGGGGTCGATCACGAGGTCGGCGAGCTCGCGCAACAGCTCGAGCCCGGGCCCCCGAACCGGGGTGGTGACAAGCGCCCGCGGGCGGGTCCGATCCATCGATCCTCCTTCGGCCGCCGAAGTCATTCATAATGGCCGAATCATGACGGTCGTGTCAGGTTCGGTCACCGTGGGCATCGACATCGGGACCACGGCCGTGAAGGCGGTGGCCGCCGACGAGAACGGCACGGTCCTGGCCCGGGCCCGCGTGCCCCACCGACTGCTGACCCCGGCCCCCGACCAGCTCGAGCACGACGCCGGCCAGGCCTGGCGCCGTGGCCCGCTGCGGGCCCTGGCCAGGTGGCCCGGCCTGGGCGATCTGGCCGGGGTGTGCGTGACCAGCATGGTGCCGTCGCTGACCGCGGTCGACGGCCGCGGCGTCCCGCGGTCCCCGGGCCTCCTCTACGGCGACGCCGGGGACGGGAGGCTCGGAGCGCGAGCCGAGCTCTGCGTCGAGTCGGAGCCGGAGCCGAGCCGGGGTCGGGCCCGAGGCCTGAGCCCGCCTCCGCCGACATGGACGCGCCATGCCCGACGCCGAGGGGTTCGTGCGCTGGGCGGTGCGCGAGGCCCCCGGGGCACGCGGCTACTGGCCCGCGCAGGCCGTGGCCAACTACGCCCTGGGCGGCGTGCCCGCCATCGACACGGGTACGGCCATCTGCATGAGCTCGATGCGGACCGGGACCAATGGAACGACGACGTGTTGGCCAAGTTCGGCGTGACCGAGCAGCAGCTGCCCGTCGTCGTGCAACATGGGGGAGGCGGCCGGGACGGTGACGGGCACCGACACGGTGCTGGCGGCGGGGACCGTCGACGCCCTGTGCGACCAGATCGTCTCGGGCGCCGACCAGACCGGGGACGTCCTCGTCATCTTCGGGGCGACGCTCATCGTGTGGGCCGTGGTCGACGACTGGATCGAAGCGCCGGGGCTGTGGACGGTTCCCCACACCGTGGCCGGCAAGGTCCTCGTGGGTGGGCCGAGCAACGCCGGTGCGCTCTTCGTCGACTGGGCCCGCGCCCTGCTGCACGGCGCCACGCGCCGGCCGGCCGCGCGTCGCCGATGCCGCGAGCGGCGGACGGCGGCCTCGGTCCCCGAGGCGGAGCGCCGCGGCGACCCGGGGCGGGTGCCGGTGTGGACGCCGTATCTGCGCGGCGAGCGGGCCCCGTACCACGACACCACCCTGCGGGCCGGACTGCACGGTCTCGACATCACCCACGACGCCGACGCCGTGGAGCGCGCCGCCTACGAGGCGAGCGGGTTCGTCATCCGGCACATGCTCGACCGGGCCGGCATCAAGGCCCGTCGCATCGTGGCCAGCGGGGGGGGCACCCACGTCGTGCCGTGGATGCAGGGCATGGCCGACGCCGCGGGCTTCCCGTCGACACGGTGGCCGTGCCCGAGGGCGCTGCGCTCGGTGCCGCCTACATCGCCCGCTGGACGGCCGGTCTCGAGCCGTCGCTCGACGGTGCCCAGCGGTGGGCCCGCGTGGGCGGCGGGTGGAGCCCGATCGCGCGCTGGGCCGCGGCCGCCTCCGAGCGCTACGCGCGGTTCTCGCCCTCGCCCGACTACCTGAGACCGGGTGACGCCCCGGTTGGGTGGCGCCGGGACGCTCTGCCATGCTGTGGGACGGAGGTGAGCAGTGAGCCCCAAGTCACATGAGCACGACGATCCGAGCGGTCGCCGGCGACGACTGGGTGTTTCCCTTCGAAGCCGAGCTGCACGCCTTCGCGCCCGGGCTTGCACGACGCCCAGAACGCCTGGCTGGCCCAGATCGACTCGCTGCGGGCCCCCGACCGCAAGACCCACGAGCTCATCCGCATGGTGTGCACCGTCATCCTGCGCAATCCGCCCGGGGTACAGCGCCACGCCATGCTGGCGGCCGAGGTGGGGGCCACCTGGGAGGAGATCGCCGGCAGCATCGTGTTGACCGAGCCCGCCTTCGGGCTCCTGCGGGTGGTCGAAGCCCTGCCCTGGGCCCGTCGTGGCTGGGAGCGCGGGCACGCTGCCGTCGACGAAGAGGGGACGACCGGACGCCTCGGCCTCGGGTACGGAGCTCCTGACGGTCCCTGGGACGGGTTTCCTTGGCACGCTTTTCGTCCCGGCCGTCGGTCGGCAGCACCTGGGTCGGCAGCCGTCGGCTGGCAACAGCGTGGTCGGCAACACGCCGGCACGGTGGTCGTCGACACGCGACGGGCGGTCGCCCCCGCCGAAAAGCGCCCGGTGCACCATGGTGGTGAGGGTGTCGAGCGCCGACGCGTCGACGGGCTCACCGGCGAACTGCCGGAGGTGATGGAAGCGGTCGACCATCGCCACCACGGCCTCGGCGGCGGCGTTGGGGTCGATGCCGGGATGCGGGCCCGGCCCCGTCGATGCGCTGCGCCAGGGTGTGCGCCACGCCGCCGGCGGCCGCGTGGGCCTGGGCGCCGAGCTCGGTGTCGCTCATGACCAGGTCGGTCCAGGCGCGCAGCACCGGGGCGTAGCGCTGCCACGCCTCGGAGAAGCGCTCCATCCAGGTACGCAGCTCCTGCCACCCGCCGCGTCGGGCCCGACCGGGCCCGAGCGCGTCGTCGAGGGCGGCGACCACCTCGCCCGCCTCGCCCACCAGGGCCCGCAAGCAGGTCCTCTTTGTTGGAGAAGTACAGGTAGAAGGTGCCGTGCGAGGTGCGGGCCACCTTGACGATGTCGTCGACGCGCGCCGCGTGGTAGCCGCGGCGGGCGAAGACGACCATGGCGGCGTCGAGGAGCTTGCGCATGGTCTTGCGGCCCTGGGAGCGCAGGGCGCGCTTGCTGGCGGGCTCGCCGGCGACGACGGCCACCTTGGCGCCGGCGCGACGACGCCCGTTTCCCGTTGGTGCCGCTCTTGGCACCTTGAGCCCCCTGGGTGCTCACCGGGCCTGGGCCCGCATGCGGGGCTCGAGACGCTGGTCGCCGGTCCCATGACGGCGGCATCGTAGTCACCGATCGGCCCGCGGATGGCTCGAAGGCGACCTTGATGGCGCCGCTCTCGTCCTGGCGGGCGATGGCCCCCAGGGCGTCCCACCACCGCTCGAGGGGGAACCGGTGGGTGAGCATGCCGGTGAGGTCGACGCGGCCCGACGCGGCCATGTCGAGGTAGTGGGCGATGGCGTGCTGGCGCACGCCGTCGACCTCCTCGATGCCGAAGGCGTTGGAGCCGGCGATGGTGAGCTCCTTGAAGTAGACCGGCGTCCATTCCCAGCGCCCGGGCGTGGCCACGCCGCTCTGGACGAGGGTGCCGCGCTCGGCGAGCACGCGCACGCCCACCTCGAGGGTCTCGGGCCTGGCGATGGTGTCGTAGACGACGTCGATCCCGCCCGGATGGGCGACGGGCAGTCCGTCGAAGGGCGTGTGCAGCACGCCGCCGGACCACGGCGCCAGCTCCTCGACGAGCGGCCAGGCGAGGCTCGTGGGCCACCACCTTGGTCGCGCCGAGCTGCGTGGCGAGCTCGGCCTGGGCGGCGAAGCGGGCCACCACGGCCACCTCGACGTCGGGGAACAGCGCCCGCAAGGCGGCCACGCTCGTGACCCCCAGCGCGCCGGCGCCGTAGACGAGGGCCTTGCCGCCCGGCGGGCGGCGGGTGGCGCAGGATGGCGTGCATCGACACGGCGAAGGGGTCGGCCAGGACGGCCAGGGTGTCGGACACGTCGGTCGGGCACGGGGATGAGCATGGAGTCGTGCGCGGCGAGGAGGTCGGCCCAGGCGCCGGGCGCGTCGGTGGTCACCCCCACGTGGACACCGGGCCCGAGCGCGCCGCGGGTGAAGCTCCAACACAGGTTCAGGTCCCCGGCCCGGCAGGCGGGGCACAGGGGGTCGACGCCGCGAGGCGCGCAGGTGAGCCACGGGTTGAGCACCACGCGGTCGCCGACCTCGACGCCCTGTGCGGCGGGCCCGAGCTCGACGACCTCGGCCACCACCTCGTGTCCGGGGACATGGGGGAGCGACGAGAAGGCGGACATGGGGTTGTCGATGTCACCCTCGCCGAAGTCGCCCAGGACGAGCTTGGCGTCGGATCCGCAGATCCCCGACAGGATCGGCTTGGTCACCACCCAGTCGGGCCGCGGCGGGCGGGCGTCCTCGACGATGTGGAGCCCGAACGGGAGCGACAGCCAGCATGCGCTCGAGGTCGTCGGTGGGCTGGGGCCTCGCCTCGTCGGGTGCGGGGGCGGCGCCGAAGACGAGCGCCCTCACGTCGACCGCTCCGCACCGGTCGTGACTACCCGGCGCCGTCACCGGCGCGGGCCCGGATCCAATCCTCGTCATGACGAAACTCCCCCGTTCGGTCGAGACCGGGAATCGGGTGCTCACACGATCCCCTTGGCCTGCAGATCCTCGAGCTCGGACGGCGCCAGGCCGACCAGGTCGCACCACACCTCGCGGTTGTGGGCGCCGAGTGCGGGGCGCCCCGCCGGGAGGGGCTGGTCTCGCCCACCAGCCTCGGGTACGGCGCCTGCTGGCGCAGCGGGACCCGAGGACGGGGTCGTCGACGGCGACGAGGTCGTGGCGCGCCGCGAAGTGGGGGTCGAGGGCGATGTCCCGGGCGTTGTAGGCCGTGGCCACGGGCACGTCGTGGGCGATGCAGGCGCGCTCCACTTCGGCCGCGGTCATGGCTCGCAGGTCCACTGCGGCCACCATCGCGTTGATGGTGTCGCCGTGGCGGGCCCGATCGGCCAGGGTGGCGAAGCGGGGGTCCTCGAGCAGGTCGGGGCGGTCCATGGCGCCGCACAGGCGCCGAAGTTGGCGTCGCCTCCGGCCACCACGCACACGAAGTTCCCGTCGGCCGTGGGGTAGTTGTCGAGCGGGGCCGAGTTCGACAGGCGGTTGCCCTCGCGGGTCCGGACCGTGCCCGAGGCGGTCGTAGGCGGGGATGGTCCATTCCAAGATGCGCAGCACCGACCCGTACAGCGAGGCGTCGACGACCGCACCCTGGTCGCCGGTCCGCCGGCCCTGCGCGTGGCGTCGCGCCGGTACAGCGCGGCCAGGGCCGCCTCGGCCGCGAAGACCCCGGTGAGGTAGTCGGCCACGGTCACGCCGGGGCGCACCGGGGGCCGGTCGGCCTCGCCGGTCAGGTGGAGCAGGCCCCCGTAGGCCACGCCCAGGCGGTCGAGCCCCGGCCTCGCCCGCGTAGGGGCCGTCCTGGCCGAAGGCGCTGATGCGGACGAACACCAGCTGGGGGTCGAGCCCGTCGGGGCCGAGTCCCCAGTCCTCCAGGGTGCCGGGCCGGAAGTTCTCGCACACGACGTCGGCGGTCGCCGCCAGGCGGCGGAAGAGGTCCTGGCCCTCGGGCGTGCGCAGGTCGCAGGTGGCGCTCTTGCGGCCCCGGCCCTCGACGGCCCAGAACAGCGAGTAGCCGTCGACGAAGGGCCCGATGGTGCGCATGAAGTCGCCGGTCCCGGGTTGCTCCACCTTCACCACCTCGGCCCCCCACTCGCCGAGCAGGCCGGCGCAGAACGGCGCACCGATCCGGGTGCCGACGTCGATCACCCGCAGGCCGTCGAGGGGGCCCGGCATCGGCGCCGGCGTCAGTCCGGCGCCGGGGGGGCATCGCCCCGGTCCCGGGCCGCGAAGACCTCCTTCATCGAGCCCATCTGCTTGCGCTGCTCGAGGGCCGACAGCGCGGTGGCGGTGTTGTGGGCCCACTGGTGGGCCATGAAGTGGTACCGCCACGACGCCGACTTGCCCATGAGCTCGCCCACGTGGTTGAGCGAGTCCTTCACCACCTGGGCGGTCATGGGGGGGACCAGGGCGATGCGCTGGGCCAGCTCCATGGTCCGCGCCGTCAGCTCGGCCCGGGGCACGACCTTGTTGACCAGACCGAGACGCCAGGCCTCGTCGGCGTCGAGCTCCTCGGCGGCGAGGAGGAACTCCTTGGCCTGGCGGATGCCGATCTCCCACGGCTCGACCAGGAGCTCGACGGCGGCACCGGTCATGCGCAGGACGGGATTGGAGAACACCGCGTCGTCGGCCGCCACGATGAGGTCGCACATGCAGGCCAGCATCAGGCCGGCGGCCACGCACTTGCCCTGTACCGCGGCGATGGTGGGCTTGCGGAAGTCGTGGATCTTGCGGCACCTCTCCACGTACATGATCTGCTCGTGGCGGAACTTTCCCTCGGGCGTCTCGCGCATGGCGACCCAGGCGTCGGGTCTTCGGGGCCGACGATCGCCTTCAGGTCGTGACCGGAGCTGAAGTGCTTGCCGGCGCCGGCCAGGATGACGACGCGCACGTCGTCGTCGGCGTCGGCCCGGTCGAAGCCGGCGTCGACCCCGTCGATGAGCGCGGTGTTCTGGGCGTTGGCCACCTCGGGGCGGTTCATCGTGATGGTGGCCACCGGACCGTCGACCTCGTAGAGGACCACCGGCTCACTGCTGCTCACGGCCAGCCTCCTTTCCTGTCGGTGCCGGGGGTCGAAATGGGTCGCAAGGGACTGCTCGGCCGTTCACGACGCCCCCTCGGGTGCCACCGGTTCACGCGGCAGGCCGAGCACACGTTCGCCGATCACGTTGCGCTGGATCTCGTTGGTCCCGGCGAAGATCGACGCCGCCTGATAGTAGAGCCAGGCCCGCTGCCACGATCCGTCGCCCGGGGTTGTCGGTGGCGTCGCGCCACAGCGGAGCCGCCGGGCCGAGGACCTCGAGGGCCAGCTCGTGCAGGCGCTTGCTCATCTCGCTCCAGTACAGCTTGAGGATGCTGCCCTCGGGGCCCGGCTCGAGCCCGCGCTGGAGCTTGGACAGCGACCGCCAGTTGTGGAGCTGGAACAGCCGGACCTCGACGTAGGCCTGGGCCAGCTTGCGGCGCAAGCCGCGTGTCGTCGAAGGCGCCGGAGGCGGCCGCAGCCGCAGGAGCTCCTCGAGATGCTGCATGTGGATGACGAGCTGCCGGGGGTTCACCCCCCGTTCGTGCGACAGCGTGGAGCCCGCCACCCGCCACCCCTCGCCGGGGGCGCCCACCAGCTGGTCGTCGGGCACGAACACGTCGTGGAGCACCACCTCGTTGAACTCGGCCTCGCCGGTCAGCTGGACGAGGGGGCGCACCTCCACGCCCGGAGGCGTGCATGTCGACGACGAAGAACGACAGGCCCTTGTGCTTGGGGGCCGCGGGGTCGCTGCGGGCCAGGCACACGCCCCAGTCGGCGAACTGGGCGTAGGAGGTCCAGACCTTCTGCCCGTCGAGCAGCCAGCCCCCGTCGACCGCGGCGCCGTGGTGCGCACGGCGGCCAGGTCGGAGCCGGCGTCGGGCTCGGAGAACAGCTGGCACCACAGCTCGGCGCGCGGAGGGATGGCCGGCAGCCACCGCGCCTTCTGGTCGTCGGTGCCGTGGGCGAGCAGCGTCGGCCCGGCCAGGTTCACGCCGATCCGACCGACGAGCTCGGGGGCCCGGGCCCGGGCCAGCTCCTCCTGGACGACGAAGTTCTCGGCCGGGCCGAGGCCCCGTCCGCCGTAGGCGGCGGGCCAGGTCACCGCCACCCAGCCGGCGCGCGGCCAGGTCCGCCTGCCAGCGCCGACCGAAGGCGACCTCCTCGCCCAGGTCGTCGAAGCGCGGGGGCAGACCCACCCCGTACTCCCATGGCAGGTGCTCCGGAGCCACTCCCGCAGTTCGCCGCGGAGGCGCTCCTGTTCCGGCGTCGTCGTCAGGTCCATGGCCCCGCGCCAGCATGACACACGCGTCAGGCTCCCGACCGGGCCGTCGGTAGGCTCCGGCCGGTGGATTTCGAGCTCTCCGACGACCAGGTCGCGCTGCGCGACGCCGGCGCCGAGCCTCCTCGAGGGCGCGTGCCCGATCGACCCGCGTCCGGGAGGTGGCCGACGACCGAGCGCCATCTCGACGACGACCTGTGGGCGGCCATGGCCGAGCAGGGATGGCCGGCGGTCGAGCGCTCGGACGACGAGGGAGGTCTCGGGCTGGGCCTGGTGGAGGTGGCGGTGCTGTGCGAGCAGCTGGGACGCCACCTGGCCCCCGTGCCCTTCGCCGGCACCGTGGTGGCGCACGGGGCCCTCGCCTCGGCCATGACCGACGGCGTGCTCGAGGCGTCGGCGACGAGCTCGGGGGAACCGCGGCCGGGGGGTGGGCGCGAGCGGCTGGCGTCCGGTGAGGCCGTGGGAGCGGTGGCGTGGTCGCGTCGGTCCGATGCGGTGCGTGCCCGACTCGACGCGCGACGGGACATGGCGGCTGACGGGCCGGTCCGATCCGGTGGTCGACGGGGCCGCAGGCCGACGTCGTGGTGGTGTTCGCCGACGCCGAAGCCGACGCCGACGCTGACGCCGACGCCGACGGAGCCCAGGCGCTCTTCGCCTTGGCGCCCGAGGACGAGGATGCCCGCGCCCGAGCCGGCCATGGACCGCACCCGTAGCCTGGGCTGGTTCGCCCTCGGACGACCGGCTCGCGCCTCGGCTCGGCGACGACCGGGCCGCCGACGCCGTGCTCGACCGGGCCGTGGCGGCATTGTCGCGCGGAGATGCTCGGTGCCGCCGACGTCGTGCTGGCCATGACGGTCCAGTACGCCAAGGACCGGGTGCAGTTCGGCCGGCCCATCGGCGGCTTCCAGGCCGTGAAGCACCGGTGCGCCGACATGCTGGTCGACGTGGAGGGCATGCGCTCCGCCACGTACTACGCCGCGTGGGCCGTGGGGGCCGGCGACCCCGAAGCCTCGGCGGCGGCGTCGGCGGCCAAGGTGTGGTGCTCCGACGCGGCCCGCCGGGTGATGGCCTCGGGGCTCCAGGTGCACGGCGGCATCGGGTTCACCTGGGAGCACGACCTCCACCTGTTCCTGAAGCGCTCCCAGCTGGACCAGGTGAGCTTCGGCGACGCCACCTACCACCGCGAGCGGATCGCCCGGATCCTCCGGGCTCGTGCCGAGGCCGGCCTGCCGGTGCTCTGATCCGGAGGGCCGAGCGGCGAACCGAAGGGCCTATCTCCGCAGGCGAATGACGGCGAGCGGCGCGGCGATGGCGACGATGAGGGCGGACCAAGCCAACGACGCCGGCAGGTAGTAATGCAGCGGATGGCCGAGCGCGGCCGCGGCGCCATGTGGCCCTCGGCCAGAATTCGCACCGTGTTGACCATGGCCGTGATGGGCTGGTGGTTGGCGAAGGCCTGCATCCAACCGGGCATCGTCGACACCGGGACGTAGGCGCTCGAGACGAAGGTCAGCGGGAAGACCAGGAACGACAGGCTCTGAGCCGCCTGGGGGCTCCCGGCGAACAGGCCGAGGGCGACGAAGAGCCAGCAGAAGGCGAAGCCGTACAGCACGCACAGACCGAACGCTTCCAGGGCAGGGCCCACGCCGTTGTGGATGCGGAAACCGATGGCGAAGCCGATGGCCGTGGTGATGGCCAGGCTCAATGTCGTGAGTGCCGGTGTTGGCCCACACGTTGCCGTCGATGATCGAGAAGCGTGAGATGGGCAGGCTGCGCAGCCGGTCCATCAAGCCCAGGCCGAGGTCGTCGGCGACGCCCGCCGACGCACCCATGCCGGTGAAGAGCACGCTGGTCGCGCACGAATCCCGGCGACCAGGAAGTCCACGTAGCGGCAGAGCGACCGGTGTGGCCGATCGCCCCGCCGAAGACGTAGCGGAAGATCAGCAGGAACAGCGCCCCCTGGGCCGTGCCGGCCACGATGAGCTGTGGGGTGCGGATGAACTTCTTCACCGTTCTGCCGGCGACGGTCAGCGGTCGAGACGACCCGCGAGGCGCCCGGCGCAGGACGGCCCGGCTCGAACGTCGGTCGGGGTCGATGGTGGTGGTGGTCATGGCGAGCACCCTTTCGGTCAGGCGACGCGGTCGTCGGAGGTGGCGTCGGATCGGCAGAGTTCGGAGTCAGGCCCGGTCGGAGTCGGAGACAGGGCCGGTGGAGGTGGAGATCGAGGCCGGCATCGGCAGACGGTGACCGGTGAGCTTCAGGAAGACCTCGTCGAGGGTCGGGTGGCGGACGGTGATGTCCTCGATGTCGATGCCGGCGTCGTCGAGGGCGCGCACCACGAGGGCCAGGATCGCCGACCCCCCGGGCGCGCCGATCGAGCATCGCTGGGTCTCGGTGTCGATCGACGGCGTCACCGATGCCCGAGCCGTTCGAGCACGCCGGCGGCGCGCGCCAGGGTCGAGGCTTCGCGGGTGTGCAGGTCGAGCACGTCCGCGCCCGCCCGCTGCTTGAGCTCGGCCGGCGATCCCTGGGCCACGACCCGGCCGTCGTCGATGATCACGATGAGGGCGGCCAGGTGGTCGGCTTCGTCGAGGTACTGGGTGGTGAGCAGGACGTCGGTGCCCTCTTCGCCCGAGCGCCGGATGGCGTCCCACAACTCGATGCGGCTGCGGGGGTCGAGCCCGGTGGTCGGCTCGTCGAGGAGGAGCAGGCGGGGCGAGCCCACCAGGCTGGCCCCGAGGTCGAGGCGCCGGCGCATCCCGCCCGAGTAGGTCTTGACCAGGCGGTCGCCCGCCTCGGAGAGGCCGAGTCGCTCGAGGGTGGCGACGCTGGCGGCGCGTGCCGAGCGCCGGGACTGCCGTAGAGCCGGGCCACCATGGTCAGGTTCTCCCGGCCGGTCATCATCTCCTCCACCGCTGCGGACTGGCCGGCCAGGCCGATCATGCGGCGCACGGCGTGCGGCTCGCGGACCACGTCGTGGCCGGCCACCGTCAGGGTTCCCGCGTCGGGCCGGAGCAAGGTCGCCACGGTGCGTACGAACGTGGTCTTGCCCGCGCCGTTGGGGCCGAGAATGGCGACGATGCGTCCCGGGGGCAGGCTGAGGTCGAGTCCCGCCAGGGCGGTGGTGCGTCCGAAGCGCTTGGTGAGGCCGCGGGCCTCGATGAGGGCGGTCATGGGTTGAGTCCTCTCTCTTGTCTGTTTGTCTGAGGAGAGTTCGATCCCTGCCGGTGCCCTACGCTTTGGGTGCAGCCCCGAGCGAGGTTCCTTCGGAATCGACCTCGTGGTTCACTGGCCCCGGGGCCGCGTGCTCGAACACGCGGCCCCGAGCCGTTTCTAGGACCGCTGAGGTCGGTCATCTGGCTCTCGGGTCGACGTCTTGGTCGATGCGTCGGGAGACGGTCGGCTGCGGCGGAGAGCTGACACGACGTCGAAGCCGACCAGTGTCGCCGGGGCGACGGCGTTGAAGGCGCGCCACAGCTCGATGCCGTCGAGCGAACCGTCGTCGATCTCCTTGATCAGCTCGTCGACGAAGTCGAGCTCTGTCTCCATGAGCTTCTCCTCGTACTCGCCCTCGAGCTCGAACAGCCGGGGCAGTCCGGCGTCGGCGGCGGCCCGAAGGCGGCGCGGAGCTGGGCCAGACGGATCTCCAGAGCCATGGCGCGCACGGCGCAACGCTTCGAGTGCGTCCTCGGTGTCGAGGGCGGGGAGGAACGACAGGCCCGCCATGAAGTGGGGGTACTCCTTGGCCGGCACCGCGATCAGCTCCGTGAGCCAGTCGGTGAGCTCCCGCGTCCCGGCGTCGGTGATCTCGTAGACGGTCCGCTCCGGCCGCCGGCCTTCCCGGACGGTATCCCCGGCGCGGATGAGGCCCCGGTTCTCGAGGGAGTCGACCACGGCGTACAGCGAGCCGTAATTGAGACGGACGCTCTCGTGCTTGGCCCTCGAGCGCAGCGTCTGGGCCACCTCGTAGGGGTGCATGGGCCGCTCGAAGAGGCACACCAGCACCGCCAGGGCCAGGGGGTTGGAACGGGCCGAGCGGGGCACCGCGGTCAGAGTACTCTATTCAGAGTGTCCTGACAAGAGTTTATTGTGAGGGGCACGAAATGTGGGTGCCGGCCCCGAAATCGCGGCGCCAGGCCCGAAATCGCGGCGCCGGGCCCTGTAATCCGACAGGGTTCGTCATCTGTCGCTGCGCAGCTCGGCCGCCATGGTGCGCATGGTGCTCCGGTCGGGCTTGCCGGCGGCCAGGACGGGCAGGGCGTCGAGCTGGACGACCATCTCGGGGGTCTTGAAGCGGGTCACGCCGCGCTCGGCGAACCAGGCCCGGCAGGCGGCCAGGTCGAAGGGCGGCGTCGGCCTCCACGAAGGCGGCCACCCGCTCGCCCACCTCGGGATCGGGCACGGCCACGGCCACGGCGTGGCGGACGTCGGGGTGGGCCTCGAGGACGGCCTCGACCTCCGACGCCGAGATGTTCTCGCCGGCCCGGATGATGATGTCGGAGAGCCGGCCCACCACCCGGAGCCAGCCCTCCTCGTCGAGGACGCCGAGGTCGCCGGTGCGGAACCAGCGCCCCGGCGCCGGCAACGACCCGGGCGGTGGCGTGCGGCGTCGGCGTAGCCGGCGAACAGCTCGGGGCCCCGCAGCCACAGCTCGCCGGCCTGGCCCGGGCCCGAGGCGTGCCGACGGTGTCGGGGTCGTGCACCTCGATCTCGACCTCGCCGAGGGCGCGGCCGTCGGTGTCGCGGGCCCGCTCGATGCTGTCGTCGGGGCCCGAGGTGGTGACGGTGGGCGCCTCGGTCGACCCGTAGGTGCGCTTCACCCGGCACCCGAACGACTCGCTGGTGGCGTCGACGAAGGCCGGGCTGACCGAGGCTCCGCCCGTCGACACCAGCCGGAGGCTGCGCCACCCGCTCGCGGCGGAAGCCGGCCGACGCCGCCATCTGGGAGAAGAAGACCGGTGGGGCGCCCATGAACGGTGACGCGCTCCTCCTCGATGCGCCGCAGACCCTCGTCGGGGTCCCACGCCGCCATGAGGACGCGTGGGGATCCCGGCCGCCGCCGGGATGAGCACCCCGTTGAGCAGGCCCGACACGTGGGCCAAGGGTGCGGGCATGAGCACGGCGTCGCCGCGGTCCGAGCCCGTGCACGGCGACCATGAGGGCGGCCTTGTAGCCCAGGCCGCGGTGGGTGTGCAGCGCCGCTTTGGGCACGCCGGTCGATCCCGAGGTGAACAGGCGCGACGGCGACGTCGGTGCGGCGAGCCGGCGATCGAGCCGGCCGCCGATGGCCGGCCCGGGACCGAGAGCGTCCAGCAGCGCTTCGGGGCCGTCCGCCGCTGAGGACGAGCGCCCCGGGCCAGCTCGGCCGCGGGCATGCCGGCGGTGGCCAGGACGAGCGACCGGGCGGACCTGGTCGAGGGCGGCCGTCGACCTCGGCGGCGCCCAGGCGGTGGTGCAGGGGGGCGGCGACGGCCCCCAGGCGCCAGCAGGCCCGGTAGAGCAGGACGAGCGGGCGGCACCGTTGGGCAGCTGCCAGCCCACGACGTCCCCGCGCCGCACGCCCGGCGGCCGGCCAGGCGCCCGGCCAGGGCGGCCACCGCGGCCTCGAGCGGCGCCGGCGTCGAGGCGGCCGGTGCCGTCGACGACCGCCGGCCCGGGCGCCGACGGACGAACGACGCGTCGAGCGCGCCCCGGTCCCAGGCCCGCCGGGTCGGCGGTAGCGCGCCGCCCGGGCTGTGGACGAAGGTGGGGCGGAGCCGGTGTCCCCGACGCGTCGACGCCGTGCGGACCGGGGCCATGGCGGCCACGCTACCGCCGGCGCCGGTTGCCCTAACCTGACGCCGTGGTCAGAGAACGCGCCGCGTCCCGGACTCATATCGTGGCCCCGCCCGACGTGGTCGAGCGGGTGGCGCTGGCCCCGCGCCCCGGGCGAGGCGCCCCTGCCGGCGCCCAACGCGGCCGCCCTGCTCCGCCGCAACGGCACCGACCCCGACTTCGCCGCCCGGCCGGCGCTGCGCTTCGGCGACCGCATGTGGACCCACGGCCGAGCTGCTACGACGAGGCCGACCCGGTACGCCGGCCCTGTTCCGCCAGCGCCTCGACCCGACCCGGCCCCCCCACGTGGCCGTGCTGCTCGACAACACCCCCGACTACGTCTTCGCCCTGTGCGGGGCGCGGCCCTCGTCGGCGCGGCCGTGGTCGGGCCTCAACCACACCCGGCGCGACGAGCACCTGCTGGCCGACATCGCCTACACCGACGTCCAGCTGCTCATCACCGAGCCGCGCCACCAGGAGCTGCTGGCCCCGGTGGTCGGCGAGCTCGACGCTCCCCGGGGGCGTGCTCGTGTCGGAGCGCTTCGCCGACGGCGACGATCCCGCCGCGCACGCATGGGCGAGTCCCTCGACGCCGCCTTGGCGTCGTGGGCGCCGAGCGACCGGTGACCCCGGGGCTCGAGCCCGACGTCGGAGACGCTGTGGGTGCTGCTGTTCACCTCGGGGACCTCGGCGGCCCCCAAGGCGGTGCGCTGCACCCAGCGCCGGCTCCTCACCACCGGCAACCGCATGACGATGGTGCTCGACGTGGGCCCCGACGACGTCGGCTACGTGGCCATGCCCCTGTTCCACTCCAATTCGCTCATGGTGGGCCTGGCCCCGGCGCTGGTGGCCGGGGCCTCGGTCGGCCTGGCCCGGCGGTTCAGCGCCTCGCGCTTCCTCGACGACGTGCGCCGCTACGGGGCCACGTGGTTCAACTACACGGGCAAGCCCCTGGCCTATCTGCTGGCCACGCCCGAGCGGCCCGACGACGCCGACAACCCGCTGCGGCTGGCCTACGGCAACGAGGGCTCGCCCCACGTGGTGGAGGCGGTGGCCAAGCGCTTCGGCGTGGCCGTCGTCGACGTGTTCGGCTCGACCGAGGGGGCGATCGCCCTGGACCGTTCGGGCGGGGCGCCGCGGGGCTCGGTGGGCAAGCTGCGCCAGGGGATCAAGGTCGTCGACCCCGACGGCAACGAGCTGCCGCGCGGCCGGTCTTCGACGCGCGACGGGCGCCTCGTCAACGCCGAGGAGTGCGTGGGCGAGATCGTCAACGTCGAGGGCGTGGGCCCGTTCGAGGGGTACTACCGCAACGCCGAGGCCATGGCCCGCACCACCCGCAACGGGTGGTACTGGAGCGGCGACCTCGGCTACGTCGACGCACGACGGACTGGGTGTACTTCGCCGGCCGCACCTCGGACTGGCTGCGGGTCGACGGCGAGAACTTCCCGGCCGCGCCCATCGAGGCCATCGTCGCCCGCCATCCCGACGTCGATGCTGGCGTCGGTCTACGGCGTGCCCGACGTCGACTCCGGGGACCAGGTCATGGCGGCGCTGGTGCTGCGCGACGGCGCCGACCTTCGATCCCGTCGCCTTCGCCGCCTGGGTCGACGCGCAGAGCCGACCTGAGCCCGAAGTGGCGGCCCCGCTACGTGCGGCTGTGCCAGGCCCTGCCCACCACGCCCACCAACAAGGTGCTCGTCCGCACCCTCGTGCACCAGAAGTTCCGGGCCGACCGCGTCGGCGGGGACCCGGTGCTTCGTCCGGGGTCGGGGCGAGGACAGCCTACCGGCCGTTCGGCGCCGACGAGGAGGCGGCGCTGCACGACGCCTTCGTCGACAGCGGTCGCGCCCAGGCCTGGGACCTCTGAAGACTGCAGGGCCGGTGGACCTGTCGCTCACCGACGCCGAGCAGCGTTTCGCGCGCCGAGGTGCGGGCCTGGCTCGAGGCCAACGTCGAGACGCCGCCCGACACCGACGACCTGGCCGAGGCCGTCGCCTGGGGCCGCGCCTGGCAGGCCAAGCTGGCCGACGCCGGATGGGTGGGGATCAACTGGCCCGTCGAGTACGGCGGCCGGGGCGCGTCGCCGGTCGAGGTGGCCATCTTCAACGCCGAGTACGCCCGCAGCGGCGCCGCCGCAGCTCGTCAACCGGGTGGGGATCAACCTGGCCGGGCCCACGCTGCTGGCCCACGGGACCCCCGAGCAGTGCCGCCGCTGGCTGCCCGCCATCGTCAGCGCCGAGGAGATCTGGTGCCAGCTGTTCAGCGAGCCCGGGGCCGGCTCGGACCTGAGCGGGCTCGACCACGGCGGGCCGAGGCGCGTCGACGGCGGGTGGCGGGTCACCGGCCAGAAGGTGTGGACGTCGTACGCCCAGTTCGCCCGCTACGGGCTGTGCCTGGCCCGCAGCGAGCCGGGAACGTCGGGTCCCCGGGGTCTGTCGCTGCTGGTCGTGGACATGGAGGCCCCCGGCGTCGACATCCGCCCGCTCGTGCAGATCACCGGGGAGGCCGAGTTCAACGAGGTCTTCCTCGACGACGTCTTCGTCCCCGCCGACCACCTCGTGGGGCCGGCCGGCCAGGGCTGGGCGGTGGCGTCGACGACATTGGCGCACGAACGCGGCACCAACTTCCCCTTCAAGGAGGAGGTGGTGCACGAGGGCTACCTGTCGCGGCTGTTCGCCCGGCCGCGGCCAACGGCACGCTTCGACGATCCCGACGTGGCCGACGCGCTGGTCGACGCCTACGTGTCGCTGGTGGTGCTGCGCACCCACAACTGGCGCACCCTGTCGCAACTGGCCGCGAGGCGGAGAGCCGGGGCCCGAGTCGAGCTGGGTCAAGCTCACGTGGTCGGACATGACCCAGCAGCTGTCGCGAGGCGGCGCTGGCCGTCGATGGGCGCCGACGGCCGGCCTGTGGGGGCCGTGGCAACGGCAGTGGCTGTGGTAGAAGGCGGCCAGCATCGCCGGCGGCACGTCGGAGGTCCAGCGCAACGTGATCGGGGAGCGCATTCTCGGGCTTCCCCGCGAGCAGAGGAGGTAGCGTGCCCGTCCACTACGAGCTCGGTGACGACCACGTGGTGTGGATCACCATCGACCGCCTCGCAGCCATGAACAGCCTCGACATGGACCACTTCGCCCAGCTGCGCAGGCGCCTGGGACCGCTTCGGCGAGGACGACGAGGCCTGGGTGGCCATCATCACCGGCGTGGGCAACGCCTTCTGCACGGGGGCGGACCTGAAGACCTACATCCCCCAGATGACCAAACTGCAGAAGGAGATCGCCTCGCGGCCAGGTCGAGGAGCTCGACGGCTACCGGATCGACGACGGGGTGCGGGCCGTGCTGCGGGGCGTGAAGCTCTACAAGCCGATCGTCGCCGCCGTGAACGGAGCGTGCGTGGCGGGCGGGATGGAGATGCTGGGGGGGTGCGACCTGCGGGTGGCGGTGCCCGAGGCGTACTTCGGGGTCATGGAGCCCAAGCGAGGACTGTTCGCCGGCGGGGGGACCACCGTGCGGCTTCCCCGCCAGGTCCCCTTCCCGGCGGCCATGGAGTTCCTGCTGTGCGCCGACCGCGTGCCGGCCGAACAGGCGCTCGCCTTCGGGCTGCTCAACGCCGTGGTCCCCGCCGACGAGCTGCGGGCCAAGGCCGAGGAGTACGCCCACCGCATCACGGCCAACGGCCCCTTCGCCGTGCGCAAGACCAAGGAGAGCGTGCTGCGGGGCCTGGCCGTGGACATGAAAGAGGCGTACCGGATCGAGTCCGAGATCTGCCACCGAGGTGTTCTCGAGCGAGGACGCCAAGGAAGGGCCCGGCCGCCTTCGCCGAGAAGCGCCCGCCGCGCTGGACCGGACGCTAGGCGCGACGGCCGGCGTCGAGCGGAGGATCGCGACCGTGGAGCACGTGACGCTCGAGGACGCCGTCGCCCGCCACGTGCGGCCGGGCGACACCGTGCAGGTCCTGTGCGGGCACAGCCGGTGGACGGCCGCCGCCCGGGAGATGGCCCGTCAGCACTGGGGAGACGACGCCGGCTTCACCCTCGTCATGCTCAGCCTGAGCTCACTGGGGGCGCTGTTCTTCCGGGGCGGCATGGTGCGCAAGGTCGTCACCACCTACTCGGGTGACACCTTCCCCACCTACACGCCCAACCCCGTCTTCCAAGAGGCCTACGCCTCGGGTGCCGTGGAGGTCGAGCACTGGTCGATCCTCACCTTCACCCAGCGCCTCGAGGCCGCCGCGCGCGGGCTGCCGGCCGTCGTGACCGGCTCGCTTGCAGGGGTCGTCGATGGCGTCGAACGCCGCCTTCACCGTGGCCGACAGCTCCTTCGGGGCGGTCGGGCTCGTGGCGCCGCTCGTGCCCGACGTGACTCTCGTCCACGGTGCGGTTGCCGACCGAGGAAGGAAACGTGGCGCTTTCCGAGCCCCTGCTCGAAGGGGTATGGGGGGCGTGGGCGGCTCGGCGCGGCGTGGTGGCGACGGTCGAGCGCGTGGTGGAGAGCCTCGACGGTCTGGGGCAGCGGGTGAAGATCCCCGCCCACCGCGTGCTGGCGGTGGTGGAGGCGCCGTTCGGCGCCCACCCCGGTGGCCTGTACGCGCCGGGGATCCCGGTCTCCTCCTACGGCGAGGACATCCCGTTCTGGGTCGAGGCGCGTGCCGCCACCCGCCGCGACTTCGACGCCTGGGCCCGGCACTGGGTGCTCGAGCCCGCCACCCACGACGAGTACCTCGAGCGGCTGGGACGCGACCGCCTCGACTGGCTGTCGGCGCGCACCGACCCGGAGTCCTGGCGTCGGGACGCCGAAGCCCACCCGGTGGACAGCGAAACGGCGCCCAGCCCATGGGAGCACGCCGCCGCCTACGGCACGCGAGAGCTCGAGACCGTTGCCGCCACATTCGACGCCGATGCCGTGCTGGCCGGCGCGGGGGTCGCCAACCTCGCCGCCTGGGTGGCCGTGGCCCGGGCACGCGCCGGGGGCAGTGCCATCCGGCTCACGGCCGAGCTCGGCCTGTGGGGCTACACCCCCACGCCCGCCGACCCCTACATCTTCAACCACCGCGTGTTCCCCGGCACGCCCCATGCTCGCCGACGCCTCGACGGTGCTCGGCATGGTGGTCGGGGGCCCGGGCACGCGGCACCATCGCCTGCCTTGGGGCCGCCCAGATCGACCGGGACGGGAACCTGAACTCGACGCTGATCCCCGGCGGCCCGTTTCTCGTGGGGTCGGGGGGGGCCAACGACGTGGCCAGCCGCGCCGCGGCCTGTGTCGTGGTGGCGCTGGCGCGCCCCGACCGCCTGGTCGAGCGGGTCGGGTTCGTGACCAGTCCCGGCGATCGCGTCGTGAGCGTCGTCACCGACCTCGGGGTGCTGCGCCGTCTCGACGGCACGTTGCGAATCGCCGCCGTCCCGAGCGGACCGGGCCCGGTGGCCGAGCGCGTGCGGGCGCTGGACGCTGCATGTGGATGGGACGTGGCCGTGGCGGCGTCGGTGAGTGAGCTCGACCCCGTGTCCACCGACGAGGTGCTCGCCCTGCGCCGCTACGACCCCGAGCGCCTGTTCCTGTCTTGAAGCCGCGTCCACGGCGCGTCGCGGCCTGTCTCTGTCTTGAAGCCACGTCCACGCGCTCGTCGTGTCAGCTAATGCGCCGAAGGCCGGTGTGCCCGTCAGTGCGCCGAAGGCCGGTGCGCCCCGTCAGTTGGTGCGCAGGTAGTCGTAGACACCCTTGAAGTTCCGGTTGACCTTTTCGGGGATCGGCACCGCGCCTCCGAGAGCCATGGCACCGAGAACGATCTCGGCGGTGCGCTCGACACATGCGGTGACGTGAAGGACATCGGCCGGGTCCTTGCCCACCGCCACCATGCCGTGGTTGGCGAGAAGGGCAGCACCCCGGTCGACCAGGCAGGCGACGGCGGCCTTGCCGACATCGTGGGTGCCGCTCGGGGCGTACTCGGTCACCGCCACCTCGCCGCCCACGTAGACGGTGAACTCGTCGATGCAAGCCGGGATGGGCAGGCGCGCCACCGCGAAGACCGTGGCGTGCACGGGGTGGGAGTGGATGACCGAGCCCACCTCCTCGAAGGCCTCGTAGCACGCCAGATGGAGCGACTTCTCCGAGGACGGGGGCGGGACCCCTCGACCACTTCGCCCGAGGGGTCGATGACCACCAGGTCCGCGAGGGCCATGGCTCGGTAGTCGACCGAGGACGGCGTGATGCAGATGTTGCCGTCGGGCATGCGGGCCGACACGTTGCCCGAGGTCCCCTCCACGAGGCCCTTGGCCAACAGCTCCTTGGCCGTGGCCAGTACGGCGTTGTGAGCGTCCTCTACTGACCGTGCACCCATGGTCGAGCTCCTCCTGCGGTGGTCTGGGGCCGGTGGCGCGAGGGCTCCCCCGGCGCGTCGGGCGTCAGGCGCCCAGCGCACGCCCAGGCTACAGTGAGATAGCACGAACTGACACAGGCGTCAGGCATGACGTCGATCCGGGGCCTGCGCCAGGCGCACGGGGCCAGGCCCCCGTGGGTGATGGTGACAGGGGAGAGGGGGACCGATGTCGCGCAGTCGGCGTGGAGGATTCGCGACGGTGGCTGCGGCGCTGATCACGCTCACCGTCGGACTTGCGGGCTGCGCCAACGCCAAGCAGCACAGCAGCGGAGGCGGCAGCGGCGACCCCGGGGTGACCGCCACGCAGATCACCGTGGGCAGCATTGCCAACGTGACCGGGCCCCTGTCGACGGGCTTCGCCCCCATCGTCAACGGTGTCCAGGCCTACTTCTCCATGATCAACGCGCAGGGCGGCGTCGACGGCCGCAAGCTCAAGCTGGCTTACCAGGAGGACGACCAGGGAAGCCCGACCGTCGACCTCTCGGTGGCCCAGAAGCTGGTCCAGGACAACGTGTTCGCCGTGGTGGGGGTGGCCACGCCGTTCTTCGGCGGGGCCAAGTACCTGGCCCAGCAGGGGACACCGACCTTCGGCTACGCCGTATCGACCGACTGGCAGGACAAGCCGACGCTCTTCGCCGACTACGGCTCGGTCCTGTGCTTCCCGTGCGGCGCCCCCGGTGACGCCTACATCGCGCGAGCAATTGGGTGCCCAGTCGATCGCCGTGGTGGCCTACGGCGTGCCCCAGTCCGCCGCCGCCTGCCAGGCCGCGGTGACCGGCATGCGCCAGGCCGGGCTCAACGTCAGCTTCAGCGACCTGAACCTCATCTACGGCGCCGATCCCACTCCGGACGTTCTGCAGATGAAGGCCAAGAACGTGGACATGTTGTTCACGTGCCTCGACGTCAACGGCAACGTTGCCTTCGCCCGAGCCCTTTCGCAGAACGGTCTCAGTGTGAAACAGGTGTGGTTCAACGGCTACGACCGCGGCACCTTGGCGCAGTACGGGTCGATCATGAACGGCGTCTACTTCGGCCTCGAGCACGTGCCCTTCGAATCGGCCGTCTCCGGCCTGTACCCCGGGCTCGACACTTACCTCAAGGAGATGCAAAAGTACCAGCCCAAGTACACCTACGACGAGGTGGCCCTCGATGGGTGGATGGCCGCCGACCAGTTCGTCACCGGCCTGAAGGCGGTGGGGCACAACAAGCTCACCCAGCGCACGCTGGTCGACGCCATCAACAAGGAGACGGCCTACAACGGGGCCGGCCTCACCACCCCGGTGAACTGGACCCAGAGCCACACGGGCTCACCGCCCCCGTACTGCCAGAGCGACGTCCAGGTGCAAAACGGCCACTTCGTGCCGGCCTTCGTGCAACCCAACGGCCAGGTCTTCACCTGCTTCGACCTCCACAGCACCACGCCGGTGCCGCCGGCGCCCGGCACCCCGGGACCCACGGGCTGACCCGGCCGCTCGGGACCGATCGGGCCGACGTGACGCATCCGGGGGGACGATGAGCCACTTCCTGAGCTACGCCGTCCCGGGCATCCCCTACGGATGCAACTTCGCCCTCATGGCGGTGGGCCTCGTGCTCACCTTCCGGGCCACCGGCGTGTTCAACCTGGCCTTCGGGGCGCAGTCCTTCCTGGCGGCGTATCTCTTCGACGTCTTCGTGCGCAGCAGCCACTTCCCCGTCGGGGTGGCCTTCATCCTGTCGGTGCTGGTGGTGTCGCCCATACTCGGGCTGGCACTCGACCGCTTTCTCTTCCGGCACATCCCGACGGCCTCCACCACCGCCAAGCTGGTGTCGACGCTCGGGCTTCTCATCGCCATTCCCCAAGCCCTGCCCATCTTCTTCGGCAGCGGCCAGCGGGAGAACCCGCCCAACCTGTGGCTCAACCCCAATCACGTGTACCTCCACGTCTTCTCGACACCCATCAACGGCGGTGAGGTCACCACCATCGTGATCACCGTGGTCGTGGTCGCCGCCGTGGTGGCCATGTTCCGCTGGACCAACATCGGGTTGCAGATGCGGGCCGTGGTGGAAAGCCGTCGCATGTCGCAGCTCGAGGGGATCAACGCCCCCCGGGTGGCGGCGGGAGCCTGGGTCCTCTCGAGCGTTCTGTCGGGCCTGGCCGGGGTCCTCCTCCTCCCGCTCACGGCCTCGCTCGACCCCACCGACCCCCTGCAGTACACGGCGCTGCTGGTGGCCGGCCTTACCGCCGCGGCGGTGGCCAGCATGCGCTCGCTTCCGATCGCCCTGGCGGCGGGCATCGGGCTCGGGGTGGTGGAGAACCTCCTGAGCGGCTACCTGCCGTCGGGCGGGTGGCTGGCCCAGACGCTCGTGCCCGCCTTCCCCTTCGTGGTGCTGGTGGGGACCTTGCTGTTCAACCCGGGCCTGCGCCGGCTGGAGCTGAGCTCGGACCCCCTCGCCGCGTGCGACCCTCCGCCGGCCCCTCCGGCCGTCTCGATACGGGACCGCCGGCTCGAGGTCCCCACGCGGGTGGGATTCTGGGTCCTGGTGGTGGCGTTCCTGGCCTCGAGCGTGACGTGGGTGCCGACCACGTACGTCACGGGATTCTCCTTGGGCTTGTGCGCGTCGATCATCTGCCTGTCGGTCACGCTCATGACGGGCATGAGCGGGCAGCTGTCGCTGTGCCAGATGGCCTTCGCCGGCATCGGTGCGTTCTCGGCCGGGCAGTTCGCCGAGCATATTCGGCCTCCCCGTGCTCCTGGGCGCGGTGGTGGGGGGCTTGCTGGCCGCGGTGGTGGGCACGGTGGTGGCCATCCTCGCCATCCGGGTATCGGGGCTGTTGCTGGCGCTCGTGACGCTGGCGTTCGCGCTCTTCGCGGATCAGTCCCTGTTCCAGTACAACTGGACCGGGGGAGGGCTCAGTGGAGTAACCGTGCCCCGGCCCGTGGTGGGGCCCATCAACTTCGGCTCGGACCGGGCGTTCCTGGTGCTGTGCTTCGTGGCGCTCGTGCTGTGCTGCGGGCTCGTGCTCCTGGTGCAGCGGGGCACGGTCGGTCGCTACCTCGCCGCCATGCGAGGCAGTCCCACGGCGGCGGCGAGCATGGGCATCAGCCTGCGCACGGCGCGCCTCACGGTGTTCGCCATGTCGGCCGGGCTGGCGGGGTTCGGGGGCGCGCTGTACGGAGCGGTGCCCACCGAGGTGACCGCCAGCCAGTTCGCCTACGAGTGGTCGATCGTCTTCGTGGTGGTGGTGATCACCACGGGTTCGCGCACCATCGAAGGTGCGGTCCAGGCGGGCATGGGCTTCGCCGTTATCCAGCTTCTCCTCACGCTGTACCTGCCGGACCGCTACGCCGGCATCGAGCCCATCCTGTTCGCCTTCGGTGCCATGACCTACGCCTCGCACCCCGAGGGCATCGTCGAGTACCAGAAGAGCCGGTGGATGGTGCGGGTGAGCAAGCTCTTCGCGCTTTACGACGCCCGCCGTGCCCGGGGGAGCGGACCCGCGGTGGGTGGGCCCGCCGCGGCCATGGGCGGGTACACCCAGGCGCCTCCGGTCGTGAGTGCGCCGGCAGGGAATCGGTTCGGTGGTTGAGCACGCCGCCAGCCCGGCCCCGGTCTTCGGCACGCTGGCCGTCGACCGGCCCACGCCTCTGCTCGACGCACGCGAGGTGTCGATCCGCTTCGGCGGGGTGTCGGCCCTCAAGGAGGTCTCGGTGTCGGTGGCCGCCGGCGAGGCCGTGGGCCTGGTGGGACCGAACGGGGCGGGCAAGACGACGCTGTTCAATTGCATGTGCGGGCAGCTGCGACCCAATCACGGGACGGTGTCCTTCGACGGCAAGGTGATCGACGACCTGCCGGCACACATGCGTGCCCGGCTTGGGATCCGGCGCACCTTCCAGCGCGTGGAGGTGTTCCCCGAGCTGTCGGTGCGCGACCACATGATCGTGGCCGAGCGGGCGCGACGGGGAGACGGAAGGCTGTGGAAGGACCTGCTCAACATGGCCAAGCCACGCCCCGACGAGCTCGACGGCGTGGAGAAGGTCCTCGACCTCGTGGGGTTGACGGAGTTGGCGGACGTGCCCGTGGCGGCGCTCAGTCTCGGCCATTGCCGGCTCGTCGAGCTGGGTCGGGCCCTGTGCGGTGAGCCCCGCCTGCTCATGGCGGACGAGCCTTCGTCGGGCCTCGACATCACCGAGACCGCCGCCCTGGCGACGGTGCTGCGCGAAGTGCAGCGCAATCAGGGCATGACGGTGCTGCTGGTGGAGCACGACATGGAGATGGTCCGGGCCGCGGTGGACCGGGTCGTGGTGCTGGACGTCGGTGAGATCATCGCCGAGGGGACCTTCGAGACCGTCGTGGCCAATCCCGAGGTGCGCCGGGCCTACCTGGGACGAACCGCATGAGGGGCCGCAGCAGGAGTGACCCCGGCACGAGGGACCCCGGCACGAGCGCTCTCGCCACGAGCGCTCTCGCCACGAGCGCTCTCGCCACGAGCGCCCCCGGTACGAACGCACCCGGTACGAACGCGCCGCTGCTCGAGCTCGACAACGTGTCGGCCTCCTACAGCACCTACCGCGCCTTGTTCGGCGTGTCGCTCGTCGTCCCCGACAACGGGATCATCGCGCTGGTCGGCTCCAACGGGGCAGGGAAATCGACACTGGCTCGGGTGGTGTCCGGACTGGTGCCCGCCAGCGGGGGCACGATCCGCGTTGCCGGTGAGGACGTGACGAAGTTCTCCGCCCACCGCATCGCCCGGTTGGGCGTGATGCACGTGCCCGAGGGCCGCGCCATCTTCTCCACGCTCAGTGTCGAGGAGAACCTGACGGTGTCGTTCAGCCACAGGGTCGGCCGCAAAGGCACGGCCGAGGCCTTGGCGCGTGCGTACGAGGCGTTCCCCGTCCTGGCCGAGCGCCGCAAGCAGCTGGGGGGGACGCTGTCGGGTGGCCAGCAGCGGATCCTGTCGCTCGCCAAGGTGCTCGCCGTTCCACCCAAGCTGCTCATCGTGGACGAGCTCTCCCTCGGGCTGGCGCCGGTCATCATCGACCAGGTCTACGACGGCCTCAGCGCCATCCACAAGGAGGGATGTGCACTGCTGATGGTGGAGCAACAGGTGGACCGGGTCCTGGCCATCGCCGACCGGGCCGTACTTCTCGTCAAGGGCGCCGTGGTGTGGGAGGGGCCGGCCCGCGATGCGCGTCCCGACACTCGAGGCTCGGATGATGGGCGGGCCCTCGCCCAACGGCGTCGCCGCGGTCCCTCCCAACGGCGCGTTCCCCGCACCGCGCTCCGCACCCGGCTCATTGCCCAACGTCGTAGCGAGTGCGGTGCCACAGAGCGTTCCGAGCCCGGCTCCTCCAGGTGGTTCTGACGCGTCGCCGCGAGCCGATCCGGCCCCGGCATCTCCAGGCTGGCCTGGTGCCCCGGCACAGGGCGAGCCGAGCGACAGCACCAAGCCTCCCCCGACCTCTGGGTGGTGGGGCCGAACTTCCCCAGTACGAACTGATCGGGAGCGAGGACTCACCCATGGGACTGCTCGACGACAGGGTGGCCGTCGTCACCGGGGCCGGCGGAGGTATCGGCCGCGAGATTGCGCTGTGTCTGGCGGCGGAGGGCGCCCGGGTGGTGGTCAACGACCTCGGGACCAGCCTCGACGGCGCCGGTACCGCGCAGGGACCGGCGGCCGACACGTGCCGGCTCATCGAGGACGCCGGCGGGAAGGCCGTTCCCAACGGGGAGTCGGTGGCCGACTTCGACGGGGCCGGGCGCATCGTCGCCCAGGCGATCGACACGTTCGGGTCGATCGACATCCTGGTGAACAACGCCGGCATCGTGCGCGACCGCACGTTGGTGAAGATGACGTCGGAGGACTACGACGCCGTGGTCGCAGTACACCAGAAGGGCACGTTCAACTGCACGCGCCACGCCGCGGTCCACATGCGCGACGCCGGGTACGGCCGGATCGTGAACATCACGTCGTCGGCCGGCCTGCGCGGCAACTTCGGGCAGAGCAACTACGGCGCCGCCAAGGCCGCCATCATGGGCATGACCTTCGTGTGGGCGCTCGAGCTCGGCAAGTACGGGATCACCGTCAACGCGGTGGCACCGGCCGGGCTCACCCGCATGACGGAGAACCTGTTCGGCGGCGCCGACGCCCCACCCGACCAGGATCCCGCCCTCAACGCCCCGCTGGTGGCGTTCCTGGCGTCGGAGCAGGCGAGCTATGTGAACGGCCAGGTGCTCGGGCGCACCGGGTACGCGTACACCATCTTCCAGACGCCCCGACAGGTGGCGGCCATGTGGCGAGACGGTGGGTGGACGCCGGGCCAGGTGGCCGAGCACTTCCACGAGGTTCTCGGCCAGCACCTCCAGCCCGTGGGAATGCCCGCCCACCCCCTTCTCGGCAAGAAGGACTGAACACCCCGGCGTCAGAGGGGTTCGAGGATCACCACCGGGATCTCGCGTTCGGTGTTCTTTTGGTACTCGGTGTAGGGGGGCCACGCCGCAGTGGCGCGGGGCCACCACACCGCACGCTCCTCCGGTGTGACTGTGCGGGCTCGGAGGTCGGTGACCGTCGCGCCGTCTTGCAGTGTGACGTGGGGATCGGCCAGCAGGTTGAGATACCACACCGGATGTTTCGGGGCTCCGCCCATCGATGCCACCACGACGTAGGCGCCGTTGTGCTCCACCCGCATGAGCGGCGTCTTGCGCACGTCCCCGCTCTTGCGACCCCGGGTCGTGAGGATGATGACCGGCTTCCCTTCGAGGGTGTCGCCCTCTTTGCCGTCCGTGGCCTCGTACAGAGCAACCTGATCCGCTATAGGCGGCCACGCGCTGGGTACGTAGTTCCCCTCGAGCGGCATGGACATCCTCCTGTTGTTCCAGGGCGGGGGCGTGCAAGGACCGGGAAGAGTCTTGCATCCCGGAGAGGACTCAGATCGCGAGATGTAGGGAGGCGCGAGATGTAGGAAAGGATGTTCGGGAGACGACGAAAATGGAAACGGCCGATTTCAGCCCGTGTCGTGAAGCGGTGGTCCGGTCTCGAAGCTGCAGCCGCCGGGTGGGGCCCGCATCTCCCAGGACCCGGGACCGCCACTGAGCACGTACCCGTCGTAGGTGATGACGTCGTGGTGCCACGAGCACACCCTCGCCAGGTTGTCGAGAGTGCTCGTCCCGCACTCGGCGTAGGGCACGTCCCAATGGTGGTTCTCGAGCCCCTTGGCGGTGTCGCATCCCGGGACCACACACGTCGGATCGCGCTCTTCGAGCGCGCTCTGGACGTGCGCCGGGACGGTGCGCCCCACATGGCAGACCGAGAGGATGTCCGCCCCGTCGACCACGAAGAGCTTCACATGGGCATCGGAGAGCACCTTGGTGGCCGTCGCCACAGGGACCGGGCCCACGCCCGGGATGTGGCAGGTCTCGCCGCCCTCGGCATACCCCCGGCGCAGCGCGGCGGCGTCGACGCGTATCGATACGACGGCCCGCGACGATCCGCCCGAACGAGCGGGATCATCGGTGACGGCAACCGCTTCTTCGCCGCTCACCAGCGCCACCAGCGCGTCGGCCAGGTAGGCGGCGGGAGGCTCGTGCTCCTGGTTCTTGCGGGCCTCGTGGAACCGGGCTTCGGCTTCGGGCTGCAACGCGGACAGGAGCGTGGCCCCAGCGTCGGGGGTGAGCTTGGCATCGAGGCGGAAGGCGCCGTCGGGATCGGCCCAGTGTCGTACGTACCGTGCCCCGCGCACGGCGTTGTAGCGGGCGACCTCCTCCGCCGCGGAACCGGCCGCGGCCCGGACCTGGGCGGCGCGTTCCTTGAGTCCCTTGAGGCTGTGGGTGGCGGCCGTGCGCAACAACTCGGTCTCGGTGCGGGGGTCGGTGCGCGCCGCCCCGGCGATGACCTTCACCTGCGACCCCGACAGCTCGCCGCGGCGCAGGGCGTCGGAGGTCTCGGGCAGCGAGACGAGCGCCTCGGCTGTCTCGAGAGTGGCGATGGCCTCTCCGAGTCCGTTCCCGGTCTTCTGCGCCATCCACGACGCCGCCGAGCGGTGCCCCTCGTCGCGCCACACCGTGGACTGCGCGGCGCGCCCGGCGTAGAGGACCTTGCCCGCCGCTCCCAGGCGTTCGATCTCGGCGAACAGCTCCACGAGCTCGGCCGCCTGGGCGCTCGTGACGCGGTCGGGGTCGGCGCCGGCCAGATGGCGGCTCACGTTGCGACGGGCGGACTCCAGGTTGGCGAGCACGGAGCCACTCTGGCATGGGGGTGTATCAGTCTCGTTGGGAGTACATGAGGTGGAAGCGAAGGATGTGACGGAAGTGACACGAGGTGACGACGGGCCGAGGTGACGACGGGCCGAGGTGACGACGGGCCGAGGGGACGACGGGCCGAGGGGACGACGGGCCGAGGGGACGAGGAACCGCCCAAGGGTCCCTGGGCGGGAGGGGATCAGGCGTTGCGGGTGAGGATGTTCACGACCGAGACCCCCGAGCCCCGGCCGCCGACGTTGTGCTGGAGGGCGAACCCTTGACGGATCGCCACCTGGCGCTCACCGGCCTCCTCGCGCAGCTGCCACCAGCACTCGGTGAGCTGAGCGATACCGGTGGCGCCGATGGGATGCCCCTTGGCGAGGAGCCCGCCCGAAGGGTTCACGGGAATGCGGCCGTCGAGCGCGGTCACTCCCTCGAGCGATGCCGGACCGCCCTTCCCTTTCTCCACGAAGCCCAGGTCCTCGATGTCGAGGATCTCGGTGATCGTGAAGCAGTCGTGCACTTCGGCCATGTCGAGGTCGCGAGGCCCGACGCCCGCCATCTCGTAGGCGCGGCCCGAAGCCAGGGTGGTGGCGGGTAGCCCCACGAAGGTCGACTTCTCGTGGAGGTAGGGATGGTCGGTAGCCACGCCGAATCCCGCCACATAGACGGGCTTGTCGGTGAACTCGTGCGCCCGCTCGGGGCTGGTGAGGATGATCGCAGCCGCACCGTCGGTCTGGGGGCAGCAGTCGAGCAGCCGCAGCGGGCTACACACCATGGGGGAGGCCAGCACCTGCTCGACGGTCACCTCGCTCTGGAAGTGCGCGTAGGGGTCGAGACACCCGTTGTGATGGTTCTTCACGGCCACCGATGCCAGCATCTCGGGTGTGGTCCCGAACTCGTGCATGTGGCGGGTGGCGAACGGTGCGAACAGCACGGGTGCGGTCTCGCCGCGGTTGTAGAGCGGATGGCCCGCCGCGGCCCGGGCGAGCAGCCCCTCTTGGGTGGACTTGTCGCGCATCTTCTCCACGCCGATGACGAGCACGACGTCGTGCACGCCGCTCGCCACCACCATGGCGCCGATGCGGAAAGCGTCGGACCCCGACGGACAGGCGTTCTCCACCCGGGTGCAGGCCACTCCGGACAGGCCGATGGCACTCGGCACGGTGTTGCCCCCGATGCCCTCCTGGCCCCACAGGGTGCCTCGCTGGGTGGCGACGATGATGGCGTCGACGGCCGTCTTGTCGAGACCCTTGTCGACACTCGCCAACGCAGCGGAGAAGGCGCCGGCGGCCATCTTCTCGTAGCTCTGTTCGAACAGCTCACCCATCTTGATGAGGCCTGCCCCGACGACGGCGACCTTGTTCCAGCTCATGTGCCACCCTCCTGAGTGACGCGGTCCTGTCCCGAACCTACCGTGGCCTCGGCCCCGGCAACCCGGAACGCCTTGAACCCATAGACCGGAATGCCCCGCTCGAGCGCGTAGCGACGTAACGACAACGTGACCATGTCGCCGACGTCGAGATCGGCCGCGTCCGCCGGCGACCCCTGCACCATGAGGCGGGCGCCGTCGTCGAGGTCGATGATCACGAGCGGCAAGGGCGCCTGGAAGGGCGGGGGCATGGTCTGGTTCACGACGAAGGTGTGCACGCGTCCCCGGCGCGCCAGCGCCACGATCTCGAGCTGCGCCCCCCCGCACCCGATGCAGGTGGGGTGGATCGAGGGTGGGGTCGAGATCGTCCCGCACTCTTCGCAGCGCGCTCCGAAGAGTCCCAACATCTCGGGGTTGCCCCGGACGAAGGCGGCACCCCCCGGCGGGAGCCCCATGGGGATGGGATCGTCCATGGGCTCGAGCTGCCCCCGGGCCCGCAGCGCCTCGGCGTAGCTGACCCGGCGCCCCACACCCAGCCGCTCGACACCCACGGCCCCGGGCACCGGCCCCAGGGATTCGACGACCACGGCAGTGGCACGGCCACCGCCGTAGCCGATGGTGCCGAGCAGGCGAGTGCCCCCGGCACGGGCCCCGGCCCCCGTCCCGGCCCCGGCACCGGTCGCGGTCGCGGTCGCGGTCCCGGCTCCGACCCCGGTCGTGCCACTGGATCCGTTGTCGGCACAAGCGTGGATCAGCCCCAGGAGGGCGGAGGCGGCGCCGGTGTCGCCGAGCGCCCCGTACACGGCGCCTGACGCCAGCGGCGCGCCGAGGCGCTTGGCCACCGCGGCGGCGAGCTTCCCGTCGGGGTCGGCGATGGCCCAGGCGGCGAGGGGCTCAGCGGCGCCCTCGGCTACCGCGCGTCCGGTCTCGGTGAGCAGGGGGACGAAGACCTCTTCGCGGAACAAGCGTGCGTCGTAGACGTCCCCGGTGGCTCGATCGCCGTCGCCGCGGTAGCGGTCCACGGCGGGCATGGCCCGGGTCGCCCGGGAGACCAGGCGGGCGGCGGGAGACGAGCCGTTCGTCGACGACGTGTCGGGAGCATCGACAATGGCGCCCAGAACTATGGCGGCCGCGCCCGCGCCGGTGGCCGTCTCCCCGGCGGTCCCGAGCCCGGGCAACAACGCGTCTGACGCCACTACCAGGGCGATGCGGGCGTGCCCGGCGGCGAGCGCGTCCCAGGCACCGAGGAGCGCTTCCATCCCCGCATGGGGCGAGCCGCTGGCCAGCCCTCCCGCCACTCCACGGTCGAGCCCCAACGTCGGTGGCCAAGAAGGCGTGGCTGGGCCCTTCCGCGAAGGGTGGCCGGGCCGTGCCCCACCACAGCCCCGACACCGCCCCGGCGGCTATCCCGGCGGCGTCGAGGGCGCCGCTCGGCTGCCTGCCACGCCAGGGTGAGGGTGTCCTCGTCGGCGTCGCACACCGCCACCGTGCCCCGGCCACCGCCCGATCCCCACGCCGCGGCCACGTCGGCCGCGGCCAGGCGCAACGACGGCGCCGCCGCGCCCACGCCGAGTATGGCGACGGGCCTCATCGGGACTGTGCTCATCGGCCCTGTGCTCATCGGCCCTGTGCTCATCGGCCCTGTGCTTTCCACCACGGACCTTGCGGGACGCGCCCGCCCAGCAGCGAGGTACCGACGAAGTTGCGCTGGATCTCCACCGTGCCCGCCCCGATGCACAGGCCCCGGATGTCGCGGTAGGCGCGCTCGACCGGGTACTCGCGGCTGTAGCCGTAGCCGCCGAGGAGCTGGATGGCCTCGTCGCACACCTGCTTGGCGGCGAGGTTGCAGGCGATCTTGGCCATGGCGGACTCGAGCGGCGGAGGCGTGCCGTGCCGGTCCGGCCAGGACCAGCGCCCGCTGCAGCAGGAGCCGGGCCCCCTCGAGCTCGGTGGCCATGTCGGCGATCTTCCACTGCAGGCCCTGGAGCTCGGACAGCGGCTTGGTGCCCACCTTGCGCTCGCGCATGTACGCCATGGCGTACTCGAGCGCCCCCTGGGCGGCGCCCAGGCACATGGCCGCGTTGCCGCAGCGCTCGTGGTTGATGTGGGCGAGCAGGGTCTTGAGCCCGCTGTTGTCGGCGGGGTCGCCGGGGACGAGGACGTCGTCGGGCTCGACGCGCACGCCGTCGAAGGCGAGCTCGGCCTCGGTGCAGCCCCGCAGGCCCATCTTGCGGTGGGTGCCGGCCACGCTCACGCCCGTCGCGCGGCCAGGTCGACCAGGACGGCGCCGATGCCCTTGCCCGTTCCGGCCTCGCTGCCCGGGAACCGGCACCACACCAGGCAGGCCACGGCCCGGTGGCCGCCGGTGACGTAGTTCTTGTAGGCGTCGAGCCGCCATCCGTCGCCGTCGGGAGTCGAGGTGGGCCCGCATGGTGGTGGCGGCCGAGCCGGCGTCGGGCTCGGTGATGCCGATGCAGAAGAGCTCACCGGCGGCGGCCTGGGGCAGCCAGCGGTCCGGCGCATGGCCTCGTTGCCCAGGTGCTCGATGGCCCGGGGCGGCCCGTTGAACACGAGCTGGCACAGGATGGCGCTCGAGACGTCGACCCGGGCGATCTCCTCGAGGACGATGGCGGCCTCGACGTCGCCCATCCCCATCCCGCCGTACTCCTCGGCCACGGTGACGGTGAACAGCTCGGCCCGCCGCAGGGCGTCGAGGGAGGCCTCGGCGAACTCCTCGGTCTCGTCCCAGCCCGCGGCGTGGGGGGCGATGTCGCGCTCGGCCACGTCGCGGGCCAGCTTGCGCAGGGCGGCCCGGTCCTCGTCCTCGGCGAGGTCGATCGCGCTCACGGGCGAGCCGTCCTCGACCGAGCCCGCGAGCGGCTGTGGCGGGCGGGCGCCGGACCTGACACCATCGTCAGTGAACTTACTACACTGTGACGCCGGCATTCCCGGGCGCCTGCCCATCCTGAGGCGGCCGACCCCGGGTGGGCGGCGCACGTCGGAGCTACGAGGTGCGGTCCATGAGCGAGAGCCGGGAGTTCAAGGACATCCGCCGCAGCGGGCCGGTGGCCCAGGCCAAGCCGGTGGACGACTTCATGGACGAGCTCGAGACGCTCCAGACCGAGATCTGCCACGGCCAAGAACATGGTGTGGGAGGCGGTGGCCGACGGAAGCCTGTCGGAGGAGTACCTGCGCCGTTTCGCCAAGGAGTACTACTTCCTGGGCCGCTGGTACACGTCGGAATTCGGGTCACTGGTGGCCAACGCCCCCGACACCGACGCCGTATCGCTGGCCGCCAGCGAGCACTTCGCGCCACTGGCTGCAGAACCTGGCCGACGAGACCGGGTACACCGGGCGACGCCAACCACGTCGACATGAAGATCGAGTGGGCGCACCAGCTCGGGCATCACCGACGAGGAGCTCGACACCTACGTGCCCATGCCCGAGACGATCGGCACCGTCTTCACGACGCTCTACTACATGCGTCGCTCCTACGAGGAGGGACTGGCCGCCTTCGGTTGGGCCGGCGAGCGCTTCGCGGCGTCCACGGGCTACGCCCAGAAGATGTACGAGGGCATGCGCGACCACTACGGGATCGAGGTGGAGAACTTCCGGGTCCACGCCTACGCCGAGGAGGACCACGGCGAGCAGGCCGACTATCTGCTGCGCCAGGTGGCCGTCACCGCCGACCAGCAGCGCCGGATCCGGCGCGGCATCGTGCACACCTTCTCGGTCCGCAACCAGCGCACGGTGGCGCTCAACCGCTGGCTCGACGAGCCCGGGCCTGCGCCGCGGACCGGGGCTGACCGTGGCCGCGCCCCGCGAAGCCGTCATCGTCGACACGTGCCGGACCGCCTTCGGCAAGCGCGGCGGTGCGCTTGCCAATTGGCATCCCGTCGACCTGCTGGCCCACGCCATCACGCACCTGGTGAACCACAGCCAGGTCGATCCCGAGCGTGTCGACGACGTCATCGGCGGATGCGTGACCCAGGTGGGCGAGCAGTCCACCAACGTGGCCCGCAACGCCTGGGTGGCGGCGGGCCTGCCCCAGTCGGTCCCGGCCACCACCGTCGACCGGCAGTGCGGGTCGTCCCAGCAGGCCGTGCACTTCGCCGCCGCCGGGCGTGGTGGCCGGTCACTACGACCTCGCCATCGCCTGCGGGGTGGAGTCGATGAGCCGGGTGCCGCTCGCCTCCAACGCCCGGGGCGGGACGGGGCCGTTCCCCAAGTCGTTCCTCGACAGTCATCGACGGCCGGCTGTGGATGCAGTTCCGGGTGGCCCAGGTCCTGGCCGACCAGTGGAAGATCACGCCGCCAGGACATGGACGAGTACGCGCTCGAGAGCCACCGCCGGGCGGCAGCGGCCACCGACTCGGGACACTTCGCCAAGGAAGCCATCCCCGTCCCCATCCGTGACGACGAGGGCACCCTCACCGGCGAAGTGCTCGGTACCGACGAGGGCATCCGCAGGGACACCACCCTGGAACGTCTGGCCGCGCTGCCCCCGGCGCAGTCTTTCGAACCCGACACCGCACCCGATATCACCGCCGGCAACTCCTCGCAGATGACCGACGGCGCGGCGGCCATGCTCATCGCCGAGCGCTCCGTGGCCGAGCGCCTGGGGCTCCCCGTCTTGGCCCGGTTCCACGCCTTCGCGGTGGCAGCGGAGGACGCGGCGATCGTGCTGTCGGCCCCTGTCCCCGTCACGCGCAAGCTGCTCGAGCGCACGGGGATGTCGATCGACGACTTCGACGCCATCGAGTGCAACGAGGCCTTCGCGGCCATCGCCCTCATGTGGGCGCGTGCCTTCTCGCCCGACCCCGACCGCCTCAACCCCCGAGGGGGTGCCATCGCCATCGGCCACCCGCTCGGGGCCAGCGGGGTGCGCCTCATGACCACGCTGCTCAACCAGCTACGGGCGACCGGGGGCCGCTACGGCTTCCAGACGATGTGCGAGGGCGGCGGCCAGGCCAACGCCACGGTCATCGAGCGCCTGGCGTAGAGCCGGCCCGCCTGCAGGCTGTCGAAGACCCATGGACTTCACCTTCTCCTCCGAGCAGGAGGACTTTCGCGCCGCCGTCCGCGGCGCGCTGTCAGCCGAGGCGCCCCCGGTGTACGTGCGCGCCATGATCGAGGACCCCGTGGGCGTGACGCCGGAGCTGTGGGCCACGATGGCGGACCTCGGATGGCTGGGGGTGCTGGTACCGGAGTCGGCAGGGGGGATGGGTCTGGGACTCGTGGACGTCGTGGTGCTCCAGGAGGAAATGGGCAAGCTGCCGTTCCCCGGGCCGGTGGTCTCCTCGGCGGTGGCGGCCACCCTCGCCGCGATCGGTCTCGGTGTCGACGAGGTGCTCGAGGACCTGGCCGCGGGCCGTCGTCGGGGGACGGTGGCGGTGGAGGAGCCCGGCCACGGCGACCCCTTGCGCACCGTGCGGGCGCGCGCCGTTCGCGACGGTGCGGACTGGGTGCTCGAAGGAACCAAACCGCTGGTGCTCGACGGGGCGCACGCCGATTTCGCGTTGGTGGTGGCCCACGACGGCGAGGACTTGGCGACATTCTTCCTCGACGCGCCGGCCGGAGAGCCCGTTCCCGCCCTGGATGTCACCCGCAAGCTCTCTCGTGTCGTGCTGGACGGACGGCGCGCCCGTCGGGTGGGCCCACCCGGGGACCACGAGGCGATCTGGCGCCGGGTCCTCGACGACGTCAACGTGGCGCTGTGCGCGGAGCTGGTGGGCACGGCCGAACGGGCGCTGGAGCTGGCCGTGGAGTACGCCAAGGTGCGGGTGCAGTTCGACCGGCCCATCGCCACCTTCCAGGTCATCAAGCACAAGGCGGCGGACATGCTGCACCATCTCGAGCTGGCCCGGGTAGGGACGCACTACGCGGCGTGGGCTTCGGACGCGGACGATCCCGAGCGTGAGCGCGCCGCGGCCATGTGCAAGGGATACGTGGCCGAGGCGGCCGACGCGGTGACAGCCGAGTGCATCCAGGTGCACGGGGGCGTGGGCTTCACCTGGGACGTCGACTGTCACCTGCTGTATCGCCGGGCCAAACAGGACGACTTGCTCTTCGGGGCACAGGGGTTCCAGCGCCAGCGCCTGGCGGACCTGGTGCTGGGACCGACGAGCCGCTGATCGACCCCGACCGACTCGTGGCGTGCGCTCAGGGCACGATGAGCCCGACCGGCTCCTGGCGTGCGTGCGCTCAGGTCACGATGCCGCTGATTTGATCAGCTTCCTCCACGAGCCGAGATCATCGGTGGGGAATGCGCCCAGTGAGGAAGCCGGGAGTGGTTGGCCGAACAGGAACCCCTGGGCCAGGTGGCACCCGAGGGACTGCAACGTCGCCGCCTGGTCGGGCCGCTCGACGCCCTCGGCGATGACCGACAGCCCTAAGGAGCCACCGAGGCCGATGATCGCCCTGACGATGGCGGCGTTCTCGGATCGCTGTACCAGCTCTTCGACGAAGCTGCGATCGATCTTCAACGTCTCGACGGGAAAGCGCTTCAGGTAACTGAGCGAGGAATACCCGGTCCCGAAATCGTCGATCTCGAAATGGACGCCGAGCTCGCGCAGTGCACCGAGAACCAAGACGGCCTCATCGGCGTCGCGCATAAGGGTGCTCTCGGTGATCTCCAGCCAGAGCCGGTCGGGATCGATCCGCGACGCCTCGAGAGCAGCGGCAACCTGACCGGGGAAGCCCGGGTCGGCCAGCTGCAGGGCAGAGACGTTCACCGAGATGTTCAGTCGTGCGTCGTCTTGGTCCGTTTTCGCCCGCAACGAGCTCCACACCGCTATCTGGCGGCAGGCTTCGTTCAGGACCCAGGCCCCCAGCGGGACGATCAGCCCGCAGTCCTCGGCTAGCGGGATGAACTCGGCAGGCAAGAGCAATCCGCGAGTGGGGTGTTGCCACCGCACCAGTGCCTCCGTGCCCACCAGGGTCTCGGTGTGGAGATCGACCACGGGCTGGTAAAAGAGGACCAGCTCCCCGCGCTCGAGAGCTCGGTGGAGTTCGTTGGAGGTACGGAGCCGGCTGAGGACGTTCTGCTCTTCGTCCTCTCTGTAGATCTCGATTCGCGACGGCCCCCGCCCTTTGGCCCGGTACATGGCGACATCAGCGTTGCGCAGCAAGACCGGCCCCGACTCGAGGTTGTCGCTCGACAGTGCGATACCCACGCTCAGCGACGACGAACACCTCGCCGCTCTGCAGCACCAGGGGTTGGATCATCGCCGCCACCAGTCTCTGCGCCACCTCGAGGACATCAACCTCGCCGGTGATGTCGTCGCACAGAACGGTGAATTCATCGCCACCGAAGCGGGCCAAGGTGTCGCTCGCCCGCATGACGCTGCTCAACCGGTCGGCCACGGCGCGCAGGACCTGATCGCCGACTTCGTGGCCCAGACTGTCGTTGACGAGCTTGAAGCGATCCAGGTCGAGGAAGATCACGGCCACGTTGTGCCGGCCCCTTGCGGCCCGACGCAGAGCAACCTCGAGACGATCCATGAAGAGCTCGCGGTTGGGCAAGGTGGTGAGCGAGTCGTGGATGGCGGCAAAGGCGAGGCGCTCGCGCAGCGCCCGACTCTCGGTGACGTCCTCGATCTGACCGATGAGATAGAGCGGCTCGTCATCGTCGTCGCGTACGCACGAAACGTTGATGGCGACCCACACGTCGTGACCGTCGGCGTGGAGGTAGCGCTTCTCGAGCCGGTACTGATCTAGGTCGCTCTCGACGACGCGATGCATTTCAGAGGTGCTGAGCTCTTGGTCGTCGGGATGAGTGAGATCCGTGAACGTCGTGCCACACAGATCGGCGGCGTCGCGTCCGAGGATCCGACCCAAGGCGGGATTGGCTCTGGTGATGCACCCATCGAGGTCGGTCATCGCCATCCCGATGGGGGCGTTCTCGAACGCGGAGCGGAACCGCTCGTGCGCTTCTCGGAGGGCCTCTTCGGCCTGCTTGCGATCGGTGATGTCGTGGAGGTTGCCGACGATGCCGCGCACCTTGGGGTTCTCGAGGTGATTGGTCACCTTGACCTCGAACCATCTCCACGTGCCGTCGGCGTGCTGCAGCCGCACCTCGACGCGCATCCCATGGCTCCCGCTCCGTTGGATCTCGCCCGCCCTGGCCTGCATGTTCGCCAGGTCGTCGGGATGCATCATCTCGGCCGCCGACCGGGTGCGGAATCGACTGGCCGAGGTGCCCAGTATCCGATCGAAGGCAGGACTCACATAGGTCAGTCGACCCGAGGCGTCAGCGACGACGATGATGTCGCTCGCCTCGTGCACGAGCGCCTCGAAACGACCTTCACTGGTTTCGCGCGCGCCGGCGAACCACTGCAATACCTTGATGGTGAAGACGGCCCCCAACGCGTCCAGTGCGCCCAAGCTGTCGACCAGGGGTTGGTGAATGAGCGTGGGAGCCGCGCCGGCGGCGATGGCCAGCTGGCCCACCGCCATGCAGACAAGTGTCCAGATGATGGCGGGCCTGGCTGCCGCCGACCCCGCGCTGCGCATGACGTCGACGGCGCCAAAGACGAAGCCGATGGCCAGAATGGGACCCCAACCGATGCCGTAGACCACCAGGGCGATGGCGGCCATCTCCACGGCTACGCGTACGTCGAGCCGCCAGCCCGTGGGGTTGTCGGGCAACAGTGCGGCGCTGACCGAGGTGGCGACCGGCGCAGAGAGCACCAGGATGGCGACGACCCAGTACGGAATGTCGGCGATGAGGTTCCACGAGCGGATCAGACACAGGAGGGCGATGACCGGAGGAACAGAGAGATTGGCGGGATCGGACAGCCGACCGATGACCCGTGAGCCCAAACCGGCACCTCGAGGGGGCGTGTCGTCGTCCGGCCTGCTCACACGCTTTATTTCGGCGGATCAGGGGGAGGCCTGTAACCCGCCGTGCTCAAAGGAAGGGGCCGCTCACGAACGGTTTTTCCGGACTGGGCCAAGGGCCCGTGGTCGGTGCCGGTGATGCCGGTCCCCGCCTCGGCTGCAGTCCCGCGGCAGGCAGGCGCCCAGCAGCTCGGAGAAGGGCCTGGAAACACGCGCCCGCCCGGTTTGCCAAGCGTTGTCGCAGGTCAAAGGTCAATTGCGGGCGGCCGAAAAAATCCCTCAAGTTCGGGCTCCGACATGCCGATGGAGCTCCGAGAGACCGTCGACCAGCCTTCTGTGCTTCAACGGCTGGCCCCCGGCCCTCGGCCCTCGGCCCTCGGCCCTGAGAATTTCGGTCCTCGGTCCTCGGTCCTCGGTCCTCGGCCGATCTCGGTCCTGGGGCGATCTCGGTCCTGGGCGATCTCGGCCCTCGGACCCGCAGACCTCGGCGGGCGGCGGCTAGGCCTGGCGTGATGCGGCCAGCTGGTCCTGGAGCTGGGCCTTGAGGACCTTGCCCGTGGCATTGCGAGGCAGCTCCGTCACCATCTCGATGCGACGGGGAACCTTGTAGTCCGCGAGCGCCGCCGAGCAATGTTCTCGGAGCTCCTCGGGCGTGGTCGCAGCACCCGGCGACAGCACGACGACGGCGGCGACGTCCTCGCCCAGCACCGCGTGGGGGATCCCCACCACCGCAGCCTCCACCACCTGGGGATGCTCGAGCAGGACGGCCTCGACGTCGATGGCGTGGATGTTGTTCCCACCCCGGATGATGACGTCCTTCTTCCTCCCGACGATGTAGAGGTAACCGTCCTCGTCGAGGCGGGCGAGATCCCCGCTGTAGAGCCAGCCATCCCTCCAGACGCCCGCGGTGGCCTCGGCGTTTCGGTAGTACTCGCGCTCACGGCCGGGCATGCGCAGGATCGCCTCTCCTACCTCCCCCGAAGGGAGGTCGGCGCCGTCCTCGTCGACGATGCGCACCTCGAGGGGGGGCACGGGCTGGCCCACCGAGCCGATCCGATTGAGCGACTCCCCCTTGGGCATGGAGCAGAAGGCCGGGCCCGCCTCTGTCATGCCGTAGCTGTTGGAGACCGAGGCTTCGGGCATGCGCTCTTGCAAGGCGCGCAGCGTGGCGGGTGCCAGGGGGGCGCTGCCGATGGCACAGATCACGATGGAGGAGAGCTCTGCGTCGGGGAAGTGAGGATGCGAGACGATGAGCTGTGCCATGGAAGGAACGAGGAACACGAACTGGGGCCGGAGCTCGTCGACGGCCTCGAGCCAGCGCCCAGCGTCGAACTTCGGTTGGTACACGCCGAAGAGCCCGAGCTGCATGGGGTTGTAGATGAAGCCGATGCCGGCGAACGTGAACAGCGGGCTGGCGTGCAGCCAGCACTGCTTCGAGTAACTCGGATTGGGTGCCCCGGGGATGAGCGCGACGTTGCGGTGGCGGATGGCGACACCTTTGGGGAGCCCCGTCGTGCCCGAGGTGTAGAGAATGTCGGCGAGGTCGTCCCCGTTCACCTCGACCTGGAAGGTGGCGGAGTCGTAGGAGCCAGGGACGGCCCACGACCACGGGGCCACGCCCGCCTCATCCGCGTGCGGGGCGACGATCACGTGCTCGAGAGTCGCCAGCGTGGCCGCCAACCGCTGGGCCAGCGGCGACAGCTCGGCGTCGGTCATGACGGCCCGAACCTCGGCGTGACCGAGGAGGCGTTCGAGCTCTCCGTCGGTCAACCGCGTGTTGGTGGGCACGGCGACGGCGCCCGCCTTGTGCACAGCCGAGTACGCCACCATGAAGCGCAGCGCCTCCTCGGCGCGCAGATAGATCGAGACCCGGTCGCCCTTGGCCACGCCCATGGACACCAGGGCTCGGCTCAGGCGGTTGGACTCCGCCTCCCATTGGGCGAAGGTCATCTGGCCGCCGTCGATGACCTGGTAGCCGACCTCGTTGGGAAAGGCTGCCGCCATGGCGCGGAGATGGTCGGTGAGCAGGGTGGTCACAGGTCACAGTCCCCCGTCAAGTGTCGCCGTCCGGCGCACGAACCGCCAGCCCTCGGGCGTCCGCACCAGCTCGTCGTGGTAGCGACCGGAGCGTTGCAGTCGCGAGTATCGCTTGTCCGCAGGGACGTCGGCCGGGGGCCGGACCACCACGAGCAGCGTCACGTCCTGCACGGCTCTGTCCCCGTCGACCTCGACCACGGCGTCCACGGTCACGTGGACGATGCCATAGGGGGTGTGGCGGACCATCTCGGCCAGCGCGGCACGCCCGGTCGTCGTCGGCCCGCCCGCGACTTCCATGACCCCGTCCTCGATGAAGGTGGCGGCGAAGCCGTCGGGGTCACCGTCGTCGAAGCAGCGGTTGTAGCGCGCCGTCAGCTCGCGGATCCGGGCCCTGTCGACCATCCACGCCACCGTCGCGTCCACGAGGTCTGCCCCCTCCACCCGGTCGGCGCCCGACGCACCGTGCGCCACCGCCCGGACCGGCAGCGACGATACCGCGCCTCGCACGATCTCCGACATGGACGTCGGGGTGGTCGCGCCCGAATGCGCCGCGGGCCCGTCTAATGATCGATGCCGCGGGCCGCACCGGGCGTCACAGACCCGGTGGCCGTACCTCCCTCGCGCCCCGCCCGGACCCGAGGACGAACTCTCGCCGGGGCCCTGACCTGGCCCGCGGGACGGTCCTCGCTCTCGGGCGCGGTTCGAGGCGCGTTTCGAGGGCGGCTTGGGGCGCGTTCCAGGCGCGGTTCGAGGCGCCGTTCCAAGAGCGGTTCAGGACCGGGGCAGGGCGTAACCGGCGATGGCGGCGAAATGCAGCGCGGCACCGGCGACGGTGAGGGCGTGGAACACCTCGTGGTAGCCGAACACGCCGGGCACAGGATTCGGCCGCTTCATCGCATAGCAGATCGCCCCGATCGTGTAGCAGGCACCCCCGGCGAGGATCAGGGCGAACCCGGCACCTCCGAGGCCGCGCACGAGCTGCGGGATGATGGCCAGCGCGGACCATCCCGCCACCACGTATGGAACGGCGATAGCCCACTTGGGTGCGTCCAGCCATACCTGCCTGACGGTGATTCCGATGGCGCCTCCGATCCACACGAGGCACAGCGCAAGAATCTGAGCCCACCCGTGCAGGGTGAGGCCCGCGACGGCGGTGTAGGTGCCGGCGATGGCCAGAAAGATGGTGGCGTGATCGGCGCGCCGCATGCGCCGGCGTCCCACCGGAGACCAGCGGATGCGATGGAAGGCGGCACTCACGCCGAAGAGTGCGGCCAGCGACACGACGTAGACGGTCAAGGCGGCGCGCGCGCCGAGTGTGTGGGCATGGGCCACGAGTAACGGGCCGGCCACCAAGGTGACGACGAAGGAAACGAGATGCAACCACCCGCGCAGCACCGGACGAGAGGTCTCGGGTGGCGGGGTCTTCAACGCCCCCGGGGGCTCGAGGTCTTGGGGGTTTATGCGCGGGAGCGTAGCGAATGGCCCACCCGGCAGAACAGCGACGAGTCAGTCTGTCCGTCGACGCATCGACTTGCGGTGGCGCCACGCCATGACGAACCCGTCGACCGGGTCCTCGACAGTGCCGAGGTCGGAGCTGCACTCCTGACACGACACCGCTCGTTTACGGATCCCGCGCCACTTGGGGTCGCGCATGGGAGGGTCGAAGACCACCCACCGCCAGAAGCGGAAGTGATGTGGCGGAGCGAACTCCGAACGGTCGCTTTCTTCGTTCACAGGCCCGAACCCCCCGTCACGAGTATGCATCGTCGGGCGAGCCCAGATGGGGCGGCGAGGCGATTTCCTGTGCCTGCCAGATTTCTCGACGCTGCCGGACCCACGGGGACCGAGGCTACGAAACGAAGCTGTCAGATTCCTGTGCGGGCCCCGCCGAAGCCGGGCCGACGGGTGGGACTTTGGTCCCTAGCCGCCGGGGGACCGAACGACGCAGGATGGGAGCGGAATTCATGGTCGGCACGAAGGGGGTGAGGCGGCTGGTCCGTCGGGCCTTAGGAGAGCGCCTCTCGGGCGCTGGGCAACGGGACGACCTCGGGTCGCCCCGGCGAGACTGGACCCCGGAATACAGGCGACGATCGACCCGGAAGCCTCGGCGCCGGGTCCAGTCGCGAAGACCACGGCGTTTGAAGCCGGTCCGGGGGTCTCGCCCCACGCTTTCCGAGGCGCTGACAATCGAAGTACGGCGCCCGGCTACCCACCACGGGAGTGCGGGCGCCGTCGCGCCCGGCCCGAGAACCAACGACTAGCGGCGTAGCCGCCCGGCCTGGAGACGCGAGGCGTGAACGGCCCGGCTACGGGCGTTGGCGGCCCGGCTGCTACGGGCGGGTGGCGTAGACGGCCCGGGCCCGGTAGCGGATGGGCCGCTCCTCGAGCTCCTCGAGGTAGTGCGCCGTCCACCCCGCCACGCGGGCGATCGTGAAGATGGTGCGGCCGCCGTCCTCGGCCATGCCCGCGGCCCGGGTGAGCGCCGCCAGCCCCAGGTCCACGTTGGGGCCCGGGATGGCCCGTTCGGCGGCCAACGCCAACAGCGCGTCCAGGATCCTGTGCTGGTCCGGCGAGGCACATCTCGTCCACCAGGCCCTTGAGCACGGTGAAGCGAGGGTCGTCTCCCTGGTAGACGCTGTGCCCGAACCCGGGGAGCCGGTGCTGCCACCGCAGCGTGTCGTCGAGGGCCCGCTCGGGGCCGAGCCGCTCGGCGTCGCGCACCAGGCCGTAGGCGAGCTGTGAGGCGCCCCCGTGCAGCGGCCCGGCCACTACCCCGAGGCCGGCCAGCAGCGGCGTCGTAAAGTCGGCGCGCGCCGAGGCGGCCACCCGTACGGCCACGGTGGAGGTGGCCAGCTCGTGGTCGGCGAGCAGGATCAGGGCCGCGTTGACGGCGCGCACGAGGGCCGGGTCCGGGTGCGGCGCCAGCCGGACCGTGAGCCTGCCGGCCACGGTGTGCTCCCACCGGTTCCCGCCGAGCTCGAGCGGCGGTGCGTCGGCGGCGCGGACCGGGCAGGACCGCGACCATGGTGGCCACGAGTCGGCGGGCCACGGCGACGACCGATGCCGGTCGCAGGTCGGAGCGCAAAGGGTCGCCGGCGCCCGCCATCAGCACCGCCCAGCGCAGGCGGTCCGAGGCGCCGAGCGGGTCCGGGGGCTGCAGACGAAATGGCTCCCAGCCTGCGCGCGACCTGGCGGGTCTCCCCGCCACAGCAGCTCCGCGGCGTCCTCGTAGGGCACGGTGGTGGCGAGGACGGTGGCCGGGATTCCCCGGTAGACGGGTCCGTCATCGCGCAGTTGGGTGGTGGAGGTCGTCACCGTGGCCAGCCTGGTCTCGGTGGCGCGCCCGCCCCGTGAGCGCTTGGCCAGCGCCTCGACGTCCTCGGCCGCGAACAGGCTCCGGCGGCCCTCGGGTGCGGGGTGCGACGCCAACAGGCCCCGGCTGACGTAGGCGTACAGCGTCGGCAGCTTGACCCCCAGCCGCCGGGCGGCTTCACCACTCTCGAGCATCCGGGCCATGGGCTCGACCACTCCTATATGACATTGAGTTGATCAACATTTACAGACGGCGCCTGCGGGGAGCAAGATGGAGGTGGCCCGCCGAAGGCGCCGGCCGCCCGCACCCAGCCGGAACGGAGCCATGCCCATGCCGACCGTCGTCCGTGATCTCATGTCGGCCCCCGCGGTGACCTGCGAGGCCGGCACATCGCTGGCCGACGCGGCCGCGCACGATGCGCGACGCCGGGATCGGCTCGGTGATCGTCACCGAACGCGGCAAGGTCGCCGGCATCCTGACCGAGCGTGACCTGCTGCGGGCCGCCGCCGCGGCGACGACGGCGAGCGCCGAGACCGTCGAGATGTGGATGACGGCCAACCCCGACGTGCTCGGGCCCGACGAAGAGGTCGACGCCGCCTGGACCAGCCTGGCGCACCATCAGTACCGGCACCTGCCGGTGGTCGACGATCACGAGCTCGTCGGCGTGGTGTCGCTGCGCGACCTCATGGGGGTGGCGCGGCTGCGTCCGGCGGACGAACACGGGACCGAGATCCCCGCCGGGCTCGAGGGTGTCGTGGCGGCGGAGACCGCCCTGGGCGACGTCCGGGGCGAGGAGGGCTTCTTCCATTACCGCCAGTACTCGGCGGTGGACCTGGCGGCGCGGCGCTCGCTCGAGGACGTGTGGTACCTGCTGCTCGAGGGAGAGCTCCCCGACGCGGGCCAGGCGCGCCGGTTCGTCGCCGAGGTGGCGGAGCTGCGCGACATTCCGCCCGGGCTGGCGGCGATGTTGCCGGAGGTGGCGGAGCGAGGGCTCACCGTTCGAGGTCCTGCGCACCGCGGTGTCACTCCTCGGCGCCGAGCTGGGTTGGCGCCCGACCCACGACATCGACGGCGCCGAGCTGCGGGCCCAGACGCTGCGGCTGTGCGCGGTGGTGCCCGACGATCATGGCCGCCGCCTACAACCTGGGCGCGGGCGCCCTCCGGTGGACCCCAGGCCCGACCTCTCGAGCGCGGCGAACTACCTGTGGATGGTCACCGGCTCCGAGCCCTCGCCGGGCCACGCACGCGCCGTCGAGCAGTACCAGATCCTCACCATCGACCATGGGTTCAACGCGTCGACCTTCACCGCCCGGGTCATCACCTCCACCGGCGCCGACCTCGCCGCCGCGGTGTGCGGGGCGATCGGTGCGCTGTCGGGACCACTGCACGGTGGGGCTCCCAGTCGGGCGCTCGACATGCTCGACGACATCGGCAGTGCGGATCGGGCCGAGCGTGGCTGCGTGGCGCCGTGGAGCGCGGCGACCGGGTCATGGGGTTCGGTCACCGCGTGTACAAGACCGACGATCCCCGCTCAGTGTTCCTCCGGGACGTGGCGCGCTCGCTCGGGGGTCCACTGGTCGACCTCGCCGCACAGGTCGAGCGCACCGCGGTCGACGTCCTGGCAGAGATGAAGCCCGGCCGCCGGTTGTTCACCAACGTGGAGTTCTACGCCGGGGTCGTCATGTACAGCTGCGGTATCCCCCGCGAGATGTTCACCCCGACCTTCGCGGCGGGACGCACCATCGGGTGGACGGCGCACATGACTCGAACAGGCGGCACACAACCGGCTCATTCGTCCCTCTGCCCGCTACACGGGGCCGCCGCCTCCGGTGCCCGTACCGGTTCCGGGTTCCTGACCCAGGTCCCTGCTGACGGGCGCGCCGGTCAGTACCGGCCCGTCCCCACCGGCCGCGCCCTCGGGGCCGCTCGCGTCGGGGTTTGCCTGGTGCTCGAACTGGGTCGTGTAGAGCTCGGCGTAGAGCCCGCCGGCGGCCAGCAGCTCGTCGTGGCGGCCCTGCTCGACGATCCGCCCGTCGTCGACGACCAGGATCATGTCGGCCTCGCGGACGGTCGAGAGCCGGTGGGCGATCACGAGCGAGGTGCGCCCGGCCAGCGCGGTCTTGAGCGCCTGCTGCACGGCCAGCTCGGATTCGGAGTCGAGATGGGCGGTGGCCTCGTCGAGGACGACGATGTCGGGTGCCTTGAGCAGCAGCCGGGCGATGGCGATCCGCTGCTTCTCGCCCCCCGACAGCCGGTAGCCGCGATCGCCGACCAGGGTGTCGAGCCCGTCGGGCAGCGACTCCACCAGCGGCAGGATCTGGGCGGCGCGCAGGGCCTCGATCGAGCTCGTCGTCGGTGGCGTCGGGCTTGGCGTAGAGCAGGTTGGCCCGGATCGTCTCGTGGAAGAGGTGGGCGTCCTGGGTGACCACGCCGACGATCGTCGCGGATGGACTCGCAGCGTGGCGTCGCGGACGTCGATGCCGTTGATCCGGACGGCCCCGACCGCGCACGTCGTAGAGCCGGGGGACGAGGTGGCTGATGGTCGTCTTGCCCGCGCCCGACGGGCCCACCAGGGCCACGAGCTGCCCGGGCTGGGCCCGGAACGACACGTCGAAGAGGACCTGGTTGCGACGGGGTGCGGTCGAGCACGGCCACCGACTCGAGCGAGGCCAGCGACACCTCCTCGGCGCTCGGGTAGCTGAAGTCGACGTGGTCGAACTCGATGGGGGCGGGCCCGCGGGGGATGGCGACGGCGTCGGGCTTCTCGTCGATCATGGGCGGCAGGTCGAGGACCTCGAAGACCCGGTCGAACGACACCAGCGCCGTCATGACGTCGACCTGCACGTTCGACAGCGCCGTGAGCGGTCCGTAGAGGCGGTTCAGGTAGGCGGTCAGGGCGACCAGCGGTCCCGATCTCGAGCACGCCGTGCTCGGCGAGCACCCCTCCCCAGCCGTAGACGAGGGCGGTGGCCAGCGAGGCGGTGAGCAGCAGCGCGGCCATGAAGACCCGTGTGTACATGGCCTGGGTGACGCCGATGTCGCGCACCCGTCCCGCCTTGGTCGAGAACCCCTCCACCTCGTCGTCGCTGATGGCCGAACAGCTTGACCAGCAGCGCCCCGGCGACGTTGAAGCGCTCGGTCATGGTGTTGGTCATCTGGGCGTTCAGCATGTAGGACTCACGCGTGATGCTCGGCCAGGCGCTCGCCCACGAAGCGGGCCGGGACGAGGAAGATGGGCAGCAACGACAGGGCCACCAGGGTGATCGGCCACGACAGGTAGAACATGGCTCCGAGGGTGATGGCCACCCCGATGACGTTGCTCACCACCGAGGAGAAGGTGTCGGTGAAGGCCTGCTGGGCCCCGAGCACGTCGTTGTTCAGCCGCGACACGAGCGCGCCGGTCTGGGTGCGGGTGAAGAAGGCGATGGGCATCTTCTGGATGTGCGCGAACACCGTGGCGCGCATGTCGAAGATGAGCCCCTCGCCGATGCGGGCCGACACCCAGCGCTGCCATAGGGACAGGCCGGCGTCGAAGATCGCCAGCGCCGCCGACCACCAGGGCGAGCCCCACGATCAGCCGGGCGGTGCTTTCCGATCCCGGTGTCGATGATCGACGCGGTAGATGAGGGGGTTGGCGGCGCCGATGACGGCGTCGACGATGATGAGCACCAGGAAGACGACGAGCGCGGCGGTAGGGCGGGCGAAGCCGGCGATGCGTCGCACGATCCCCTTGGGAAGCTGCTGCTGCATCACCGAGTGGTCCCGCCGCAACGATCGCATGAGGCCGAAGCCCGTCCCGCCGTGGCCGCTCATCCCCATTCCCATGCTCATCGGTCACCTCCCCCCGGCGTGTGGGCCTCGCCCGGCCCTTGGCCCGCGCCGTGCTCGGAGGGCCCGCAGCAGCTGACACACGAACCGCGCACGCACAGGACCTCGAGGACTCGAGGAGCTGGTGTCGTTGGGTGGCATCGAGGCCGCCGAAGACCTCCTCGGCGCTGTCGCGCCGGGCCGCTTCCAGGCGGTCGAGCAGGAGGCGGCCGTCCTCGCTCAGGCCACGAGGACCGACCGGCGGTCGTCGGGATCGGCGCGGCGGACGACGAGCCCGGCCGCCTCGAGGCCGTCGACCATGGTGGTGACCGATCGGGGGACCACATCGAGCTGGGCGGCGATGTCGGCCATCCGCAGAGGGTCCGTCCCCGCGGCCACGATCCGCAGCACCCGGGCCTGGGCGTAGGTCAGTCCCAGCGGGGCCAGCTGCGACGATCGATCCCCGGCGCAGGCGGCGGGCGGAGTGGGTGAGCAGCTCGGCCAGCTCGAGCGTGGTGTCCGGCCGGGGCCGGGCCTGTGTGGTGCGTGTACGCGGAGACACCCCGCTCCCTTCAGGTTCGCCGGCCGTCGTGGCCGGCTGAGATACTGAGCATACCTCGCTATGAGGGTCACTCATTACCTGGGAACGAAACCGTTCCTCGGCTGGCCCAACGACACCCCGGAAGGGACGACCGGGTTTTCGAGAAAAATCGCCGGGACGTGTCGATTTCGGGGCACCTCGTTCGACGCCTCAGTGCGAGACGAGCCAGAGAAAGAGAGGAGTCCCACCATGCGATTCATGATGCTGATGATCCCCAACATCTCCGAGGAGGACTGGGTGCCCACGGCGGAGACCTTGGCGGCCATGTCGAAGTACAACGAGGAGCTGAGCAAGGCCGGCGTGCTCCTTGCCCTCGACGGGCTCCACTCGAGCACGACGGGGGTGCGGGTGTCGTTCCCCGGCGGGAAGGCCACCGTGACCGACGGGCCCTTTGCCGAAGCCAAGGAGGTGATCGGGGGTTACTGGGTGATCGAGGTGAAGTCGAAGGAGGAGGCCGTCGAATGGGCAAAGCGCGCTCCCTGTGCCGACGGTCCCGTCATCGAGGTCCGCCAGGTGCAGGAGATCGAGGACTTCCCTCCCGAGCTCCACGAGGCCGCTGGCCGGTGACAGTGCCGGTGGGGTCCTGGCCCGACCTCGGAAGTGGTCTGATGTTCCGATGCCGGGTCAGGACGGCCGTGGCGCCATCCACGCCCACGATGCCAATGACGCCAACGACGACATCCACGCCCATGACGCCGTCCACGCCCATGACGCCGTCCACGCCCATGACGCCCGTGGCGCAATCGATGCCGTATGGAGAATCGAGTCGGCGCGGCTCATCGCCGCTCTGACGCGATACGTGGGTGACGTGGGATCGGGTGAGGACCTCGCCCACGAAGCCCTCGCCGCCGCGCTCGAGCAATGGCCGAAGTCGGGCGTCCCCGACAATCCGGGCGCGTGGCTCATGACCGTCGGCAAGCGCCGCGCCGTGGACCTGTTGCGCCGCAGGACCGTGCTCGAGGCCAAGCAGGAGGAGCTCGGTCGCCAGGCCGAAGCCCGGTCGGAGCGCTCAGCCCCGGACTTCGACGATGTCGACGAGTTCGACGACGGCATCGAGGACGACCTCCTACGGCTCATCTTCATCGCGTGTCACCCCGTCCTCTCCACCGAGGCGCGCGCGGTTCTCACCCTGCGCCTCTTGGGGGGCCTCACCACGGACGAGATCGCTCGTGCCTTCCTCGTCTCGGAGCCCACGGTGGCCCAGCGGATCGTGCGAGCCAAACGGAGCCTCACCGACGCCGGGGTGCCCTTCGAGGTCCCGGAGGGGGCCGACCGGGCCGCCCGTGTGGCGTCGGTCCTCGAGGTGCTCTATCTCGTGTTCAACGAGGGTTACTCGGCCACGGCCGGAGAGGACTGGATGCGCCCCGCGCTGTGCGAGGAGGCTCTTCGCCTCGGTCGGATCCTGGCCGAGCTCTTGCCGGACGAGGCCGAGGTCCACGGCCTCGTTGCCCTCATGGAGATCCAGGCGTCTCGAGCTCGTGCCCGCGTCGGCCCCTCCGGAGAGCCCGTCTTGCTTCTCGACCAGGACCGCGCTCGCTGGGACCACGTGCTCATCAGGCACGGTTTGGCTGCGCTCGAGAGGGCCGAGAAGCTGGGCCGAGGGCTCGGTCCGTACGCGCTCCAGGCCGCCATAGCGGCCTGTCACGTTCGGGCGCGGCACGGCTTCGGAGACGGACTGGGTCCGCATCGCCGGGCTCTACGACGCCCTGGCCCAGCTGGTGCGGTCTCCCGTTGTGGAGCTCAACCGTGCGGTGGCGCATTCCATGGCGTTCGGACCCGAGGTGGGGCTCGAGCTTGTCGATGCGCTGCGCTCGGAGCCGGCGCTGCGCGAGTACCACCTCCTGCCCAGTGTGCGCGGGGATCTGCTCGAGAAGCTCGGCCGCTTCGACGAAGCACGAGACGAGTTCGAGCGCGCCGCCTCGCTCACGCGCAACAGTCGCGAGCAGAAGCTGCTTCTGGAACGTGCCGCCGACTCGGGGACTAGTGCAGCACGATCTGGGTCTGAGTGATCTGGGCGACCCGGCGACCCTCGTCATCGGTGACATCGGTCTGCACGACGATGACGCTACGCCCGACGTGCAGCGGCAGCGTGGTGGCATGGGCGGCGCCGCTGCGTACGCCACGGAAGAAGTTGGTCTTGGATTCGATGGTCGAGGTGCGCGCCCCTTCGGGGAGGTTGAGAAAGGCGCACGCCGCACCCAGGCTGTCGGCGAGCGCCATGATGGCCGCCCCGTGCATGACCTCATCGGCCGTGCACCGCTCGGGGGCCCAGGCCATGAGCCCCGTGACCCGATCGGGGCCGGCCTCGGTGAGCTCGATCCCACACGTTCGGGCGAAGGGCATGGTGTCGAGCAGTGCCGACGCCCCCTGGATCCGCGGTTGTGTGCTCATGTCCGCACCGTAGGCGCTCAGTGCCTTTGGCCGCACCGTAGGCCCTCAGTGCCGATGGCCGCACCGTGGTGCTCGGCCCGAGTGGTAGCACCGTGACTCTTGGAGCACCGTGGTGTTCAGGGGGCGATCAAGCCCGCCAGGAGATCGATGGTGGGGTTCTCGTGGGTGAGCCAGCTGTCGTCGATGCCCAGACGCGCCAGCAGGTGCGCGGCGCGCACGAGGATCGCTCCGCTGCGCAGCGCCGCGAAGGCCTCGTACCACCGCAGGTCGGCCACGGGCCGACCCAGTCGCGTCTCGTAGGCGGCGACAGTGGCGTCGCGCCCGGGGAATCCTGGTAGGTCGCGGCCACAACGCCCCACGGCCATGTCGTGCAGGACGACGAACCAGGCCAAGTCGACCTCGGCCGGCCCGATCGACGCCATCTCGAAGTCGAGGACGGCCGACACGCCCATGTCGTCGCCGACGAGGACGTTGCCGAGCTGTACGTCTCCCCACAGCAGCGATGGCGGCGGTTCCTGGTGGGGAACATGGGCGCGACACCACTCCAGCCCGTCGCTGAAGACGGGCGGCGCGCTGCCCTCACCCGCCCACGCCAAGTACCGGGCCCAGTATTCGACCTCCCTGGCCAGGTTCCCGGGTCCAGAGGGCCCGGTGGTCCCGGCCGACCCGCCACCGGTACGCGTCGCCAGGATGTCGCCGCAGCCGAGGGACTCCCAGTCGAGGCGGTGGATCTGCGCCAGCACGCCGATGACCTCCTCGTGCAGCCGCGTCTGACCGTCGGGCGTCGCCTCGGCCAGCCACCCCCGGCGGAGGTAGGGCTCATCGGCCCGTACCACCCGCCCCGCTTCTCGCGCCATGACCAGGAACGGTGCGCCCACCCACCCGTCGTCCTCCTCGACGGCAAGGGGTTGCACCGCCGGCACTCCCGCCCCGGCGAGGACGGCTTGCAGCCGTCCCTGCATGGTCAGGTCATAGGAGGGGAACAGTCCGTCGCCGTTGGGCGGGAGCCGCACGACCCACGAGGCGTGCTCGGCGGTGCCGGCGCGCCTTGACCCGAGGGTCCAGTCGAGCTCCACGAAGATCGTCTCACTCGACAGGCCTGTGGCCGGTTGGACCAGCGGGGCCAGACGCACGTCTTGGGCCTCGGGCCGCCAGCTCTGCACCCACCGGGTGAGCCCCTCGCGGAGCGCGTCGAGGTCGCGTGGTTGGGAGATCCCCATTGGGCTCATCAAACTATCGTCGGGTCGATGACGACGGTGGCGGAGCTGCTCCTCGCCCGCGCCGAGGACGACCACACGGGCCTGCGATTCGAGGACGAGTCCTGGAGCTGGCGCCAGGTGGTCGCCGAGTCGGCCACCCGGGCGCGTATGTTCCGCGCCCTGCGCCGTGAAGGGCCGTTCCACGTCGGCGTCCTCCTCGAGAACGTGCCCGAGTATCTCTTTCTCCTCGGCGGCGCCGCGCTCGCCGGCGCCACGGTGGTGGGGATCAATCCCACGCGCCGCGGGATCGAGTTGGCACGCGACGTCCGTCACACCGATTGCCAGCTCATCGTGACCGACGCTTCCCAGTTGCCGCTCCTCGACGGCCTCGACACCGGAGTCGACTCTGCTCGGGTCCTGTTGGCCGACGACCGGTCGTACCCGGCCGTGCCCGCCCAGGTGCCGGCAGCGACCGGTGCCCCGACCCCGCCAGACCTCCCAGATCTGCCCGGTCTCGTTGGTCCCTCCGGTCTCCCCGGCCCGGAATCGCTGTACCTGCTCCTGTTCACCTCGGGGTCGACGGGCGCGCCCAAGGCGGTGCGCGTCACCCAGGGAAGAATGGCGAGCCAGGCGACCGTGATGGCGAGGGGATCGGGATTCGGGCCCGACGACGTCATGTACTGCGCCATGCCCATGTTCCACGGCAACGCCCTCAACACCTGCGTGGTGCCGGGCATCGCCGCCGGTGCCGTCCTCGTGCTGCGCCGTCGTTTCTCGGCCTCGGGGTTCCTCCCCGATGTCCGGCGCTACGGCGTCACCTACTTCAACTACGTGGGTCGGGCGCTGGCGTACGTGCTCGCCACGGCCCCCGCCCTCGACGACGCCGACAACACCCTGCGTTTCGGCTTCGGCACGGACGGCTCCCCCCAGGACATCTCGACGTTCAAGCGCCGCTTCGCGTGCCCCATCGTCGAGGGCTACGGGTCGAGCGAAGGGGCCATCTCGATGTCGCGTGTGCCGGGTACGCCTCGCCAGGCCATGGGCAAGCCGCCGCCGGGAACCGACGTCGTGATCGTCGACCCCTCCACCGGACAGGAGTGCCCGCCGGCGGTATTCGACGCCGAAGGGATGTTGCGCAACGCGGCGGCCGCCATCGGGGAGATCGTGAGTCGCGACGGCGTGGCGCGCTTCGAGGGCTACTACGCCAACGAGGAGGCCGACGCCGAGCGCACCCGAAACGGGTGGTTCTGGTCGGGCGACCTCGGTTACCGCGACGAGGAAGGCTTCTTCTACTTCGCCGGTCGCACCGCGGACTGGCTGCGCGTCGACGGCGAGAATTTCGCGGCCGCTCCCGTCGAACGGATCCTCGCCCGGTTCCCCGGCGTCGTCACCGCCGTCGTCATCCCCGTTCCCGATCCCCGGACCGGCGACCAGGCCATGGCCGTTCTCGAAATGGCCGACCCCGCCGCCTTCGACCCCGGCGCGTTCGGCGACTTCCTCGAGCACCAGGCCGACCTGGGGACGAAATGGGCACCCCGCTTCGTGCGCGTCACTGACCACATCCCCCTCACCGGCACCGGCAAGGTCGACAAGCGGCCGCTCCGACGCCAGCACTGGAAGACCTCCGCAACCTCAGACCCCTCCGAAACCTCAGACCCCTCCGAAACCTCCGACCCCTCCGAAACCTCCGACCCCGTGTGGTGGCGACCCTTCGCGTCACGGCGCGGCGACGCCCCGCCCTACCGCCGCCTGACCCCCGAGGACGGCGCCGCGCTCGAGGCCCAATTCGAGGCCCACGGGCGGCGGGCTCTGCTGGAGATGTGATGCCGAGGTCGCCGCCAGCCCCCGGCGCGCTCTCGTGCCCTCTCCGCGGGTGGCCTACAGTCGGGCGCAACCGCCGGGTCGTGACGTGCGAGCCGGTGAGCGCCTGAGTGCTCGGCGAGGCTGAGTGCTCGCAGAAGCTCATGCCCGGAGAAGCCGAGGGCGCGGAGGAGGAGGACGGTCATGGGACTCATGGACAAGGTGAAGGCACAGGCGACACAGCTGGCCGACAAGGCCCAGCAGGCGGGACAGGCGGGACAGGCCAAGCTCGCTGAGGTCCAGGCCAAGCGCAAGGGCGACGCCTTGCTGCTCGAGTTGGGGGGCATCACCTACACCCAGCGCATGGGGCGCGCCGATGCCGGTGCCGAGGCCCGGGCGACGGAGATCGTCGGCCTGGTGCAGGCGTTCGAAGCCGAGCACGGCCCGGTGTCGGTGACCTCTGCCAACGCCGCGGTGGCCGAGACGACAGGTGTGGTCGACCCCGGTGCGACCATCCCCGCTCCTGCGGCCGCCCCTCCGACGGCCTCGGCTGGTCCCATTCCCCAGGCCCAGTACGGCACGGGCGAAGGTTGAGGCGAGTCGTTGGGTTGGGAGTTCTCCACCGATCCCGAGTTCCAGGCCAAGCTGGATTGGACCGACGCCTTCGTTCGTGAGGAGGTCGAGCCCCTCGACCTGTTGTGGGGCGACCGGACCTTCCATCCTCTCGACGACAAGCTCCGCAAGATCGTCGATCCCCTGAAGCAACGGGTGCGCGACCAGAAGCTGTGGGCGTGCCACCTCGGTCCCGAGCTCGGCGGCGAGGGATACGGCCAGGTGAAGCTGTCGCTCATGAACGAGATCCTGGGTCGGAGCCGGTGGGCGCCCATCATCTTCGGGTGTCAGGCACCCGACACGGGCAACGCCGAGATCATCGCCCACTACGGCACCGACGAGCAGAAGGATCGTTACTTGCGCCCGTTGCTCGACGGTGAGATCTTCTCGTCGTACTCGATGACCGAGCCCCAAGGTGGGTCGGACCCCACGCGCTTCGAGACCCTTGCCCGGCGCGACGGGGACGAATGGGTCATCGAGGGATGGAAGTTCTTCTCGTCCAATGCCAGGACATCGTCGTTCCTCATCGTGATGGCGGTGACCAATCCCGACGTGAGCGCGTACCAGGGGATGTCGATGTTCCTGGTCCCCACCGACACGCCGGGGGTCGACATCGTCCGCAACATCGGGCTCATGGGCGAGCACTTCGGCGACGGCCATGAGGGGATGCACGCCCTCATTCACTACAACGAGGTGCGCGTTCCGGCCGAGAGCCTGCTCGGCGGGGAGGGCCAGGCCTTCGCCATCGCTCAGACGCGGCTGGGGGGCGGGCGCATCCATCACGCCATGCGCACGGTGGGCGTCTGCCAGAAGGCGATCGACATGATGTGCGAGCGGGCTCTGTCGCGCCAGACCCAAGGCAGCGTGCTAGCCGACAAGCAGAGCGTCCAGAACTACATCGCCGACTCCTACGCGCAGCTCATGCAGTTCCGCCTCTTCGTCTTGTACGTGGCGTGGGAGATCGACCAGTACCAGGACTACCGCAAGGTCCGTCACGATATCGCCGCGGTAAAAGTGCTCACCGCGCAGGTGCTGCACGACATCGTCCAGCGCTCCATCCAGGTTCATGGGGCGCTGGGCGTCTCCAACGAGCTCCCCCTGGGCGGCTACTGGATGATGGTGCCGGTCATGGGACTGGTGGATGGTCCGAGCGAGGTGCACCGTGTCACCGTGGCCCGCCAGGTCCTGAAGCGCTACCGCGCCGCACCCGGCGCATGGCCCACCGAGCACCTGCCCGAGAAGCTGGCCGCGGCGCGCCAGAAGTTCGCCGAACACCTCGAGCACGAGGTGGCCAACCAGTGACCGCCGATGCGGCCGCCAATACGCCTGCTGCGGCAGCCAATACGCCTGCCGCCGCCGCCGGTGTGACTGCCGACGACGGTGCGACCGCCGACGACAGTGCTGGTGGGCCCCTCGATGACGAGGAGCGCACGCGGGGACTGATCGACCTGGAGCGCCTGCGGTCGTTCCTCGACGAGCACGGGCTTCCCGGTCGGGGCGAAACGCCTGAGACCAGGTTCGTCACCGGCGGCGCATCCAACGAGCTGTTCGAGATCTGCCGGGGCGGCCATCGCATGGCACTGCGCCGGCCACCGCGCATCGTCCCCATCGGGCGCAACGACACCATGCTGCGCGAGTACCGGTTGCTCGCCGCACTGGCCGATACCGATGTGCCTCATGCCCGGGCCCTGGCGGTGTGCGACAACCCGGGGCTCATGGGGGGCTGTTTCTATGTGATGGAGTTCGTCGACGGCTGGTCGCCCATGGGCGGAGGAGGCTGGCCTGCGCCTTTCGATACCGACCTCGAAGCCCGCCGCGGCCTGGCCTTCGCGTTGGTGGACGGCATCGCCAAGCTGGCCAAGGTCGACTGGCGGGCGCATGGCCTCGAGGGTTTCGGCCGGCCCGACGGCTTCCACGAGCGCCAGGTCGACCGGTGGATGAGCCATCTCGCCGCCGTGCAGTTCCGCGACATCCCGGGGCTCGACACCGCCGCGGAGTGGTTGCGCGCCCATCAGCCCCGGCACTACGAGCCCGGGATCATGCACGGCGACTACCAATTCGCCAACGTCATGTTCCGCCACGGAGCCCCCGGCCGACTGGCCGCCATCGTGGACTGGGAGATGGCGACGGTGGGCGATCCCCTCCTGGACCTCGGTTGGGTCATACAGGGATGGCTCGACGACGACGAGGAACGGACCACAGGCAGCTACGTCGACTACACGGGCATGCCGTCGCGCGCCGAGCTCCTCGACTACTACGCCACCGAGAGCGGGCGCGACACCGACGAGATCGACTACTACGTCATCCTGGCTCGCTTCAAGCTGGCCGTGGTCCTCGAGGCCGGCTACGCCCGCGTGGTGCAGGGGACGGCGGACAATCCGAAGATGGAGGCGTTCGGCGACGTCGTGCTCAACTTGGCCGAGAGGGCGGCGGACCTCGCGTCGACCACGTCACTTCACTGAGGGTACGCACGTCGGTGGCTCGGGATCGCTTCGACCTGACCGGCAAGGTGGCGCTCGTGACCGGCGGCAGCCGGGGACTAGGACGGGCCATGGCGCTGGGGTTCGCCTCGGCCGGCGCCGATGTCGTGGTCACCAGTCGCAAGCTCGACGCGTGCCGGGCCGTGGCCGACGAGGTGGTGGCGATGGGACGTCGCGCGCTGGCCTGGTCGTGCAACGTATCGAACTGGGACGAGCTCGAGCCACTGGCGGACGCCGCCTACGACGCCTTCGGTCGCGTCGACGTGCTCGTCAACAACGCCGGGATGTCACTTCTCTACGGGGAGGTGACCGACGTCACCGAGGCCATGTGGGACAAGGTGGTGAACCTCAACCTCAAGGGCGTGTTCCGGCTCACGGCGCTGGTGGGCAGCCGGATGGTGCGGGACGGGGGAGGCTCGGTGATCAACGTGTCCAGCGTGGGGTCGATACGGCCCACCCCCGAGATCCTGCCCTACGCGGCCGCCAAAGCGGGGGTGAATTCGTTGACGGCCGGCTTCGCGCTCGCGCTGGGGCCTTCGGTGCGCGTCAACTGCATCATGGCGGGGCCCTTCCTCACCGACGTGACCAAGGCCTGGGACCAACAGGTCTTCGAGTCGGGGCCGCAACGCCATGCCCTGAAGCGTTTCGGCGACCCCGACGAGGTGGTCGGGACCGCGCTGTACTTCGCCAGCGACGCGTCGAGCTTCACGACGGGCCAGGTCCTGCGCGTCGACGGTGGCATCCCCTGACGCACCGAACCGTGTCGTTCGAAGCCGCTCAGCTCAGTTCGGAATGATCGTCCCTCCCCACAACCGACTCGAGGCGCTCGAGTAGAGGGAGCTGTCCGGCGAGAAGCTTGATGCGCGCTTGCTCGAGGGAGAACCACGCCGCCTTGTCGACTTCGGGGAACGTGCGGTGCTCGCCCGAACGGGGAGGCCACTCCATTTCGAACGTGTTGCTCGTAGTGGTGCGGGCGTCGATGTCGCCCCATACTGCCCACGCGCGCACGCGTTTACCTCCCGCCTGGCGCACCTCGCCGAGATCGAGGCGCGGCCCCGGTGGCGCACGCTGGCCGATCTCCTCGGCGAATTCCTGCTCGGCGCGCACGGCGGGATCGTCTTCCTCGCCGTACTCGCCCTTGGGGATGGACCAGGCGCCGGCATCCTTGCGCGCCCACAAGGGCCCACCGGGATGGACGAGAAGCACCTCGACCGCTCCCTCGGAGCTCCGGCGATACAGGAGGAGCCCGGCGCTCACTCTGGGCACCGCCACCTCACTCTCCGCCGCTTGCGCGATGTCCAGATCCCGCCACGACGGAGATACGTGTGTCCGGAACACCACATGGCGTCATTTTCCCGGGTGAGAGGGCTGCTCGTTGCCGTCGCAAATCATATGCGACGCTTGTGATTCGGACGACCAGGCGGACGATTGGCACGGCTCCTCCTGGTTCACTACGGTCGAAGTGGGTGCCCTGCCGGGCGGCGGAGCAACGGAGGAGACGGACAGCGTCGTCCCTCGCGTGCCGCGGTGTCGTCGTTCCCAGGCATCTCGAGGCCGCCACATGCGCGGTATCCCCGAACCGACCATGAGCCGCGAAACCGTGCCCAACCACGCGAACCGTGCGGCGCGACGACAGGATGCCCGTCGTCCCGCTAGCCGCACCATCGCGCGCCTCGGTCTCATGGTGTCGCTCCCGGGCGCCACGGTCCTGGCGGCGACCGCCGGCCCCACGGCGGTGGCTGCAGCCGGAAGCCGTCACCACAACGGACCCACTGCACCGCGACCCGCCCGTAAGGAGTCGCCTCTGGTGGCCATGCGCAAAATGATCGAGGCGGACCAGACCACCACGACCACCACGTCGACCACGACACCTCCTGCCCCACCGCCCCCTCCGACGACGATCCCCGCGCCACCGGTCGCTGTCGTTGCCGCCGCGCCCTCGCGTCCGCCTGCACCCGCACCTGCACCTGCAGCCCGGGCCAAGGTCCCCGCGCCCACGCCCGCGCCGCACCCCGCGCCCGCGCCGCACCCCGCACCCGCCCCCCACCCCGCGGGGATTCTTCCTCCCGCCAACCCCTCGGCGAGCATCCCCCCCACCCCGGTGTTCGAGAGCACCTGCCTGGCACACGGTGCCCTGTCGGCGCCGTGTATCGCCGCCACGCTCGAGGCCACCGATGTGGCGCGTGGCCGCGAAGGCCTCGGGCCGATGACTCTTCCGGGTAGCTACTCGTCGCTCACCCCCGCCGAGCAGCTGTTCGTGTTGGCCGACACCGAGCGGGTGGACCGGGGGCTGCCGCCCGCGGTGGGCCTCGTGGCGGAGTTGGACGACGACGCCCAGGCTGGGGCCCAGGCGGACACCGACCCCGCGCCGACCATCCTCCCTCCCGGGATAGGCGTCTTGCGGTGGGCGTCGAACTGGAGCGAGAACGAAGGCGCTCTCGGGTCGAACTACAACTGGATGTACGACGACGGCCCCGGGTCGGGGAACCTCGCCTGCGTGGGCAGCTCGGCCGGCTGCTGGGGCCATCGCGACAACATCCTGGGCTTCAGCGCGTCGCAGCTGGCCGCATCGGGCGGGATCCTCGTTATGGGCGCCGGCGAGGCGTCGCCGGCGGCGGCGTCGCCGTGGTTGAGTGACGCCGAGCTCTTCGCCGTGATCACGCACAGCCCGGCGTACTACATCTATACCTGGGGCCAGGCGGTGGCGGCCGGAGCTCGCTGAGTCGCTGCTGAGGTCCGACCTCGTGAGCGTCCGCCGGTTCGTGTGTCGAGTCGGTTCAGGCAGACCACCCGAGACTGCCCGGGCACACCAGCATGTTCCCGTCGTAGGTGCCCCGAGGGAACGCGTCTCCGAATTGGTCCACCCGTAGTCGGTGTCGTGCTGAAGCACGTACACCTGCGCCGAGGTCTCGCAATTGGTGCCGGGCCACGTCGACCGATCTACCGAGGTGGGCGCGGACATGGCCAGAGCGGTTGTCGCCACCACGGCCAGAGCAGCCGCCGCGAGCTTTGGTGCGAGGAGGGACACCCTCGCACCGGACCACGCTGGCTGAGACGAACTCGATGCCGCCTCAGCCAGCGGTGACTCGTGGCCCATGGGACGGGCGCTGTGGTTCAGGCGATGTGATTCAAGCGTGGGTCCGCCGGCGACGAGCGTTCGACACTCCCAGCAGCAGTAGGCCGGATCCGACCAGCGTCCCGGCGAAGATCGGCAGCAGGGGGTTCATCCCGGTGAAGGGAAGTGTCCCCGTGCCCGTCGTTCCCGTCGGCGTTCCTGTGCCTCCGGGCGTTCCTGTTCCCGTACCGCCCGGCGTGGCTGTGCCGGTCGACGTTCGTGCCCCGCTTCCAGTCGGGCTGGGCGTCTTCGTACTGGTGTTGGCGCTGCCCAGGGTCGTCACGGTTGTACCCGTCGGAGTCGTGCACGTCGGCACGGTGATGGTGTCGGTGTCCAGCGTGACGGCGCCGTTGCGGGCCAGCGCCCGCCCGACAATGGTCGTACCCGTCGTCACCGTGATCGATGTCAGCGCCAGGATGGTCCCGCGGAAGCTGGAGCCGGTGCCAAGCGTCGCCGAGCTGCCCACCTGCCAGAAGACGTTGCAGGCCTGGGCGCCGTTGATGAGGCTGACGCTGCTGGCCGAGGCCGTGGTGAGGGTGGAGCCGGCTTGGAACACGAACAGGGCGTTGGGGTTACCGCCGCCGTTGAGCGTGAGCGCCCCGGTGAGCCCGAGCGACGAGGCGGAGTTGTAGATCCCAGGCGTCAACGTCTGTCCGCCGAGGTCGGCGGCGACGGCTGTCGTCGGTCCCTCGCCGGCGGCGGTGTTGTAGGCGGTCACGAGGTCTGTCTTCGCACCCTGTGTCACCGAGTTGCCGCCTTCGTTCGTCCCGTTCACGGTCATCGAACCCGCTCCCGTGATCGACGTGGTCGGGAACGTCCCGATGTTTCCGTTTACCGTGGTGGGCCCGGTGTTCGTGATCCCCGCACCGGCGAGGACAGCGAAGCTCCCGGCAGTTCCGAGACCGACGGGAGTCTGCGCGGCGTCGGCGCTCACGGCAGGGATCAGGACGGCGATACCCAGCGCCATGACCGCCAGCGGCGCGAACCACAGGGAAATGTGTCGGGGGCGCGTGGCCGCGCCGAATGGTGACGAGATTGCTCGGTGCGACGACAAGGTACGCCTCTTCCGTTGGATGGGGAGAGGTCACGTCAGGGCTCGGCGACGGGCAAACCGTTCTTGGCACGCTGTCTAAACCGGGCGCCCCTCTCAGGGGTCTTGCGCTAACCATCGACCGGCTGCGGAATTCCTTTAACGACCGCTTCACAAATCGCCGCCGTCATCTTGACATGTCTTCCCGCAGTTACCGAGTCGTGGCGATGTGTCTCGCGTGTTCGACCCTCCCGGCATTGCAACTCGATACGGCCGAATTGCAAGCCGAATAGGGTCATTAGACCCTGGGGCTGTATCGGTGCGTTGTCGATGAGGGCAGCCTGGGGAAGGCCATGTCCTCGTTTGTGGTGAATGGCATCGCTTGGGATTGTGTCGACTCACCATGCCCAGACATGGTCACTCTCTGCACGTTCCGTTCACCATCCGAGTGTGACGTGGGTTGTCCGCAACGCATGCTTGTGAAATGTTGAACGCACCGAGGCGAGTCGGGAATGCTTGAATGCGCAGACTTCGCGCCATTACAATCCGAGTCCGAATAACTCGACGAGTCCTCCGCCCAGTCCTAGCGGCCTGCATTCAGTCTGCCAGGGAGCCTCATGGAGATCGAGCGGCGACTCTCAGACGTCCTCAGCGAATTTGCCAGGACGTTGGTAACGGACTTTCCGATTCAGGCCATCCTGGATCATTTGGTCGTCCGGATCGTTGATGTACTGCCCATAAGTGCTGCGGGTGTCACGCTCATCGCTCCGGGCTCCGATCCTCATTACATCGCCGCTTCCGACGCCGCCGCCATGCGGTTCGAGCAACTCCAGACCGTCTTGGGCGAGGGCCCGTGTCTTGTCGCGTACGAAAAGGGCGAGGCCGTCGTTGTTCCGGATCTGCGTGCCGACGATCGGTTCCCCAATTTCGCCTCGCGAGCCATCGAGGAAGGGCTCGTTGCGGTCTTCACGTTCCCCTTGCGCCACGATGACCATCAACTCGGCGCACTCGACCTTTATCGCAACAGCGCTGGGCCCATGAACGAGGGGGCGATGACGGCCGCTCAGACCCTGGCCGACGTCGCCGCCGCGTACCTCCTGAACGCGCAGGCGCGCTCGGACCTGCGGGACTCCTCAGAGCGTGCTCGAGAGAGTGCGCTCCACGACGCCTTGACCGGCCTGCCCAACAGGACTCTCCTGGTCCAGCGCCTCGTCCATGCCATCCTCAGGTGTCGCCGGTCCGAGAAGCTGGTGGCGATCCTGTTCGCCGACCTCGACCGCTTCAAGGCGATCAACGACACCTATGGTCACCACGTCGGCGATGAGTTACTCGTGGCCGTGGCGGCGCGCCTTACCGAGCTCCTTCGACCGGGAGACACCCTGGCGCGCCTGGCCGGCGACGAGTTCGTCATCTTGTGCGAGGACCTCCAAGACACCTCGCAGGTCGAGCCCCTCGCCTCCCGCATCGACGCTGCCTTAGCCGAGGCCTTCGTCCTGTCGGGCATCGAGGTGCAGGTCAGCGCCAGTGTGGGCATCGCCTTTGCCGGGCGGGGCGACGACGTTCCCGAGCAAATCCTCCAGGACGCCGACACGGCGATGTATCAGGCCAAACGCAAGGGAGGCGCCCGCCACGGGATGGTCGACATAGACGAGCAGCGCCTCGCCGACAACCGGGCCACCTTGAATCGTGACCTGCGGGGCGCACTGGCACGGCGTGAGCTGCGGACCGACTACCAGCCCATCGTGGCCACGGCCGACGGACGGATCACGGGGGTCGAAGCGCTCCTGCGGTGGGCGCACCCCATCCGCGGCATGGTGCCACCTGCCACCATCGTCCCCCTTGCCGAGCAGTCGGGGCTCATCATCGAGATCGGTCGTTGGGTGCTCATGCAGGCTTGCCTGGACCTGCACCGCTGGCAACGTCACGACCACGATCGTGGGATCGAGATGTGCGTCAACATCTCCGCCCCTCAGCTGATGGCACCGGACTTCGCCTCCACCGTCGCGGAGGTGCTCACCGAGACCCGTACCGCTCCGGAGTTGCTGACGCTCGAGATGACCGAGAGTGTGTTCATCCAGGACAGCGATCGTGCCCTCATCGCGCTCAACGACCTCAAGCGCCTCGGTGTCAAGCTCGCCCTCGACGACTTCGGTACCGGCTACTCGTCACTCAGCTACCTCAAGCAATTTCCGGTCAACATCGTGAAGATCGACCGGGCGTTCATCGCCGACCTCGGCCGTGAGCCCACCAGCCGCCTCATCGTGAGCGCCATCGTCAGGCTGGCCCACAGCCTGCACATGACCGTGGTGGCCGAAGGAATCGAGTCCGCAAGCCAATTCGACGAGGTCGTGGCGCTCGATTGCGACTCCTACCAGGGATACTTCTTTGCCCGACCGACGTCGGCCGATGCCCTTGACTCGTTGATGGCCACCGCCGCCACGGCGTGAGCGCATTGCGTCTCGAGTCTCGGCAGCTTTGGTGGACGGAACGATGAGCTCTCAGGTTCGAGGGTCGGCGCGCCGATCCCATAACGAGGATTTGGTGTCAGGCGGTTCCCCGGGAGCTGGCATGCCTGCCTCGGAGGCTGCCATGTCAGGTTCAGCACAGCCCATCGCCGACTCGGTCGATCCCAAGGTCCTGCTGAGCGTCTTGGCCCAGGTCAAGAGCGGCGACTTCACCGCCCGCATGCCGCTCGAATGGACCGGCGTGGCCGGCAAGGTGGCCGACGGGCTCAACGACGTGATCATCGCCAACCAGGCGCTCGAGGCTGAGCTGGCCCGGGTCAGCCAGGTAGTCGGCGAGCAGGGCAGGCTCTCGCAGCGAGTCGTCCTCGGGGGATCGGCGCAGAGCTGGTCCGGGAGCGTCGAATCGGTCAACAGCCTGATCGAAGCCCTGGTGCGCCCCACCAGCGAGATGCAGCGCGTCATCGGCGCGGTCGCCGACGGCGACCTGAGCAAGAAGGTGTCCGTGGACGTCCACGGCGAGATGCTGGAGCTGAAGAACACCATCAACGCCATGGTCGACCAGCTCAACGGGTTCGTCTCCGAGGTGACACGGGTCGCCCGCGAGGTCGGCACCGAAGGCAAGCTCGGTCAGGCTGCCGCGGTCACCATCGAGGTCGGCGGGGTCTGGAAGGACCTGACCGACAACGTCAACCTGATGGCCGGCAACCTGACCGGGCAGGTGCGCAACATCGCCGAGGTGACCACGGCGGTGGCCAACGGCGACCTGAGCAAGAAGATCTCGATCGACGTGAAGGGCGAGTTCCTCGAGCTGAAGAACACCGTCAACGCCATGGTCGACCAGCTCAACGCCTTCGCCGGCGAGGTGACGCGGGTCGCCCGCGAGGTCGGGGTCGAAGGCAAGCTGGGCGGCCAGGCGCAGTCGAAGGAGGTCGGCGGGGTCTGGAAGGACCTGACCGACAACGTCAACCAGCTGGCCGCCAACCTCACCAACCAGGTGCGGGCCATCGCCGAGGTGGCCACCGCGGTCACCGAGGGCGACCTCACCCGGCAGGTCCGGGTGGAGGCGAGCGGGGAGGTCGCCGGCGCTGAAGGACACACTCAACGAGATGATCCGCAATCTCCGGGAGACGACCCGGCAGAACGTCGAGCAGGACTGGCTGAAGACCAACCGGGAGCGCTTCACCCGCATGCTCCAGGGCCAGGACGATCTCGCCGCCGTGTCGAGCATGATCCTGTCCGAGCTGGCCACCCTGGTCTCGGCCCAGCACGGTGTCTTCTACTCGATGACCACCCCGTCAGACGGCAGCGAGCCGGTTCTGGAGCTCCAGGCCGGCTACGGCTACGAGGAGCGCACGGCAGCTCTCGACCTCCTTCCGGCTTCGGCGAAGGCCTCGTCGGCCAGTGCGGCAAGGAGAAGAAGCGGATCCTGCTCACCGAGGTCCCCGGCGACTACGTGCGGATCAACTCGGGGCTCGGCGCATCGCCTCCGCTCAACATCATCGTCCTGCCGGTCCTGTTCGAGGGGTCCGTTGCGCGCCGTGGTCGAGCTCGCCTCCTTCTCCGCCTTCTCAGCTCACCCACCAGACGTTCCTCGATTCGCTCACCGAGAGCATCGGGATCGTCCTCAACACCATCGAGGCCAACAGCGCTCACCGAGACCCTGCTCAAGCAGTCCCAGTCCCTGGCCGAGGAGCTGCGCTCCCAGCAAGGAGAGCTGCGCGAGTCCAACGAGGACCTCGAACGCCAGGCCAGCCTGCTCGCCGAGCGGAACAGCGAGGCGTCGAACAGGAACCAGGAGATCGAGCAGTCCAAGCGCCTGGTCGAGGAGAAGGCGGCGCAGCTGGCCATCTCGTCGAAGTACAAGTCCGAGTTCATCGCCAACATGTCCCACGAGCTGCGCACGCCGCTCAACAGCCTGCTGATCCTGGCCGAGCAGCTCGAGGACAACCCCGACCACAACATGACCGACACCCAGGTCCAGTACGCGAGCGTCATCAGCTGCTTCGGGCAAGGACCTGCTGAGCCTCCTCAACAGCATCCTCGACCTGGCCAAGGTCGAGTCGGGAACCGTCGTCGGCCGAGCTGACCGACGTCTCCCTCGCGCGAGCTGCGCGACGCCCTGCGTCCGCGAGTTCGAGCCCGTCGCCGACGGAGAAGGGCCTCGCCTACTCGGTCGACGCTCGCGCCCGGACTGCCCCGAGGCATCGTCACCGACCCGCAGCGCCTCCGCCAGATCCTCAAGAACCTGCTCGCCAACGCCTTCAAGTTCACCGAGCACGGGGAGGTGCACGTCGCAGATCGGCGTGGCCGCCAAGGGATGGAGCGCCGAGATCGCAGTCGCTCGTCGACGCGCGCCGTCGGTCCTGGCCATCTCGGTCAGCGACACCGGCATCGGCATCGACGACGAGCAGCAACAGCGGATCTTCGAGGCGTTCGCCCAGGGCGACGGCACCACCGCCCGGCTCTACGGGGGCACCGGCCTCGGCCTGTCGATCAGCCGCGAGCTGGTCGGCCTGCTCGGCGGAGAGATCACCCTCGCCAGCACGCCCGGGCAGGGCAGCACGTTCACCGTCTATCTCCCGGTGGGTCAGTCCGAACCGCTGCCACTCGGCGTGGCGACTGGTGTCGCGACGAGCGTCCTGCCGGTGGCGGAGCGCCCCGGCCCGCTCGCCTCATCGCCCGAGTCGCGAGACCGACCATGAGGGCCCGCGGCTCGATCGCCGCCGGTCCAACGGGCATGGCGGACCGTACCCTTCGACGGGACCAGGATCCTGGTGGTCGACGACGACTTCCGCAACATCTTCGCCCTGTCGGCCCTTCTCGAACGCGGCCACGCCGAGGTCATCGTGGCCGAGAGCGGCGCCGAGGCCCTCGCCATCCTGGAGCAGACACCGGACATCGACATCGTCCTGATGGACATCATGATGCCGGTCATGGACGGCTACGACGACGATGCGTGCCATCCGGGCGATCGATCAGTTCAAGACGCTTCCCATCATCGCCGTCACCGGCAAGGTGATGGCCGGCGAGCGCCAGCGCTGCCTCGACGCCGGCGCCAACGACTACGTCCCCAAGCCCGTCGATACCGCCGAGCTTTTCGCCGCCCTCCGGCCGTGGCTTCCGACGGCGGCGCAGCCCGCAAGAGCAGCGGTACCCCTCGTCGGCAAAGACGTGATCCGGCCAGCGGGGCATAGCGCTCCACTGACCACCCCAGACGACTCCGGGGGCGAGCGCGCCGACCCCGGGTTCGATCGTCGCCATTCCGGTGGACAAACCGTTAGCGCCGTCGGAAGGGCGAAGATCCTCGTGGTCGACGACGACTTCCGCAACATCTTCGCTCTGTCGGCACTTCTCGAACGGGCCAACAACGCCGACGTCATCGTGGCCGAGAGCGGTCCCGAAGCCCTCGCTCAGCTGGATAAAGCACCGGATATCGACATCGTCCTCATGGACATCATGATGCCGGTCATGGACGGATACGAGACCATCCGCGCCATCCGGGCCATCGATCAGTTCAAGGACCTTCCCATCATCGCCGTCACCGGCAAGGTCATGGCGTGGGAGCGCCAACGCTGTATCGATGCCGGGGCCAACGACTACGTACCCAAGCCAGTCGATACGCACTGAGCTCCTAGCCACCCTGCGAGACGATGGCTGCCTACCCGTGCGTCAGAACGAACAGCGTTGAACACGTCGATGCCCTTGGCCTCACCGCGCAATGCCGATCCGTGCGTGCCGTCACGTGAGGCTCCCATCCCCATCCTGGTGGTCGACGACAATACGGCGAAGCGGCTGGCGCTGAAGGCGGTGCTGTCGCCTCTCGGCTACTGCATCGTCGAGGCTGACTCTGGCGTCGCCGCCCTGCGTTGTGTCACCGCTCAGGACTTCGCCGTCATCCTGCTCGACGTCCGGATGCCGATCATGGACGGGTTCGAGACCGCTGCCCTCATCCGGCGTCGCCGGCAATCCGAGATGACTCCGATCATCTTCATCACTGCGCACGGCAGCGACGAGATCGTGAGCATCGACCGCTACGCCGAGGGAGCCATCGATTTCATCTTCGCCCCCGTCGAGCCCGACGACCTCCGGGCCAAGGTCTCGGTCTTCGCCAACCTCTTCAGCAAGGCCGAGGCTCTTGCCACCCGAGTGCGGGACGTCCAGACGTCCGCCGACCAACTGAGGCTCCTCACCGACGCTGCGCCCATCGGCATCTTCCAGACCGACACCGACAACCGGTACGTGTACACAAATCCGCGGTGGTCCGAGATCACCGGCATCCGACCCGATGAGGCGCTCGGCCAGACAGTGGGACACCATCATCGACACGGAGCAACGGACCGAACTGCAAGCCGAACTCGCTGATGGTCGGAGAGGATCAGACAGAGCTCTGCAAACGCTTCGAGATCAATCTGCCAGGTACAGATCCTCGTATCGTGCTCGTCACGTCGAGGACGATCCCCGATACCGACGGTGGAACGGCGGGCTGGGTCGGCACTCTCGCCGACGTGACCGCCGAGGCCTGGGCCGAGGCGGCCATGGCCGTAGCGCCCGAGACGAGGCCACCGAGGCGTCGCGACTCAAGTCGGACTTCCTGGCCAACATGAGTCACGAGATTCGCACGCCCATGAACGGCGTCATCGGTATGACCGACCTCCTGCTCGAGACCGATCTCGACGCCCGCCAGCGCGACTATGCCCAGACCGTGCGCAACTCCGGAGAGGCGTTGCTGGCCATCATCAACGACATCCTCGACTTCTCGAAGATCGAGGCGGGAATGCTCGAGATCGAGGACATCGAGTTCGACCTGCGGGCTGTCGTCGACGACGTCGTGGACCTGCTGGCGGGCCCGGCCCAGGCCAAGGGTCTCGAGCTGATCGCCGTCGTGGAGAGCTCCGTTTCCCCGTCGTGTCAGCGGTGATCCCGGCCGGGTGCGCCAGGTCCTGACCAATCTCATCGCCAACGCCATCAAGTTCACCCAGTCCGGCGAGATCGTGGTCCGCGTCACCGAGGACGCTGCCCAGCTAGTGGGAGCGGAAGGTTCCGGCGGGGAGGCCATCGTCCGCTTCGAGGTCTCCGATACCGGCGACGGGATCGCGCCCGGCAAGCTCGACATGATCTTTCAGCCCTTCGTCCAAGCCGACACGTCGACCTCACGGAAGTACGGCGGGACCGGTCTGGGGTTGGCCATCAGCGGCCAGCTCGTTGCGCTCATGGGCGGTGACTGCGGTGTATCGAGCCGGCTCGGGGAAGGCAGCACCTTCTGGTTCACCATCCGGGTTGACGTCGACATCGAGCAGGTTCCACACGCGACGGCACCGCTCGACTCGAGCCTTGTCGGTGTGGCCGCCCTGATCGTCGACGACAACGCCACTCAACGCGCAGTTCTGTCCGCGTATCTCACCGACTGGGGCATGACGGTCACCACCGCCGACTCCGGCACCGCCGCCATTACAAGCGTGCGGACAGCAGCTGCCGAGGGCCGTCCCTTTGCCGTTGTTCTCCTGGACCAGTTCATGCCTGGGATGGGCGGTTCGGAAGTGAGGGATGCCATCGTCGTCGACCCTGGCCTTCCTGTCAGCCTCGTGCTTATGACCGAGGTGGGTCAACAATGGGATGTCGACGTCGCAGAGTTGATCGTGTCCTCCTCGGTCGCCAAGCCGATTCGTCGAGATGAGCTCCTGTCCTGCGTGCGAGTGGCGCTGGGCCTCGCGGGAGCGAAGGCGGCGCCTACGGAGGTGCCAGCAGAGCCCCACTCACCACAAGGGGGGCCCAGAGTGGGTCGGCTGCTCCTTGCCGAAGACAATCCCATCAATCAGAAGGTTGCGGTAGCAATACTCTCCAGCGCCGGCTACATCGTGGACACCGTTCCCAACGGGGCCGAAGCGGTGCGGGCGGTCGTTGCCAATCCCTATGACGCCATCCTGATGGACTGTCAGATGCCGGAGCTCAACGGTTACGAAGCCACGGCGGCCATTCGGGCCCAGGGGGGTGTGCGCGGACGAACGCCCATCATCGCCATGACCGCCGGGGCGCGCCGCGAGGATCAGGAGCGCTGTCTGGCCGAGGGCATGGACAGCTATCTCGCCAAGCCGGTGAGCAAAGACGCGCTGCTGGCCCTCGTGGACCGGTGTGTGAGGACAGACCGGCGGTGACTCTTGGCCCGCCCGCGAGTCCCCTCTTTGCAAGCCTTCAGTTCGAGCCTCGGCGCACCGATACACGCATGTGGAGCACAAGGGGAATCTGATGTCCGAGGAGATCGTGAGCTCAGATACCGATGTCCGGGGGGCTCAGTCCCTCGAGAGCGACGTCGGACCCGAGGTGTATCAAGACCTCTTGGGAGCGTTCCTGGCTCACCTTTCGCAGCAAGTTGTCGACCTCGATACTGCTGCTGCGAACGGCGATCTGCTCGCCGCTCAGCGTGTCGCTCACCAGATAAAGGGTACCGCTTCGAGTTTCGGGGCAATGCGCCTAGACGAGCTTGCCGATCGCCTGCATGACCTGCAAGGCGAGCAGGTCGAGCTCCTCCGCTCTCTCGTCAAGGAGATCGACGCGGAAGTTGTCGACTTTCGAGCCGACGTCGCCCGCTAGGTCGGTGACGACGTGAGCGAGAAACCGGAACCACGATGATCGGCGTACTCGTCATGACGTCACAGCTGAATGACCCGGATTCGAGGGCGGACCTCCGAATGCTCGCCGAGACCGTGCTCGCCTCAGGAGACGGTTTGGCCAACATACTCGGAGACATCTTGGACTTTGCCAAGATCGAATCCGGGCACCTCGACTCGGAGTCCATCGCCTTCGATCTTCGAAGTCTGGTGGAAGACGTCGCCAGCCTCATCAGTGTGCCGGCGCACGACCGGGGCCTCGATCTGGAGTGTCGCTTCCCCGCTGACATGCCCCTGACCTTCCGCGGCGACCCGGGTCGGCTGCGTCGTGTGGTGACGAACCTGGTTGACAACGCCCTGAAATTCACTCCCGCCGGTGAGGTGCTCCTGGAGCTGATCGTGGAGGACCGCCGCGAAGAGACCGTGATGGTCCGCTTCGAGGTGATAGGTGTGCGATTTGGCATCACCCGCGCCCATCAGCCCGCGTTCTTCGAGTCGTTCTCACAGGTCGATGCGGACACGATCCGTTCCTACGGTGCTGCGGGACTTGGTCTTGCCATGTCGCACCAGTTGATCGAGCTGATGGGAGGGCAGATCGGCGTCCACAACGAGCTGGGTCTTGGCAGCACGTTCTGGTTCAGTGTTCCTCTCCACAAGGTCCGGTCGGGGCCGATCGACGAGGAGTCAAGGGGAACAACGGCGTCCGATGGCCCCGATGTTCGGGCCCCGTCGTCCGGTCGGGGAGTGCCGGGCCAAATTCTTGTGGCCGAGGACAACCCGGTCAACCAGCGAGTGGCGGCGGCCATGCTCGAGAATCTCGGCTTCCACGTCGATGTCGTGGCTGACGGCGCGCAAGCGGTACAAGCAGCTTCCGCCACGCCCTACAAGGCCATCTTCATGGACGGCCAGATGCCTGTTCTCGACGGCTATGAGGCAACCAGTGAGATCCGTCGTCTCCAGGCGGGATCGCACCGAACCCCGATCATCGCGGTCACGGGTTCGACCATGAAGTCCGACCAGCTCCGCTGCCTGGCCGCAGGCATGGACGACTACGTCGCCAAGCCTCTGAATTTGCACGCGCTGGACGACGTCTTGACCCGCTGGACTTCCGATGCCTCCGATCCGACCGCTCTCGGTGACAGGTCGGCGCCTCCCCCGCCGATCCTCGTCGGCCTGGACAATTTGGATGACCCAGCGAGACCGGTACTCGATGCCCAGGTCGTCGACCGGTTGGACCGGCTGGGCGTGGCTGCCGGTGAGGATCTCATGGGACAATTGGCTGCACTCTTTCTCTCCGATGCCGAGGCTCGGATGGCTGCGTTGCGCCAGGCCATGGCGCGCGGCGACGCCGCCGCGGTGGTCCGATCGGCTCACACGCTCAGCGGAGCCAGCGCCAATGTCGGCGCTAGCGCTCTGGCCCGTTTGTGCTCCACGCTGGCAGCTGACGGCGCCGTCGGCGACCTTGGGGGCGGCGACGCTCTCCTCGACGCGCTGGCGGATGAACTCGGTCGAGTTCGCCAGGCACTCGGATCAGCGATTCCCGCTCCCTGTTGATCGCGGAAGACGAAGACCACCGACCGCCTCGCCCGTCGCCGTAACGGCTCTGCGCAGCGGCTACCAGAGTCCCGTCTTGGGTATCGCCAGCTGGGCCAACCGGCCCACCGAGCTGGACTTCGTGGGCCGCTGGGGAGCAGTTCGGCGCGGGTGCCGACCCCTGGGCTGACAGCGTTGTGTGCTGAGGTGCCCGCGGCTCGTGACATGCGCTGTGATTTCCCGTGTCCAGCTCTTGTTGGCCAGTTCACCATGGAATGCTCCGTACCCCGGGGCGTATACTTCGGGCGGTTGGCTGGTCATGAATGATGTCGTCCCGGACCTTGACGGCAAGCTCCTGAGGAGCGCCGAGGGGAAAGGGCGAATTCATGGATCGAGTGCCGTCACCGAATGGCTCTTTCAGTCAGAATGGCGCCTTCAATCAGAATGGCGCCTTCAATCAGAATGGCGCCTTCAATCAGAATGGCGCCGGCGATGGCGGCAGGCTCTGGTCTTCTGAGAACGTTGAATCCAGAGACCTGTTGGTTGTCGACCAACACGGCTGCGCAAGTCACGGAGACGCCCACTGGCTTCTCGCTGGACTCGACGTTTGCTATCGGAGCTCGGCTCCGGACCCGCCGGTTCCTTGGAGTCGTCCCGACATCGACACCGCCATCGTCGATGCCCTCCGGCGAGCCATGGCCTCGGACCCACGACCTTCCGATGCCTAAGCACGCGGGCCCCGACGGGAACCGACCTGGGCTGACGAGTCTTCGGGGCCAACGTTTGCGCATCATGGCGCCGGCAAAAGGGGCCGACTCGACTCCGCTTCCTCGACGTCCCCGGCCGGGTTCGTTCGGCGTAGCGAGCAGTTGTCGGGACTTGCCGCCCCGAGAGCGTGGCGACAGGTCGGCCGCGGGTGAAAGGTCCGCAGGCGACCGGCGCCTTACACTCGTCCTGGGTTTGCTCGCTCAGGCAGAGGGTGTGGAGTGCACGACGGGCGATCAGCCGACACCTCAGCATCGCGTCTCTCACGCCGAACGCACTTTGGCGGTCAACATGAAGCTGCACGATGCCTCGCTCTCTGTGATCGAGGCGGCTCAGGTGATGGCCGACACCTGCTTTTGTCAAAGCCGTGAGGCCATTGTCCTGGACCGGATCTTGAATGTCATCGATGAATTGGGAGACGTGATTTGCGCGCTCCAAGGGGCTGGGCGCCGATCCCCGGCTCTGCCGGCACCCGTGATCGAGAAGGCACAGCGCGCAGGCACGGCACGTCACAAGGTCTTCGTGCCAGAGGGACGTGGTTCAATTTTCGGATCGACTGCCCCATCTACGGGAGTGGCTAAGAGGAGTGGGGGGACGGCGATGAGAGCAGAGGACGCGGATCGATTCCTGGCTGAGTTGATCGGCAGCTCCGAAGATGAGTCGCCGTCGCTCACCACGGTCTGTCGGAGCGCAACCGGGCTGCTACGAATGAGTGGCGCCGCCGTGGTGTTGATGGGCGAAGACACCTTTCCCAGCGTCGCCAGCGTGTACGGAGTGTCGGTGACCGTCCAGGATCTGGAATTCACGCTGGGCGAGGGTCCTGCCAGTGACGCGTACGCCAATGGGAAGCCGGTCCTGCTCGATGACGTGGGATCCTTCAGCGGCCGTTGGCCGCAATTCACACGGGCCTTGGCGGGAACGGGAATCCAAAGCCTGTATGCGCTCCCACTGCAGTTGGGGGCGATCAAGCTCGGCGTGCTCGTTCTCTATCGTGACCAGCGTGGAGTCTTGGAGGGCGACGAACTCTCAGCGGCGCTCCTGGTCGCCGATCTGGTGACCAACCAGGTCCTGGACATACAGGCGGGTGCCGTGTCGGAGTCTTTGGCCTGGGGACTCGAGGTAGACGACTACCGGGCGGTGGTCCACCAGGCCACGGGGATGGTCTCTGCCCAACTCGATTGTGCAATCGGCGAAGCCCTGGTGCGGCTGCGGGGGCGTGCGTTCGCCGCCGAACGACCCATCGACCAGGTGGCAGCGGACGTGGTGACCGGGCTGCTGAGGTTCGACGAACTATGAGGGGCCAGCCATAGAAGGGCAGGAAAAATGGGGTTTCTTGACACCATTATCCATGACACAATTGAGGTGATTCACGTGGTCGGCCGAGGGGAGGGCCACGGTGAATTCACCGGGGGCATGTGGGGGCCCGGGGAGTGACCATGGACAATCGAGAAGAGTGGTTGGCTCGCACTTTCGTTGAGTTGGCCGACACGTTGGTTGCCGACTTCGACCTCATCGACTTCATGTCGGTCTTGGTGGAGCGGTGCGCAGAGCTCCTGGACTCGGCCGAAGTAGGCCTGGCATTGGCCGCCGGCCGGGGTGAGTTGCGGGTCATGGCGTCGTCGTCAGAGCGCATGCGAGCCCTCGAGCTGATCGAGTTCCAGAATGACGAGGGCCCCTGCCGCGATTGCTTGGCCAATGGCGAGCAGGTCCTCAACGAGCGGCTCGACAGTTCTGAGGTGCGTTGGCCTCGGTTCGCCCCCCAAGCACGAGAGGCCGGGTTCAAAATGGTGCACGCCCTTCCGCTACGGCTACGAAGCGATGTGATCGGGGCCATGAACATCTTCAGTCCCGAGACGCGAGAGCTTTCTGTCGAGGATGTGAACATCACCCAGGCCCTGGCCGATGCGGCCACCATCGGAATCCTCCAGGAACGCGCCGTCAAGCACGGCACGGACCTGGCCAGCCAGCTCCAAGGTGCGCTCAACTCCCGCATCGTCATCGAGCAGGCCAAGGGCATCGTGGCCGAAAGGCGACAGGTGGGCATGGAGGAGGCGTTCGCCATGCTGAGGAGCTATGCCCGGAGCAATCGCATGCAGTTGAGCAACGTTGCTCGCGCCATCATCGACCACTCGCTCGCACCGGCTGATCTGCACATGAGATCAGTCGCAATAGATCAGCACCCGGAATCGAAAGGCACCCGGTGACGTGCCGTGTATGTCTCACCGCCGCTTAGGGCTCTTGTACGAGTTGGTGTCGACCAGTAGGTCGAGTATTTCACCAATCGTCCGCTCCAGACCGATGGCTTCTCGCAGTGGCAGATGACCTTGTATGTGGTATCGGTTGCGTCGGCCGTCCTTCTCCTTCACCACGTACCCGGCCGCGGCCAACTCTGTGACGATTCCGTATGCGCTGCGTTCGGTTATTCCCACGATGGAGGCGATGTCGCGCAGTCGCACTCCGGGATCGTGCGCGATGCACACCAGGACGCGGGCATGGTTGGTGAGAAAACTCCAGGAGGCCATTCTCGATAGAGCCTAGCTAGAAATCTCTAGTAAAGAGTTGCTAGCGTTGTGGAAGGAGAGTACGGTGTTGGCCAGACACCGAGGCTCGCCAGTCGCCGACCGCCGGTTGCTCGAGGGTCAGCGAAGGGATCCAGCCATGGCGATGCGACCGCAGCCGCCCCGACAGATCAGTCTGGCCACACCCGATTGGCACCGTGGATACCCCGCTCGTGCCAGATCCCTACCTCGCAACGGGGTCCACTCTCGTCCGCTCCCCGATCCCGGTGGGGGAACTCCCGATGCGCGGGAGGTGGGCCGCAATGAAATCCGGTGAGCGGCGCTCGGTCGGCGCCAGGGGGCTGCAAGGCTCCGGTCCACGGTCGAGGACATTCGGACCGGGAAGGTTGTGCACAGAGCCCGGATGTGGCACCCGCCTCTCCATCTACAACGACGGCCATTACTGCTCTCAGCACCAGGCCAAGCGGCCCCCCAAGACGCGTGGCAGGGCTGCACCCGCAGCTGGGACGGTGCAGCACGCATAAGAACCTGACCCTGTTATTGTCGATAGCAGAGCACCGAAGGCACCCCGGCCCCCGCTTCCTTCGCAACCTGGCGACTGACCAGGGCTACGAAATGGAAGTGACCGAAATGGGTCTGACCGGAATGGTCTTCAGCTTTATCTCAATCGCCGCTGGTGCGGTGATGTACTGGGCGGTGACGAGTCAGGGTCACGGATTCCGGCTCTCGACGGTGGGGGTCATCCTCATGGTCGTCGGAGCAGTCGGCCTGGTCATCTCGACAGTCATCTTCGCCACCTCTCGCCGACCGGCCGGCCCTCAGAATCGCACCTTCGACCGCGAAGTGACCGACCCACAGGGTCGCACGGCGGCGGTGCACGAAGAGGTTCACAACTAGCTCCAGCGAGTCGAGGAGATCGATCGATGACAGAACAGCCCGCAGCGGCATGGAACGTGGTCGATTGGCACGGCAAGATGCTTGTCGACTGCCACGGCGAGAAGATCGGCAAACTGCGAGACGTCTACGTCGATGTAGAGACCGACGAGCCGCAGTTCGCCACCGTCAAAGAAGGCTTCATCGATCGGCACCTGACGTTCGTGCCGGTGGGTGGGACCAAGGTGGGCCCCGACGAACTGCAGGTTTCGGTAGGAAAGGAGCTCGTGAAAACCGCGCCGAACATCGAGCAGCACGGCGAAGAGCTCTCCCAAGCGGACGAGTCAGCTCTGTACCACCACTACGAGCTCAACTACACCCCGCCCAACACCCAGAGCGGACGCCGCCTTGCCCGGCGCTGAGAGCACGTAGCAACGACCGCGGCATCGATCCGGCAGGGTGCACGAAGGGGTGCGCGGACCCGAACGGATCACCCGACGGTGATCCACAGGGACCTGGTGCTGGTCCTTCTCGTATGAGGTTTGGTTTTCGTCTTGTGGTCCACGACCTTCACGACGAAGGTGAAGAGTCCCTTTCCTTTGGGTTTGCCCGATATCACGCCGCTGGACCTCAGATGAAGGCCGGTCGGCAACCGGCCTGACGATAGCGACCACTTGTATGGGGGGTTGCCTCCGCGGGCCGCCAACGTGGTTGAGTAGCTGACCCTCACCATTCCCGCTGGGAGTGATCCCGTGGTGATCTGAAGCGTGGAGCTCTCAGACAGGGCGGCCAGGTGCGATTGGAGACTGGTGCCGTCGGGGGAAACGGGCGTGCCGGCATAATTCGAGATCAAGGCGTCATTGTCACCGGGGTCGGCGAGAGCACTGCACGGGGTAGAGGTGTTGCCGAGCACCCACCATCCCCATGCGAGGTAGCTCACGCCGTTTGCATCCGCCCAGTTCATGAAGGTGTCGTCAAAGCTGGTCAAGGCCGATGGTGCGGTTGGGGAGTTGGCGCAGTCGTACCCTTGGTCGAACTCACCCGTCACAACCGGTACATGGGCAGACAGGCTGGCAATGGTGGCGTTCCAGCACGATGAGGTATCGCAGGACTCGCCGTAATAGTTGTGGAACGACGCCGCCAGCTGGTGTGCAGGGTCGACGGGTTCGTAGGCCAGCCAGCCCGACAGGTCATTGGCGTAGCTCAGCCCTCCGAGCAGGATGGGCTGGGTAGCACCGGTGCCCCGAATGGCGTTGACGATGCTCTGCATACCGACGGCGGTGTACGTGTCGGCGTCATTGACGGGGCCGTCTTGGTTGGCCACCGGCACGGAGCACCCCCCGTCGAGCCAGCACGACCAGCTCACGGCGAGCCCGGAATTCCCGTTGGCGGCCGGCGAGTAAGGTTCGTTGAACGCGTCGAACACGACGGCGTGGTCACCCTTGAACACGCTCGCCACCGAAGACCAGAAAGCTACGGAGTGATCATCGGGCATCGGGCGCTGACCATCCGCATTGTTCGTACCGGGTGCGCTCCAGTGCAAGTCGACGATGGCGTACAGCCCAGCGGCGTTCAAGTCGGAGATCCATGTCTCGATCGCCTCTTGATATCCGGCCACCGTGCCATACGACGGTTGTCCGTTCAGGCCCAGCCAGCAGTCTTCATTGAGTGGAACGCGCACGGCGTTGGCGTGCCACGAGGCGATGGCGTCGGCCGTTTGAACGGTCAGCGGCTGTGAGGAGTACCCCCAGCCCTGGTCGCAGGCGTACTCGGTGCTCGGGACGTTCACCCCGAGCAGGCGTACCGTGGCTCCGGCGCCGTTTACGAAGTGATTACCCGACACCGCAATCGATAACGATGTGGCGGCTCTTGCAGGGGTGGTGGCGGTGACCACGACGGAGGAGAGCGCCAGCACTCCCACGACGAGGTGTCTCAGCTGCCGTGTGGACGCCCAGATCGATCCGCGAGTCCGAGCCCACATCGATCCGCGAGTCCGAGCCCACATCGATCCGCGAGTCCGAGCCCACATCGATCCGCGAGTCCGAGCCCCCATCGACGACTGTCTAGATGAGCCTCATCGACACGGTCAACCGTTTCCTCTGAGCACTTTGGTGGCCATCCAAGAGGGGCTTTCCACAGCTGTTGCCGCTGGGGCCCAGCGCTGCATCATGGCGGCCCCGAGGCGAACAACACCGCCGACTTCGAGGTCGACCTGAGTGTTGTTCAGGTGGACAGCGCGCAGCTCCCGAGGGAGTAGACACATCGGCGCCATGGTCCAGCGATACGTCGGTGGAGGATTGGAGACCGCCCGGAGGGTCCCGCTCGAGCCCGGGGCCGGTCTGAATCGATCCCGGGAGGCCGGAGAGGTGGCACAGACCTTAACGTTAACGTTAATATATGAGGATGGCGCAGCGTCCACCTCGTCCTGAAGCTCGGGCGAGTCGCAACCAACCCCACCCCCCTGCCCGAGGCGACGGCGCCCGTTCCTCTGACAGTCGTTACAAGTGGATCGCCCTGTCGAACATCACCCTCGGCACGCTCATGGTGTTTATCAACCAATCCATCGTGCTCATCGCACTCCCGGCCATCTTCCGGGGCATCCACCTCAATCCCCTCACGCCGTCGAACACCGGCTACATGTTGTGGATGCTCATGGGATTCATGGTGGTCCTTGCGGTGCTCTTGGTGACGCTCGGCCGCGTGGGTGACATGTTCGGCCGGGTGAAGATGTACAACCTCGGTTTCGCGGTCTTCACCGTCTTCTCGATCCTGCTGTCGATCACCTGGATGCATGGACCGGGCGCCGCCATCTGGCTGATCGGCATGCGCATCGGCCAAGGGGTGGGCGGCTCCATGCTCTTCGCCAACTCCTCGGCCATCATCACCGACGCGTTCCCTGCCGACCAGCGTGGGCTCGGACTCGGGATCAACAACGTCGCCGCCATCGCCGGAGCCTTCATCGGCCTGGTCCTGGGCGGATTGCTGGCACCGGTCCAGTGGCACATGGTCTTCCTGGTATCGGTGCCCTTCGGAATCTTCGGAACGGTCTGGGCCTATCGCAAGCTCGAGGACCGGAGCGTCCGCACCCCCGCCCACGTCGACTGGTGGGGTAACGCATCGTTCGCGGCTGGGCTCATCCTGATCCTCGTGGGCATCACCTACGGTTTGCTCCCTTACGGCCATCACACGATGGGCTGGACCAGTCCCGTGGTGATGGCAGAGATCTTCGGCGGTCTGGCACTGCTCGCAGTGTTCTGCGGTATCGAGACCCGGGTGCGCAACCCCATGTTCCGACTGACGCTCTTTCGCATCCGAGCCTTCACCGCGGGCAATGTGGCCAGTGCTCTGGCGTCGCTCAGCCGCGGCGGCCTCATGTTCATGTTGATCATCTGGCTGCAGGGGATCTGGCTTCCTCTGCACGGGTACAGCTTCAGCTCGACTCCTCTTTGGGCCGGCATCTACATGGTGCCTTTGACCGTCGGCTTTCTCGTGGCGGGCCCTCTAGCCGGCCATCTCGCCGACAAGTACGGCGCGCGCCCCTTCGCTACCGGCGGCCTGTTGTTGGTCGCCTTGAGTTTCGTCCTGCTGCAAATGCTGCCCGTGAATTTTGGCTACCTGGTCTTCGCCACCCTCATCTTCTTCAACTCGGTGGGAATGGGACTGTTCATCGCTCCCAATCAGACAGGAATCATGAACAGCCTCCCGTCCAACCAGCGCGGCGCGGGGGCAGGCATGGCGGCCACCTTCAATTCCTCGGCCCAGGTACTCTCGATAGGCATTTTTTTTACACTCATGATCCTGGGCCTCGCCGCCTCTCTGCCCTCCACCCTCTTTCACGGCCTGGTGGCTCAGGGGGTTCCGGCCGCCACAGCGAGCCGTGTCTCGCACCTTCCCCCGGTTGGTTCCCTCTTTGCTGCATTTCTCGGCTACAACCCGATGGCTACGTTGCTCGGGCCAGCCGCCTTGCACCACATGACGGCGGTGCAGGCCAAGTACATCACCGGTCGATCGTTCTTCCCACATCTCGATTTCGGCCCCGTTCGGCAAGGGCCTCGCCAAAGCCTTCGACTTTGCCGCCGCGGTATGTCTGCTCGGCGCGGTTGCATCGCTGCTCCGGGGCGGCAAGTACCACTACACCGAGCCCGGTGTGGCGCTGGCGGTGGAGTCGTCGGAACAGGCGGTCGCCGAGACCGAGCCCCTACTAGTGAGTTGAGGCCATGGCTCGAGGCACGGGATTGAAGGTCGAGACGCCGCCGGCCGGAACCGCGGAGCCCGAGGCGGTGCCGTCGCCCACTGGTGAGCCCGAGGCGGGACTGCGTATAAGCGACGCCGCCGCCCGGGCCGGCGTCTCGCCTCGCACGCTGCGCTACTACGACGAGTTGGGCCTACTCAGCCCATCCGAGTACACCGCCGGGGGCGAGCGACGGTATAGGGACACCGACCTCGTCCAGCTCCAGCGCATTCTCGAGCTGCGCGAGGCATTGGGGATGAACCTCGAGGAAATCAAGGAATTCTTGGAGTCTGAGCAACGACTCGATGAGGTGCGCGCCGCCTATCGAGCCAAGCGCGACGTGAACACGAAGGCCGCCCGGCTCCAACAGCGAGCGCTTCTCGAAGAGGCTCTGCACCTGAATGAGTCTCTCAAGGAGCAACTCGACGCCAAGCTGACCCGCATGGATGCCTTTCGAGCCACGCTTGCCCAGAACGCCGACCGCTGCCGCCAATTGCTGGCAGAGCTCAGGGGGTAGCGGACCAGCGGAAGTGGCTCAAAGGGGCAGTCGACCAGCGGTAGTGACTCACGGGCAGTGGGGAGCTGGATCCTCGGGACTACGAGGGCCGCTCAGTAGCCGCCCTGGCTTCCGCCCCAACCTCCGCCCCAGTGTGTCTGACCACCGGTGCCACTGTTGTCGTTGCCCTGGTTTCCGTAGCCGTTTCCTTGGTTGCCTTGGTCGTTGCCGTGGTTCCCGTCACCAAAATTGCCCTGGTTGCCCTGGTTGCCCTGGTTGCCCTGGTTGCCCTGGTTGCCCTGGTTGCCCTGGTTGCCCTGGTTGCCCTGGTTGCCCTGGTTGCCCTGGTTGCCCTGGTTGCCCTGGTTGCCCTGGTTGCCGTAGCTCTTCCCTTGGTTACCTTGGTTACCTTGGTTACCTTGGTCCCCCTGGTTTCCGTAGCTCTTCCCTTGGTTCCCCTGGTTTCCGTAGCTCTTCCCTTGGTTCCCCTGGTTTCCCTGGTTGCTTTGGCTGTTGCTCTGATGTTGTCCTTGGGAGCACTGCTCAGAAGACCAGGACTGACAGTGGTACGGACGGGTCACGATTTCGATTCCCGAACCGCGATGGCTTCTCGATGGAGCGTTCGTGGCGTCACCCGAGTACGACGCCGTCCAGGCGTACACGCCGGGCCCGAGAGTCACAGACTCTGACGGAGGCACGATTCCAGCGGTGACCGTCACCGTGCCGCCGGAGGCCACCTTGTTCCATCCCCAGTGCCAGGAACTCAAGGAGTAGACGCTGTAGGTGACAGAGGCGGGATCAGACGAAATGTTCGCCCCAGAGAGCACCGCGTCATCGGTCACAGGGGTATCGGGGCCCACGATGATGACCCCGCCAGACTTCCCGCCGCCCGATAGTGAGTTGGAGATCGTAGTTCGTGCCTGGGTACCGACGGGGCTGCAATTGCCCACGGCGCTGCTGATGCCAACGGGGCTATTGCTACCCACGGGGCTACATGTGCCTACGGGGCTTTCGGCTCCCACGGCTCGATAGATAAAGGGCCCGGCGAACGTGAAAACCACGGCGCTGCCCACGACCACAAGAACCATGCGTACACGCGTCATAGCCCCCCTCCTCCCTCGGAGACTATTTGGCCTGGCATAGAGTTTCATCGTCACGATTGATGAAGTCTTGGAGAGCACTCATAGGCCGTCACCTGCGATCCGGTCGCGCGTGACTCATGGCCGACTCACAGGAAGCGATGGATCGTGGCTCTTGAGTGGCATGATGCACTCTTGGGCTCACGCCGAGCTGATGTGGATCCCGGCCGTGGAGTAGCGACGCCAGCCGTCCTGGCGGGCATCGTGGCCGGACTAGTGGTGGCGGCTACTTTTCGCCAGGGCGCGTTCTATCCGGCGGATGCCGCCCTCGTGCTGACGGTGTCCCTGGTCGTCGTGATAACGCTGCTGTTCGCCAGGCCAGACGGTCGGGCTGTGGCCGTGGTGGCCGCCGTTGGTGGGTTGGCCCTGTGGTGGCTCGTGCGGGCGGCGGCCCAGGGCCGGACGGGGTCGTTCCTCCCCCTCGGCGCCAGCATGGTCGGTTTCGGCTGTGCCTTCTTGGCTACGAGGCGGCTCGAAGACAGGTACCGGGTCTTGGCGACACAATTAGTGGTCGCCGTGGGGGCGGTCTCGGCTGCCGCCGGTCTGGTCGCCACCACGGCTCGTTGGTATCCGCTCGCCATGCCGGCGCAGAACCTGTGGCGCTTGGCCACCACGCTGACCTACTCGAATGCCGCCGGTGCGCTGCTGGCGATGGCGCTCTTGGCGGGGCTCGGGCTCGAGCAGCGGGCTCGCACGACCAGGCTCATGGTGTGTCTGTGCGCGGCGGGGCTCGTGGCCACCCAGAGCAGGGGGGCGGTCCTGGGAGCAATCGTGGGCATCCTGGTGGTCCCGCTGGCTCAGCTTCGGCGTGCTGGCTTCACGGTGTGCCTGGGTGTTCTCGGAGGGTTGGCCGTAGTGGCAACGTCGAGCGGTGGATCGGCCCAGCCGCTGGCGACGTTCGCTGTGATTGCCGCCGTCGTCATCGCCGTGGCATTGCCGCGCCGCGGCTACTCGGTGGGGCTGTCGGCCAAGCTTGCCGAGCGATCCGCCGGTGGCATGAGGAAGAGGGTCGTGATCCTGGTGGTGCTGGGTCTGGCCACAATCGGGATCGCCGTCGGCGCGGGCCTCGTGCTTCGCGTTCCCATCGAGCGTCGTGTTGCCTTGGGAAGCAGCGAGGACCGTGGCTATGAATGGACGGCCGCGGCCGACCAATGGCGATCGTCACCGATCGTGGGTGTCGGGCCCGACCAGACGTTGTATTTCCACGCCCCCGACGGGAACTTCGCTCATTTCTCCCACAACGAGTACTTGCAGATCCTCGCCGATGGCGGGCTGGTGGGCGTGGTCTTGTTGGTGGCAACCGGGGTCTGTCTCTTCCGAGCCGTACGGCGTGTGGACGTCGCCTCGTCGTGCGCCACGGCCGCGCTGTTGGCTTTTGCCGTTGTCGGAGCGCTCGATTTTGATTGGCACCTGGCGTCACTGGGCCTCGTCGGTGGTTGGGTCGCCGGCTTGTCGGGGAGGGCGTCTCCCCCCGATCCGGTCTTCGACCGTCCGATCGATTAGCCCATGGTGTCAATGAGCCCATGGTGTCAATCAGCCCATCGTGTCAATCAGCCCATCGTGTCAATCAGCCCATCGTGTCAATCAGCCCATCGTGCGACGAGTCGTGGGAAGTTTCAGCGACCGTCGGCTGCTCGCGTCTCCAGATCATCTCGACGGCTCGCCGGGCCCAGTCGGTGGGGCTCGGGGCGCCACTGACGCGACGGGCCAGGACGGAGCCGGTCAACAGCTGCATGGCCAGGTCGACGTCGATGTCCGCCGAGAGCTCGCCGAGATCTTGGGCCCGAGCGAGTAAGGCTCGAACGTACCCGGTGCGCGGCTCGACCACTCGTTGCCGGTGGAGGGTCAACGCGTCACGCTCCTGGCGCGAGCCCAGCAGCGTGCCGATCACCTCGACGCAGCTTTCGCCGAAGCGCTCGTCGAAGGCCTCCAGGTAGGCGACGAGGTCGGCTCGAGGGTTCTTCGAAGGCCGGTCGGGAAAGCGCCCCCCGGGGTGTCGGCGATGGCGGTGGTGATCAGATCGGCTTTGTCCTTAAAGCGGCGGTAGACGGTGGTGCGGGCCACCCCGGCTTCGCTGGCGATGCTCTCCATCGACACCCGGGCATAGCCGACCTCCGCCAGTTGGCGTAGAGCCGCCTCGGTCATGGCCCGGGTGGCCCCCTCGTCGCGGGGCCGCCCCCGGGACCGGGGGGCGTGGGCCGGGAGCGTCGATGCGGTCACCTTCACGAGGCCACCACAGCCGGTTGCTCGTGTGCCCCTTCGGAGGGGGCGTAGCTCGCCACGAAGTCGCGCTCACGAATCAGCGCGTAGGCGCAGATCGAACCGATGGCGGCCACGACCACGCCGATGATCATGAGGTGGTCGAACGTGCTCGCAAAGGCGACCCGGTAGGCGTCGAGCAGCGCACCACGCGCCGGCGCCGAAGGAATCGCCGCGGCCGCTTCGCGCACCCCGCCACCGGTGATGGCCTGCTTCAGGCTGGCGCCGCCACGGGCCAGCACCTCCCGGCCCGTGGGGCTGGCACCGAGCCCGGCCAGGGTCTTCTGCTGGATCTGGCTCTGGAATACCGCCCCCAGGCCGGCGATCCCGGTGGCGAGACCCATTTGCCGGAAGGTGTTGTTCGCCCCCGAGGCCATGCCGCTGCGCTGAGGGGGGACGACGCTGATGGCTGCCGACGCCAGGACGGGGTTCACCGTGCCGATGCCGATGCCGGTCACGATGAACCCCGGCAGTAGCACCGTCCAGCCCGACGACGCGTGGACGCTGGACATGAGCAGCAGGCCGAGGGCCACCAAGAGGAGGCCGCTGCCGAGCAGATAGCGCGCCTTGATTCGGACGCTCAGCTTGCCGGCGAAGGGGGCCACGACGAAGGAGAGCATGGTGATGGGGAGAAAGCGAAGTCCTGCCGCGAACGGGCCGTAGCCGAGATCGTCTTGTACGAAGAGCGTGATGTACAAGAACATGGCGAAGATCGAAGCTGCCAGGGTCATGGCCACGATGGACGAGCCCACCACGGCCGGCCTTCGAAAGAGGTTGAGGTCCAGCATGGGGTCGGACTGGCGCCACTCGGCCACGACGAACACGGCCAGGAGGACGCCCGAACCCGCCAGCAGGCTCACGATCATGGTGCTGCCCCAGCCATTGGTATTTCCCCGCACCAGCGCGAACACGAGCATGAACAGAGCAGCCGAGAACGAGACGAAGCCGATCCAGTCGATGCGCCGCTCGTTGGCTTCCTTCGATTCCTGCACCTGGGTCATGGTGACCAACACGGCCACGACGCCAACGGGCACGTTGACGAAGAAGATCCAACGCCAGCCGAGCCCACTGGTGAGTGCTCCGCCGACGAGCGGTCCCACGGCCACGGCTCCGCCGATCACCGCACCGTAGATGCCGAAGGCGGTTCCTCGTTCTTTGCCCTGGAAAGCGGACGCGATGAGTGCCAACGAGGTGGCGAACATGATGGCGCCACCGACCCCCTGCGCGGCACGCGCCAGGTTCAGCATCAACGCAGACGACGAGAGGCCGCACACGAGCGACGACACCGAGAACACTCCCAGCCCCACCGCGAACACCACCCGGCGCCCGAACATGTCCCCGACGACCCCTGCCGTGAGAAGGAAGGCCGCCAAGGTCAACGAGTAGGCGTCGATGACCCACTGGAGGTCGCTGAAGCTCGAGTGCAAGGAGTGCTGGATGTCGGGGAGGGCGACGTTCACCACTGTGATGTCGAGAAGGAGCATGAACGTCGCCGTACAGACGGCGATGAGGGTCCACCACTTGCGATCGAGTGCGGGCACGTCGGGCTCTCCTTCGTAAATACGATCCAAGGCGGATCGTATTTACCGGTTCGGCGCTGCGTCAAGGTCCGGGTCCCTGACATAGTCGGACGACACCACTAGGGAGAAGAAAGATGCGCGTCGGTATCCACTTCGTCAACTTCACCCTGCCGGGTGCTCCTGAGACCCTCGGCCCCACTCTGGCCGCCACGGCCCGAATCGCCGAGGACAGCGGCGTGTCGGTGTTCACCCTGATGGATCACTGGTTCCAGATGGAGATGATGGCGACCTCCGAAGACCCCATGCTCGAGGGCTATACCTCGCTGGGGTTCCTGGCTGGTCACACCACCACGATGACCCTGAGCCTGCTGGTCACAGGGGTCACGTACCGCCACCCGGGCCTGCTGGCCAAGATCGTCACCACGCTCGACGTGCTCTCGGGGGGCCGCGCCCAGCTCGGCATCGGAGCCGCCTGGTACGAACGCGAGCACCGTGGTCTGGGCGTACCGTTCCCGCCCCTCGCCGAGCGCTTCGAGCGTCTCGAGGAGACCGTGCAGATCTGCCTGCAGATGTGGAGCGACAACTCGGGCCCGTATGAAGGTCGCCACTACCAGCTCGCCGAGACCATCTGCTCACCGCCGCCGATCAGCTCGCCCCGCCCCCGGGTGCTCATCGGCGGCAGTGGGGAAAGAAAGACGTTGCGGCTGGTGGCCCGCTACGCCGATGCCTGCAACCTGTTCGCCACCTCTCCCGCCGAGATCGCCCACAAACTCGAGGTCCTGGCTCGACACTGTGACGCCGAGGGGCGCGATCCGGGGTCGATCGACCGGACCATCCTCGCCCTGGGCAATCCCCTGGACAACCCCGACGGCTTTCTCGCCCAGATGGAGCAGTACGCCGCCCTCGGCATCGTTGCGGTCGAGCTGATTCCGGTCGGCGACCCGGTGGCCTACACGACCCAAGTAGGCAAGAGCATCGTGCCCGCCCTCGCCCTGCTCGGACCGTGACGAGGTTGTCGCCGCTCCGGGTGTAGCGATCACCCACCCCGCCCCAGGTCGGGCAGGGGAAGGTCCGCGCCCGACGCAGTGGACGAGGGCGCGGTCGGCGCCCCTAACGTGGGCTGATACCCGACGAGCTCACCGCCCCCAACCCCGGCGCCCAGGCGCCGGCGCCGACCCTCGACCTGTCGCATCGTCGGGTGCTCATCATCATCGGCGCGCTGCTGCTGGGCATGTTCCTGGCCGCTCTCGACCAGACCATCGTCTCGACGGCCCTGCCCACGATCGTGGGCGACCTGCACGGGGCGTCCCACCTGACCTGGGTGGTGACCGCCTACCTGCTGGCTTCGACGGTGTCGACGCCGTTGTGGGGCAAGCTCGGCGACCAGTACGGGCGCAAGGCCTTTTTCCAGTCCGCCATCGTGATCTTCCTGGTCGGCTCGGCGCTGTCGGGGTTCAGCCACTCCATGCTGGAGCTGATCGCCTTCCGGGCCATCCAGGGCCTGGGGGGTGGGGGCTTGATGATCGGAGCCCAGGCCATCGTGGGCGACATCGTCTCGCCCCGCGACCGCGGTCGGTACATGGGCCTGTTCGGAGCGGTGTTCGGCGTCGCTACCGTGCTCGGCCCGCTCCTCGGCGGCTTCATGGTGGAGTACCTGTCGTGGCGCTGGGTCTTCTACATCAACTTGCCCATCGGTGTCGTGGCCCTCTTCGTCACCGCCGCCCAGCTACCGGGCCGGCTCCAGAGGCTTCATCACGTCATCGACTACCTGGGCACGATCCTCCTGACCCTGGCGACGACGGCTCTGGTCCTGTTCACCAGCCTGGGGGGGACGACCTACCGATGGGGGTCGGCCCCGATCATCGCCATGGCCGTCATCGGCGTCGCCCTGGCAGCGCTGTTTCTGTTTGTGGAGCGTCGAGCGGCGGAGCCGGTCATCCCACTCGGGCTGTTCACCAACCGGGTGTTCTCGGCGGCCAGCGCCGTGGGCTTCGTCATGGGTTTCGCCATGTTCGGCGCGCTGACGTTCCTCCCCATCTTCTTTCAGGACGCCCGAGGCCTCAGTCCTCCCGCGTCGGGGTTGCGACTGTTGCCGTTGATGGGTGGGCTGCTGCTGGCCTCCACCGGAGCGGGCCAGCTGGTCAGTCGGTGGGGCCGCTACAAGGTGTTCCCCGTCGTGGGGACGTTCCTCATGATCGTGGGGCTGCTGTTGATGTCTCGAATCGGCCTGTCCACCGGTGCTTGGACGATCGCCGGCTTCCTCTTCGTGTTCGGGGTCGGCCTCGGACTGGTCATGCAGGTCCTGGTGGTGGCGGTCCAAAACGCCGTGCCCTACGAGCAGCTGGGCACGGCGACCTCAGGCGCCACGTTCTTCCGCATGATCGGTGGTTCCTTCGGCACGGCGGTGTTCGGTGCTATCTTCGCCAATCTCCTGGCCACCAACGTGGTCCATGCCCTGCACCTGAAAGCTGTACCGGCCAATCTCAGCAGCTCCCTGAGCGGAGCGGACCCGACGTCGCTGAGCCGGTTGCCCGCCGCGGTACACGCCGGAGTGGTGGCGGGCATGGTGCATACCATCCAGACCGTGTTCCTCATCGCTGTCCCCATCGCCGCAGTGGCATTCGCACTGTCGTGGCTCCTTCCCGACATCGAGCTGCGCAAGACGGTGCGCAACGCCGATCCGGGCAAGGAGCTCGGCATGCACGAGTCGCGCACCTCACTCGAGGAGATCGAGCTGTCTCTGGAGCGCTTCGCCCTGCGAGAGAACCGGGCCGAGCTCTACACCACCCTGGCGGCGCGAGCCGGACTGCAGCTCGAGCCACGGCCCTGCTGGCTCCTGTACCGTTTCGCCGATCGTCCCGACTGCACCCTCCAGAGCGTCGCCGCGCGGCTGAAGGTCGACCCCGAGCGCATCGAGCTGGGCCTCGAGGCGTTGGTGGACAAGGGGTTGGTGGACATGGCGGCGGGCCCCGGTGAGTGCGAGTTCACCCTGACGCCACAGGGTCACGATGCCATCGACCGGCTCAAGGCGGCTCGTCGGGCCGGCCTGACCGAGCTGCTCGAGGGATGGGACCCCGAGGCGCACCCCGAGATCGGTGCCATGGTGCGCCGCTTGGCCCACGAGCTCCTGGCCGACGACGAGAAGCTCCTGGCCGACGCCATGACGACCAGTGGGAGCTCGGTCCCACCCTGATCCTGGGGCGTCTGGTCCCGTTTGGGCTCCCGTCCTTGCTCACGCGCCCCGGCGGTGCGGGACGCCCTACGCCGAGGGGATGCGTGCCAGGGCACGACGGGTCGTGACGACGACCGCCAGCGGCCACAGTGCCTGTGCACCGGCTGCGGCGCGCTCGGCCAGCCCACGCTGGCTTCCATGGATCTCGGCTGCGAACCACACCACCAGTCCGAGGAGCACGGCCGTGGCCGTGGCCGACGCCGCCCGCCTCAGCAGCGGTGCCGGGCTCCGGCGGCGCGCCGCGAAGGCGGGCCACGCGCCGAGGGCCACGAAGGCCAGCGCGGCAGCGACGGTGTGCGCCACCGAATTGCCATGGGCGGGCTGGGCGAACGTCGCCACCAGCAACGTCGCCCCACCTCCGACGGCGAGCACGGTCCGGCCCCGGCGCCGCACCTGCCCCAGACCCGCCGCCGTGACGACATGGCAGGCACCCAAGCCGAAAAGGGCCGCCGTCATCACCCAGCGGTCCGTGGCTCCGTGGGCGGCCAGAGCGCTGATGGTGTCGCGGACGGGGTCGTACCCGGGCGGCTGTCGTGCCTCGGCAAGCGCCCAGCCGCCTATGAGGAGCACCGGGGCGGTTCCGGCGGATACCACGGCCCACCAGGGGATCGGTTTCACCCCCGGGCCCTGATCGGAACCTCGAGGTTCGCTCACGGAATCCTCACAGTGCTGCCCCACACTGCACCTTGTCACCGTCCCATGGCGCATACGAGGAGTTCACATGAAGAAGATGATTGCCAAAGTCAGCGTGGGGCTGGCGTTGTCGGGGATCGCAGGAGTCGGGCTCAGCGCCGGGCTCGCTTCCACCGCTGGAGCCGCCACCCCGTCAGCAGTGTCCAGCTCCACCACGCCCGCCCGCCACCCGGTACGTGCCTGGCTCCGTTCGCACCGTCGGGCCGTGGCCCGTCACGTCGTCGAGATCAGCGCCAAGACCATCGGGATCACCCCGCAGGCCCTGGCGAGCGACCTGCGCTCGGGCCAGTCCATCGCCGAGGTGGCCCAGGCCCACAACGTCGCCCCCCAGGGAGTCGTCAATGCGCTCGTCCAGGCGGGAGACGCCCGGGTCGGCCGAGCGGTGAACGACCACAAGCTGACTCAGGCTCAGGGATCCAAGATCGAAGCGGCGCTCCCCGGGGCGGTGACCAAGGTCGTCAACCACGTGTACAGGTAAACGGCCACCAAGCCACCGTCTACGCAGGCCCCGACGCAGACCCGGCGTGGAGGCGGGCACCGGCTCCCAGGAGGGCCGGTGCCGCTGCGCGTGCTGGTTCGATCAAGGTGTCGAAAGTCGAGACACCGCGTAGGGCGTGGTCGCCGTCGTGGAGGGGCCCAGTATCCCGGCCGCGACCAGAGCCGCCGAGTACGGGCCCAGCGCCAGCCCGTTGGCGCCATGGCCGGTGCACAGGTGCACGTTGGCGAACATCGGCAGGCGGCCCAGCAGTGGGCGATCATCGGCGCTCATGGGACGCAGCCCGACACGCACCTCTGCGAAAGTGGCGCCCGCCAGTCCCGGTGCGATGACCAGGCATTCACGCAACAGGTCGCGCAGGCCGCCGGCGGTGGGACGGGTGTCGAACCCGGCATCGGCTTCGAAGGTGCCCCCGCACGCGATGCGCCCGCCGGGCCAAGGCACCAGGTAGAAGTTCAGCACCGGCTGCACGATGGGCCACCCGCCGGTGCTTGGTTGGCGCCCCGAGGGGCCCGCAGCGGCGGCCAGCACGACGTGCACGATCTGCCCCTTGGTCGGAGACACCGGCAGCTCCACACCGAGCCAGCGTGCCGATGCGGCCGACCACGTCCCCCCGGCGAGCACCAACGTGCCGCAGGACACGACGTCGTGGACGCCACGTACCGCCGTGACCCTGTCGTCATCGAGCTCGACACCGACGGCCTCCATCGACAGCAGGGTCACGCCGCGCCGCTGGGCGGCGCCACGCAGGGAGGCGCACAACGTGCGTCCGTCGACTCGGGCGGCAGTGGGGCTGTGCAGTGCCCGCCACAGCGAGCCGAGAGGCGGGAACATGGCGCGCGCCTCGGGCGTGGGAATCTCGGCGATATCGGGACTGCGGGCGCGCACCAGGTCGAGCACTTCGCTGAACCACGGGTCCTCGTGCTCGGCCAGCGCCACCACCAGTGACCCGCATTCGGCGAAGGCGTCGGGACCCGGGTCCGCACCGTCGTCGACCAAACGGGTGACCAGCGACCGCAGATGGCGGGCGGCGCGGACGCCGAAGGCGAACCACTCCTGGTCCGGCTCGGAGAAGGTCTCGGGTGACACGATCCCGGCCCCGGCGTCCGAGGCCCGGCCCGGATGCGACGCGTCGATGAGGGCGACACTGGCACCCGCGCAAGCCAGCTCGTAGGCGACACAGACCCCCACCAACCCGCCCCCGACGACGGCGACGTCGGCCGACGGCCTCTTGCTCACGTGCGGAGCGTAAGTCGACAGTCCACGCCCTGGCCACAGCGCCCGGGCCCAGGTGCTACGAAGCGGCAGCGTCGGCGCTGTGCTCGGACTGGTTGATCCAGGCCGCGTACATCTCGGCGTAGCGACCCTGACGGGCCACCAGCTCGAGGTGGGATCCGGACTCCACGATGCGACCCTCGTCCACCACCACGATGCGGTCCGCTTTCATGGCGGTGGACAGGCGGTGGGCGATGAGCACGGCGGTGCGCGCCTCGAGCAGGACGTCGAGGGCGGCCTCGATCCGCGTTTCGGACTGCAGGTCGAGATTGGAGGTGGCCTCGTCGAGGACGAGCACGCGGGGATGCGCCAGAAAAGCCCGACCGAGGGCGATGAGCTGGCGCTCGCCCGACGACAGGGACTGGCCCCGCTCGTGGACGACGGTGTCGACGCCCTCGGGAAGGCGCTCCACGAGCTCGCCGAGCCCCACCGCCCTGACCGCTTCGGCCACCTCGGCGTCGGACGCGGCGGGATAGGCGAAGGCCAGGTTGTCCCGGATGGTGCCGGCGAACAGGAACGGCTCCTGGGGCACCACGCCGAGCTGGCGACGAAGCGAGTCCAGCGTCACCTCCTCGATGTCGTGGCCGTCGATGCGCACGTGTCCGGCGTCAGGGTCGTAGAAGCGTGTGATGAGCTTGGCCAGCGTGGACTTGCCCGCCCCCGTGGGTCCGACGAAGGCCACCGTCTCGCCCGGCGCGATGCGCATGTCGATGTCGCGGACCACGGGCACCGCCGGGTCGTACCCGAACGTCACGTTGTCGAAGACGATCTCGCCCTCGATGGGGGGCAGCTCCACGGCGTCGACCGCTTCGGTGACGGTGGGCTCGGTGGAGAGCAAGGTACGGAGCTTGATGATCGAGGCCTGGCCCTGTTGGAAGCTGTTGTATTGCTGCACCAACAGCTGAATCGGGGCGAAGAACCGGTTGAGGTACAAGAAGAATGCGACGAGCGCGCCGGGGCTGAGCGTGTGGTGTATCACCATCTCTCCGCCGAAGGCCAGCAGGGCGCCTTGTCCCAGCCAGCCCACCAGCTGTGTGCCCGGGCCGTAGACGGCGTTGATATGGGCCGTGTAGATGTTGGCGTCCCGGTACTCTCCCACCACATTGCGGTGCTGGATGATGTTGTGACGTTGCCGATTGTTGGCGGTGACGACGCGCACGCCGTGCAGGCTCTCGGACAAGTCGGCCATCACGTTGGCGATGCCGTCGCGCACCCTGTCGTACCCCCGCTCTGACGCCACGCGGAACCACAGCGACATGACGACGAGGGCGGGAACGACCAGCATCACGGTGATGAAGGCGAGGGTGACGTTGGTGGTGAACAGCACCACCGTGATGACCACCATGGTCAGGCCCTGAATGGCGAACTGGGCGAGGCCGTCCTGCAGGAGCTGCTGGAGGTTCTCGATGTCGCTTGTCATGCGGGTCATGACCACCCCCGCCTTCTCGGCGGTGAAGAAGTCCAGCGACAGGCGCTGCAGATGCGAGAAGACCTTGACCCTGAGGTCGTTCATGACTCCTGCCGCCAACCGACCCGTGACCCTCACGAGGGTCCTTTGGGTTAGCGAGGTGAACCCGACAAAGGCGAGATAGACGGCGGCGATGATGAGCACAACGCTCAGATGACGGTGGCCGGGCACCATGCCCCTGTCGATGGCCAGCTCGGTGAGCTTGGGGCCGGCCTGCAGCGCCACGCTGGTGGTGACCACCAGCACCGCTGCGACCACCAGCATGTGCGGGTACTCGAGGAGCAGTCCCCACAAGCTGAGCGTCTTGCGCTCCTTGGCGCTCTGTCGTTGGGAGAAGACGACGTCAGGCTCGCCGTGGTCCGGCTCTTCGGCCAGGAGCGCGTCGACTCCGCCTTGGAGCTCCGAGGGGATCCCTCCGAAGGGCAGTCCGGGTGCGGCGGGCGCGCCGGGGCGACCCCCGCCGCCGAACATGCCTCCGCCACCGCCCCACCCGCCGCCGAAGCCCATCAGTGCACCCCGTGTCCGGGCGCAGAGCCGTTGCCGCCGTGCTCCTCGAGGGCGACCTCCGCATCGGGATCCACCTGGGAAAGGACCTCGGCGTAGTGCGGGGTGGTCTCGAGCAGCTCGGCGTGGGTGCCGTCGGCCACGACGCGTCCGTCCTCGAGCAGGACGACGCGATCGGCCAGGCTGATCGTCGACAAACGGTGCGCCACGATCAGGGTGGTGCGCCCTTCCATGAGCACGCGCAGGGCATCGTGGATCTGCTGCTCCACCTGCACGTCGATGGCGCTGGTGGCGTCGTCGAGGACCAAGATGGGCGGGTTGACGAGTAGTGTCCGGGCGATGGTGATGCGCTGGCGTTGACCACCCGAAAGCGTGTAACCACGTTCTCCGACCACGGTGTCGTATCCCTGGGGCAGGTCTCGGATGAACGTGTCGGCGCCCGCCGCGCGTGCTGCGGCCTCCACGTCGGCGATGTCGGCATCGGGTCGCCCGTAGGCGATGTTGTCCCGGATGGACACCGAGAACAGAAAGGCGTCGTCGAGGACGACACCGACATTGGCGCGCACGCTGTCGAGTGTTAGATCCCGGACGTCGTGGCCGTCTATCTCGAAGGTGCCTTCCGTGACGTCGTAGAAGCGCGGGATCAGGCGCGCCACTGTGGACTTGCCCGAGCCCGTTCGCCCCACCAGGGCCACGGTCTCGCCCGGGCGCAGGTGCAGATCAAGGTCGGACAGGACCATGGGAAGATCAGGGCCGTAGGAGAACCCCACCTTGTCGAAGCGCACGTCGCCGGTGCAGTCGACCAGCTCGACAGCGCCGGGCCGGTCCACCACGGTGGGGTGCTCGTCGAGGATCTCGTAGATGCGCTCGGCCGACGCCGCCGCGCGCTGACCCATCATGATGATCATGCCCAGCATCATGAACGGGGCCTGGAGCATGAGGAGATAGGAATTGAAGGCCAGGATGGCCCCCAAGCCAAGGTTTCCGTGGATCACGAGGTAGCCGCCAAAGCCGAGGACCAGGGCCAGCCCCACCTGGGGGAGGTTCTGCACCGCGGGCGTGAACCGGGCACGGAGATCGGCGTCCTTGATGTATCCCCATTGCACCTTGTCGGCTGCTTTGGCCAGGGTGCGCAGTTGCTCCTTCTCCGCCGCGAAGGACCTGACCACCCGCACGCCGTTGACGTTCTCGTCGACGATGGTGGCCACGTCGGCCAGACGGGCCTGGATGAGCCAGGACACCGGGAACATCGACTTGCGCATGCGATGTCCTACGAGGAACACGAAAGGCATGGTGGCCATGGCCACGAAGGCGAGGGGGACGTTGATCGAGAGCATGAAGCCGAACGCCACCAAAGCGATGCTGCACTGCACCAGGATCATGGGCGCGAAGGTCATGTACATCTGCACTGAGCGGATGTCGGAGTTGGCGCGTGAGATGAGCTGACCTGACTGCACCCGGTCGTAGAAGGGGAATGACATCCGGGTCAGGTGCTCGTAGATCATGGTGCGAAGGTCGTACTCGATCTCGTATGCCGTCTGGAAGAGGAAAAGGCGCGAGATGTAGCCCGCCACCCCCCCGGCCAGTCCGAGACCGAGGATCCACCACACGTAGAAGTGCAGCGGCACGTTCTGGCGCACGATCGAGTTGTCGATGGCGTGGTTGAGCAGGTCCGGGATCTGCACCTGGAGCACCAGGCCCACGAAGGACAGCACCAGCGACGTGATGAAGATCCCTCGATGGGCCCGCAGGACCGGCATGGCTCGCCGCAACCACGTCTTGGTCGTGTCCGGATCGATCGTGGCGCGCGGCGCGGGGTACTGGGACGGCTCGGCGACCGACGGAGGAGCGGCGACCGTGGGAGTCACCGCCTCGGGCGGGGTCATGTCGGCACCCCGGTGGCGTGATAGGCGCGCATGGCCACGCGCCACAGCTCGAGGCCGCCCAGGGCCTGGTCGGTGAGCACGGGATCGTCGAGGGAGGCGGCGATATCGGTGAGCCGACCGTCCACGGCGGCATTGGCCTTGGACAGGAGGCGCTCGCCCTTGCCGGTGAGGGTGTGGGTGACGCTGCGCTTGTCGAGATCCCCGGGGGTGCGCTGCACCAAGCCCCGCACCTCGAGGCCGTCGACGACGGCGGTGACCGTCGGCCGGCGTACCCGCAGTCGCTCGGCCAGGGCCGAGGGAATCGAGGCTCCTTCGGCCAGCACCCCCAGTACCCGGTACTGGGGGAGCGACAGCTCGACGCTCCCCAGAGCGAGCTCGACCTGCTTGGAGAGCCAGGCAGCGGCACGACCGTACGATCCGGGCTCGTGGTGCGCTGCCACTACGGCGCCGGCATGGTTCTGGGGCCCCGCAGGCATGTCGTTAGGTTATCTAACGACAGAGCGCACCCGCCCCGGCCCCCGGGGAGGACCCAGCACTCTTCGGCCTCACCAGAAAAGCCCTGGTGGATCGGGCCGGACGGGTTCCCCGGCACCCGCACGTCTGGTCCGGTAGCGTTTGCCCAGGTAGATGCCGGTATCGCAGCGCTATTGCGGGGGGTGGCGGTGTTCGACGGATTGCGCTCCACTCGAGAGGCGTCACGACGGGGAGGCGCTCGGGCCGCCCTGGCGCTCGTCATCGTGGTGGGTGCCACGCTCGCCGCCGTGTCGATGCAGAGTGCGGCATCGGCCTCGAGCTGGTCTGCGCCCCTGCTGGTCGACTCCGGTGGGGGCGGACTGTCCTCGGTGTCGTGTCCGACAGCGAAGGTTTGCATGGCTGTGGACGGCGCCGGTCGGGTCGTGCTCCACAAACGCAACGCCACATGGAAGAGTCCCAACCCGATCGACACCGGCGGCGGGGGACTGTCCTCGGTGTCGTGCGCCTCGACGCTCTCGTGCATCGTCGTCGACAAGACGGGACACGCCGTCAAATACCTCTTCGGCCACTGGATCGGGCCCCTCAGCATCGACTCCGGCGTGGCGCTCGACTCGGTGTCGTGTGCGACGTCACGGTTCTGCGTGGCCGTCGACACCAACGGGAACGCCCTCACCTATAACGGCACCAGCTGGACCGGTCCGTCGAGCATCGACCCGGGCCTCACCCTCGATGCCGTGTCGTGTCGGACCGTGAGCCTGTGCGTCGCCGTCGACACCAACGGGAACGCCCTCACCTATAACGGCACCAGCTGGTCAAGTCCGTCGAGCATCGACCCGGGCTTCGCACTCGACGCCGTGTCCTGTCCCACCGTGAGCCTGTGCGTCGCCGTCGACACCAACGGGAACGCCCTCACCTATAACGGCACCAGCTGGACCGGTCCGTCGAGCATCGACCCGGGCTTCGCACTCGACGCCGTATCGTGTTCGACCGCAAGCCTGTGCGTCGCCGTCGACGCCAACGGGAACGCTCTCACCTACGACGGCACCAGCTGGTCCGGGCCCATCAGTATCGACGCGGGACGCGCCGTGAGCGCCGTGTCCTGTCCCACCGTGTTGTTCTGCGCCGCGGTGGACGGGGCCGGGTACGCGCTTACTTTCCCGCCCCCGATCATGATCACGACGACTTCACTGCCTAACGGGACGCTCGGTCACGCCTATGCGGCCACGCTGGCCGCTTCGGGCGGGAACCCCCCCTACAGGTGGACGGCCACAATGCCCAAGGGCCTCAGGCTCAACAAGACCACCGGAGCGATCTCGGGCACGCCCAAGCGCTCCGGAACCTTCACCTTCACCGCCACGTTGGTCGACCTGAAGATCCGGACCAGGTTCCCGACGCAGAACCACACCAGGAAGAGCCTGTCCATCACCATCTCGTAGTGGTCTGTCGAAATGAAATGCAGGAAACAAGACGGCCTTGACGGCGCGCGTGCCAACCACGAAACTGCTGGTATTCAAAGTAGAAATTGACTCAGACAGCTGGCCCACAGCGGGACACTGAGCGTTCGGATCGACACGGCGTGATTGAGGGTTATCCACACGGAGCCCACCCCGTCAGTGTCGGTCGGTTCCCCGATCGGAGGTCCACGGTTATGTCCTGGAAATGCGGCCAGGTGTCCCGCGCCGCTCCGCGTCTCGCTGGGGCGCTTGCTCTACCGTCCGTGGTGCAAGCGTCCATGGCGCAAGCGTCCATGGCGCAAGCGTCCGTTGTGCAAGCGTCCGCGATGCAAGCGTCCATGGCGCGAGCCCCGACATGACGACGGTAGAAGAGGTTGCCGATCCGATAGCTCCGGCGCTCGAGGTCCCAGCCACATCCGTGGTGGGCCGCTCCCGGCCACCGAAGACGTCGGACACCCGCACCCGGCACCGCGCCCCTCTGGTCTGGGTCTTCCGGGCGTTCCTCGTCGCTCCCTTCGTGTTCATGGGACCGGAGATCGCCCTCGCCGTCGTCGGCCATCCCACGGGCGTCACCGACCTCCGCATCTCTGACGCCGACGTGATGGGAAACGCCGCCCTCCTCGCCTTCATGATGATGATGTGGGTGACCCCCGTCCACACCATGACGGGTTGGAAGTGGCACGAGTGCCTACGGCGCGACTACGGGCTGGGGATGGCGGCAGCAGCCTTCACCGACCTGACCCTGGCGATCATCGTCACGGGAAAGGAGTTCCACGGGAGCCTTCTGACGCGTATCGCCGGGCACTCGTTCCTTCTGGCCGGGACCCTCTCCGTGGCGTTGCTCATTCCCCTCGCCCTGACCGCGAATCAGCGCGCGCAAAGATGGCTCGGGCCTCACTGGAAGACACTGCATCGCTTGGTCTACGTGCTGTGGGTGACGATCCTGATCCACCTGGCTTTTCTCTTCGCGTTTCGCACGCTGTTCATCGCGGCGTTGGAGATGAGTGCTCCGTTGCTCATCATGCGGCTGCCGCCGGTGCAGAAGTGGTGGGTGACATCGAGGAGACAACACCGCCGACTCGCTCTGCGCTGGGCCTACGCTGTGGCGCTCTGGACCCTCTTCGGCTTCGGCTACGTGACCGTCATCCACGAGTACGTCAACGTAGGAGTGGGAGCCATCTTGCTCCATCCGCCATCGTGACAGGGACGCTTGGCAAGGCTCCCAAGCGCCGCAAGATCCCGAAGCACGGTCTAAGACGTATCCGGCGCCAGGCCCGGGCCAAGCGGAACATGTTGGCTGTGGCGGCCGTCCTCTGTGTCGCGGTCCTGAGCGTCGGCGTCGAGCAGGCGCTCGGCCAGGGCCTTCGTCAGTTCCTGGTGCGACAACCAGGGGTGGGCGCTACACCTGACGTCAAGGGGTGCGGGCCCCTGAGCATCTGCAACGAGCCCGGGGTCGGGGCGAGGTCGCGCGGGCCGACCTTGGCCGTCTCTGCCAAGCACACCCACGCCCGCAGACGGTCGGGAAGAGTCTCGAAGCCCAAGAAGGCCGAGCAGCCATCCGCGACGATCTCTCCGCCCCCGACCGCGGTGGCGGCGCCGGTTCCGACGCTCTCTGCGGAGGCTCCAGCCGCGCCGTCAACGGTGACCGTGTCTGCCGAACCACGAGCAGCCGAGAGTCCAGTGACGACGCCTTCCCCGCAGGCAACGGCGGGCGTCGCGCCGGGCGCCACGGTTGCTTCGCCATCGACGGCGGCCGAGAGGCCGGCGGCCACGGTCCCGACCACGATCACCACGACGGAGCCGCCGCCGCCGCCCGGCACCACCGCGCCGGCGTCGTCGCCGTCCAGCACCACGGCGCCGGCTTCACGGCTTGAAGGAAAGGTCTCGCCGTTCACGATGACGCCCGCCGTGTCCACACCCCCTTCTCCTCTCACGACTACCTCGTCCACACCGGAGCGACGCCGGACACCGCACGGCCATCGGCCGACGGGAAGCGGGCGAGGAACAGACACCGTGACGATGTCGTGGACACACCTCCTGTCAAGTCGGTAGCGCAGGCGCCGATCGCTTGGGGGAGTGCCCGTGTCGTCCAACCCGTATCGCCCAACGCCGAGGTCACTCGCTCGTCAGGTACAGAAATCCGTATCCCTCGTCGCGTACCGGCGACCCCTGCCTCGGCGAGGGCGACGTCCCAGTCGCCGGTGACCGCAGGGTCGGTCAGCTCCATGCCGTGGTCGGCGACGAGCACGAAAGCGGTGTCATCCCACGCGCCGGCCGCTCGACGGCGTCGAGGATGTGTCCGATCCGGGCGTCGGTGTCGCGGACCGATGCCGCGGCGATCTCCGAGTACGGGCCACCCTCGTGGAAGGCGGAGTCAGTCAGCGTGAAGTTGACCCAGGTGAACGTCGGGCATCGGCCAGGACCGTCCGCGGTAGTCGCCGCTCCAGATGCCGCAGAACTGGTCACGGCGGTGTGGTCGATGAGCGACGACCACCGGTAGTCCTTGCTCGGCCGCACGAATCGTTCGGTGGCGTCGGGTAGCTCCTCGGCCCGGCGGCGGGCGGTCGATGGGCTCGCCCGCGGCGCATGAGCTCGAAGATCGAGTAGTCGGCACCCGAGTCGCAAGGCTCGTTGATGGAGATCGACATGGCCCCGGGCAGGGCGCGGTGCACGGCGTGGTGCACCGTCTCGACCGACGGGCTCAGCCACTGCATCGCCGTCGGCCACGTCGACGGCGAGTTGGTCACGACCTGCGCTACCGGTCAGGCGGTCGATCCAGGCGTTGTGCAGGATCCCGTGATGACCGGGGTGGCTCCCGGTCAGGATGGCCGGTGTGGTTGGCGAGCGTCACCGTCGGCAGCGACGCCATCGCCCCGTAACGGTACGTGCAGCCGAGGTCCATCAGTCGGGCGATGTTGGGCGCCTCGCCCCGGTGCGGCCAGGTCGTACAGCACGTTCGGGTTGGTGCCGTCCAGGAGCATGGCGACGACGTGGCGCGCTCGAGCGGGATCGCTGACGAGCTCGCGCAACGCCACGCCGTCCTGGTGGACGAGGCGCGCCTCGCGAACGGAGTCGCCGGGCGCAGACGGGCACCCGAGCATCTCGAGGATCGTCGGCGCCACGTCGATCAATCGGCACGAATCGTCGACGAGCCCGACGTGCCCGATCCCCGGCGCCGGCAACGATGAACGGGGCTCTGGCCTGGACGATTCCGAGGGAGCCGTGCTCACCGAGGTGCCCACCTTGGTCGCCCCAGTAGTGAGCGGCGGAATGCAGCACCACGAGGTCTGGGGCGCGAGGGGTGGTCGAAGAGCTGTGCCAGGTGGTCGAAGGCGTGGGGGTAGGAGTTGTCGGCGCGCGCCGGGTGCGGAACCGACCGCTCCGCTTCGAGGCTGCCGAAATATGCGGGATCCTGGCGTGCGACGGGGTTCCGGCCGCTGATCGTTTCGGCGTCGTAGGCCCAGTTCGGGCGGCCTCGCTTCGGTCGTTCCGTTGTGGCGCCGCCGAAATCGGAGGTGACCGTCATGAGAGGCCACCTCGTATGCGCCAGCTTCAGGTGACCACGCCACCAGGTCCACGATGGGCTGGAGCGCCCTCCCCAGCAGCACCGCCAAAGCTCGTTCTCTGGCCTCCGGCCCGGCCTTGGGTAGTGCGAGTGGCGTCACGGGTGCAGCGTATGGCGCCCGCCCTCGACCTGCTCCGGGGAGAGTCAGAGGCCAGATCTCATGGCTCGGAGACTCCGGTGACTTGACTAGGGCTAGTGGTTGACGGCGATCGACTCGGTGGGCATGGCCTCTTTGGCGGCCGCGGTCGAGGAATTGCTGGGCCGCGGCTCCTTCGAGGGGATGGCTGAAGTAGAAACCCTGTCCGGCGTCGCATCCTTCTTGCTTGCAGACGCATGAGCTGGTCGATGGTCTCGATACCCTCGGCCACCGTCTTGAGGCCGAGTGCGCTCCCGAGCGCGATGAGAGCGTGAACCAGAGCGGTGCTCGGTCCTGTCGGCGATAGCTCCGACGATGAAGGTCCGGTCGATCTTGAGGATGTCCACGGGGAACTGCTGGAGGTAGGCCAACGACGAATAGCCTGTGCCAAAGTCGTCGATGGCGAGGCGGATGCCGAGGTCCTTCAAGGCAGTGAGTCGCAGGGCTGATTCGCAGAATCACGCATCAGTGTCGTCTCGGTCATCTCGAGGATCAGCCACGTCGGGTCCAGCTCGGCGTCTTGCAATGCAGATTGGATATCGTCGACGAGTGTGTCGGTCTCGAACTGACGAGGTGACACGTTGACCGACACGGCCGTGGGAAGTCCGGCGTCGTGCCAGCGCCTGGTCTGGCGACAGGCCTCTCTCATCACGAAGGTGCCAACCTCCACGATGAGGCCCGACTCCTCGAGCGCCGGGATGAAGGCGTCGGGCGCCACGACCAGCCCTGACGGGCGCCGCCAGCGCAGCAAGGCCTCCATGCTCTGCACGGCGGCGTCATCGAGTCGGACAACCGGCTGGTAGACGAGGAAGAACTCACCACTCTCCAACGCCAGGCGCAGATCCCTTTCAAGTTCGATCCGGGTCCGGAACTCGCCGCGCATGTGGGGTTGGAAGCGGACGGCCCGGTTGCGACCCGCTGCTTTGGCCTCGTACAGCGCGACATCGGCATCCATCAACAGGTCCTCGGCCGATGAATACGAGCCCGAGACGATGCCGATGCTGGCCGAGATGGTGAGCTGCGGACGGGCAGCGCTGTGCACCGCGAACGGCACCGCCAGCGCCTCGAGGAGCCGGTGGGCGGCGGCCTCGCGCATTGCGGGCTCCGGCCCCTTCGACCAGCACCACGAATTCGTCACCTCCAAGGCGACCGATCGAATCCGATTCGCGCAGGGCACTTTGAAAGCGGACGGCCGCCTGGCGCAGCACATCGTCGCCGACACGATGACCGAGCGAGTCATTGACATCCTTGAAGCGGTCGAGGTCGATGAAGAGCACCGCCCCTTCGTGTCCGGATCTGCGGCCGCGAGTCTGCATCTGTTCTATCCGGTCCAGGATCAGCTTTCGATTGGGCAAACCGGTGAGCGGGTCGCGCGTGGCGAGGCGCTCCAGCGCGTCTCGTGTGGATCGAAGCTGGGTGATGTTGTGAGCCGATACGACCAACCCGTTGACGGTCGGGTCGTCGAGGAGATTGACGATGCTCAGCTCACAAGGAACCGGAACGCCGCCGTCGCGCCGCCGCAGGTTGACCTCGACGATGACGGGGCCGTCCGCGGCCTGCTCGCCGTCGCAGGCCGAGGCCAGTGCGGTCCGCAACGCCACTCGATCAGCCTCCACGACGAGGTCTTCGAGCGGGTGTCCTTCGACCAGAGCTTGGTCGTGACCGAGCATGCGGGTGATGGCGGCTGACACGGACTCCACCGTGCCCGTGCGGTCGAGCAACAGGAGGATGCTGGCCGAGTTGTGGACCAGTGACCGGAACCGTTCGATGTCGTTGGTGGCCACCTCCCAGCGGCGCCGTTCGGTGAGGTCGCGCACTGTCCACACGAGCCCATCGACAGGTGGCTTTCCCACCAGGTTGGCGCCGATCAACTCGACGAGCCTCCAACCCGTAGGCGTCTTGACCCTTAGCTCGATCGGGGAGCCGACGTCCTTGCCCTGGACGCTGTCGAGCGACGTCAGCGCCAGCTCGCGGTCCTCAGGGTGGAGGAGTTCGAGCGCGCTGGTGCCCACGATGTCGGAAACGGCCAGGCCGAAGATCCGCTCGGCGGCGGGATTGGCCCAAATGAGGTTGCCCTGGGCGTCGGCCACCACGACGGCATCCGGCAACTCCAAGACGAGACGTTCGAGCCACGCAGGTTCCATTGCCCCTTCCCAACGGCTGCTTGAGGCATCGGCGTGTGGGCACCGCTTCTGAACCCTCAGGCGCTCCGAGTCCGGCGCCGGTGGGGGGCGAGATCCGTCTCCGACGTCCTGGTCAGGGCGCTGAAATCGGCCTCCACGGGATCCACGGCCTCCACGGGATCCACGGGATCCACGGGCTCCACAGGGCCGGCTCTGCCCTCAAGCGTCGGGCGAGGGAAGCCGACACTCAAGCGTGAGTTGCCGCCCAGAACGCCACCTGTCGTTCTGACGAGCAGCCGAGCCGATCGCGGACCGAGTTGCGAGCACGTCCACCATGGCCACGTCCCGAGCAGTGAGCGGTGGTGATCTCTTCCTCGCGAGGAGGGGAAAGCTGTCACGCTGTCCGCGGTCGGAACAAGGTCTCCTCCGAGCGGTGGAACTCCCCTGCCCCGATCACCGAGCGCGAGCTCGCTGACGCAGCTCGCCAGTTGGAGCACCGGCAGAAGGACATCCGTGCCATCCTTGCCAATCGAGGTTTTGAGAGCGTCTTCCAGCCGATCGTCGAGTTGGGGTCGGGCGGGGTGGTGGGAGCGGAGGCCCTCACGCGCTTCGAGGTGTCACCGGTCCGTCCACCCGATGTCTGGTTCGCCGAAGCCAGGGAGGTCGGTCTGGGTATCGAGCTGGAGATGGCTGCCCTTCACTCTGCACTCGGTCAGCTCCATCGGCTCCCCGCCGGCTTGTACCTGTCGCTCAATGCCTCCCCCGACGCCATGACGGCCCCGGAGTTCCTCGACACCGTGGCGCGAAGCGCCAGCGAGCGTGTCGTCCTCGAATTGACCGAAGACGAGGGCATCGACGACTACGAGTTGCTCGAGACGACCGTCAGGGCACTGCGATCTGACGGAGTCCGGCTGGCGCTCGACGGTGCCGGCGCCGCCTTCTCCAACTTGCGCGACATCCTCCAGCTCCGCCCGGACATCATCAAGCTCGACGTGGCCCGGACCCGGGGCATCGAGGGCGCTTCGATGCGACGCGCGCTGGGATCGGCCATGCTCAGCCTGGGCCTCGGTGCATACGACGTCGCCATCGTGGCCGAAGGCATCGAGACCGAGTCCGAGTTCCAGACGCTGCGTGGCCTGGGCTGTCGATTCGGGCAGGGCTACTACCTCGGGCGCCCCGGCAGGCTGCGACCGCCGCCTCCACAACCAGAGCCCGCGGAGCCGCTGTGGCTCACGATCAATGGCGAAATTCCGCCCGCCCCGGTCCCAGGCGGCGTCGGGGTCGACCGGCGGGCCCGCCCGCGATCCACCGGCGGGCGAAGATTGGCGAGCGCGCCCTCCCGGGCGCAAACCCGTCGAGCGGGTTAGGGGGCGGGGATCGTGGGCGCCCCGAAACCGACGAGGTCGTTGGTCCACAAGGGTGCGTAGCTCACCACGGACCCGGTGCTCGGGGCCTGGAGCACGATCCCGGTGCCGACGTAGATGGCGACGTGCTGCACCGATGTGGTGCCGTCGTTGAAGAACACGAGATCCCCGGGCTGGACCTGATTGATGGCTACCGGAGTGACAACTTGGTACTGCGCCTCGGCCGTGCGCGGCAGGGCGATTCCTGCTTGGGCGTAAGCCCATTGCACGAGCCCGGAGCAGTCGAACCCCGCGCCCGGGTCCGGAAGCGGGGTTTCACCTCCCCACACGTAGGGAACGCCGACTTGGGAGGCTGCTGCCCAGACAGCAGCAGCGAGCGCCGCCGTCAGGGCCGGGGCACTCTTGTCTGCAATCACGGCGTTGCGGCCGGCGGCCTGGGCGGCAAGATACGCAGGCCCCGAAGGGTCGCTCCCTGCACTCACGGCGGCGAGAGAAGCTTGTTGTGTGGATGCGGCTGCCATCGCCGCCTGACGGGCGGTGTCGATCTGGGACAGGTCCGCCTGGATCCGGCTCTCGGTGGCCAGCAGGCTGGTATCCGCGACGCCGAGGGTGTGGGCGTCGGATTCGTAAGCCGATGCCGCTGCAGACGTGTTGGCCATCGAGACCTGCTCGTATTCGCTTGTCAGGGCGGCTCCATTGGAGCGCGAGAACGACATGGTCGTGACCTGGGTCAAGGGAACGTCACCCATGTAGGCGATGAGGGCATCGGCCCGTAAGCGCAGGCGGGCGGCCTCGAGCTTGGCGCGCATGGCAACGATGTCCGCCTTGGTCGACGCCTCTTCCTGTTGCAGGGTGCTGAGCTGTGCGGAGTCCGATTCATAGGTCTCGGCCAGCTGATCGAGCAGCGCACCGGTCTGTTGGATCTGGAGCTGGAGCGCTGACAGCTGTTGCACTTGGGCCGGTGTGAGGGTGACCGGGACAGGTTGGGTGGTCGTCGCGGTCGTCGCGGTCGTCGTGGTCGTGGTGGTCGTCGTAGAACCGGAGAGAGGCGAGCCCGGATCCGCTGTGGCTGGCGTCGGGACAACCGTGACGGCGCCCACCAGCACGGCGGAGGCCACAACGGCGCGGGTGGCCCATCTCGACATCGGGGGGAACACGGGGTGAGGACGAGGCAAGATCGGCATGTTAGGTGCATCAGGTGCTCCCTAGACCGGGCGCCGCCTGGTGTCTTGGCCGTCCCCGACGACGGCGGCGAGAGGGCTGATCCTCACTTCAACCCCTTGCGCCACTTGAGCAACCACCTCCCCGCGGGCGACGTCGCCGCCCCCGGGACCTGGACCCGGTTCCCGGCAACCCTCGGGGTTGTATGAATGGCTCGTGGGCAAAGTCTTCGTGGTTGGATCGATCAACCAGGACTATGTGTTCACCGTCGACCGGCGCCCTCGAGCAGGAGAGACGGTAAGCGGCGCGACACTGGTCACCCGCTGCGGAGGGAAAGGGGCAAATCAGGCGGTGGCGGCGGCCGAGAGCGGAGCCGCGGTGACCATGTTGGCGCGAGTTGGTGCGGACGCGGCGGGAGTCCTACAGCGCCACGACCTGGCGGTGCGAGGCGTCGACGTCTCACTCATCGCGCAAGAGGCCGGTGTCTCCACCGGTGCAGCGTTCGTCACGGTCACACCCGATGGTGAGAACTCGGTGATCGTCGCGCCCGGTGCCAACAGCCTGCTTCGGGCGCCCGACGTCAACGTGGTCGCCCACCTCATCACCGGGAGCTCGGTGATGGTTGCCCAGCTCGAGATACCGCTGGAGGCCGTCGAGGAGGCGATCGACCTGTGCGGAGCGAAGACCCGAGTCGTGCTGAACGCAGCTCCGTTTTCACCCCTGCCACGACCCGTGCTCGAGAGAGTCGACACGCTCGTCGTGAACGAAAGCGAGGCGGCGTCGCTTGTCGGCTTACCGTTGGGTGGGCTCACGGGCGCCGAAGAGATGGCGACCTTGCTATTGGGCCAGGGCCCGCGTCACGTGGTGGTAACCATGGGCCCCCGCGGGGCCGTGGTCGCTTCCGCCGGCACCTGCACCCACGTCCCCGGCCAGCAAGTCTCCGTGGTCGATACCACCGGGGCTGGCGATGTCTTGGTAGGGACCCTGGCCGCTCTGCTCGCTGATGACCAACCCTTGGATCAAGCGGCGGTAACGGCAGTGCACAGAGCGTCGGCCTCTGTGTCGTTCATGGGAGCACGTTCGCCTCTCGGAGCTGAATGAGGCAGCTTCTCGGTTCTGGCCGCCGAGGAATCGAAAAGGCCTGACATATTCTTGCGATCCTTGAACCGAGGAGGCCGAGGTGCGCGAAAACTCGTTGCGAGCGATCTGGGCTCGACAAGAAGCCGCTCTCGGTGGATGGTTGACGGTAGCTAGTGGCACTTCTGCCGAGATCATGGCTCACGGCGGATTCGACTGGGTTTGTGTCGACATGCAGCACGGGATGATCGACTTCTCTCAGATGGTGCAGATGCTTCAAGGGATCTCGTCGACAGACACCGTTCCTCTGGTGCGCGTTCCCCGAAACGAGCCGGGCATCATCGGCAAGTGCCTCGATGCCGGAGCATGGGGGGTCATCGTGCCGATGGTCAATTCCCGAGAAGAGGCTTCGGCAGCGGTTGCGGCGTGTCGGTACGCGCCCGAGGGAATTCGCAGCTATGGGCCACTGCGAGCGAACTACTACGCCGGATTCGACTATTTCGCTCGCGCCAACCGCGAAGTGGCATGCATCGTGATGGTGGAGACCCGGACTGCAATCGACAACGTGGAGGAGATCGTGTCTGTGCCCGGTGTGGACGCCGTGTACGTGGGGCCGGCAGACCTGGGCATCACACTGGGGCTGGCGCCTGGGCCCGATCACCCCGACCAGGTCTTCACCGACGCCCTCGACCGGGTTCTCGACGCGTGTCGACGCCACGGCGTGGTACCGGGCATTGCCGGGAACGCCGTCACAGCCGTCAAACGATTGAAACAGGGGTTTCGCCTGGTGGAGGTGGCCTCGGATGCCGGGTTGTTGGGGCTCGGTGCCGGTCGCGCCCTGGAGCAGGTCCGACCGAGTGGCGGTTCTGCGGCGAAGTCTGCCTATCTGTGATGACGCCCTCGCAGCGTCCCAAAGCAGTGATAGCGCTGCCGCTGGCGCAGTCGTTGCTGGACCAACTCGGGGAGCTCGATCTCACGGTCGTGCCCGCGGGGAGATCAGAAGAGCACGTATTCGCAGCTGCCATGGCAGACGCCGAGGGCGTCATGGTGAGCTCTCTTGTCACAGTCGACCGACAAGTCATTGCCTCGGCACCGAGACTTCGAGTGATAAGCACGATGAGCGTGGGGCTTGATCACATAGATCTCGATGCGGCGCGCCAGCGACAGATCGTGGTGACGGTCACTCCGGTGCTCAGCGATGCCGTGGCAGATCTGGTGATGGCACTCATGATCATGCTCTCTCGGCGGATCCCCCAAGGGATGCGTGCGGTTGCCAATGGTGGGTGGAGTGAGGTCCCGTTAGGTGGCGACCTGGCGGACAAGGTCCTGCTGATTGTGGGATTGGGACGTATCGGACAGGCGGTGGCGCTCCGGGCGCTAACGGCGAGGATGCGTGTGAAGTACTTCGACTCTCGCCGCGACATACCCACCATCGCTGGGGTCGAACGCACCGAAGGTCTGGCCGACGGACTACGAGAGGCAGACTTCGTGTCTCTCCATGTCGATCTCAATGCCGAGACGCGCCACCTCATCAGCGCCGCGGAATTCACTCTGATGAAACGCAGCGCCTTTCTGGTGAACACGTCGCGCGGTGGCGTGGTGGACCAAGGAGCTTTGGTTCGGGCGTTGGCCGAAGGAGACATTGCCGGTGCTGGTTTGGACGTGCTCCAAGACGAACCACCGCAGGCCGACGAACCTCTGCTGAAGTCACCCAACGTCATCATCGTGCCCCATATCGGTTCAGCGACCACGGAGACGCGACACGCCATGGCGCAGTGTGCGGTCGACAACCTGCTGAGGGGCTTGCGCCGAGAAAGGAGTCCCTTCGCCGTGACGTAACGTGATCGGCGCGTCTCTCGCTGGACGGCCGCAGGGACCTCGACGAGGGTCTCGCCGGCGCGACTACAGTCCCGCCGTACCGAGGGGGACCGATGGGTACACCGACAGACGCGGGGGCAACGATGGCGTGGTTCCCGGCCACGGTGGGATCGGCGTACCGACGGGGAACGGCTCACGGCGACGACCTGGTGCCGGGCGCCGCTTTCGAAGACATGCTCGCCGGGCTGCGCCGTGCCGCCCACCTAGTGGAATCGGCACGAGCGCCGACCTTCCCGGTCGACCGGGCGGCCGGCTACCGGCACCTGTTGGTGCTCCTCGCACTCGCCATCGACGAGGCGTTGCGTCCCTCCAACCCCTACGATCCCTTCTTCGCTCCCGCCAACGTGGACGCCGTCCTCAAGTGGGGCATGGATTGCCCGGATGCCGCATACACGGGTTCTGCCCTACGCGGTGACGCCACGTACCGCGTCGCGCGGCCAGCGCGGGACCGCCCGCTATCTCGGGTTTCAGGTCATGTCGGGTATCGAGAGCTCGGTCAACGTCGTGGCCGACGATCTCGATATCGCCGAGGACGGGTCCTTCGAGATCGTGCTGTCCGCGAAGAAGCAGCCGGGGAACTGGATGGCTCTGTCGGACCGGACCACGTCGTTGGTCGTCAGGCAATTCTTCTACGATTGGGACGCCGAGGAACCTGCTCGCCTGGGCATCGAATGTCTCGAGCCGGGCCCGTCGTGGCCAGACGCCGAAGTACTGTCACCGGCAGGGGTGGCGCGGCAGATGGTGGCTATCGGGGAGTTCCTCGAGGCGAGCATCGCCTTCTGGCTGGACGTCGAGGACGGCGGTCGCGCCCAGGGGATCAACGTCTTTCGCCAGCCCGCCGCACTGACGGCGATGGGTGCTGCGGCCGAGAACGTGAGCGTGTGGGGATCGTGGGAGCTCGACGAGGACCAGGCGCTCGTCATCGAGGTGACCCCTCCCGAGGCGCTCTACTGGAGTGTCTCGCTCGGGCAATCACTGGTGGGAGACCATCGACTACGCCAACCGCCAGTCCAGCCTGAACGGTCACCAGGCCGTCATCGACGACGATGGTGTGTTCCGGGCCGTGGTGTCGGACAAAGACCCCGGCGTCGCCAACTGGCTCGATACGGCCGGGCACCGCCAGGGACCGATGATCTTCCGTTGGCTCCGCGCCCAGAGTGCTCCGGTCCCGACCACCCGCGTGGTGAGTTTCGACGAGCTCGCCACGGCGCTCCCGGCCCGAACCACTCGTGTTGACCAGACCACGCGGCGCGCCCTCATCGCCCGGCGGCGGGCGGCGGTGCGCCGGCGGTTCCCCCGCTGAGTCGAAGAGGACGCCCACCCCTGCGCACCGCACCCGCGCCCTAGACGAGAGCTCATCAACAGGAGCATCGAATGGACCTGGGATTCTCCGAAGCCACCGCCGTTGTCACCGGGGGGCACGAAAGGGATGGGACGTGCCATCGCCGAGTGCCTGGCCGGCGAGGGTGCCCGCGTGGCGGTGCTGGCCCGCGGCCGCGCCTCGCTCGACGAGACGGTGGGTGCCCTCGAGGATCTGGGCAGCCCCCGAAGCGTCGGACTCCAAGCCGACGTGGCCGACGGGACGACTCCGTTGTGGCGGCCTTCGCCACGCTGGAGGAGCGGTGGGGCTCGCTCAACGTGCTCGTGAACACCGTCGGCCCGGCCGCGGGTCGGTTCGAGCAGCTGAACGACGCCGACTGGGTGACGGCGTTCCAACTCGGCGGCATGGCGCGCGGTCCGCTGCGTGCGGGCCGCCCTGCCACTGCTGCGGCGGGCGATCCTGGGCACGGATCGTGAACCTCTCCGCGCACTCGACACAGCGCCAGAGCGAAATCCTGCCCGCCTACACGGCGTCCAAGGCGGCGTTGACCAGCGTGTCGAAGAACCTGGCACGAGTCCCTCGCCCCCGAAGGCATTCTCGTCAACACCGTCAGCCCGGGAACCATCGTCACCGCCAGCTTCACCGAAGCGCTGCGGACCGTGTTCGACGAACGGGGTCTCGACGCGTCGGATCCCCACGACGTGATGCGGTGGATCGACGAGGTCTTCCACCAGCCCGCCGACCTGGGCCGCGCCGGTCTGCCCGAGGAGGTGGCCGCGGTGGTGGCGTTCCTCGCCTCGCCGCGCAACGGGTACGTCACGGGGGCCAACGTCAACGTCGACGGCGGCTCGGACTTCGTCTGATGCTCGTCGCCTCCTGGTCTCGTCGCCGACGGCCGTCGAACAGACCGGCCTCGAGGACTTCGGCGGCGAGGACTTCGGAGAGGGGCTGGAGCTGCTCACCGAGTCCTTGGCCGACGAGGGCGATCTCAACGAGCTCGGGGAGGAGATCCTCGGACTGCGCCTGCGGCATGCTCCTCGCCAACCGTCTGCGCATCGAGGACGTCTACCGGCGGCACCCCGAGATCGACGACCAGCTCGTCGAGGGTCCCCTGTTCATCATCGGCCTCCCCCGGACAGGGACGACGGCCTTGAGCCAGCTGGTGTCGGCCGATCCCCAGATCCGCTCGCTGCGGCTGTGGGAGTCGTGTGACCCCGTGCCGCCCCCCGAGTCGGCCACCGAGGACACCGACCCCCGCATCGAGGAGACCGCCGGCGGGCTCGAGGCCATGTACGCGACCTTCCCCCGGATGGGGTCGATGTACTTCCAGACCGCCACCGGCCCCACCGAGTGCCAGGACCTGCTGGGCATGGAGTTCCGCACGGCCCATTTCGACGGCATGGCCCACGTCCCGAGCTACACCGACTGGGTCCTCGAACTGCGACATGGCCCCCGCCTACCGCTACCACCGGCGGGTGCTGCGACTGCTGCAATGGCACTGCCCCCCTCGGCTGTGGCACCTGAAGACCCCGGTGCACATGCTGGCGCTCGACGCTCTGCTCGAGGCCTACCCCGACGCCCGCTTCCTGTGGACCCACCGAGACCCCGCCGAGGTCCTGGGCTCGGTGTGCAGCCTGATGGCCTACACCCGGAGCTGGGTGAGCGACCGGGACGACACGCCGACTTGGGGCACCAGCAGGTCGAGCTGTGGGCCGAGGCCCTGCGTCGGGCCATGGCCTTCCGCAGTGCAGTCGGTGAGGCACGCTTCGCCGACATCGCCTTCGCCGATCTGAACGCCGACCCGGTGGGGACTGTGCAGAGCGCCTACGACCAGCTCGGTCTTACCCTCGGGGCCGATGGTCGCCGGCACATGGCGGTCTGGACTGAGGGGAACCCTCGGGGCGCGCATGGCGCGCACGAGTACTCGATTGAGGAGTTCGGTATCGACCGCGAGTCGGTGCGGCGACGCTTTTCCTTTTACGTGGACCGCTTCGATATCGGCGATGAGGCCACGGCGAAGTAGATAGCGTTGACTACCTAGTCCCCAGTCTGGCCGTCGATCTTTTCCCGCATCAGGTCCATATGACCGGCGTGGCGTGCGGTCTCCTCGAGCATATGGACCAAGATCCATCGCAAACTCACGTGCCCGGCAACTCTGTTGGCTTGGCGCTGAGGGCGTCCTACGAGGGGGCCTGGGCCACAACCCGTCTCGCCTGTTGAACCTCGGCTCGGTAGAAGGCACGGAGTCGGTGGTGTCGGCACCGATGGCAAACTCGGAGGGGCCTTCTCCGCCGAAGTCACGGCATGCCAGACGCACATCGCCTCGCTGTAGGAACGTCCAGGTAGGCGCCACACGTCCTATTGTCTCGGTAGCGTGCGCCGCTGGTAGAGACTGATTTCCACCGGAGCACCGAGGGGTCCCCGTAACTCCCGGTCACGTTGATGGACGAAGCGGATCGTTTCGTACCAGGTCCGAAGGGCAGCATTGCTGGCGAGGCAATCGAGACGCAAGAGGTTCCTGTTCGCTCTGTCGATCTCGGTCTGAGCCCAGTCCAGGAGTCGTCGGCCAAGCCCGTCGCCTCGCCGCTCAGAGTTGACGGCCAGCCGGTGCACGTATCCCGCTTGGCCGTCGTGTGAGCCCCAGAAGTCCTCGTCTGACCAGGTGAGCGACAGGGTCGAGACCACCATGTCTCCGATGACACCCACGAAGACTTCGTCACGCTCGATCCCCGAAACGATCAGCTCTTCGGGGAAGCGCTCGGGCCACTGATCGATACCGAGGGAACGGGCGTATCGGGCACCCTCGGCTAGCAAGTCGAGGACCAGGCCGAGGTCCTCGACAGTGGCTCTCCGCACATCGAGAGCCTCGGGCTGTCTACTCATCACCCGACGAAGTTCGGTCGGAAGCTGTGGCCTGGTTCGAAGACACCGGCACCTCCCGGATCGACCACAGGTCGGTGATGGCGATGTCGAGCCGTGCCAGCAGTGCTCGGAGCAGCGGCAGGGACAGGCCCAGCACGTTGCCGGGATCCCCGTCGATGCCTGCAATGAAGGGTGCTCCATAGCCCTCGATGCTGAAGGCACCGGCGAGGTGAAGTGGCTCCCCCGTCGCGACGTATGCTTCGATCTCGGCTTCGCTGGGAGTTCCGAAGCGGACCGTGGTTCGCGCCAGGTCCGATGCAGAGCGTCCATTTCGGGTGTCTTTGACCCAGTGACCGGTACAAAGGTCCGCTTCCTGTCCGGAAAGGCGCCGCCAATACTCGACCGCATCAGCCGGCGAGGCCGGCTTCCCCAGGGCCTGGCCGTGCAGGTCGAGCAGCGAGTCGCAGGCGATCACCACGGCATCGGGGCAGCGGTGGGAAACGGCCGTCCCCTTGCGCTCTGCGAGGGCAACGACTGCCGTCGCTGTATCCGTCCTATCGATGTCTTCGTCGACCCCGCTGACGATCACCTCGGGTGAGAAACCGGCATCGCGCAGCACACGAAGGCGCGACGCAGATGCGGAGGCCAGGACCAACCGAATCCTTCGTCGTTCCGACATGGATTCCAGCTTGCCATCTGTGGCAGCACTGCGTCCGACCTGCGCGAAGCGCTTTGCTCGACGGCGATCCCGTTCTACTATCGCGGTCCTCGGAGGGAGGATCGATGTTGCTGAACGGGTTCAACCACGTCGCGCTGCTCACCAATGACACCGACCGGCTCGTCTCGTTCTACCGTGATGTGTTCGAAGCCAAGGTAGATGGTCAGGTACAGGAGAATGAGCAGGTCCGGCTGACGTTCATTCAAGTCGGTGAGGCTGCCGAACTCAATGTGTTCGAGGTAATGGGAAACACCGAAGCCGAACGGCAGACCCCAATGTTTGGTCGGGGTCGCATCGACCACCTGGGGTTCCAAGCGGCATCGTTGGAAGCCTTTGAGGAGATTCGCAATCGCCTGATGTCACGAGGCGCCGCAGACGACTTCGTCACGGACTTCGGCCCGATCCTCAGTGTCTTCTTCCGTGATCCCGATGGCCTCGAAGGCGAGGTGTGCGTCCCAACCCCGATGCCGTCCCCGGGGTCCAGAACCCGCCAGGCACCGCGGCGGCCAGGTACTCCGCCCGCTGACGGAGCGAACGTGCTGCAACGAGCCATAGCGAGGATACGGGTATCAGGGATATGTGAAGAGGGCAGGCAGGCTCAGCTCGGCTTACCGTGATGGACATGTGAGCGAGCAAGATGATGTCGATGTGGGACGCGCACCAATCTGTCCCTTTTGCGGGGTGACCGCTCTTCCGGTGGAACCCGCGAACGTCATCGACTCGGCTTTCGCATGTGAGAACGCGGAGTGCGAAGCCTTCGGCGATGTCATTGAGTCATAGGACCCTTTGGCGACATTTCCCTGCTTCCAAGCCGCTGCTGATCAGCTCTTGGCAGGGATGAAACCTCCTCCCCATGGGGTCCGGCCCCGCAACACATCCGGACGTCGGCTCGAGGCCATGCCCGCCTCCCTGAGCGCAGCCCGAGTCGGGTTGGCCCCCTCTGACGGGCCGTCCGTCGGAATGAGCCCGGGCCATCTAGGTGGAACCACCTTGACGACCTAGGTGGTTCCTTGGGAGGAATCTCATCATCGGTGTGCTTGATTGTGGATATGACAAGTGCCGCAGCTGCTCAGAAGGGGCTCCGAGCTTTCACCAGCGTCGGCAATCGTTCATTTTGACGAAGATCGGGAGGGGTCGCGTTGGTTGTGAGTCAGTTGTTTTGCCTCTGTACTGATCGATAGCATTTGACGCGGGAAGTGGGGGATCCATGCTGAAACGAGAAGGTCGCGGAATTGGTGCAGTTGGTCGACCACTTCGCTTTCTGATCCCGACGTTGCTTGTTACCGGCTTGGCGGTCGGGGTCACCGAGACCCTGACGACCCTGCCAGCATTTGCCTGCTCGGGCACGTTGGCGAGCATCGCCGTGTCGCCGGTGACGGCGTCGATCGCCCAGGGCCAGACCAAGCAGTTCACCGCCACCGGCACCTATCTCCTTCCCTCGTGCAGCGCGGACATCAGCACCTCCGTCACGTGGTCGTCGTCGGACACCTCCACGGCCACGGTTTCCAACACCTCGGGCTCCCAGGGTCTGGCCACGGCGACGCCCAGCGGGTCGGGCGCCACCACCATCACGGCCACCTCCGGGCTCATCTCGGGGACCGCCGTACTGACGGTCACCCCGGCGGTGCTGGTGAGCATCGCCGTGTCCCCGGTGACGGCGTCGATCGCCCAGGGCCAGACCCAGCAGTTCACCGCCACCGGCACCTACTCCAACCTGAGCACCGCCGAACCTCACCTCGTCGGTGACGTGGTCGTCGTCGGTCACCTCCACGGCCACGGTTTCCAACACCTCGGGCTCCCAGGGTCTGGCCACGGCGACGCCCAGCGGGTCGGGCGCCACCACCATCACGGCCACCTCCGGGCTCATCTCGGGAACCGCCGTGCTGACGGTCACCCCGGCGGTGCTGGTGAGTATCGCCGTGTCCCCGGTGACGGCGTCGATCGCCCAGGGCCAGACCCAGCAGTTCACCGCCGCCGGCACGTACTCCAACCTGAGCACCGCCGACCTGACCGACTCCGTCACGTGGTCGTCGTCGGTGACCGGCACGGCCACGGTCTCCAACACCTCGGGCTCTCAGGGTCTGGCCACGGCGACGCCCAGCGGGTCGGGCGCCACCACCATCACGGCCACCTCGGGGCTCATCTCGGGAACCGCCGTGCTGACGGTGACCCCGGCGGTGTTGGTGGCCATCTCGGTGAGCCCCACAGCGGCCTCCCTCGCCCAGGGCGAGACCCAGCAGTTCACCGCCATGGGCATCTACTCCAACGTGAGCACGGCCACCCTGACCGACTCCGTCACGTGGTCGTCGTCGGACACCTCTACGGCCACGGTCTCCAACACCTCGGGCTCCCAGGGTCTGGCCACGGCGACGCCCAGCGGGTCGGGCGCCACCACCATCACGGCCACCTCCGGGCTCATCTCGGGGACCGCCGTACTGACGGTGACCCCGGCGGTGCTGGTGAGCATCGCCGTGTCCCCGGTGACGGCGTCGATCGCCCAGGGCCAGACCCAGCAGTTCACCGCCACCGGTACCTACTCCAACGCTGAGCACCGCCGACCTCACCTCGTCGGTGACGTGGTCGTCGTCGGTCACCTCCGCGGCCACGGTTTCCAACACCTCGGGCTCCCAGGGTCTGGCCACGGCGACGCCCAGCGGGTCGGGCGCCACCACCATCACGGCCACCTCCGGGCTCATCTCGGGGACCGCCGTGCTGACGGTCACCCCGGCGGTGCTGGTGAGTATCGCCGTGTCCCCGGTGACGGCGTCGATCGCCCAGGGCCAGACCCAGCAGTTCGTCGCAACCGGCACGTACTCCAACCTGAGCAGCGCCGACCTGACCGACTCCGTCACGTGGTCGTCGTCGGTGACCGGCACGGCCACGGTCTCCAACACCTCGGGCTCTCAGGGTCTGGCCACGGCGACGCCCAGCGGGTCGGGCGCCACCACCATCACGGCCACCTCGGGGCTCATCTCGGGAACCGCCGTGCTGACGGTGACCCCGGCGGTGTTGGTGGCCATCTCGGTGAGCCCCACAGCGGCCTCCCTCGCCCAGGGCGAGACCCAGCAGTTCGCCGCCATGGGCATCTACTCCAACGCGAGCACGGCCACCCTGACCGACTCCGTCACGTGGTCGTCGTCGGACACCTCTACGGCCACGGTCTCCAACACCTCGGGCTCCCAGGGTCTGGCCACGGCGACGCCCAGCGGGTCGGGCGCCACCACCATCACGGCCACCTCCGGGCTCATCTCGGGGACCGCCGTACTGACGGTGACCCCGGCGGTGTTGGTGAGCATCACCGTCTCTCCCACCACCGCCTCCATCGCGCCGGGGGCACACAGCAGTTCACCGCCACCGGCACCTACTCCAACGCGAGCACCGCCGACCTCACCACGTCGGTGACGTGGTCGTCGTCGGTCACCTCCGCGGCCACGGTCTCCAACGCCTCGGGCTCCCAGGGTCTCGCCACCGGTGTGGCCACCGGTGCTACCACCATCACCGCCACCTCCGGGCTCATCTCGGGGACCGCCGTACTGACGGTCACCCCGGCCGTGTTGGTGAGCATCACCGTCTCTCCCACCACCGCCTCCATCGCGGTGGGGGGCACGCAGCAGTTCACCGCCATCGGCACGTACTCCAACCTGAGCACCGCCACCGTGACCGACTCGGTGACGTGGTCATCGTCGCTGACGGGCACCGCCACGGTCTCCAACGCCTCGGGCTCCCAGGGTCTCGCCACCGGTGTGGCCACCGGTGCTACCACCATCACCGCCACCTCCGGGCTCATCTCGGGCACAGCCATCTTGACGGTTACGCCGGGTACGCCGCCCCCTCCCTCGCCGTCGCTAACAACGTCCCCAGGGTCTGGAAAGAAGCGGACGACCATCGTCATCCACGGCGCCGGCTTTGAAGTCCAACAGATCGTCACCGTTACCTACCTGGCCAAGACGAAGTACACCGTGCTGTGCACGAGCAAGGCCGGCACCGATACGACGTTCAACTGCTTCGGGAAAATTCCGCGTGGTCGCCGTGGCGGCAAGCGAGGTGTGCATACCATCGTAGCCAAGCAGTCGTCGGGTACGCAGGCGGAAGCGAGATTCACGGTGACCAACTGATCGGAGTCGTCACCGACAGCGATCACCCAGCGCGGGCCACCCAGAATCCAGGAGTTGTCTGGCGCCACACGACCTTCGGGATCTGCTCTTCGACTGCACTCATCGCCTCTCGGATCGAAGGCAAGATCACTCCTGGGCCTTGGCTCACCACCACACAGGTCCTGTCGACCGACTCAATGACGACTGCCCTGACTCCGTCATCGAGAGTGGGCCGGGACCTCACGATGCGAACATTGCGCGGGCGCCTCGCTGTGGCGGTGCCAGCTGAGGTGCATGCCATACGAGCATCGTCGGCAGGAGGATTAATGGTCTTGAGGACGTCACTGCGAGTGAGCAACTCGAGCGGAGGGGCGAGCCCGGCGTCGAGTGCTTAGACGAACTCGCTCGTCACTCCAAGCGGTCGCCACCAAGACCGTCATGCTTACGTCGCACCCAACATTCTGGAACTTGCGGGTGTATCTCCCTACGTCCCCGTTCCTGCGTTCTCGTGCATCATGGCACGGGCCTGTTTCGCAACGCTCAGCCGACTCTAAGCACGGACAGCGTGTTGGCGGTGCGCGACAGAGACCAATTCCTGTCCTCGGTCACTGAGTCATCGGTATTTGCACTGTCGGTGATGTCGACCGTGGCCGATCGGTTCCGCACACATTGGCGGGCAGATTCGTAAGGAAAGCGTGTCTGAGGTGCGGCGAAGCGAGGCTCTGCCAGGACGGCGCCATGGCTCGTGCTCAACCAGGGCATCGGCAACGCCGATACACGACCCATGGGACGTCCCACCGAACCTACACGTGCGGCCAGGTGGTTTCGGGTCATCCTCGTACTGGGGTCCGCCGTCTTGTGTGTCTCGGTATTCCTTCCCTGGTGCCGGATCTCCGGATTCACCTACACATTCTTCGCTGTGGACAGTTGGAAGGTGCTTCCCATCGCCGAGTTGGTTGTCTCGACAGGCGGGATCGTCGGGGCCATGATCCGTTTAGCCCGGATCAAGCGCATTGGGCTGGTTGTTGGTGGTACAGCCCTCGCTCTCAATGTGGTGGGATCGTTCGTGGCAGCCCGGCTTGCCAACGTTCACAATACCGATGCGTACTTCCGCATCTGGGCTGTCATCTCGGTCGCGCCAGCGTGGGGTGGGTGGGTTGCACTGCTCACGAGTTGTGTCCTTATCGTTGGCTCGATGTCACGATGGTCGGTCTGCATCACCATTCGTGACACCGCATCGGAGACAAGCAAATCGCCATACATCGCCGCCCCAACGGGGGAAACGGTGTATGGAGTCCCCAGACAGTCACATGCCGACGACACAGACTATGACGAGAGCCGTTCCCGTCTTCCGCGTCTCGATGAAGTGCTGGCTCCCCCCACGCTGCCCGAAGGCTAGGGGGTTACTCGTCGCCACGACCGGCTACCGCGTGTTCCATGGTCGGCGCAAAGTGTGTTCACTCCGCGTGGTTCCTGAAACCGTCGCCTCGTTTGTTCTCAAGCAATGCCATAGCAGGACCGATTATCCAACTCGCGCCCACAGCCGAAGCCGGGAGGGTCAGGCCATGGCCCTCTTCCGTGGCAGGAAACCGAAACAAGGCATCGACGGGTCACGGATGCGACTGGACTGGCGGCGGCGGGCCATGATCGTCGGCGTCCCCAGAAGCGCTCGGCATCACTTGGGGCGCCTTGAAGCCAGAGCAACCTCAGAGCCAGGCTACGTGGAGCACGTTGCCGAGATCGTCCGAGAGCTCGAAGATGACCCGGCGATGCTGACGTTTGGGTTGTTTCACACGTCGGAACATACGCTCATCGGAGTTGTCGTCGTGGTGGGGGAAGTGGGACTCGTACTGCTGGATGCTCGAGACAGTCGTCCATACGCAGAGTTCCGGTGGCAGACGCTTTGTCGTTTTGATGTGAAGCACGACGGGAACTACCAGATTGTGGGCGTGGCCTGGTACGACGGGGAGCAGGACATAAACGAACGACTCAGGGAGAGATCTCCGCTCCAGCTTTCAGAGATGCGGTTCGCATACATGTACCTGCACGCCGACATCGAGCTGTTGGCCACCATCAAAAGCACCTTCGATGCAGCGGCGATACCCGAAGACATACACCGCAGGCCGCCGTTGCTATGACGAGAAAACGAGCCGAGGGCACGAGGCAACGCCGGAGCAAGTGACAGGGTGCCCGACTTGCCCCGGCACCTGGCCATTCGTGACCGCCGCGGGCCTGACGTGGTGTCACAGGGGACTGACATTGCTCCCTTGATCAAGGTCTGGGGGCTAGGTGCCGATTCTCTCTCATGCGCCGACTGCCCGGCCTGGGCTTTGCAATCTGTGTTGGGCTTATGGTGTCTGCGTGCGGTGACGCCCCGTCGGCGGCTCACAAGGGGGCGATGGTCACGGCCCAACCGTTGATTGCCACCGTGACCACGAATCCGACCGCAGAGGTGGCTGCGTGGGCGCCCGTGGTGTCCGGGCAGACCCAGGCGAGTCAGCTGGAGGCGGCAGAGGCGCAGTACGCCACGTGCTACGCCTACGCAGGTCTCGACCAGGGTCTGGTTGGGAATGCCGTGCGTACCAACCCGGGCCTCGTGCAATCTTGTTCGACCACCGGCCTCACGCAGGCGGAGGTCAGGCTCATCCAGGAGCTGATCAAGGCTGCGTCGTGAGGGAGAACGGGCCGACCGATTTTGACGCTCTCGCCGGCATGCGTTCCAGAACAATGAAGAGGTCGTGGCGGTAGAGCGATGCCACCCCGTAGGGAATCCAGATCATCGGATGAGGCCGTGGGCGGCAAACGAACTCAACCGTCTTCGCATCAACGACGGTGAACGACCGCATGGGGCTTGCCCACCATCGATGTCCTACACGCAGGGTATGGGCTCCACATTCGATCAGCACCTCGCAGCTCTGACCGTTCGCGACGGAACTGGTTACCTCGCCGTCGAGGACGATGTCCCATTTCCGAAATCGATCCAAGAGCCCAGGTAGCCGAGACACTCGGAGCCTTCCCGCCATCGTCCCCCATCCTCACCGAGGCGCGGTCCCGGCGACCTGACGAGGGGTCGCCAGGGTCGCTTGGGGACACGCCCTTCACGCGGCAAGCCCAGGTAGGCGCCGGTGCCCTGAGCACGCACCCACTCCCGCGCCCGTAGAAAAGCCGCTGGGCGGCGCTGGCCGAATTCCTCCCTTGTCCTCGGCCAGAAAAGAAGGGTGGTCGAAGTACGGCTATCGGACTTTCCGCAGTTGGCCATGACACTCATACCCAACGACGTCACCTTTGTGCTTGCCAGCTGGGGATAACAAGGGGATGACGCTGGGGATTTCGGCTGCCCAGGGACAGGTAGAGGATCGATACCGGGAATCCCTCGGCACCCGAGCTCCGGCCCTCGCCGGACCAGGCGTTCGCCCTATGGATGACCTACGTCCTGTGGAGCCCTCGAACGCTATCTCGACGCCATGGGCAGGGGAGCGATCGAGTCGCCGTCGGGCACCGAAGAGCAGCCCGTGGAGAACGGCACTCCTGCGAAGCGCTCCTCCAGGAACTGCAGCGCGGCGGGCTCGAAGCTTACGGCGGCTTCGTCGTGGTCCTCGCCCTGGTAGATCGCAAGCTGCAGTGGGACGCCCTGGGTGCAGTATTGGTGTGCGAGCGCCTCCACGTCCGCTGTGACCATGACCCCGTCGCCGGTGCCGTCGGCGTCACCGACAGCCATGAAGAGCGGGCCGGTCGGGTGACTCGGGCGCGCTGCCCATGATCAGGTGGTTGATGATTCGCACGAAGGCCGGGACTCGGAGGGCGTCGTGGTACTTCGGCTTGAGAAGCTGCTGCACGGTCAGCCCGGGGTAGGCGCCATAGAAGGAGCCGATACATGCGGTCTGCACCTGTGCGGCGAGCTTCTTTCCGTATGGGGACAGGTAGCGTCCCAGGTGCAGGTGGAACGCCCGTGACAGCGCCACCAGAGTGGCCGGGATTATGCCCGACCACCCCGAGCTGCCGTTGATGTAGGTGAGGTTGTGGGCGTAGTCGACGGGAATCCCGCCCTCGGCCACTCCCACGAGCTTCAGCTGTGGGGCGTAGCTCGGGGCCAGCTCGCTGGCCCAGTCGGCTGCGATCGAGCCACCGGAATACCCGGTGAGCCCGACCGGGGAGTCGGATGGCATCGCGAGGTAGTGCTCGGTGGCGCGCAGGGCGTCCAGGGTGCCGTAGCCGGCCTCTTGTCCCGCCGTCCACTCCACGCGCTCGCCTTCGAAGTCGGGAATGGTGAGCACGAAACCAGCGGCCAGATAGGAGCCGATGATCGCCTCTTCCTCCTCGGCTTGCTGTTGGTTTGCCGAGCCGGGGTCGCCGCCTCGCAACGTGTAGCTAGGGTCGCACTGGGCCCCCAGGGCGTCGTAGAAGCTCAGGTAGCCCACCAGCCGCGCGGGCGAGGATGACCCCAGCGGCGCCAGGACCGTCGTGACCGTGACCGTCGGACGGCCGCTCTCCCCGGTCGTCCGGTACAGCAACTGCTCGGCCGAGACAGGGGTGCTCGTGGTGCCGATGGCGAGGTCTATCGAGCGCTGCTTGAGGACGGTGCCGGGCGCGACGCGGGCGAGGGGCACGCGGCCGGAGTAACGGTAGAACGGGTCCTGCCCCGGTGGCTCGGGGGCGGATGACGGTGTGGCGCTCCCGGCGGTGGGCAAGCCTGTGGCCGAGTCGGCCGAGGCCGAGGCCGACGCCGACAGCGGGGCCAAGTCGACGCCCGCCACGACGAGCACGGCGCTGAGCAGCAGCCAGAAGGGCATCGACGGGCGAGGCACCATGCGGAGGCCTCGTCGGACGGTGAGTCGCATCACGCTTTCACCCTGCCTCGGTAGAGGACCCGTATTCCCCTGGACATTCCCACTACGTCCTGTCTCCTTCGACCACCGACCCCTATCCGAGGGTTCGGTGGGAGGATCAGTGACCCCCCCAGGTTCTGACACACTCGCCTGCTGTCATCATCGGTGGTTGCACGTGCGGCAGCCAGGTGATTTCTCGCGGGCGTTCTACCCGTTCGGGCCCTGAAGGTGTTCATGAGCCGGAGGTGTGGGTCTCAGGCGTCCCTCGTCATCATCCGCCACGCGCCGAGGAAGGTCCAGCCCACCAACCACGCAAGAACGACGCAGACAGCAACGGTGGTCGATTCCGGTACGAGCCGCGCCGTCCCTTGATTTCCGCCCGGGCCTCCGCCTCCTCCGAACACAAAGCCCAGGCCGCTCGGCTCCAAATGGGCCACAGCAAGGCCGACCACCGCGCGTTGGAGGTTGATCAGATGTGGGATGTGTGCCCGGGACAGGATCGGTGTCAGGACGATCTCGAGCACGATCATCAAGACCACCCCCACCGTTCTCTGTCCCAGGAGCGATCCGAGCCCGAGGCCGACCATGAGCCCGACGATCGCCTCGAGCTCGATCCACAACCCGGTCTTGATCATCAGGGAGTCGGACGGATACAGGAAGGTCCTGGTGTAGTCCGAATAATCTTGCTCGGCGATCTGGACGGCCTGCGCTCTGGTCATGGCGGGCGTGGGTGGACTGGGGACAACAGACCCTGGAGGACCCTTGACGATCACCCCTCCGGGCCCGCCTGCCGGACCGCCTCCGGGGCCACCACACGGGACGTTCGCCGTGATCGGTCCGTTGTAGGGAAAATCGCAGATGACCGGGTCAGGATGATCCGCGGCCCAGCTCTCGAATCCGGTGCGCGACAGACCGGAGGGTACGTTCACCCCTTGGTAATTGAGTTGGGTCGGTGCGGCGAAGACGCATACGGCACAGACGACGGTGAAACCGATCGCCACCAACGGCACGATGATCGCCAACCCGGCGGGGATCCGAGCCAGGTACAGCGCCAATCGGGAACGGCCGGTCACCACCAGGTGCCGGAACATCCCGTCGGTGAGATCGATCGATCCCGCCGTGCACCCCAATGTGGCGGCGACGATGAAGCCGAAGACGTACAGCACACCGGCCACCAGGCCGGTGAAGATGTCATAGCCGCCGGCGGGCCCGTAGGAGTGGGGCGCGAAGGCGTGGAGTAGCAGCCGGATGAGGAGGAAGACGGCAGGAATACCAATGGTCACCAGGATCAGAGCGAACATGAGCCCACGTCGTTTTCGCAGCTCCATGAATCTGGTGGTGATCATGCCGGCGGTCGGAATCGGGGATCCTCGGTGCTCACCGATGCACCAGCCGGCGCGGTGGCCGGAATCGGGGTCGGAGCCGGAGCGCCCAGGTCAGCCACGTTGGTCACTCCGAGGCCCCCAGTCGACTCGTGACCTGCAGGAACCACGACTCGAGCGACGCTTGGACCTCCAGGAGCCGGTACACGGAAATCCGACCCGCCACGAGGACCCGGTTGATCTCGGCGATGACGTCGCGCGCCGTCCCTGCCGGCAGGGTGATCCCCAGTCCCAAGGGTCCGACCTCGATCTGAGCTCCGATGGTGGTGTGCTCGAGAAGGGCTCGGGCTCGGTCGGGCTCAGAGCATTCGACCTGCACGGCGAGCGATGCACCCGCCAGCAGTTGGGAGATCGGTCCCTGGCGGATGATCTTGCCCCGGTCCACGATGGCCACGGCATCACAGGTCCGCTCGACCTCGTCAAGAAGGTGGGAGGACAGCACAACCGTGCGGCCCTCGGCCGCCAGGGAGACGATCATGTCGCGCATCTCGTGCATGCCGGCCGGATCCAGTCCGTTCATGGGCTCGTCCAGGATGAGCAGCTGAGGGTCCCCGATCAAGCAGGCGGCGACCCCAAGGCGCTGGCGCATGCCCATCGAGTACTTCGAAACCCGGTCATCGGCGCGATGGAGTATGCCCACCCGCTCGAGTGATGGCGCGATACGGTCCCGTGCCGCTGGTTCGCGTGCGGCGGCGAGAAGCTGGAGGTTTTGGCGCCCGGTCAGATGACCGTGGAACCGGGGCTCGTCGACGATGGCCCCCACCCGCGCCAGTGCCGCAGCGCGATGTTGAGGGACGGGGTACCCGAGCAGCGACATGGTGCCGGCATCGGCGTGTGTCAGTCCCAGCAGCACCCGGATGAGCGAGGTTTTGCCGGCGCCGTTGGGTCCGAGGTAGCCGAACGCGCATCCCCGAGGGACCAAGAGCTCCACCCCATTCACGGCGACGTTGTCCCCGAACCGCTTGGTCAGCCCATGAGTCTCCACGGCCCATTGGCTCTCGCCTGCCTGCACGGGGGAGACGTCGGGGAGGGTTGAGGTGTTCACCCGATGTCCTGGCCGCCGTGGGCCACCACCGGCGTCGCTCCGGCGTGCATTCCTGGGAGCAACGTCATCGTGCGCATGGCCTTGCTCTCCTCGAACCATCGCCTGTCAGGCAAACACAGGCTAGCGACTTCATCTTCTCGTCCGGTGTCATCGATACCGCATCCGCTCTCCATTGCGCGGGCGGTTGGTCAAGATGGTCTCCCGCCATCAAGAGTCGAGAAACAGCAATACGGCCAGCTCTCATCGATGTCTCCGCTCCATCATGGGTCCTGGCGAGCCAGTGCCCTGATCCTCTCAAGATAGAGATTCCCCAGGGCCACGAAAGGGCTGCTAGCGGGTCTCTTTCTCGGGGGGATAACCCCCAGTGGCTCGAGTTGTACGGACGTGGGAGTTCTCATCGATCGAGCAACCCACGGATGGACATCGTGACGCCTATGCAATTGCCGCCAACGCCATGTCAACGAATCCAACCGGGCACAAAGGTCAGGTCTCCCGGCGATTCCGAGCCCCTCTTGCGTCAGCTTGCTCCGGGAGGGCGCTTCAGTTCCAAGATGATCTCTACATAGTCCTTGGCGCCGACGTTGCGTGCCCGTTCCACACCGCCTCTTGGGACGTGGACCACGGCACCCGGGATCACGTCGGCGGCCATCTCTTCGGTGTAAGGCCCCTCGGTGTCGGGCTCGGGGATCACCGCGATCCGGTCGCCCGCCACTTGGATGAGGAGGTGGTCGAGCTCATGTCGGTGGATCGGGCTCTCCTCGCCGGGGGCGAGCTTCAGTCGCCACAACCGCACCGAGTCGTCCTCGTAGACGATCTTGGAGCCGATGTCCCCCAGGACCCGATCGGTGCTCACAGGGCCGCACCCCGCAGACAGAAGCCCACGAGGTCTTCGGTCTCACCGGCGCTGGGCTTGGTGCCGGCCGCAAGGTGGGAGCGCAGGGTGGCAAAGACCAGCCGATACACCAAAGTCGCCGCTCTGCGTGCACCGTCGTCTCCCTCGGCTCCGTTTCGTCGTGTTGAGCCCGAGCCGCCACGAAGTCGGCCGATGGGCTCGTCGAGCAGTCCGATGAGCACGTCGACCGAGGTTTGCTGTTCTTCGGGGAAGAGTTCGGACAGGCGCTGTTCGCTGGTCACCCATGGGCGTGTTCGCGCCGCCGCTCCCGTGTTCGACGCTTGGGCGAGGACCCCTTGAACCCACGCTCGTAACTGCTCAGCAGGCGCGGTCGACCGCAGCATTCGGCGCTGGAGCGACGCGACGAGGCGGCGACGCCCTTCGTCGAGCAGAACCAGCATCAACTCGTCCTTGGAGGTGAAGTACCGGTAGAACGTCTGGGTGGACAGGCCCGTTTCGGCCAAAATTTCGCGCATGGACGGGTCCAATGTCCCCGTGCGCTCGATGATGGCAAAGGTGGCCTCGACGATCCGCGCCATCTCACGTTCGTAGGAAGCCCGACGCCCTGCGACGGTGCGCTCGACGGCCCGGTGGGCGAGGTGCTCGGTTATAGACGGGTTGGACATGGGCTCCTCGGCCGCCCCCGTTGGCCGACCCCGGTTAGGGCCGACCGGGCAGCACGTCGTTCTCTCAATCTAAGATCCGTGATCTGACAGCACAAGGGGTGAGGGGCCTTCGAGCGCGGGAGGATCCGAAGCGTGACGGGGCAGTTGCTCATCGGGGACGTGTTCCGGGGTGCCGCTCGCGCCGCGCCCGACCGGCTGGCGGCAGCCCTGGGCGACCAGTCGCTCACGTTCGCCGAGCTCGATGCCGCCGGCAACCGCACGGCCCGAGCCCTTGGCTCTCGTGGTGTCGGCGTCAAGACCTCGGTGGCGCTGTGGAGCGACACGGCCCTCGAGAGCGTTCCGGTATTTGCCGCCCTCGCCAAGTTGGGAGCTCTGTTCGTGCCCCTGAATGGGCAGTGGCGTACCGACGAGTCCGCAGCTGTGCTTACCCATGTCCGACCGGGCGTCCTCGTGGTCGACGATGTCCGGTCCGAGGAAGGGTCGTCGCTGGGGCAGGAGCTGGGTTTCGAGGTGATCACGCTTGGGGGCTTGGCCCGGCTCGCCGCCAGGGAGCCGGCACAAGACGTCGAATCGGCCCTTTCCGAGGACGACGCGCACGTCGTGTTCTACACGAGCGGCTCCTCGGGGTCGCCCAAGGGCGCTGTGCTTTCGCACCGGGCCAACGTCCTACGCTCGCTGCCGGGAGCGCTCCTCGAGCCGCGCGGGGCCATGGTCTGTCCATACCCCCTCTTTCACATGGGAGCGTGGACGATCGCGTTGCAACAATGGCAAGCGCGTGACGCCGTCGTCTTCGTCGGGACGGCCGGCGCCCAGGAGATCGGCGAGGCCGTCGAGCGTCATCGGGCCACTCGGCTCAACTGTGTACCGGCCGTGTGGACACGATTGCTCTCAACAGGGTCGGCCGGGGGAGCGGGTTCATGGGACCTGTCTTCCATTCGTTTCGCCGATACGGGTACCTCGGCTACGCCTCGCGAGTTGCTGCGAGCCATCGCTGACGCGCTCCCCGAGGCGCAGGTCCGTGTCTTCTACGGGTCCACCGAGGCGGGGGGCGTAACCGTGCTGGAGCATGCCGACATCGAGCGCAAGCCCGGCAGTTGCGGGGTGCCGGGGCCCTTGACCACGGTGCGGGTCGACCACCAAGGTCGACTGGGGGTGCGCGGACCGCTGTTGTTCGATGGCTATCTCGACGATCCCGAGGCCACAGCCGACGTGCTGGTGGACGGGTGGTACGACACGGGCGATCTGGCCGAGACCGACGACGAGGGATACCTCACCATCGTCGGGCGCGCCCGCGACGTGATCCGTACGGGGGGCGAGACCGTCGCGCCACCAGAGGTCGAAGCCGTGCTCAGCGCCATGGCGGCGGTGTCTGATGTGGCCGTCGTCGGGCTCCCGGATGGCGAGTGGGGTGAGGTCGTGTGCGCTGTCGTGGTGGTGGCTCCCGGTGAGCCCACCCCCGACCTGGCCGATCTCCGGGCGGTATGCGTCGGGAAGCTGGCGACGTACAAGCACCCCGCGCCGGATGGCCGTCGTTGAGGAGATTCCCCGCACGGCATCGACCGGCCAGGTTCAGCGGCGGTTGCTAGTCGAGCTGGTCGGCTGAGCCGGGGTGCCTGGGTGACGAGGCGGCGACCTGCCCAGCGGTAGGCCCGAGACGGCGCCGTTCGTTCTGTTGCAGAACAGCGTTCTTGTAGAATAGGATCGCGCGCTCTAGGAGTCCGCCGACCGGCGGCCGAAGGAGGTGCGGTGGAGCGCCAAGTGCTGCTGACCGGCATCGGGGGCCAGGGTGTGCAGCTCGCCGCCCAGGTCCTGGCCCGTGCCGCGCTGGATGAGGGCCGCGATGTGCAGCTATTCGGCAGCTACGGCGGAATGATGCGCGGCGGCAATACCGACGCCACCCTCGTGGTGGCCGACGACCGAGTGGAGTCGCCGCCAACGGTGGGATCGGCCTGGGCGGCACTGATCATGCACCACGAGTACGCGGACCCCACCCTCCGCCGAGTCCGCGACGGGGGCCTCGTCCTTGTCAACGGCACGGTGTGGGAGGGTGCGATCGACCGTGCGAGCCACCGGGTGATGGTGGTGCCTGCCTCCGATCTGGCCGTGGACGCCGGCAACGTCATAGCCGCCAGCATGGTCATGCTGGGCGCCCTGTGCACGGCGACGAGGGTGGTTTCCCTCGATGCACTGCGGCAAGCCGCCCACTCGAGCGTGCCCGGGTATCGCACGCAGCACCTCGAGCTCAACGAGCGCGCCCTCGAGATCGGCGCCGACGCCGTGTCCGGTGTCATAGACGATGCATGGCCTGCCTCCTCGGTGTCGGGGGCGTCACGCCCGTGACCCGCGGATCGCCCTCCAGTGCGTTCTCCGAGCACGGCACCGTGCTTACCCGGGGGACGGTGGTCATCGATGTCGACGCGTGCAAGGGATGCGACCTGTGCATCGACGCCTGCCCCCGGGCGTGCTGGTGATGAGCACCCACGAGGTCAACGCCAGGGGATACCGGTTCCCGCTGCTCGTGGCGGGTTGCACCGGTTGCCGGGCGTGCTCGCAGATCTGCCCCGACTTCGTGTTCCAGGTCTACAAGTACGTGACCCCGATCCAGGTACCGGTGGGGCGATGAGCATCCCGGTCCAGACCGTCCCGACGCGACGCCTGCTCCAAGGGAGCGAGGCCATCGCCGAGGCCATGATCGCCGCTGGGTGCCGGTTCTTTGCCGGATATCCGATAACGCCGTTCACCGAGGTCCTCGAGCACATGGCCAGACGCCTCCCCGACGTGGGTGGCGTGTGCATGAACGCCGAGAGCGAGCTCGAGGCCATCGGCATGGCTTGGGGCGCGGCGGCCACCGGCACGCCGGCCGCCACCGGCTCGACTGGCCAGGGTCTGTCGCTCATGCAGGAGTCGCTGGCCGAGATCACCCTGGCCCGCCTGCCGCTGGTGGTGCTGAACATGGCGCGGGCCCAGGGCGACTACTGGCAGGCCACGCGCGGGGGTGGGCACGGCGACTACCGCCACATCGTGCTGGCCCCCGTCGACGTAGCCGAGGCGGTCCAGCTGGTCCAGTTGGCCTTTCACCTGGCGGCCACGTGGCGCAACCCGGTCCTCGTGTTCGGGGACTACTACCTGGCTCATACGGCGAGATCAGTGGATGTGACGAGCGCTGACTTCGGCCCGGCGCCTTCGAGCGAGTGGGCCCTCACGGGCGAGAGCGGAGGGACAGGGCAGGCCAAGCTGGTGTCCTTCCTCGGCTCGGCCAAGCAGCGAAACGACGTGGGATACGACCTCGCCGTCCACTACGCGGCGTGCGCCGCGCACACGGCGCTGATGCTCGAGGAGGTCACCCCGATGGTGGACACCGGGATGACAGAAGACGCTGACGTCGTGGTCGTGGCCTTCGGGACGCCGGGTGCCTACGTGCGCGCCGCCGTACGATCGTTACGCGACGAGGGGGTGTGCGTCGGCTGGGCGCGACCGATCACGCTCGTCCCATTCCCGGCGGCTGCTCTTGTCGACGCGGTGCACGGGGCGAAGGCGGTCGCCGTTTACGAGAACAACACCGGTCAGATGGTCGACGACGTTCGCCTTGCCGTGCTCGGTGCCGCGCCCGTGGAGTTCATCGGCGGCATAAGCCTGGACAGCTCGGGCTTCGGCATCGCCCCCGATCTCGATGTGGCCGTGCTGAAACGTCGGATCCTCGACGTGGTGGAGCGTCACCAGTGAAAGAGCTCGAAGGGCGCCACGTCGTCCCCACCGACTCGGCCCCCACAGTGCCCGCCCGACTGGTCGAGGATTTCACGCCCAGCCTTGTCGACGTCGGCGCGCACCACCTCTGCCCGGGATGCGGGGAGCCGATAGCCATCCGCAGCCTGGTGGAGGCCATTGCCGAGCTCGATCTGGTGCGACGCACCATCGCCGTGTTCGGCATCGGGTGCTACACGGCTTTCTCGAACAATCTGGACGTAGAAGTCCTCCAGGCGCTCCACGGCCGGGCGCCGTCGGTGGCCACCGGGGTCAAGCGGGCACGGCCCGACACAATCGTCGTCACGGTCCAGGGGGACGGCGACATGGTGAGCGAGGGACTCCAAGAGGTGCTGCACGCGGCGGCTCGGGGAGAGAACATCACTTGTGTCATGTTGAACAACGGCGTGTTCGGCGAGACGGGTGGCCATATGACCGCTACCACCGTGCTCGGGCAACGTACCAAGACGAGCCTCGAAGGTCGGGACCCTATTGCTCACGGTCGACCCATCCTCCTCGCCGACCTGGTGGCGCGTCTCGACGGCGCCGCGTACGTGGCCCGGTGCGCGGTGAACTCGGCCGGCAACGTGGCCCGGACCAAGAGGGTGCTCCTGCGCGCGCTGGAGACTCAGGCCTCGTGTGCGGGCTTCTCCCTGGTCGAAATCCTCACCATGTGCCCAACGGGGTGGTTCGTCGAGACCCCCGAAGCTCCTAGCTACCTGGCCGACAACCTGGCTACCGTCCATTTGGGGGGCGTGTTGAAGGACATCCGGGCCCAGAACGAGACGTCCCCGAGCGCAGAAGACGGCCCATAAGCCCGACCGGTCACAGTCACACATGGGCGGCGGCGTCGGGCTTGGCCCCCTCGGTGCCGAGAATGTCATCCGAGATCATCGCCGATCACCGACCAGGCGCGAACCTGCTCCCCTTTCACGGTGCCGACCGGATCGGCACCCCAACGTCGCGGGCGCGATGATGAGCACGATGTTGATCCGAATCGAGGGCTTCGATCTGCCGGGTCGGGTGTGCGGTCCCGGACCTGACTATCCGGAAGGACACGAAAACGTTCATGTGGCCGTGCAGGGCCGTAAGAGCAAGCAGGACCTGTATGGACTTGTCGCAGCCGATGTTGCATCAGCCGCCTGGGAGTTGGAGTGTGTGATCGCGTCACCGCCGCCGTCAGCCGACTTGAGGGGCCCCCAAGTTCAGGGACCGCCCGACAAGAGGTTCATCTACCTCACGTGGGGTGTCGTGGACGACCGAGGCGTCTTCACCATGTTCCGTCGGGCGAAGCTCTGGCTCAATGCTGTCCCGGCGGCGGTGATGGTGTCCACGCTCGATCGTGGTCTGTTGGTCGGCCGACTGGGACTCTCGGACGACAAGGGGTGGCCGATTTGTGCGGGTCTCCGCCCGCCGCGAATCGAGTGGTCCACGATTCGTGGGGCCGCCGCCCTCGTCACCAAGTAGTTCAGTCACTTAGGCAGAGCCATTTCTGGCACTGTTCCGCTCACTTCCGCGCCTATTTGTCGCCGCAATCAAACGGGGCGATGTTCCTACGCTGGGCGAGTTTCTCGAGATCCCCGCGCAGCGCTCAGTGCGTAACCTGACCTGCACAAGCAAGCACTGGCCATGTGTGCAAGCATGCACCTAATTCGGGTAAGCCTTCTCGGCGGGGTGGCCACAAAGGAATTGCCAGAGCGTTCACCAATCAGGTGGACAGAGGCCTTGGTTGTTGGGGTTGCAGTCTGAGTCTTGGGGGTGCACATGGTAAGGCGAGCCTTTCTGTCCATTGTCCTCGCGGCCACCGTGGCGACGACGCTGATGGCAACTGCTGCGGGGGCAAGCGGAGTATCGAACGGGGACGCAAATGGCACCTCGAATGCCTGTGGGGCGGTCGGCGTTGGATTCGCTCGGTGTTTTGCCATCAAACTTGACGAGCCTTCAACGTGGCAGGGCAGACACTTGGCTCGAGGCGGAAGGACCTTCTCGCCTGCATTCTCGACGCCGGAGGGTTACGGTCCGACCGATCTCCAAGCCGCGTACAAGTTGCCGTCGAACAGCACTGGACTCGGACAGTTAGTGGCGGTGGTCGATGCGTACAACGACCCCGATGCTGAATCGGACCTAGCTGTATATCGATCGCAGTTCGGACTTCCCCCATGTACCTCGGCGAACGGGTGCTTCCGAAAGGTAAACCAGACGGGGGGAACGAACTATCCGGTTTCCAAAGTCGGATGGGGGGAAGAGATCTCGCTCGACCTGGATATGGTGTCGGCGGTTTGTCCCAACTGTCATATTCTCCTCGTGGAGGCTACCAACGCCAGATTTACCAACCTCACTACTGCAGTCGATACCGCCGCATCCTTGGGTGCCAATGCGATCAGCAACAGCTACGGCGGAAGAGATACGAAGATTGATGCGAAAAACGAGAACGGAGCTTACGATCATCCAGGTGTAGCGGTCACCGTTTCTACCGGTGACAGTGGTTACGGTGTTCACTTTCCCGCAACCTCGCCATTTGTCACTGCGGTGGGAGGTACCACGCTTACCCCAGCTTCTGACAGCCGGGGGTGGTCCGAAACGGCGTGGTCTGGATCAAGCGGCGGATGTAGCCGGTACGAAGCCAAACCGGCGTGGCAAACCGACAGAGGCTGTGCAATGCGCACCGATGCCGACGTCGCTGCCGTCGCAGACCCCGAGACAGGTGTGGCTGTTTACGACACGTACTACAAGCATGGGCGCGATCGGGGCTGGACGGTCTTGGGGGGCACGTCGGTTTCTTCGCCCATCGTAGCCTCAGTGTATGCGCTTGCCGGCAACGAGGCCACGCTGACCGGCGCATCTCGCGCCTACGCCAACACCTCTTCTCTCTATGACGTGGTCTCGGGAAGCACCGGAAATTGTGGATCGTACCTGTGCAACGCCGCCCCTGGGTATGACGGTCCTACCGGCAACGGGACTCCCGACGGAACCAACGTGTTCTGAAGCATCGTCACCGTCGAGGGCCGTATTCGTGACCGCAAGACGGCGGTCAGCACGATGAGCTCGGTCACGATCGGGAGGCCCTCGGAGTCGCAGAGACACACCGGCGATGCACGCGCCACAACCGGGCATCGGGCTTCTCAGGGTTGCGGGCAGGCCGCCTTGACTCCGGTGTAACTGTCAAGCGCCTCTGGGCCCATCTGGATCCCATCCGGACTGCTCGTACCTGCCGGATGGCAGGGCAGCGTCGAGATGTCGTAGCAGTTGATCCCCACGGATCCGGGCCCTGGGATCGGCGGGCAAGCGGACCGAGCCCCACAGACTTCCCAGGTCGGAGACCCGGAAGCTGGTTTTCGGCAGCGGCGAGCTTGGACCTAGAAATCAATCTTAGGTTAGCCTTACCTAAGTAGAGCTATCGATCCCGCTCGTCCGTCCAAAGGACTCTCCGCAATGCGTAGGTGTCGGATGTCTCGCAGGTGGTCTCGAATGACGACGGTCGGGGCGGGTTTGGTGGTTGCGGGGGCGGCTGTGTCGGCATGTACCACAAACGGTACGAGCGCCCAGATTCCGAACACCCTGAGCCCTCAACAGGCCAAGGCGTACGCGAAGGCGCAGTTCACCACGGAGGATCGCCAGGCGGCGAGCGTTCTGGCGCCGGAGGAAGGGTCGTTCCTGGCCGGAAAGATCACGGTGACGGTTCTGGGTTCGACGACGGCGCCGAACGGGGACCAGGACGCCCACGGTATTTGGCCGGTGACCAAGACCGTCGGTTCTCTCACGGCAGGCGATGTGCTCGTGGACAACTTCGCAGATGGTTCCGATCAGCCTGGCACCGGTACGACCGTCGTCGACCTCCATCCCAACGGTCAACGTTCGGTCTTCGCCGACATCCCGCGCGGTGTCGGGATGTCCGGGCGGGGTCGGCCTGACCAGCGCCATGGTGCAACTGGAGACCGGGTGGGTCCTCGTCGGAAGTCTGCCCACCAAGAACGTGAAGACCGGGACTGCTGGTGCGGGCTGCCTCCTGGTCCTCACGTCCACCGGGCAACTGGCCGAGACGATCTCGGGTTCCTACCTCGACGGTCCATGGGGTGAGACGGTCCGAGACGAGGGCGCCACCGCCACACTCTTCGTGAGCAACACCCTTGTCGGGATCGGTCGGTCCAAAACATCAACGGTCGATGAGGGTGACGTGGTCCGCCTCTCCTTGTCGCAGTCGACGACAACCCCACCGTCGGTAACGACCGAGACCCGAGTGGCCGGGGGCTTCCCCGAGCGCGTCGGCACCTCCGCCTTCGTGAAGGGTCCCACCGGGCTCGCCCTGAGTGCGTCGGGCACTCTCTACGTCGCCGACAATCTCGGTGATCGGATCGCTCGCATCCCCGATTCACTAACCCGTTCGAACTCGGCGGGCTCCGGCACCACGCTGAGTCGGGGCGGCCAGCTCGCCAATCCGCTAGGCCTCGTGCTGGCGCCGAACGGTGATGTGCTGGCAGCGAACGCCACCAATGGCAAGGTCGTCGAGATCGCGCCCTCGGGCCGGCAGGTGGGCGAGTACTACGCCATCGAAGACGTCAATCAGGACCCGCCTGGCAACGGCGACCTGTTCGCCCTGGCCATCGACCAGACGGGGACAGGCGTGCTGTTCGCAAGAGACGACACGAACACTCTGGCGCTCTTGCACTGATGGACCGCCGGGCACGCCGAGTCAACTGGAGGAGCATGGCGATGACACGCAATTCGATCTCGTGCAGACGACGCTTCTGGCTCCCCGCGCCTGTTGCTGTCTCTGTGCTCCTTCTAGTCGGTCTCGCTGCATTTGCTTGTGGAAGTGGTCCCGCGTCTGGCGGATCGACGATCGTTCTCTACAACGCTCAGCACCAGCAGACCACTGATGCGCTGGTGGCGGCGTTCACCAAGCAGACCGGCATCAAGGTCCTGGTGGACAGCGATGACGAGGACGACCTCACCGCCCGCCTCGAACTCGAGGGCAGCCGAACGCCGGCCGACGTCTTCTACACTGAGAACTCCAACTGGCTCCAGCAGCTCGATGACGCGGGCCTGCTGGCGAAAGTGGATCCTGCCACGCTTGCCAACGTGCCCGCCGTAGACAGCGCCGCCAACGGTGAATGGGTCGGCATCTCGGCTCGCATCAGCGTCATGGTTTACAACCCGAGCAAGATCAGCGCCTCGGAGCTACCGAAGTCCGTGTTGGACCTGGCGAAACCTCAGTGGAAGGGCAAGATCGAGATCGCACCCTCGGAGACCGATTTCTGGCCGATCGTCAGCTCGGTAGCTCAGACCGATGGCCAAGCTGCCGCCCTTGCGTGGCTCAAAGGGCTGAAGGCCAACGCCGGAAACGGGGATGACGTTCCCGACAACGAGACGCTGACCAGCGACGTCAGCCAGGGCACGACCGACTTGGCCATTATCAATCACTACTACTACTACCGGCTCCAAGCCGAGGTGGGAAAGGGCTCGGTCCATGCCAAGATTGCGTACTTCGCCCCCCACGACCCGGGGTACCTCGAAGACATCTCGGGAGCGGCGATATTGAAGTCGTCCAAGCACCAAGCCGCCGCCCAGGAGTTCTTGAGGTTCATGACGAGCGAGGCGGGCCAGAGGGTCCTTGCTGCCGGCGAGAGCTACGAGTACCCCATCCACCCCGGTATCGCGGCCAATCCGGAGCTCACGCCGCTCAGTCAGCTCGAGCCCTCGACATTCACGCCGGCCCAGCTCGGCACGGGGCTGGACGCAAAGACGCTCCTCCAAGAAGCCGGACTCATCTAAGTACCGACTAGGCCGTGATCCCGACTTCCTGCGCCAGGCGACCTGGGCCCGACCCTCGGAGACCGATGGCGTCGGCATGTGGGTAGGGGTCAGCTGGGGGTAGCGCTCAGCATCGTCGTCGCCCTAGCGCTCCTGCTCCCGCTGGGGTTGCTCGGGCTCGACGCCCGCAGCGCCGGATGGACCGAGATCCACCGCGTCCTGTTCCGAGAACGCTCATGGTTCCTGTTTCAGCACACGGTAGTCATCTCGCTCCTGGTCGTACTCCTTGCCGCGGCCGTCGGAGTGACCGCGGCGTGGATCACAGAAAGGGCCCGGATCCCCGGACGGCGGGTGTGGACCGTGTTGCTGGTGCTGCCGGTCGCCATCCCCGACTTCGTGGTCGGCTATGCCTGGCATTCGATCGACCCGACCATCAACGGGCTCCTGGGAGCCACCTTGGTCATGACTCTCGGGACCTATCCGCTCGTATACCTTCCGGTTGCGGCCGCCCTGCGCCGGACCGACCCAGCCATGGAGGACACCGCTTACAGCCTGGGAGCGGGTCGGTTGAGCACGTTCTTCCGCGTCACTCTGCCGCTCATACGCACAGCCGTGCTCGGTGGGTGCGTCCTGGTCGTCGCTCACCGTGATCTCGGAATACGGAGTGTTCGAGATCCTCCGCTACCAGACCTTCACCACAGAGATCTTCACCGAGTTCCAGTTCGACTCTCAAGCGGCGGGGGCCCTGTCTGTACCCCTGGTGTGCCTCGGTCTTCTCGTGCTCGCCGTCGACGGCATCATTCCGAGGCGGGCTGTCGCCTCGGCAGTGACCCGGCGCGTGACCGCGCCGCGCGCGACTGCGGCGGGCTGTCGCGCCGGCACTCGTGGCGCTCGGTACGCTCGTCGTCCTCGGCGTGGGCGTGCCTATCGGCACTCTCTTCTACTGGATCGCCCAGAGCCAGCACACCACACTCCCGGCCGCGGCCACGCTGGCTTCGGCGACCAGGCGCAACTGTTACCTACAGCGCGTTGGGGGCGGTGGTCGCCGTGGTACTGGCGTTGCCGGTGGCCATGTTGACCTTTCGGCACTCGAGCGCGCCCCGCGATCGTCCTCGAGCGCAGCACATACGTGACCCAGGCTCTCCCCGGGGTCGTCATTGCGCTTGAGCCTGGTGTTCTTCGCCACTCATTACGCCTACGGCCTCTATCAGACGAGCACCTTGCTCGTGGTGGCCTACGCGATCTTGCACTTCCCCTTGGCGCTGGTGTGCGTCAAGACCTCGGTTGCGCAAGCACCGGCCCGCCTCGCCGACGTCGGCCGATCTCTGGGCAAGGGATCTGTCGTGGTGTTCGTGCGCGTGACGTTCCCATTGCTCATCCCGGGGCTCCTGGCCGGGTTCTGCCTGGTGTTCCTCACCGCAGTGACCGAGCTCACGGCCACCCTCGTGTTGGCCCCCATCGGGGTCCAGACCCTGGCCACCCAATTCTGGGCGTACCAGAGTGAAGTCGCCTACGGCGCGGCGGCACCCTACGCGCTGGTCATCATCGCTCTGGCCATGGTGCCCGGTGCCCTGCTCGGGTTGTGGTTCGATCGCGAGCGTCACGTACGTGCGAGCCTGGACCCATGAGCACGATCGAACTCAGGGGCGTGGCCAAGCGTTTCGGCGCCACTCCGGTTCTCACCGAGGTCGATCTGTTCGTCCCCGACGGGTCGACCACGGCGGTGCTCGGAGCGTCCGGCAGCGGGAAGACCACGTTGCTCCGGCTCATCGCGGGGTTCGAGCAAGTCGATGCCGGCACGATCGCGATCGCCGGCCGAGTGGTAGACGACGGGAGTCACAGCGTGAGGGCCCAGCACCGGGGCGTGGGATACGTTCCACAGGAGGGTGCGCTGTTTCCCCATCTGACCGTGATGGGCAACGTCGAGCTTCGGTGTTGCTCGCGAGTGAACGAGCTCGAGCAGCTGAGCTCATTGAGCTCGTCGGGCTGGGGGCGTTGAGACGACGCTATCCCCACCAGCTCTCCGGTGGTCAACAGCAACGGGTGGCGCTTGCGCGGGCACTGACCATACGCCCCAGCGTGGTCCTCCTCGACGAGCCCTTCGGCTCTCTAGACGCGTCGTTGCGGACCGGGTTGCGCCGCGACGTGGCACGTGTTCTGGCCGAGACCAGCGCCACGACGGTGCTCGTCACCCACGACCAGAGCGAAGCCTTGGCGCTCGCAGACCAGGTCGCGGTCTTGCGTCAGGGCCGAATGGTGGCGTGTGCCGACCCCCACGACCTCTATCGGGATCCTCCCGACGTCACCGTCGCCACATCGATCGGTGAGGCCAATATCCTGCCGGCGGACGTCTATCAGAACCAGGCGCACTGCGTGCTTGGCACCGTACGGCTTCACGCAAACGGTCCCGTGGCTGACGGCCCGGCCCAGCTCCTGTTGCGCCCTGAGCAGCTCGCGTTGCACCTCGAGATGCGGAACGCCGCGGTCGGGGCCGTCGTCGTGGACGCACAATTCCACGGTCACGACACGCTGGTCGATGTCATGATCGAAGATCCCCACCGACAAGCGCTGCTGGCCCGGGTCCCCGGAGACCTCGTGCTCGCCCCAGGGCAGCAGGTCTGGGTGGAGGTGCAGGGCCTGGGCCGGGTGTTGTCGGCCGAGGGCTACGACGTCAGCGTCAAGCCTTCGCTATGGATCCCTGATCCCCCAGCCGCCCCGGGCCACCGTTCTGTTGTGCCGCGCTTCTCCGGTGAGGGCTTCTCCGGTGAGGGCCGAGACTTCGAGTCGTCAGGCATCGGCGGTGAGAGGCTCGGCAAATCGAAGGGTCCCACTCCGCACCGTCGGAGGTACCTCAGGGTGATCGTCGGCCTCGTGAGCCTTACGGTGGCGGTAGTGGTAGCTCTGCTCCTGTTGAACGGCGGGAGCTCGCCATCGGCAATCGGCCCCGTCGTGTTCCACGGAAGCATCTCCATCACCGGCGAAATCCATTTCTCGGAGCAATTCACAGACCCGACCACCGCCAAAGGCGAAAGGTCGTGCACCTCGGTGGCGAAGAAAGGGGATCAGCCCCCCAACACGTGGCAAGTGCCTGCACCGCCACTGACCACTGCCGCGGCCTTTGCCAGTGACGCCGATGTCGAGATCGGGACGAGCACAGGCGGCTACCACGGTCCAGGCCGCTACCCCCAGAGTGGTCTAGGGAAAGGTGATGCTTCAATGGAGATCACCGAGACCTACTTCTTCTGGGATCCAGACGCAACGGTGTCGATGACCGTTCGTTCCGACGGATCAGGCGCGGTCACATTCAGCCACGTTCCCTCTGATGACGACCGCCCCACCCGGGGCTGGCACGGAGGGATCGCGGGCACAATTGCTTGGACCTGTACCAGCTGAGGGCACGCTAGGAGTGAAATCGCCCGAAGGATCGGCGCAAAACTAGGCCCGGCCTCGCTGGCGGTTGTGGCGGGCTCCCATGAAGACGATCAGCTCACTTCGGGCTCTTGACACCCGAGAGGCGACGGTCCCCGGGGCACAGCCGAGCATGGTCGCCGCCTCCGTATACGAGATCCCAAACATCTGGGTGATCACGAACGCCGCCCGACGATCTGGATCCAATCCAGAGAGGATGTCGACAACGCACACCGCCTCGGAGCAGTCCGGTTCGATCGTGGAATGGGTCTCCTCCTGTCGACCGTTGCCGCGGTGGCGGCGGATGCGAGTTCGATCTCGGAGTTCGTCAATGCACACGTTGTGAGCAATGGAGAGTATCCAGGTCCGGGCGGATGATTCCTGCCGGAACCGTGACAGGTGGCGCACCACCCTGAGGAAGGTCTCTTGCGTGAGGTCATTTGCACTGGCCTCGTCGACAAGAGCAGCGCAGAGGCGACGCACATCGTTGTAGCTGAGGCTGACGAACTCCTCCATCGCGGCTGACGAACCACAAAGCGCCTGTTCCACCAAGGCCGTGAGGTTGTCCATGGCGCCGAGAATAAACCACTGCGGCTCCCGTCGATCGCTTGCATTGTCTGATCATCTTCAGAGGCTTTCTGGCTGGCCCGGGAAGAATGACGCCCTCTCGAACGACTAATACGACATGGATTGCGAAATTGCCCGCGATGCGATGTCCGCCCTCATGGATGGCGAGGACCCCGGGGTCGAACCCGAGGTCCTCGAAGCCCATCTCCAGGGGTGCGATAGGTGCCGGAGTTGGAGACTGACTGCGCACGAGTTGACTCGACAGGTCCGCCTGCAACCTCTTCAGTCAGATGTGGCGAAACCTGAAGAGCTCGTCCGCCAGCTGCACGAGGTCTTCACGGCAAGCTCCCGGCACGATCTCCTTCGATTCCTCAGGATCGGACTCCTGGTGGTCGGACTTGCCCAGATCGCGGTCACATTGCCCACTCTGTTCACGGGGGGCAGCGATTACGCCTGGGACCTCCTCTCGCTGCAGGTCGCGTTGGCTGTCGGCTTCTGGGTGTGTGCCCTCCGCCCGAGCCGAGCCTCGGCCTTTGTCCTCATGATGGGCACCGGCTCGCTGATGATGGTCGCAACGGCCATCGTCGAGCTGGCTCGGGGCCGCACTGATCTCCTCGACGAGGCACCGCATGTGGTGACTCTCGTCGGATGGTTGCTGATCTGTTTCACGTCGAAGCGTGTTCCTTCAGATGCCGAGAGCGAGCGAATCCGTGTGCCACTTCACTTGGGCCAGATAACCGGTCTGTGGCACCAAGGGACTTCCCACTTGCGCCCTGGTACCACGCACGAGGCGACAATGCACGAGGCGACGTCTCGGCGGAGAGCGGCTGAGCACGACGCGGTGGCTTCCAAGATCGCCCAGACAGCGGGGGTGCGTCCCAGCGGAGCAATGCGGGACCAGAGAGCCAGCTGAATCTCACTCGGGGGTCTCCGGGCCTCGACGTCCAAGACCACAACATCGTTGTGTTTGCCAGCGAGCAAGTGTCGGGACGCTCACCCCGGAGTCCGAACCTCACAGTGAGCGTTACCGCGTATTGAGTCGCGTGGAGGACCAGTTGAGCCCCTTAGCCACCACAGTCGTCACCGACATAGATTCGTTGGAGGTGTTCTCCCCCGGGTGGGACGCGCTAGCTGTCATAAGGCAGCGCCCACGCTCAGCCCCGGTATTCACTCTGGCGTGGTACCGCCACGCTCTACCACCAGGTGCGCAGATCCGGGCGGTGGTCGTCACCGACGGGGATGACGTCGTCGGAACCGCACCGTTCTATGTGGAGCGAACGGGGTTCGGCTTCTATCAGTACAACTTGGCTGTACCCATGCTCTTCGGAGTCGAGCCTCTGTTTGCCCCCGGTCGCGAAGAGGAGATCGCCGCGGCGATCGGTCGGGCCTTGGCTCATGCCGAGCCCGTGCCCGACATCGTGTTCCTCGACTCGTGGCCACAAGGCTCGTTGGGGCCCACCTTCATTGCCAGGGGTTGGCCCCGCCCCCAACCAGCCCTGGTCTCATCCCACTCGTTTCCGTGGAACCACATACAACTGGGCGAGGGAGGATTCGAGGCATGGCTCCAGGAACGCTCGGCGGGCTTTCGGAAACACTTCCGGACCAACTACCGAAAGCTCCAGGCCGCTGGTTTCGAGTTCCAGGTCTCGATTGACAGCCAAGACATCTCCACGCGCTTGCCTGACTTCCGCCGATGCTACGAGGCCCGTCGGGCGAGCCGAGGCGGAGCCGGACCCCCGTTCGATGAACCCTTCATGGCCATTGTCACCGAGGCGGCGGCCAAGCTGTCGGGCACGGGACGACTCCGATTGGCCACGATCGAGAGGCCCGGAGAAGTGATTGCTGCCGATCTGATGGTGAGTGCCGGGGGCCAGGTAAGCGGCTGGTACGGAGGATTCGACGAGGCCTGGGCGCACCTTTCCCCCAGTATCGTGTGCATTGTCTTGACCGTTGAATACGCCGCACGAGTCGGGGACACGACCTATGACCTCGGTTCCGGTTCCTATTCCTACAAGTCCCGATTCACCGACGACGAGCAGATCTTTGAGAACGCCCTTCTCGTTCGCCGAGGTCTGTACCCGTTTCACACCCCGGCCCAACTTCTCCCTTATGGCGCTCGGCAAGCGATAGGCCGAGTGCTGGGTCGACTCCGCAGTCTCTCACCGTAACGGATTCATCGATCGCCACGGCCGACGCTCCCAGCCTCTCGCACCCCGTCAGAAACCGCCGATCCGGCATGCCGTCGACGAGAAAGGCGGCACCAGAATCAGCGTTCATCTTCGGGCTCCCCGCCGGGGCCTGGGGTGCCAATCGAGCGATCAGGGAACCGTCGGCCACGAACGTGGCCATCTGCTCGGTGGGCGGGTTGTTCTCTACTCCGTCGTCCGTCGCTTGAAGAAGTGCGATGCCAGAGGGGCGGCCGACCGCCAAGATCAGCACGGACCAGATCAATGCGGCCTCCACCGGATGTTGCATGGGCCACGCCTGAATGGTGGCGGACGGGTTCGGATTGCCCCACAGGTGGCGGGCACCGGCGGTCACCGCGCTGACGGGATTCCAGTTCGCCACGGCCTGCAGCCACCCGGGCATGTGCTGGGTGGGGATCATGGCGTTGGAGACGAAGGCCAACGGGAACAGCACGATGAAGCCGAACGAGGCGGCCGACTCGGGGCTCTTGCTGTTCAACCCGACACACGCCGCGATCCAGGACAGCGAGTAGGCGAAGAACAGCACCAAGGCGAAGCCCCCGATCAGCGAGACGAAGCTGGCATCGCTCCGCCACCCGACGGCGAGCCCTGTCAGCGCCACGATGACGGCGCACAGCACGGACGTCATGAGGTCGGCGATGGAGCGACCTACCAGCACGGCCGCCCGCCACATCGGCAGAGTGCGGAATCGGTCGATCATGCCCTCGTGCAGGTCGGTGCTCAGTCCCACCGCCGTACCCATGGTCGAGGTCACCAGGTTCAGGGCGAGCAGTCCGGCCAGGACGAAGTCCTTGTAGTTGCCGCCGTCGGGGATCGGGATGCCCCCGCCGAAGATGAAGATGAAGAGCACCGTGAACAGCACCGGCTGGATCGTCACGTCAGAGAGCTGCATCGGCTCCCGTGAGATGTGCACCAGATTGCGCCGGGTCATCGCCCACACGTCGAGGACGCGGCCCCACACTGCCCGAGAGGACTTGCCGGGGACGGCGACTCCGACCCGCCGTTGCGGCATGCGTCGTCGGTCGTCATGTGTTGGCTCCTTCGAGCTCGGGCCGGTTCGCCGCCGCACCGGCACTTGCGTCCTCGGCGATCTCGCCGTCGTCTTCCTCGATGTGCCCGCCGGTGAGGGAGAAGAACACGTCGTCGAGCGACGGCTGGCGCACCTCGATGTTGTCCACCAGCACTCCCGCCTCATCGAGCGCGCGCACGACCGAGGTCGCAAACCCCGGTGAGCTGTCGACCGCGGCGCTGAGGCGCCGGCCGTCGTCGCTCACATGGATCCGCCCGGTGACCAACGGCGCCAACGCCGACACGGCCTCGGCATGAGCCGTGGCCAGGGTCACCTCCAGGTGCGCGCTCCGGCTCGCCTCCTTCAACTCCAGCGGCGTACCGTGCGCGATGACCCGGCCATGGTCGATGACGACGATCCGGTTGGCCAGGGCGTCGGCTTCGTCGAGATACTGAGTGGTCAACAGCACCGTGACGCCTTCACGGAGCAGCTCCCGGATGGCGTCCCACACCCGCTGGCGGCTCGTCGGGTCGAGACCCGTCGTGGGCTCGTCCAAGAACAGAACCGGCGGCCGCGTCATCAGGCTGGCCGCCAGGTCCAGTCGCCGGCGCATCCCGCCCGAGTATCCCTTCAGTACCCGGTCGGCGGCGTCGGTCAGCTCGAACAGCGCCAGCAGTTCGGTTGCCCGAGCCCGGGACGCCGCGCGCCCCATGTCGCTCAGCTCCCCGACCAGTACCAAATTCTGGCGGCCCGTCAGCAGCCCGTCCAGGGTGGCGTCCTGGGCGGCCACGCCAATGTGGCGCCGCACCTCGGCGGGGTGCGCCACCACGTCGATCCCGGCCACCGTCCCACGACCGGCATCGGGTCGCGCCAGCGTGGTCAGGATCCGCACCGCGGTCGTCTTGCCGGCGCCGTTCGGCCCGAGGAGTCCCAAGATGGAGCCGGCCGGCACGGCGAAGTCCACGCCGTCTAGGGCTCGGGTCTCGCCGTAGCTCTTGACCAGGCCCTCGGCCTCGATCATCAACTCAGTGAGTGGCCATCCGTTGCTTCCTTACCTGTCGGTCAGTATGCTGCTTCCTAGCCGTATGGTAAGGGGAGTCCTTACCTGCCGTCAAGTAGATGACCGATAGGATGGCCACCGTGACGCAAGCGACAAGCCATGCCCAGGCAGTCGGATCCCCCGAGGCAGGACGAGGACCCCGACCGCGAGGCGAAGGCCACCGGAGGCAGCCTCTACCAGGGAACGCATCCTCAACGTGGCCCTCGAGCTCTTCACCGAGAAGGGCTACGACGGCGCCTCACTGCGGGAGATCGCCGAAAGACTGGGCGTGACCAAGGCGGCGATCTACTACCACTTCGCCTCCAAGGACGACATCCTGATGGCGCTCCACATGCGCCTCCACGAGTTCGGCAAGGACGCCCTCGGCCAGATGACCGAGGAGCCGGTCACCCTCGAGCTGTGGGGCGAACTGCTCGACCAGATGGTCGGCCAGATGCTGGCTCAGCGCAAGCTCTTCCTCTTCCACGAGCGGAATCAGGCCGCTCTCGAGAAGCTGCACCGGGAGGACCACGACGCCGAGCACGACGACATCCAGGACAAGTTCCGTCGGGTGCTCGCCGATCCCCGTCTCCCGCTCCGCGACCGTGTCCGGATGGCCTGCTCCTTCGGCGCCGTCTTCGCCGGCCTCTTCATGTCCGGTGACGCGTTCGAGGGGACGTCCAATCAGGAGTTGGGTGATCTGCTCCGCGACGCCGTGCGCGACGTCCTCGCAGGATGACCCCGGCAACTGAAGGGCTCCGCAACGTCTCAGTGACGGGACGAGGGTCTATTGCGTCGGCAATGCTCGGGCCGATCAGTTCTGAGTCCCGCTGCATCCTCGAGCCTTCGGCTCTTCAGGAAACACAGTCAGTTCCTGGTGTGTAGCAGCATCTGCCGTCAGTCACTGGCGCGGCAGTCCATCACTTGAAAGTCCGATACGAGAGGGGTCCAGGACTGCACGCGGAGCCCGCTGCGGGCCGCGAGCACCTCATACTCACGGCGCGTGCGTTCGCGACCCCCGAAGAAGACCAGCATGCGAATGTCCAGAGCGGAGTCGGCCGCTACATCATAGGGCTTCTCGATCACCAGTACTCGCCCTCGCGCGCCGGCAGCCATACGGCAGTGCCGAAGTATCGTCATTGCATGCTGGTCGTCCCAATCGTGCAGGATCCAGCTGAGCAGATAGGCGTCGGCGACGGCCGGAACCTGGTCGAGAAAATCGGCCTCGGCTACCTCGCAGCGATTTGCAAAGCCAGCGTCGTTCATTGCCGTTTGCGCCCGTTGAACGGCGTCGGCGAACTCGATGACGGTTCCCGTTGCATCGCGAAGATGGGTCAATACGATCCGCAGGAGCTCGCCACTCCCTCCCCCGACGTCGGCAATACGCGATACGCCGTGCCAGTCGTAGTGCTCGACGAGGGCGGGACCGATCTCCCTGGCATGGCTGTTCATGTCCGCATCGAGAGATGCCACGAGCAGCGGATCGGTCTTCATCTGCTGCCACAACCCTTCACCATGGACCTTGGCATACGCAGGCTGTCCGGTGAGTACGGAATCCATCATTCCCGCGAGAGCCAACTCGAACCGGGCCACGACCCCCGTACGCTGAAAATACAGGTGGCGCCCATTTTGATGGTCGGAGCGCAGCAACTCTCCCACCGCCGTCAAACTCACAGTGGAAGCCGTGGGCTGAGCGAATACACCTCGATTCACGAGGTGACGCGACAACCGGGCCAACGCGTCGCGGTCAGCTCCCACGCGCGCGGCCAAGTCGTCCAAGTCCGTAATTCCGGAGGCAATCAGATCGGGAATCCCAAGCGTGGCCACGACTCGCACGGCCTGTCGGGTCAGCCAATTCTGGACGTTGGTCACGGCTTCGAGTTGCTCGAGCGCCGTCGGCGGTCTGACGAGTTTTTCACGCAGAGCCCGCCCGAACCGGATCAGGACGGCATCGGCAAGTGCTCGTCGGCCTTCTGATGACGCGAGTTTGACGCGTGCTCGTGCGGTGTCGAAATGGAAGCGGCCGGTGGGTGTCACGGATGTCGCATCAGACGCAGCGACCTCGGCAGGTGGGGGGGCGATTGGTCGATGCAACGTGATGCCTTCCACGTTCCGGTCGTAGTGGAGAAGCACTTTGAAGTGGAAGAGCGTCGGAAAGCCATTGGATAAACATGCAATGAGGAGGCCGTGCCGTGCTCCACGGCCGTTACTCTAGACCTCGATCACTGACCCATTGCTGCACGTTGTCGGTTCCGAATCCAGGCGACGGCAATCCCACAAAGATCCGGGTGGAGCAACGAGCCAGAAAACGCTCGCGATCATCGAGTGGGGTGACGCCCTCAGGGTTCGAGCAGAGGTTCTGCCCTTTGGCGCGACCCTTCCTCATCGTCCGGAAGCGATGGTTCCCAACCTCCCCGGGTCTCGACGACCCTGCTTTTCGATTACGTCGAGAAGCTCTTCAGGCGACCCAGGACGCGACCCATCGCCTGACGACCGCGAAATGGGAGGAGCTGTGCCGGCGTGTGAAAAGGATGGAGGCTCCGACGCACGAGAAGAGAGCTCTCAAAGATGGGCTCATCGCCGGTGAAACGGGACTTTTGGGGGTAGGCACCGGCGCCGAGATCGTACGTCGTGTCCCCGGCGTTGGCCGCATCTTGAATGGACAAGACAATGCACACGAAACTGGGCGAAAGGCGCGCCCAAGCATCGTCGAATCCCATGTACCAGCCGCTCGCGTGTCCCCCGGCACTCACCATCAGATTGGCAGCGATGACCTCCCCGGGCCGTTCGATGGTGGCCAGTCGGAGTCGTCCCGTGCCCGACAGTTTGTCGGCGGCCTCGGCGACTATCGCCATGAAGACGTCGTTGAACGGAGGTCCGGCTCCGTGTCGCCCCGCCCGGCGGGCCTCGTAGAGTCGCCGGAAGTCGGGAAGGCGCGCAGAGATGTCTTGGGCGTCAACCGACATGACATGCTCAAAACCTGCTGCCTGCAGCTTTCGGTTGTAGGACCGGAAGCTCTTCCGAAAATCGCTGGAACGGCCCTGGAGCCATTCCTCGAAACCCCCGTCACCCAGTTGTACGTGGGGCCATGGAAACGAGTGGGGCGAGACCATGTCTGGATGGGGGCGGGGCCACCCCTGACGAATGGAGGTGGGCCACAACGAGCCTTGGGGCAACGAGTCGAGGAGTACCATGTCCGGCACGGGCTCGGCATGAGCCAAGGCCAGGCCGATCGCGGCGGCGATCTCCTCTTCGCGGCCGATGGCAAACAGGGGCTCGACTCCGAAGAGCATGGGTACGGCCAGATTGTATTGATAGAAGCCGAATCGAGTACGCATCACGTAGAAGGGTGCGGTTCCTACGACGTCGTCGTCTTCGGCGATGATCACAGCTCGGATCTGTGCACCAGGCGGTAGGGCGTGGCGATACCAGGCGAGGGTGAACACCGGAGCCGAACGCGGGCGCCGGCGGCTCACCGCGAGTGCATCCCACCCGGGGGTGAACTGCTCCAATGAATCGACGTCGGTTATGACCTTGGTCAACACTGGCGAAAAACGCTCCCTTGGTCGTGTGGCTGCCCGCCAGGGCTCTCGAACCGTCGAGGAGCGTCTCAGTCCTGCCTTCCGGAACGGGAATCACGGTGACGTCGTGTCGCCCCGCCGTTCACTTCCTCGTTTTCGCGCAGCAGCGGTACGTATTTGAGCTGACGCTACGGATCGCGCCTGGCGGTGTCTACGTCGGCCGCGTTGGTTCCTCTCAACGATCGTTTATCGAGGTCTTCGAGGTCGGGTGATGGCCCTGCAACGTTTGACTGGCAGTTTGTCGCCGCTCTCGGCCCCGGGGCACGATCATCTCCGTGGCCCAACCCTCCGGGTCTCTCGGGCTTCGCCACACCTGATTCAGGGGTAACACTCTCCACCCCTGTCGTCGGTCCTGGCCTTCGTCAATCGTCATTTTTGACAGATGACAGATGAAGTCCGAAATGCTTTGGTGGGTTCAGACATCGGTCAGTGGGCCCGGTCGGCGTTGAATGACCCGGCGAGATGACGGGAGAAGTGGTGTCATTAGCAGGTGGGTCGAAACTCTCCGGTGGGCTGCTTCGCCCAAAAGAGCCCATGCAACCAAATAGCGGTACATCTTCGCCACGATTTGGCAGCGATGGATCTCACGAGAGACTCAGTCCGGCAACGACTCTCGAACCACCGATACTCTCGTGCGGAGCAGATCGGACACCGGGCCGCCGTTTTTACGTTCACGAATATTCTTTTAGCGCCCTGGCGGCGTCATTTCCGCGTTTGTCACTCAAGGTATTCTCGGCGCTCTCACACGCAGTGGCGAGTAGAATTGCTCGACATCACCTCATCGACGGGACCCACGCCCTTGGTCTGAGCACGAACACCCGCTTCCAATCCATCGTTGCGAGACTTGATTTCGCAGCGTGTGACAGTTTGACCCTGTGCTTCAGAGAGCTCGTCAGAAGCTCGACCCTTCACGAAGAGTACGGAGCAACGGCGCGACTCTTACTCGACGAAGAACGTGTCTATGCGCTCTGTTGGGAGAGCGGATACTTCACTTTCGCAACCGATGCTGAGGCGGCGGAAATCATGTTTGAAGAGACCGGCAGCTTGAGAGCGTTAAGACGTCACGCCCGAGAGCGGCCCGAAAACTTCCGTGCACTCGAGATTGTCTCGGGAGCGTCACTGTTCCCTCTGCTGCCTGAGATCGGGGTAGGACCTGACACGCTGTCCGCGTACCCGTCGCGTACGCTCCCCATCCAACGGGTTCGCGCTCTTTGACAGCGAGGCGATCGCAGCAACGCTGTCGAAGGTGGTTCACATCGGCCCGTCGAAGAGCGAGTCACTCGTTGAGCATCAGGTCGCTGAATCCTGTCGTCGAGCCATCATGGTTGGTGTCGAGAGTCTGGCTATGCGACTCAGAAAGGCCGTCCAGGAATGACAGTCTGATCTTGGCCCCACCGGAGAGGTCGTGAGGTTCGGTCCGGGACCCATGGGAGGCGAATATCCCATCCGGGCCGACTTTGACCTCGTGCAGGCGCCGGGTGTCCCGCGTGAGTTTTGCCAGCTCCCCGGGCTCCTCGGTCGTGAGGCCCTTCCGTTCGCCTGCGTCCACCTCGGCCTGCTTGACTCGGGCCCGCACCGCCGTCTCCGTCAGACTCGAAGGCCCGGCCACCGGGCCGATCGTGCGGACGCCCGTCGGCAGCTCTCGACGATGTCAGCGTTGCGCGCCAGGGTGAACGACTGACGGGAGGTGGGCTTCTCTGTTGCCATGGTCTTTGGTTCGAGCCCAGGCCCCCCACAGGCTGAGTTCGGTTAACCTAAAATGTCGCACGAACAGTAATTGTCTGAGCGTACGGGGAGTGTCCAGCGGGGTCGGCACGCCGGATTGCCATGAGCAGGGCATGATCAGAAGATTGGGGGGGCTCAGTGGAGTTTCAAGCGGCGACACCTGAAGATCTGAGTCCTTCGGTAGTGACGTGGCCGTAAGGCACCTGCCCCCACATCTCGTGACGAACCCCTATCGACGGCGAGGATGGTTCGCTGTTATGACGATCGTCCTGCTTGGCGTGACGGCTGGCTGTGGCGGTTCGACGTCCCCAGGCACGACCACCCCCAGTTCAGCGGATCCTGCCACACCGCGGATCGAAGCGGCCTATGTGGCCCAAGCCAAAGCGACAGTGCTCGTCGATGGCTCAGGGTACTCGCTGTACATGTTTGTCCCCGACCACCAACGAGCAGTTACTTGCAATGTGATTTGTGCCGGCAGCTGGCCTCCGGTCACCATCTCCCCGAGCACCCGTCCGGAGGTTGGGAGGGGCGTCACGAAGAGCCTGGTAGGCACGATCGCCTTCACGCCCGGCTATCGGGTAGTCACCTACAACCGATGGCCGCTTTACACCTATCAAGATGATGTCAACCCCGGCATGGCCACCGGCCAAGGCACGGACCTCAACGGCGGTTATTGGTACCTTATGAGCCCTGACGGCATTCCTCTTGTACCTGCCGGCGATCCTAACCCCTAGGCTCTGTTGCCAGCCATTGCACCGCAAACATGACCGATGCCCCCACCCCCGCACACTCCATCACCAGAAGGCAGCTGCTGAGCGCGGGAGGAGTTGGCCTTGCCGTCGGTGCTCTAGGAACCGAGATTGGCAATCTCGCCACCGGTTCTTCATCGGGGTTGCCGAGCGCAGATCCACCAGACGTCGATCTCATGCAAGAGCACGGGGTCCTCAAACGGGTGCTCCTGATTTACAACGAGTGCCTGCGCCGCATCAGTGACGGACAACCGACGCCAATGGCTGCCATCCACGCCGGTGCGGAGATCATCCATGACTTTATCGAAGCCTTCCACGAGGCTCTCGAAGAGGGCTACGTCTTTCCCCTGCTGCGGAATGCCGCCGTGCTGGTCAGCACCGTTGACACCCTGTTGATCCAACACGCCCGAGGTCGCCAGCTCACCCAGATCATCCTCGCGGGGTCAAAGAGCCAACCGACTACTACGAGCAACACGGAGCGAATTGGCGCCGCTATGACCGCATCCGTACGCATGTATGAGCCCCACGAAGCTCGCGAGGACACGGTCGTCTTCCCCACCTTCCGCGGCATGCTCACTCCTGAAAAACTCAACCAGCTAGGAGTCACCTTCTCCGACCTTCAACGCCAGCAGTTGGGCTCCAACGGATTCAATGAGACGGTCGCCAAGGTGGCTGCTATCGAACAGGACCTCGGAATCTATGACCTGAGTCAATTCACGCCTGGGCAGGTAGCTACGTGATCATGGTTGGCCCAGCGTGCGGACCCTTGCTTCGTAGCGTGTAAGTTCGCTGCGATCTGCGCCTCCTGGACCAATTCAGAACGAGCGATTTCGGACTACTTCGGAGAGAGGACATCATGCGTAAAAACTTCGGGTGGTCTTGGGTCGCGTTGTGCTCGATACTGGTCGGCACAACAGTGACGGCCTGCGGCTCAGCGCCAGCGCCCCAGGCAACGCCCAAGGTAACGTCGACGAGCGGTATCGCCTCGGCAACCTATGACGGGAACATTGCGCGGACCGGCTATTCGACTGACACGTCAATAACGTCCGCCAACGTGACCGAGCTCACTCAGCAATGGCACATCTCGGCAGGTGCACCCATCTCCGATCAACCAATTGTCAACAACGGAGTCATCTACTGGGGTGATTGGAACGGCGACATGCACGCCACGAGTCTCTCCGGCAAGGCACTGTGGTCTACCTCACTCGGTACCTCCCCCAAACCGGCAGGTTGCCCCTACAACCTCGCGACCCTCGGCATTCTGAGCACAGCGACGCTGGGCACCATCAACGGCCACGCTGCTCTGTGGGTAGGTGGTGGCTCCGGGCAACTGGTCGCTCTGAACGCTTCCAACGGAAAGATCATCTGGCAGACAAGTCTCAGGTCGGAGCCTGGAGACGTCATTTGGAGCTCGCCGGCCTACTACCACGGAAGCCTCTACGTGGGTGTGGCGTCGTGGCAGGGCTGTCCTGACGAGTTCGGCCAAATCGTCCGGGTCAACGCCGGGACAGGTGCGATCCAGAACGCCATCAAGTTCTCGTCGATCTTGCCAGCGAAGTGCGAAGGGCCGGGGGCCTGGTCGTCGCCGTCGGTCGACCCGAGCAGTAACTCGGTCTTCATCGACACTTCCAACGACCGGTGCGATTCGCGGTACCAAGATGCCATCCTCCAGCTGGATCCCTCCACACTGGCCGTGACTTCGATCTGGCAGGTACCCCTCAGCCAGCACCCTGCCGACTCAGACATGGGCGCCTCTCCTATGCTCTTCACAGCCACCATCGGTGGTGTGCAGCGTCAGCTCGTGGGTGCCGAGAACAAGAATGGCGTCTACTATGCGCTCGATCGCGACCATCTCGCCGCTGGACCGGTGTGGCAATTCCGCGCCGAATCGCAAGCCACATTCTCGACTGCCCTCGCGGCCCAGAACGCAAACTGCAATAACACCATCTCGACTTCCGCCTGGGCGGGGACTGGCTCACCGGTCATGGTCGCCGGCGTCTCGTTGAACGGTTCCGGTACCGGTTGCATCGGGACTCTGTCGGCGCTCAATCCAGCCACCGGCCAACCGGAATGGCAAGTGTCACTCCAGGGAGGGATCGAAGGGTCGGTGACCGAGATCCCCGGCCTCGTCGTGGTGGGTGCGGGCAGAGCTCTCGATGTCTTGTCGAGTACCAATGGCGCGACTCTGTTTTCATATACAGAACCGGTGCCCAACAAAGGCGACGCCGGTGCCTACGGTGCCCCTAAATACTGGTTCTGGGGTCCCCCGACGGTGACCGGAAACACGATCCTTGCCGCCAACCAGGATGGAAACCTACGAGCCTTCGCGACCTAAATGCAGAGCCCCGCCTGACGTCGGAGCACGGTCCCCTGGCAGCGGACCATGACGACCTCGGTTGCGAGTCCAGTTCGACGAGAGTCCTGCTCAATGAGGCCGGATGAGGTTCTCGGCCTCCTCCGCAGCGCAACCGTCCTGAGCGAACCCCAGTCCTTGCGCCCGCAAGAAATTGCGGAGTAGCCAGGTGCCGGTCCCTCCACACACGGATGGCTGTACATTCGAGCCAAGGGGGAGTAGGGGACGTATGGAGGTTGGCCGGCTAGTCGACCACGCCGTCGTGACCGGGTCACGTGGCTCTGTCGATCCCTCGCGTCCGCTCCGGCACCGCGCTGACAAAAGAAAAAGAAGAGGCCGATGAGGGTCGGGCGCCTGGTCCGGGGCTACCTGCCCTTGGCCTTCTTCATCGCGGCGCAGGTGCTCATCATCGTGCTCTTTCCCTCGACCTCCCCCAGTCAAGCTTCCTCGGCGTCGAGTTCCGCCGGGGGGAGCCCTGCGGTCGGCTTCTCGGGAACGGGAGGAACCGGTAGCCGGACCCACTGCGCCGGTGGCCGGGAGTTCTCGACGTCGATCGACTACTACGCCCCTCCCTGCACGCCCGGGACGATCGGTGCCAGCTACGACAACGGCGGCAGCACCTCCCAGGGGGTGACGGACAAGACAATCACCGTGGTCGACTACTACGCAGACGCGGGTGGGATCGTGGACACCATCCTCCGGGGGGAGGGGCTCTACGTCGATTACGCGCAGACGAAGCAGGTGGACGCGGCGTTTCAGAACTTTGTCAACTCCCACTATGTGCTGTGGGGACGCAAGCTCAAGATCGTGACCTACAACAGCACCTGTCAAACTGTGCCCCCGGACACCGGATGTCTGTTGGCCGAGATGGACACCATCGTCCAGACCTACCATCCTTATGCCGTCGCGTGGGGAACCACGCTCTGTTCGGTGTGCTTCGCGCGCCTTGCGCAGGATCACACGATCGCCCTCGGCGGAATGGGCTTCAGCGATGCCTTCGCCCAGGCCAACGCCCCGTATTTTTGGTCCTCCGGGGAGAGCTCGACCAACATCGAGAAGGGCTTCGCCAAGTTCTGGTGCAACCAGCTGACGAGCAAGAACACCAACCGGGTCGTGAGCTTCGCCGAGGACAAGAACGCCGCCCAGGACTTCAACGGCAAGAAGCGCGTACTGGGGGTGATCTCCACCAACGACCCCGACAACGAGGATACCGTCACCAACGTTCTCGTCCCCGCCCTCAACCGCGACTGCGGTGACGGGGCGAGCGTCGCGCAGCACCACTACTTCTATTCCCAGGACATCAGCACGGCTGCGCAGCAGATCAATGCCGGGGTCTCCGCCATGGACACGCCGACCGATCCTGCCACGGACGTGGTCTGCCTCTGCGACCCCGTCGCCCCCGAGCTTCTGTACTCGGGAGAGCAGCAGCACAACTACTACCCGGAGAACATTCTCGCCGACGTACAGGGCATGGGCATCGACCCCGTGGCACAGAACTTCGAGTCCACGGCGGAACAGCAATCGCTCGCTTGTCCCCAATACCAGGCGGGCTGTGAGTTCGACGACGCCTTCGGCATCACATCCGCCGCCACGCTCCCCCCGCCCTCCAAGGAGCCAGGTCCGATCGTGTTCAAGCTCGGGGGTGGGACGAACCTCCCGATGAAGCCGTACGTGGCCTCCGGTGCCTGGGAGCTGTGGAACATGCTGGCCAGCCTCATCGAGAACACCGGCCCTGATCTGACGCCGGCAAGAATGGCGGCGGCTGCACCCTCGATGGGGACGATCGGCGGAGGCACGACAGGCCACTTCGAAGTCGGGTTCTCCAAGGGAAGCTACAACTGGACGATCGACTCTGCCGTGGTCTACTGGGCCAAGAACACCCAATCGCCCTACAACAACAAGCCGGGGACCTTCGTGAGCATCGAGGGCTCGAGGTTCCTGCCCGAGAACTTCCCCAAACTGTCGGAGCCGCCGATACCGAAGACACGATCCTCGTGACGTCCGCACTCCTTCCGCGGCCGCTCGTCCCCGTGGTCGAGGCGGCCCGAGGGCCGAGCTGGGCGGCGCGGGCCGGCCGCTGGCTGACAGCCATCGCTGCTTTCATCGCTGTTATCGAGCTCATCTTCGGGCTCTCGGCTCCCGACTTCATCTCCGGGCTGGCACTGGGCTCGCTCTACGGTGTCATCGGCGTCGGCATCGTCCTTATCTACAGGACGTCGCGCATTATCAATTTCGCCGCTGGCGCGGTGGGTGCGGTGCCTACGGTGATCGCGCTGGTGCTCGTGCTGGAGTACGGAGCTAACTACCTGACGGTCCTACCGATCGTGTTGGTGGGGGGACCAGTCCTCGGCCTGCTCACCGACCTCGTCATGCGCCGGTTCGATGCCGTGCCCCGGCTCATCGCCACCGTGATGACCATCGCCGTGGCGCAGAGTTTGGCTGTCCTCGGGTTCTTCATTCCCGTGTGGCTCGGCCAGAAGGCCACCAGTCAGGGGACGACCGTCACGACGCCGTGGCAGCACCTGGTGTGGCACACGAGCCGCGGTCAGCCGTTGCTCACCGGGAACGAGATCGCCGCATTTCTCACTGTCGCCGTGGTGACCGTAGGGCTCTCGGCGTTCCTGCGCCTGACGCGGCTCGGAATCGCGCTTGCGCGCCTCGGCCGAGAACGCCGACCGGGCGCTCCTGCTGGGCATCCCGGTCCGCCGGGTCGAGCGCGACAGCCTGGGCGCTGGCGGGCCTGCTGGCGGCGCTGGCGATCTACGTACAGGCGCCGCTCATCGGGACACCGAACGACGCCACGTTGGGTCTCGATACCCTCCTCTATGCCCTCGCCGCCGCCGTCGTGTCCCGCATGGAGCGTTTCGGGGTGGCGCTGGCGGCAGGTATGGGCATCGGCGTGCTCATCACCGCCACGATCATCAGCTCCGGTGACAACAGCATCGCCTCGTCGATCATGGTGCTCGTCATCTTGGGGGCGCTGCTCACGCAGCCCCGCCGCACCGCACGCGCCCTGGACGTCGGCGAGGGCCGGTGGCAGACCATCAAGCAGTATCGACCGATCCCCGCCCAGCTGCGCAAGATCCCCGAGGTCGCCGCGGCCCGGTGGGGCATGGTCGTCGCCGGTGCCGGCCTGATGATCGCGCTGCCGTACATCCTGGGCGTCGACAACGTCTCGTACCTGGTCCTGCTCCCCCTCTACGGGATCGTGGCGGTGTCACTGGTCGTGCTGACGGGTTGGGCGGGACAGATCAGCCTTGGTCAGTTCGGCCTCGTGGGTGCGTCTGCGGGCGTCGCCGGGGGCCTCGTCGCCAACCACAACATCGACTTCTTCGCTGCCTTGGGCATCGGCATCCTCACCGGAGTCGTCGCCGCGGTGATCGTCGGCCTGCCGTCGCTGCGCATCCAGGGTCTCTATCTCGCCGTCACGACCCTTGCCTTTGGCTACGCCGTGCCGAACTACATCCTCAACGGGCACTACTGGATCGGCGCGCACATCCTGCCGTCAGGTCTGTCCGCGCACCTCAGCCGCCCCGTGCTGTACGGCCGGATCGATCTGTCGGGGGATCGGGCCTTCTACTACCTCTGCCTGGTGTTCCTGGCTCTGATCATGGTGGCGGCCCTCGCCTTCCGCCGGAACCGGTCCGGCCGGGTGTTGATCGCCTTGCGCGACAACGAGCGCGCCGCCGCCTCCTTCGCCGTCAACCCGGCGCGCACCCGGCTGGCGGCGTTCGCCATCTCGGGTGGGATCGCCGGCCTGGCCGGGGTGCTCTTCGCCTACGCCCAACAGAACGTCGTGCCCGGGACCTACGAGCCTCAGGTCAGCCTCACCATCTTCCTCGCCGTGGCCATTGCCGGCGTCAGCTCGGTTCCCTGGGCGGTGGTGGGTGCCATGGTGATCGAGGCGGCTGTCGTGTTCGGCCCCCGGGTCTACGACCTGTTCCACTCCACCACGATCGAGACCACGCTGCCGCTCCTGCTGACGGGCCCGGTCCTGCTCATCAACGCCTACTTCAACCCGGGCGGGTCCGCCGAGCTGGGCATGCAGAAGCGCGACGACTGGTTGCGGTGGGTGGCGAAGCGCCGAGGGGTCGTGGTGCCGGCGCTGATGGCGGATCCGGCTACGAGCGCAGAGCCCGTCTCCGTTCCCTCCTCGCTCGCCCCGGCGCCATCGGCCGACGCAGCCCTTGCCGGCGCGACGTCCACGGCCGACCCGGGCCCGTGGCAGCATCCGCCCTCTGCCCACGGTGCGGATGTGCCTTGATGACCGTCGTCGTCTCGCTCGGAGTGGTAGTGGCGGTGTTCGGACTCGTCTTCGACGTCCGCCATTGGCTCGCCTCGAGAGGCGACAACTCGGCTCGGGGACAGACCCCCACCCAGGCGCCGTCCCAGTGGGGTCCGGTGCCCGCCCTCCCCGACCCGGCACCGGTGTTCGCCGTCGCCCAAGCCCCGCCGGTCGTCCCGAGAACGACCCCGCCTCCGGCGCCCACCGATGTCGACGCGACGGCACTCTTCGTCCCCGGCGTGGCTCCGCTGCCCGTCAACGCGGCGGCCCCGATGCCGTGGGCCGGGCCGCCGACGGGAGGAGCTCCGCTCCTCGTGTGTCGGGGCGTGCACGTCGCCTACGACAAGGTGCGGGTGCTGTTCGGGGTCGACATGGAGGTCCGCCAGGACGAGATCGTCGCCCTCTTGGGCACCAACGGGGCCGGGAAGTCGACGCTGTTGAAGGCGGTCTCCGGTCTCGTTCAGCCGATCGAGGGCTCCATCGTCTTCGACGGTCGAGACATCACCAACGCCGATCCGGTCGAGCGCGCCCGGTTGGGGATCGTGCAGGTGCCCGGGGGCCGAGCTGTGTTCCCCACGCTTACCGTCGTCGAGCACTTCAAAGCGGCGGCGTGGCTGTTCGCCAAGGAAGACGCGGCCGAGGTCCAAGCCCGCACGGAACGGGTCCTGGAGTTGTTCCCACGTCTGAAGGACCGCTGGCACCAGATGGCGGGGAACCTCTCCGGGGGCGAACAGCAGCAGCTCGGCCTGGGCATGGCCTTCGTGGCCAAGCCCCGCCTGCTGATCATCGACGAGCTGTCCCTGGGCCTGGCCCCGGCCGTCGTCGAGGAGCTCCTGGAGATCGTCCGGGCTATCCACGCCGAGGGATGCCCGGTCATTCTGGTGGAGCAGTCGATCAACGTGGCGCTGACCATCGCACAACGCGCCTACTTCATGGAGAAAGGCGAGGTCCGGTTCGAGGGCGCAGCCGCGGAGCTCCTGGCGCGTGGTGACCTCCTGCGATCGGTCTTCCTCGAAGGAGCGCTCAGCAACGGCACCACCACCCCCGCAGTGCGGGTCGGCGATCAAATGTCCCAGGACGGCGGACCCGATCCACTGGCGTCGCAGCCGACCGTCCTCGCCACCCGTGACCTCACCAAACGCTTCGGCGGGATCGTCGCCGTCGACGGCGTCACCTTCGAGCTGCGTCGTGGTGAGACGCTCGGGCTGATAGGCCCCAACGGGGCGGGCAAGACAACCGTCTTTGACCTCATCTCCGGGGTGCTCCCCGTCGACGCCGGTCGGATCGAGCTGGACGGCGTCGACATCGACACCTGGTCGGCTAGCCGTCGGTCGGTGGCCGGCCTGGGGCGCTCCTTCCAGGACGCTCGCATCTTCACGTCCCTCACCGTCTCGGAGAACATCGCCATGGGTCTCGAACGGCATATCGCCACGCGGGACCATCTGGCGGCTCTACTCGACCTACCGGCGATCCAGCAGTCCGAGCGTCAGGTCGCCGGGCGGGTGGTGGAGCTCCTCGAGCTGATGAACCTCCAGCCCTATCGGGACAAGTTCGTCTCCGAGCTCTCCACCGGTGTGCGGCGCATCGTCGACCTGACCATGGCCATCGCCCACAACCCGACGGTGCTGCTTCTCGACGAGCCGTCATCGGGTGTCGCCCAGCGAGAGACCGAGGCACTGGGCCCCCTGCTGAAGGACATCCAGCGTGCCACACAGTGTTCGATCGTGATCATCGAGCATGACATGCCACTCATCAGTGCCGTGTCCGACGAGATCATCGCTCTGGACCTCGGTCGGGTGGTCACGCGTGGAGCGCCGTCGGCCGTCCTGTCCGATGCACGAGTCGTGGCCTCGTATCTCGGCGACGACGTGGGCGCGATCCAACGATCGGGCAGCGGGCCAGCAGCTCAAGTACAGGGTGCCGGCACCCGTTACGGGCAGCGGACAGCTACCGATCGGGTGAATCCTCACGGGTGACGGTCAGGTACACCGAGAGGCCGATCAAGCTCCCAGTGCACGCGCCGCGGGTCCGAGGAGGTCGAGGAAGTTCTCGCTGTAGAACCGCCGTTTTGTGTCCTCGGTCGCCTCGGCCAGGGTGGCCTCGAAGCGCTCGATCGGCCTCCGGCCACCCTCCACATGGGGGTAGTCGGAGGAGAACATGCACAGCTCAGGTCCACTCTGCTCGATGATCCACCCGACGTCCTCGGTGGGATAGGGGGTGAACCGCACTTGGCGGCGCACATACTCCGTCGGCCTGAGCGACAGCGTGCGGATCCGTTCCTCGTGCCGGGCGAAGGCCTCCACGGCCGCTTCCATCTGTCGCAACCACGATGGCATCCAGATGGCACCTTGTTCGATCACGCCGATGCGCAGGCGGGGGAAGCGCTCCAGGACGCCGTCGAAGATCATCGTGGCGAGGGTTTGCGCCGGAGGCCGGGGGATCCCCATGTAGTCGACCGATCGGAAGTTCTCCTCGCCGCCGTGGAAGTCGGGCGGGACGGGCAAACCATTGCGGAAGTAGTTCCGGTCGATGAGGTCGCCGGTTCCCCCGACGTGGAAGACCACGCAGATACCCGCCTCCTGCGCGCTGGCCCACACCGGGTCCAGGCCGATGTGGCTGGGCGAGTGCCCCGGTGGACAGCCCGAGGCGACGAGAAGGGCAGCCGCTCCCGTATCGATGGCTTCGTTGGTCATGGAGAGCGCCCGGTCGAAGTCGACGAGCGGTACATAACAGGTTGGCAGCAGGCGGGAATCGACGGAGCAGAACTCCACCATGCCGCGGTTGTGGGCGCGGGCAGCTCCGTAGGCGAGCTCGAGGTCGCCGCTGTGCTCCCAATCGTGCAGGCGCCGATTATGGAACGTGTTGAACACGAGCTGGCTCGAAAAGCCCAGCAGGTCGAGGGCGCGTGATCGATCGGTGGCGATAAACGACCCGGTGGCGGCGAAGTTCTTGCGGTTCATGATCTCATCGGCCTCTCGGGCCCGGTAATCGCCAGATCCGTGCACGGCCGCCAGCCGATCGAACGAGACCAGCAGGTCCCGTTGCTGCTCGTCGGGGTCGCCGGTCTGACGTAGCTCGTTGCCGCCTGGGTATGTGAGGATCTCGATGCGATCGCGGACAGCTGGATCGGCGTGGTCCCTGAGCCACGTTGGGGTCTCCATGATGTGCGCGTCCGCGTCGTGGGCGATCCGACCCGAGTTGTAAGGCACGCCGTCACCTCCGACCACAGTCTGGCCGATGACATCGGTGGCTGCAGCGGAGGGGCGACACCCGTGGTGACCATGGGGCTGCGGGCTCTGGGCCAGCGCGGAGGGCGCTGGTGGAACGTGGCGAGAAAGCCGGGGTGGAGGTCCCACGACTCGGTCAAGTCTCCGCCCGGCATCGACGGGGACGCAGGTTCACCCAGTCCCGACGATGCAGGCGAACGCATGGCCCTGCCAACGGCCACGATCTCCGATCCTCGGGGATCGTCGATGCGGTTACCGGAGCCACCTACATGGGGTCGATGTCGGCGGCGCGTCGCCCGCCCATGGCAGAAGGCCACCAATTCCAGCGCCCCAGCAGTGAGACGGTCGAGGGCACGAGCACCGTCCGCACCACGAAGGTGTCGAGCAGGATCCCAACGGCCAAGCCGAAGCCGATCTGGCGTACTTGGCTGTTCCCGGACCCACGCCCCCCTGCAATCGCTAGCACGATGAAGGTCCCGGCCAAGACCAATCCCGCAGAGGTCACCGTTGGTCCGGTGGCGCCGACGGCTCGCACCACCGCTTGGCGGAGGGGTCGCTTGCGTGCCTCCTCGCGGATGCGGGTCATGACGAGAATGTTGTAGTCCTCTCCTAGCGCCAACAGGAATATGAACATCAGGAAGGGAAGGAGGAAGACGATCCCACCCGAACCGCCGAGCTTGATGAACACGATGACCGAAAACCCCAGCGATGCCAGGTACGAGAGCACCACGCTGACGATGAGGTAGATGGGAGCGATGAGACTTCGCAGCACCAGGGCGAGCACGATCCCGATGGCCAGCACGGCGACCGGGACGATGTGGCGCAGATCACCGTCGGAGATGGTGCTCACGTCATAGAGAGCCGGCGCCTCTCCCGCCAACCCGTTGGCGTTCGCCCCCACTTGGTGCGCCACCAGGGCCACGGCATGGCGGATCTTCGGCACGGCGTCGAGCGCGGCGGTGGAGCCTGGGTCTCCGGCCTCAAGACCCGCCTCCCACTGGACCGTCATTCCGTTGGCGCTGACGTAGCGGGCCGTGGCCAGATAGGTGCTGTAGAGGGCGGGCGAAATCGAGGTGCCCGCCGGGCTCGGGCCGTTCGAGTCCGCCAGCTTTCCGCCGGCCTGCAGCTCGGCGTGAATCGCCTGGAGCTCCTGTGGGGTGATGGAGGAGCCATTGGGGTCGAGGGGGCCGGCGAGTTGGGTGAAGTCGCCCGAAATCCGAAGCCCGTCGGTGGCCTTTTCGAGCACTGAGGGGTCTTGCCACACCGAGGAGGGGAACCGCATGACGATGTTCGTCGGGTTGGAGATGGCTTGGGGGAAGTAGTGAGTGAGAGCCGCGTTGCCCTGGGCGGCGTCGCTTCTGGCGGGAGCCGTCACCTGCCCACCGAACCCGCCGGGCTTGAAGCCAGGAGCGAACAGCGCCAACGCCCCGAAGACGACCACGCCACTGCACAGGGTCACAACCGGCCGCTGCACCAGCCGGCCCGGCGATCCGGCCCCACACGCCGTCGACATGGGGTCGTGGAGTGGTCTTCGACGGCCAGAAGAGGGCGCGGCCCAGGACACTCAACAGGGCCGGCAGAAACGTCAGGCCCGCGGCCAACATGACCACGATCCCGATGGCCAGGGGAACCCCGAGGTCGTGATAGATGCCGAAGCTGGCCAGGGTGAGGCTGAGCAGTGCCACCACGACGGTGCCTGCCGAGGCGGTGATGGATTCGCCGACGCGGGTCACCGCCACGACCACGGCCTCGTTGGGTGGACGCCCCCCGAGCAGTTCCTCGCGCACCCGGAATACCAAGAACAACCCGTAGTCGGTCCCCGCTCCCAGGACGAGCACGATCAGCAAGATCTGGGTGAAGAACGAGATCTTGAGACCGTGGGAGCCCAAGGCCCCGATGAACGACCCGGACAGGTTGAGGACCAAGACGGCCGGCAGCAGTGTGGCGAATGGTGCCAGCAGGGACCGGAAGATGATCAGGAGGAGCACGATGATGAAAAGAATCGAGGCGATCTGGATCAGATTGCCCTGCTTGTTCGAGTTCTCGTTGGTGGCGACCTTGGTGACGATGGCACCGGCGAGGTTCACGTGCATGTCCGATGGGAGATCGGCACGATCGAGGGCAGATTGCAAATCGTGGACGAGCGCCTTCGGGCGGGTCGGACCGGACGGTGTCACCACCAGCTCTAGGGCGTCACGGCCGACGGACTCAGCCCGGAAGCGGACCTTCTTAACGGTCGGGACCTTCTCCAACTCGGCGGTTAGGCGCTGCAGTGCCGACTGGTCAGCGGATGTCAAGGTGGAATTCGAGGTCACCGCCACGACCGGGATCTGGCGGTTAGTGCTGGAACCGATGAGGGGAAGGGTCCGTTTCGCCGCCTGCTTGCTCGGCGCGCTGGCCGGTAAGAATTGATTGTTGTTGTTATTCACCTGGCTGCCCACAGAGGGCAGGATCCGTACAGAAACCAGGGTCCCCAGCACCCAGATCACAACGATCAGCCAGCGAAACCGGACGACCACCCTCCCAAGTGCTCCAAACGCGCGATTCATCGGCGTCCTTTGTACCCCTCAATGACTACGACGCGAGGGCCGGCTGAGGCGCCGGTTGGGCATTTCCTACGCTGTTTCTCTGGATTTCCCACGTATCGGAGAGCACAAAGAGCTGGAGAACTCCTGGCCGGAGGGCCAGATGGCGTTCTCGACACCCTGGGGGCCCTTCACAATGCTGAGCAGGACTCGAGCATGTCCTCGCGCTGAACGTGGCATCGTCCGCGCGGAGCACAATCTCCACGGACCCTCGGACGCTTCTCGGGCTCCCGTCGCCGACCGTTGCGCCATTGACCTGGGACGAACGGACATCGCGGCTGCTCCATCCACCAGGAACCGCTCTTTCGTGGGTGGCGACCTCATGGCTACGCTGCGATCGAGGCAAGTCAGCTAGTCCAGGAACGGGAGGAACGCGATGCCCGAGTTCACCTCTTATGCCCCAGGAACTCCGTCGTGGGTCGACCACGCCGCCAAAGACTTGGCAGGCTCCAACTCCTTCTACAGCAGCCTCTTCGGGTGGGAGGCCGACGACCAAGGCGAGGCAATGGGCCACTACACCCTGCTGCGCAAGGGCGGGAAATCCGTGGCCGGCAACATGGGACTCATGATGGAGGGTCAGCCGAGCGCATGGGTCACCTATATCTCTGTGAACAACGCCGATGCAACAGTCGACCTTGCCAAGAAAGCAGGAGCCGCCGTGTTCGTCGAACCCACCGATGTGGCGGACATCGGTCGCATGGCGGTCTTCGCCGACCCGACGGGGGCTGCAATCGGTATCTGGCAGCCCAAGTCGTTCATGGGTGCCGAAATTGCCAACGAGCCGGGTTCGTTCGCCTGGAACGAGCTGAACACCCGCGACGTGCCGGCCTCCAAGGCCTTCTACAAAGATGTGTTTGGCTGGACGCCCAACGACCTCGACATGGACGGCATGAAGTACACCGAGTGGAAGCTCGGGGAGAAGTCCGTCGCCGGGATGATGACCATGCCTGACATGGTTCCCTCCGAGGTTCCCGCCCACTGGCTCGTGTACTTCGCGACTGAGGACACCGATGCCACTGTCGCCAAGGCGAGCGAGCTTGGTGCCGTGACCCTCGTCCCGCCGACGGACATTCCTCCCGGTCGTTTCGCTGTCCTCATGGACCCCGATGGCGCCGCCTTCGCCGTGATCAAGATGGCACCGATGCCCGCCTGACCTAGCTGAGTGAACGAGGAGCCGGCGCCCACGTTCGACTCGGACGAGGCGAGGGTGTCTATCGATGAGGCCGCCACCCATACGTGCTAGCCGTCACGGCATTGAGCCTGGTGGCGATCGGTAAGCCCTCCACGAGGGAGTCGCACAGATGCCCCGGTCCGGCGCGTCACAAACCCGGCATCGAGCTTCTCAGAGTTGAGCGCAGACCGCCTTGACTTCGGTATAAGCCTCGAGCGCCTCGTGGCCCATCTCTCGGCCCCATCCGGACTGCTTGTACCCTCCGAATGGCAGAGCCGCGTCGAAGATGTTGTAGCAGTTGATCCACACGGTTCCCGCCCTGATCTTCTTGGCCAGAGCGTGCGCTTTGGAGATGTCCTTGGTCCAGATGCCCGCGCCGAGCCCGTAGGGGGTGTCGTTGGCCGCCCGAGCGATGTCATCAAGGTCCTGGAACGGGGAGGCGACCACGACTGGCCCGAAAATCTCCTCTCGCACCACACGCATGTCCGGGCGGGTCCCGGTCAATACGGTTGGTTCCACGAAGTAGCCGCGATCGCCACGCCTGGCCCCACCGGTGAGCGACGTGACCCCTTCGCTTCTGCCGGACTCAAGATACCCGGTAACCCGTTGGAGCTGCTCGTCGGAGACGAGCGGACCCATCTGGGTATCGGGGTCCATCCCGTCGCCCAACTTGATCGACTTGGCGACCTCCGCGACACCACCGACCACCTCATCGAAGCGATCCTTCTGGACGAACAGTCGCGATCCGGCCACACAGCATTGCCCGTGGTTGAAGAAAATGGCGTTGGCGGCGCCAGCGATCGCCACCTCAGGCTCGACGTCGGCAAACACAATGTTTGGGCTCTTGCCGCCGAGCTCCAAGGTGAGCTTCTTCATGTTCCCCGCTGCCGCATGCACGATCAGCCTGCCCACCTCGGTTGAGCCAGTGAACGCGACCTTGTCCACGTCGTCATGCGCGGCGAGTGCTGCGCCGGCACTCTCACCGAAACCTGTGACGACATTGACTACACCGTCAGGCACCCCGGCCTCGGCGATCAGTTCCGCCAAGCGTAACGCTGACAGCGGTGTCTGCTCCGCTGGCTTGAGCACCACGCAGTTGCCGGTTGCCAAGGCAGGGCCGAGTTTCCAAGCCGCCATCAAGAGCGGGAAATTCCAGGGAATGATCTGGCCCACCACCCCGATCGGCTCCCGCAGGGTGTACGCGTGAAAATTGGCTCCGGGAGCGTACGGCACCGAGAGGTTGATGGAGTTGCCCTCGATCTTGGTGGCCCAACCAGCCATGTAATGAAACAAGTCGGCAGCCAATGGCACATCGGCCGCCCGAGCCACGCTAAGCGGCTTGCCATTGTCCAGTGTCTCGAGCTGCGCCAGTTCTTCGACATGCTCGAGGATCAAGTCACCAATCCGCCAGATGACCCGACCGCGATCAGATGGGGTCATGCGACTCCACGGACCGTCCTCGAAGGCCCTCCGAGCCGCCCGCACAGCCCGGTCGATATCCTCCGCGTCCCCTTCAGCCACCGTGGCCAACGTCTCGCCGGTCGCCGGATTCGGCGTTTCGAATGTCCGGCCCGACGCCGAATCTACCCACTGACCTCCGATAAACAGCTGGCGCTTGGTAGCAATGAAGTCATCGACCGACTTGTCCAAAGTGACACTCATGAGTTCCTCCTCGCCGGCCCCGATAGTCGGAGACGTGGATGTTCTCGGTGGCCCGACAGGACACATGCCGTCGTCGACGGTGTGCTCTAGCCCACTGGTCCCAACCCAACTACTGAGGAGCCTTCGGCGCAAGAGGCGTTCGTATGTTTGTCGAGAACCCCGTCCGAGCGTCTGAAGACACCCAAATTCAGAGGGGACCGTTCGTCCGTCCGTTCGTGACACGCGGTGCCTTCGTGGCTACCGACGGAACTGCTCAGAACTGGGCCGTCACCGCGCCCCGGTTGGGCCGGTTCCCATGCCATGGCTCTGGATCTCCCACGTATTTGTGGACACAAGAAACTTGGAAGTACCTGGTCGGAGTGGGCGGATGAGATATTCGGCGCCACCCGCTAGATTTCGGGCGCTTTCACCTGTGCGTATGCTGTGAATCGTGGGGCGCACGCGGGGTCCTCGCGAGACTCGGACGCGCTGAGTGGTGGCATGTCACGAATTGAAGCGAAAGGCGGCGAGTCCGGCGGGCGCTCTTTGAGGCTCGAGAAGCCGTTCCTCCCCGACCGTTTGTGGTGAGGCGAATTTCGAGGGCTCGGGGAGTGAGCGGGAGGAGCATCGGAGATGGACTTTGCTTGGAGCTCTGAGCAACTCGACCTCCGAGCCGAAATCGTGGCGTTTGCTCGTACGAAGCTGAACGGGCACGTCGAAGACGACGATCGGACTGGACGTTTTCCCAAAGAGAAGTGGGACGAACTGTCAAGTTGGGGTTTTCTTCGCCTTGCCCCTCCCGAAGAACTGGGAGGGGCAGGCCTTGACCCAATGAGCGCCTTACTTCTCACGGAGGGTCTCGGAGAAGGCTGCGTGGACGGAGGCCTCGTTTTTTCGGCCGTCGTTCAGACTTGGGTCATCATCCCCCTGTTGCTGCGCTTCGGGACCGGGGAGCAGAAGAGCCAGTATCTACCCGGTTTGATGTCTGGCTCCATCATTGGCGCCTTAGCCATCACGGAATCGGATTCCGGCTCCGACGCTTTCGCCATGCGAACTCGGGCCGAACGTGCCGAAGGCGGTTGCTGGCGCATTCACGGGTCCAAGACCTACACGACCAATGGTCCCATCGCTCATCTGATTGTCTGCTTTGCGAGAACGGGACCGGGGGGTTCGATGGGCGGAACGAGTGCGTTTCTTGTTCAAGCCGACCTTGAGGGAGTGCTTCAGGGACCCGCGTTGGAGACCCAGGGACTGCGCACGGCGCCTATTGGCGAGGTCGCCTTTAACGACGTGTACCTCCCCGCCGGCGCAATCCTGGGAAGAGAAGGATTCGGTCTCGCGGTCTTCAATGAAGCGATGGAATGGGAGAGATCCTTTGCCATGGCCCCCTACGTGGGAATGCTCGTGAGACAACTCGAGGAGGCCTGCCGCTACGCGCGAGATCGACAGGCATTTGGTCGTCGGATCTCTGAGCATCAAGCAGTGGCCAATACGCTCGTAGAGATGAGGCTGCGCCTCGAAACAGCGCGGCTTCTTCTCTATCAAGCTGCGTGGGCCAAAGCTGAAGGAGAACCAACATTGGCTCACACCGCGATGGCCAAGCTTTGGGTGAGTGAGTGTGCGGTGGCAAGCAGTCTCGATGCGATCCAATTACATGGTGGCTACGGGTATTCGTCCGAGAGTGGTGTCGAACGTGATCTCCGCAACGCGGTCGGTGCCCGCATCCACTCCGGGACCTCACAGTTGCAGAGAGTCATCATCGCACGGAGCATGCATCTATGAGGACGGCTCTTCTCGACGAGCTCTTGACCGAGGCCAGCGATCGATGGCCGACCCGGCCCGCCATTCGAGCCAAGGGGCGCACGGTGACGTACGCAGAGCTCGACATGGCGGCCAACCGGGTAGCTACGGCCCTCACGGACATGGGTGTCGGTCACGGGGACCGGGTCGGGCTGTACCTCGAGAAAGGTCATGAGGCAATCACCGCTATCTACGCGATCATGCGGGCCGGCGCGGCCTATGTCCCGCTTGATCCCGCTGCTCCGCTGAGCCGAGCGGCATTAGTTGCTCAGAACGCTGAGATCGCAGCGATCGTCGGTGATGCCGATCGGGTTGAGCGGCTCTTGAGAGCCGATGGAGCGGGACCTGATCGCGGAATCACGTGTGGCACCGGCGTTCCTCCAAGAGGCTTCCGGGCCTGGGAAGAACTCCAGCAATCCTCCTCGGATCCTCCTCGGCAAACTGCTGTCGACACGGATCTCGCCTACATCTTGTACACATCGGGGTCTACCGGGGTACCAAAGGGAGTGATGATCTCCCATCGAAATGCACTCAGCTTTATTGAATGGGCGTACTCGGAGTTCGCTCTTCGACCGGACGACGTCCTCTCGAACCATGCTCCGCTGCACTTCGATCTGTCGACTTTTGACTTTTTTGGGGCTGCTCGTTCCGGTGCAGCCTGCGCAATCGTGCCGAGGACGACAGCACTGTTCCCGCCGGAATTAGCGCGCTGGATCCAGACTGAGGAAATCACAGTCTGGTATTCCGCACCCTCTGCCCTGTCGCTCCTCGTAAGCTACGGTGGGTTGAGCGATACCACGCTCGAGCTACTGCGTCTGGTGCTCTTTGCGGGAGAGGTGTTCCCGAACAAGTACCTCAGCGCTCTCATGCACCTGGCGCCTCAGGCCAAATTCTACAACCTGTTCGGGCCAACAGAGACCAATGTGTGCTCGTTTTACGAAGTCGCGGAGCCGCCGCATCCCGACGATCCCCCTATTCCGATCGGGCAGGCGTGCGGCGGCACGGAATGCTTTGTTCTCGACGAATCGGGACGGAAGGTTGACGAGAACAACGTTGAAGGGGAACTCGTGGTGCGGGGGCCGATCGTCGCTCAAGGCTACTGGGGTCAACACGGCCAGACCGCGAACGGTTTCGTCGAACCCGACACCTACCGAACCGGGGACATCGTGTACTGGGCGAAGGTGGGTGATGCCAGGGTCCTTCGCTTTGTCGGCCGACGCGATCATATGGTGAAGACTCGCGGGTACCGAGTTGAACTCGGCGAGATCGAGTATGTGCTGAACTCCCACGAAGATGTCAAAGATGCCGCGGCGATCGCTATTCCGGATGAGCTCGTCGGAAACAAGATCGTGGCGTGCTGCGTCACGCGAGACATCGATGACGTTGAGCCGTTGAGAGCGTTCTGCAGGGAAAGGCTGCCCCTGTACATGGTGCCGAGTGCATACGTTCTCCGAGCTGCCCTTCCTCGCAATTCGAACGGAAAGATCGATCGCGCCGAACTTGCGGCTGATGTCATGGCGTCTCCTCCAGTAGACGGTGACGCGCTGACTCGCCTGCCCGGAAGATAGGGGGCCCTTATGACAGAGAGTATGTCAGTTCCAATTGGAGATGTCCGAGGTCTTGTCGTCGACGTCGTCGGAACGGTCGCACTCGATGGCATCGATGATGACACGCCGTTGTTCGAGCAGATGGTGGTGGACTCTCTCCATCTCGTCGCAATAGTGGCCGCGCTGGAGGAACAATTCTGCTTCACAGTCCAGCCGGAGGATTTGGTACCCGACAACTTTGGGTCGCTGTATCAGATCGCTCATTTCGTGGGAGCCAAGCAGGGAGACCAACGCTGACAATATATGAGGCTGCCGTTCGCTTGGCCGACCGAGGCCTCTGAGGGGAATGGACCGTTGGGTACTCGCTTCTTTTCGATGCACGACTTCGACATCGTCCGGCGCCGTGTCGCCGATCAGATTCCGGATGTGCGGGTCGAGCACGCTATGGTTGTGCGGCGTGTTGAAGGAAGCAACCTATTGGTTGACGCGGCGCGCGTGGGCAGTAATCCGCTGATTTTGTTCCTGAGTAGGGTCCCGCTGGTCAACACACTCGCAACAGCAAGGCGACTCAGGAGGTTTCGAAGCCGCTTGGCCAGGGGTCATGTCGTCTATGTGGCGAGCGACGGCAGCGATGTGGCCGGCTGGATGTGGTTGAGCAGATCTCGTGTGTTTCGCGATCGTTGGATTGGGTTGAAGCTCTACTTCAAACCCGACGAGTGGTATCTCTATGACTTTTGGGTCTATCCAGGGTTTCGGAAATCGGGGGCTGGCGCGTTGATAATGGCGGAGACCCTACGCGACTTGCAGCGTGAAGGGCGGGTGCAAGATGTGTACGGATTGATCGACCGAGACAACAGGCCGAACCAGGTGCTTCAAAGGATCGTGTTCGGATTTGAATCAGTGCAATCGGTAAAGTACGTCCAAATGTTCGTCGCGTTCGGACGTGTTTTGTCGCGAAGCGCCAAACCGCGTCAGGGACCTTGTGGGGCGAACTCCGTTCGATCCGACGAGGGCTCGAGCTTGGGGGTGCTCACCAGACGGCGCTGAAATGCGACGCCGCTCCAATTGCCGGTCAGGCATGACCCGCACGGGCGTCGACCAGGCGGTCTTTGTCCACGGGAGACCCCATTGACCTCGGTGTGTCGCACATGGCAGCGAGCCTCCTTCCTGAGCTCGTCAGGTCACGGTCCCTAGAGGACCTTGAGCGGACCATCAGGTTTCAGCCAGTGATGGAGTCTTACTTCGGATGGGTAAGGCGGGAGGCCAGTGCTCACAGCATCAAATGTGCGTGGGTGCAGCCCCTCCTTGTGCAGCTCCAACACCACCGACACCGGCACATAGCTGGGCTTGGGACGGTGACCCGGGCTCATCCTGCTCGGTTTATTGGTCTCGGGAATTCCTACTGCTTGGCCAGTATGGCGGCGATCTCTAATGCCGGATTGAGTACGGCTGGACCAGTAGTGGTGACTTCGGCCCGCTCGATGGTCCCATTGAACGCGAAAGGGGCGGAGTAGTCGTCTCCAACTGCGGGACCCCACTCGTACCCGCAGGTGACGCCTATCCCGACCTCGTTGAAAACGGCCGGCGTGAATCGATCGATCCGGCCCTCGGCCACCACCTCGCCGTCAAGATGCAAGGCGGCCGGGCCGCCTCCACCACCGTCTGCCTCGAAAGCGAACTTGACGGTGTGGCGCCCTGAGCCCATTCCTTCGCTCGCCTGGATGGCGTGTCGGGTTCTTCCGTATAGGTTGTGGACATAGCGCGGCCGGCCGTCCAGTACATGAAGTGACCAACCTCCGAGGGCGCAGCCCAGTGCGATCAGTACTCCGCTTGCCACAGTCGCTTCGGGGACATCGACAGTGACCGAAATCTCGTGGGACCGGTTGCAGAGCCTGACCGCCACCGACTCGGGCACGGGCGCACCGCCCTGGAAGTACCGGAATGTCTCCCTAGGAGGGTTTGGCGGAACGGTTGGCGAAACTCACGCCGATCAGGGTAGTCAGCCTGGGAGTTTCCGTGAGTATCAGGCTGGTGCCTGGTGAGCGAGTCAGGCGCCCTTTGGCAGGGAAAACGAGGTGTCGAACGCTCGGATGGCGTATACGGCCTCACGAAGCATCTGCCGCATCTCGCGATGGCTGATCACTACGCCCTTCTCACCCCGAAAAGCTACGGACGCGAGCATGTGGGTTTTTACATGTGGCTTCGCATCTGCCGGTGGGGAGCCTCGGAAGGCGATTTGTATGTCAGCGATCACTGTCTCTGGTTCCAAAAAGGTGCCAGGGACTACACGCGGCACCACGCGGCGGAGTGTGAAGTAAGGAGACGGGCTGAGTTCGACCGTGGGTTCTGTGGCGATGTTGAGTGCCCCAGCGTGAATGCGACGGTGCTTGTCGAGATTCCAGGCCAGGTGCAGGAGGTAGAGAGGGGATCGACGTGCTTTACGGGCATCCCCTCTGATGTATGGCTGGTGAAGCGCGATGTTCTTGATCTGGTCGGCAGTCAAGCCATGCAAACAGGATGGGCGCCCCCCGGGGTCACGACCCACCTCAAGGATGAACTGGTTGCGGGTAACAAAGAACGGAAACTCATGCCACCGACGAATCCTCTTGTTGTTCATTCGGAGAAGCGCGCAAACGAGATGGTCCAACGCGCTTCGTGTGTTGTGGATGAAATCTCCGAACATCGTACCGAGGTCGGGCCGCTCAATGTTCGGCAGCCGAACATAGATGATCTTGTGGCCCTTATTGATCGGATCGACCTCTTGCCGCAGGTCGCATTCACCTTCCGCACCTGGGCCGACTATGGCGTCCAAGGCTGCGAGGTGTTCAGCTGCTCGGTCGATTTTGGCCCTGACGCTGCTCAAATCGAGGGTTGGCGTCACGGATGAACAACCTATGCAGCCACGTCGGACGGTGCATTGTGAGATGCCCGAGCGTTGTCCAGGGCCGTCGCCAGCCTGGCCAGGATGGTCAGATCGACGTGCAGTCGGACCTTGGGGAGCCGACGCACCCGCAGGGGGAGCATCGCCCACTGGTGCTTCAGGACACCGAACTCCCGCTCGACGGCACCACGCTGGCGGTAGAGGGCGCCCCACCGCTCTGTGGATCGGGGCACCAGCGTGAAGAGGCGGTGAGCCTTGATCCACCTGGACGCGGGTGTGCAGGCGCCAGTGGGGCAACGCCACTTGCTCGCGCCACGCTTGGCGTCGGAACCGGCGAATGTCCACACGCCGTGCTTGCACTTCGGTGGCGTGGCCCATCCCGCCCTGACGCCGGGCGTCTGCTTGAGCGGGATGATCGGACGGATACCCCGGCGTTCGCACTCGTCGTAGATGGGCGCGCCGTCGTAGCCCTTGTCCATCACGGCGTGCGCCGTAGCAAAGCCACGCGCAGCAAGCGAGTCAAGCAGCGACGGGACAATGGGAACCTCAGCCTTGCTCGCTGTTTCCACCTGCCACGCAATCGGCAGACCCGTGGTCGTGCAAACTGCGGCGTGGACTTTGTACCCGTAATAGCCGCCACCCTTGCGAGTGCTGATGGCAGAGCGGTGGCCCCACGATGCGTCAGGGTCGGAGTAGACCTTGCGCTCCGGTCCACCCTTGGACAAGAACCGCTGACCATTCGCGTACGCAGGCAGGTCCGATCCGTCGACGGCGACGGTCGTGCCGAGGTCCGGGTGCTCAGTCTGCAACCCGGCGAGCACCGCGTCGATGCACTCGGCCATCGCGTCACCGAACTCGCGGCAGCTTTGTGGCGAAGCGGTAGCACGCCCACTGCGAAGGCATGTCCCCAGCGCGGATGCCGAGCACCTTGCGGAGCGCGGCGTGCTCGCGCACCAGCGCCACGACACGCGTCCACGTTGGCAACGTGTAGAGGCTTTTGACCAGTGCCAGCCCCAGCATCGTGCGAATGGGGTAACCCGGACGGCCCGTCCAGCGGGTTTCGTCAAGACGGGCGATGAAGGCCCGAATCTCGGGGGTTCCGAGGAGGCGCCCCACCTGGGAGGCGTCACGGGGGATGGGTACGGTTGGATCGGCCATTGGAGGTTCGCTCTCCTGTGGTCCAGCCCCGGGGGTGTGCCAACACCGCCCGGGGCATCTGTTTGGTTGTCTTTGTCGGCCCCATCATCGCGACAGGGTGTAACAGTCGAAATCCCTGGTGAGAGGGCAAATCGACCCCCGAAATCCCCCGTCCATAGGCTCCCAGAATGGCCCAGTGGCGAGACACCGTTCGGGAGGCGTTTTACGACCGCTGGCAACGGCGGGGGGAACTGATGGCCACAGCGGGCCTTACAGCGGTCTTTACGTGGCTTGCGGCAGCCGTCCCAACCGCCCACACCACCCACGTCAACATTTGGCCCCCGCTGGCCTTCGGCGGGGTGATTGGCGTGGTGGGCGTCTACGCCATCCTGGCGGCCGAGATCAAAAGCTGGTGGCTACCGGGCCGCAAGCGGATTGAGGACACTTCTGAAGGCCGATGGATGGCCCATACGGCGGAGTGGGCGCAGGACCAAATGGGCGTGAGTCGTGACGCCCGTGAGGTGGCAAACGCCCTTCGCTCTTTGGGCCAGTCCGTCCAGCAAATCGCCGAGCGGCTTTCGCCAGAGGGGTCGGATGATGATGTGGGGTAAGGATGCTCGGGTCATGGGGTGTCCGTCGTTTGGGGGGATGGAAAGCATATCCCCCACCAGGGCTGACCCGTTTCGCCAAACTCTCCTAGGCCGCCGGTGATCGGGCTTGGGGTGGGCGATCGCTTCCATCACCCGGTTGTCGAGCGGCAAGACGTCATTGCGTCGTGCTTCCTCCCACCACCGCTCGACTAGTTCTGCCAGTCTTTCCGGGTACACCGAGGCGAGGTCCTTGACCTCAGACAGGTCCTCGTCCACGTGGTAGAGCTCCCAAACGTCATCCTCGAAAGGCGCATTGACACTAAGCCCGTCGTCGTAGAGCGGACCAACGGGGTGGAATGTCACCGCTTTCCAGCCATCGTGATAGATAGCCCGAGAGCCGAGCATCTCAGAGTGCTGGGTGATGTGCCGACCGGGCTCATCGGCTCCCCTCTCACTCAGCAGATAGGCGAAACTTGTGCCGTCGAGGTGCGACTGGAAAATGCCGCCGATCGTCTCCGGTGCCTGCACCCCGACCAAGTCGAGGACCGTGGGCAGCACGTCGATGGCATGGGCGAATTGCCGGCGCACACCGTCGCTGATGGCACCGCGTGCGCCCGAAGGAATCCGAACGATGCAGGGATCGGCGATCCCCCCTTCGTGGACTTCGCGCTTCCAGCGTCGAAACGGGGTGTTGCCCGCCATGGTCCAACCCCAGGGATAGTTGTTGTGGCTCAGGGGTCCGCCGATCTCCTCGAGGCGTCGGTACATCTCACCGACTCCCGAGGCATCGAAGTTCGAGAGGCGGCCTTCGTTGATGGTGCCCTCCTTCCCGCCCTCTGAGCTCGCCCCGTTGTCCGACACCACCATGATGACGGTGTTGTCCACGTCCTCCAGGTCCGAGATGAAGGTCAAGAGCCGGCCGATTTGTTCGTCGGTGTAGGACAGGTACGCAGCGAAGCACTCCATGAACCGCTCGGCCAGAGCTCGTTCCCGGTCACTCAGACTGTCCCAGGCGGGCACCCACGGTGGGCGCGGTGACAGGGCCGTGCCCTCGGGAATGACGCCTAGCTCAAGCTGACGAGCGTAGGTCTCCTGGCGCCACTGATCCCACCCTTGGGCGAAGTGACCGCGGTATCGCTCGATCCATTCGCGAGGTGCATGGTGCGGGGAATGACACGCTCCCGTGCAGAAGTAGAGGAAGTAGGGCTTGTCGACGTCGACGGCGCGCAGGTCCCCGAGGAATTCGATGGCGTGGTCGGCGAGATCGGCGCTGAGGTGGTACCCGTCTTCCGCTGAGCGGGGAGGTCGAACGGTGTGGTTGTCGTGATACAGCGCCGGCATGAACTGATGAGTCTCGCCGCCGTGGAATCCGTACCACCGGTCGAACCCCCGGCCAAGAGGCCAGGTGGTGCGTGGACCTGCCATGTTGGTTTCGTCCTCCGGGCTGAGGTGCCACTTCCCGATGGCGTAGGTGGCGTAGCCGTTCGCCTGGAGGATTTCTGAGAGATAGCCATTTTCGCGAGGTGGCGTTCCCCAGTAGCCGGGGAAACCGATGGCCAAGTCGGCCACCCGTCCCATGCCGCTGCGGTGGTGATTCCGACCCGTCAACAGGCAGACTCGGGTGGGAGAGCACAGGGCGGTGGTGTGGAAGTTGGTGAGACGGATTCCTTCGTCGGCCAGACCGTCGAGCACCGGCGTGGTCATGTCCGATCCGTAGCAGCCGAGCTGGGCGAATCCCACGTCGTCGAGGACGATCAGTACGACGTTGGGTGCGCCCGCAGGTGGCGATGGCACCCGAGGCCACCAGGGCTCGGATTCGCGCCAATCGTCTCCTATCCGACCATGGAATTCCCGCTCAGCCATACCAACCCTCCCCTCAGCTCAGTTCTTAGCGAGACTCAGCCCCGTCTCGAAGCGGATGGTGAGGAAGATAGTCCCAAGATGCCGCTGTCCAATTGCCGGCCTGGTTGCTGCGCCCTCCGAAATCAACTCCGGGCAGCGCAAAGTACGCGGGCGTCGCCGGGGGCGAAAAGGATCGGCGCCTTTCGGTTCGGTCTAGAACTTGACAGGTGACACGTCGGCCGGCATCAGCACGAGAAATGGGTCATGGCGAACACTGACATGGCCGAGCACTGGAATGGGCGCCCCCAAGACGCGACCCCGAGGACGTCGTCGCTTCATGCTTTCTGACGAGGTAGGGCGCCGACCGGTGGAGAGCACCGGCATCCCGAGACGCTGACGGTTGATCGGGCTTCGCTCCCGGATACCCGGAGTTCTGCTTGACCTCTGCGTGATGTTCTGATCCGGACGGGGCTGGTGCGCGCCTGTGGACGCGTACAAGCGGGCCGATTGGAGACGAAGTACGCTTCGAACTCTGTCGTGGACGCGACCCATGGCCAGAAACTCCCGGAACCTACACCTAGCGACTTCGACGAATCATTGTTTACAAGCCTGTCGTCATAAACGGGTGAGTGATGTCGAGAGCCCGCTTGCGTTGCGTGCGTGGGCTTCCGACAAAGCGATTTCCCACGCTATTCCTCTCGATTTCCACGTATTTGCTGCCGCAATCGATCCCAGGAGCCCCGGGTCAGAAACCCGACCGAATCTTCGGCAAAGACAGCTCCCGTCTAACCCAGTCGAACGGTCTAGCACTGAGCCCCGTTTACCCCTCGCACTGAAAAGAGGCGCTTCGTTCACCCGCTGAGTCGAGCACCCGCCCCCGACCCATACGCCGGGGCAGGGAGGACAGAGGCCCCCGCGGGGGACAGAAGTGGGACACGCGGGGGCTCACCCGGAAAGCGGGGAGGGGGGCCGGGAGGAGGGCGTGTTGGGGGCCTCGTGCCGGAAGGGCCTGGACCGTCTGATCTAGAGATGTTCAGGTGCGCAGAGGGCGAGGCACCTCTAATCTGCGGTTCGATGGCGGAGACAGCGGTGGGAGCTGTCGGCGATTCGGGAGCCGTCGGAGATTCGACGGTACCGATGATCGAGAGCGCAATGCTATGGACATACCTGGCTATTCGGGCCGTCCATCTGGTGCAAGGGGCCATTTGTGTCATTTCTGGCTGGTCCAGCTACCGCCGTCCGAGGCTGGCTGCCCTCGTCCTTGGCGCCACCTGGGCTGAGTCGGCCTGGCTCATTGGGCGGAGCGCCAGGACTCGCACGGTCGACTCCTTCGGGGCACGGATCGACACCCTGACTGGGGCCGGTGGCCTCTTCGGGCTGGCGGCGGCCACGGCGGTCGAGGATCGGACCTCATCGCTCAACTGGATGCTCCCCTATTCCGTAGGGTCGACCCTGGCCTTGGCTCTGGGGGTCGAGGCGAGTGAGGCCTGGGTCGGAGTCGCCACGTTGTCGGGGACGTACCTGGGCACCTCGGTACGCCCCGGTACCCGGCCAGGGCAGGTCGTCACCGCCGCCGCTAATGCCGCGTCGTTCGCCGGGTTCCACGCCGTGGGCTCCGTCATGATGCGCTGGGCACGGCGCGCCGCCGCCGAGCTGGACGCAGCCCGCGCAGAATCGAGGGCACGGGGCGAGTCCCTGGCCATCGAACGCGAGCGCAACCGCCAGCACCGCCTGCTCCACGATTCGGCCCTCCAGACCCTCGAAGGGATCGCGAGCGGTCTCGTGGGCGGGGACGAGGAGGCTCGCAACCGGGCCAGAAGTGAGGCGCGTCGTCTTCGCCACGCGTTGGCTGGGACCGAGGCCAAGGGAAACCTGGCCGAGGGCCTTGAGGTGTTGGCCTCGGAGTTCGCCGCGGAGGGTTTGGAGGTCTCCCACACCGTGGGGGTGATCGACGAGCCTGGGTCCGCCGCCACCGAGGCGCTCCTCCACGCAGTGCGAGAGGTCCTCCGCAACGTCGCCAAGCACGCGGCGACATCGGCTGCGGTCGTTCGGGCCGACGGCGCTGACGGCGGGACAAAAGTGGTCGTGCGAGACCATGGCCGGGGTTTTGATCCCACCGAGACTGGACCAGGCTTCGGGCTCCGACAATCGGTGGCCGAGCGTATCGCCGAGGTTGCCGGCACCGTCGAGGTGTGGTCGCAGCCCGGCCGCGGTACCCGGGTCACCCTGTGGGTCCCCACCCCGTGACCACCCTGGCCGTCATCGATGACCATCCGGTCTATCGCGACGGCCTGGCCGCGGCCGTGGCTGGCGGCGGATCGTGGGAATTGCTCGGTGCCTACGCCTCGGTGGAGTCGTACCTCGACGGCAGCCAGGCCGCCCAGGTGGTGCTGCTCGACTACCACCTGCCAGGGCTCCACGGCCCGGCTGCCGTGGCCCGGCTGACCGACACCGGGGCAGCGGTCCTCATGGTGTCGGGCGACATCGGCCGGGACTCCGTCCTCGCCACCCTTGCCGCAGGGGCCCGAGGGTACGTGGCCAAGCATGCCGAGATCACCGAGATCCTCGACGCCATCACCACCATCTGCGCCTCCCCCACGGGGACCTACGTCTCTCCCCAGCTCGCTTCCTATCTCCTTGAGGCCACCCGACAGGCCGGGCCCGACAAGCTTCAGCTCTCGGCGCGGGAGCAAGAAGTCCTGGTGCTCGTGGCCCAGGGGGAGCGAGACCAGGACATCGCCGAAGAGCTGTGCATCAGCCTGGGTACGGTTCGCTCGCACCTGGATCACATCCGCACCAAGACCGGGGAGCGTCGCAGAGCGGGTCTCACCCGCTACGCCCTCGATCGGGGGCTGGTTGCCGACCCAGGTGGGGAGGCCCGGGGGTCCTGAACATCCCCCAAACCTGACGGCTCGGCCTCCCGCTAAGCGGCTTCTCCGAACCCAACGTTTCTCCGGCTGCCCGGCGGGATCTTCCTCCTCGGGTGGGGCATCGTGACGCTGGAGCGAACCGGTGGGGGCCCCCGGTAAGGCCATGACCAGGACTTCTCCGCGGGACCTCAAGGGAAATCGCCCGAAATACGTAGAACCGCGGATGCGCCGCCCGGGTCCCGACCTGCAGGATGGCCCTATGAGTGCCACTGAGAGAGGGGACGTCATGAAGAAGCGCATCCGCAGGATCCGCCGCCTCACCCGCCACGGCTCTTGGCAGTGAGAGCGCGACGGAACGACGGGAGCAAACCATGAAGAACCGCATCCGCAAGATCCGCCGCCTCACCCGCCACGGCACCTGGGCCTGAGAGGAGACCGAAATGACCCGCATCCGCCGTAGTCGCAGGATCCGCCGCCTGAGCCGCAACACGCACTGGTGATCCCCAGAAAGATCAAGGAGGAGTGAACCATGAAGAAGCGCATCCGCAGAATCCGCCGCCTCACCCGCAACGTGCACTGGTAGGAGAAATGATGAAGAAGCGCGTCCGCAGGATCCGCCGCCTGAGCCGCAACGCTCACTGGTGATCCCCCAAGAGATCAAGAGGCAGGGACCATGAGAACCGCATCCGCAGGATCCATCGCCTGAACCGCGACGCTGGCTGGTCGTGAGAGGAAAGCGCATCCGCAGGATCCGCCCCCTCACCCGCCACGGCAGCTGGAGTAAATGGCATTCCCCGCGTCACGTTGCGCCTTGGTCGTGTCAACCGTTGGCGCTGTCGTCTTTTTTCGGCGCCACGCGCTTAACGAGGACCCGGGCCTCTAAGGGCGCCAGTGTTTTTACCTCTGACCGTCGAGCCTGATCGTTCCGGTCTCCGTCAAAGCACCGCATTCAGCCCGGTCCCCAGTCTCTCACTGGCGAGCCAGGCCTGAGAGCTCCGTTTCCCGCAGAAAAGGGAGCAAGAAATACGCATATCCGCGGATTCGCCGAACGGGTCCAGACCCGCATGATGGCGGTGTGAGTGCCACTGAGAAGGGAGACGTCATGAAAAAGCGCATCCGCAGGATCCGCCGCCTGACCCGGCACGGGAGCTGGGCCTGAGAGCCCCGAACGAACGAAGGAGTGAAGCATGAAAGAGCGCATCCGCAGGATCCGTCGCCTCACCCGGCACACTTCCTGGGAATAGGGTTTCAGAGCTTTCGTTGGCCCACCCCAACGAACTGGCGAGCCGTTCTTGAATGCGAGAAATACATAGGACACCGCTGTTTGCACCCACTGAGCGACCAGCTACGTCGTGCGCCGATGTCGTGCTGTTCGGAGCTCGAGGAAGCTTTGAGCCCTATTCTGCGGATCAGGCAGGTATGGGACCGGCAGTCTTCGGGGTTGCTCAGCGGGTTGGCTCGTTGCTTCAAGCCCGGGGGTCCGCGTTGCAAATGCAGTGTGAAGGAGTTCGATACAGCGCCAATGCTTGGAATTACGGACGTAGCCGAGGGCGCGGCGCCGTCATGCTCAATGACCTTCTTGCAATCGGCGCTGCGAGTTGTCCTGAACAATGCTTCGTTCTCATAGGGCTGAGCCAGGGTGCAGATCTCGTCCGTCGGAGCCTGCGGTGTATCAGCCCTGAAGTCGCTGACCGCCTCAAAGCGGTCGTCTTGCTCGGAGACCCGACCCGCAAGTCCTCAGATCCCTGGAACCACGGGACGCACGACTCTCGTAACGGCGTGCTCGCTTGGCGAGCATCGATCGTCAACCCAATCTTGTATCCGAAGATGTGGGGGTACACCGTAGAAGGAGACGAGGTGGCCGCCAACCACCGCGGATTCATCGGCGTCTTCCGCTCGGGCAGCCACACTTCCTACGAGCACAACCGGGATGGTGTCTTGGACCTCGCCGCCGCCTTCATCGTCGACCAGCTCCTGAACTGACCGAAAGCGGGGTGGCACGCTGAACCTGATTTCGGAGCGAGCTAGGGTCACGGTGGCGGAGAGGTCTGAGGTGCAGCTTGGTGACATTGAGTGCCCCGCTCTGGCGGCGGGGGTCGAACGCCGTGACTTCGGCTCCTACGGTGTTCTAGCACCGCCCGGGGCCGGGTCAGTCCTTCGCCTGGAGCCTGACGAATTCTCGACGCTGGCCCTCATGGACGGGACTCGAACCGTTCCTGAGCTTGAGGCGGCCGCGGGCGTGCCGGTATCGGAGTTGCTCGAAGACCTGTGGGAGGAGGGGTTTCTCGAAGGAAGTTCTCAGCCTCGAGCACAGCGCGTCACATTGCACGGAGTCGAGTTCGGGGGGTTCGATCGATTCGTTCGGGGGGTCGATCGTGCTGTCGGTGACCAGGTCTTCTCGAGGTCTGGAGCGGTTGTTCTCGGCCTCGCTGCCACAACTGGCTTGGCTTTGTTCCTCTTCCAGGTGGCCAAGGGATACGGGCTCACGGTGTCGGCGGCCTCCCCGATTCTGGCGGTGGTGGTGCTGCGAGTCCTCAGCCTGGCCTCGGTTGGCCCGCACGAATCAGCACACGCACTGGTCATCGTCCGCAACGGCCGACGAGTGGGGAGGTTCGGCGTGGGCTTTTACTGGGGGGCGCTCACCTTCTATGTCGACGCCTCGCAGGCCCTCTTCTTGGCTCGCCGTACCCGCATACTGCAGTCATCGGCAGGGATCCTGAGCGACTTCGTGTTCTGTGGTCTGGCGTCCACGCTTGCACTCGCTGGGGGGAACACGACGTGGGCACTGGTCCTGCGGGAGTTCGCAGTTCTGGGGTATCTCAACATCATTATCAACGCTGTACCGCTTCTCGAGCTCGACGGATATTGGATCCTCGCCGACGCTCTCGACCGCCCCACGCTCCAGCGAGAGGCTCGTCAGGCCCTTGCCGACCTTGTGCAGGGCCGGCTCTCCAACCGGCGCCTGGCGCTATATGGTGCCGCCAGTCTTGTCTTCGGCGTGGTGGGGATCGCCGGGGGGTTGGCGGCGTGGTGGGGTCTTTTTGGAAGGCTTTTCACCCGCCTTTGGGACGGCGGAATCGGATACAAAGCGTTGGCGATCTACCTGGTGCTTCCCTTCGTGCCGATGATCGTCCATCTCGTGGTTCAGATCCTTCGTTACCTCAGGCGGCGCACCGTTGAGCCCGCCCCGGCTGGGAGCGCCTAGTAGCGCCGGTACAAAGGGACCTGGTGCGTGTTCCGGCCTCACTAAGGCCCGGTCCCTGGGTTCGGCAACCGCGCCCGCCGAGCCTCGCCGATGCAGCCCGTTCGCTGGGCCGCAGCGTCGGACGGGATATCTGGCGGTGCGGCACCACCACTTCGTGACTGAGCATGACGACTTCGATCGTCAATTCTTCGCTGTCACTCAGCACGAGCCGGAGTAATCGGAAGAGTCGGACGAGCGCCTGATACAGAAATGACAGCGTGATGGCCGAGCAACGTTTCGCAGCCATTTCCCACGCTATTGCTCCCGATTTCCACAAACTTGCGAGCACAAACAAAGGCGAGAGCCCAGGTGGGGAGGTCAGCCGAAATCTTAGGCACTCCCCAGGTTTTCAGCGCGCAGAGGCTCCTAGGAGCCCGGGAGTTGCCCCAGGAAAGCCCCTCGAGCCTCGAAACCAATTTCTCCCCCGGCAACTCATGCCAGGAGGGTCGGTGGCCCCCTTTTTGCTGGGAAGACATGGAGGACTCTGGCCGATCCGTAGCCCCAGCCGCAGCTTGCTCGAGGCCCCATGCCGGGTTCATCGACCATTCTTGGCCTCCGAGCCCCGGAGGTGCTCAAGCAGGTTTCTGTTCACGACGATATACAACCCATGACCTTGGCAGAGGCAGGACTGGCGCGCCCTGCCGTCAGCGAGGATCTGCGGAGGGTCGTCGAACATCTTTGTGAGCCCGGTGTCGTGACGGCCGCGGTCCAGCCCATCGTCCGCCCGGCCGACATGGTCGTCGTCGGGTACGAGGCCCTTGCCCGAATGGCTGTCACTCCTCAGCATCCACCCGACTGGTGGCTCGACGTGGCGACGCAGTTCGACCTGCGTCACCGGCTCGAGGTTGCCTGTCTGGCCGCCGCTGCCGGGCTTGGCACTCCGCCTCATGGGCGGGTCCTGTTCGTCAACGCAAGCCCGTCGACCATTGCCGACCCGATGACCCTGAATCTGCGTGCGGAGTTGCCGCAACGTCTGGTCATCGAGCTGACCGAGCAGGAGGCGGTAGAGGACTACGACCGACTCCGCACCCACCTCGCGGAGTGGTTGGAGCATGGAGTTCGCGTCGCGGTCGATGATGCTGGGGCTGGCTACTCGAGCCTCCGACACGTGATGGAGCTGTCACCCGATTACCTCAAGCTCGACCGCGAGCTCGTTCATGGCATCGACGAAGACCCCAATCGACGAGCGCTGATGAGAGCGGTCGTCGCCTTCGCTCGGGAAGTTGGCACGAGCGTGATCGCGGAAGGCGTAGAGACACGACGTGAGCTCGACGTCCTTCGGGAAGCAGAAGTCCACCTGGTGCAGGGCTTCCTGCTGGCACGTCCAGGGCCCCCCTGGCCCGAGATCGACGGGGCATCAACAACATCATTTTCGGACCGTCTTCACCGAGACGTCGCGCGTTCAGAGGGTGAAGACGGGATTCGCAAAGCGTTGGCGCGAGTCGACAACGTGCTGGAGGCCTGTGAAGTCGTGGTCGAAACGCTCTTCCGCCGGGGACTCATGTCTAGCCTTTATCTCGAGCGCAGCCACGAGTTGCGATGCGTTGCACAGCGAGGGCTATGGCAGGTTCTCGACGGTATGTCTGCCTCGGCAGGGATTACGGGGCGGACATGGGCCACAGGACAGTCGATCGTGGTCGACGATGTCTCGTCCCATCCTGACTACCTCATGGCAGTCCCAGGTGTCGTGTCAGAGATCTGCGTCCCGATCGTCATGGATGGCAATACGATCGGCTCACTAAATGTGGAGTCCTTCAGCCCTATGGGACCAGATTCGGCGGCGTTCACGGAGTTGCTGGCGCGCCTTCTTTCCGATCGCTTGGAGGTTATTGGCTCAAACATAGGAAATACCCGATGGCAACGAGCTGCTCAGGCCTCCGTGGCCATCTCGGGGCTTGTCCGTGGCAATCACCTCGTGCGTCAAGCCCTCCATCGGGTTCGTGATGCTGCCGAAATGGATTCGGCCTGTCTCGTGATTGAGGAATCCAATGGTCCGCGGGTGGTCAGCGCACTCGGACCCCTGGCCAGCGACCTGTTCGCGCTGACGCTTGATGAGCTCTTTGCTCTGTCGTCTCTCGTAGGAGACATTCGCTCGTGCTACACAGCCGGTGACGCGTCAAGCCCAGGCTTCTTGGGCACAGAGTCCTTGCGCACTGCAGGTGCTCGAGCGGTAGTTGTTCTGCCTCTGTGGGCACGGCGAAAGCGATTCGGAGTCCTCCTCTTGGCGCACTCCAAGCCCCTGCGGTTGACTGGAGACCGTATTGAGCCGCTTGAACTGCTGGCCGACCATGTCGCCGCTGTACTGGACCCTCGTCGCGCGAGCGACACTTCCTAAGATGTATGCTTGCAAGCGCGTAGGTTCAAAATCTCATCTCTCTCATCTGATCTCATCTCATCTCACGCCCGCACGCATCCAGGCAGTATGCGTGAATGAGACCGCACGTCAGCGAACGTCCAGCTCAAAACCGGATCACATTCTCGGCACGTACATGATCGACTATCTCGATCGACGGTGGGCCATCGAGCCGGACCATCGACTTAGCTTAGGCGGCGCGCTGTCGATGCCCGTCACGTACGTTGTAAAGGGACTCTCGGTGGAATATCCCTCCTTGGCGGCAGCGAGAACAGGACTGCACGGCAGTTGCACTCTGCGTCAGGGAGGGACATCCACATCGATGACAGCGCTCGAAGTGGATCACCGCGAGCATGCCCAAGCCTCCTACAAGCGCCGTCACGGTCGTGACACCCGCTAACGCTATTACCGTCGAGCTTCCCAAGATCTCTACGCCCCACCATGGCACGTCCAAGCTCGAACTCAGGCGAATAGGTGTTCGGTGAAGGCGCGACGGGGAGGGTGCCAGACCCTGACGGCCACCGCCCACCCGGGAGGGCTGCAACAGCTTCGTCAATCGATCTTCGTTCCCGCTTACATAGGCCTCGGAGCGTCGATGTCCATGGCCCGTGGTAGTTGTGGCCTTGCGACCGCCGGAACGCTGAACAGGGAGGAAGGTAAGCGCTAGACGGCGGCTGCCGAGATCCGACGACCATGAGGCATAGGATCAGCAAGTTCACACACCTGACATACGCAGGTAGCGACACGTTCACGAACCTGGACCAGGCTGAGTGGGATGCTGGTCCGGGTCGGCTGCCAGATCGAGTACGAGACAGCGCAGAGAACGCCGTCGCTGTGGCAAGTGCGACCACGTTCTAAGCTCGAACAGCGAATCGTCACCGAGACCTGGGAGCCCCCCGCCTCGGTTCGGACCTACTTTGATGCTTACGGCAACGCTTGTGACCGCCTCACCTTGCCGCCCGGCCGCTCGGTATTGCGCTACGACGCCACCGTAGATGTGCCGGCGAGATTCGACGATGCCGACAAAGGCGCGACCCAGAACGCCATCGAAGACTTGCCCGACGAGGCCTTCGTGCACCTGCTCCCGAGCCGGTTCTGCTGGCCCGACGTGCTTCATGACTCAGCCTGGGAGTTGTTCAGCTCGGTTGAACCAGGGTGGAGCCGGGTCCAGGCCGTAAGCGATTGGCTTCATGACCACGTCCGTTACGAGCCTGGTGCCAGCACAGCTCTTACCACCGCTCACGACGTGTGGGAGTCACGCTCAGGCGTATGTCGCGACATCACCCAGCTCGGCATCACCTTGTGCCGGGCCCTCAATGTCCCCGCCCGATACGTTGCCGGGTACCTGCCCGACATCGCCGTGATCCCACCTGAGCTTCCCATGGACTTCTGCTCCTGGTTCGAGGTTTGGCTCGAAGGCCGGTGGTGGACTTTCGACCCCCGCAACAATGAGCCGCGCATCGGGCGGGTGGTGATTGCACGGGGTCGCGATGCCCTCGACACCGCCATGGTCACCACGTGGGGGGCAGCCCAACTCTGGGCGATGACGGTGTGGGCTGACGAGGTCGGCCATGCGGACTGAAGCAGCGACCGGAGTGAATCAATCCCACATTCCGGAGCAGTGGTTCCACCAGGCAGCGCACCAAGGTGCGCTGGGTGTCTCGGGAATGTCAGAGATCCCAGACATTCGTCTGGGTCAGATCAGTCGAGGGAATGCCAGGGCCTTAACACGGCGTTCACGGGCGCGTCATGCGGATGTGACCGGCGAGACGTAGAACAGGACCGGGGTTGGCCAGACAACTTGGCCACGACGCCCAAGGGGCCGGCATGACCACGACAAACGGACAGGTGACATCCACTTTTCAACTCATGGAGCGCTTCGACGGCGTGCAGTACAGATTCTTCACCATCCACGGCTATAGGCGCGCCTTCCTGTCGGCAGGCCAAGGGCCGCCGCTTCTGCTGATCCATGGCATTGGTGACTCATCAAGCACTTGGTTGCCCGTGGTGGATTCGTTCGCCACGGACCACACCGTCATCGCACCAGATCTGCTGGGGCACGGGTTATCGGACAAGCCGCGTGCCGACTACTCCATCGCGGCCTACGCCAACGGGATGAGGGATCTTTTGTCGGTGCTCGACATCGACCGAGTGACGGTCATCGGCCACTCCTTGGGAGGCGGAGTGGCGGCCCAGTTCGCGTATACTTTTCCCGAGCGCTGCGAACGCCTGGTCCTCGTGGGGACTGGTGGGATCGCACGAAGTGTGAGCCTGTTGTTGCGTCTGGCCGCCGCCCCCAATGCCGACCTGTTTATGCCTACCTTCGGATCACCGGTGTTCAAGCTCGGCTCCCGCGTCGCGGCTCAGGTGCTTCGTGTGCTGGGTACGGATCTCGGGCGCGACACCGAGGAGATCCTCAAGGTCTTCGACTCTCTGCCCGACGCCGCAGCCCGACGGGCCATCCTCCGCACGCTTCGCTCCGGCGTCGATTGGCGGGGCCAGGTGATCACGATGCTTGACCGTGCGTACCTGACTGAGGGCATGCCGACCCTGTTGTTGTGGGGGGCCCACGACGCCATCATCCCGGTCGAGCAGGGCCACCTGGCCGCTGCTTCGATGCCGGGAAGTCGCATCGAGATCTTCGATGACGCCGGCCATTTCCCCCATCATTCAGACCCGGAGCGCTTCACAGCCGTCGTGCGGGCGTTCCTGGAGGACACGGCCCCCTCGCAATTCGATCCCGAGGTCTGGCGTGACCGGCTGCGGCGAGGACAGCCAGTTCGGGCTGTCCAGCGGACCGGCAACGCCGACGGGGTTCTCTCTGGCAGCGTTCGTAGCGGGACCTGAGGGTCGATGCGCCATTGATCAATTGCAGGCTGGCTTGAGGTTGTTCCCTCCCCGACTTGATGCCAGAATCACAGCGATTGGGGTTGGTCAATATCAGTGTTTTGTCTTTCGGGCACTACAACCAAATTTAAGATGCATCTCGAAGGCCCTCGAGATGATCGCTGACGCCGAGGTCCGAATTCTCACGCCCGAAGGCCAACCCCTACGGATCCTTACCCTCGATCGGGCGCTGGATTACCACCCCGCAAACCCTGGGCTGGACTTCTACGATGTCTGATAGATGAGCCGCTGATGTCCCGACACATCACACACCGTGGGCTATCGACATAACCACTCCACCCAGGCAGCACGGAGCACGTCCCAGGCTCGTTTCCCACGCTATCGGTCGCGATTTCCCACGTGCTTGTGGACGCAATCATACCGAGAACTCCCAGGTCGGAACCCCGGATTGGATTCTCGGCACTCACAGGATCAAACGGCAGCGCCCTTCTCTACCCCTCGCCGTTGCCGTAGCCCCCGCCGTTGCCGTAGCCCCCGCCGTTGCCGTTGCCGTTGCCGTAGCCCCCGCCGTTGCCGTAGCCCCCGCCGTTGCCGTAGCCCCCGCCGTTGCCGTAGCCCTCGCCGTTGCCGTTGCCGTAGCCCCCGCCGTTGCCGTAACCCCCGCCGTTGCCGTAGCCCTCGCCGTTGCCGTGGCCCCCGCTGTTGCCGGATTGCTGATTGCTGAAGCACTGCACTGACCACCATCCGAATCCGACCGGGCACTGGGGCGGAGAGAGCACGATCTCTGTCTCCGAGCCCCGGGTGCTTCGAGAGGGGCCGTTGAGAGCGTCCCCGGAGTACGACGCCCGCCAGAAGTAGGTACCCGGGCTGAGTGTTACAGGGTTCGACTCAGGTACAGACCCGTTTGTGACATCAACGGTGTCTCCGCTCCCCTGAGGCTGCCACCCCCACCAAGAGGAGAAGCCAAAGCTGTGGAACGGGAAACGGAAGAACGAGAGAGAGTAGACGCGGTAAGTGACCGTTCCACTAGCGCTCGAGACATTGGCCCCGCTCAAGGTGGCCTGATCGACTACGGCTGTCCCCGACGGCACCGAGATGAGCGTGCCCGACTGCCCACCACCGGACAGTGAGGTGGTCACGGTGGTCGGTGCCGTCGTGACTGCGGGTGGGGGAGGTGTGGCGCTCTGATACGTGAACTGGTCGCCAGGTGGGTTGTCCGCTGACGTCTTACCGTTCGCCGTGGCCGTGACGTCAACGGTCCCCGTTCCCGACGGTGATATGGCCGTACAGCTCGTGGCGGACGAGCAGTTCACCGCCGACGCGGGGTTTGCGGGCCCGAAGTCGAACACGGTATTACCCGATCCCGTTGCGAAGCCGGTCCCGGAGATGGTGACCGACGTCCCTCCGACAGCGGGTCCCGAGGTGGGGCTGACGGCGGTGACGGTGGTGACTGCGGGTGGGGGAGGTGTGGCGCTCTGATACGTGAACTGGTCGCCAGGTGGGTTGTCCGCTGACGTCTTACCGTTCGCCGTGGCCGTGACGTCAACGGTCCCCGTTCCCGACGGTGATATGGCCGTACAGCTCGTGGCGGACGAGCAGTTCACCGCCGACGCGGGGTTTGCGGGCCCGAAGTCGAACACGGTATTACCCGATCCCGTTGCGAAGCCGGTCCCGGAGATGGTGACCGACGTCCCTCCGACAGCGGGTCCCGAGGTGGGGCTGACGGCGGTGACGGTGGTGACTGCGGGTGGGGGAGGTGTGGCGCTCTGATACGTGAACTGGTCGCCAGGTGGGTTGTCCGCTGACGTCTTACCGTTCGCCGTGGCCGTGACGTCAACGGTCCCCGTTCCCGACGGTGATATGGCCGTACAGCTCGTGGCGGACGAGCAGTTCACCGCCGACGCGGGGTTTGCGGGCCCGAAGTCGAACACGGTATTACCCGATCCCGTTGCGAAGCCGGTCCCGGAGATGGTGACCGACGTCCCTCCGACAGCGGGTCCCGAGGTGGGGCTGACGGCGGTGACGGTGGTGACTGCGGGTGGGGGAGGTGTGGCGCTCTGATACGTGAACTGGTCGCCAGGTGGGTTGTCCGCTGACGTCTTACCGTTCGCCGTGGCCGTGACGTCAACGGTCCCCGTTCCCGACGGTGATATGGCCGTACAGCTCGTGGCGGACGAGCAGTTCACCGCCGACGCGGGGTTTGCGGGCCCGAAGTCGAACACGGTATTACCCGATCCCGTTGCGAAGCCGGTCCCGGAGATGGTGACCGACGTCCCTCCGACAGCGGGTCCCGAGGTGGGGCTGACGGCGGTGACGGTGGGCCGGGGTGATCCCCCAGACGCCAAGCTGTCATTGGCAAAGTCAATCGTCGCATGAGACCCGTCGGGTGGAGTGGGCTGCTCTACTTCGATCGTTAGGTATTGGAGACCCGCGACATTGACACTGATGCTCGTCGGCTCCCCTGAAGCGAGATTGAAGCACTGGTCGGAATGGCCGCCTGCGTTGAACGACAAGACGGTCGAAGCTGCGCCCGCGACCGTGGGGCAAGTCGACGGATCTGGTACATCGTTGGCTTCGCACGTCCCGGGTGAACACGACAGAAATGCAAGTGTCGCCCCGACCGAATTGGTCGTGTCGAGCCCCACCGCTGCGCTCCACGTATCGAACGCGCCCGCGAGACTCCACGTCAGAGAGTCAACTCCGGCCGGGCCATAACCACCACATTCATTGTCACTAGTGGCCTGGAAGCCCTGACTATACGTTTGTCCGGCCATGACGAGGGTCGCGCCGCCACTCGGAATCTTGTAGGAGTTGCCCCCTTGGTTGCAATACCCGGGGACTGATTCAGATGTTGGCGTTCCAAGCCCCTCAAGCGAGGGAGACCCGGCTGATGGTGGCGGGAACGTAGGGGGAGTGCCGGTCAAGCTGTCATTGGCAAAGTCAATCGTCGCATGAGACCCATCGGGTGGAGTGGGCTGCTCGACTTCGATCGTTAGGTATTGGAGACCCGCGACATTGACACTTACATTCGTGGGCGCTCCCGACGTCAAGTTGATGCACTGGTCGGAATGGCCGCCTGCGTTGAACGACAAGACGGTCGAAGCTGCGCCCGTGACCGTGGGGCAAGTCGACGGATCTGGTACATCGTTGGCTTCGCACGTCCCGGGTGAACACGACAGAAATGCAAGTGTCGCCCCGACCGAATTGGTCGTGTCGAGCCCCACCGCTGCGCTCCACGTATCGAACGCGCCCCGCGAGACTCCACGTCAGAGCGTCAACTCCGGCCGGGCCATAACCACCACATTCATTGTCACTAGTGGTCTGGAAGCCCTGACTATACGTTTGTCCGGCCATGACGAGGGTCACGCCGCCACTCGAGGTCTTGTAGGAGTTGCCCCCTTGGTTGCAATACCCGGGGACTGTCTGAATCGTGGGTGTTCCGAGCCCTTCAAGCGTGCCAGCGCTCGTGGCTGACGCCGCCCTGACTGTGCCGGCAAGAAGACCAACAACAGCGATGAGTCCAATTACCGTCGAAACGCGCCGTTGCGCCGTAGCACGCCAAAGATCCCTCGTATGTCTTGCGTCGTTCATAGGATCACGCCGACCCAGCATCTCAGCACCCCCCGCGCTTGCCTTCTGTTGAGACAAGACCCGACCCGGCCCACCTCAATTGGCTCGTAGCCTTACAAGATGGTCGGCTCGTATCAAGAGCCTTTTGATACGCGGTGCGGGTCGCGGCAGTGGGTCGAAGGATTCGCTACGTCATCGCCTTCGACGCCGAGTGAACGCTCGGCCACACGCCAAGCTCAGCGAGGTTCATTTGTCAGGCGCAACCATGAACAAATGCAACACCGCCATCACGGGAACGAGGATCTTGTGGGTGCCGAGAATGTCATCCGGTGCTTCAGGCAGCCAGTGCATATACCTGTGGAGACGGCGGAGCACCGCGACCTCGTGACGAACATCACGATCTCGACCGCCAGTTACCGCCGTCACGGCGGGAAAGTCGGACGAGCTGGAGCGCTCGGACGAATGCCAGGTACACGAAGGTGAGTGCCATACTCAGCTTCGTCGCTCGCCCCCAGTCAGGAGAAGGTCCAGCAGAATGCTTGCGGATGACATTCTCGGCACCTACAGGTTGCGCATTCTTGTCAAACGCGATGTCGGTGCCCACCGGCCGAAGATCTGCGTCCGCAAGATCCGCGCCTTCCTCGGGGAGCTGGCCGCCCTTCGAACTGGGACGCACCGACGGCTTCCTTCTCGGCGACGAACCCGCGATCTCAGCGTTTTGGAAGCCGGCCGCCGCCAACGTCCCCCTGGTCGAGCCCGAGCCCTCCCCCAGAAGTGCGTAGTACTGGCCGCTAAGAAGTCCAGCGTCAAATCAACGCGCCTCTCATCAGTTCGACGGCCTGAGTCGTGATCACGGGGTCTGGCCATTACGGGCCGGACGGCCTGGTTAAGGGTCGTTATCGAAAGGGAACCCCCTGACTTTGGTTGTGAAGCGGTTTTGTCGACGCGAGTGGCCCAGTTTTGTCGACAGCCCACCGTGGGGCACCGACACAACTCTCCCGACCTGGACCGACGACGACCGGGCCCGAGCCATTTCCCACGCTATTGCCCTCGATTTCCCACATAGTTGTAGCCACAATCAAACAAACGACCGTGGATCTTCCTAGTCAGGCCCTTTCGGGCAGCGAGCAGTTCTGGTCCTCGTCCCGAGAGTGAGGAAAGACCTGGTCACCCGTCCAGTTGAGATTGTTGGCCCTGGACCCTTGACCTAGGCTTGCGCCCCTCTAAGGGGATCCCGGTGGCTACGACCCAGACAGTGACAGTCCTTTTTACGGATCTGGTGGACTCGACCGAGGTGTCTTCCCGCTTGGGTCCCGAGCAGGCCGACGCGCTGCGCCAGGACTATTTCCGACTGCTGCGCAAGGCCATAGCAATCCCCGGGGGAACTGAAGTCAAGAACCTGGGTGACGGAATCATGGTTGTCTTCCCGGGCGCCAGCGCTGGACTTGACGGGGCCGTCGCGATGCAACAGGCGATCGAAACCTACAACCGCAACGCGGCGGAACCCCTGGAGCTTCGCATTGGGCTCACCACAGGCGAGGCCACGGCCGAAGACGGGGACTACTTCGGCGAACCAGTTATCGAGGCAGCCCGCTTGTGCGCGGTGGCCGAAGGAGGCCAGATCTTGGCCAGCGAGTTGGTGCGCCTTCATGTCGAACGCCGAGGAGCCCACAACTTTCGCGCCGTGGGAACCTTGGCGCTCAAGGGTCTGCCCGAGCCAGTGGCCGCCTGGGAGGTGGCCTGGGAGCCGACGCCAGCTCTGGTGTTTCCGCTGCCAGCCCGTCTTACCACTGCCGCCCCGCTCGGCTTCCAGGGGCGGACTGAGGAGCTCGAGAGACTCGGCGCCGCCTATAAGGCGACTGCAGGTGGCGATGGACGACGGGTCGTGCTCATCTCCGGCGAGCCGGGGATCGGCAAGACGTCGCTGGCGAGTGCTCTGGCCAGCGACGTTCTCGAACAGGGTGGGATTGTCCTCTACGGGCGCTGCGACGAGGACCTGGGAATCCCTTATCAGCCATGGATCGAAGCCCTTGATCACCTGGTTCGGAACGCACCCCAGGCTCTTCTCGATAACCATGTGCAGACGCGCATGGGTGAGTTGGCACGTCTGGTGCCAGAGCTAGCCGATCGAACCGGTGTGGCCGTTTCTGGGACGGTGGCGGACGAGTCCGAACGTTACCTGCTCTTTGGCGCAGTGGTGGACCTGCTGTGCCGGTGCTCGGAAGTGGCCCCGACGCTGCTCGTCTTGGACGACCTGCATTGGGCGGACGGGCCAACCATCCAGTTGTTGCGCCACGTCATTGGTTCAGATACCCGGCTTCGCCTTTGTGTCGTCGGCACGTACCGAGACTCAGAGATGGGTGCCGGGCATCCGCTGGCCGGTGCGCTGGCAGTCCTTCATCGTGAGGCTGGTGTGGAACGGTTCGGTCTCACAGGCCTCGGCGACGAGGACCTATTGGCATTGCTCGAGAGCTATGCCGGACACGAGATCCTCGAAGACGGCGTTGTACTCCGCGATGCGTTGTTGGAAGAGACCGGAGGTAATCCGTTCTTCGTCGGTGAGATTCTCCGACACTTGGCTGAGACGGGGGTCATTGCCCAATCCAATTCCGGCCGGTGGGAGGCGAACATCGATCTCGTCGTGTCGGGTTTGCCCGTCAGCGTCCGAGAAGTCATCGGCCACAGGGTGGGAAGACTCGGACGCTCTGCCGCCCAGTGGCTTACCATGGCGGCCGTAGTCGGACGGGACTTCGATGTAGACCTATTGGCGAACGTCGTCCACATCGACCAGGAAGATCTTGTGGTCGCGCTCGAGGCCGCCGTCCAGGCCGGAATCCTGGTAGAAGGTGAGACACCCGGGAGATTCAGCTTCGCCCACGCTCTGTTTGAACATTCCCTTTACCGTGATCTGTCTTCGCTCCGACGAGCCCGAGCCCACCGGGCGGTTGCTGAAGCGATCGAAGACCAGTGCGGAGGGGAACTCACTGCCCGGGTCGGAGAATTGGCTTACCACTGGGCTCATGCCACCCAACCCGAAGAACAGGCCAAGGCCATCGATTACGCCCGACTCGCCGGCGACCGAGCCCTCCAACAGCTCGCTCCCGAAGAGGCGATGCGGTGGTATTCCGACGCGCTCCAGATGCTGGAGCGCCAAGACCCGGAAGATGATCGAAAACGAGCTGCGCTTTTGGTTGGTCTGGGACGCGCGCAGCGCCAGGTGGGCAACCCCAACTACCGGGACATCCTCCTTGAGGCAGCCCGTCTGGCTGACGGTGTTGGCGATACTGTCACCCTCGTCAGGGCCGCCATGGCCAACAATCGGGGCTTCCACAGCAGCACGGGATCTGGAGACGAAGAGCGGGTAGTGGTGCTTCGCACCGCTCTGGACCGGCTAGGCGAGACCGATACGCCTGAGCGAGCACGGTTATTGGCGACCCTCAGTGTCGAGACGCTCCACTTTTTGCAATTCGACGAACGCTTGGAGCTCGCCCAAGCGGCGGTGGCGTGTGCCAGACGCGTCGGCGATCCCACCACGCTGGCTGACGTGCTCGTCCGTTCATACGAAGCCATATCCATGCCCGAGACGCTCGAGCTGCGCTCGAGATGGGCCGATGAAGCCTGCGAGCTTGTGGCCAATGAGCAGCACTTCCTGCGGTGGCTGATTCACGGCGTCCGGACGATTGTGGCGCTGGAGGCCGCCGATTTCACCAAGATGAGGGAATCCCTCCTGATCTTCGATGAGGAGTCAGCTCGAATTGGGCAGCCACTTTGCCAATGGGTCAACGGCATCTACCAGAGTTGGCAGCACATATTGTTGGGGAACCTGGCTGAGGCCGAGCGATTCGCCGACGCGGCTCTCAACTTTGGCATTGAATCTGGTCAGCCCGACGCATTGTTCCTTTATGGCGCGCAGATCTTCGATATCCGCTTCGGACAGGGTCGCCTGGGTGAAATGCTGCCGCTGGTCGAGCTACAGGCCAACGACCTCCCCGGCCCGACCGTATTTTGGGCCTTGCAGTGCCTGGCTGCCGGAGAGTCGGGTGATTATGAAAAGACCCGCCAACTCCTCGACCGGGACCTGTCCTCAAACTTTGAGGTCTACAAGGGCGCTACCTGGCTCACGGCACACGTCGCATGGGCAATAGCCGCTGCTCGCTGCGGACACGTCGAAGCCGCTCAGCCTCTCTACGATCGACTTACCGACTGGCATCGCCACATTGCGACCATCAGCATCACCGTGGCCTTGGGATGCGTCGCGAGAACCCTCGGCTTGCTTGCCGACTTGTTGGAGGATTTCGACGCATTTGAAGAGTGGTTCAAGGAAGCCCTAGCAATTGATCGGTCTATGGAATCTCCAATACATATCGCGTGGACCAGAGCGGCTTGGGCCAACATGCTCGTTCGGCGTGATCGACCTGGAGATCGGGACACCGGGCGAGCCATGGCAAGAGAGGCCCTTGAGCAGGCCCACCACTACGGGATGCCTCGAGTCGAGCGAGAAGCACTCTTCGCTCTCAGACACCTTCGAGAAACCAGTTTCCAAGATTGGCTCTAGTGTCCTGAGCCAGAGATCCGCGCGCGAATATCCAGCCAGCCTGTCGAGGATCTCGTCGGTTTTGTGCCAGACGAAGGGGCGGGGATCGTCGTTCCACATGTCGATCCAATCGTTGATCGATGCCTCCAGCTCGTACGGTCCGAATATTCGATCGGCGTCTTGAGCAGGAACTTCTCCACTGCCGGTGGACCCGGCTACCTTCGCCCAGGTGAGGAGGAGGCAAGCCGGTAGCCAGCTGTGGGCATTCGCCTACTTGGCGCTGCGCCGGCTCCTCGAGCTGGTTGTCCTCGTGGTTCGGTCGAACGCCTCGAAGGAGATCGAGCTCCTGGTGCTCCGCCACTGCTCGCCGCCCTCAGCCGATTGCTTCCCCGCCGGAAGTGGTCCGCCTTCGCAGTGACGCCCGAGACGCTCCTCGCCTGGCACCGGCGCCTGGTGGCCAAGCGCTGGACCTACCCGCACCGACGCCCTGGGCGCCCCAGGATGGACGGGGCGACCACTGCCCTGGTCGTTCGGCTGGGCCGAGAGAACCGTCGGTGGGGTTATCGCCGCATCCAGGGGGAGCTGCTCAAGCTGGGCGTTCGTCTGGCACCGAGCACGATCGCCAAGATCCTGGCCGAAGCCGGCCTGGGGCCGGCCCCTCGGCAAGGCAGCACCTGGCGGGAGTTCTTGAAGCGCCAGGCCACAGGCGTCGTTGCCACCGACTTCTTCACCGTCGACACAGCTTTCCTCCGGAGGCTCTACGTGCTCTTTTTCATCGAGTTGGGCCGTCGTCGAGCCTGGATCACCGGTATCACGAACCACCCCAACGGCCCGTGGGTCACTCAGCAGGCGAGGAACGTGACCATGGACCTGGCGGATCAGGGCGTTGTCACGAAGCTCGTCATCCGCGACCGCGACACCAAATACGTCGGAACCTTCGATGAGGTATTTCGGTCCGAAGGTGCCCAGGTGATCCAGACGCCGTTCCGCACTCCGAACGCAAACGCCTACGCAGAGCGCTTCGTGCGGACCGTTCGATCGGAATGCCTCGACCAAGTTCTCGTACTCAATGCTCGGCATCTCGAGCGGCTTCTGCGCCAGTTCGCCATGGCCCTACGGATGCAAGTCAAGTGGTTTTGCCTAGCCTCTTCTTTGCGAGACGAACTGGCGATATGCCGTTTCGGCATGAACGGCGACCTGCTGTTCGCACCGACGCTGTTCGGCCGACGCGTACACCCGGCCGCCGCCGCGCTTGCCACGGGTACTTGGCGCTCCGGCAGTGAGCTCGATCCGGCGAAGCTTCTCGGCGGGTGAGCGAAGGTCGGCCGAAGGCGTACTCCTCGTCCTTTGTGAGCATGTGCCAGAATAGCACGGCCAGTTTGCGAGCCACGGCGACGGTCGCCACGTTGGCTCCCCGGCGGGCTCTGATCCGCTCCGCGAAGGCGTGCAGAGGGCCCGGTGCACCCGCCACCACCCACGCGGACTCGACGAGTGCCCACCGAGCGCCGGCGGATCCCTGCTTGGAGATGCTCCCGTGTCGTGCCGGGGAGAGCCCGGACTGGCGGACCGTGGGATCGAGGCCGAGGTAGCTCACGAGCTGGGTCGGTGTCTCGAACCGGGAGATGTCGCCTACAGCGGCCATGAATGCCACTGCGGTGATCAGGTTCACGCCCGGCACGGTGAGCAGGAGGCCGATGGACTGGTGTTCGAGTGCGCTCTGGGCGATGACCTGGTCCAGACGATGGAGCTCGTCGCCCAGAAACTGGAGTTGGCGGAGGCACGATGACACGGTCTCTCGCTCGTCCCCGGGCAGCTCGACGGTGGCCAGCCATCGGAGTCCCTTGACCCCGAAGAGGTCAGAGGCTGGTGGCCGTTCGATCAGGTTCCGATGGAGCACGGCATGGACCTGGTTCTTGAGTCCGGTGCGTTCACGCACCAGCTGGGCACGACGCGACATGCGACGTCGGGCGAGGCGCGTCGGCTCCTCGGCCAACCACACCTGCGGAAAGAAGCCCGTCCCGAGCAGCTGGGCCAGCGTCCGGGCGTCGAGCTGGTCCGTCTTGGCCCTGGCGCCCCCGATGCCCTTGGTGACCGCGGCGTTGGCGATGACGACCCGAGCGACGTGAGGCTCGATCAGTCGGGCGATGGCGAGGGCGTTGCCGGTCGCTTCCAGCCCGACCTGATCGGTCGGCTCGAGCGAGCAGGCGAACGCCACCAACGCGCCTTGTCGAGCCGGGACCCTTGGATGTCGACTGACCCTCCTGTCCTCGAAGATCGCCACCTCGCAGAAGTCACGATGGACGTCTAGACTTATCGAGCGCATTCCACCTCCTCTCGTCATCGTGGGAGACAGGCGGGCGAACGACAACTACGGATACGTGCTCGCAGCACAACCGGGCCAGTCGGAGGGGCGGCCAACTACAACGGCGGGCTCGAAGCCCATAGTGCAAGTCACGACCTGCCCTACCTGCGTTCTCCCGAGAACCCCGGACCCGGTAGGCACGAACTTACCGAACCGAGCACCGCGGCACCCAGAGCCATTGTCATGGCCCTACAACCATCACCGCCCGCATCAGGGGATCGCCCAAGAGGTCCCCGCCAACGAGTCAAGTCACCGATCAGCTGTGGCACAACCAAGTGTTCCATCGCCAGATCACGAGCGGGATTCCCGGACTCGGATTGTCCGGCGTGATCGCCTTGGTGGCCTGATCCACGAGTACGAGAGGGCTGCGTGAGAGCGATCGAGTATTCGGACCTTACGGGGTGAGCGCTGGGCCTCCGCTCCCTCATTCTTCGTCGTAGCAACCACGGGAACGACGAGTCCCTTCAAGATCCCATTCCGAGGATCATCCTCGTACTCGGTGGCGTCGCGTGCGGATTCCCGTCAGTGCCACAACATCTGTAGAAGTTCGCCGCAAGTTCAACCGAACGACTACGGGCTCGCACAATCAATAGTGCCGATTCTCCCAACACCCGCGCGGCCGTTCAGCTTGAGCGATATGTTGAATGATCCCGCGGCCGCGTTGACGAGGGCGCGGCCCGGTTCTACGTCATGAAGGCGCCCAGATAGAAGGCACCCACGTAGCCTTGTCTCCCTGGCCTTGGCATAAAACCAGACGGATCCAGAAACGCAATTTCTGGCCCCCGAAATGGAGGGGTCCATCTCGGCCAACATACCTCTTGTCCATGCCATCTCGTCCAAGTTGCGGATTGTGCCGTCCACCCCCGCCGCCTCGAAGTGAATTCTCAACTCTTCGCCGACGGTTCTTGTGGTTGTGAACTCCCACAGAAAGGCTCCGACGTCGGGAGCACCGGCATTCCCCGCCTGAGTGTGAATTACCGCCTTCACAGCTGCGTTCCCCGGTTCGGTGGCGGGCATCCACATGATTTGATTGTTCGGCGATGTTTCGCCCAGTTGGATCATCTTGAGCTTGGCGTCGGGTGTGCAATTCGTCGCTGGCATCAGGGTCTCACCGCTGAGCGCTCCGTCAAGATGGGGCTCTGGAACTGAGTCGTTTGCTGCGAAGCTGGGAGGAGAGACCAGCACCGACGAAGCGATGATGGATGCGGATGCGACCGCGATGACACTGGCAGCGCGGATTCGGAGCCAATGATTCCCCATCCTTCCCCCGTTCAACATGAATCGGTCGAGAAACCCCCACCCCCAACGCCAAAGATTAACGCGCACGATCGGGGCCCGCTCTGGCAGGTCAAGGGTGGCGTCCTATCTCTGCGACAGCCGTGACATGAGACGGAGCTTCAGTTCATAGGCTCGGTGCCTGGCAGCCGGACCCTTCGAGGTAAGCGCGGAACACCGCCCTCATGTCACACGGGACTGACATTTCCCACTCCCCGAGCTTGGCGATGGCATGCTGCTCTGCCATCCCAGTGAGAACCTTGCGGTGGGAAGGATGGGGAACTGACCTGTGGGTGCCGAAAATGTCATCCGTGACTATCAAGCTGGACTTCCTTGTCGAGGCCATCGAAGGTGGGCCCGCCACCGCCGCGTCAAACCTCCGAGAATCCCGTCGACACGACGTGACGGGCACCTCACACTCTTCTTGGCCGTGGGCGTGGACGAAGCATCGTCGGGTCGGGTGCCCCGATCCTGGGTCGGACAAGACCTCCCGATGCCGCTCCGGTATATTGGCTGCTCAGAAGATGTGGATGGGATTTTCGGCACCCACAGGTCGGTCCGAGGCCAGTGCGAGAGGCAACGGTATCGACTATCGCGCGGGACCACGATTACACACGGGCGAAATGGAGGCGTAGTTCAGCTCCCACGAGCCCCCGAAGACGACGTCCGTGAAATCAGGGATGGGGGCGGGCAAGTCAGTCACCCAGTCTCTCTAGCTTCCTCTTCTCGCCGTTCGACGACCTCTCGGCGATCCTGGCGGGCGTTTGCCACCACATACCCGAGCCCCAGAGCTAGGACCACGATGGTCACAACCCAAAGCGTGTGAAAGGCGAAACCGACAAGGCCAAAAAGGAGCGCGGTAGAAAGAACCGCCACCATGGCGACGCCCGAGACTCTGCGCTCAACGAGCAACCGGGAAATGCGCCGGGACTCCGGTGAACGAACAGGCATGACTAACTCCTCCTCCTAAAATACCGTTCTGGCCTCGGACCGAGGGCTTATTGATGAACTTCTTCATGTACCTCGGCCGTGCGACCCGCAGTGTCAGTCACCTGCTTGTCGTAGGTGCGATTGCGACCGCCAGCCGGTCGGCGAGACGTGGCGAAGATCACCGTTGAGATGACCAGACCCACGGCGCCCACGACCATGAGGATGACCCCCACTGTGGAGAGCCGAAAGCCGTGACCCTGAGTGGTGGTCACCCCCCAGTACATGACGGCGCCCGCCGCGATCGAGATCATGCTGAAGACGATTCCTGCTAAACCCATTGCTTGTGCCTCCATTTCGTTTCTCTGGCCCTCGGCCAGATGCGAAAGAGGCGGGGTCTGAGACCCTTCAGCCTTCTCAGCGTAGCACAGCGGTCACTTTGCGTGCAATGGAGGCCCAAAAGCCCCAAGAGACGGTGCGGCAAACGCTGCTGGACCCTCTCAAGTCCATGCCTCAATCAATCCTCGCCACGACGGCGCGCCGTTGTACCTGTTGGGCAAGAGGACTTCGCCTCTAGTGAGGTTCAGAGCGCGGGCGCCAGAGTAGGAGGTGGGCGCAGGGCCGTTTCGGCGCGGGCGTGAAGTTGGACGACAGAGAAGAGTTGTACGACATGGCTGGAAAGACTGACCAGGTGAAGGGGCGAGGCAAAGAGGCTGTCGGAACCCTCACCGGAGACAAGGACCTCAAATCCGAAGGCGAGGCCGACCGACGCGCCGGTGAGGCCAAAGAGAAGCTCGACCACACGCAGGACAAGGTCGAAGACGCTATCGACAAGGCCAAGGGCAAGGCTGAAGGCGCGATCGACAAGGCCAAGGACGGGCTCCATCGGAAGTAGTCGGCTGTCTCTTAATCACGGGGTCGAGTTTTTGGAGACGTGGCCTTCGCCAGGGTCGTTGCACTCAGCATCACCCGTACTTGTTCGTCGGGTTAGGACTTTCGGCCCTGTTTCATCTTGCTGGTAACGGTGAGGCTCGGAGGACGGTCGCTGAGGTCCTAGAACGAAGCGGCCTAGGAAGGTGTCATGATTGTTTTCGGCGTAGTACTGCTAGTCATTGGATTTGTCGCAATGATCCCCATTGTGTGGTCGATCGGAGTCATCGTTCTTGTGGTGGGTCTGATCTTCATGCTTCTTGGGGCATTGGGCCACGCCGTCGGAGGACGACGACACTTTTACTAGCGAGTGACGTTCACCAGTGGCTGTTTCCTGGTTGAGCGTTGTGGTCCACCCCATCACTCGAAGAATCCGGGTCCAGGTGCCACACCAGCGGACCTGATCGTAGCGGGTAGGTTTCCAGCGGAAGCTCGTCGATGGCGCCTTCACAATGCGTCGAGGCTAACGACTTCGCGAGCGACTGGTCGCTCACGGTGGACGGTCGGATTCCAGCAGACTCCGGGCTCCGAGGATGAGTTGTCGTCGCGTTCGGCCATGTGTGGAACTGCGACCCGGGCCACTTCGGATGAGTGGCGCCTCGGTGGTGGTGATGGGCGACGACCCTTTCCGATCGTGGCGGGCCTAGGGCGTCTCGGGCATCGAAGCCTCGTGCTTGTTGAATGAGGACCTATGTTCGAGGCTCGAGCGGCCGGTGGCTACCGACCCGGTACCGCGAGGATTGGCCGTCCCGACCAGGTTCTGCTCTGGGGCCACATGACCGAGCATCGGGAAGCTGTTCTTGGGAACGACGGCGTTCCGGAGGGCGAGAATCATGGCCGCGTCGATGTCGGGGCGCCCAGCCAGCGCCAATGACTCCCGATTCGCTCTGTCGTCGTCGTGGAGAGGAAGCATGGGCAGCCCGAATTCGTGATCTACCTCTCCCAGTGGGCGAAACGTCTGATCCGATTGTCGGTGAGAGGTGCCAGGCGACGAGCGGTCCATCTCTTGGGCTGGCATTCCCAGATGGACCATGGACTCATCTGTGGCTTCAACAGCAACGGATGAGTCGAACCCACCGCCGTCGACCCGAGGGTTCTCTTGGAAGTCAGCGGGCCACGGCACTCGATCCATGAAATCGCCCTCTCCTCGGCGCCCTTTTGGGGCTCGACGTCAGGGTCTCGGACGACATCACTGGTGGCCAACCGGCCTGGATAGACAATACGCCGGCAAGCACTGGCTCACCACCATGGTCGGTCGATCATGCTGGTCGGTTTCTGGAATCCACCCGTTTGTCCAGATGACGGGCCTATCAGACGCATCGCTGGTCGAAGATGGTGGGGTACATGGGCCGGAGGAGGCTCCCGGTGTGCGACTTGACCGATTGCCCCAGTCGACGGATCGCCCGGCCGACGCGCCGGTTCGGGCGCCCTGAGTGTCCGAGCCTACGTTGGCAAGAGGGTCGTGTGACCTTCGAGGCCGTGCTCACCTGGAGTCGCACTTGCGGCATCGTTTTGTTCGTGGGAACATGCCCAGTGAGTACGGCTGAGGCGGAAAGGTCCAGCCTGCGACGTTGTTGCCCCAGACCCTGGCGACGCCCAGCGTGGAGCACTCTGCTCACACTGCGGTTGAGGGTGGGAAGGCGGCAGCGGGATGGGTAACGGCGTGGTGGCTCAGCCAACCTCTTTGCTTTCGCTCAGCCCAGGTTCGATCACACGCAGCTTTGTCGCACCAGTCCTGCGGTCCCATCGTCGAAAGCGAGGGTCGACCGAAACTTCTCCGGTTCCTTTTCGCATGCGAGTGATTGCGCGCAATAGCCCCCGCACGGCCCAGCATTCGGTGCGGAGAGGAACCGGACCCCCTCGGGTTGGTACCCGATTGACGAAATCGGAGTAAAGATGGCGCCTCCGAGAGACAACTGGTGGACTCGCTTCCGTGTTCTGTTTGCCATGGGGCGGTCAGCCCGCTCTTCTTCGGTGACACACACCTGAGGAGGAGGGCAAAGGGCTTTCTCTGGATGTCAAAGGCTGGTGAAGATGGTACAGAATGTGACAGGCGACGACATACACACTGAAAACGCCGAGGGCCAGAGCTTCATCGGTTTCGAGACCAACCGCATTGCTCAGCGTCGAGTCTTTGAGGACGATCACGGTGACTCGATCAAACGGGCAGGCGACGATCCGTTGAGACCAACGCCATAAGCAATTTGGCTCGGCGGAGCCGTGTGCGACGCCACAACGTAAACAGCAGAATCCATGAGCAGAAACGGGTGTGGCAGCGATGGGCAGCGCCTACCTGGGCGTGCCGCTGAGGGTGTTGTGCCGGTGCGACCTGTGGCCCCCCATAGGGCGCCGCGATGACACCTGGAGGTGGGTGGTCCACCGGCTTGAATGAACGTCGAAGGCGAAGAACCGGATTCGCGTGAATGAGTCTCGACGCTACGACGGCTGGTTCGCTAGACGTCTCGTTGCCGTCGGTGTATCCCTCCAGTAAATGGAACGTTGAACTCGCATGACGGGCATCCGTCGCCGCCGAGCGCCGTGCTGCACCTCACGAACGACGAGTGGAGACTGAACCACATCCCCCGGGGCAAATCACTGGGACACGTATTCTCCGTGCAGGTGACGGACTGGTCACGGTGGATCACTACGGTCCCCGGACACTCCAATAGTGATGTAGTTCGCATCGGCTTCCCTGACCCCGCTACTTGACAACACGGGGACGGCTATCCCGAGCGGCGCGAAAGAGCGACTCTCCCCGCCGTCCAGAACAACCGGGCATCCACGACAACCTCTCCCAGGCCCATCAGAAGTTTCACGTCCAGGCACGACAAGGCTCTCACCGAACGCCACAGGAGCCATAGAGGCGAAAGACACAACTATTTCGACGAGCCCAGTCTCGTTGGCCCACGAATGGGGAATGGTCATAACTACACAGAGTCGAATTTGATTGACAACCGTGACCCGAAAGGCTCCACGAAACACGTGCCTTTGGTGTCGCGATATGCGACACAATCGTTCTGTGCACACGCCCCGTGGAACCTGGGTGAGGTCGTGCCCACTTTGTGCTGCAGACGAAATCCCCTCATGTCGCTTTGCATTATTCGTCCCGTGGTGCCGTAGTCCTCTATTAGTCCCATCTGCCACCTGTAACGATGGAAGTGTCCGGCCCCCCGATGGGGCGGCACGGGGGGTAATCATCGGGGCCAGGCAGTTCCTGTGCAAGTAGCGATCTGGTTGGATTCTCCAACCTCTCGTCTTGCCCAAGTTCCTCGCTCAGCGTTGAGCGTATGGTCTTCGGACCTTCATGTCGCACGATGCTGTGAGGTTAGAAGGTGAAGTAGATGCAAGTTCGCACAGAGAGCAGTTTCACGGTCAGCGTAAGAACGCTCAACGAGCGGGACCGGCCTCCACGCAGGTTCGCACCGGGACGTGAGTGCGCGGAGCCCGACTGTGACACGCACATTTCCATTTACAACGAGACCGAGTATTGCTCGTTGCACCTTCGGAGCGCGGCGCCGCGCACACGTGGCAAGAAGGTCGTTTGACCTTCGAGGCCATGGCTTCAAGTCGTGCCACCCTTGCCATACCGGCTCTTCGGATCTCAGCGGGGAGCTTGGACCAGCGACGACCGTGCAGGGTCACCCAGAATTGAACGAAGCCGCTTCAGGCTTGTGGTGTGAGCCAACAAAACCGAAGCACCTTCGTCCTCAGCCACCCTAGCGAGATCCTCCAGGCCCTGGTGGGTCTCAAGGACATCCGGGTCCTGCACTACGAACGCAGGGGGCCCGACGTCGAGCTCATGATCGAGCAGATCATCGACGACGTCCGGTGTCCCGGCTGCGGCGGCCGGGCCGAGATCAAAGAACGCCCGGTCGTGCGTTTATGTCGATCTCCCTGTCTACGGGGTGCCGATGCGATTGGCGTGGAGAAAGCACCGCATGCGCTGTCGCCACTCCCGCTGTCCACGCCGGTCCTGGGTCCTCTCCGACCACCGCATCGCGGCGAAGAACTGCCTGCTCACGACAAGAGCGGCCAAGTGGGCCACCGTCCAGGTCGGCACGGGCCGGACCGTCTCGGAGGTGGCGGGTGAGCTCGACTGTGACTGGCACACCGTGAACGACGCCGTGACCACCTACGGCAAAGCCCTCTTGGAGGCGGACCGCAAGCGGCTCAACAAGACCACGGCCTGGACGAGACCTCCTTCGTCCGCCTCGGTTCCCACAGTCACACCAACTACGCCACCACGGTGGCGGACGTGGAGAACCACCAGATCATCGACATCCTCCCTACCCGCAGATACGTCGACGTGGCGGGCTGGATCGACAAGCAACCGGTCGCCTGGAAAGAGCGCATCGAATACGGGGCCTTGGACATGTCGAGCACCTACGCGGCTGTCTACTCGGTCATTTTGCCCAGAGCGGCCCAGGTCGTGGACCCCTTCCACGTCGTCTCGCTCGCCAACCGCTCGCTCGACGCCATCCGTCGCCGGGTCCAGACCGAGCAGCTCGGGCACAGAGGACGAAGAGACGACCCCCTGTATCGGGCCCGACGGGTCCTTCTCATGGGCGAGGAGAAGCTCGACGCCTCAGCCACCGAGCGCCTGTGGTCACTGCTCGAACTCGGTGACCCCGGTGCCGAGGTGGCCATCGCCTATCGCGTGAAGGAGCGCTTGCGTGACTTCTACAGGACGAGCGACCCCACCGAAGCCCGCCGGGTGCTCGAGGAGCTCAAGAGCCACTGCCTCAAGAAGGCAATGCCGCCGGAGATCCAGAAGCTCGCGCACGATCCACACGTGGTTCGACAAGATCTGCAACTACCACCTGGCCCGCGTCTCCAACGGCCCCACCGAGGCGCTCAACAACCTGATCAAGCGCGTCAAGCGCATCGGCTTTGGGTTCCGCAACTTCGAGAACTACCGGATCCGTGCGCTGCTCTACGCCGGCAGGCCGAACTGGCGCGTGCTGGGCTCGATCGTCGTCCGATGACGCAACCGGACCCCGTCAGGATCCGAAGAGCCGCCATACCAGTGAGTGAGTCTTCGTGAGTGAGTTCGTGGGCGAGGGGGTGTCCGAAACCAGGACATAGGCGACAGATGTGTCAAGACATAGGCGACACCGAGCTGGGGGTCTCCTATGGACAAGGGCCGCTACCTGGTCGAGGCGCACCTGAGGGAGGGTCGATCGGTCGCTGAGCTGGCCCGCACCCATGGGGTCCATCCCAGTTGGATCTACCGGCTCCTAGCCCGCTACCGGGAGCTCGGTCACGAAGGCCTCGAGCCCCGCTCGAGACGCCCGCATCGCTCGCCGACGGCCATCGCCGGGGAGGTCGAGGACGAGATCGTCCTCCTGCGCAAGCAGTTGGCCGAAGAGGGCCTCGACGCGGGGGCCGAGACCATCTTCTTCCACCTTTCCAAGCGCCACGGGACCGCCCCGTCGCGGAGCACCATCATGCGGGTCCTGCGCCGGCGCGGTTGTGTCGTCCCCGAGCCCAAGAAGCGGCCCCGGTCGAGTTTCATCCGGTTCCAGGCGGCGTTCCCCAACGAGTGCTGGCAGTCAGACATGACCCACTGGGTGCTGGCGGGCAATCGGGATGTGGAGATCGTGAACGTCATCGACGACCACTCCCGATTGTGTGTCGGGGCCGTGGCGCTGGGGGTCGCCAAGGCCCTCGACGTGGTGGAGATCTTCGAAAACGCCCGCCAGCACTACGGAACGCCGGCCTCGGTGTTGACCGATAACGGGGCCATCTTCACCGCTAAGTACCGGGGCGGGAAGGCGGCGCTCGAGATAGAGCTCGAGCGCCTGGGGGTGATCTGCAAACACGCGAGTCCCTACCATCCCCAGACCTGTGGCAAGGTCGAGCGCTTCCACCAGACCATGAAGAAGTATCTGGCCAAGCAGCGAGCTCCTCGCTCACTCCCTGAGCTGCAACGTCAGATCGACACCTTCGTCACCTATTACAACGAATGCCGTCCGCACCGGGGCATCGGGAGAAAGATCCCCAAGGAGGTCTTTGACGCCAAGGTCAAAGCGCATCCCTCTGCACCGGGGCAGAGCCACCTGCGCATCCGTCACGACAAGGTCGACACCTGCGGCAAGTTGACGCTTCGTTACGAAGGAAAGCTCCGCCACATCGGGGTGGGAGCCCAGTTCAAGGGCCAGGCCGTCGTGCTCATGATCGCAGACGCCGAGGTCCGCATTCTCACGCCCGAAGGCGAACCCCTACGGATCCTCACCCTCGATCGGGCGCGCGATTACCACCCGCAAACCCTGGGCTGGACTTCTACGATGTCCTGACAGATGAGTCGCTGATGTCCCGACACATCACATTCGTGGGCGAGGGGGGACTTGAACCCCCACATCCTTTCGGACACAGGAACCTGAATCCTCCGCGTCTGCCAATTCCGCCACTCGCCCGAGCGACGGGGTCACGATACCTGACCCGATCCCGGTGCCCCGGGGGCCTTAATGAGGCAGAACGAGTGGCTGTGCACAGCCTCTGCGGGTTCGCATCCTCACGCGCCGTATCGCATTCATCACGTCTGGTCGTCACGTTCTCATGTGATTTCACCTCGCTTGATGTCGGTCCGGGCAACCTCGTCGGGCCAGGTGGCGCCGGTAGGCTGGGGCACCACGATGGGACTCCAAAGGTTCGAGCAGCGTCTCGAGCGTCTGGTGGAAGGTGCGTTCTCCAAGGCCCTCCGGGGTGGGATCCAGCCCGTGGAGATCGCCCGACGCCTGACGCGGGAGATGGACCTCCTGCGCCGCGTGGGGGTCCGCGGCCTAATCGCGCCCAACGTCTTTGTTGTAACCTTGTCGCTCCAGGATGCCGAGCGATTCCAAAGCTTTGCTGACGTCCTGGCCCGAGAGCTCGGGGACGCCGCCCGGGAGCACGCCCGTCGCGAGGGTTACGGGTTCGTCGGGCCGGTCGAGGTCGAGATCCGGAGCGATGCCTCGACGCGGCCCGGGCGCTACCGGGTGGCGGCCGAGGTCCGCGAGGGCCTCGACGGCCTCGCTGCCGCTTCGCTGATCCTCACAGACGGTTCCCGGATCGTCCTCGGCAACGAGACGGTCGAGATCGGCCGCCTCCCCGAGTGCTCGATCGCCCTGAGTGACCCCAACGTGAGCCGTCGCCATGCCGAGATCCGCCGGCGTGGCAGCGACGTGGTGGTGACCGATCTGCAATCGACCAACGGCACCAGGGTCAACGGCGTCCCGGTCCGAGAGCGTGTCCTCGAGGACGGGGACGAAATCACCGTGGGCACGACGGCCATCAGGTTCGAGTCCTCGTGAGTGGTGGGTGGCCGTGTTGTTCTTGACCTCTTTGGACAACCAGAACCTCCTCCGCGCCCTAGAGGTCCTGGTCGTGGCTCTCATCTGGCTCTTCTTCTTTCGCGTGATCAGAGCGGTCTGGGTCCAGGTGCGCCCGCCTCCCGCTCGTGGGGCGGCCGCCCAAATGGTCGCCGCCGGTGCTGGGGCGCGCCCAACGGCCGAGCATCGGGGTCGAGCCGGCAAGCTCCACCTCAAGGTGATCGAGCCCCAGGAGGGATACGGACAGACCTTCGAAGTCGGCGAGGAGGTCACGCTGGGACGGGCCGCGGGTTGCGGGGTTCGTGTCGAGGACTCCTACACGTCGAGCCTCCACGCACGCCTGTTCCGTCGCAATGGCACGCTGTGGGTGGAGGACCTGGGCTCGACCAACGGCACCTGGGTCAATGCCGAACGCATCGGGTCCGCGTCGAAGCTGGGCAAAGGCGACCTGCTCCAGGTGGGCGGAACCGTGTTCGAGGTGTCCCGGTGACAGGGCGACCCGGGACAAGAGTGCAGAGGCACGAACAGACGAGCCCCCGGGAGGGTCGTTGACCGTCGTGCGGTCGGGTTCGGCCTCCGACGTGGGCCGGGTGCGTACGGTCAACGAGGACCTCGCGCTCGAGAGCCTCACGCTGTTCGCGGTGGCAGACGGCATGGGCGGCCACGTCGGGGGTGAGATCGCGGCGCGTACCGCCATCGACACCTTGCAGGCCGAGTTCACCCGCCAGCCCTCCGCCGACGGTCTGGCGGATGCGATCCGCGAGGCAAACCTGGCCGTCTGGGAGCGCGGCCGCGCGGATGTGGATTTGCGGGGCATGGGGACGACGTTGATCGCAGTCGCCCTGGTGGCGACCGACGAAGGCGACCGGCTGGTGCTCGCCAACGTGGGGGACTCCCGGGCCTACCGCCTACACGGCGACGAGCTGGTCCAGCTCACCTCGGACCATTCGGTGGCCGAGGAGCTCGTGGCGCGTGGCGAGCTGTCCGAGCAAGAGGCGGCTGTGCATCCGCACCGCCACATCCTGACCCGAGCACTCGGTATCCAGTCCGACGTCGCCGTCGACTTGTGGCAGATCGTCCCCGAGGAGGGGGACCGCTTCCTGCTGTGTTCTGACGGGCTGACCAACGAGGTGGCCGACGATCGGATCGCCGATGTCCTGGTCGAGACGCGCGACCCGCACGAGGCTGCCGAGATCCTGGTGCGCATGGCCAACCAGGCCGGTGGCAACGACAACGCCACCGTGGTCGTGCTTGATGTCATGGTCGGGGAGCCCGCCTCCACGGAGATCGACGGCGCCCACGGTGCTGAAGCGGCCGCGGGCTCGGCCCTGTGGGAGCAAGGCGGTACCGACGCCGCCACTGCGGCGCCCGCGGCGTCAGGTGCCACGTTGGTGGTGAGCGCGCCCGAGGCGCAGTTCCTCTCGGGCGAGCCCGGTACCGAGACTGCCAACGCCAACGGCGGCCGGGCCGCCGTCGTCAGTCGGTCGGCTCCGGAGGTGGATCTGGCTCGCCCCCCCGACCGGCGGCGCGACGAGCATCCCGGTGTCCGCGTCCCCCGCCGCATCACCTTCCGCGTGCTGTTGTTCCTCGTGGTGTTGGGGGGACTGGCCTATGCGGGGTTTGCCGCGGTGAGCTGGTACGTGAACAGCTCCTACTTCGTCGGCCTCAGCCACGGCCAGGTCGTGATCTACCAGGGCCGGCCCGGTGGATTCGTGGGGATCAATCCCAAGATCGTCAAGCACACGCAGATGACCGCCGGCCAAGTCCCCTCCTACAGGATCCCGGACCTGCGCGGCGGGGTGCAGGAGCCTTCGTATGCGGCGGCGAAGCTCTATGTCACCGACCTCCAGCAATCGGTGTGCAGTTTGGAGCAGCCGCCCGCCTACTGCGCCACGTTGAGCAATCCGACGACGCCGTCGGGCTCGACGACCTCGACGTCGTTACCGACGTCGACTCCGGCGACCTTCGGTTTACCGGCGCTCCACCGACCCGCCCACACCCGCGGGCCCGAGGCGGCCTGAGATGGCGGGTCGCATCCGCTGGCTCGGCGTCGGCATGGTGGTGTGTTTCTTGGCGCTGTTCCTGCAGCTCAACAACGTGCAGGTGAAAAACGGCCATGCCTACGCCACGTCTCCGTACAACCCGGAGGTGATCGAGGCCAAGTACGACCAGCCCCGGGGAATCATCCAGAGCGCCGACGGCGTGGTGCTGGCCAAGTCGGTGCGGCTGACCAAGGGCTCCTACAAGTACGAGCGCCGGTACCCCATGGGGTCGCTTTTCGGCCAGATCACCGGGTACCTGCCCTTCGGCGGATTGCCCACCGGCGTCGAGGCAACGTACGGCTCGTATCTCGCCCAGCACAACCGCCCCGTGAAGACCATCGGTGACCTTCTCACCACGCCCGTCGAAACCGACACCGTCACGCTCACCATGTCGAGCAAGCTCCAAGAGACCGCCCAACGAGCGCTGAACGGTCGTGATGGCGCCATCGTGGTGCTCGACCCCACCACCGGCGCCATCCTCGCCATGTACTCCAATCCCACCTACGACCCCAACCCTTTGGCGGTGAACGACTCCACCACGGTGAACAGCGCCTACAAGGCCGATACCACCGAGAACCCCACAACGGGCTTTGCCCCGGCCGTTTCCCTGGCTTACCAGGATTCCTTCCAGCCGGGCTCCACCTTCAAGGTCGTGACGGCGACGGCGGCCTATCAGTACGCGCCCAAGCTCGTGGACACCCCCATCCCGGTCTACAGCTGTATCCCGGGTGGAACCCTGGGCGGCCAGGGCCTCAACAATCCTCTGTGCAACGACGGCGGTCAGCCGTGCGGGGGAACGATCGCCGAGATGCTGCCGCCGTCGTGTGACCCTGGGTTCGCCCTCCTGGGCACCCGCGTAGGCCCGGCGGGGATGACGGCGGAGGCCGACTCCTTCGGCTTCAACCAACAGCCACCCATCGACCTGCCCCACACCGTCTACGAGCAGTCGCACTTCCTCCCGCCCCCCAACTGCGGTGCCCAGATCTTCCTGGCGTACGCGTCCATCGGCCAGGACTGCACGACCGCCACCCCCTTGCAGATGGCCCTGGTCGCGGCCGGGATCGCCAACGGGGGCGTCGTGATGACCCCGCACGTGATGTACCAAATTCGCGACTCGCAGAACAACCTGGTGGATCAGTACCAGCCCACGGCGTGGCATCGGGCCGCCTCGCAGGCCACGGCGAGCGCGTTGAGCAGCCTCATGGTCGACGTGGTCAAGTACGGAACGGCGTCGGGCGACGGGTTCCCACCCTCGTGGGACCTGGCGGCCAAGACCGGCACCGCGCAGACGGGAGTGGGCAACTCCCTCACAACCGACTGGATGATCGCCTTCGCGCCGGCGAGCAATCCCACCGTCGCCATCGCCGTGGCCATGCCGCATCAGCCAGTCGACCTCACCGGCGCGATCGTTGCCGGCCCCATCGTGAAGACCATGATCCAAGCGGTCCTGGCGGGACAGTGACAGAGATGTCCGACCAGTCGCCACCGAGGAGGAGGCCAACCGTGCCTGGCTCAAGCGTCGATCCGGCGAGACGTAGGCTTTGACCCGCATGGAGCCGTCCAAAACATCCCGGGTGCTCTCGGGACGCTACGAGCTCTCGCATCTGGTGGCACGCGGCGGCATGGCCGAGGTGTATCGCGCCCACGACCAGCTGCTCGACCGCCCGGTCGCTCTCAAGGTGCTCTTTCCCGAGTTGTCGGTGGACAGGTCGTTCGTGGAACGCTTCCGCCGCGAGGCCCAGGCGGCAGCCAACCTGTCGCACCCCAACATCGTGCCCGTCTTCGACTGGGGCGAGGACAGCGGTACCTACTTCATCGTCATGGAGTTCGTCGACGGCAGGGCCTTGTCGTCGATCCTGCGCACGGCCGGACCGCTGCACCCCGACCGGGCCGCCGAAATCGCCGCCGATGTCGCCGGGGCGCTGGCGTACGCGCATCGCCACGGAGTGGTCCACCGCGACGTCAAGCCGGGCAATGTGCTCATCACCGAAGAGGGCACCATCAAGGTCACGGACTTCGGGATCGCCCGCGCCGTGAACACCGAGGAGAGCCTCACCCAGACCGGGGCGGTCATGGGCACGGCCACGTACTTCTCCCCGGAGCAGGCCGAGGGTATGGGTGTCGACTCCCGCAGCGACATCTATTCCCTCGGCGTCGTCCTGTACGAGATGGTGACGGGGCGCCCCCCGTTCCTCGGTGACACGCCGGTGGCAGTGGCGTCCAAGCATGTACGCGAGCATCCACCCGCTCCACGTGAGGTGAACCCCGGGGTGCCACCCGATCTCGAGGCCATCATCTTGAAGTGCCTGGCGAAGTCGCCCGACCACCGTTACGCCACCGGAGACGACCTGCGCATCGACCTGTTGCGCTTCCGCGAGGGCCGCGCCGTTGGGGCGGCAAATCCCCCGACAGGCCAGCACCCGTCGGTGCACTACCCAGTCGGTCAGGGCGGTGGGCACTCAGGCGTTGCCGGCCGTCGGAAGCGACGAGGTGGGCGAGCACGAGCCCAGCCGCACGAGGCTCTATGCGGCCATCCTCGGTCTGCTCCTGGTGGCGCTGGCCGTGGTCATCATCTTCCTCGGCAACTCCGTCGGGTGGTGGCACATCGGCGGCAAGCCGGCGGCGTTCGCCCTGCCCGATGTGACCAACCAGAATGTGGTCCAAGCCGAGCGGACCCTGGCACGTGACGGCCTCAAGACGAAGGTGCAGCCCGACAAGCAGGCCAACTCGACACCCAACACGCAGGTGCTGAGCACCGACCCGCCCAAGGGGACCGCGGTGAACAGGGGCGACAAGGTGACCCTCATCACTGGAAACCAGGGGCCCCCGGTGCAGGTGCCCGACTTGGTGAACCAGTCGGTGCTGGCCGCCAAGGCCCAGTTGCAGCAACTTGGCCTGCAGGCCAACGAACAGTTCAGTAGCGCCTGTACCCAGCAGAACATCGTGTGCAACCAGAGCCCCAAGTCGGGCCAAACCATCCCACCCGGGGGCACGGTCAACATCTTCACGCAGTCGACGACCACAGCCGTCCCCGACGTCCTCGGCCTCGACCAGACCACGGCGTGCAACCGCCTGGGCCAAGCCGGCTTCCAGTGCGGGAACATCACGACCCAGCCGTCGCAGACGGTGGGCAAGAACAACGTGATCAGCACGAGCCCGGCGGCAGGCGCTCAGGAGCCAGCCAACACCAACGTGAACCTGGTGGTGTCGAGCGGTCCCTCGTCGGTCCTCGTGCCCTACGTCATCGGCGACACCCAGGCACAGGCCGTCACCACGTTGCAGAGCGCCAACCTCAACCCGGTCGTGCTGTGCCAGTTGACGCTCAACCAGAACCAGGACGGGCTCGTCCAGGCTCAGAGCCCCAACGGTGGGCAGTCCGAAAGTCCGGGGACCGCCGTGGACATCACCGTGGCGAGCTTCTCCGGTTGCTCGGGCACGTCGCCATCGACCTCGACGACGACGGGTACCACAGGACCGGGCTAGCGCCGGCCGGCTCCCAACGCGCCGAGGAAATTGGTGAGCAGGTCCGGCCCCACGCTCGTGAGGATGGACTCGGGGTGGAACTGCACCCCTTCGGTCGGGAGCTCTCGGTGTCGAAGCGCCATCACGATGCCATCGGCGGTCTCGGCGGTGACCTCGAGGACGTCGGGGATCGAGTCGCGTTCCACGATCAAGGAGTGGTAGCGCGTCGCCTCGAAGGGGTTGGGCATACCCTCCAAGACGCCCGCTCCGGTGTGGAAGATGGCCGACGTCTTGCCGTGCATGAGCTCGGGTGCGGGGACGATGCGGGCCCCGTAGACCTGGGCCATGCACTGGTGGCCCAGGCACACGCCCAGGATGGGCAGCTCACCGCCCATCTCGGCCAGTGCGGCCATGCTCACGCCACCGTCCTCGGGCCGCCCCGGGCCCGGCGAGATCACGATGCCTTCGACACCGAGCTCCCGGATGCCGGGCACGTCGATGGCGTCGTTGCGGAACACGACGGGCTCAGCCCCGAGCTCACCCAGCTCCTGCACCAGGTTGTAGGTGAAGGAGTCGTAGTTGTCGACGAGCAGGACCCGGGCGCCCACGCTGCCCGACTGTACCGGCCCCGACCTGCCGCTCCGCCATGGCTATCCTCAAGCCATGGCGAACAAGCAGGGCCCGGGGAGTGCCGCCCGCAAGGGTCGTTCGGCCGGTCGTGTGACGTCGGGGCGGGCCGTCGCCCGCCCCCCCGCCGCCAGCGGCCGCTACACCCCTCCGATCCCGCGCAACGTCAAGAAGAGCCCCAAGTGGATGGGGCCGCTCATCCTGGTGTTGCTGATCGGCGGGGCGCTCATGATCGTCTTCAACTACTTCAACGTCCTGCCTGCGGGGCCGAGCAACTGGTACCTGGTGGGGGGAATCCTCCTCATCGCCGGGGGCTTCGTCGTGGCCACGCGCTACCGCTGAACACCGTCGCGGCCCGACCACCGAGCACGGATCCCTCGCTCGGTTGTGACGGCCCCGATGGGCCAGGGAATCAGCCCAGGCGTTCGATGATGGTGGCGTTGGCCATGCCCCCGCCTTCGCACATGGTCTCGAGCCCCCAGCGCCCACCGGTGCGCTCGAGCTCGTTGAGGAGGGTGCACATGAGCTTGGCTCCCGAGCACCCCAGGGGATGGCCGATGGCGATGGCCCCGCCGTTGACGTTCACGCGGTCCATGTCGGCGTGCAGCTCCTTCTCCCACGCCAGCACGACCGAGGCGAACGCCTCGTTGATCTCGACGAGGTCGATGTCGTCGATGGTCATCTTGGCCTTCTCGAGGACCGTCCGCGTGGCGGGGATGGGTCCGGTGAGCATCGTGACCGGGTCCACTCCTGCCAGAGAGAAGGCGTGGAACCGAGCCCGCGGGGTGAGGCCCAGGGCGTGGGCCTTCTCCTCGCTCATGATCAACACCGCAGCGGCTCCGTCGCTGATCTGAGAGGAATTGCCGGCCGTCACCTTGCCGTCGGGTTTGAAGGCGGGCTTCAGGTTGGCGAGGACCTCCACCGTGGTGTCGGGGCGCACCCCTTCGTCGGAGGCGAAGACCTCGTTGGTCACCGATCCTTCGTCGTCCTTCACGGGGAGGGATAGCAGCTCGTGCTCGAACCGGCCCTCGGCGGTGGCCCGGGCGGCGAGCTGCTGGCTGCGGGCCCCGAAGGCGTCGAGGTCCTGGCGCGAGAGCTCCCACTGGTCGGCGATCATCTCGGCCGAGATCCCCTGCGACACGAGACCGCCGCGCTCGGCGTAGCGTTCCATCATCGTGGGGCCGAACGGGAATCCGAGGTCGCGCACCACCGACGACCCCATGGGCGTGTGTGTCATGTGCTCGACCCCGGCGGCGATCACGACGTCGTAGGCGCCCGCCATGACGCCCTGGGCGGCGAAGTGCAGCGCCTGCTGTGAGGACCCGCACTGACGGTCGATGGTGGTAGACGGCACCGACTCGGGGTAGCCGGCGGCGAGCACGGCGTTGCGCCCGATGTTGAGGGCCTGTTCGCCCACCTGCATGACGCAACCCATGATCACGTCGTCGACGAGGGCGGGGTCGAGGTCGTTGCGCTCGGCGAGTGCCTTGAGCGGCTCGGCGGCGAGGTCCACGGCGTGCCAGCCCCGAAGCTTGCCGTTGCGGCGGCCGCCTGGGGTGCGTACGGCGTCAACGATCACGGCGGTGGTCATGAGTGCTCCTTCCCGGTCCGGTGGCGCCGCCCCGGTGGAGGGTGCCTGCCGGCCTGTTAGACCCTCGGTGCTGAGAATGGCTCTTGAAACTGATGGGCTTGAAACTCTCTGGTCTCTCAACCTGCTGGCTCTGAAAAACTGACTGATCGGTCAAGATCTTGACCCGCGGTCAGCTTAGCGGTCAATCGGGCCGACCATGACGGCTCTGACCAGGGAGTTCTCGGGCGAGGCCCCGAGGGGGAGACACCCCGACGCTACGGTGGCCGCCGTGACCGGGCGACCAAAGGACATGGACCGCTGGCTGGGCAACGGCGGTATGGAGGTGATCGGGCTCGTAGGCGCCTCCTTCACCTCCTATGGAGTCGACGGGGAGGACCTGGGCTGGGTCGTGGGGACCTGGACCCCGACCGAACTGGCATGCAACCCCCACGGCACAGTCCAGGCCGGCATCCACTCACTGATCCTCGACGCGTCGATGAACTTCGCCATCAATACGGCTTTGGCGGGTCGCGACCGGACCCGCGGCACGCTCGAGATGAAGACCGAGACCATGCGGCCGGCGAAGCTCGGCGAACCCGTCACGGTGCGGGGCGAGGTGGTGCGCATGGCCCGCCAGGTCGCCTACGGCGAGGCCACCACGCGCGACGACCAGGGCCGGCTCGTGAGCCGGTCCACGGGGACCTTCCTGCTCTATCGCGACGCCACCACGGGGTAGTAGCGCTCCCGGCGTCTCGCCGGGGCGTCCCGAGGTCGTCGCCCTCGAGGCTTGTGGATCTGTGCCGGAGGTGCGACGTCGTGTGGCGGTCAAATGAGCGAAGTGGGCTCGGGCTCTCGGTCCCATCGACGGGCCCGGGAGTGTGCTCCATCTGTCACGGTCCGGCGCGGGACGGAGGACCGGAGTGCTGGTGCTGTCGTGCCGTGACGGCGGCCCTGGGGCCCGGGCCGGGCCCCCTCGTCGTCCCGGTGGCACTGTGCCGAAGCGGCGACCCGTTGCACACCGTGCTCCGGGGCTACAAGGACGCACCCGCGGTCACAGCCCGCCGCCACTTCGCCCGGCGTCTAGACGCACACCTCTCGGGGTTTCTGGACGCGCACGGGGCGTGCATCGTCGAGGCCGCCGGTTCGACGTGGGACAGCGTCGCCGTCGTCCCCTCCTCGAGACGAAGCCCCGAGGCGCGTCGCCGTCGTCCCTGGCCCTCGCCCCGCCCCCTGGACCAGGTGGTCGGAGCGGTGTCGTGCCTGTCGGGTCTGGCCCGCGTCGACATCGATCGTGGCCCGGGCTCGGCCGACCACCTCGCCCCCGATCCCGACGCCTTCGCGGTGCGCGGCGCGGCCCGGGGCCGGCGCGTCCTCCTCGTGGACGACACGTGGGTGACCGGGGCGCGTATGCGGAGCGCGGCGTTCGCTCTCACCGAGGCCGGCGCGCAGGTGGTCGCCTTGGTCGTGGCCGGGCGCGCCGTCGGTGCGGTCGACACCGCCCCCGTGCCGGCCGTCGCCCGGTGGTGGTGTTGGGCTGAAGCCCGCCAGCGGCATGGGTCGGGGGTGGGGCGGGCCCCGTGCTGTTTGGCCCATTGCACCGGGGATGGACCCCGATAGCGCACCGGCACGGGGGCACAGAGGCTGGCGTCCACCCAGGTGGGTGCCCGGTGCCCTCGTACAATGCGCGGCGTGCACGGGCGGCTCGGGGATTGGAGGAGGGCCGGCCCTGGCGCCCTGTTCTCGGGGGCGATCGTGCTGGCGCTTTCGGCTGCGGTGCTGGCCGGGTGCGGGCCGTCCTCCGCCGGCACGGCGTCGACGTCGAGCTCGTCATCGGCTTCGTCCTCCACGTCGGCTCCGAGCCCCAGCTCGCCTGCGGGCCTGTCGCCGAGCCAGCTCGTCGACACGTTCCTGGGCACCGGTGTCGGAGGAAAGAGCGTGGGCAGCATCGACACGTTCCCCGGAGCCGACATGCCCTTCGGGATGCTGCAGTGGAGCCCCGACACCACCCCCGACCGAACATCGGGCGGCGGCTACTCCTATGGGGACTCGGCCATCAGCGGTTTCAGCCTCACCCATATGAGCGGGCCGGGCTGTGCCGTGTACGGCGACATCCCGATCCTCCCCACCGTGGGTGGCATCGGCACCAACCCCTCGGCCACCAGCGCACCGTTCTCCCACTCGACCGAAGTGGCGAGCCCGGGGAACTACGCCGTCACGGTGGGGAGGGCGCCGGTGCGAGTGGCGCTGGCTGTCACGACGAGAACCGGTCTCGGCCGATTCGGATTTCCCGGGACGGGCACGGCCAACGTGCTGTTCAAGGTGGCCGACAGCGCGGCGGGATCGACGCGCTCTGCTGTCACGGTCGTCGGTGAGGACGAGGTGGACGGCTCGGTGGTGAGCGGGGACTTCTGCGGCAGCTCCGGCAACTACCGCCTGTACTTCGCGGCCCGCTTCCAAGACCGGTTCCACAGCTTCGGGACCTGGCACGGCGCCACGGTGACGCCGGGGTCGCGGGCCAGTACGAAAGCGCAGTCGGGCGCGTATGTGAGCTTTGCCGCTACCACCCGCACGGTGCAGATGCAGGTGGGTGTGTCGTTCGTCAGCGTCGCCGATGCCCGTCTGAACATCGACGACGAGCAGCCCGGATGGGACATCGATGCTCTGCGCCAACGCGACACCGCCATATGGAACCAGCTCCTGGGCCGGATCCAGATCAGCGGGGGGACCTACGCAGACGAGCGCACCTTCTACTCCGAGCTGTATCACTCGTTGTTGCATCCCAACGTCTTCGACGACGCCAATGGCGACTACATGGGATTCGACGGCAAGGTGCACGTGGCGACGGGCTATACGCAGTACGCCAACTTCTCCCTGTGGGACATCTATCGGAGCGAGGTGCAGCTTCTGGCCCTCGTCGTCCCTCAGCAGACGAGCGACATGGTGGCATCGCTCCTGGCCGACGCGGCCCAGGGAGGCGGTCTTCCCAAGTGGCCCGTGGCGAACCTCGAGAGCGCTCAGTTGAACGGCGATTCCGCCGACGCGTTCATCGCATCCGCCTACGCCTTCGGAGCCCGAGACTTCGACGTCAAGTCGGCATTGGCCGACATGGTCAGGGGAGCCACAGACCCCAACGTCAGCAACGACGGCCATCCCGAGCGCCAGGACCTGGCTCAGTACCTGGCGAAGGGCTACGTCCAGGCCGACACCCTCGACCTGACCTCACTCACCTACACGGTGGGCGCTTCGGAGACTTTGGAGTACGCCATCGACGACTTCTCCATCGCCCAGCTGGCCCAGGCGGTAGGCGACACGGCCACATCCCAGGCGTTCCTGGTCCGGGCACAGAATTGGCACAACCTCGTCGATCCGGCCACCGGCTACCTCGCCGCGCGCCGGGCCGACGGGACCTTCCCTGCTGGTCCCGCCTTCCAGCGCTCGCCTCTGCCGGGTATCGGCCAGGTCGGGTTCGAAGAAGGCAACGCCATCCAGTACACGTGGAGCGTTCCCCAGAACCTGCGGGGCCTGTTCGACGCCATCGGTGGGAACAGCGCCGTGGTGGCCAAGCTGAACACGTTCTTCACGCAGCTCAACGCCGGTCGGAAGCAGCCCTATGACTGGGCCGGAGACGAACCGTCGCTCGGCGTCCCCTGGGAGTACGACTACGGGGCGCGCCGTGGCGCACCCAGGACGTCGTCCGTCGCATCGTCACCACGCTGTACGGGCCGACCCCGGGCGGCGAGCCCGGCAACGACGACCTGGGGGCGATGTCGTCGTGGTACGTGTGGGCGGCCATGGGCCTGTACCCCGAGACTCCGGGCCGGGGAGAGCTCGTCCTCGCCAGCCCGCTCTTTGCCCACATCACCCTGACGCTCGGGAGCGGCCGGGTTCTCGTCATCGACGCGCCGGGCGCGTCGCCCACTACCCCCTACGTGCAGGGTCTCGACGTCCAAGGCCTCGCTGCGGCCAATGTCGGATGCGGCGCAACGTCTGTCGCTGCTCCCACGCCCTACGACTGCTCCTGGCTTCCCGCCACTGTGGGCGCCACGGGAGCCGAGCTCGACTTCACCTTGGGTCCGACGCCCGACGCCGCCTGGGGAGCAGGGCCCTCCGAGGCGCCTCCATCGTTCCCGGCCAGCTGACCCAGCGGCGTCCTAGGTGCGACGGCGCCCGGCGCGGCGCCCACGGCGGTGCCTGGTTCACCTCTCGAAATCTCCGAACAATGGGGCGCGCCCCGAGCGTCTCTGTGGTCCCGACCTAGGATGCGCGGGTGCGTCGACGCCAGCTCGGAGGAGCGATCCTCGCGGTCGCACTGATCGTGCTCGCCGCGGTGCTTGCCCAAGGCTGGGCCACCTTCCCCCTCTCGGTGGGGGCAGGGCTATGCATCGGCTTCGTGGGCTGGGACTTGTGGCGAAACGTGGGCCCGAGGCATGGGGAGGATCCCCCGCCGCATGAGCGAAGGAGCGTCGCACGTGGCTGAGTCAGCGGCGACGGTGGTTCTGGTGCACGGCGCAGGCGCGGGCGCATGGATCTGGGAGCTTCTGGGGGCGGAGCTCGACGCCCGAGGCGTCGACCATGTGGAGGTCGACCTACCGACCGTCGGCGTCGGGGTCGATCCCGCCCTGGACGTACATGCCGATGCCGCGCACGTGCGAGCCGTGCTCGACCGACTCGATGGCCCGGTCCTGCTGTGCGGCAACTCCTACGGCGGTGTGGTGATCACCGAGGCGTCGGCCGGACATCGCCAGGTCGCTCGTCTCGTTTATCTGGCCGCATTCATGCCCGACGCGCATGACGAGCTGACCGCTTTTCTCACCAGCAGTTGCTCTCCGGAGTTCATGAGCGGGGCCATCTTCGGTGACGACGGTCTCATTCGTTTCGACCCCGAGCTGTCCAAGAAGTTCGCCTTCCAGCAGGCGACGGCCGAGGTCGCCACGTGGGCGACCGATCGACTCCGGCCGATGGCCATGGGTGGTGGTGGAGCTCCCACCGTCACCGGTGTCGGTTGGCGGACCATCCCTTCGACCTATGTGGTGTGCGGAGAAGACCACTCGATCATGCCCGAAGCACAACGCCGCTGGGCGTTGGAGCGCGCGACCGACCGGGTCGAGCTGCCCTTCGACCACTGCCCGCACGTCTCGCATCCGGCCGAGATCGCCGACCTTCTCGCCCAGCTGGCCACGACGTCGCTGCTGCCGTAGGGCCGCCGTGGGCGGCCACGCCGGGGGTACGCGACCTACTTGCGCTCGAGGATGCCGCGCACGAGGGCAGCTTGTCCGCAGTGCTGAAGGTCGTCGGTGACGACGCTCACGATTCGGACGCCGAGGGTGACGGGTGGGTCCCACCGCTCGTCCACGATACGGTCGAAGTCGCCCTGTGTCAGTGGCCCGACGAAGCGCAGCGTCGCTTCGTAGACGGCATCGTGGTAGCCGGCCAGCATCTCGGCATCCCCCGTGACCAGGGCGACTTGTTGGGAGGTGTGGCTGTAACCGGTGTCCGAGATGTCGAGCGGCAGCCCAAAGCGTTGCGCCCAGCCCGCGGAGGTCCACACCTGGTCGGTGCCGGCGACGCCGGCGATGTGGTCGTCTTGCACCCGGGTCAGATGCCAAACCAACCAGGCGATCGAGTTCGCCTCACTGTCGAGGCGGAACGTCAGCTTCTCGGGACCCAGGCCGTCGACCACCTCGTGCACGGTGTCGCGGATCCGTCCAAAGGCGTCCGTGAGCAGATTGGCATGTGTCATTGGGGTCCCTCCATCGCCGTCGTGAGCCAGGGGTCGACGTGCTCCACCCTCGCGCCAGGTGGACGGCGGGACAACATGGGCCCGGCTACGGCCCCGCCCGCCACGCCCACCCTCGTCACGCCCACCCTCACGCCCACCCCAGCTCGTCGAGGCGAGGGTCGCTGATCCCGAAGTGGTGGGCGACCTCGTGGATCACCGTCCTGCGCACCTGGGCAATGACCTCTGCCTCTGTCGAACACACCTCGCAGATGGTGTCCTGGTAGAGCGTGATGCGGTCGGGCATCACTCCGCTGTAGCTCTCGGGGCCTCGCTTGGTCAGGGGGATCCCCTCGTAGAGCCCGAACAGCGAGCGTCCCACCGCCCGGGCCTCCACGAGCACGGCCACGTTCTCCATCTCTGCGCCCAGCTCAGGGGGGAGAGAGTCGAGCGCATCGGCGACGAGGTGCTCGAAGCGCTCACGGCTGACGACGAACATGGCCGCACCGTAACGCTTGGGCAGCTGACCCTGCGACGGCAGTCTCGTGGCCGAGTCCTCACGCGATCGCCGCATGCCTCCGTCCCACCAGTTTCGGGAGGCCCGCCATCACGACGTGCGGAGGCAGTAGTAGATGGCGTAGCGCGTCCGAGTGGGGACGCCGACGCCGGTCGGTTGAGGGACAGAGAGGCAGTGTCGAGCTATCCAGACGAAGCGCGGGTTCGTCGTCTTGGGCGATTGCAGGACGAGATGGAAGTCCCCCCTGTGGACCATCGACACGATCGTGGCGAGCGATGGCTCTGGGATCGTGCCCGTGAAACCGCCGATGGGCAGAACCTCTTGGCCACTGGCGTAGATGAAGGGGCTGGCGAGGGCCGAGGTTTGGGTGGCCATGAGGTACGGCGCTCCTCGCCGGACCCGCTCCAAACCGGGAAGCAGCTTCGACGTGTCGGCCGTGACGCCGAAGAACGCCCGGACTCCCAGGGTGACCGGGACAGGTTGGAAGGGGGTATCGAACGGTCCGAGGCGATTCGCCACGATTGTGGCCGAAGCCACCATCGGGACCAGCGCTACAGCCATGAACGACGCGGCGAGGCTCGCGGGCAGGAGGCGAGGCGGCGCAACGTTCCATGACGAGAGAGCGATGGCACCCACGGCAACCAGGCCGAGCGTGAGCACGAGCGGCGCCAGCCATCCCGGCAGGCCAGTTCCCGTCGAGGGGAGGAGCCACACCGCGTAGCCCACGGTGATCGCCACGGTTGCGGCAACGCCGAGACGCGCCCAGATCGACTGGCGCCTTCTCCAGGCGAGAGCGGACCCGGCGGCGATCAGACCGGCGATGGGAGGGGAGAGAGCCGCCGTGTAGTACGAGTTGAGACTGGAGCTGAGACTGAAGGTGATGGCGAAGGCGACTGCCCAGGTCCCCCACAACACGAAGCTCGCCCTCGAGCGGTTCCCCCTCGGTTGGCGCCGGGTCTCGGCGAGACCGGCCAGCACTGCGATCAGGGCAGCGGGAAGAAGCCATCCGGTGTCTCGACCGATGGAGCCGGTGAGCAACCGATTCCACGCCGCGGGGGGTGGCGGTGGGATCTTGATGCCGATGGATCGGGTCAGGAGCTGATTGGGGGACTCCTGATCCAGGCGGCCAAATCCGTTGTAGACGAAGACCTGCTGGAAGAGCGAGTTGTTCTGACTGCCGTCGACATATGGTCGCGTCGAGGCAGGCGTCAACGTCACCACTGTCATCCAGCTCACTGACACCAGCCCCGCCACGATCGCCATGGCACCGACACGAAGCAGGCGCTGCCACGGTGCTCCCGTCGCAGCAATCAGGTAAGTGAGCCCGAGCGCGGGCAGGACGATCCAGGCCTCGACCATCTTCGCCTGGAAGGCGAGGCCGACCCAGAGACCGGCGAGGACCATGTTGCGCCATGGACCCGAGCTCAGCGCGGCGACGGCTGCGTCGGCGGCCAGCAAAAGCAGCAGGACCATGAGGGTGTCGGAGATGTTGCCTCGGTCCAGAGCCACCGTCGCTGGTGACAACGCCAGGACGGCGGCTGCCACCAGTCCTGCACCCGGACCGCACAATCGGCGGACGATTCGGAAAAGGACGAGAACCGAGACGGCGCCTTCGACCACCTGGGGCAGCACGATGGCCCACGTGTTCACGCCCAAGACGCGGACGGAGAGGGCCTGAATCCAAAACGCTCCCGGCAGCTTGTCGAGCGATACCGTCGCGGCCGGGTCGAAGGCGCCGTAAAAGAAATTGTGCCAACTCATCGACATGCTTCGCACGGCGGCGGCGTAATACCCTTCGAGGTACGAAGCCCCCCGCCACGTGTAGAGGAACACGGACAGCAATGCAACGATCAAGAGCAGGGGGCGGGCCCAGCGCGGCTGGCCTTCGGGGGATCGCCAGATCGCCATGCCACGTAGCCTCGGGTGATCCGGAGCGCTGAGATCGGGCCTTACGCCGGCTTCGTGTGTAGTCACCATGACGGTGTGGGTGCCCCCTCGTTCGGACGGGCTCAGCTCACTTCGCCAGCGCGCGGGCTATGGTCATGTCCGTCGTTGTCGAACTCGCCTTCGACAAGCGCTGCCAGTGTCGCCAGGGTGTGTGCGACATGTTCGGCCCCCACCCGCCGCACGAGTTGGGCGTCGACGTGATCGACCGCCGACCTGACGACAGCGGCTGCATGTTGCCCGCGTGCGGTCAGGGTGATCCTCAGACGCCGACGGTCTTGCTCGTCCACCGTGCGTTCGAGGTAGCCCCGAGTGACCAAGGTGTCGACGAGCTGCCCGCCTGCTTGCTTGGATACCCCCATCTGCTTGATGAGCTCGCCGAGCGGCGCCCCGGTACGGGCCATCCCGCCGATCACGTAGGCGCTATTCCGTGGAACGTCGTCGCACCCCGCTTCGACGAGCGCGGCTCGGATCGCAGAGCGATACGTGTTTCGCGCCAGACGCAGGAGCGCCGGGGTCGGCCATGCGTCGTACCAGTGGGCTGGTTCGCTCACGGGCCGCAATTTACGGACAAAGATCTTGATAGTCAACTATTCGTACTAAGCCGGCGTGCCTGTCTATTCCACCCGGGGTGCCGGGGCGGGGGAAGAAGGGCCCGGTCAGGCGTACCTAAGCTGAGCCGATGAGCCATCCATTGCACTTTCCGTACGGGAAGTCCGCTGACGGGCTCGACAAGGTCGTCGTCACACCACATTCGGCCGGATGGGCCTACGCCGGGCTCAGGATCGTCGAGCTCGCGGCGGGCGAAGCGCGATCGATCTCCACAGGGTCCGATGAGATGGTGGTCCTGCCTCTGGCGGGGTCGTGCGTCGTGGAGTGTGAAGGGCGGCGCTTCGAGCTGATGGGCCGCAGGGACGTCTTCAGTCGAGTTACGGACTTCGCCTACGTTCCGATCGACGCCGAGGTGCTCCTCTCCAGCACCGGCGGGGGCCGCTTCGCCCTGCCGAGCGCCCAGGCCACGCACCGCCTCGAACCGGCTTACGGGCCCGCCGATGCCATCCCCGTGGAGCTACGCGGTTGTGGACGGGCGACGCGACAGCTGAACAACCTGTGCGACCCGACCACTTTTCCGGCCGACAAGCTCGTCGCCGTGGAATGCATCACGCCGGCGGGAAATTGGTCGAGCTACCCACCTCACAAGCACGACGAGCTGCGACCCGGTGAGGCCGTGCTCGAAGAGATCTACTACTTCGAGATGGCGAAGACCATCACCGCAGGCGCCAGGGAGATGGGCCGAGGATTTGCCATGCACCGCCTCTACACGTCGGACGGAGAGATCGACCTGTGCGAAGAGGTTCACCAAGGCGACGTGATCCTGATTCCCCGCGGCTACCACGGGCCCTCGATGACCGCTCCCGGCTACGACCTCTACTACTTGAACGTGCTTGCCGGCCCAGCCCCGGACCGCACGATGGCATTCTGCGACGACCCCGACCACCGCTGGATCCGCGAGTTGTGGAAGGACCAAGCCCCCGACGAGCGTCTTCCTCTTGCTACCGCGTCGGGTCCCACCTGACGTGGGTGGCCGCTTCCGCTTCCGCAGGCTCGCGCAGTGGGTGCAATGCGCTGGCCTCTTTCTCGACGTCGATCAGGCGGATCGTGATCATGAGGGCGCCCTGAGAGTGCTGCGGTATAGCAAGGGGATGTCTCAGAGCATGGTGTGCCTCGTCGTGGCTGCCCTGGGGATGTCCATCTCGGGCGCTGTGGCCTGGGCAAGACCCGTGACCGGGTCACAGGCACCAAACATGTATCGCGCCTTTGTCGACCCCCGCGCCGTCACGATCCAGGGGTACTCGGGAGACGCAATGGAGCCGTTCATCTCGCGCCACGGTGCGTATCTCCTGTTCAACACGTCGAACGTACCGCCCCATATCGCCTCGCTTCAGTTCGCCTCACGGATCAACGACCAGACATTCGTGTATCGGGGCCAGATTCAAGGTGTCAACGAGCCCGACGCTCTTTCGGGGACGCCGAGCATGGACCGGGACGGACAGCTGTACTTCGTTTCGACACGTAGCTACACCCAGACACTCTCGACCATCTACACGGGGCGCTTCGTGTCAGGGAGGGTCACCCAGGTGCATCTCGTCTCGGGGGTGTCCCCTCGGACGCCGGGAATCGTGGATTTCGACGTCGAGGTGAGCGCCGATGGCAGAACCCTCTACGTCAGCGTGGGCCGATTCGACGGAGGGACTGCTCCCCAAAGCGCCAGTCTTGCCATCTTCCGCAAGGTCGGAAGCGGCTTCATCGCTGATCCTGAGGGCCCAAACATCCTTCGTGCCGTCAACAACCCCGCCATGCTTACCTACGCGGCGTCCGTCTCCACCAACGGGCTGGAGCTCTTCTTCACCAGAGCGGGCGCCTCGGGGGGAGTTCCTGCCATCTACCGGGCCGTGCGCAGCAGCCTGAGTCAGCCCTTCGGTCAGGTGCAGCGCGTGTCAGCCATCACCGGATTCGCCGAGGCCCCTTCGATAAGCGCCAGCGGCACGACGCTCTACTATCACCGCCTCGTTGGGAATCACTTCGAGATCGCGGACGTCACCCGCCAACAGATCATGCAGCGCAGCTCGTGGCCCAGGCGCAGTCGTTGAAACCATTACCCCCGATGGGCGCCGAGGGCGTGGCGATGGGGTTGCCGGCTGAGTCGATGAGCTGGAGCGCCTCGTCTGGTACGAGCGCTGCGCTGGCTCCGTTCACGGTGGCCTGCGTGAATTTCACCGTGGTGAGGTTCGGGAGTGCGGCAAGACCCGTACCCGAGGTCCCGATCTCGGTCGGCGTTTCCTCGATCCACTCGGCGGTGGACTCGTCCGAGGGATAGGGCACCGTCTGGCTGAAGCCCTGTCCGTCCGTGGTGTCGTTCAGCGAGATGGTCCAGACCCCCGGCACGACCTGGCTGATCGAGCAGTCGATGACGTCGCCGGGATTGACCGCGATGGTCGACGCGATCTCAGGGACGGGGATTATCTCGTACCAGGCGTCGTAGCTGGCCTGCCCGGATGAAGAGACGTCTTGCTCGGTACCGGCTTGGATGAGCGTGTCGTCCGTCACGCTGCAGCTGGACTGGAGACAGCCCCCTCCAATGCCGATCCACGTCGCCGAGTCCTCCGCTTCGCCCGCGGTGTGCTGGGTGGCTGTCGGCACAACCCACTGCGCGCTGATCGAGCTCGTGAGGGTGTCGGTGTCCAAGACACCCTTGTTGTACCCCGACCAGTTCGACGACTGGCTATCGGCTACCGGAGTCCCGAACCTAGTCACCGCGATCGTCCGGTGGTACAAGTTCGTTACCCGAAAAGCTGGCTGCGCTGTCGTCCGGAGTGTAGCGCTCGCCGCGATGCCCGAAGCCAAGAGTACGACGCATCCGGTGGTGATCACGGTGGCGGCGAGCATCGTGCCGACGCCATGATGCAACTTCGGTCTTGACTGCTTTGGTTGCTTCATTGTTCTCATGATTGCTCCGTGCTTCGGTCGCGGTCTCGCGGCGGAGAGATGACGTGCACCGCCGTGGCTGGGCGCTTCTGGAAGAGATAGCAGGTCGGGGGCGTGGCCCACCAGGGTGATCCCACGGTGTGCCCGCAGGTGTTCTCTCCTGCGGCGGCCGGAGATCGAGGGAAATTGAGCTTCAGTTCGACCCGTAAAAACCGACTGGAGCCGAATGTGGCGCGTGCTCCCTCGCAATCAGTTTGCTCGCGTCCCAAGACGGTTTCTGCTCCCACAACGGACAGCGTTCGGAACGCGCCAACCGGAAGCAGAACGATGTTCTCTCCCCGGCACCTGCCGACGGGATCTACGGCTTGTTTGCCGCCAAGAGGCGGCTGGCATCCCGCCGGGGACTCACCCATTACAAGATCTTTCGTCGCCCTCCAACGGGCAGCAGCGGTCGCAGACTTCATAGGCTGAGCCGACAGGCATCCCTCCCTGTTCGGAGGCCTCGAAGCCTGCCAACGCCAGATGTCCAGCCCAGCCTCGCCGCGTCGCAGAGGCCGGGCGCACATGATCTGGTCACCACTCCGCCGATTCATGGGATGCTGAGGCATGGTTGTCGGCCGTGACCTGGCGGCGGCGGTTGGTGCGTTCCTGATTCTCGCCACCGGATGGAGCGTGATCGGCACGGTCGTCGTCCCCCGCCGGATCCGCAGCCGGCTCGCCCGAGCCGTCGCCATCGCCGTCGATGCGACCTTCCATTTCGTCGCCGACCACTTCGACTCCTACGAACCCCGCGATCGGATTCTGGCCGCCCAGGCTCCGATTCAACTCATCCTGCAGATCGTCGCGTGGCTGGCGGCCTTCGAGGTCGGCTTCGGGCTGCTGCTGTGGCCGTTCGTGGGCAGCGCGGGGCTGGCCGGCGGCTTTGAGCAGGCCGGGTCCGCGCTGTGCACGCTGGGATACCTGGCGACCGCGCTCGCAGCCCCGTGGCAGCATTGGACTCCCTCGCCGCCCTCTTCGGTCTGGGCACGGTGGCCCTGCAGATCGGCTACCTCCCCACGCTCTACGCCGCCTTCAACCGGCGCGAAGCGCTCGTGACGTTGCTGGACTCCCGAGCCGGGGTGCCTTCTTGGGGTCCGGAACTGCTGGCCCGCACCCACTACGGGTTGGGCACCGGCGTCTCGGCCGTGGGAGAGCTGCCCGAGTTGTTTGAGGAGTGGGAACGCTGGTCGGCTGACGTGGCCGAGAGCCACACCACCTATCTGACCCTCGTCAACTTCCGCTCCCCGCGACCGCTCTCGTCATGGGTGACTGCACAACTCGCCGTGCTCGATGCCGCCGCGCTCTATCTTGTCGCTGTTGCCCGACGCTCCTCGTGCGATATCCGCCCGGCTATGCCTGCGCGGCGGCTTCACCTGCTTGGCGGCCATCGCCCGGGCCCGTGGCTTCGCCATTCCCGACGAGGCCGATCCCAACGACGGCATCTCCCTCACCTACGAGGAGTTCGTCGACGCCATCGATCGCTTGGCCAGAGTGGACTTTCCCCTCGAACGCTCGAGCGAAGAGGCGTGGCTCGACTTCGTGGGTTGGCGGGTCAACTACGAGGCGGCCGCCTACGCCATCGCCCGCGCCGTCGACGCTCCGCCGGCATTGTGGTCGGGACCCCGTCGCCACCCGATCCCCGTGATCGCGCCCCTTCGGCCGGCGACCCTTCGGGCGGGCAAGCCGCCCTTGCCGGCCCCGGAGTAGGAGTTACGGCCAATCTGCAATGGGCGTCACAAACGCGCCTCAAAGGCGCTTGGGAAGACCCTTTCTCGTGGTCGCGGAGATTGAAGATCATGGGGCCAAGCGGTCGGCTTTGGACTCGGTCGGAGTCCGAGGGCCGACCAGGCAGGCCTCAGGACAGGGCGAGGTAGTCGAGATTGACCGCACCCTGATCTGACGCCTCGGCGCTGCACACCACAAGGTTCGTGCCGGCCGCCATGGTCAGCGTGACCGGCACGGTCTGCCACGAGGTCCAGGCTGGCGTACTCGCCACCTCGAGCGTGGCCGTGCCATGGAGGTTGCCGGTCGCGGGGTCGAGCGCACTTACGGTCAGCTTCGAGGGGCCGCCGGTGGAGTTGGCTGCGCGACACAGGAGTTGGCGACTGCCGGCACTTTGCACCGAGATGGCCACCGCCACACTGCTCCCCTCCGTATCGAGACCGGTGACGTAGCCCATGCCTTTATGGCCGCCAAAGGTTTTCTCGAATCGGGCCGATCCTGCCCAGGCCCCGACCTCGGCCTGAAACTGCGGTGGACCTGGCGGTACCACCGATAAGAGGACCGAGGCGTGGGGCGCCAAGGTCACCTTGTAGCTGGTCATGGAGCCCAGGTTCTTGTGGGCCCAAAGGTCGCGCACTGCTGCCGGACCGGTGAAGCCGAGGACGGCGGCGAAGTTGATTGACTTGGTTCGGGTGCCCGGGCCGTCTTTCCGGTTGAACAAGGCCACTGCCCAGCTGCCGTCGGGCAGTTGGCCGATCCAGCGCTCGGGGTCCCGGCTCGAGGGGTCGTACTCGAATCCGTGGCTGCTGCTGAAGACGGGTTTGCCGACCACTCCAGCCCTTCGCAGGGCCAGCACCTCGGGGTTCTGGAAGATGTGGGCGCTCTTCCCGATCGTGTCGACGCGGTCGGTGATCGCGATCGGGGCTCCGGCCATGGTGAAGAGATTGATCGCACTCTGACGCTCTCGGTCGTTGGCGAACGATTGCATGATCAACGGGTCGCCATCGAGGATCATCTGACCCCGCCCGGAGATGTCGGCGAATCCGGTGAACCCTAGGAATGGGTTGTCCCACTGGGACCACTCGGGCTGCCAGGTCTGGCGGCTGTCACTCAAATGGAACCAGCCACCGAAGCTGGCGTCGTTGTCGATCCTGACCAGGTCGCCGTATTGACGTTCCCCGGACCCGTGGTCGAACAGATTGGGCATGACGAGGCTCAGCTGCATGTCTCCCGCCGCCTCGCGCATCCACTCCAGTGCCAGCAGATAGGAGTCTCGGCCGTGGGCCACCCCCACCGTGCCCGCGCTCTGGTCGAACCCCACCTCGTACCAGGCCAGAAAGTCGATGCGGAGGAACACGGCACCGAGTTGGCGGAAGTACGCGACGTAGCCCTTCACGTACTCTTCGGCCCCGTCGCGGGTGGTGTCCACCCACTGCAGGAGACCGCCTCCGTCGAAGTAGTCGCCCGGGTTGACGATGTCAGCCACCCTGACGTCAGGCCGGCCGATGACGGTCACAGACGGGTTTGTGACCGCGGAGCGGGTGGCCCATAAGGGGTTGTAGTAGACACCGAGCTCGAGGCCCTTGGTCTTCAGGTAGTTGGCCCACCAGGCCCAGTCGTGCACCCAGTTGTCGGCCTGGCTCACGATGTAGCCGTTGGGGGTAATCCGTTGGGTGTTGTCGATCCAGCCGTCCGTGCACACCATCGTGTAGCCGTAGTCACGAAAGGTCGCGGCCACCCAGTCGACGTTGGCCTTCCACACAGTCTCGGGTATGAGGGTGTTCTTGGTGAACTCGTAGCCGTAAGTGCTCCAATAGAGGGGGCCTGCTCCACCAGGTCGGAACGCGGGTGTGGATGGGGCTGGTTGTCCGGCCGCGGACGCAGAGGCTCCGGCCTCACCCGCCGCCGTTGTGGCCCCAGCCGCATTGACACCAATCGACGGACCTGCCAGCCCGGCCAGAAGGGCGCCCCCGCTGCCCTTCAACACGTCGCGTCGCGTCGGCACCGATCACAGCCTTCCGTCTCGGACCCGCGGGGAATATCTTAAACGAAGGCGGAAACCCACGGTATTCGCTCTACCCCAACCTCGTAAGTACGTTGCGGGTGATCTGTTCGATCTGGGGGTCTCGCTCCGCCAGTCCGTGAGCCCAATCGGTCGACCCCGACGTGATCACTGTTGCACCCGCCTCGTTCGTGTACGTACCCAGCACTGCGTGGCCGTGACGGATGCGGTCCATGGCTTCGGGGTCACGCGTCCCGAATACGCGTGACGCGATGTACTCCAACTCGCTCGGCTCGCCCTGCTTGGGTGGACGTGGCGCCGTCTCGCGTGTGAAGTGCTGCGTAGGGCACGTTCCGAGGATCTCGAAAGTCGATGGCGTGCCGTCCGCGCCGGTCGCATACGGCAGCCCGTCGCGGTAAGTGAACGCGCATCCGTCGCACTCGTAACCGACGACGGTCGCGCCGGAGCCGAGCACGTCGCCGTAGCCAAGCCCAGTCCCGTCGAAGATCCAGTGGCCGGCACGGTGCACGGTGTAACCACCGAGACCAGCGGCCACATTGCGTCCTATGCGGTGATAGCCCCCGCGGGTAAACGTGACACCGGTCATCGAGTTCTCCGGACGACCAACCACTACGTCGGACCAGAACGTCGTTACCTCCGCTTCGCGGTCGGTTCTCATAAGCGGGTCTCTCTTGAAGAAGCCTTTGTACCCGACCATTACATCGTGATCGGCACCCTCGATGCGCACCTGCCACAACGACGTGTTGCCCGAGAAGAACGCAGCATTCCCGCCGCTCGCGATGAATGATTCGACGGTGTCGCGCATTCCGCGAGACCAGTACTCGTCGTGGCCGACGGAGAGATACAGCCTGGCGTTCTCCAACACCTCGGGGTGTTCTTCGAGATCAGCATTCGTGCACACGCCAATCTCGAATCCCTCGCGTTCGGCCCACTCGATGAACGGCAGCTCCCAGTCGGGCCAACCCGCCGACCCGGCATAGCCCGACAGATGGTTGATCTGGATATATCCGACGTGCGCCGCATTCTGCGGATCGGGCGCACCCGTCCCGGTGACGCGGCGGCCCTTACCCGGCGGCTTGTAGAGGTAGCCCGCTGACATGGGCCGTTGCATGGCAACGTGGGTACCGCCGGTGTACAGGTTCGGTCCGCCGAAATCGTTGTAGGCGTGCCATGTATTCGTCGTCAGCGCGACCACGATGCGCCCGCCAGAAGACGGACGCACGACGAAGAATGCGTAGTCGCGCCGCACCTTCTCGCCAACGTCGATCTCCATGGCCACTTCGTAGTAGCCCGACCGCCATGTCGGGTCGACGTCTATCGTAAGAGCGACTGGCCAACCGCACCCCGTCGAGGAAGCGTCCTTCGGCGTATCATGCTCGTCGGCCGCGACGGCGTCAGAATTGAACACGACCTCTCGCCGCACGCCGACCCGCGCCACCTCGACTCGCACCGGCCGCCCCGCGGACGACGACATGTGCAAACCAATCTGCTCGCCCGAAGATGCCGACTGCGGCCAGCAGTACCCGGTAACCACCTCGCGCCCCATCTCGCGACCCTAACTTGGTCAGATCACTCCTGCCTCTGAAGACGGTCTTGTGGGGTCATGGTTGCGGAGGTGCGATGAGCGGCGACGCCCGCCATTCAGCGCCAAATGCCGTTCCAGTCCACTCCAAGGTGGTGCCGGTTTGCATTGCCTCGGCCGGTGAGTGGCGGCGATCCACACGCCATCGATCGGACCCGAGACGCCTGGCGGGTCCGATCCCACGGTTCCCTTCAGCGATCCGGATGACCCTCTACGTCGGATCTAGGCTATAACCAACGTCTTCACACTGGAGTTTGTCGCATGGGGGATCACAAGCCATTCGAGTTCCGGGGTGTCCACCATTTGGCCCTCGTCTGCCGTGATATGGGTCGCACGGTCGACTTTTATTCAAAGGTGCTGGGGATGCCGCTGGTCAAGACGATCGAGTTGCCAGAGGGCATGGGTCAGCACTTCTTCTTCGATTGTGGGGGAGGCGACTGCCTCGCCTTCTTCTGGTTCCCCAGGGCCCCCGACGGGGTCCCCGGAATATCGGCACCGGCTGCTCGCCCCGACCAAGGTGATCTCACCAGCGCCGTAGGCTCGATGAACCACGTGGCCTTCACCGTCGCGCCGGAAAGAATCGACGAGTACCGGGACCGCCTCCTTGCTGCCGGGGTCGACTGCACTGAGGTTGCCAATCACGATGACAGCGAGTTCGGCATCAGCGACACCATGCATCCGGGAGTGTTCGTACGGTCCGTCTACTTCCAAGACCCTGACGGAATCCTTCTCGAGTTCGCCTGCTGGACCCGGGTTCTCGATGAAGGTGATGTGGCGCACGACCCCGAAACGGTCGTCAACCGAGTCGACGCCTGAGCGGGCGAACGGTGCCCCGACTCCGTCAGGTGCCCAGAGCAGAGGCGGGGGCGCCCATCGTCACGACAATGTACGACTTCCTCTTCGAGGGTCGGGATCCGGTTGGGCAGCCGGGCACGTGGACAGGCTCGCCTGGTGATTGGTGGACCGTCTTCGCCCTCGTCCCCGATGTCCTCGAGCATGCCGTTGCAGGCTTTGCGCTGTACCAGAGTCCGAAACGACGACTGGATCCGATCCTGCGCGAGCTGGGCCAGATCCGCGCCGGATGGGCCGCAGGGAGCCAGTTCGTCTTCTCCCAGCACTGCAAATCATTGCGAGACCTCGGTGTTGCCGAGGAGAAGATCCAGTCGATCCCCACCTGGCCGGTGGCATCCTGCTACGACGAGACGGAACGGCTCGTCCTCGCCTACACCGACTGCCTCGTCTATGGGCATGGCCGTGTCCCCGACGTTCTGTTCGGCGCGCTCCAGGACCGGCTGAGCGATGAGGAGATCCTCGAGTTGACCTATATCACCTCCTTGTACTTTCAGCACGCCGTGATGTCACGGGCCCTGCGGACAGAGTTCGACGATCGCGGAGATCCGGTAGTTGAGGTGCGCGGGCCGGAAGGAGCCTCGGCGTTGCACCCGGGGCCATCGCCTGGCCCCGCGAAGTGAGGTGCGCGGGATCGCACCGACTATCGCTCGGCGTGTTGCCGGCAAGAGCCGAACCGAAGGTGTCCGGTATCACGCTGTGAAACAGATTTACCAAACTCTCACAACGAGCAGAGATTTCTAAAACTGACGGAGTCTCTTGACACTCCGGGTCTCCAGAACCTACGGAGATCGGATGACCGAAAAGGAAATCGATCGCGAGGTGCAGCGGCGCCTGGCGATCTTCAGCCACGCTGAGGAAGTCACCGGCAATGTGGCCATGACCTGCCGCTACTACGGGATCACCCGCCAGACCTTCTACTCCTGGAAGCGCCGCTTCGAGGAGCTCGGCGTGGAGGGTCTCAGACCCCGCTCAACGCGCCCCAAGGTGAGTCCCAACGCCACCCACGTCGACGTGGTGGGCAAGATCATCTACCTGCGCAAGAACTACCACTTCGGGCCGGGCAAGATCGCCATGTATCTCAAGCGCTACCACGACGTGGAGATCTCCAAGTCGGGGATCTGGCGGATCCTCAAGAGGCTCGACTTGAGCCGGCTCCCCACGTCTCAGCGCTACAAGCGGCTCGACAAGCGCTGGCAACGCTACGAGAAGCAACTCCCTGGTCATCAGGTACAGATCGACGTGAAGTTCATCGAACCGATCAAGGGAGCGCCCCGCAAGAAGTACTACCAATACACCGCCATCGACGACTGCACTCGGCTGCGGGTGCTGCGGATCTATCCCCACAACAACCAGAAGACGGCCATCCAGTTCGTCGACTACGTCCTCGAGAAGCTCCCCTTTATCGTCCAGGTCATCCAGACCGACAACGGGTCCGAATTCGGCTCTTCGTTCCACTACCACGTGCTCGACAAGGGGGTCGGTCACAAGTACATCAAGCCCCGGACGCCCCGTCTCAACGGCAAGGTTGAGAGGTCCCACCGCATCGACGCCGAGGAGTTCTACCGGCTCTTAGACGGGGCGGTCATCGACGATGCCCAGATCTTCAACAACAAGCTCCAGGAGTGGGAGGACTACTACAACTACCATCGCCCCCACGGCGGCCTAGACGGCCAAACACCCTACGAACGGCTCAAGCAAAAGACCACGGCCCGCGTGTAAGCGGAGACCGTCAGTTGCACATTCCCAGGGATTTCGGTCGGTGGAGACGATGGGACTCGAACCCACGACCCCCTGCTTGCAAAGCAGGTGCTCTGCCAACTGAGCTACGTCCCCGCAATATCTAGCGGTGGTGCGAAAGTACCGTTCCCCTCGGTGAGTTGCGGGAGCACAATGCTCCGAGAGCGCGACTTTTTCGGCAAGGGTGGATGGCACTCACGGTGGAGAGTTTAGGCGGGTTCGAGCGACTCATCGGGTCCTGGTTTTGGCACCTGCGAGCCGAGAACAAGTCTCCGCGCACTCTGGAGACGTGCGGCGAGGCAGTGGGCCAGTTCATGAGGTTCGTCGCCATGAGGGGATCGTCGAGGTCGGTGACATCCAAGCTGCCCACATCGAGCAGTTCCTCGTTGCGCCGCGGATGGCGGGCGGTCGACTCGGCTCGTCTCGGAGATTGAAGAGGCCCAGGTGATTACCCGCTTCTCATCGACCTTTCGACCGATCAACACTGAGATCAGCTCGAAATGCGGTGACGTTCTTGTGGCAATGCCAAGGTAAAGATCGGTCCGGTTCCGGGGTCGGGATCTCCGGGTTCGCCGAAATGATCCAGAGTTACGGGTCAGCGTGCCCTGCTAGCGACAGATTGGGACCCTACAAGTCGATGGAGGGCACATGGCTGACCGTGACATCGCCAATGTGGTCTGGGACGAGCGGCGCCACCACATCGAGGTGACTTACGTCGACGGCGAATCCGAGCGCTTGGTGGGGTCTGAGTCGGTCGCCTTCGTTCTCGCCAAGAACGCGGGCCTAAGCCGCGTCTCAGGCCCTGACGACACATGCCAATGGAGTCGCGTACCTGCCTAGCGGTGCGCTGTCATACCGCTTGACAAAGGGGAAAGCAGGGGGGCAGGACGCCGGCGGGTCCACCCTGGTCCGGTGGCGCACTCACCCCCGATACTGGACATTCGGCGTTGACGCGCTCACGCTTGAGTTACGGCCTTGGGGGCCATTTCGGTGCCGGCGATTCGGGAGGGCTCCCCTCAGCGCGTGCGAGGCGTCCGGCCGCCTCGGCTCGTTCGTCATCGGTGAACAGGTCGCCCCATGCCCTCTGGCCGATCTCGTGCTCCATGGTGAGCTCGGGTCGGCCTCGCTTGACGAGCCACGGGGTAACGACGAGCTCCTGATGATCGGCGAGGAGCTTCTTGGCTCCTCCGACGGCGCCCAGGCTATTGATCATCTCGATCCAGATGAACGGGGTGAAGCCGAGCGATCGGATTTGGGTGATCAGTTCGCTGACACCGAAGCTGGAAGTGGCCCTCTTGCGTGTGCTCGTCCTGTGGGTCCGCCACCTCCAGAGAGGCGATGCCACCGCGAAAGGTGGCGCTGTTCGGAAACCCGATCTCGACGGGAGCGACGTGGAGCGTCCATCCACAGGTGTCGCAGAACGTGAGAGTAAAGATCGGCTGGGGCCCAGGCGCGTTGATTCCTATAGGAGTGACCTGCTCCTGTCGGAGATTGTCGCGAAGGGGATTATGACAATGCGGGCACTTTGCTCCCCCTGACACCCCTCCAGGTCTGTCTGGTGTGGTCACGTCCAGTCCCGATTCAAATCTGTACCGCTGCGGCCAAGAAGGTCTTCACCGGCTGCCCACAATGATGGCGCATGTCGGATCTGCCTGCTGTCGCGGCGCACCGTGTGGGCTTGGCGCGAAGAGCTCGTGGAAAATGGATAAGCGGCTCAGTAGCCTCGATCATCGTGGCGACAACGGGAAGCGACAGGACTGGATTTAGTGACGTCGATGCTTCTGGAGGGCCCGACTACTTCATCGAGTATCTCGACGGCGCCCGTCGACAGCCTGTCATCGCACAATCAAAAGAGTGGAGCTTGCAGCAGCTTCACCTCGGGCGAGGTCATCGGGCGCTCGATATCGGGTGTGGAACGGGCGACGACGTCGTCGCCATGGCGGCCCTGGTTGGTCCGACCGGCGAAGCCATTGGACTGGACTCTTCGCAAGCCATGATTGCCGAGGCGACGAAACGCCATCGTCAGGTGCCGCAGGTGTCCTTTCAGGTGAGCGATGCTCACTGGCTCCCCTTCGAGTCGGCGAGTTTCGACGGGTGCCGAGCCGAGCGGATCTTGCAACACGTGTCTGACCCAGGCCAGGTCATGAGGGAGATCACGCGGATATTGAAGGGCGGCGGCAGGGTAGCCCTGGTCGAGCCCGACTGGGAGACCCTGATAATCGAAGGTTCAGATCCGGCTGTCAGCGCCGTGATCTGGCGCAATCACATGAAGCGCCACCGGCACCCCAGGATTGGTCGGAGTCTGCGGGGGCTCCTGACTGCGAATGGATTCGCCGACGTCACTCTTGCCGCCGGTGTCGTGATCCACACAGAATTCGAACATTCGAAGCGTGCATTCGGACTGGGCGCGGCGGCCTCGAGTGCGACAGCCGCTGGGCTGGTTACCGAACGAGAAGCCCAGAAGTGGCTTGCCGACCTGCAACAAGCGAGTGCAACCCGTCAGTTCTTCTGTGCTCTGACCGCCTTCCGGGCGGCCGGGTACAAGGAGTAGCGAGCCACGGTCCACCTGGCGGGCTCGGCGGCTCAGTTCATCGGGGTGATCGTCACGCCTTCAGGAATCATCGGCCGCAAGCAGCTCCCGCAATCCGCGCCGCAACGCTCTGAGTCGGCGCTCGACATCCTGAAGCTCGGCCAGAAGGGCTATAGCCTCTTCGCGGTCCAGGGCCGACGCCCTGGGGTTGAGCATGGCAATCGATCGCCGCAGGGATTCGAGCTCCGACAGCCGGTCCATGGAGGGGAACATACGTTCGATAACGGACGAATGCAACCCTCCCGTAAGGATTCAGCACGAGCCAGTTAGCGTAAGCCGCAGCCCTATGAGCGAATCGACCCAAGAGTCAGGCTGGGACGGATTGTCCGCAGCCCCCGACTACGTGCCCCCGCCGCCGGGAGCCCCTCGCCACGCTCGAAGGCAGTCAGGACCCGCCTCGGATCACCGAGCAGCGAGGCGCCGGGTACGGCTCTCCCTCTACGTTCTCGGCACCGTGGCCCTGGTGCTCGTCATCGTGCTGGTGGTGTTCATCAGCGCAAGCGATGGCGTCGATTACGTCCATGGCTTTGGAAAAGCGTGCCTGGTCGTTCACGACGGCTGGCACTTTCACGTGCACTGTGGTGGCTCGGTGAGGCCGCCCAAACCTTGACGACGACCGTCGCGCTCGCGCTGCGCTTCGACGAAGTGAACGGAGCACCGAACGTGGCTCCCGAGACCCAGGTCGTCGCGTGCCGGTCGGCGGACCGGTAGCCTCGGGAAACACAGCGCCGGGAGCAGACCGCAAGGAATTGGTCTTCCTCGCTTCCGAGTTCCCCCCGACCGATGCACCGATCGACGCCCCCCCACCCCCACAGACCGGCGCACGCCCGAGGTTCCGGCCGCGACCCCTCGGGATCGCGTCCGCCGGGGCGCCAGGTGGGTGGCGGTGACCGCAGTCGTTGTCGCCGTGGCGGCGACGGCGGCCGCCCTGGGGGTATGGCTCGGGCTCGGCGGAGGCCACCGCGCCGGAGCGATCGCCCCGCGGGTCGCCACTACCACGGTGGCGACGACGCTGCCATCCACGACGACTCAGCCTTCGGAGGTCTCCACCGTTCCGTCCAGCCCCACACCGTGCACCCCGATGACTGTTCCCGGCGGTGTCTATGCCGTGGGCGACTCGGTCATGCTCGACGCCCAGCAACCGCTGCAGGTATGCGTCACGAACATGGATGTGGACGCGGCGGTCAGTCGACAGTGGTCCGACGGCGAGACCATCATGCGCCAGGTCATGGCGGGCCCCTCGCCACCCGCGGTCGTGGTAGTGGCCCTGGGGACGAACGGGCCTATCACGGACGAGGACTTCGACGCCATGATGTCGGTCCTGAAGGGCGCTTCTCGTGTCGTCTTCGTCACCGTGCATGTCGACCGGGCCTGGCAGGACCAGGTCAACGCCGTGCTTGCCAGCGGCGTGTCGCGGTACCCCACGGCGGTGCTGGCCGACTGGGAGGGCCTGGCGGCACAGAACCCCGAGTGGTTCTACTCCGACGGCACCCATCTCCCCATCGGAGGTGCCGGCGCCCAGGCCCTCGCCGCGCTCATCTCTTCCAAACTGTGAGCGCACCGGTGGAGTGGTGGCTCGGGCAGGCTCAGCGTAAGAAGTAGGTGATCTCGTCGATGCGCTTCAGGACGTCGTCATCGAGGAGGGGGATGACGTCGAGCGCCTTCATGTTCTCGTGCACCTGCTCGACCCGGCTCGCCCCGGTGATCACCGTCGACACGTGGGGGTTCTTGGCGCACCACGCCAAGGCCAGCTGAGCCAAGGTGCAGCCCAGTTGGTCGGCGATTTCCTTGAACGCCTTCACCTTCTTATTGCGTCTGGCATCGGTGAGCATGCCCTGGAGCCACTCGTAGCCGGGCAGCGCCGCCCGGCTCCCGTCGGGGATGCCGTCGATGTACTTGCCGGTGAGCAGCCCCGACGCCAGGGGGCTCCACGTGGTGAGGCCGAGACCAATTTCGTCGTAGAGGCGCGCGTACTCGGTCTCCACCTTGGTCCGCTCGAGCATGTTGTACTGCGGTTGCTCCATCACGGGCTTGTGCAGGTGGTGGCGCTCGGCGATCTCCCAGGCGGCGCGGATCTCGTCGGCAGCCCACTCCGAGGTGCCCCAGTACAGGGCGCGGCCCGAGCTCACGATGTCCGACATGGCCCACACCGTCTCCTCGATGGAGGTCTCGGGGTCGGCGCGATGGCAGAACAGCAGGTCCACGAAGCCGAGGTCGAAACGCTCCAATGACCCCTCGACGGCTTGGAGGAGGTACTTGCGGTTCAAGGTGTTGCGCATGTTCACTTCGTCGTGGATGCCCCAGAACACCTTGGTGGACACGACATAGCTGTGGCGGGGCCAACCCAGGCGGGCGAGGGCCTTGCCCATGATCCGCTCGGACTCGCCCCCCGAGTACGACTCGGCGTTGTCGAAGAAGTTGACGCCCGCCTCCCTGGCCGCGGCCAGGCAGTCCGAGGCCAGTCCCTCGTCGAGCTGGGGCCCGAAGGTGACCCACGACCCGAACGACAAGACGCTCACTTTGATCCCCGAGCGACCCAGTCGGCGATACTCCATCTCCATGGCGGTTTTCCTTTCACACCGTCGTGAATGCCGGAGGGCCGAGCCTAGGGGGTCTATGGACGGGTGTCCCAGGTCGCAGACGCGGCGCCGGGTCCCGGCCCGGGTCATCGGCGCGGGTCAGGGGCGCCCGGCTCCCACGAGCCCGTCGTTCCAGATGGCCTGGATGCGCACCACCTCACCGGTCTCGGGCGCGTTGATGACGTCGCCGCCACCGACGTACATGCCCACGTGGCTGATGCCCCCCGATCCCCAGAAGAGAAGGTCACCAGGCTGGAGGTCGGACAGCGGGACGTGGGCGATGGCGTCGTACTGGGCGGCTGCGGTACGGGGCAGGTCCACACCGGCCTGGCGCCACGACCACTGGATGAGGCCCGAACAGTCGAATCCCGAGCCGGGGCTCTCGGCGCCCCACACGTAGGGCACGCCCAGTTGACTCTCTGCGGCGGCAATGGCGGTGGCGGCCCCCCCTGCCGCGGGGAGATCGGGGAGAGTGGCGTTGGGCGAGGTGGAACCGTGGTGGCCGCCCCGGGACCCGATGGAGGCGGGGGAGGCGGCCACCCGGGCGAGGAAAGCGGCGTGGGAGGCGGCGAGCTGGGCGGCTTGGCGCTGGGCGACCAGGGTGGCGATCTGGCCCTTCACCTGAGACAAGGTGGCCTCTTGGTCGGTCACCGTCGACTGCGCCGACTCCCGGGCCGAGTTCGCCTGGTCCAGCGCCACCTGGTCCTGGTCCTGCGCCGACTGAAGCTGACTCTGCTGCGTGGCCAATGGGTTTGGGCCACGTTCAGGGCGTCGATGGCGCCCGAGATGTCGCCGCTCGCCACCGACTGGTACTCGCCGGCGACACTTGCCTGCTCGCCCCCCGAGCTGAACAGCGGCTGCAGATCGCTGTCGGTGGTGCCCGACATGTAGGAGTCCACAGCTTCTTGGCGAAGGTTCGCCGTGTCCGACCCGACCTGGGCCCGATCCCGCGCCACGCCGGCTTCGATCTGAGAGATCTGCTGCCCGACCTGTTGCAGCTCTTGTTGCGCCGCGTCGTACTGCTCGGACGTGGTGTCGAGCTTTTGCTGGTCGATCGTCAGCTGCGAGGTGATCAGCGCCGCCTGGGCCTCGGCGCTCGACAAGGTGTCGGCTGCGGCAGGGTGAGGCGAGCCGCTCAGGACGCAGGAGAGCACTGTGACGACAGTTCCGGCCACCAGAGCGGCGCGTCGATGCCACCTGGTCTGATGGCTTGACGGAACCGTCGAGGAAATCTCGACGTCAGTCACAATGGGGTTAGTGCTTAGCAAGCCCGGTCTCGCAGTCGCAAACCGAGTCCCTTGCTCAGCACAGTCGACGCCCTTCCTACCAGGGCGATGTTGACAACGTGACAGAAGTGATCAACCGGCCCCTCCCCGCCGTGCGGGGAGGATGGACCCGTGCCGGGGATGCCCCTGTGGGGCAGTGTTGGGCCATTTCCCCTTGCAGATCGGCACGGGCCGGAGGATGCTGACCGTGACTCCCGGTCAATCCAGGGAAGAGGCCCCACCCATGACCTTCCAACCGGCGCCCGCCTGGGACGGCGACCCCCCGGACCACCGCCGTCTTCTCGAGATGGCGCACGAGCTCGGCCCCGTCTCCAACAAGGGCGACCATGTCCGGCTCAGCGACGTCGCCTCGGCGCTGCTCGAGGCCTTCGTCCGCCACGCCGAGGCGGAGCGGCCCATGGTGCTGCGGCTGTCCCCGTTCACGGCCCGTCTCATCGAGCACGGGCAGCAGCGAGTGGTGGACCGGTTGGTTTCTCTGGTGCTCGAGGCCGACCTCGCCGAGGAGCCGTGCCGGTGTGCGGAGCTCGCCGAGGAGATCGCGTCACTCATGGAGGTACAGATCATGTCGGAGGAATGGGACCAGTCCGACCGCTGACTCTGACATGAGAACCGGGTGACTCTGACATGAGAACCGGGTGACTCTGACATGAGAACCGGGTGACTCTGACATGAGAACCGGGTGACTCTGTCATGACAACCACTGCGCGCCCGGTGCGGTGATCACCTGCGAGGCGTAGGCGCCCGTGACGACAACGTCGACCGGTGGCGGCGGCACCGTATGCTGCGGCGGTGGAAAAGGTCGTCTACCTGCTGTGGGACGACGAGTCAGCGGCGCGTGGTGATCGTCTCCGCGACCGCCTCCTCGCCGACACCGCTCCCGCGCTCATCTCCGCCGGCGCTCACGCCGTCACGGTGAACGTCCACGACACACCGGCGGCCGAGGCCCCCTCACCGGTGCCCACACCGCAAGGCGAGGATCCCCATGTCGCCGAGGTCGCGGTCTGGGTCGACAGCTATGATCGCCGCGCGTCGCTGGAGCGCCACGTCGTCGACCTCGGCCTCGAGGCGGCGGGTTACCTCGTGGTGGAGTCGCTGTACGAGGACTACGGAACGACCCCACACTCGCGTCCACGGCACTGGAGCGATGGCCAACGCTCGCCCGGGGTCCTTACCGTGTCGCTGATCCACCGACCTGTTGGTCTCGACTACCCGACGTGGATCGAGCGCTGGCACGCAACCCAGTCGCCGCTGTCAGGAGAGCTCCAACCGCGCTGCCGCTACGTGCGCAACGAAGTGGTGCGACCGCTCACCGCCGGTGCTCCGGAGATCCACGGCATCGTCGAGGAGGCATGGCCCTCGGCACAGCACGTGGCCGACCCCATGCTGTTCTTCAACGCCGACGGCGATCCCGCCGTGCTGTCCGAGCACATCACGTCCATGCTCGAAAGCGTGCACGCGTGCCTGGACCTGTCCCGCATCCGCAACGTGACTATGAGCGAGTACCTGTGCAAGTCACTGTGATCGGCCAGAAATCTCCTCACCCGACGGTCAGTACCGCCATGGGATTTGTCACAATGGGATGGTGACGTCCTACCTGGCACGATCGGTCCGCGCCGCCGCCGTTACCGCTGGCCTGGCTGTGGCAGTGTCGGCGTGCGGCTCCTCCCCGGCGGCGGCACCGACCACGCTCCCCACCACCACCGTGGCATCGACCACAACCACGACCACGACCGCGACGACGACTGCCCCCACGACCGCGCCGGTGCCGACCACCGCCGCGGCCGCTCTTCCGCCGGCGCCGCAACCGAGTGCGGAGGACGCCGCCAACGCCCTCGTCGGCTATTGGGCCTCGGGGAACAGAGCCTCGGCGTTGCGCGTGGCGACGTCCCAAGCCGTCACGACGCTGTTCGCGGTGGCGTACCCCAACGGACTGGCCATCAATCGGGGCTGCAGCTCATCGTTCTCGCCCATCATCTGCACCTTCGGGGCGCCGGGGGGCGGTCCCACCAACGCCCCGATCTACCAGCTCGACGAGTTGCAGACCACGGGAGGCTGGTACGTCAACGCGGTGCAGATCGAAGGCTGAGCGCGAGCGACCGCCGCCTCGGCGTCGTGGGCGGACCAGGCCCATCACCCTTGCTGTTGTTGTGAGTCGGGCTGCCGGGATTTGAACCCGGGACCTCCACGTCCCGAACGTGGCGCGCTAACCAAGCTGCGCTACAGCCCGTGGTGCCGGTGTCCCGGCTTGCCGGATCGCCTTCACCGAGGCAACCGAGTCGATGGTAGTGCGAAAAGCGCAGGTACCTCAGCTGAGGGTCGGCTGCTCCTCGGCGATGGTATCGCCGAGCGCCTGCACGACGACCTTGGCCACGCGACGCTTGTCCATCTCGGCTACCCGCAGATCCCAGCCGCCATGCTGGAGCCGCTCGCCTTCCACGGGGATGTGCCCGAAGGCGTCGAAGAGGAACCCGCCGATCGTCACGTACTCGCCCTCGGGGATGTCCACGCCGAGCTGATCACGCACGTCGTCGATGCTCGCTCCGCCGTCTACGAGCCAACGGGTGCGGTCGACGCGGATGATCTCGGGTTCGCCGCCCGGGTCGAATTCGTCGCGCAGGTCGCCGACAAGTGCCGACAGGAGGTCCTTCACGGTGAGCACCCCGGCCACCCCTCCGTACTCGTCTACGACGACGGCGAAGGCCCGTGCGATCGCGGCGCATGTCGGCGAGGACGTCGAGCACAAAGCGGCTCTCGGGCACCGGATAGGGCTGGCGGAGCCGGCGCGAGATGTCGAGCGGCGTGGGCTTGTCGGGCTCGTCGCGCCCCGTTGCCGTTGCGCGCGCATCGAGCTCCCATCCCGAGCGGAACAGATCGTTCACGAACAGGATGCCGATCAGGTGGTCGAGGTCGTCGTCGTAGACGGGGAAGCTGCTGTGGCCGGTCTGGCGCACGGCCCGGGCCACGTCGGCGGCATGCACGGGGATGGGGAGCCCGACCACGTCGACCCGGGGCGTCATGACCTCGCGCACCGTCGTGTCGCGCAGGTCCTGCAGGGCGGCGAGGATCAGTCGCTCCTGGTCCTCGCCGGCTACTTCTCGGCGCCGGCCGCGACCCGAGCGGGATCCTGGAGGGCGGTCCTCTGGTGAGTTTTCGCGTCGGCGGAACACGTCGAGGATCGAGCGGTCAGGCGCTGGCACCGGCGGCGTCGCCGCCGGCGTGCACGACAGCGGCCACCGCCAGGACGGGCACGGGCTGAAACGACTCGTCGTGGAAGGTCCCGCCGTCGATGCAGCGCGGTGGTCGCCTTGCGGAGCCGGATGGGGTCCAGAGGCTTCACGATCCAGCCCTCGGCTCCCGAGCGCTTGGCGAGGAAGACGTCGGGGCGCCGGTCGAGCAGCATGAGCACCGGCACGTGGGGGAGGTTGCCGTAGGACTCCTCCAGGCGCAGCTCGAGACAGACGGCCATGCCACCCATGTTCCCCATCTGCAGGTCGACGATGACGAGGTCGGGCTCGTGCTCGTCGACGGCGGGGGCCACGGCGTAGCCCGTGTCGACCTCGACGATGTCGGTGTCGGGCTCCCCCACCACGGCCGCCACGTCGGCCCGCACCGAGGGGCGTCGCTGGCCACCACGATCGTCCGCACCGGCGTCAGGCTAACGGGTCGCCGACACGGGTCGAGAAGACGTGGTCGGCGACGAGGCCCAGCCCGTGGACGTCGTGCACGTCCACGTCGAGCAGCGGGACCCGGGCCACCGGCGAGGGCGCCACCTGGGTCACCAGGGCGGCGAAGGCCGCCTCCTCGCGCTGGTTCACGGCCTGGTAGCCGTCGAGGTTGTCGACGAGCGCGTCGAGGGCGCTCCCGGGCGGAGCGGCGGGCAAGGGCCCGGCGACGCCGAAGGCGGGGTGGACCCGGTTGACGACCAGGCCCTCCACGGCCAGCCCCGACTCGTTGAGCTTGTCGGCGAACCACCCCGCCTCCTCCACCGTGTCGCGATCGGGGCGAGGTGACGAGCACGAAGGCGGTGGTGCGTGCGGGCCAGCAGCCGGCGCATGTGGTCGGCCCGGATCCGGAAGCCCTCCTCCATCCCCTCGAAGGCCTGGAAGAAGGCCACCGCGTCGTGGACGATCTCGGCCCCCGCCACCTTGGAGATCGTGCGGAGCAGGGCCTGGGTGGCCACCGACACGGCCCGCAGGTAGGCGCGGCGTGGGCATGAGCAGCAGCTGGAAGAGCCGGTGGCCGAGGAACCGGGTGAGCCGGCGCGGGGCGTCGAGGAAGTCCAGGGCGTTGCGGGTGGGCGGGGTGTCCACCACGATGAGGTCGAAGTCGCCCGTCCTCGGAGAGCTCGTAGAGCTTCTCCATGGCCATGTACTCCTGGGTTCCCGACAGCGCGCCCGGTGAGGTTCCGGTAGATGCCGGTTGGCCGAGGATGCCTTCGGCCTGCTCGGGCGAGGCCGCGTAGCCGGCGACCAGGTCGTCGAAGGTGCCCTTGGGGTCGAGCATGAGGGCCCACAGCTCGCCCGGCCAGTCTCCGTCGATGCGACTGGCCGTGTTGGCCAGGGTGTCGACGACCGAGCGCGTCGGCGAGGCGCTTGGCCGGGTCGATGGTGACCACGCAGGCCCGCCGGCCCGCGCCGGGCCGCCTCCAGCGCGAAGGCGGCCGAGACGGTGGTCTTGCCGACCCCGCCCGACCCGCAGCACACCACGATGGCGCGCTCGGTCACGAGCTCGACAGCCCGACCATGGCGCCGACCGGGGCCGGAGACCGGCGGAGCCGGACGGTCACGGTGCGGTCCGTCGTCCCGGGTGTGCCTGCGAGTCGGCGCCGTCCGCGCCCCGACCGTGGCCGGGGTCGACGGCGCCGTACGGTCGAGTCGGGCGGCGCGCTGCTGTCGGGGAGGCGGCGCACGCCGTCGGCCAGCGTCGTCGGCCAGACGGTCGAGCTCGCGGGGCCCGATGCCGGCGCTGAAGAGGAAGGGGGCCAGCAGCTGCGGAAGGGGCAGCTCGGTGGCCAGGCGGGCCCGCTGCTCCTCTTGCAGCCCGAAGCGGTGGGCCCGGAAGGCGGCCGCGGCGCGCAGCGCCCCGATCTGGTCGTCGGCCAGGGTGACGCCGGCCTCGGCGGCGGCCTCGCTCGGGGTCGCGCTCGAGCCCGGGATCGTCGGGGCAGGCAGGCGTTCACGATGACCGGCCCGAGGGAGATCCCGATCCGGTCCTCGAGCGCATAGGCGGCCTCGACGACCTCGTTGACCGGCATCTCCTCGGGGAGCGTGACCAGGGCCACCTGGCAGCGCTCGGGGTCGGACAGGAGCTCGACGACGTCGGCGGCCTGGGTCCGGACCGGGCCCGAGCGGGCCGCGTCGAGCAGGCCCTGGGCCGAGGACAGAAAGGTCATGGCGTGGCCGGTGGCGGGGGCGTCCACCAGGATCAGGTCGGCGATGCCCTGGCGCTCGAGGCTCTTGACCTTGCCGAGCACCAGGATGTCGCGGATCCCGGGGATGGCCGTGGCCACCACGTCGAGGGCACCCGAGGACACCAGGCGCTTGGAGATCCGCTTCATGCCGTGGTCGGCGAGATACTCGAGCAGGGCGTCGTCGGGGGTGATGCGCCGGGCCCGCACCGTCCCGTCCCCCGCCACGGTCGTGCCCGTGCCCGACAGCTGCGACTCGTCGTAGCCGAGGGCGCCGGACCCGCCGAAGGCGGTCGGGACACCCGGCTTGCCCTCGAGCTCCACCACCAGGACCGACAGGCCGGCTCCGAGCGGCCATGCGGGCCAGGGCGGCGGTGATGGTGGTCTTGCCGACCCCGCCCTTGCCCGCGACGACCAGGACCCGGCTCTTCCGGCAGAAGGTGGCGACGTCCATGTGCGGGCGAGCGTATCGTCTCCTCGTCGTCACCGCGAAGGGTCGCTGCCGACGTCGCCCGCACCGTCTCCGGGGGCTGCGCGCCGGCGCCGACGGTGAGGGCCGCCGGCTTCACAAATTAGAGAGAACTTCCTGGTCAGACCCCTTGTCGGCTTCACAGGCACGGGAGTAGCGTCACTTACAGGAGGGGGAGTGGCGACACAAACTTTGGGGGAGGCTTGGCAGGCTCGGGCGGCCTGCAGGGGACCGCAGTCCGCGGTCTTCTTTCCGCCCACCCATGCCGAGCGCAAAGAAGACAAGATCGAGCGCGAACGCGCGCCAAGGAGATCTGCTCGACCTGCGTCGTTCGCGGGACTGCCTGGAGTACGCCATCCGGATCCGTGAGCCCCACGGCATCTGGGGTGGGCTGAACGAGAACGAGCGCAAGCAGGTGCTCGCAGCGCCGCGGCGGGCTGACGGGCGCCTTCTCGGCGTCCGTCAGGGCAGTCCGAGCCGGCTCGCCCCGGCCCGCACGCCCGGCGAGTCGCACACCGCAACGGGCTTGCCGCCGGTGGCGGCGCAGATCGCCGCCGACAGCGTGTTGGCCGCCCCCAGCACGGCCTGGGCATCCGCATTCGTCGGGTCGGACAGATCGCCGGCGATCTGGGCCATCGACAGACCCTGGAGGACGCCGGGGGAGAAGCCGATCCCGGACCCTGACACCACGAGCCGGTTGCCCACGTCGACGAAGGGGAGGGTTCCGGTGCCGGGGACGAACGGGCTCGGTGTCGTAGCGCCGCACCAGAGCCCACTCCAGGGGTGTGGGTTCGTGCAGGAGGGGGAAGCCGGCCGGCGCCGTGACCGAGAGCCGGTCACCGTATTCCTCCACGGCGGCGAAAGAGACATAGCGGCTGCGGTAGGTGGTGCCGTCGAAGGTGAAGGTGGGCGTGCCGGGGAAGACCTCGGCGCTGGACGACGTCGTCGCCCCGAGATGTGCGAAGGTCCCGAAGCGGCCCAGCGCCGCCACCAGGGCCCACCGCTCGGCGGCGCAGTAGGGGCAGAACTCCGCGCCGACGTAGACCACGGCCGGGTCGGCCCCCGATGGCGAGGGCGGGCTGTCCCGAGAGCACCGCCTGGCCCGGATCGGTCGCCTGGGGGGCACCGACGGCGTCGAAGACCGCGCTCGGGACCGAGGTGGCGGCGTGCACGACCGAGCCGGGGCCGGGGCGACCGGTGGGGGCACGACCGTGGTCGAGCCCCGGGTGATCTTCACCACCAGGAGCACGACCACGATCAACAGGATCAGGATGACGAACACCCAGGTGACCAGGGCCATGGGGACCGGCGGCGCGGCGGGCCCGCCAGGGCCTCGATCGTCGGTGCCGTTGACCTGCGTCGTCGCCATCGTCGAGGAGCCCCGCCGTTGTCGGTCGAGTGCCGGCGCGCGCACCGTGGCCCGGACCAAGGAGCCGCCAGCCTACCTAGGTGCCGCCTGCGGTCCGGCACGTCGTCGTCTCGGGCAGTCGGCTCGGCCGCCATTAGCCTGGGAGGGTGCCTCCGACCCAGTGAGCCCCCGGACCAGGGCGTCGGGCCCGTGCCGGCCCGTGACGCCGCCACCATCATGCTGGTGCGCGACGCCGGTCGGACGAGGGGTCCCGCCCTCGAGGTGTGCATGCTGCAGCGCCACCTCAACTCCGACTTCGTGGGGGGCGCCTACGTCTTTCCCGGCGGGAAGGTCGACGACGAGGACCGGACGCCCGGCCGCCGAGGAGGCGTGCGCGCTGCGCAGCGACGCCGAGGCCAGTGCCATGCTGGGCGTCGACGTCCGGGGGCCTGGCGTTCTGGGTGGCGGCGCTGCGGGAGTGCTTCGAGGAGGCGGGCGTCCTGCTCGCCTACCGCGGTGACGGAGCCGATCGGGGAGGACACCATCGTCGACGCTCACGATCCCGAGACCCGGCGCCGGCTGGCCGGCCGTACGCCTGGCGCTGAACGCCGGGGAGGTGCGGTTCCTCGACGCCTGCCGCGCCGAGGGCCTGCGCCTGGCCACCGACCGCGTCCACTACTTCAGCCACTGGATCACCCCCGAGCCAGCGCCCAAGCGCTACGACACCCGCTTCTTCGTCGCCGCCGCTGCCCCCGGGCCAGGTGCCCATCCACGACGACCACGAGACGGTCGACACGGTGTGGGTCCGGCCCGACGAGGCGCTGGCCCGGGCCAAGGCCGGAGAGTTCGACCTCATCTTCCCCACCATGAAGAACCTCGAGGCCATCAGCCGCTTCGCCACCAGTGGCGAACTGCTCGCCGCCGCGGCGGCCGTGGAGCGGGTGCCCACCGTGCTGCCCCGGGTGGTGTCCGACGAGCGGGGTTTCCGGATCCTGCTGCCCGGCGACCCCGGCTACGACGAAGCCGTGGGTGGCGGCGCTTCGGATACGGCCCGGGGACGCGCCATGACCTCTTCGGAATTGGGCGCCGTCGTGCGCAGCATCGGCGCCGACGGGCGCGCCGAGCGCCCTCGGTGACCCGGCCGCCTCGGTGACCCAGCCGCCTCCCCTTGAACCAGCCGGGGTGCCGGAGCCGGGCCGCCCCGTGGCATTGTCGGCGCGCGTCGTGCGGGCCACGGCCCCCAATCCGGGCATGATGACCGGTCTCGGGACCAACAGCTACCTGGTGGGAACAGACGAACTGGTCGTGGTGGACCCCGGACCCGACGAGCCTGCCCATCGGGAGGCGCTGGCCGAGCTGGGGGCGGGCCGCATCCGTTGGGTCGTCGTCACTCACACCCACCCCGACCACGCCCCCGGTGCCGCCGCCCTGGCGGCCCGAACCGGCGCCGAGGTGCTCGGCTTCTGCGCCCGCGACGGCTTCGTGCCGGATCGCGCCGTCGGCGAGGGCTTCGAGCTGCGCGGGGCGGGCTTCACCCTGGGCGCCCTCCACACCCCGGGGCACGCATCCGACCACGTGTGCTGGCTGCTCGTCGAGGAGCACATGCTGTTCTCGGGCGACCACGTCATGCAGGGGTCGACCGTGGTCATCGCCCCGCCCGACGGTGACATGGTGCAGTACCTGGCGAGCCTGCGTCGCCTTCTCGTTCTCGACCCGCCCCTGGCCACGGTGGCGCCGGGCCACGGCTCGCTGATCACGGAGCCCGCCGCCACTCTCGAGGGCCTCATCGATCACCGCCTCGCTCGCGAAAAGGCGGTGGCCGACACCCTCAACCGAGTGGGCCGGGCCACGGTGGACGAGCTGGTGCCGGTGGTCTATGCCGACGTGGACCCGGAACGGTTCCCCGTGGCCCGATCCTCGCTCTGGGCGCATTTGCGCAAGCTCGAGGCCGAAGGCGCGATCGGCGCCGACGATCCCACCGACATCGAGGCCCCGTGGAGGTCTCGCGCCAGGGCGTCCATCGCCTGACGCTGCCGGCAGCCCGACGTCGCGCGCCGGCGTCGAATTACGAAGCGTCGTCCAGCGCCGCTTCGACCCTGTCGAGGAGGCGGGCCGTGCAGCCCGAGACCTCGACCACCGGAGCGATGTCCTGGGCGATACGGGTCGCCAGCGCGTCGAAGGCGGACCCGAGGACCCCGCCCAGGAGAGCGACGGGCGTGCCGCCGTCCCCGGCGGCCGACATATCGGGGTGCAGCGGCACCGTGCCCACCAGAGGTACACCGATCTCCGCCGAGAGCCGCTCACCGCCGCCCGCCCCGAAGAGGGCGTAGGAGGTGCCGTGGTCGCAGGTAAATGCGGACATGTTCTCGATCACACCGGCCACGCGGAGATGGCCCTTGCGCGCCATGTCAGCCGCTCGTGCCGCTACCTTCTGCGCGGCGAGGGGCGGGGTGGTGACCACGAGCACTTCGGTGCGCGGCAGCATGCGCGCCAACCCCATCTGGATGTCACCGGTTCCCGGAGGCATGTCGATGAGCAGGTAGTCGAGCTCTCCCCAGCGAACGTCCTCGAGGAACTGCTGGACGGCCCGGTTCAAGATGAGGCCCCGCCACATGATGGCGGATTCCTCGTCGGCGAGGAATCCCATCGACACCACTTTGAGAAGACCGGGGCCCACGGGCTTCTCGAGGGGCACGATCTTCTTGCCCTCGGCGCGCAGCTCGCCTTGCATCCCGAGCAGGCGTGGGACCGAGAAGCCCCAGATGTCGGCATCGAGGAGCCCGACCACGAGCCCGCGCTGGGCCAGTGCCACGGCCAGGTTGACCGTGACCGAGGACTTGCCGACCCCGCCCTTGCCCGACGACACCGCCAGGACCCGGGCGGTGGCGGGAATGTCGGTCGACAAGGCCCGGTCCTGTTGCGCCTTGTGTCGAGCCCGGTCCATGAGCGCGCTGCGCTCGGCGGGACTCATCTCGCCCATCACGACCTCCACCACCCCCACACCGGGGAGGCTTCCCACGCGGGCTTCGACGTCCGAGCGGAGCTGGGTGCGCAGAGGACAGCCGGCCACGGTCAGGGCGACCTCCACCTCGACCCGCCCGCCGGGGTCCACGCGCACGGCCCGGACCATGCCGAGGTCGACGATGTTGTCGCCCAGCTCGGGGTCGATCACTCCCAACAATGCGGCGCGTACCGTCTCCTCGGCGGGCGGCGAGGAAGATGCGGGCACCTCACCGATCCTACCGTTCACCTGGTTCGCAACGGTCAGACGGGCACCAATCCGGGGCCACGGGGCCGCTCGGTGGGCGGGCTCCGGTAAAGTGTTCACAGAGCAGGTGGGTCCAAGTGGGCGCAGGGTCCAGGTGGGCGCAGGGCCCGGGTGGCGCGTGGGTCAGGTCCAAGACGACCACGACAGAGGAGGCAGTGCGGTGACGACGATGAGCTCGGTCAGCATCACCAGGAAGCCGAGCGTGATCACACTGACGGACGGCGCCATCGCCAAGGTCTCTGATCTGCTCGTCCAGGAGGGCAACGACGCCCTGGCACTGCGCGTGGCCGTCCGTCCCGGAGGCTGCTCGGGCTACAGCTACGAGATGTTCTTCGACTCGGAGCTGACCGACGACGACATCGTCACCCAGCAAGCAGCGGTCAAGGTGGTCGTGGACTCCGCCAGCGCCGAGCTGCTCAAGGGCTCCACCCTGGAGTACACCGACGGCTTGCAGGGCGCCGGGTTCAACATCTCGAACCCCAACGCCACCCGCACCTGCGGGTGCGGTTCGTCCTTCAGCTGACCCAGCCTCCGCCCGCGTCGGCACCCGCGCTGTCTCTGCGCGTCGACGGGGTCGTCGTCGAGGTACCCGACGACGGGGCATCGCTGCTCGATGTCCTGCGTGAACACCTCGGTCACCGTTCGCCCAAGGACGGATGCAGTCCCCAGGGTCAGTGCGGCTGTTGCACGGTGTGGGTCGACGGAGCACCGCGTGTGGCCTGTGTGACGCCGGCTCGACGCGTCGCCGGTCGGGAGGTGACGACCCTCGACGGGCTCGAACCGATAGTGCGAGACGCCTGGGCCGATGCCTTCACGTCCGCGGGCGCCAGCCAGTGCGGCTTCTGCACCCCCGGAATCATCATGCGACTGGCCGCCCTCGGCATGCGTCGGGACGCTCCCGACGACGAAGCCGTGGGGCGCGCCCTGGCGGCGCACCTCTGCCGCTGCACCGGATGGCGCACGATCTTCGACGCGGCGCGCCAGGTCTACCGGTCCACCGACGCCGCCTCGCGTCCGTCGGTGATCGCCGCCGCACCCCGTCGCGACCTCGATGCCGCGGGCCGTCGGGCCGCGCTCGAGGGCGCCACGCCCCAAGTGGTCGGAGCGAGCGTGGCGTGCGGTGGCGGGGGCTTCGCGGAGGACACGGCTCCTGCCGATGCCCTCGTGGCGGTGCCCGACGGAGCCGGGGGTTGGGCCCTGGCGCCGTCGCTCGGCGAAGCCCGGGCGCGGGCGAAACGAGTCCCGGGTCGTAACTCCACCGTGGCCCTGCACCACCCGGTGGCGGTCCCGCCCGGATCCTGGGACCTCACCTTGCGCACGACCTTCGTGGAGCCCGCCTACCTCGAGCCCGACGCCTCTTGGTGTGTGCCCGGCGCCGAGCCGGTCACGCCGCTCGCCAACGGCGGGGCCTTCGGTGGGAAGCGGACATCCCCGGTGGCGGCGGTGGCTCGCCGTCTGGCCGACGAGACCGGCCGCCCCGTCCGCGTGGTGTTCTCACGAGAGGACGTCGTTCGTTACGGACCGAAGCGCCCCCCGATCGCGGCCGGTGTGCGGGCAGACGGGTCCGGGGTGCTTCGAGTGGCCCACACCCCGGGTTCACCCGGCCTCGCCCGCTGGGCGCAGGCGGCGTCTCGGGCCGCTCCGGACATGCTCGTCGAGGAGGTTGCCGTGCCGGGGCCCCCGGTATCGGCCGATCTGCGTGGCGCGGGTTGGGCCGAGGCCGCCGTCCTCATGGCCGCGCTGGGGGCGCGGGGCGCCGGTGCGACCGGGCCGAGCCACCCCGTGGAGGTGCGCTCGCCCGCCGGTGCCACCGCCACGGTCGCGATCGCTGCGGGGGGGACGGTTCTGGTGTCGGTGTCGGCGGGCGATCCCCTCGACGACGTCGTCCTGCGGTCCTATGTCGTGGGCGCCGCCCATCAGGCTCTGGGATGGGTCCGTAGCGAGGGGGTGGCGGTCGACGAATCCGGGGCTGTCCTCGATCTCACCATCAGGTCCTTCGGAATCATCCCGGCCCGCGACATGCCCCCGGTGGAGGTCGTGGTGGAGGACGACGGCCGCCCGCCGCTGCCGGTGGGCGATACCGTTTTCGCTGCCGTCGCCGCCGCGGCGTGGTTGGCGGCGGGGCTTGCTCCATCGTGGCCCGTCGATCCGGGAGGTGGGACGTGAGTGCTCCGGTTGGGCCCTACTCACCGGCGGTGCGCGCCGGGAAATGGCTCGTGTGCTCCGGCCAGATCGGCATCGAGGCGGGCTCGGACGGCCCGGTGCTCGTGGCTGGCGGCTTCGAAGCACAGGCGCGGCGAGCCCTGGCCAATGTCTCCACCCTGTTGTGGGGACGACAACTCGATTGGGCGCACGTGGTGAAGACCACGGTCTTTCTCACCGACATGGCCGACTACGCCTCGTTCAACGCCCTCTACCTCGAGGCCTTGGGACCGCACCGCCCGGCCCGTTCCGTGGTGGCCGTGCACGCCCTGCCGCTCGGGGCGCTGGTGGAGATCGAGGCGTGGGCCTACGGCGGGGACGCCGAGATCACCTGAGGGCCAAGGGCGCCGTCACGGCGACCAGGTGCCATGGCCGAATCGGTAGCCGACCGAGCGCACCGTCTCGATGAGGTGGGCGTGCTCCTCTCCCAACTTGGCGCGCAGGCGCCGCACGTGGACGTCCACGGTGCGAGCCCCGCCGTAGTACTCGTAGCCCCACACCCTGCTCAGCAACGTCTCTCGGGTGAACACCTTGCCCGGCCTGGCGGCGAGGAATCGAAGCAGTTCGTACTCCATGTAGGTGAGGTCGAGCGCCCGCCCCGCCACCGCCGCCTGGTAGGTCTCCAGGTTGAGCACGAGGGGGCCATGCTCGATCAGCTCGGGACGAAGCCCTCGGCCCGTGCGCCAAAAGAGGTGGGCGAGGCGCGCCGCCACCTCTTCGGCGCGCACCGGCAGCACGTAGAAGTCGTCGAAATGGTCCTCTCGAAGATGCAGGTCCGCCAGCTGAGTGGCCGCCACCACCAGCAGCAGCGGGCGCAGGGGCACGTCGCGGGCCCGTACCAACCGGCACAGGGCGAAGGCTCCGGTGGCGTCGGGTTCCGCGCACACCACCGCGCCCGCCCAGCCGTCGTCGGGCTCGTCGGACTCGGCGTGTTCGGGCCGGGCGATGGCTTTCCACGGGTAGCCGGCCCCCTCGATGACCAGGGCGAGCTCGGGGGGGAACGGCTCGGGGTAGCACAGCAGCGGTTCCATCAGCTGTCGCGTTTCTCTGTGGGCGTCTCCATCGGGGCGCAGGGCCGGCTCAGAGGAGCGGGAAGTAACGGTCGAGCTCGAACTGGCTGATGTGGGTCTTGTAGGCGCCCCATTCCGCTCGTTTGTTGCGGATGAACCACTCAAAGACATGCTCGCCGAGCGCTTCGGCCACCAACTCGGAGTGCTCCATCTCGGCGACGGCCTCGTTGAGGCTTCCCGGCAGGGGCCGGATGTCGTCGGCGGCGAGCTCCTCAGAGGTCATGGCGAAGAGGTTGGTAGCGGCCTCGCGAGGGAGGTCGTAGCCCTCCTTCACGCCTTTGAGCCCTGCTGCCAGGATGACTGCGAAGGCCAGGTAGGGGTTGCAGGCGGTGTCGGGGGCGCGGTACTCGATCCGTGTCGACTCGTGCTTGTTCCGCTTGATGACGGGCACCCGGACCAGGGCCGAGCGGTTGTTGCGGGCCCAGGACACGTGAATGGGTGCCTCGTAGCCCACGACCAGACGCTTGTAGGAATTCACCCACTGGTTGGTGACGGCCGTGATCTCGTGGGCGTGCCGGAGCAGTCCGGCGGTGAACCGCTTGGCGACTTCCGACAGCCCGAAGGGGTCGCCGGCATCGTAGAAGGCGTTGGTGTCACCTTCGAAAAGAGAGAGGTGGGTGTGCATGCCCGAGCCCTGGACGCCGGTGAGTGGTTTGGGCATGAAGCTGGCATGCACACCCTGGCGCTGCGCGGTCTCCTTCACGACCAGCCGAACGGTCATGACGGTGTCGGCCATGGTGAGAGCGTCGGTGTAGCGGAGGTCGATCTCGTGCTGACTGGGAGCGTCCTCGTGTTGGGCGTGCTCGACGGGGATACCCATCTCCTCGAGGGTGAGGACACTTCGCTTGCGCAGGTCGCTCGCCACATCGGTGGCGGTGAGCTCGAAGTACGACCCTGTGTCGAGGGTCACGGGAGGGTTGGTGGGATCGGGGTTGGCGAAGTAGAAGTACTCGATCTCCGGGGAGGCGAAAAAGGTGAATCCCCGTTCCCGGGCATGATCGAGGTTGCGGCGTAGCACGTGGCGGGGGCAGCCCTCGAAGGGGGTGTTGTCCAGGTTGAATATGTCGCAGAAGACGCGGGCGACGGGCGCTTCGTCGGGGTGCCAGGGAAGGATCTGGAACGTCTTGGGGTCCGGACGGGCGAGCACGTCACTCTCCTGGACCCGGGAGAAGCCGTCGATGGCGGAGCCGTCGAAGGTCATGCCCTCCTCGAGGGCGTTCTCGAGCTCGGCGGGCGTGATGGCAAAGGTCTTGGCCGTTCCCAGGACATCGGTGAACCACAGCTGCACGAAACGCACGGCGCGCTCTTCGACCGTCCTCAGCACGTATTCCTGCTGGCTCCGCATGTCGCCTCCGCTGTGCATCACCCGACTTCGACCGCCGCCTGAGGGGGCGTGTCGAACCATGCTCACCAGTGTCGCAGGCCCTGGAGGGGTAGGTGGACGAGTTCATACGCCGTTTACAGACGGGCAATGCGTGCGAAACCCCACCGTGGAATGCTGGCGGACGGCGATCGGCCAGGCTGGTCTTGCGCGGGGCCGGCGGACTTGTGAGTGGGCTCGCCAGGCTCCACCATGGTGCCGCTGTGCAGGCCCCGGCATCGGTGCCGGGCGGAGAGTAGACAGACCGGGGATCGGCCCCACCAGGCTGACAATCGGCCAGACCAAGGAGGAACCGTGCAGAAGCGGACCCCGGCGGAAGTGCTCCGCTTGGTGCAAGACGAGGGCATCGAGATTGTGGACGTCCGGTTCGTCGACCTGCCCGGCCTCATGCAGCACTTCTCAGTTCCCGCCCACCAACTCACCGAGGACGTCTTCGAGGAGGGCTTCGGGTTCGACGGATCGTCGATCCGAGGTTTCCAGGAGATCCAGGAATCGGACATGCTGCTCATGCCGGACGCCAACACGGCTGTGATCGACCCCTTTCGTGAGCATCGCACGCTCAACGTCAACTGCTTCGTACGCGATCCGGTGACGCTGGAGTCCTATTCGCGCGACCCCCGGTACGTGGCGACCAAGGCCGAGGCGTACCTCGCCACGACCGGGCTCGCCGACACCTGCTACTTCGGGCCTGAGGCCGAGTTCTTCATCTTCGATGACGTCCGGTACTCCCAGGACCAACGGCATGCCTTCTACCAGGTCGACTCGGTCGAAGGTCATTGGAACTCGGGCAGCGACGAAGGACCGAACCTCGGGTACAAGATCCGCCCCAAAGAGGGGTACTTCCCCGTGCCTCCCGCCGACCACTTCCAGGACCTGCGCTCGGAGATGATCCTCACCATGGAGCGTCTGGGCATCGAGATCGAGGTGCAGCACCACGAAGTGGCGACAGCGGGTCAGGCCGAGATCGACATGCGCTTCGACACGCTCCTCGTCATGGCGGACAAGCTCATGCTGTACAAGTACGTCGTGAAGAACGTGGCCCGCGCCGCGGGTTTCACCGCCACATTCATGCCGAAGCCGCTGTTCCAGGACAACGGCTCGGGTATGCATTGCCACCAGTCGCTGTGGAAGGACGGCAACCCGCTTTTCTACGGAGACGGCTACGCCGGCCTGTCGGACATGGGACGCTGGTACATCGGCGGCCTCCTCAAGCACGCCCGGGCCGTGCTGGCCTTCGCAGCACCCACCACCAACTCCTACAAGCGGCTCGTTCCGGGATACGAGGCTCCCGTCAACCTTGTGTACTCGCAGCGCAACCGCTCCGCGGCCTGTCGCATCCCGCTCTACTCGCAGAGCCCCAAGGCCAAGCGCGTGGAGTTCCGCTGCCCCGACCCCTCGTGCAATCCGTATCTCGCCTTTTCGGCGATGCTCATGGCGGGGCTCGACGGGGTGCAGAACCGCATCGAGCCGCCTGACCCGGTGGACAAGGACCTCTATGACCTGCCTCCCGAGGCGTTGGCCAAGGTGCCTCAGGTGCCGGGTTCGCTCGACGAGGCCCTCTCCGCTCTCGAAGCCGATCAGGACTTCTTGAAGGCGGGCGGCGTGTTCACCGACGACCTGCTCGAGACTTGGATCGATTACAAGCGCCTCAACGAAGTGGACGCCATCCGTCTGCGTCCGCATCCGTGGGAGTTCATGCTCTACTACGACATCTAGACGAGATACTGGCGCAGGTCACCCTCGGGGCAGGGTGGCCGCCCAAGTCGTACAGTGCGGTCATGAGCGCGTCCGAACTGTGGATCGATTCCTATCAGGGCGAGGTACTCGGCGAGGCCCTTTTCGGGTCCTTGGCCGAACGTGAGGGGGATCCCGAGCGTCGCCACCAGCTAGAGGTGCTGACGCTGCTCGAACGGGCAACGAAAGAGCTGGCTGAACCGGTGTTCGAGCGGCGGGCGCTGGATCGTGGCGACACCGCTGCCACGCTGGCCGCTGCCGCCGAGATGGCCGACGCCGTGGCTGTCCTCACGTGGGAGGAGTTCTTGGGCTCGTTCGAACCGATCGTCACGGAGTTCCTCGCCAAGTACCACCAACTGGTGGAACTCGCCCCTGACGGCATCGAACGCGAGATCGCCGAGGCCTATGTCGCCCACGAGGAGGCCCTTGCCGCCTTCACCCGGCGCGCGCTCGGGCAGGAGGCAGGTGAGCCACTCCAGCTGATCCTCTCCCTTCCGCACGTCGCCGCAGCGATACCCGCTTAGCAACAACACCGGCAGTAATGGCGACTTCGCTCCCGTAGAGGTCGGGTATCTCCGGGGAGCCGTCGTTGTGTGCGGATCGCCCTTCTCCCCGAGACGAGGAGAACCAAGTCCACCCGTGACACCGGCGTGCCACCGAGCGCAATCGGGATGCCACACTTCGTCGGATGAGTTGGGAACCTGACACAGATCGGCACGATCTAGAACGCCTTGCTGCTCGGGCGGTACTGGTAGATGAGACCGGGGCCGTGCTGCTCTTTTCGGGGCGGGACCCAGGGGAGCCGTCTCGACCGGAGTTCTGGTTTACTCCAGGTGGGGGTGTCGAACCCGGCGAGACTCTCGAGGACGCCGCACGTCGAGAGATCTACGAAGAAACCGGGGCTCGGATCCCCCACCTTGGCCCCGTCGTCTGGAGGCGCAGGGCCTCCTTTGTGTTCGAGAACCAGAACTACGTCCAACTCGAGTTCTACTTTGTGGTGATCGTGGCGAGATTCGAGGTGCGCTCTGCACACTGGACCGATCTCGAGGCACGCGCTACGACCGGGTGGCGGTGGTGGTCGACGTCCGACCTCGACGACACCCAAAATCTCGTCTACCCGGCTCACCTCGGCTCGCTGCTTGCGGAGTGGCAACGGTCGTCAGCGAGTGAGAACCCGAGGTGGATCGAATAGTCCAATCGTGCGGGCGTAGGCGTGTATCACCCGGGCCGGTGCCCCTTGAGTACGGTCCAGTCCACGCTGGTCCGGTGGCGCACGGGAACCCCGAGTAGCACCATCGCCCCTGGCCTGCCCGTCCGAAGTGGCACGTGCCGGGCCATGGAAGAACACCCCTCAGGGCTCGCACCTCGGTGGCCTCGCCTGTGGACGCGAGGAACGGCGAGCCAACAGCAAGGCACCCCCCAAGATGGCAGCCACTCCGACGATGGCAGAAAGCTCGCCGTAGAGCGTGAAGGCCAGAAGGAACGTGAACACGAGCAGGAGCACACCTAGACCAATCAGGATGACGGCCACGGGCGAACAGTATCTCGCTTTGAAAGGGACCTCCCGTTGGTATCACTCGGACTGAAGCGCGGGATTTGGGACCGGCAACTTTCAAGAAGGTCAAGCCAACAGATACAGCTGCTTCGTCAGCTGGATCTGGCCGACGTGCTCCCGGGCATGTCCGTAGTTGCCGACGAGCCACGTGAGCCCCGAGCGCCGCTCATTGGGAGGGAGCGTCGGCAAGGACAGGCGAGCACGGAGGCGACGACTGTTGATCTGCCGCCCTACCTCGGTGATCAGGGTGTCCGCCTGATCAAGGGCTTCGGAAACCTGGCTCAACGTGTGCAATGGGTGAAGGAACTCGCCATCACGGTCTCGATGGTCGACAATCCCCGCCACAATTCGCAGTGTCTCGGCTTCCGATCCGACTACGTGGGTGATAACCGTGCCAACGCTGTTGGTCCCAGGGCCCGGTTTCCAGTTGAGACCGGGACCATCGAGACCCTCGATCTCCCCTCTGATCTGGTCGTGGACCTGCTTGAAGAGCGTGAGCACCGTGGACGAGACATCGAAGGCACCAACAGGGTCCGCCGGGATCGGCATGGACCATTGTGGCGCAATACGAGCGGGGTGGTTCGCCGTCACTCGCTTCCAAGGATGTAACCATTGTGGCGATGGTGGCAACATTTGAAGAGCTGATCGAGGAAGCTGCGACCGCCCCGATCGACGGCTGGGACTACAGCTGGCTCGACGGCCGAGCCACCGAGGAGCGGCCGGCCTGGCGCTACTCGCAACTTGTGGCCAACCGATCTCAAGCGGTGTCTTCGATGCTCGACCTGCAGACTGGCGGGGGTGAGCTGATCGCCGGCCTGCCCGACTTGCCGCCTCTGACTGTCGCCACCGAGGGTTGGGAACCGAACGTGGGCCGTGCGGGACTCAGGCTTCTACCCCACGGCGCCTGGGTCGTTGCTACCAACGATGAGCACCTTCCCTTCGGAGGTGGGACATTTGACTTGGTGACCAGCCGCCACCCCGTGGCGACCTGGTGGGACGAGGTGGCACGGGTTCTTCGCCCCGGCGGCCGCTACTTGTCGCAGCAGGTCGGTCCCTACAGCATGCAGGAGGTCGCCGAGTTCCTGATGGGCCCTCGGGGTGGCCCTTCTCTCCGCACACCGGAACTGGCATCAGCCGGTGCAGAGTCGGCTGGGCTGCGAGTTCAGCAGCTCGAGACCACGCGCCTGCGGGCTACCTTCTCCGATGTCGGCGCCGTTGTCTACTTCCTCCGCCTGGTGATCTGGATCGTCCCGAACTTCACCGTCGAAGTGTATCGGGACCAACTTCTGGCACTTCACAAGCAGATCGAAGACGATGGGCCGTTTGTGGCTCACGCCACCCGCTTCCTGATAGAGGCGACCAAGCCGGACTGACGGTAACAACGAGCAATGCGCCCGGCGGCACGCTCACTGTCGACCGGGGCTCGCACGTCCTCAGGCGTGGATGGCCCGGTCGGACGAGGCCATCCCGTGGGGCGACGAGTCGGGGCGCGACATTCGAGAACCTCCGTCATGTTCAAGGGTTCTTCTCGATCACTCCAGTTGTCCGAGCCCAGAGCTCTCGGTGGCGCTTGGGGCTAAAGTCCCGCGCCATGACGGGGAGCTCGACAATTGAGACCGACTACCTCGTCGTCGGCGCGGGGGCACTCGGGATGGGGTTCATCGACACCCTGATCCAGAACTCTGGCGCCGACGCCGTAATGATCGATCGGCGGCACCGGCCCGGCGGTCACTGGCTCGACTCTTACCCATTCGTCCAGTTGCACCAGCCGTCCATGAACTACGGCGTGAACTCGACTCCGCTCGGGCATGACCGAGTCGAACCCGATGGAAGAGACGCAGGCTTCTATGAGCGAGCCAGTGGAACTGAGATCTGTGGCTACTACGACGAGATCATGCGTGACCGATTGTTGGCATCAGGCCGGGTGCGGTTCTTCCCGATGTGCGACTACTTCGGGGACCGGCGATTCCGGTCCAGATTGACCGGCGTGGAGACGGGCGTGTCGGTGCGACGCAGCGTCGTCGACGCCACCTATATGGCATCTCACGTTCCGGCCACTGACCCGCCACCGTTCGAAGTATCCGATGGGGTCACTTGCATCCCCGTCGGTGCCCTCACGAGCGTCACGAAATCCCCCAGCGGCTACATGATCATCGGCGGCGGCAAGACGGCCATGGACGCTGGGTGCTGGTTGCTCGATCAAGGTGCTGCGCCCCACGACATCACTTGGATACGTCCGCGTGACTCTTGGATCCTAAACCGCGCCTTCTTCCAGCCCGGTGAAGGTGTGGTTCCAACGTTCGAAGGGGTCGTCCTAGAGCTGGAAGCGGTCGCCGAGTGCGACTCGATCGAGCAGGTCTACGAGCGACTCGAGAAACACCAGGTGATGTTGCGCATCGACCGATCCATCGAGCCGTCCATGCTGAAAGGCGCTACGGCGAGTCTCGGAGAGCTTGACCAGCTGCGACGCATCGAGAACGTAGTCAGACTCGGACATGTCGAGCGGATCGACCCGGATACGATCACGCTCGAACGAGGATCGATCCCGACCAGTCCCGATCACTTGCACATCCACTGCGCGTCGGCCGGACTGAGCGACAACCCACCGAAGCCGATCTTCGCCGACGACACACATCATCCTTCAACCGATCACACGGGTCAGCCTCAGCCTCTCCGCGGCCCTGATCGCCTTCGTCGAAGCATCAGAACGATCGACAGCGGAGAAGAACCGGCTGTGCCGACCGAACCCGTGGCCCCACACGCCCTTCGACTGGACACGGCACCTCTTGACCGGGATGAGGACCGAAATGGAGTGGCAGGGCGCTCCGGATGTCGTGGCGTGGGTGGAGGCGTCGCGCCTCAATCTCGTGAAGGGGCTCGATCAGCACCCCGACAAGGCCGCGGTGGCGGACCTGCAGAGCCGATTCGTGACTGCGCTGTTTCCTGCCCTGGCCAAGCTCGAAGAGTTCGCGTCGCACGCCACGCCATCCGAGCGCGCACGGATGTTCGGGAGGGTGGCGTAACCAACCGGGCCACGGTTCAACTGAGCGTATCTATTCAGCGGAAAGATGCACCTCGAAAACGGGTACTGGCTCGGCGAACCCTTTGAGATCGAGCGCCCCCATGGCATCGAACCCAAAGCGCTTCCCAATACAGAGTTCGCGGACTGCAGTCGAGACGGCGATACCTCCCGGAGATGCCACTCCGCATATTCGCGCCGACAATTGAACCGTGGCCCCGAACAAATCACCTCGTTCTGTAACTGGCTCCCCGACACTGATGCCAACCCGGAGGTGGATGGGCCGCTCAGATCTTTCGTTCCGGTGGCGCAAAGAGCGTTGAATGTCGATGCCGGACTCAACAGCAGCCGACACGGACGTGAACGACGCCATGATCCCATCCCCCGTATGTTTGACCTCGCGTCCACCTTGCTTGTGTAGCGCGGCGCGCACGATCTCGTCGTGCTCGCGAATGAGCACCATATATCCGTCGTCGCCCAATTCTTGAGTCTGCTGTGTCGAGTCACAAAGGTCGGTGAACAGAATCGCCCGAACAGCAGACTCGACGTATGCCTCCCCAGCCGGGTGTCGGGGAATCTCACCGAGCAGCGCATTTATGGGGCCGGCCCCCACCTCGATGATGTTGTCAGCAACCAGACCGTGTGCCTCCCGGTGCACGGTTTCCAGAGACTCTCGGTCGGGCCCCTCAGCGAGACAGAACACCGTCCCTTCAGTGTCATCGAACCAGTACGTGACGTAGCGGACTTGGTATTTGTCCTGAACCGCAAGATCGAGTACGTGCGCGGCGGCGATGTCGGCAGCGGTTGCGCCCGGCGCCTTGTGTCGATCGAGAAACAAGGGCATGCCGGTTAGGCTAGTGACACGGGCGGCTCCGTGCCCAAGGGCGGCGGGTCTGACCTCAACGTGTGCCCTGGCGCCATTTGTCGGGTATTGAACACGCCGTAGCGCCTGTGGACGCATCGTGGCCCTCAGGGGGAGTCTGACGGGCCGGATCATCGGGGATCGATCTCGGCCGAGGATATGGCTCGTGTCGGCCCTGGTGCCCGGGGCGCGCGACGACTCTTCCCCGGACGGGATCGTTAGGGGTGGTTACGCGGCATCGAGTCCGGAAGCGTTGCTCCTGAGGCGGCTATCCACAGCGGTGGCACGGGCGGCCAGGCCGAGCATCAACAGGCCCACCCACGCACAGTGTAGAAGGGCCTTTCCGTATCCGATCTTGGTTACGTCGATAATCGGATATGGATACCGTGCCCACCTCTGGGTCCATACACGCCAAAGCCTAGAGCTCTCTATTGACTTCCTTTGGTCTGGTAGGAACCGAGAGCTCGTCGCGTTCCCGTTGCTCTCCGACCGACCACGAGTGCCGGCAGTGATCCGGCCTTGATGAGGCCCGACTGGCCCGACCAATCGCAGTTGCTCAGGCTGTCGTGGAGTCCTTTGATGGGAACAGCGAGCGGTGGAGGCCAGCCGCCACGGCTCCACCGACGAGCGGTGCGACGATGAAGAGCCAGACCTGGTGGAGGGCCGTACCGCCAAGGACCAGTGCGGGCCCGAGGCTGCGGGCCGGGTTCACGGATGTCCCCGTGATCGGAATGCCGATGAGGTGGACAACGGTCAGGGTCAGGCCTATCACCATTCCCGTGGTGGCAGCATTCGCGGTCTTACTGGTGACGCCCAGGATGACGAAGACGAACACCGCGGTGAGCACGGCCTCGGCGAGAAACGCGCCACCGGCGCCGATATGGATGTGACTTGCCGCCCCCCAACCGTCGGCACCCAAGCCTGTCGAGGACCGGTGGTAGAGCGGTGATGCACTGAACAGGCCCCAGAGCAAAAGGGCGCCCAGGATTCCACCGACAAACTGGGCGATCCAGTAGCCCAACGCTTCCGTTATGCCGATCCGTCCAGCTAGTAGCGCGCCGACGGTAACAGCCGGATTGACATGGCAACCCGACACAGGGCCGAGCACATACGCCAGTGCGAGCAGGGTCAGTCCGAAGGCGAGGGCGGTTGCCACCACGCCAGCGGCAAAGCTGCTCCCCACGACACCGAAGCCGAAGGACAGCGTCGCCACACCGACGCCGAAAAAGACGAGGAACGCTGTCCCGAGCATCTCCGCAGCGATCTTCCGAGCCATGACAATCTCCTTCCGACAAAGTCGCCGCAGGCTAGCTTGCCGCAAAGCCGAAACGTTTTCTGGCACGGCTCAGAGCGTTCGGTCCTGCCGGGCCCTGCTCTGTGCGTCGGAGGAGGACTGAACAGGTCCGAGGCGGTATTTTTCTTAGGCGTTGAGGTTGAATCTGGGGTTCGTGTTTCCTTTTTCCTTCGGCCCGGGTGATCACCATTCTGAGCGGTCACCCACGCGTGACAAGGGGCTCTCGAAAGTCTCAGACGGTCACTCGCCGAGAAGATCGGCTTGGACGGAGTCGAGAGCCGCACGGATTACGCCCGGCCGTTCCAACCATATGAAGTGGCCGCACCCGTCGAGGATGTCTGTCTTGGCGCCAGGGATCAAAGCGGCGGACGCGGCGCCGTGTCGGGGTGGGATGGGACTTTCCGCTCCCAACACGAACACCGTCGGAGCCTGGAAGCGACCGAGGAGTGGCGCCAGGGTCTGGCGAGACAGTTCGTGGTGAATCGATTCCCAGGTCTCGGAGTAGCAGGCGAGGGATATTCTCATCTCCGGCATGGGGGGCGCCTGCTCCGGTGTAGCGAAGTAGGCTGGCCATACCAGCGACAACGCCTCCATGGCATCCCCGGGTGATCCTTCGCCTCGCATCGCTCTCTTGTCCAGCTCCTCAGCGCGGGCCGCAGCCTCGGGGCTGGTCCGCTCGGTCATGATCCGAACCATGTCGGACTCACCGCCATCCCCCACAACCCCCAGGGGGTCGACGACGACCAGACCGAGCAGGCGATCTGGATGGGAGGCGGCGATGTGCATGGCGAGATGGCCACCCCAAGAGTGGCCGATCAAAAGCACCTGCGGGGCGTCGATCGCGTCCAGCACGGCGATGGCATCGGCGACATGAGTCTCCATGGTGAAGGGCCCTTCAAGGGTGGAAGGTGCCAACCCTCGCTGCTGGTATCGGTAGACAGTGAAGCCATCGACCAACTCATCAGCCAGTGATGTCGTGTAGTCGGACAAGCCGGGTCCACCGTGCAGGAGCAGCACGGGCGGACCGGACCCTGCTCGCCATCCCCTGATGACGCCTCCCCGAACGGTGACGATAACGTCGGATGATGGCGTGGTCATAGGAGCACGCTAACCGGCCTCACAGCTAGCAGCCTGCCGTCAAGGTAGACCGGTCAGGCGACAGCCGCCTCGAAGACTTCCTTGTCGTGGGGTTTGAAGGCACGAATCGAGGAGTTCAAGGCCGGTCGGGCCTCGGTTCGCTGATGGTCACCGTTCCTTGGGCAGCACCGACGAGGCGCTCGCCGTTTGTGGCGTCGATGCGAACGACGGCGGTCCGCTTGGTGAGCGAGATGACTTCTGAGCGGGCTCGCAGGACACCGTCGCGGATTGGGGCGAGAAAGTTCAGCTTCAACTCTGTGGTGGCCGCCCACGCTCCTCGCGGGATGAGCGGGTAGAGCACGGCACCCAGAACGTGGTCCATGAGGGCGGCCAGCACGCCTCCGTGGGCAGAGCCGAACGGGTTGAGCAGGTCGGACGGACTTCCACCTCGGCGGTCATCGTGCCCGGTCCGACAGCGGTGACACGGATACCGAGATATTCGGGAATCCCCGTCAAAGGCATGCTCGACACCATGGCCTCTGCCACAACCGGGTCGTAGGTCTCGAAGACTGGTCGGGGGGTCGGTGCATCGATCTGGTCCGACACGGGTACTTTCTACAGGACGGCGCCTTCAGACAGGCGCCCAGACGGCGCGTAGGTCGAGTGCGGTCCGGGTTGTGTCGAGAGGCAGGCTCAGGCTCCCTGCCCCTGAACGCCGGGACAGAGTTGGTTCCGGGCATGGTCGGGAGAGTTCCGGGAACTCGCTCCCACGGAAATCGCATCGTCGACTCGGCGATGACATAATCCACGCGGATCCCGTCAGCTTTGGTATGTCACAGTGAGCCACGAAATGGCGTGGCTCGGTTCGGCAGGAGGCGCGGATGCGAGAGGCCTCGGATTGGGTAGGTGTCATCCTCATCGCTGTTATCGCCGCGATCTTGTACGGCGTCAGTGTCGTGGCGCTCTGGGCACTGGGACCAGCGATCGCGTTCACCCTGCTCGCCATTGCGGTGTTTCTTGATGGTTACTCTCCGACCGACAAGGAGAACCGGAGCCGCTCGTAACGCCGCGGGTGGTGGGGCGTTCGGGCCGGATGACCGATGCCTTTCCCGCTTTCAACCAAGAACGGTCACACGACGAGCGTCCCGACCGTTGGCTCCGATAGGTCCCCAAGTTCATCCCGGGCTCGGAGGCGAAGGCTCCCTACTTGTAGGTGAATTGATCCTTGGAGCTCGTTGCACTCGTTCCGGCAGGGGTGGTCACGGTGATGTCGACGGTCCCCGTTCCTGCTGGAGACCGGACCACGATCACCTTGCCCGAGACCACCCTGACATTCGTGGCCGAGTTCGGCCCGAAGTTCACCGCAGTGGCCCCGCTGAGGTTGTGACCGGTGATGGCCACAGCGGTGCCACCGGCCGACGTCCCGTGATGGGGGGCGATGTGGCTGACCACCGGTCCCACGTCGGTGTAGGTGAACCGATCGCCGGTGTCGGCCAGACTGGTGCCCCCAGGAGTCGTGACCGTGACGTTCACCGTTCCGGTGCCCATCGGTGAGGTGGCGGTAATCAGATGACTGGTGATCACCGAAACGCTGGTCGCAGGGTTGCTTCCGAAGTCGACTGCCGTGGCGCCCGAAAGGTTGGAGCCAGTGATCGTCACCGCGGTCCCTCCGGCAAGGGCCCCTCGATGGGGATTGACATGAGTGACGGCGGGTAGTGAGGAGTTATACCTGAACTGGTCTTTCGGAGTCGTCTTGCTAGTGCCGAGCGGCGTGGTCACGGTGACGTCCACCACTCCACTTCCTGCTGGGGACTTGGCCGTGAGCACGTGGCTGGAGAACACACTCACCCCGGTGGCGGCGTTGGCACCGAAGTCCACCTTCGTTGCCCCGGAGAAGTAGTCGCCGATGATGGTGACCGTGGTGCCACCAGCCGGGCGCCCGTGATGAGGCACGACGTGGGTCACGACCGGCAGCTTTGTGGAGTAGGTGAACTCGTCCGACTTGGTGGTCGCGCTGGTGCCATTGGGATTCGTGACGGTGACGTTCACGACGCCAGTACCTGCAGGGGACTTGGCCAGGATGATGCGACGCGACACCACGGAGAAAGATCGGGCCGGTTTGCTTCCGAAGTCGACTGCCGTGGCGCCCGTCAGATTGGTCCCGGCCACTACCACCGAAGTTCCCCCGGTTGCCAGACCATGGTGGGGAGAAACGTGATTGACCGCCGGTGCGATACCCGAAGCGAGGGCCGCACCTGGTGCGACTCCGAGAACGAGACAGACCGTAAACGCGGCGGCACCGAACCCGAGAATGGGCTTGCGTGACATCGAAACCTCCCCCCGTACGCAATCCTCGTGGTCATCATCGTCCTTTGGGGGAGACCTGTCCATGGTGTTGTTGCGTCACATCGGAGCGCTTGTTCACGTTCCTGAGAGCAAGCTGGGGGAACCGTCCGAATCGCTTCTCGTGACCGCATTGGGTGCTCAGACTGACACACCAGTGGAACCAAATGATCCGGTGAGGGCCCGGTGGCGCGCGGGACGAGCGGAGCAGTCGTGCAGGCCATCCATCAAGTTACCGACGTCACGAGCTGTGCCAGGCGAACATCGAATCCCAATCCACCTCTCCGTAGTATCCCGCCGGCGCGACAGTTGACGACAAGGGCCCTGCGACGCGCGTAGGAGTCGATTCGCCAGATGCTGCCAACCATAAGTAATCACCTCTCACCGTAAGAATGTCGCCCGGACCCCATTGCGCGGCCACGACCCCGGTTCCGGCGCCGGTGAGTTGGCTCGTTCCCTTCGATCCCGAGGCGAAGAGGACGTGGGTCATGTTCCACTCCTCCATCCATCCCTGGCTGAAGTAGGCACGACCGTCAGAGCCGAAGGGGCCGCTCGCCGCAGCGGCCACAAAGGAGAGCACACCTGTTGGTGACCACGTGGGGGACAGACCGACCGTTCCCCGTGGCGTGTCGACCGAGGTGCAGGACGCCGTGACGGGGTCACAGATCTCCACGTGTTTGTCGCCCTCCCAGATGGTGCGCGATCCCCCGGCGACAAGTGCGAGCGTGACCCTGTCGGGACTCCAGGGAGCCAGGAGGCATCCACGAGCGTCGTCGCCAAGGGACGGGGCGGGCTCCCCGCTGCCTGGGTGTAGAGCACGAGGCCGTCCGCCGCGACGGACGAGGAGCCGTCCGTGTCAAGCCAGTACAGAAGGCCCTTGCCATTCGGCCACCAAGACCCGACTTCGATCACGTTGCTCGTCGTCTGGTACCAGGTAACGGGGGCTCCGCCGCCGGTGGGCACGACCTGAAGGGTGGACAGGAGGTCGGTTCCGTGGCCGTTGCCAGCATGGCCGGTCGACACCGCCAGGTGCGTGCCATCGGGGGACCAGGCGAAGCCGCCGAAGAACGGGGTGATGCCCGGAACCGCATTGGCGCGGTGTCCGGGAACGTCCTCCCACAGGGTCGTGGTGTTGGTCCCAGGGTCCAGTGACTCAAATGCCAGGACCAACGACGTGGTGGGCGACCACGAGAACGCCCCGACGCCGGTGAACGCCACCTGCTCGGCGTGGGGCGCTCCGGCGCGCAACACCCACAGAGCTGTCTCGGTGTCCCCCGCTTCTTCTCCGGGAGGGGGGGTCGTGTAGGTGAACGCCAGCCAGCTGCCATCGGTCGACCAGGCGGGGGACCCGTAGCTCCCACCTGGTGCGGGCCCGTGGACTTTCGTCACCCTCCCGGCGTTATCGAGCACGTAGAGCTGGTCTCGGGAGACAAACGCCATCTCGCCGTGACCCGTCCATGCCGGGCCGTTTACGGCCAGGGGTCCTGGCGCCAGAGGGTCAGGTGGTGAGGGGAACGTGGTCGTGGTGTTGGGCGCGGTCGTGGGCGCGCTCGAGCTCGTCGGGCTGGACCGGGCGCGGGATGTCTTGCTCTGCCCGCAACCCGCCAATCCAACAGCGAGGGCGGCGACCGCCAAGGTGATGAATCTCGACCAGCGTCGGGGCGTCCGTCGGCTGAAATGACGATTGGATATTGCGGCATTGTAAGGCTCAAATCGTGATCCTGCTTCGATTCCGTCGGGTCGTAAGACCGCTGCGCTGCGCCCAATGCGGTGTCGCGTCACTCCCGAGTTGCCTCAATGTCAGTCCGCGCAGATAGACGAGGAGTATGGCTGGCTGGGCATGGCTGACAGTGAAACGATGTCGAGGTGACCCTCGACGATGTCGCCCAGGAGCTCTATGGTCGCTCGCCCGAGGAGTTCACCGAGGTGCGGAACGCGAGGGCCAAGGAAATAGCCGCGACCGGGAACCGCGAGCTTGCAGCCGAGGTGCGGAGGCTGCCCAAGCCGACGGTGGCGGCCTGGCTCGCCAATGCACTCGTCCGCACCCGCGCCACCATGGTAGGGGAACTGGTCGCCCTGGGTCCCGCGCTTCGAGAGGCCCAACGTCGCGGAACGAGAGAGGACATGCGACGGCTCTCGGACCAACGGCGAGAGGTGATCCGGGCGCTCATCAGTGCTGCCTCGCAATGTGCCGCAGAAGCGGGTCATTCGATGGGGTCACAGGTGCAACGACAGCTGGAGCAGACTTTGGAAGCAGCGGTAGTAGATGACGAGTCGGCGGCGATTCTCAGTTCCGGGAGACTGAGCAGCCCGTTGACCTTCATCGGTTTCGGGGGAGCGAACGCGACGACCAAGCGGCCCCCGGACAAGTCGCAGGGAGAGAGGTCCAAGGGGGCGTCAGTACGAGACAAGGAATCAAGCGAGAAGCGCCAAGCGGCTGAGCGGGTGTTAATCAAGGCAGCTGAGTCGTTGTCCTCAGCCCAGCGAGCGATGGAGTCCGCCAAGGCTTCGGTGGAAGATGCGCGGCGACGCCAGAACGAGGCGTCTGCCCGCCATCGTGCGGTAATGAAGGAACTACGTGACTCTGATCGGGGCCGGGCGAGGGCGAATCAGGAACTGGAAGCAGCTCTTCGGACTCGTTCAGACGCGGAGCGACACCTGAGAGCGGCCGAGCGTGAACACAAAAATCGGCTGGGGGACTTCAGTTCGAGTTCCAAATAGAAGTTTGGGATTGCGGGGGCGAAGACGCCACCACAGTGCGGGCGCCGGTATTCACCAGACTGATTCCAGCCGCGCGACCCTTCCATTGCGGCATGGCCGAGTTGTCAACGGTGGCTGGGCGACCGCTCCCGGGCAGTTGCTGACATCGTAAATGAGGAGTCGGAGCGAATCGCTCGTGCTTCGCCGAAGGTCACCTCCTGCGGCCGAGTTCGTGGCAAACGGACTTAGCCACTGCCCGTGCGCCACCAGCCGCTCGATCTTTCCAGTGTCCCGGACTCACGTAGGCCAGTTGCCGCAGCATTCGGCGCGGGATATCGGCGAGGAGAAGCATGAGGAGCCCGAGAAGAATCACGGCTACGCCGACAAGGGTCATCGTCTTGAGTCCGGGCCCTGAACCAGTGAACGCAAGGGAGCTGGACGACGCGGTGACCACGCTGGATCGGGTTGCAGTAATAGCAGTAGTAGGAGGAGTAGGGGTCGTCCCTGTGGTGGAGGCAACGGTTGTTGATGAGGAGGTTGTGGATGTGAGGCCAGTGACGGTGATGCTCCAGCTCCCATCCGAGTCAATGTTCAGCCAGTAAGGACTGCCGTTCAGGTTATTGCTGATAACCGAACCATTGAAGGATCCAATCTGATTGATCGGGGTATCCTGAAGCGAGCCATCGCTGGCTAGGACCTGCACTACGAAGTTGCCTCCGGTCGTGGCCGTATTTTTCGCTTGTATGCGGATACTGTCTCCCGGGTCAAAGGGCCCGACAACTTGCTGGCCCGTTCCGGTGTAAGTCTGAGGAAGACTTGAACCTGTCATGTTGCGAGGTTGGCTAACTACTACCGTCCAAGCCGCATCGGCGGTGACGTTCAGGATGTAGTTGCCTTGGGCAAGTCCCTCGGCCACGCCGCCGCTATAAGCCCCAACGACATTGATCGGGGTATCAACAATTGCACCGCTACCTTGGTCGATCTCTACAGAAAAGTTGCCCTGACAGCTACATTGCGCGGTGAAAAGAGTCAGTCCCCCAGCGACCGGGAATGACTGTGAGGCCATCTGACCAGTTCCCGAGAGCGTCATTGGGGGCGCGGCCTCTTGGGACGCTGGAACACTTGGTGGCGACTCAGTAGGCGATGTGGGGGTGCTGACAGGGGCCACGGTGGGTGTCGTGACGGGGGCCACCGTGGGGGTGCTGCCAGGGGCCACCGTGGGTGTGCTGACAGGAGGCACCGTGGGTGTGCTGCCAGGGGCCACCGTGGGTGTGCTGACAGGAGGCACCGTGGGTGTGCTGACAGGAGGCACTGTCGGGGACACCGTGGGTGTGGTGGCCGACGATCCGCCACCGGCCACGGCGATCACCGGGGAGATGGGGGTGGCCGTGGGGGCCGAGGTGACGATGCCCGAAGGCGTCACCGAGTCATTGGGATAGGCCGTGCAGGTGAGCGCCAAGGCGCTGCCCGACACCGTGAGCGACAGGCTGGCCGAGGAGTCCTCCTGGATGGTGATGTTGGGGCTGGTGGCGGTGAAGCCCGAGATCGTGGCCGGAGTAGGGGGAAGCGACAGGGGCACCCCGGTACTCGGGATCGGGCTCGGGATGGTCACGTTGAAGTCGAGGGGTCCCTCCGGGGTGGTGGCCGGGGTCGCCCCGCTGGCGTCGATCTGGGCCGTGGCCGAGCCCGAAAGGTTGGGCTGGATGGCTGCGGCCGCCGAGGCCAGGCTGTTGGGAATGGCCACCATGGTCTGGTAGCCGGTGAGGCTGAAGGACTGCCCGGCGGTGGGCGCCGCCGGCGACAGCGTGGCCGAGGTCACGGCGTCGTTGAGCACGATGTCTCCCACCGGGGTCCCCGGACAGTACAGCTCATAGGGTCCCGTGATCGCCGTGGGCGCGGTCGTTGGTGCCGTCCCGGTAGTGATGGTCGTAGGCGCCGTCGTGGTGGTGGTCGTTCCCGAACCGCTGGTGGTTGTGGTTGGACACGGAATCGTGGTGGGGGCGCCCGGGCAGGTGACTCCAGTGGTGGTGGTGGTCCCAATCGACGTCGTGGTTGGTGATCCAGCAACGGCGATCACCGGTGCAATCGGGGATGCGGTCGGCGCTGTGGTGGTGATCCCCGACGGTGTAACGCTGTCGTTGGGATAGGCGGTACACGTCAAGGAGAGGGGGCTGCCCGATATCGTGAGCGTGAGGCTGGCACTTGGGTCTTCTTGGATGGCTATATCACTGCTCGTCGCCGTGAAGGGGCCGACTGTCTGGGGCGTTGAAGGAAGAGACAGGCCGACACCGCTAGCCGGCACGGGGCTTGGAATGGGCACGTTGAAGTTGAGCGGACCCACGGACGTGGTGGCGGGTGTAGCACCGGTCGCGTCGACCTGAGCCGTCGCCGACCCCTCCAGGTTGGGCTGAATGGCTGCCGCCGCACCCGCAAGGGAGGCGGGGAGGTTCACCACCGTCTGATAGCCAGTGAGACTGAACTGCTGACCCGAGCTCGGAGCTGCCGGGGAGAGTGTTCCCGATGTAGTGGCGTCGTTCAGCACAACGTCGCCCACCGGAGTGTTCGGGCAATACAGCTCATAGGGTCCGCTGGCGGCCAGGGCCGATGCCGAGGTCTGCGCACCAACCGAGACGACGATGGCAGTACCGAGCAGTAGTAAGGCGAAGCCCGCACTGCCAACTAGCGCGGGTGCAGTCTTCAAGCGTCTCACAGGACCCTCCGTGATGCCTGGTTATTGTTTTTCATGCGATCACAGTGAACTGTTCTCGACATCACCAATAATGGGGATGCAATCACGAGCTCAGCGGTGGATGGAGCACTTGACCCTCATTCGTCACGTATGCGACAGCAAACTCACGTGATCTGCGGCGAATCGAACGGATACCACCGGACACGAGCGCACCTCCCGCCAGAGGGGTGGGCTACAGGCGATCTCGCCACATGCTACGGCAATGATGTCAAGGCGTCCACGGGGATGGATCGAGTGTCGTCGCCACTGCGAGCACCTGGTGAAGCAGGTGGGTGTGCTGGCTACTCCTGCCATTTATCGAAGATCGAGTCCAGCACCTCGGCGTGTGGACGCTCATCGTCGTCGGTGTCATCTGGTTCCGCACCGATCCCGACGGGCCGTTGGCCGTGTCGACGAGCGGCGATGCACGCAGGTGATCCACCAGCTCATCAAGATCCAGTAGTGCCATCTGTCCGGTGTTTGTTGGCGAAGAAAGCTTCCGGCTGCGGGCTGAACTCGGGCCCTGCGCCAGCGGCCCCGGCGCGCAGCTCAAAGGCGAACCCGCATGCCCAACGACGGCGCCCAAGTGTATCTCTCGAGCGCCGCCGTTGGCACTTGGGGTGTGTCTAAAAGGCGACTATGCCCTCGCCGCCAACGGCGCCCGCCACGGTCACGGACCCGATCTCAGTCAGGCTTCCGTCGGCGTTGACCTGGAACTCGTCGACGATCCCGTTTCCCCCGGTCTGGACGTAGAGGAACCTTCCATTGGCGGTGGCCGAGGCGTCCACGGTTCCGGGATCGGTGGGGGTGTAACCGAGCAGCGTGAGCTGGCCGTTGGCACTGGATTGGTACCCACTCGTCGAGTTGCTCGACGTGTTGCCGGTGAAGAAGAACTGGCCGGCGGGAGTGACCCAACACAGGCCGGGCTGTCCATTGGCCAAAGAGTCCAGCTGGGTCACGGTGCCGTCGCGGTGGAGCCTGAAGGTCACCACGGCGCTGGGTCCAGCCTCACCGATCACCAGGTGACCGGCCTGGTCGAAGGTGGCGGCGAAGGGAACCGTTCCGGGCTCAGAGTTCACCACCGGGGAGGCCGAGAGCCGGCCATCGGACCCGACGCCGAAGACGTCGATGTCGTTGCCGATGACGTTGGCCTTGGTCGTCACAATCAGCTGTGATCCGTCGGGCGAGAAGGCTACCTGTCCCGGCGTGTGGGTGAACTGCGTGGCGTCGGTGGGAATGGTCAGGCCGAGGGACCGAGTGGACCCCCAGATGGGATGCAGCCTGTCACTCCAACCCAGTACCCCGACACGCTTCCACCGTTCTCGGCGTTGAGCACGTAGACGAGATCGCCGTGGACGGCGATGCTGACCGGGAAGCTGCCGCCCGAGCTCCACGACCTGGCGCAGGACGAGCTGGTCGCCATAGACCGAGAAGACCGACACCGTGTTGCTGCCGGCATTCACGGCGTAGAGCAGGCCGTGCGCCGGGTCGGAGGCCAGCGAGCCTTGGGAGCCCAGATGGTCGACCGCCGAGCCGTTCAGCACGCCGCCCAGTCCTCCGGTGGCGTAGGTGTTGGCCAGGATCAGGGTGCCGTCGTGATCACGGTGATAGGCGACGATCTGGTTGCCGGCGACGTTGTCGGTCTGGACGAACACAGCGTGGTCGCCGCCACCTCCGAAGTGTGGCCCCGGAGGGAGGCCTTCGGCTCCGGCGACGGGCGCGACCCAGGCCGATAGTCCCAGGACCGCGCCGGCGCCCAGCGCCAGACGGGTGAGTCTCCTCATTGCATCTCCTCTTCGTTCATCGACGATTCAAGGTGTCGAAATACAGTCCCGGAATGAGGGACAAGCGTTACGTTGGTCCGAATCCTCGATCCGGCTCGCACCCACGTAACGCCACTCGGAATCAGGGCGAGGACTGAAGGGCGTGTCCACGATGCCAGCGATCACCCGCATGGCGAGATTGCGAGGCGGTGATTGGTGGGCGCGACCCGGACCGGAATCCTGAGGTCCTACGCTTCGCGCCGTGGAGATGGACGGCGAGCTGCTCAGCCGGGTCCGAACGGTGACGAAGAGGCGTTCGTGATGCTGGTGGCCCGCTACCAGCAGCCCATGCTTCGCCTGGCCGGTTCCTTAGTCTCCAATCAGGCCGTGGCCGAAGAGGCTGTCCAGGACACGTGGCTGGGCGTCGTTCGTGGCATCGAGCAGTTCGAGGGGCGTGCTTCGTTCAAGACCTGGCTCTTTCGGATCCTCGTCAACCGAGCCCGCTCGGCCGGCTCCCGCGAGCCTGCTGATCCCTCGATCGAGACGCTCCAGACAGTTGACCCGAGCCGATTCGACGCCCAGGGCCAATGGGCCGATCCCCTCGACCGTTGGACGGAAGAGAGCGAGGACCGTCTCGACGCCGCCACCTGGGTACCGATCCTCAAATCCGCCCTCGATGAACTGCCTCCCCGTCAGCGCCAGGTCGTCATACTGCGTGATGTCGAGGGACTCTCCAACGACGAAGCGTGCGCCGTGCTCGGAATCACGGTCGGCAACCAGCGGATCCTGCTGCACCGGGGACGCTCGCGTCTGCGAGAGATCCTCGACGCCGAGATGGAGAAGAGTTGACCGTGCTGTCGCTGCGACGCGAGAGACATCGTGTGCCAACAGGCGGTCGAGCTCGTCACCGACTATCTCGAAGGGGCTCTTTCCCGGCGGGACCGACGCCGATTCGAGGCTCATCTCAGGGCGTGTCCCAACTGCGCCGCCTACCTGGAGCAGATCAGGATGACCATTCGGCTGGCCGGCGAGATCGAACCGGAGGACCTGACCCCTGAAGCGAGACAGGACCTCACCGATCTCTATCGGCGCTGGCGCTCCGAGTAGCTGCAGACCTCCCGACTCTTGTTGGTGAGGAGAACCTGGTGGAGAAAGGTGCCCAGCAGCATCAGTCCGAATCGCAGGGCTACGACTTCATTCAGGCTGACGATCTGCGAGCGTTCTGAGAGCTGCGAGTGGCGAGGTGACCCCTGGCCCGGTGGGACCATCGTGTTGGGTTCTCGTCGTCCCAGGTGAGAGACCTAAAGCCAAGTGCTCCGGATGTCGAAAACTGAGCCTATGGACAGCGCGCTCGACGAAGCCTTCGTTCGATATGTCAATGCCAAGCGTTCAGGCGGGCATTTGTCGCTTGATGAGATGACGAATGACGACGGCGACCTCGAGGTTCAATGCGCCCTGCAGAGAGTTCGACTCGCCCGGGCGGACTTTGACGAGATGCTGATGCGCAAGCCAATGACCGGAGAAGATCGGGAACTGATGAATGATCTCAAGGCCGAGCTTTACAAGGCAGAGCGCGAGCTGGCGCGTCTGAAGCGGACGCGCGAATCCGCTCCCGCCAGTCATTTGCTTTAGGGAGACTGGTAGACGGGCTCCTGTAAGCAGCTCCTCGGCACGGGCGAGCCGGGTGTCAGGGGCTCAGGGTCCAAGACCGGCCCGACGGTCACTCAATGACGATCGACACGTTGAAAGTGGCCGTTCCAAGTGCTTGCATCATTGGCACCCACAGCAACAGATAGGACTCCATGCCCCGCGCGGCGGTGATGTCGCCGAGGTCCACGATTCGATCCACCGTCCAGCCGAATGACTCGAGCAGATCTGTCACTATCGCCTTGGCCTCATTGTCGTTTCCGGCCACGAACAGGTTGGTGGGCGACGCGAGGTCCCCAGGGCACACCATGACACTCGCGTTCACGGTGTTGAGGGTCTTGACCACCCGGGCAGCGGGGAAGGCCCGCTGTATCTGCTCGCCCAAACTGTCGGTGTTGGCGACGGTCAGGGTCGGCGGCATCCCGTGGGAGAAGTCGAGAGGATTGGCGACGTCGACGAACACCTTTCCGGCGAGATTGTCGGCCCCGGCCAGCTCCAGCGCAGCCAGCGAGGCAATGCCCGACGTGGCGTTGACGACGATGTCACCGTGCTTGGCCGCTTCGGCGAAGGTGCCGGCCCGCCCACCACCGCTGACGCTCCTCACCCACTCGGTGGCTTTGTCGTTGACGGCGTGGCGCGAACCCATGACGACGTGGTGTCCTACCTCGACCAGCTTCGTGGCCAAGGTTCGGCCCACCATGCCCGTGCCCAGTACTCCGATCCTCATGGCTTCTCCTCATCCCGTCCGACGATCACCGCCTGGAAGATACCGAGGCCGGGGCCCCGAGCACGCCGGCGTGGCCCAGGTCAACAAGACGACATCACCGACGGCGCCTCCCCCCACCGCCCTGACGGCGTTCGAGGCTGACTTCGGCTGAAGCACCGGCGAACCCCGAGTGCCTGCCGGGTGTACGTCCCTCGGTGGGGGCATAGCGACGTACCAGGCACGCATTCAGAATGCCCTCCGCGGGGTTGTGCGCGGCGTTGCCCGGACGTGAAACTGCCACAGTACCGCGGAACTCGTAGTCGCGGCAGTGTTGGTACCCGGTGGTGGTCGCGTTCGCGAGCACCGCTGAGCGCCGAGACCATGTCCCAAAGGCGTGTTCTGACCTCCTCCTTAGACAGGGAATGCGAAAGCTGCCAAGGTCTTGGCGGTGAGCCACGGAACCGCCGGGCACGGGCGGCATCTGCGCCAGGCCGACACGGTGTCACTGCGCGTATCTCTGCGCGGGGCAAAGCATCGACGGCACTGGGGCAGGCGTGTACCGGTGGTGTTGACCTGTGTCGTGGGACTCGCGTTCGGCCTGGTCTGGCTCGGTTTCTCGAGCTCGACCAGCGACGTGGGCTCACGGCTACGGTCAGATGCGACGACTGCGACGACCTCAGCGGTTGCTCCTCCCGCTGTCGCTGTCTCGCCACCGGCAACCCGTGCGGCGGCTCCTTCGACGACCGGGCCACGGGTGGTGTCACCGTCGACAACACGAGCACCCACACATTCGAGGTCGATCGCTCCACCGGTCAAAGCCGCTCGAGCTCCGAGCATCGCAGCTGCCACCACGCATGGCCCCACCCCGGTCCACATCATGGTCATCATGATGGAGAACGAGAGCCAGAGCGAGCTCATCGGCAACCCTGACACGCCCAATGTCAACGCGTTGGCGCTGGACTACGGACTGGCGACCGAGTCGTATTCCATCGGGCACCCATCGCTGCCCAACTACCTCGAGCTGCTGTCGGGATCGAACTACGGCGTCACCGACGACAACGCGCCTTCGTCGGAGAACATCCCGGCGGGTGCGCAGACGTTGGTCAACCAGCTGGCGACGGCGGGAATCTCCTGGAAGGCCTACATGGAGTCCATGCCCTCCGCGGGGTACACCGGGGGCAACACCACTGCGGCGGGCGGTCAGTACTACCAGCACCACAACCCCTTCGTGTACTTCTCCGCCGTCACCTCGCTTTCAGACTTCTCTGCGAACGTGGTGCCGTCTACCAACATCGTGAGCGACCTCAACTCGGCCACTTCGCCGAGCTTCGTGTGGATCACGCCCAATGGCGCCGACGACATGCACGACGGGCAAACCAACGCCGACGGTGACGTAAACCCCTCCGTCGGGGACGCGTGGCTCGGGAGCTTCGTCTCCCAAGTGCAGTCGACGGCTTGGTACACCCATGGCGGCAGGATCGTGGTCGAGTGGGACGAGGGCATGGACTCCGACACCTCAGGCATCGGCAACGCCGGTGAGGGCGGCGGTGGACACATCATCACTCTCGTCGTGAGCGCAGCGCTCAAGTCCCACCCCCAGCAAGACGCCACCCCGGTGAACACCGCCGGCGTCCTGCGCTCCCTCGAGGCTGCCTACGGACTGCCATATCTGGCTGATGCGAGCGACGCCGCCAACGGCAACATCGACGCACTACTCGATTTCACCTGACAGGCCGACTCGAGACCCCGCCCCCCCTCCGCCTCTACGGGGTGGCCGCAGAGAGCTGAGCGTCCAAGAAACCGATCTTCTCCCGGTCGGCGAGACCATCGAGCTCAGCGCCCGTTCGGATGCCTGAGCTCCCCGAATGACCGCAGCTCGGCCGATGGCTTGGGGGACCGAAGAGAGAGAGCGAACGCCGTGGTCCTTATTCTGAACGGCGGGTTCGCCCAGGACGACAGGACATTCGCGCTTTGCCGATCCTGGGCCTCGACCGGGGTCGTTGCCGTCGTCCCGCTGGGTCTCTGCCGTCTCAAGACACGACGGAGGCGATTGATTACTGTGGGCGCATCGCACACAGAACCCACCTCGGTGCGTGAGAAACGAGGAGGAACCATGGGGACACGACGCAAGATCCTGGTAGGGGCGGCCACACTCGCCCTGCCCGTCACCAGTCTTCTCGTATTCGGAGGCGTAACCGTCTTTGCCGGGGCGGCGTCGCCGGCCTTCCCAGTGGCGTGCAAGATAACCGCCACCGTGACCTTCACCCCGGCCTTGACGCACACGGGAACGCTCACCACGGACAAGTCCGCCGTGACGACCATGACGATCTCCGGTGGCCACCTGAGCGGCTGTCTGTCCGCCGCCCCGGCCACAGCGCCCGGACACGGCACGGTCCCTGACATGACGGTGAATCTCCGCGCTACCAAGATCGGGACCAGGAGCTATGCCACCGGCTACTGCCCGGCCTTCACCGGGAGCGGCACCCTCAAGGCCCTGAAGGGTCTGACCTTCGACATCGCCTGGACGGGGGGTGCGAAGGGGACGTCGGTATTCACCACGAGAAAGGCGACGCCCGCGAGCAACACCGCCGGGGAGTTCGGCTTTGTGCTCTCGGGCAAGGAGGGGCAGGGCTCGTACGCCGAGAAGTCGCTCAACCAGATCACCGAGTTCATCGACGCCACCGATTCGTCCACCCTGGTGACTGGCTACGCGGCCGACCAGACCGTGAGTTCGGTCACGATCGACGCGTCCAACAGCGTGGCCATCCTTTGATCCCTGGTCGGCGAACATAGGCAGTGAACGAAGAGGAGGTTCCTCTTTCTGACGGGGGAATCTCAGTTTCGGGCTCGGTTCTCTTGGACGGATAGGTCCATCGCTCGGCTGGTCCGTGGTCTTCTGCCGTGCACGCGCTCCTCGACCACCTGGAGGCGGCAGGCTTTGAGGGAGCGCCCCGGGTCGTTGCCTTCGATGATCAAGGCCGCGAGGTGCTGACCTTCGTGCCTGGCGATACACCTTCGAAACCCTGGCCGAGCTGGATGGTCAGCAACGAAGCCTTGGCGGGGGTGGCGCGCCTGCTTCGCCGGTACCACAAGGCGGTGGCCACATTCGTTCCTCCCCCCGAGGCTCGGTGGCGCAGGTGGGTTGGAGCTACTGGTGGGCCCATAGTCCGCCATGGCGACCTCTGGCCTTCCAATGTGGTGTTCCGAGGTGGCGCCCCCGTGGCCCTCATCGACTGGGACTTTGCTCAGCCGGGCACCAGGCTCGACGACGTGGCGTCGGTGGCCAAGCATTGGATCCCCCTCATGAGTGACGACCGCGCCGCCGGCGACGGCTGGCCGGTGCCCATCAACCGGGTCGAGCGCCTCAGAGTGTTGTGCCAGTAGGTGTCGTCACGACACGGAGACACCCCTGCTTTTCGGATGGGCAAGATGACCCGGTCTGAGGTGTCATTGATTGTCCGCGCCATAGGGACCTGGGGGTGGCACCGACGTGCCCTCATCCGCCATTGCCGCGCGGCTCACATCCACGGCCACGTCGAGATGGTGCGACCCGCCACCTCCTTCCACCGATCCCCGCAGGGGGGACACATCCCAGTAGTCGCGTCCCCAAGCGGTCGTGATGTAGGTTCCTGTTGCCAACTGGTCATTGGTAGGATCGACGTCCACCCAACCCCAACCCGGGAGGTATACCGACGCCCAGGCGTGCGACGCGTCCGCACCGACGAGAGGCTCTTGACCCGGCGGTGGGAACGTCTCGATGTACCCGCTGACGTAGCGGGCGGACAGACCCAGCGACCGAGCACAACCGATCATCAGATGTGCGAAGTCTTGGCACACGCCGCGCCGCTGCTCGAGTACGTCGTGCAGCGGAGTCGAGATCGAGGTGAAACCGGGTTCGTAGACGAAGTCCGCAAAGATGCGTCCGGTGAGGTCCATAATGGCTTCGACGAGTGGTCGACCCGGGAGGAACGATCCCTCGGCGTACTCGGCCAAGGCATTCGAGGTCGGCACGAGTCTTGACGGGGCTCGGCAGCGCCGGGCGTCACGAGCCGTCGGTTGGCGGTCGATCTCGAGCAGGGCGCGGACCGATTCCCATGGCGGACCGGGTGGTGGGGTGGCAGGCGGTGATACGACCACCTCGCTGGTGGCCGTCACGGACATGCGGTCGAACCCTCCCTGTACGACAAACGTCGACACCGTGTTCCCGAACGGGTCGACGCTTTCGAACCGCGTGCTTGGCGCGGGTTCGACGTCGAGGAGGTGGGACGCGCACAGTTGGTGTTCGGTCTGGCGGGGTCGCAAGTGCGCCTCGTTGTACGACTGCTCGACCGGAGCGGCGTAGTCATATGTCGTCCTGTGGATGACGCGGTAGACCGTGTCGCCGGTCACGTCTCGAGATCTTGCCTAGGGCTGTTCGTCGTATGGGGGGATCGGCCCGGCTCTAGGTGCGACGTCCCACGCCCCGTCGGAGCCAAGCGGCGGGACAGCGGGGGGGACGGTGTCTCGAGAGGAGCGAAGAACGAGGCCTCGATGTGGTCGTGAAGATTGGCTATCGCAGGTTGTAGCTCCGCCAGAAAAGCCTGCAGCCCCGTAGATGTCGGCCTCGGTCACCGGTGCGTCGGCTACCAGGACTGCCGTGTCCGTACAGGCGGCCAGGATGGGCTCGTTGTGCGGTAGCGACTTCACCAGGTCGCGTAATTCGCTCAGGCACGCGAACACGGCCCGTGGGAAGGCCTCGTCCTGGAGTAGGAACCTCAGCGTCCACGAGGCGTCGCGGCGCGCCGGCATGGCGCGACGAAACGGCTGGTAGGAGGCGAGCGATCGAAGCAGCGCCATCTGGTGCACTTCATCGTAGAGGTCGTCATTCGAGCCCGGCACGGCACTCTCGGCCCGTACCGCCAATACCCGGCACGTGATCTCTGCTCGCTCGAGATTTTGGCCCATCTGAAAGAAGGCCAGCGCCTCGTCGCGCCGCATAGTGCCCTGCAGCACCCCGTTGATCCGCTGGACCTCGTCGATCACCCGCTGCAGCCACTGGACGCGCGTGTCGCGCAACTCGACATTCTTGGCGTCCGCACTGAGAGTATGCCACAGCTCGTTGCACAGCTCCCACACCTCACGGGGCACCACCGGGCGGGCGCGACGCAGATTGGCCCGAGCCGCCAGCGACGAGGCCAGGATCGACGATGGATTGTCCCGGTCGGTCACGACAAAATCGATGACACGAGCCTCGATCGATCGCTTTGAGTCAGCGCCGGACGCAAGGTCGTGGGACCGAGTAGCCTGCGACGTTCCTGGTAGGCAGCTGCAGTTCCGGCAATTTCGATGAGCGGTGCCCAGCCGACGTCCTCGCCGACAGGCAGGTCGATGTGCGTCTCGCCGTGAACCTGGACGACCCGGGCCGTGTCCTCGGCACGCTCCAGATAGCGACCGGCCCAGTAGACCGCCTCGGCCATCCGTGCCAGCAACATCACACGCCCCTCTCCCAAGCGCTGCAGTCTCGGTTCGGATCTCTCGCCTATTGGGCCAGTTCTCCGCCTCCGGTCCGCATTCCCACTCACGGACATGGGACATGGCCACCTCGGCCCACTCGAACCGCGTTGTCGTTGCGGCATCACGGTCCTCGAGTGCGCCGGCGTCATCGAGGTCGGCGAGTGTGTCGTCCACGATCCACGTGTCCTTGCTGCCGCCGCCTTGTGACGAGTTCACGATCAGCGAGCCCGCCTTGCGCGCCACCCGGGTGAGCCCACCGGAGGTGACATAGGCGCCGTCGGGGCCGAGAAGAGTGAAAGGCCGCAGGTCGACGTGGCGGGGAACCACGGTGCCGTCGCACAGCGTCGGCATGGTCGACAGCGAGAGCACCGGTTGTGCCACCCAGTTGGGCGGATACTGCTCGATCCGCTGCGCCACGAGGGCCAGGGCGCTCGGCACCGGCGGTCGGGCCGATCACGACGCCGTAGCCACCCGACTCGTTGGCCGGTTTCACCACCAGGGCGTCGAGATTGGCCGAGCACGAACCGGCAATCGTCAGGGTCGCCGCACCGCCACGTGGGCACGTTGGGCAGGATCGGCTCCTCTCCGAGGAAGAAGCGGATGATCTCGGGTACGAAGGCGTAGACGGCCTTGTCGTCGGCCACGCCCGGCCCCGGTGCGTTCACCAGGGCCACGTTCCCGACCTGCCAGGCGCGGATGAGCCCCGGCACCCCGACGAGCGAGTCGCGCCGAAGCGCCTCGGGGTCGAGGAACAAGTCGTCGATCCGGCGGTAGATGACGTCGACGCTGCTCGAGGCCACCGACCGTCCGCATGTGGACGGTGTCGTCATCGAGGACGACGAGGTCGCTGCCCTCGACCAACTCGACACCGAGCTGCTGGGCCAGGAAGGCATGCTCGAAGTAGGCGGCGTTGTGGATGCCCGGGGTGAGGACGACGATCGTCGGCTCACGCACGTCCGGGTGCCAGCGAGGACAACAGTGCGCTCAAGCCTGCCGATGTAGGGGTCGACCGGCTCGATGCTGTAGGAGCGGAAGAGCTCGGGGAGGACGTGCTTGGCCACCATGCGGTTCTCGAGGAGGTACGAGACCCCCGAGGGGACCCGCAAGTTGTCCTCGAGGACGTAGAAGGTCCCGTCCTCGCCCCGCACCAGGTCACTGCCGCAGATGTGGGCCCAGACCCCTCCGGGCGGGTCGACCCCCATGCATTCGGGCCGGAAGTTGGGCGAGCCTGTGACGAGGTCAGTCGGGTACGACCCCGGCCTGCACAGCTCGTTGGTCGTGGTACACGTCGTCGATGAAGAGGTTGAGTGCCCGGAGGCGTTGGATGAGACCCTGGCGGAGCGGAGTCCACTCCGAGCGAGGCGAGCGACCCGGGGGATGACGTCGAAGGGCCAGGGACGGTCGAAGGCGACCGTCGCCCTCCGAGGTCTGGAACGTCACGCCGATGTTGCGGATCTCCCGGTCAGCCGCCCGCTGGCGCTCGAGGAGGGCCTCAAGGCCCAGCTCGGTGAGGTGGCGCCAGAGTCCTCGAGCCGTGGTTCGAGGCGTCCCAGCAGGTTCGACGATCTCGTCATAGCCGGGCCCCGGTTGGTAGGAGGACAACATCTGGACCTTCCGGCTCCTCGTCACGTCTGGCTGTGAGCAGTACTCAGACAGGGTAAGGGGAGGCGGTAAACGCCGTGGGTCCTCATGATGACGACTGTGTGAACCGCTCCCCCCACCGCTCGAGTACCAGCGTTCTTTGCCGGTGCGTCACACTCGTACCCTCGTCGGACCGCACCCCGGGTCTCGCGCTGCGCCGCGAAGGACGTGAGGTCCGGACTCGAGGCAGCACGGTCGTCACGGCAGCCACGGACGCGGTTGTGCAAGACCACGTAGCCGACGAAGGCTCCCACGTCGATCAAGGTGTGGGCCAGGACGAGTCGTGGAAGTCGACGCTGGCGTTGGTACAGCCGACCGAAGAGCAATCCCATTGCCATGTTGCCGACAAAGCCCCCGAACCCCTGGTAAAGGTGATACGCGCCACGAAGCACGGCGCTCAGGACCAGGGAACGATCCCTGCTCCATGAGAGTTGGTCCAGGCGATGCAGGAGGTAACCACAGACCACAACCTCCTCGAGCATTCCGTTCTGCGCCGCCGCCAGCACCAGGACGGGAATCCGCCACCACGTGGCCGGCAGCGTGGTGGGGACCACCCGGACACTCAATCCGGCGTGGTACGCGCCGAGGTACAGCAGAAGGCCGGCGCCACCGACGCCGGCGGCCAGAGTGACTCCCCACGTCGCTTCTCGGCCCGGTTGTGAGGGATCAAGGCCCAGGTCACCGAGGGACTCATGGGATCGAGACAGCAGATAGGCGACGAGCACCACAGGGACGACGGCCACGGCGATGCCGACGAGCTGGTAGGCCAGGTTCAACAGTGAGCTGTTGGCGACCGCCGAAGGGTTGAGGACTGCCGTCTGGGCCCGCAGGGATGTGCCCGAAGAAAGGGAGCGGATCAGGTCCAACACGGCGTAGACGGCCGAGGCGCCGAGCGACAGTGCGAGGACCAGCCATATCTCCTGGACGAGTGCGCGGCGGCTCACGGGGACCACAGTGTCGGGGCTGTCGTCTTGGGGTCGCCTCACGCGAGCCCCCGACCCCGTGCTGTGCCGTCTCTTGGTCTGCTCCTCGTCCACCGAGCCGACGCTACCGTCGGCCCGCTGGCGGGTCTCGGCACGCGCACAGCGCGTCGCCGGGAAAGTGCGTGAAAGCACCGCACTTATAGCATCGGCGTGTGAAGCGATGGGCACCGAGCGCCACGGCGTCATGGCAATTGGGCCCCCGCCAGCTCTTCGTCCCGGTGGCCCTGGCCTTCCTTGTCGTCGGCGCGACTGCGTGCTCTACCGGGCGCGCCCTGACCGTCTCGCACACAGAGAGCCACAAGGTCGAGCCGTCACCGGGCTGTGGAGCACCGCCGTCTCGGGGTGCGGTGCCGGCGGGGGGGGAGCGGACCCAGACCGTCGAGGTGGGCGCGGTGATCGGCTCATACGAACTCTCTGTGCCCCGAAGGTACCGGCCTCACGATCCGACACCGCTCATCCTGCTCTTTTACGGGTTCGACTCTGGTCCGGCGCAGTTCTCCGCCTTGACGGGCCTCCCTCCGCGGGCGTCGGCTGAGGGATACCTGGTGGCTGTGCCACACACCCAGGGAGCCGAGTCGGAGTGGCAGTTCAATGGCCACGGAACTGACGCCGACTTCGTCGACGGACTGGTGGCCTCGCTCGAGAAGACCTATTGCATCGACCGCGGGGCCGTCTTTGCTGCTGGGTTCTCCGCGGGCGCCGCCTTCACCATCATCTACTCCTGTGACCATCAGGGCCGGATCGCTGCCATCGCCACAGTGGCCGTCGAGTTTCAGCTCGGCTGCACTCGGCCGATGTCCATCGTGGCGTTCCACGGGACCAAAGACCCGCTCATCCCATATCAGAACGGTGCCATCGGCCTGTCGTTCCCCGGGATCAAGGTCCGGGGCACGCAGCTCAACATGGGGGACTGGGCCCGACTCGACAACTGTCGAGCAGCGCCGCGCCGCGTTCGAATCGGATCTCAGGTCATCCGACAACAATGGTCCGGGTGTTCCGGGGGGATCTCCGTGGTGCTCTACACGATCCTCGGCGGCGGTCATTCCTGGCCTGGCGCCGATCCGAAGCAGGCCGTGGGCCTCACGACACAGCAGGTCAGTGCCACGACTCAGATCTTGTCGTTCTTCGGCCGCTTTCGGAGTTGAAGGTGGGAACTCGACACTGCCCCTGGCCAGGGCGTGGGTACACCGGTGTGAGACTGGTGCACGAGCAGGCGAGGCGGCGCTGACCAAAACTGGCTTGGCGGGCGCCTCCGGATTGGTGGCTTTGTATCCACCCCCTCGTCATGGTCTCGGTCAAGGATGGAGGTCATGGCGCCCGCCCGCCGATCCCCTTCGCCCGAGACCGTCGACGAGGCCGCCGGAATGCTCAGGCGCTTCATCGAAGCCATCGAGTCCGGGAAGTTGGCAGACACCACGCCCCAGGACGTGGTGGTGGTTCGGCGCCTTCAGGGCGCGCTGACGACCCTCGAATCGGTCGCGGGCAGCCCTGCGCGGGAGTCCGAACGCGCCGGGTAGGTCTCTTCGCCGACCACGATGACGCCCCTATTCCACGTCGCGGGCGTTAACGGCTTCACCGGCGTTGCATGGATCGATGTTGGCCGGGTAGGTGGGCAGAGCGATGGCGCTCAGCTCGTGTCGGTGCATGCTGTCTTCCACGGTGAGAGATCCAGTCCCGGATAGCGACGTGCCACCCCGGCCAGTGTTTGGGGGTTCCAGAAAGGGTGACCCGGAGCGGGAAATCCCAGGGCTGTCAACTGGCGCGGAGTGGACTGTTGGACAAAGTTGTGCCACTCCGTCGAGAAGCCCTTGAAAGGCCATGCTTGGTAGCCGCCCCACTCCATCATGGCGGGCTTGTAAGAGACATGGAGCATGAAACGCGCCTGGCTCGGATCGACGAAGTCCACCGACCGGTGGTACACGTCGGGTCGGTAGACAACGATGGATCCCGCAGGGGCCGAGGCGTCGCCGGGATCGTCGTAGAGGTCTCTGTGATCCTCGAAGTTCAATGTGTGCTGCTCCACGGGGATCTGGCTCGTCCGAGTGCGGGACACGAAGCGCGTTGCGCCATTGTGGGGCCCGACATCATTGAGGTAGATGAACGTCTCCATCTGGTGATATCCCGGTTCGGGCCTGGGAACCGTGAGGGTGTGGTTCGGGAAGTCGGTGTGGAGGAGCTGGTTGTACTCCGAAGGCTGGCCGGCGTATTTGGCCGTTGCGATGGCCAGGTACAGCCGGATGTCGTCGGTGCCGAGCAGCTCCCGAGCGAGGTCGATCATCACATCGCTGAGCACCAGGCGGTTGAGCGAGCGGCTCCGAAAGGGGAACTCCGGCCAGGAAGCGTCCCACGTCCGCCAGCGTGCCACCTCGCTGGGGGATGCGGTAGTCGCCATCTCCTCGCAGCTGGGAAACAGCTTCGCCACGGCCTTCTGCGCGGCCGCCAGATCTTCGTCCGGCACCGCCCGCTCGAGCACGCACCATCCGTCTTCGGCCCAGGACCGCCGTTGTGCGGAAGTCACGACCTCGCCCACGGGGCAAGGGTACCTGTGCCGTTCCTGTGCCGGTTCGAACGCACCCCAGTGGTGGCGCGGCCCTCGTGTCGGGTGTTGTCAGGCGCTGGTGGCCAGATGCTCATGTACGGAACGGACTGAGCTCGATCCCTCGCCCACGGCTGATGCCACACGTTTGAGCGATCCGTGGCGCACATCTCCTGCCGCGAACACCCCCATCATGGAAGTCTCGAAAGGCAGTGGGTCTCGCCCTGCAAAGGGCGGCCCGGCGGTGCTCGCCATTGAACAAGTCGCGGTCGGTCAGGATGAACCCACGGGAGTCGAGCGCGATGGTGTTCTCGAGCCAAGACGTTGCCGGTTCGGCACCGATGAAGCAGAACAGCCCCCTGCATGCAATGGTCTTGGCAGTGTTGGTCGGCGTGTGTTCGAGCGTGACTTTCTCGAGATGGCTTCGGCCCGCGAGCGCTCGCACCTCGGTATTGGACAGGACCTCGATACGGGGGTTGCCGAGTATGCGCTCGATCAGGTAGCGGGACATGGTTTCCGAAAGATCATCTCTGCGGATAGCGATCACAACCCCGCAGCCTTGTTGGGCCATGTAGATCGCGGCCTGCCCTGCGGAGTTCCCTCCACCGACGACGATCACTTCGCTCCCGCTGCAGATCCTCGCTTCGAGGTCGGTTGCGGCGTAGTACACGCCTGCGCCTTCGAAACGCTGGAGATCATCGACAGCGAGCCGGCGGTAGCGCGCGCCGGATGCGACGATGACTGCTCGGCAAGGGATCTCGCTCCCGTCGGACAGGGTGATCACATGGATCCCGTGCTCGGGACGAAGTCCGGTTGCCTCGCACGGAGCATTCAGGCGTGCACCGAGGCGCTGCGCTTGCATGGCGGTCCGAGATACGAGGTCCTCTCCGGAGATCCCGTTAGGAAAGCCCGCGTAGTTTTCGATGCGCGAGCTGGCGCCGGCTTGGCCGCCGACGGCAACCGCGTCCAGACTCACCGTGTTGAGGCCCTCAGATGCTCCATACACGGCGGAGGCCAGCCCGGCGGGCCCCGTCCCGATCACGACGAGGTCGAATAAGGTGCCGGGAACGGGCCTGAATGTCAGTCCGAGACGTTCCGCGAACTCCCCGGGCGAGGTATGGCGTAGCACCCCTGTCGGAGTGATGACGGCGGGTGTGTCGGGAGGACGGAGTCCCATGCTGGCGAGAAGCACATCGGGGTCGGGCGCCTCCTCGAGGTCGATCCACTCGTGCGGCAGATACGAACGGGTAGCGAATGCCCGCAACGCCATTGCCTCGGGGGAGTAACGCGACCCCACGATCCGAATTGCCCGAGCTCCGTCGCCCTGGCGAAGGACCTCGCGGCGGGCGACGAAGGCGTTGAAGATCACGTCGGCGATGTCGGGCTTGGCGCTCAACAGCCGACGAAAGTTGTCTCGGGGAATACGGAGGACGCGCCCGGGTGCGGCGACGCGAGCGGTCAGATATGGGCGCTGCCCGGTGAGGAGGTTCAACTCCCCCAAGAAGCCCCCCGCGCCGTAGCTGACGATGATGGCCTCGCCGTCGAGATCCAGGCGGACGATTTCGGCCTTCCCGGCAAGAACGACGAAGAAGTCGTATGACAGGTCTCCGGCCCGGTACAGGACATCGCCGGCATTGACGGTCTGTTCCTCGCCGAACTCCGCCAGCTCGGCGAGCGCGGAGGTGTCCAATATCGGCGCCATAGCCGGGTTGTCGGACACCTCTGTTGCAGGGACGTTGACCATAGGACCGTCTTTGTCTACATGCCTCACGTGGGGTGCGACTGCGTGGGTCGCTCCTCGGTGGGTGAATCAAGGACCCTTCGCACCGTAGCGGTGGCCGTTGCGCCCGCGGCGCGCAGGGGCTCGATGTTCCTCAACGCTTGGCTGAGGATAAACGCGCCTTCGAGCAGCGAGAGGAGAGTGAGCGCCAACTCACGAGCGTCGTGGGAAGTGGCCGTCTCGGCTTCGAAACGCGCCGCCCCTGCCGCGATCCAGGAGTCGAAGACTTCGGCGGTGGCCAGTCGGAGCTGCTCGTTGGTGCTCGCAACCTCGAGCGCCACGGTGGCGATCGGGCAGGCTATGGCGAAGTCGGTGGCCTCGAGCGTGCTTGCGGCGCCTTCGAAGACGGCGGCGACGCTGCTGAGGACGTCCGGGGCCTCGTCCCACACCGCCTCGACGAGTGCCTGGTACCGGGTGCCCGACTCGCGGATCGCGACGGTGGCCAGCTCGTCCTTGCCTCCGGGGAAGTGGTGGTAGAGCGAGGAGTACGGAGCATGCGCCTCGGCCAGGATCTGTTTGATCCCTGTCCCGGTGAGGCCCTGGCGCTGCAGGAGCGCTGCGCTCACGTCGACAAGCCGATCTCGTGTGTCGGTCACCGGGTCTCCTCGTCGGATCGTCGCCGTACCTGGTGGCACGCTTTACGGGCGACCCACAGCATAGCTATTCTCGAAATGGATCGATCTATCCAAGGAGTTGGCCATGTACAAGTGGGCTGTTCGGTGGATGATTCGTCGTAATATCCAGGCCCTGCGGCGGGGCGACCTGGGCCCCCTGCTCGCCGGCTACGCCGACGACGCTGTCCTGGTGTTCCCGGGCAATACCTCCTGGAGCGGGGAGCACCGGGGCAAAGGCGCCATCGAGGCCTTCCTCCGTCGCTTTCTGGAGGTGGGGATCGTGGGAGAGGCTCACGAGATCCTCGTCAACGGGCCACCGTGGCGGACCACGGTGTGCGTGCTTTTCTCCGACCGCGTGCTCGACCCCGCCGGCACGGTCGTCTACGACAACCGCGCCGTGCTATTCGGCCGCATGGTGTGGGGAAGGATCGTCTACCACGAAGACTTCGAGGACACCCAGAAGGTGGAAGCCTTCGACCGGTACCTGGCCCGACGGGAGCCGTCGGTGCCCTCGGGGTCTTCGTGACGGAGTGCCTGGCCCGTTGCTCACCGACGCCCGTAGGACCTCGCCGAGCTGTCAGCTGATGGCGGAGGGGCGGCAGCTGCCGGGTGCCCAGTTCCACAGGCGCAGGACGGCGCTGGGCACTGAGACCGAGCACGGCGTGCCATCGCTGGTGCCAGCGAGCCCTACGTCGTAGGCCTTCCACGTCCCGCCTTGTGGGCGGTCGAAGAGGAGGTATGCGCCGTCGTCCTGGATGGAGATCTGCGCTCGTGTGGACGAGGAGCTGGGGACGAGACCTGCACCGGCCCAGTACGTCCCGGTCGTGGAGTCATACGCGTAGAAGGTCTCGCCGGGGACAAGACCGCTGTAGGCCGATGCCGGAAGGCTGTTGAGTGCTGCCCCGGCCGCGACGAGCTGGGATCGGATCTGGTTGGTGATGAGGAGATTCGACGCGCTCGGCGCGGTGGTGGTTGTCGGGACGCTGGGGGTGGACGGCGGGGGCGCGTGGGGCGTTGACGTCTTTGCCGAGTGGACCGTCGGGCTGGCCGAGCATGCCGCCAGTCCCAGCCCACCCGCAACGGTGGCTGCGACGACCCGACGCTGCCAGATCCTGAATTCGCCTATGGAGGACCTCATGTCCTTGTGGTGTCGAAACCTGGGGTGAGAGGCATCGATGTCCCCTTCAGCCGTGCGTCTCCAAAAGGCTAATTCGGGACGCGCCCCGTGTGTGGCTCAACGATCCGAGAGTGCGTGGAGTCAGGCTACAGATTGTCCTCGTCTACAAGTTGGTATCCGACCCCGGGGATGGTGCGAAGGAGCTCACCCTTGTCGTCTCCGAGCTTGCGGCGTAGGCGGTATACGTACACGCGCAGATACTGCGTCTCGGTGCCGTAATGCGGTCCCCATACGTCCTCGAGGATCATGCGATGTGTGCAGATCTTCCCGGCGTGACGGGCCAGAAAGAGCAGGAGGGCGAACTCACGAGTGGTGAGCTCGACCGGCCGCCCGTCCATCCGGGCCTCGTGATGGACGAGATCGAGCTCGAGTGGGCCCACAGCGATGTCCTTGGTCTCCTCCTCGTTGTGCTCTGAGGCGCGGTGCCGGAGTGCGACTCGAAGGCGGGCGTCGAGCTCACCCATCCCGAAGGGCTTGGTCATGTAGTCGTCCGCCCCTCCGTCGAGCGAGGCGATCTTGCGATCCTCGGTGCCGTCTGCGGACAGCACGATGATGGGGACCGTGCTCCAATTTCGGATCCTCCGGCATACCTCCATGCCGTCGAGGTCAGGTAGGCCGAGGTCGAGAACGATGATGTCGGGCGAACCGACGGCGGCTTGGGAGATGCCCTGCTCGCCCGTCGACGCCACCACCACGCTGTGTCCGAGCGCGCTGAGACCGATCCTCAGGACCCGCAGCAGCGCCTGGTCGTCATCGACGGCGAGGATTCTTGCCACTCAGCGCACGACCACAGTGACGGGCGCGACGGGCAGCGTGAAGCAGAATCGGGCGCCCCCTTCCGGCGCGTCCTCGACCCAGATGTGCTGGTGGTGTGCTTCGACGAAGGCCTTGGCGATCGACAGACCCATTCCGGTGCCGCCCGAGGTTCCGCTGCGGTTGAACATGCGGAAGACGTTGGTCCTCTCGACACGAGGGATGCCGGGGCCCCTGTCGTCCACCGCCAACTGCACGAGGCCGTCGTCGCGGAGCCACGCCGACACAGTGATCGATGTTTGTAGCGGCGCGTGGCGAGCCGCGTTCTCGAGGAGATTGGCCAGCACCTGCCCGATCAGGAGGTGATCGACGTCGACGAGTGGAAGGTCGTCGCCAACCGCCACGGTGACGGCGGTGGTGTCCGCCGACCGCCCGAGGCCACGCAGTGTGTCGGTGACGAGATCCCTCACGGCGATCGGTTCGTTGCGCAGCTCCAACGCGCCCGCCTGGACGCGCGACAGATCCAGCAGGTTGGTCACGAGACGGTCGAGGCGGTCTGTCTGGTCGTCGATGAGCTCGAGCAACTCCTCACGGTCGGGGAGCGCCACGTCTGCTTCGGTGCTACGCAGGGTGGTAGCCGACGCCTTGATCGTGGCCAGTGGGGTGCGTAGGTCGTGCGACACCGCACCCACCAGGGCCCGCTGCAGCCGGTCGACCTCTTCGAGGAGCTCGGTTCGCACCGCCTGTTCTCGGAGCTGCGCCCGCTCGAGGGCAAGGGCCAGATGGTTGGCGAAGGCGTGCAGCAGCTCCTGGTTGTGGCGACTGAGGTCGGCTCCCCAGATGTGGAGCAGCCCGATCGGACGGCCGGTCGCAGTGAGCGCCACGGTCTGTCCCTGATCTCGCCGCGACGCTGTGACGCTCCCCAGGCTGGCGGGTACCCCCGGGGCGGGCGCCACTCGCTGGAGTTCGGCGTCCGACAGGGGTGCGCCCGCCGAAGCCACCACGCCCAGCCGGGCTTCGACCGGGAGCAGCAAGGCCACGCTGCGCAACGCGAACGCCTCGTGGACGGTGGACACGATGAGCTCGAGGATCTCGGGGAGCGGTCGGTCCTCGATCAGCAAATCAGTGAGGTCGAAGACCTGTCGGATGGCCCGCTCCTGCTGACGGGCCTCGGCGCGCGCCGTTTCCAATCGGGCAACCACACTGGCCACGAGCAGCATCACGGCGACATAGACGCCGAGGGCTACCCAGTCTTGGCTCCTTCCCACCGACAACGTGTAGTAGGGCGGGATGAACACCAAGTCGTAGACGAGGAAGCCGACGACCACGCCGAAGACGCCGGCCGCGAATCCTCCCAGGACGACCCCCGTCACGACCGGGACGACGAGGACGAGGGCGGCGGTGGCGATACTCAGATGGCTCCGCAGCGGCACCATGGCGGCGGCCAGAACGGCCATGGCAAGCAGAGCGGCGACCGATCCCACCACTCCTCGCCGCCACGTTCCCATGTCCTGTACCTCGTGTCTCTCGCCCTCCACGATACCGGCGGGCCGTTTCACCGGGTCTGCTCGGGCATCGGGTACCGGGCACAATGGACCCATGACCGAGCCCGGTTCGAGCAACGACCTCGACTCCGTCGAGTCCGACGCCGTGGGTCCCACGGGCCGGTTCCGTATCTATATGGGCGCGGCGGCCGGAGTCGGGAAGACCTTCGCCATGCTCGATGAAGGGTGGCGTCGGCACCGCCGGGGGGCCGATGTCGTCGTCGGTTTCGTCGAGACCCACGGACGCCCCCGAACTGCCGAGTTGATTCGGGATCTCGAGGTCGTCCCCCGCAAGATCATTGCCTACCGGGGATCGCAATTCGAGGAAATGGATGTCGACGCCGTGCTGGCTCGCCGGCCCAAGTTGGCACTGGTCGACGAGCTTGCGCATACCAACGTCCCCGGAAGCGGGCGGAACGAAAAGCGTTGGCAGGACGTCATGGAACTCATCGACGCCGGGATTGCTGTGATCACCACGGTCAATGTCCAGCACCTCGAGAGCATTGCTGACGCCGTGGAGCGCATGACCGGAACCCGAGTACGAGAGCGGGTGCCCGACTGGGTCGTGCGCAGAGCCGACCAGCTGGAGCTGATCGATTCTTCGCCCGAGGCTCTCCGGCGGCGCATGGTGCACGGCAACATCTATCCGCCCGAGAAGGTGCCCGACGCGCTCATGCACTTCTTCCGCACCGAGAACCTGGTGGCGCTGCGCGAGCTGGCGCTTCGATTCGTGGCCGACGAGACCGAGGAGGACCTCCTCGCCTACCTCCGCGATCGGCATCCTGACGCGCTGTGGGAGACCAGAGAACGGATCATGGTGGCGGTCACCGGAGCCCACGGTACCGACGCCGTAATCCGCCGGGCGGCACGCATCGCGGCGAGGACCAAAGCGGATCTGCACGCCGTACATGTGGTGGGCAGTGAGCAACGCCGCCATGGCGCCATCGACGAGCTCGAGGTGCTGCACAAGCTGGCAGACGATCTCGGCGCTGAGTGGCACGTGCTCCATCGCGATGAACCCGCCCGAGCTCTGGTGGATTTCGCCCGCGACCATCAGGTAACCCAGATCGTCCTGGGGTCGAGCCGTCGCAGTCGCTGGGAGGAGCTGACCAAGGGCTCAGTCGTCCAGCGTGTGCTGCGCTTCGCGGGCGACTGCGATGTCGACGTGCACGTGATCGCGCGGCGCGATGTGGAGCTCGTGGAGGGGTCCGAGCACACCGAGTAGCGCCCTCAGGGCGCGAGCGGCACCTGCCAGATCACCCTCGTCCCTCGTTGGTCCCATTTTCCCGCCGTCATCGAACCGCCGTGGGCCTCGGCCCTGGCGCGCAGGTTGGCGAGACCGCTCGAGCGCGTGGTACCGCTCATGCCGACACCGTTGTCGGTGACGGTGATGGTGAGGTTGTCGTGGACGTCGACCCGAACCTCCACTCGCGAGGCCTTGGCGTGACGCGTGGCGTTGGAAAGGCCTTCACGCACAACGGCCAGGACATCAGGGACGAGCTCTTCTGGGACCTTGGTGTCGACCGGACCGTCGAACTGCAGGCGCGGTTGGAACCCCAGGCCTTGAGCTGCCATGGAGGTCACGTCGAGTAGTCGGGCCCGGGTGCTCGTCCCCACTCTGTCGCTGGTGCGCAGAGCCAGAGAGAAGATGGTCGACCTCACGTCGCGGATGGTGGCGTCGAGCTCCTCGATCGACTCTCCGATCCGGTCCAGCGCCGCCTCGTCGGTGATCGAGTGCGAGGCCGCCTGCAGTGCCATGCCCACGGCGAAGAGCCGTTGGACGACGTGGTCGTGCAGATCGCGGGCGATCCGCTCGCGATCGCCCAGGACCGCCAGTTCCTCGCGGTCGTTCTGGGCGCGGTCGAGCTCGATGGCGAGGCCCGCTTGTTGGCCGAAGCTCTCGACCACCCTGATCTCCTCGGGGCTCAAGGCGCCTCGACCGACCAGCCGCACCACCGCGAGCACGCCGTCGTTTCCATGCGAGGTGGTGATCGGGACCAGGAGAAGCGGCCCGAGACCGACCGGGGTGGCATCGGCCCGATCGACCCCCGGCAGTGCCGAAGGATCAGTCGTGACCGCCGAGCGGCCCGAGGTGAAAACCCTTCCCGCTGCCGAGTCTTCGATCGGGAAGCGCCGCCCTCGGAGTGGCTGTACCACCACCCCGTGGGTCGCGATCACCTCGAGCATCGAGTCGTCTTCCTTGGCGACCACGCTCACCGCGACGCCGTCGGCATCCGACAGCTCCGACACTCGACGAGCGATCAGAGCCAGCCACTGCTCGAGCCCGCCACCGGCGAGCATCGACAACCTGACCTCGGAGATCGAACCGAGCCAGCGCTCACGACGCTGGCCGTCGACCAACAGACGGCGCAGTTCGCGCTCTGCCCGCTTGCGCGCCGTGATGTCTCGCATGACCGCCGAGATCCCGGTGGAGGTACCGGTGGGCTCTCGGATGAGCGACAGCGACTCGGCCACCTCGATCTCGGATCCGTCCTTGTGGACACGAACGGTGTCGCGACTGGGTATGTGCACACCGGCACGCACCCGGGCCATCTGCTCGTCGACGTCGGCCCGCAAACTGGCGGGGACGAGGCGCGAGACGGGCTCTCCACAGATTTCGTCAGCGCTATAGCCCAGGAGTCGTTCGGCACCGGGGTTCCAGGTCGTGAGTGTGCCAACCAGGTCCATAGACACGATGGCGTCCTCGGAGGACGACACGATGGCCGCCAACCATGCCCCTGCTCCCCACTCGGCGCGCCGCTCCGTGACATCTCGAACCACCGCCAGGGTGAGCGAGGGCTCGGAGACGCCGAGGGCGGCCAGGCTGATATGGGCGGGGAACTCGCTTCCGTCGAGGCGCTTGGCCCACAGCTCAGGGCCCGCTCCCATGGGTCTTGGGGTGCGATGGGCGACGTAGGAGGCGCGGTGCGCGGCGTGATCCTCGCCGAACCGATCGGGGACCAGGGCGTCGACGGCGATCCCGGTGAGCGAACCTGACGGGTAGCCGAACACGGACTCCGCGGCCGGGTTGGCCGCCACGATCTTGCCCGCCAAGTCCGCCACGATGGCGGCGTCGGGCATCAGGCGCAGAACAGCGTCGATCAGCTCCGCCGATACCGGATCGGTCGCAAGCTGGTGCTCGATGTCGTGTTGGCGGGTCGACATGCCGATCAGAACCGTTGCCGTGACTGCACCGATCCAGATGCTAATGGTGTGGCCGCGACCAGCCCGCGGGCCATCGTGGCTCGGTCAGGCGTCCTCGATCCCGTAGAAGGCGCGCTCGACCACCCTCCGGGCGCGGCGGGTGACTCGGCGGTAGTCATCGCGTAGCGACGAGGGTGTGGTGCCGAGGCTCCTGGCCAATCGGGAGAGCTGGTCGGACTGGGTCGGCAGCGCGTCGCCCGGGGAAGCGCCCCCGGGGAGAGCACCGACGAGGTGCCAGCGATTCCGGGTCCGCTCGCAGAAAACGTAGGAGTCGCGCAGGGCTTCCAGATCCCCGGCACCGAGCACGTCGCCCTCGCCCAGGATCTCGAGCGCAGCCGCGGTGCTCGTCGCGGGCAGGTGGTGCCGGAGCTGGAGCAGCTGCACCGTCCACTCGATGTCGGACAATGACCCGCGTCCCAGCTTGAGGTGGAATTGTGGGTCCTCGCGCGACGAGATCCGCTCGCGCTCGATTCGGGCCTTCATGCGCCTGATGGCGGCCACATCGGCTTCGGTGAGGGGTTTGCCCCACACGAATTCACCAGCCACGGACATGAACCGTTCGCCCAGGTCGCGGTCGCCGGCGACGATTCGGGCTCGTGCCAACGCCTGGCGCTCCCAGGTCTCCGCCCAGCGCTCGAAGTAGGCGGCGTACCCGTGGAGGTCGCGGGCCAGTCGTCCCTGGCTGCCTTCGGGCCGGAGCCCGAGGTCCAGGGTCACCACCCGCTGCGCCGGGCTCGGGCCATGCATGAGGTGCAGGAGTGATTCGGCGACAGCTTCGCCCTCCTCGTCGCCCGCCCCCTCGTAGACGAGCAGGAGGTCGAGATCGCTGGCGTAGGACATCTCCGCGCCACCAAAGCGACCCATCCCGATGATCGAGAACCGCATCCCCGGCTCGAGTACCTCGAGGGCGGCCTCGAGAAGCGCCTCGTAGAGCGCGGTGAGCTCGCGTCCGGTGGCCACCACGTCGTCGAGGTCCAGAAGGTCGCGCGCCGCGATGCGAACCTGTTGGTCCTGTCGCATTCGTACGAGCTGAGCCCGACGCCACGACTCGTCGGTGTTTCGGCGCAGCCGCTCACCGGCCTCGGCTATCAGGACGTCCCTTGGGGTGGGGGCGAGCGTGGCGTCGTCGGCCATGGTGGTGATGAGCTCGGGATTGCGCTCGATCGCCTCCACCAGTGCCCGGCTGGACCCGAGCAACAGGCACAGGCGCCGGGCGGCTTCGGGGGACTCCCGGAACGTGGAGACCAGAAGAGAGCGATGGTGCGCGTGCACGACAAGGTCCCGAAGTCCCAAGAGCCCGAGGTCGGGATCGGGCGTGAGCGAGAGCCAGTCGAGCAGAAGAGGAAGGAGTTGGGCCATGAGCCTGGAGCTGCGTGTCAGTCCGCCGGCAAGCTCCTCGACGGCGCGCACGTGTACGCGTGGCGTCGGAGAAGCCGAAGGCGGCGAGTCGTTGCGCCACGGCCTCGGCCGACATGACGGTGGTTGCCACGTCCTCCCCAGTGGGGTCTGTCGTGGGTGTGGCCCCATCCGATCCTCCGATGGTGGCGAACGCCTCGAGCAGGGGTCGGAAGAAGAGTCGCTCGTGGATGGCCCGAACGTCACGCTGACAACGGCGCAAGGCGTCGTCGAAACGATCGGTGGCCGAAGCCGACGGCGTCGTCGGCGAACCCCAGCACCAGCGCCAGACGGTGCCGGGCGGTCGAGACCGACGGTACCGAGTGTGTCTGGTCCTCCTCGACGAGCTGCAGCCTGTGCTCCACTGTGCGCAGAAAGCGGTACGCGTCGGCAAGGTGGGCGGCATCCTCGGTGGCTACGTAGCCGGCGTCGGCGAGCTCGGTGAGTGTGCTGAGCGTCGAGCGCGCCCTGATTCCCGTGTCGTGACGGCCGTGTACCAGCTGGAGGAGCTGAACCGCGAACTCGACGTCGCGAATCCCGCCCGGGCCGCGCTTGATCTCGCGGCCGGTCAGGCCGCGTCCGGCCACGATCCCTTCGGTCCGGGCCTTCATCGAGCGCACCGCGGCCAGCTCGTCTGCGCTGTACGTCCTTCCCCACACCTGGTCGATGGCGGCGCGCTCGAATCCCGCGCCCAGCTCGGCGTCCCCGGCGACGGCGCGCGCCTTCAGCAACGCCTGGAATTCCCACGTCGCCGCCCATCGGGCCCAGTAGCGGTCGTAACTTGCCAGGGATCTAGTGAGCGGGCCCGCCCTCCCCTCGGGGCGGAGATCGGCGTCGACCCGGAAGCACTGTCGTGCCACCTGCAAGATGTGTCTAGCGGCGTCCTCGTCCCGCTCATCGGCAGTGACGAACAGGATGTCCACGTCACTGGCGTAGTTGAGCTCGCGTCCCCCGAGCTTGCCCATGCCGATGACGGCGATGGGCCGTCCAGGGCCCGCGAGCGAGACGGCCCCGTTGAGCACCTGATCGGCGAGTTCTGCCAGCGCCAGCCCGACCGTCTCGAGAGTGTCGAGTCCCATCAGGTCGCGTGCCGCGATGCGGAGAAGCTCGAGTCGTTTCGATCGCGCCAAAGCGGCCGGGTCCGAGCAGTCCACTGGGACCTGGTGGTCCAGGTCGGCGAGAACCTCGAGAGCAGCGGGGTCCGCCACACAGAGCCGGCCGAGTGAGTTGCTCGCCGCGCTCACACGAACGAGTACCGATGCCAGGGCGCTGGGCTCCGAGCGCGATACCAGCCGATCGGCGATCTCCGGGCGTTCGTCGACCATGCGGTGCAGGGCCGCAGATGCCGCTTCGGGTGAGGCGCTGCGCTCGACAAGGTTTGTGAGGGCCGGGGACAGGGCCACGGGCCGAGTCCGACTGCCACCGGCCCTGTGTTCGGCGGGAGACGGCGCGGCCATCACTGCAGCATGCCAGGCGGGGTGTGCAGAGGGTGCCGGTAAGATTGGGACGTGTCCCACCTGCGCGTGGCGTTGTGCCAGCTCGACACCGTCGTGGGCGAGGTGGACGGCAACGCCGAACGGATCATCGGCTGCCTGGCGAGTGTCGAATCCGAAGGCGCCGACGTGGCGGCCTTCCCCGAGCTGGCCATTACCGGCTATCCCCCTGAAGACCTCTTGCTCAAGCCGGCGTTCGTGGCCCACAACCTCGCCGCCCTCGAAAAGGTGGCGGCGGCCACCTCTTCATGCGTCGCCCTCGTCGGGTTCGTCGACGTTGCCGGCGGCGAGGACCTCGATGACGCGGTGGCCTACGCGGCGGGTGCCGGTGCCGTCGCCCGAGAGGCCGCCATCCGGGGGGCGCCGCGCCGACTGCGCAACGCCGTTGCTGTGTGCGCAGGCGGCGGTGTGCTCGGCGTGTACCACAAACGTCGACTTCCCAATTACGGGGTGTTCGATGAGGAGCGCTGGTTCGCGCCGGGGACGACCGACATAGAGCTCTACAGGATCGCCGGCATGGCCGTCGGCGTGTCCATTTGCGAGGACCTGTGGTTTCCCGGCGGACCCATCCCGATTCAGGCCGCCGGCGGCGCGGAGCTCGTGGTGAACATCAACGCATCGCCATACTCGATCGGGCGGCAGTCCGATCGTCTGGTCGTAGCGCGTGACCGCGTGACCGAGGCGGGGTGCGCCATCGCTTATGTCAATCAGGTCGGGGGCCAGGACGAGCTTGTCTTCGACGGTGGTTCCTTCGTCATCGGCGCCATGGGCGGCCTCCTCGGGGAGGCGCCGAGATTCATCGAGACGTCGCTCCTCGTCGACGTCCCGGTCCCCTACCCAGGTCGTGGCACGACCCTCACGGTGCTACCGGTGAGTGACAGATCCCGTGACCCTGCGGGCCGACCGGCTCCGACGGCACCGGCCCCACTCGAAGAGGAGGCCGAGGTCTACGAAGCGCTCGTCGTGGGGACGCGCGACTACCTGAAGAAGAACGGCTTTACCGATGCCGTGATCGGTCTATCAGGGGGTGTCGACTCGTCACTGGTCGCCGCCGTCGCCGTCGACGCGCTGGGCGCCGATCATGTGCACGGCCTGTCGATGCCCTCGCGTTACTCGAGTCGCGGATCGGTCACCGACGCCACCACGTTGGCGCATTGCCTCGGTATCGACCTGCACAATGTCTCCATCGAGGCCGTGCATGTGGCATTCACCTCGATCCTGGCCGACGCGCTGGGAGAGGTTCCCTCCGGCCTCACCGACGAGAATCTCCAGTCCCGGATCCGCGGGGTCGTGCTCATGGCGGTGTCCAACGCTCGGGGATGGATCGTGCTTACGACCGGCAACAAGAGTGAACTGGCCACTGGGTACTCGACGCTGTACGGCGACTCGGCCGGCGGCTTTGCCGTGATCAAGGACGTTCCCAAGACCCTCGTCTACCGGCTGTGTCGGTATCGAAACGCCCGCGAGGGAAAAGAGCTCGTCCCCGAATCCGTGCTGACAAAGCCGCCGTCGGCGGAGCTTCGGCCCGACCAGCGCGACGACCAGAGCCTGCCCCCCTATGAAATCCTCGACCCGCTACTCGAAGCGCTCGTCCTCAATGACCGGTCGATCGCCGATGTGGCTGACGCTGGGTACGACCCGGAGCTGGTGGTCCGAGTCGCCGCTCTCGTGGACAGCGCCGAGTACAAGCGCCGGCAGTCACCGCCCGGAGTCCGCATCACTGCCAAGGCGTTCGGCAAGGATCGGCGCATGCCCATCACGAACCGTTACCGCGATCCCACGCCTGAGACGGCGCCACCTCCAGCCGGCACGGGCGGTGCGGACGGCGAGGCCGGCGCGGCCGGTGCGGAAGGGATGGTGCCGCGTGCCTGACCGATTCGATGCGGCCGCACTGGCACTGGGTGGGGGTCCCCTCGACGGCGTGGCGGGGTCGGGAGGGCCGGCGCTGTCGCTCGACTTGCAGGCGCGGCTCGTCGGGTCGTACCAGTGGGTGGAACGCCGACTCTTCGAGGTGCTCGGCTCGTGGGTCGCATCCGAGTCCGTGCCCGAGGCGCAGGTCCTGTTCGACGTGTACAGCCAACAACATGCCTGGCACGCAGAGCTGTTCGCAGATCGGCTCCCAGCGCTCGACTCCGTCGACCCCGACACCCTCGTGCTGCCTCCCAGCGCCGAAGTGGACCGCATGCTCGGTGCACTGGCCGGCGTCGTGCCCGACGACCACCACTCCGCCCTGGGCGGCAGCCTGATCGGACGGGGCGAGGGTGCCGTCGCTCCTTCTGGAGGCACGCTCCCACGTCTTGTCGGCATCGGCAGGGTGGTGCTGGGCCGGCTGGTCACCGGCTACACCCTCCACCTCCGACGGGTTTCTCCCGTCGCCGACGCGCCGATGAACCGCTGTCTGCGCCTCGTGCTGCGCGACGAGACCGAGCAGTGGCAGGCCTTCGAAGCCTTGACGCAATCACTGCTGCGGCGTCCCCACGACGTCGCCGTGGTCACCGGTCACCAACAGCGACTCGAGGAGATGATCGCGGGAGCAGGGGCCGGGCTCGTGCCTTGGCCCGTTGGGCCTGACTCGTCGGGGACAGCGACGGGGCCCACACCGGCGTGACCGGGCCGCTTCGGATCGCTTGACACAGATCTTCGAGCGCAAGGCCCGTCCTCGTGGCGGTGCGGACCAGCCCCTTCCCGTTGCTGACAAAGGCGGTTCCAGGGCGCAGGTCTTGACGCTATCGGTAAACTGATATCCACAGGTGTGTAGCCACCAACTGAGGCTTCGACCACCGGCACCGGCAGTGACCGCCGAGGGTTGCGACGAAGGGTTGAGACGTTGGCGAAGGAGCGCGTCGAGCGCGACGAGGAAGATCTGGTCCGGCTGTACCTGACCGATATCGGTCAGTACCCCTTGCTCACTAAGGACGATGAGGTCCGTCTGGCCCAGACCATCGAAGGTGGACGCGCCGCCGAGCTGGACCTGGCCACCAAGATCAGAGGATCTCACCCCGGCCAAGCGCCGTGAGTTCAAGCGAAAGATCCAAACCGGCGAGCAGGCTCAGCAGACATTCGTCCAGTCGAACCTCCGCCTGGTGGTGTCGATCGCCAAGAAGTACCAGGCGTCGGGGCTCCCGCTCCTCGACCTCATCCAGGAGGGGAATCTGGGCCTGATGCACGCCGTGGAGAAGTTCGACTGGCGCAAGGGCTTCAAGTTCTCGACCTACGCCACGTGGTGGATCCGACAGGCGATCACCCGAGGCATCGCCAACACGGGGCGGACGATCCGGCTCCCCGTGCACGCCGGCGACACGCTGGCACGCGTCCAAAAGGCACAGGCGCGTCTGGAGTTGAAGTTCGGCCGCCCCGCCACGCTCGCCGAGCTCGGGGCCGAGGTGGAGATGCCCGAGGACAAGCTGATCGAGGCGCTGCGCTTCCGGGCCGAGCCGCTGTCGCTGTCCGAGCCGTTCCGCGAGGACGGTGACGCCGAGCTGGGCGACGTCGTCGAGGACCGGTCGGCCGAGTCGCCCTTCGAGGTGGCGGCCACCTCGCTCCTGCCCGAGGAGATCAACCGGCTCCTGTCGCCGCTCGACGAACGCGAGCGCGAGATCCTGCGGCTGCGCTTCGGCCTCGACCGCGGCGAGCCGCGCACGCTCGAGGAGGTCGGTGAGCATTTCAATCTCACCCGTGAGCGCATCCGCCAGATCGAGGCGCGGGCCATGTCGAAGCTGCGTCACCCCTCGTCCGACACCGGCGCCCGGGACCTGCTCACGGTCTGAGCAGCCTTTCAGGTCGGCGCCGCCCCGACGGCCCTGGTCAGGGGCCCGGGACACGGAGTCACCCCACTGGGTAGGATCGCCGCTCGTGAAGAAGCTGCTGATACTCGCCGTACTCATCGGTCTCGGCCTCCTCGCCGCCAAGCGGCTGCGCGAAGCCTGATCACCCCAGGGCGCGGGCCACTCTGTGGCCGTGGCGCCTGACCAGCACCGCAGCACCGGTGGCGGCGAGCGCCACGCCGGTCAACGCGGCCGCCGTCGGGAGGTTGGGGACCGGCACACGGTCGCGGAGCCGGACGGGCCGTCGAGAACTGCAACGTCTCCCAACCACGGTCGCGGGCCAGGCGGGCGAGCACACGATCGGGATTCACCACCACGGGGTGCCCGACGGCCTCGAGCATGGGGACGTCGGTGTAGGAGTCGGAATAGGCGTACGACGCTGCCAGGTCGATTCCTTCGAACTGCGGCCAGGTCCCGCATGGCCTCGCGCTTTGAACGGCCCGTAGGCGTAGAAGGCCATCTCGCCGGTGTAGCGCCCGTCGAGGTCCACCACGGCCCGGCTGGCGATGGCGCCGTCCACGCCGAGGTACTCGGCGAGGGGCTGGACGATCTCCTCTGGTGACGCCGACACGAGGTATGTCTTTCGGCCCGAAGCTTGGTGCTGCTCGAGGAGCTCGAGGGCCTCGGCGTAGATGATCGGCTCGACCACCTCGTCGAGGGTCTCGCGCACGATGCGCGACACCTCACCCTGGTCCCATCCGCGCGTGAGCTTGAGCACCGATTCGCGGATGCTAGCCAGCTTCTGTTCGCTCGCTCCGAGGTGCAGGTAAACCAGCTGCGACGTCATGGCCCGCACCACCGTGGAGCGCGAGATCAGGCCCCCGCGGTAGAAGTGGTGGCCGAAGGCTGCCATCGAGGCCCGGGCGATGATGGTTTTGTCGAGATCGAAGAAGGCCGCCTCGTGGCGGGACTTGGCCTCCATAGCCGGGAATAGTACGGGGCGGCACCCGGCCACGGGATCACCGTCGGGGTGGGGCCGGTCCTTGGGCCGATGGCTCGTGCCGAGCGAGACCGGTCAGTCGCCCACCAAGAGTTGTTGCACGGCTCCCTCCGCTTCGCCGATGACGAGCACCATGACCTCGTCGCCGGCGCTGAGGACCGTGTCGCCACGCGGGACGACGAGCCGGTCGCCCGCGCACCACCGCGACGACCGTGGCGTCCCGAGGGAAATCGGAGATCGACCAGACGACGTCCCCGCCGCCGGCGAGCCCTCGGCCAGTGTCACCTCGACGAGATGGGCATTGCCCCGTTCGAATTGCAAGAGCCGAACGAGCGATCCGACCGAGACGGCCTCCTCGACCAGTGCGGTGAGCAGTTGCGGGGTCGACACCGAGATGTCGACCCCCCACGACTCGTTGAACAGCCACTGATTGCTGGGGTGGTTGACTCGGGCCACCACGCGGGGCACGGCGAATTCCTGTTTGGCGAGCAACGAGATGACCAGATTGTCCTCGTCGTCGCCGGTGGCCGCCACGGCCACGTCGACCTGCGCCATGCCCGCCGCGTCCAGGGAGTTGACCTCGCAGGCGTCGGCGGCGACCCATGTCACGTCGACGGTGGGGCGCAGGCGCTCGACGAGTTCGGGATCCCGTCTCGATGAGCAAGACGTCGTGGCCGTTGGCGGCGAGGTCCTTGGCGATGGCGGTTCCCACGTTGCCGGCCCCGGCGATGGCGACTTTCACGACGCGGGTCCAACGGCCGCGCCCGTCGGGCCGGCACCGCTACCGTCGAACCGGCGCTCGAGTTCGCCGACGGCGTCTTTGAGCACCGCCAGGTGCAAAACGTCGCCCTCCTGGCCCGACGAGGTCGGCGACCTCGAGCCGAGGCACGCCCGCCCGGGTGACCGCTACCACCTTGACCTTCCCCGGCATGCCGTCAGGTCGCGCAGCGCCTTCCCGGCCCAGGTTTCGGGCAGCACACGCTCGACGAGGACGAGATGTCCCGAGGGATCGCTCCACTCCCCCACCACCGCCTCTGGGAGCAGCCGATGCATCACCTGGTCGATCGTCCACGTCACCGTGGCGACGGTGGGGATCCCGAGGCGCTGGTAGATCTCTGCTCGCCGGGGGTCGTAGATGCGGGCCACAACGTTTGGATGCCGTAGTTCTCCCGGGCGATCCGAGCGGTCAGGATGTTCGAGTTGTCGCCGCTCGTCACGGCGGCCAGGGCGCCGGCCTGTTTCGCTCCGGCCCGGTCGAGGTCGTCACGATCGAAGCCCGAGCCCACGATCGAGGTCCCGGGCCAATCGGCGGGAAGACGACGGAACGCGCGTGTCACCTTGTCGATGATGGAAACGGTGTGGCCCTGCTCGACCAGGCCGGATGGCGAGCCCCGAGCCCACCCGCCCACAGCCGACGATGACGACATGCACCGGCACCATGCAACACGGCATCGGAGCGCCGGACAACTCATCAGGATGTGCTTACCTGAAGGCGTGAGCGACGTGCCCGTGCCCAGAGCCGGCGAGCCCGTCCCGCCGGGCGCGGAGCCAGCCGTCGTCCCTGTGGTCCGCGCGGGCCCGAGGGCTGACCCCGGGACGTCCGGTGGCTCCCGAGGCCCTGCCGTCTCCGCGACCTGGTCGACCTGCCCGAGAACCTCCGTTACCGGCTCAAGAACGCCGTGCTGGGCCCGCCCATCGCCACCGAGCGCCAGTCCGACCGAGCGGCTCGGCAAGCCCACCGCGCTGGCGGTGCTGTCGTCGGACGTCATCTCGTCCTCGGCCTATGCCACCGAGCAGATCCTGGTGCAGCTGGTGAAGTACATAGGCGTCGCCGCCTTCGCCCTGGTCGTGCCGGTCACCATCGCCGTCGTAGTCGTCCTGCTCTTCGTGACGGCCTCGTACCTCGAGGTCGTGAAGGTGTACACGAAGGCGGGCGGCGCCTACGTGGTGGCACGTGAGAACTTCGGCCTGGGCGTGGCCCAGGTCGCGGCGGTGTCGCTGCTCATCGACTACACGCTCACGGTGGCGGTGTCGGTGGCCGCCGGTGTGGCCGCGTTGACGTCGGTCTTCCCACGCTTGGACACCACGACGGCACCATGTGGATCGCCGTCGGCCTCGTGCGTGCTCATCGCCTACGGCAACCTGCGCGGCATCCGCGAGGCGGGCCGGACCTTCGCCGTCCCCACCTATTTCTTCATCGCCAACATGGCGTTGCTCATCGTCGTCGGCTCGGTCAAGGCCGTCCTCGGCGATCTCCACGCCCATTCGCTGCACCACGCCGGGGCCGATCTCGGTGGGCACGCCCGGGAACGGCCTGCTGCTCGGGGCGTCGGTGTTCATCGTGATGAAGGCGTTCGCCTCGGGGGGCTCGGCGCTGACAGGAACCGAGGCCATCTCCAACGGCGTGAGCGTCTTCCGACCGCCCGAGTCGCGCAACGCCCGCATCACGCTGGTGATCATGAGCATGGTCCTGGGTTCGCTGGTGCTCGGCATCGCCGCCTTGGCCGCCATCGTGCATCCCGTGCCCTACGCCGGGCACTCCCACGGTGCTGGCCCAGGTGGCCCAGTACGTCTACGGTCACGGGGCTTTCCGCACGTCCTGTTCTTGCTCCTCCAGGCGGGCACCATGTTGATCCTGGTGCTGGCGGCCAACACCAGCTTCACCGGCTTCCCCTTCCTGGCCAGCTTCGCCGCCGACGACTCCTACCTGCCGCGCCAGCTCACCCGGCGGGGCCACCGCCTGGTGTTCTCGACCGGGATACTCGTGCTCACGGCGGTGGCGATCGTCATACTGCTCATCACCCAGGCCCGGCTCGACAGCCTGATCGCCGCTCTACGCCATCGGCGTGTTCACCGGGTTCACCATGGCGGGGGCGGGCATGGTGAAGTACCACTTCACCCACCGCGAGCCCCATTGGCGGCGCGGCGTCGTCATCAACGGCACCGCCGCGCTGCTGTCGTTCGTGGTCCTCCTCATCATTCGTCGTCGACCAAGTTCGAGGAGGGAGCCTGGGTCGTCGTCGTCCTGATGCCACTCGGGGTCCTGGTGCTCACGCGCCTGCACCGCCAGTACGTCAAAGAGGACGAACAACTCGAGGCCGGGGCGTCCCAGGCCTGCGAGGTCCCGGTGCTCCGCAAACACATGGTGGTGGTCCTCGTCGACCGGATGGACCTGGCCACGGCCCGGGCCATTCAGTACGCGCGCACCCTGTCCCCGGACCATCTGCGCGCCGTGCATTTCGCCGTCGACCCCGTCGAGGCAGCCACCCTCGAACACGACTGGAGCCGGCTCGGGCTGTCGCGCCTGCCGCTCGACATCATCGACTGTCCTGACCGGCGCCTGGCGCGCGCCGCGCTCGAGCTTGCCGCCCAGATCACTCGCGATGGCGACACCGAGCTCACGATGCTGCTGCCCCGCCGCGGCTTCGCGGCGGGATGGCGTCGCCTCCTGCACGACCGCAGCGCCGACCGCATCGCCGCCGCCGTCGGACACCTCCCCCACGTGAACGCCACGATCGTCCCGTTCCAGCTCTCGGGTGGTTGGCGGCGCCGGGCCAGAGACGAGGCCACCGATCCCGGCTCGCCCCGGCCGTCGCGGGCCTCTGTGCGGACAGCCGAGGACTTCGGGCCGTTGGTGGCGGGGACGACCCCGATCGGAGAGGCCCAGTGGCGCCAGCGGGTGCGTGTGGCGGGGCGGATCCGCTCCTTGCGCGTCCCCACGGCGGGGGCGACCGCCAACCTCGAGTGCACGCTCGTGGACGGCACCGGAGCCATCCTTCTGGTCTTCCAGGGGAGGCGTCGGATTCCCGGCATCCAGCAGGGCGCGCGGCTCGTGGCCGAAGGAATGGTCGGAGCCTGGGAGGGGCGTCTCGCCATCTTGAACCCCGACTACGAGCTCATCGCCGGCCCCGATACCAAGGAGGTCGACGCCGGAGTCTGACGGTCCGCCCACGCGGGCCGTCACCGGGAGCATCCTTGCCCGTCGTCGGCGCGGAGTCGATATCGTCGGCCCCCGTTCTTCGGGGGAACGTCTCGTCTCGGAGACTGCGCCCTATCCCCGGTCCGACCCAAACTAACCCGAGACCTCGGCCGCCGAGTCTCGGCCGGGTCCTTCGGGGCCCATGAGAGGAGCACCAGGTACATGACCCACTTCCTCGCCAGCGAAGGGGGGTATCAGAGCTTCGTCTTTTCGAGCAGCGAGAAGGTGTGGCTGGTCGTCGCCCTGGTCACCGCGATCTTCGGCCTCGGTATCGGGCTGGTCCTCATGCGGGGCGTGCTGGCTGCGGACACCGGCACCCCGAAGATGCGGGAGATCGCCGCTGCCATCCAAGAGGGCGCCGTCGCCTTCCTGCGCCGGCAGTTCCGGGCCATCGGGATCATCGTGCTCCCCTTGGCGGTGCTGATCTTCTTCACCGCCACGAAGGTCGTCGAGGCCCAATGGCACCATCGCCCTTTCGTTCGGTGCCGCGGGCGGCTTCCGGGTGTTGTGCTTCTTGGCCGGCGCGACCCTGTCGGGGACCACCGGCTTCATCGGCATGAGCTTGGCCGTGCGGGGCAACGTCCGCACCGCGGCGGCGGCACGCGACGGCAAGCTGCCCGGGGCGCTCAAGGTGGCGTTCCGCACCGGCGCCATCACGGGAATGCTGTGCGTGGGGCTCGGACTGCTCGGGGCCACGGTGATCGTCTTCCTCTTCCAGAACACCGCCACGGCGGTGCTCGTCGGCTTCGGGTTCGGGGCCTCGCTCATAGCCCTGTTCATGCGTGTGGGCGGAGGCATCTTCACCAAGGCCGCCGATGTCGGTGCCGACCTCGTGGGCAAGGTCGAGGCGGGCATCCCCGAGGACGATCCCCGCAACGCCGCCACCATCGCCGACAACGTCGGCGACAACGTGGGCGACTGCGCCGGCATGGCCGCCGACCTCTTCGAGTCCTACGTCATCACCATCATCGCCGCCATCATCCTGGGGTACGCCGCCTTTACGTCCCTGGGCGGATCGTTCAAGGCGAATGCGGCGCGCGCCGTGGTGTTCCCCTTGATCGTCCCGGCCTTCGGCATCGTGGCGTCGGCGATCGGCGTCTTCGTCGTGCGGGCCCGGGTCAAGGACAAGTCGGCCATGGCACCCATCAACCGCGGGTTCTGGACCGCGGCGGCACTGACGGTGCTCGGTGCCGGCCTGGTGGCCGGTTTCTACCTCCACTACATGAAGGCGTTCTACGCGGTGCTCACCGGCGTGGTGCTCGTGCTCGTAGCCAGTCAGATCACCGAGCACTTCACGTCGACCGAGCGATCTCCCGTGCGCGAGATCGCCGAATCGGCCCGTACCGGCCCGGCCACCACCGTGTTGTCGGGCATCGCCCTCGGCCTGGAGTCCACCGTGTGGGCCATCCTGGCCATCGCCGTGGCGGTGGCGGTGTCGGTGGGCCTCGCCCATGGCAACATCGAGTTGACCCTGTATCTGGTATCGCTGACGGGGATCGGCATGCTGTCCACGGCCGGGATGGTGGTATCCGAAGACAGCTTCGGGCCCGTTTCCGACAATGCCGCCGGCGTGGCCGAGATGTCGGGGGAGTTCACCGGTGAGGCGGAGCGAGTCATGGTGAGCCTCGATGCCGTGGGCAACACCACCAAGGCCATCACCAAGGGTGTGGCCATCGGCTCGGCAGTCATCGCGTCGGTGTCGCTGTTCGGTTCGTTCGTCGAGACCATCGTGTCGCAGTTGGGTTTGCACGTCCCGGCTTCGAAGCTCTTCAGCATCCAGCAGACCCAGATCAACGTGGCCAACCCGACGATCTTCATCGGTCTGCTCATCGGCGGTTCGGTGGCGTTCCTGTTTGCTTCACTGGCCATCCGGGCAGTGGGGCGCTCGGCGGGCACGGTGGTCCAGGAGGTCCGGCGCCAGTTCCGCGAGCACCCGGGGATCATGGATTACACCGAGAAGCCCGAGTACGGCAGGGTGATCTCCATTTGCACCGCGGCTGCTCAGCGCGAGCTCGTGACGCCGGCGCTGCTGGCGGTGCTCACCCCGGTGATCGTGGGGTTCGGGATCAACTATCTGGCTCTGGGCGCCTTCCTCGCCGCCGCCATCCTCACCGGGCAGCTGATGGCCAACTTCCTGTCGAACTCCGGCGGTGCCTGGGACAACGCCAAGAAGTACATCGAGGATGGCCATGAAGGAGGCAAGGGATCGGAGGCCCACACCGCGGCGGTGATCGGAGACACCGTGGGTGACCCCTTCAAGGACACCGCCGGCCCTGCGCTCAATCCTTTGATCAAGGTGATGAACCTGGTCTCGCTCCTGATCCTGCCGGCGGTGATCACGCTCCGGCACCACACCGGTGCCCGCCTGGGCATCGCCGGCGGAGGCGTCGTGATCCTGATCGCCGCCATCTCGTTCTCCAAGCGCAAGTCCGAGGGGTTTGGTGCCGAGGAAGAGGTGGATGCAGTCCAGGAGCCCAGCGTGCCCGCCCCGACGGCCTTGGAGGCATGACCGGTCCCGGTCCGGGCCCGTGCCGGGTGAGGACATCAGGATGAAATCGCTGGTCACGGTCGTCGGGGACGGATCTGCCCCCGGCTGCTGTTGACACGACCGTTCCCAACCCCCCACGCTCATCGACGACCATGCCCGCCGCCACCCGCTCCTCCGGCTCGCCGGGAAAGCCCCTCGTCATCGTGGAATCGCCTGCCAAGGCCCGCACGATCGCGTCCCTGCTCGGGGGAGGTTTCGTCGTCGAATCGTCGGTGGGCCACATCCGCGACCTGCCCCGACGGGCCGACGAAATCCCCTCCGCCTACAAAGGCGAGGGGTGGGCCCGCCTGGGTGTCGACGTGGACAACGGGTTCAAGCCGCTGTACGTGGTCGCTTCGGAGAAGAAGTCGGTCGTCGCCCGCCTCAAGTCGTTGCTGGCCGGGGCGAGCGAGGTCTACCTCGCCACTGACGAGGACCGCGAGGGCGAGTCGATCGCCTGGCATCTCACCGAGGTCCTCTCGCCGCGGGTGCCCATCAAACGAATGGTCTTCCACGAGATCACCGCGCCCGCGCTCCGGCGCGCCGTCGAGGAGTGGCGTGATCTCGATCGCCGCCTCGTAGACGCCCAGGAGGCTCGACGCATCCTCGACCGCCTGTACGGCTACGAGGTGTCACCGGTCCTGTGGAAGAAGGTGATGCCTCGTCTGTCCGCGGGACGCGTCCAGAGCGTGGCCACGCGGATGATCGTCGAACGCGAACGGGCCCGTATGCGATTCCGGGCAGGCACGTGGTGGGATCTCGAGGGTAGGTTCGACTCCGGGGGGCAGATCTTCACCGCCAACCTGGTCGCAGTGGGGGGCACGTCGGTGGCGACCGGCCGCGATTTCACCGAGACCGGAGAGCTGTCCCGGACTGACGTCGTGCTCTTGAGCGAGCCCGAGGCCACCCGGCTGGCGCAGGGCCTCGCCGGCCAGACCTTCACCGTGCGGTCCGTGTCCGAGAAGCCCTATCGCCGCTCACCGGCGCCTCCGTTCATGACCTCGACACTGCAGCAAGAGGCCAGTCGCAAACTGCGTTTCGGGGCGCAGCGCACCATGCAGGTGGCCCAGCGCCTCTACGAGCAGGGCTGGATCACCTACATGCGAACCGACTCGACCACGTTGTCCGACCAGGCGCTCACGGCGGCCCGCTCCCAGGCCTCCGCGCTGTACGGACGCGAGTACGTGCCCGAGGCACCGCGGCGCTACGAACGCAAGGTGAAGAACGCGCAGGAGGCCCACGAAGCGATTCGGCCTGCCGGTGAGGCTTTCCGTACGCCCGAGGAGGCCGGGCACGAGCTGCATGGCGACACGCACAGGCTGTACGACCTCATCTGGAAGCGCACGGTGGCCTCGCAGATGGCCGACGCCACCGGGACGAGCGCCCAGGTCCGGCTGGTGGGGGTGCCGCAAGGCGGCGCGCCGGCAGACGAGGCGGAGTTCTCCGCCTCGGGCACTGTCATCGGATTCGCCGGGTTCCTGCGGGCGTACGTGGAGGGCTCCGACGACCCCGAGGCTGAGACGGCCGAGCGCGACGTGCAGCTTCCGGCGCTCGTCGAAGGCGACACACTCTCTGCCCAGGAGATCGACGCCGCGCTCGCACACCACCCAGCCCCCGGCCCGCTACACCGAGGCGTCGCTCGTCAAGGCCCTCGAGGAGCTGGGCGTGGGGCGGCCTTCCACCTACGCCAGCATCCTGGGCACCATCCAGACTCGCGGGTACGTGTGGAAGAAGGGCACCGCCCTGGTGCCGTCGTTCACGGCCTTCGCTGTGGTCGGCCTGCTCGAGCGGTACTTCGGGGACCTCGTCGACTACGGATTCACCGCGGCGATGGAGAACGACCTCGACGAGATCGCCGACGGCGAGCGGGAGGTGCTCCCCTGGCTCACACGGTTCTATTTCGGGGGAAACGGTTCGAGTGCTCCAGCTGTCGAGCATCGCCGTGGTCTCAAGGAAGACGTGGCATCGCACCTCGGTGAGATCGACGCCCGCGAGGTCAACTCGATCGGCATCGGGTCCGACGGTCAGGGAGAGCCCATCGTGGTGCGCGTCGGTCGGTACGGTCCGTACCTCCAGCGCGGCGAGGACCGGGCCTCGATCCCCGAGGACCTTGCCCCCGACGAGCTCACCGTGGAACGAGCCGAGGAGCTCCTCGAGGCACCGTCAGGGGACCGCACCCTCGGGACCGACCCCGACAGTGGGCTCCCGGTCTTCGTGCGTTCGGGCCGCTTCGGTCCCTACATCCAATTGGGTGAGGCCGTCGAGGGTGGCGAACGGCCCCGGACGGCGTCGCTGTTCAAGACGATGACCCCCGAGACCGTCAGCCTCGACGAAGCGCTCCAGTTGCTGCGGTTGCCCCGCACCGTGGGCGCCGACCCGTCGGGTGAGGAGATCCAGGCGCTGAATGGCCGTTTTGGGCCCTACGTCAAGAAGGGCACCGACACCCGCAGCCTCGAGACCGAGGAGCAACTGCTCGCCATCACCCTCGACGAGGCACTCGCACTGTTCGCGCAACCGAAGACGCGCCGCGGACGAAGCGCCGCCGCCCCGTTGCGCGAGCTCGGCGAGGACCCCGAGACGGCATCGCCGGTCGTCGTGCGCTCGGGCCGCTTCGGGCCCTATGTGACCGACGGGACGACAAATGCCTCTCTGCGCAAGGGGGACGAGCCCGAGACCATCACCATCGAGCGCGCCGCCGAGTTGCTCGCCGATCGCCGCGCCGCGGGACCGCCGGTGAAGCGCGCCGGTCGAGCCGCCAAGGCCCCGAAGAAGGCGGCCAAGACAGCCAAGTCCTCCACGAAGGCCGCCAAGAAGACGACCGCGGCCAACAAGGCGAGGAAGTCAGCCTCCGCGAAGAAGGCCACGAAGGTCGCTGCCGCGGGGGCCTCCGACGACACCGACAGGGACGCCTGAGAGACGGCGTGAGCGGGCGCGGCCGGCTGATCGCTCTCGAGGGTGTCGATGGTTGTGGCAAGTCGACGCACGCGGGCTGGCTGGCCGGCGCCATCGGCGCCGTGTCGACGTCGGAGCCCGGCGCCACACAGCTGGGAGCGACACTGCGCTCGCTGTTGCTCGATCCGGGACTACCCCCGGTGTCGGAGCGGGCCGAGGCTCTGCTCATGGCGGCCGATCGCGCCCAACATGTGGCCGAGGTGGTTCTCCCTGCGCTCGAGATGGGCCGCTGGGTCGTCACCGACCGGTTCTCGGCGTCGACCCTCGCCTATCAGGGATACGGCCGGGGCCTCGATCTCGAGGAATTACGGCGCCTCGTGCTGTGGGCGGCGCAAGGGGTCACTGCGGACCTCACCGTCGTGCTCGATGTCCCGGTGCCCGAAGCACGCGGGCGCCTGCATCTCGACCGGGTCGAGGCCGATCGCCTGGAGCGACTGGAGGTCGACTTCTACGAGCGGGTACGCGCCGGGTACCTCGCTCTCGCCGCCGACGACCCCGACACGTGGGTCGTCCTCGACGGGCGCGGCGACGTCGGAGCTGTGGCCGAGCGGCTGATGGCGGCGGTTGTCGAGCGACTGGCGCCTCTCCCCACGGTGGCGCCACGACCGCGCTCCCGGTGACCCCGTGACCGGCGCTCCCGGTGACCCCATGACCGGGGCCGACCACGACCAGACCCTTCCTGCCGTGGCGCTGTTCTCCGACGTCGTGGGGCAGTCCGACGCCATCGCGCAGCTTCGGGCCGCGGGTCGCCGCCCGGTGCACGCCTACCTGCTGGTGGGTCCCCCCGGGCTGGGCCAGCGAACTCTGGTGCGCGGCTTTCGCCGCCGCGCTCCTGTGCCCCCAAGGAGGCTGCGGGGTGTGCGAGGTGTGTCGCCGCGCCCGGGCGGGCGTCCACCCCGACGTCGTCGAGGTCGAGCGCGCCGGTCCGTTCGTGACCGTCGACGACGCTCGTCGTGTGGTGCGACTGGCCCAGCGACGACCGCTCGAGGGCCACCGCCAGGTCATCGTGGTATCGGACATCCATCTGGCGCGCCTGGCCGCCCCCGTGTTGTTGAAGACACTCGAAGAGCCCGCCGGACAGACCGTCTTCGTGCTGCTCGCCGAGGCCGTGCCCGCCGAGCTGGCCACCGTGGCAAGTCGATGCGTGCGTATCGAGCTGCGTCCGGTACCCCCGGGGGAGCTTCGCGAGTGGCTCGTGGCCAGTGGCATGGCCTTCGACCTCGCCACCGAACTGGCCGAGGCGGCGGGGGGCAGCATCGAGCGCGCCCGTCTGCTGGCCGACGACGGGGGCTTCGCCGCTCGCCGCGAGCTGTGGCGCTCGCTGCCGTCGCGCCTCGACGGCACGGGAGCGGCAGCGGCATCCCTGGCGGCCGAGTTGCTCTCCTCGGCCGAGGAGGCCGTAGAGCCCCTGCGAGCGCGTCATCGCGTGGAGATGGAGGAGCAGGGCGCCGAGGCCGAGCAGCGGGGGAGCGCGTGGTCCCCCGGCGCAAGGAGATCGAGGATCGCCAACACCGCGAGGAGCGTCGGTGGCGGACCGACGAGTTGCGGGCCGGGTTCGCGGTGCTCGCTGCCGCCTACCGCGACCGCCTGGTGACGTTGGCAGCGCCGGGCCCCGCGCCGTCGTCGCGGTCCGGGAGGACCGAAGAACGGGTGCGCGAGCTCGCCGGAGCCATCTCTGTCGTGGAGCGATCTTCGGCGGAGCTGGTCCGCAACCCCAACGAATCGCTGCTGCTCGAGGCCATGCTCGTCCGCCTCTCCGCCGTCACCGGCTGACCCGAGCAGCCCGCGGTCGGCCCACGGGACTCCCGATGTCGGTCGGGTAGTTTGATCGGTCACGTCGCCTGGGTAGCTCAGCTGGTAGAGCAGCGCATTCGTAATGCGCAGGTCAGGGGTTCGAGTCCCCTCCCAGGCTCTCATGTGATGTGTATGAGAACGGCCTTGGATTCAGCCGGTCATTGCATCACCTCTCTGAGCAGCAAATGCTGACAGAGACCGGGAGGTGCGATGGCCAGGAGAAAGAGGGATCCGCGGCGTTTCACGCACGCCGAGAGGAACGAGATCTGGGATCGGATCCAGAGCGGAGAATCCGTCAACTCGATCTCCGTTGATTTTGGGCGCTATCCGAGCGCCATCCGCAAGATGCAGCTCACAACCGGAGGAGTGCGGCCCAGCCCCCGTTGTCGCTCCACCCGAGCCCTCAGCCTCGTTGAGCGCGAGGAGATCTCCCGTGGTCTGTGTGCCGGCCAGACGATGCGAGCCATCGCAGTTCAGATTGGACGGTCGCCCTCGACGGTGTCTCGCGAAGTGGAGCGCAACGGCGGCAGACGGCGATACCGGGCTTGCCGGGCTGATCAACGGGCGCTGCGACAAGCTCGGCGTCCCAAGGTTGCAAAGTTGGCCAAATGCCAGCGTCTGCAGGGTTTGGTGGATGAGAAACTCCAGCTCAACTGGTCCCCTACCCAGATCTCAAAGTGGTTGGCTTTGGAGTACCCAAACGATCCGGAGCTGCGGGTGTCCCACGAAACGATCTACATGTCGCTCTACGTCCAAGGCAGGGGCGCTCTGCGTCAGGAACTCCACCGGGCCCTTCGAAGTGGAAGGGCCATTCGACGACCCAAGAAGACCCTTCCCACTGGAAAAGGCGTCATTCCGGGCATGGTCCTCATCAGCGAACGACCAGCCGAAGTCGAGGACCGGGCGGTGCCGGGCCACTGGGAAGGGGACCTGATCATGGGGACCCGGAAGACCTGCATCGGCACGCTTGTCGAACGTTCGACCCGCTACGTCATGCTGCTCAAGCTCGAGAAGAACACAGCCGAGGCCGTGCGGACCGCGATGAGCGAGAAGATCCTCACCCTCCCCGCTGAGCTCCGCCGCAGCGTCACCTGGGACCGCGGCAAGGAGATGGCCGAGCACCACCGATTCACCGTTGACACCGGAGTCCAGGTCTACTTCTGCGACCCGAAGAGCCCTTGGCAGCGAGGCTCGAACGAGAACACCAACGGGTTGCTCCGCCAGTACTTCCCCAAGCTGACCGACCTCTCGGTGCACAGCGAGCGACACCTCGACGAGGTCGCCCGGCAACTCAATGGGCGTCCTCGACAAACACTCGGTTGGAGGTCACCATTGGAGGCGCTTAGCGAGGTCATTGCGTCGACCGGCTGAATCCAAGGCTGATGTGTGTCCGTGGAGTAACGCCTGATCAGAGACCCGGTAACGGGTGATCGGTGACACAGTAACGGTTGATGCTTGACAGCCTCGCCCCACCGTCCTGCGCTCTTTGCGGAGCGAGGGAGGTGGCCGAGTGCTTGTGGAGCTCAACAAGATGGAACAGCGTTACGACGCCGTGTTGGCCGTGGTCAGAGACGGCCTCAGTATCGGAGGTGGCGGCAGCCTTCGGGGTGAGCCGCCAGAGCATCTACCGCTGGATGCAGCGCTATGAGGAGGGTGGGCTTTCGGCACTCGCGGAGCGCTCGCACCGACCTCGCACCTGCCCCCATCAACTCTCGCCACCGCCCGAGGTAATGGTGCTCGAGATGCGCCGGGTCCACCCGAGCTGGGGGCCGACGGCTGATGTTTGACACCTCGATCCCGGACCACGGCATCGCCTCACGATTTCACCCTCACACCATTTCACCCTCCCACGATTTCACGACTTCACCCTCCCACGACTTCACGACCACAAGGCTGTCGAAGTCGGCAACGCATCGCCGCAAACAATGAGAGGCGTTTTTTCGTGCGCGCACCGAGAGCAACGTTGGCCAGAGGTTTTGTCAACCCGACACGGAGATCGCTTGGGGCGATGGCGAGCCCGATACATGGGAGGCGCCGTCAACGGTGACTTTGTGGCAGTTCACTCTGTCACGACGGCATCGCGACACGCCGTGATGTAACCCTTTACTGTCACCGACGGCGCGTTCCAGGCACGGTGACATCGTGTTGCGTCAGCATTTGTTCACGAGGCGTTCTCTCACGCGCGCGTTTTGTACATGACCACTTCGCGATTTCATCAATCTTGGGGATGACACCATCTCAATTCGGAGCGATGGTCGGCAGTGCCATGCAAGGTGCGTCGTTGCGGGCGACACCGGTAGACCCCACCCAATCTGTCGAAGGAGCTTCCATGCGTCGATTAGTCCTGCTCGCCTCTGTTCTCCCTGTCTTATTGGCGGTGATGATCGCTGCTCCGTCGGCGTCCGCCTCGGGCTCGAAGCTCTTCGTCGCACCAGGGACGACACACAGCGCCGATTCGAGTTGCACCGCCGCCGGTTACAACACGATCCAGTCGGCGGTAACGCCGCCCACGCGGGGAACAAGATCGTCGTGTGTGCGGGCACGTATCCGGAGCAAGTGACCATCGGCAAAGCTCTCACGATCAGCGCCAGTGGAACGGCCGTGATCCAACCCACCACCGCAGCGGTCACCGCCACCGACCCGGACCTGTCCAATCAGCCCATCGTCGGCATCGTCGTGGTGCAACCGGGGGCTGGACGAGTCAACATCAGCGGGCTCACCGTGGACGGGTCGGCCATCCAGTCAAGCGTCGACGGATGTAGCGACGACCTCATCGGGGTCTTCTACCTGGCCGGCTCGGCCGGCAACGTGTCGGGAACGCTGAAGAACCTGACCGTCGAGAACACCACGCCGACCAACGCCGGGTGCGGTTCCGGTCTGGGGATCGACGTCGAAGCGGGATCGAGTGGAACGGCCCAGGCCGCCATGCACATCATCGGCAACAAGGTGAGTGGCTACGGCAAGAACGGCATCACGTGTTCGGACGTCGGCACTTCGTGCACGATCAAGTCGAACACCATCACCACCGCACCCGTTTCCGCACCTGGGCAGAACGGCGTGCAGATGAGCTTCGGGGCGGTCGGTCCCATTTCGAACAACACCATCAGTGGGAACTACTGGACGTCAGCTGCGGGCGACTCAAATCCCGAGGTCCAGTCCGACTACGCGTCGGGGATCCTGCTCTACGGTGCTGGGATCAACGCCAACGGAGCGACCACGACGAGGATCACGGTCTCGAAGAACTCGCTGGCCAACAATCAGAGCGGTATCGAGGTCGTGGACTCCGATGCCTCGCTGACAAGAAACAGCATCACCGAGACCAGCCCGGGAATTCCGGACAGCATCGGGATCTTCGGGGTCGGGTGTGACTCGTACTGCGGCTACTTCAATGCCGACAACGGCCAGACGCTGACGGCGACTGCCGCCGCGAACCAAGCTGTGAGGGTCACCAGAAATACCATCAACTTCTCGGGATCCCCTTCGGGCAGCTACGGAATCTGGCTCGGCGACAACAACTGGGTCGGAAACAGTGACTATTACCCGCCGGCGGGACATGAGGACGCCCACCTGTCAGGCAACACGATCAGCGGTGCGACCACCTCGATCACCATCGGGGGAGGGGCATCGACCTGAGCGGCAAGACGGTCGGGCCGAGACCTTGGAGTCCCACATCGGCCACGTGACAGAGAACCAGCCCCGGTCCATGCGGACCGGGGCTGGTTCTCGTTGTCGGGTACTCCTCGGGGCACGGCGCACACCGCTCGGCTCTGGCCGACACCTCTAGGCGTCTCCCGCCGCCCGTCTCTCAGAAGCAGGTGGGCTTGCTTCTCCGCGGGCTCTGCATGGCAGTCGGCTCGCTCGTGCACGTCCAGGCACGCCCCACTCACGCCCCCGTTGTCCGCGAGTTGAGCTTGGTTTGGCCGCCCGGTGAGGATCGCAGCGCCACCATGGAGCACAAGGGGGCACGTCGCCGGGCTCCTTGTGCGCTCGGCGACGCGCGGACGGCGAAGCCGGAGGGGGGTCCGCCATGAGCGTCACGGTTCCGTTTGGCGCCCAAGGCGACGCCAGTTCCGATGTGGAGCGACGCCGTGCTCGGGCCCAGAAGACCACGCCGGCGGTGGTGTATCTGGCGGCGGCCCAGAACACCTACGGCACGCTGTCGTACCGCCAGGCCATGGTGCGGGTCGCCGACGAGTGGCCTCGGGCGGTCGTCATGGACACCGATGCCTGTGGCTTCGCGTCGCGTGCCGACTGGTACCTTCGCTGGCCCTTCATCCGCGACGGCCTCGACTGCCTGGTGGTGCTGTCGGAGGAGGACGGCTCGATCAGCCGGGAAACCTGGCTCGAGCTCCGCGACGCCACGGACTCGGGCTTGCCGTGCTGGTTCGTGACCGCCGCCGGCGACCTGGCGCCCTCGGCGTCGGTCCGCTTCCGGCTCTATCCCGACCGGAGTGCGCACCGTCCGGCGCTGGGCGCACGTCGACGGTGCTGCCCGACGCCTGACGTCGAGCGCCGCCGGGCCCGGTGTTCCCCACGGCGCGCCGCTGCCGGCACACCTACTGACTATGGTGCAGGCCATGGCCGATCGGGGTCGTTTCACGGAGCTCGCCATGCCGCACATGCAGGCGCTGTACACCGCCGCCCTGCGCATGACCCGCAACCCCGCCGACGCCGAGGACCTCGTGCAGGAGACCTTCCTGAAGGCCTACCGCGCCTTCGACCGCTACGAGGACGGGACCAACCTGAGGGCGTGGCTCTACAAGATCCTCACCAACACCTTCATCAACAGCTACCGCGCCGCCAAGCGCCGTCCCGAGAAGGCCGACGTGGAGGACGTCGAGGACCTCTACCTGTACCACCGCATCGGGGACCTCCAGGCCAGCGGGCGCGGGCCGGTCGGCCGAGGACGAGGTGTTCGAGCACTTCACCGACGACGAGGTGAAGAATGCCATCGAGTCGCTTCCCGAGGCGTTCCGGATCGCCGTGCTCCTGGCCGACGTCGAGGGTTTTTCCTACAAGGAGATCGCCGAGATCACCGAGGTGCCCATCGGCACGGTGATGAGCAGGATCCACCGGGGAAGAAAGGCGCTGCAGAAGGCGTTGCTCGACTTTGCCGTGGCGCGTGGCCTGGTCGGGTCGACCGAGGCCGGGCATTAGCCTCGGGCTGATGGGAGAACGCCGGATGGGGTCCGAAGAGTCCGAGGTCGACTGCAACGAGACGATCGAGCGGCTCTACCACTATCTCGACGGTGAGCTCACCGACGAGCGTCGGATCGAGATCAAGCGACATCTCGACGAGTGCCGCCCGTGCCTGGGCGCCTTCGACTTCGAGTCCGACCTCCGGCAAGTGATCGCCAACCGCTGCAAGGACCACGTCCCCGATTCCCTGCGCCAGCGGGTCCACGACGCCATCCGCGAGGAAGAGCGCCGCCAGGCGTCGGGTCGCTCGAGCTGATCCTCACCTCCGCGGCGTTGGTCGGCCGCGGCCTGAATAGGCCCCGAACGCCACCCCGGCACCGGCTTTCCCGACGCCCCCCAGGCGGGGCGGTTCACAACGGTTGCACAACGACCTCGCCTGCCCCTCACGACGCCCCTTCCAGGCGTCGATAGGAGCCAAAACACGACCCACCGGCGGGAGGTTGAGGGGCATGGAAGACCGCACCGAGTTGGGCGATCAGTCCATCGGGGCTACGGCGTTCACCGGGTACGGGCGGCCGTCTCGCACGTTCGCGTCGGGCCGGGTCTGCGCCGAGCCGGGGTGCGACACCAAGCTGTCGATCTACAACGACGACGAGTACTGCTGCCTGCACCTCACGCCCAGCACGCCCCGGCTTCGGGGCAAGAAGATCGCCTGAAAGGCGGGGGTGGGCTCTCGGTCCCTACACTGGGGGTCGTGACCAGCCCCGTGTCGTGGGACGTGGCCGCAGCGCGTCGCCACGTGGGTGGGTACGCGAGGCTCTCTGTTGGGCCCTCCCGGAGCCGGCACGCTCGACGCGGCCACCAGGGCCCAGCTCGAGGCCGATTTCTCCGAGGCCACCGACCCGGGCCGAGGTCCTGGTGATCGAGGCCACCGGGCTCCAGCCCGCCACCGGCAGGCCGGCGCCCTGGTCGTCGACCGGGCCGGCTGGGTGCGGGCCAATGTGTCGTCGTTCCGGCGGCTTCTCGAACCCGTGCTCGAGAAGCTCGACGCCGGAGGCATGCAGGGCCCACTGGCCGGGGCGGCCCGCCGGGCCACCGGGGCCCAGCTGGGCCTCGTCCTGGGGTGGATGTCCACCCGGGTCCTCGGCCAGTACGACCTGCTTCTGGCCGAGGGGGAGGACACCGGCGGTGTGGTGTCCTACGTGGGCCCCAACATCGTGGCCCTCGAACAGCGCCACGGCTTCTCCCCCGAGCAATTCCGGCTGTGGATCGCCCTCCACGAGGTCACCCACCGGTGCCAGTTCACCGGCGTCCCGTGGTTGCGGCCCTACTTCCTGTCCCTCGTCGACCAGGCCATGTCGGGCATGACTCCCGATCCGCGGCGCTTCGCCGAGGCGCTGCGCCGGGCGGCGGCGGCGGTGCGCGCCGGGCACAACCCCCTCGAGGAGGCCGGGATGCTCGGACTGGTCGCCCCGCCCGAGCAGCTCGAGATGATCGGCCGCATCCAGGCCATGATGAGCCTGCTCGAAGGCCACGGGGACATCACCATGGACCGGGCGGGCGCCGATGCGGTCCCCGACGCGGCGTTGTTCAGCCGGGTGCTGCGCGAGCGGCGCCGGCGGGCGAGCCTGCCCGTCGCGCCTGCTCCAGCAGCTCGTCGGGATCGAGGCCAAGATGCGCCAGTACGAGGCGGGGGAGCGCTTCATCCGCGCCGTCGAGGCCTCGGGCGGCCCGGAGCTGCTGGCCCGGGTGTGGGAGGGGCCCGAGATGCTTCCCACCATGGACGAGATCCGCCATCCCGACACGTGGGTGGCACGCATCGGACCTGCCCGCCTCGCCGCCGGCTGATGTCGCGGCCCGAGGCCACGGCGTCGGAGGCGGTTCCCACCGTCGATGCCGAAGCCCTGCTGGGCCGGTGCACGTTCCCTTCGCCGGGCTGCGCCCTCACCTGCGCGGTCTCGGGTGGCCCGGACTCGCTGGCGCTGCTGGCGCTGGCGATCGCCGCGGGCTGCGAGGTGACGGCCGTGCACGTCGACCACGGCCTGCGGGCGGGCTCGGCCGCCGAGGGCGAGGTCGTGGCCGCCGCCGCGGCACGGCTCGGTGCCCGCTTCCGGGCGTGCGGGTGGAGGTCGGTCCGGGGCCGAACCTCGAGGCCCGCGCCCGGAGACGCGCGCCGCGCCGCTCTGCCCCCGGGGTCGGCCACCGGCCACACCATGGACGACCAGGCCGAGACGGTCTTCGTCAATCTCCTGCGGGGCGCGGGCCTCGACGGCTTGGCCGGGATGCGGCCGGGACCGGCGCATCCCCTGCTCGGCCTGCGCCGGTCCGAGACCCATGCGCTGTGTGCCGCCCTCGGCCTGGAACCGGTCGACGACCCCTCCAACGTCGATCGCCGCTTCGTCCGCAACCGCGTCCGGCACGAGCTTCTCCCCCTGGCCAGTGCCGTGGCCGGGCGCGACCTGGTGCCCGTGCTCGCCCGCCAGGCGGCCCTCCTGGCCGACGAGGCCGATCTGCTCGAGGAGCTCGCGGCGGGGATCGACCCCGCCGACGCCAAGCGCGCTGCGCGCGGCGCCGGCCCCCCTGGCCCGCCGCGCCGCGCGCCGGTGGCTGCGGGGACCGGGGCCCCATCCCCCCGACCTGGCGGCGGTGGAGCGGGTGCTGGCCGTCGCCCGGGGCCTCATGGGGGCCACCGACGTTGCCCCGGGGATGCGGGTGCGACGCTCGCGCGGGGCGCTGTCTTCGGAGCCGATCGCACCGGGGTCGTCCGGTAGTGTCGGCGCCCGATGACCGAAGGACGCGCCATGGGAGCACCGGCGCAACGGTGACGATCGACCGATGGAGCGACGACCCCGACCTGGGTCAGGTCGTGGTAGCCGAGGATGTCCTGCAGAAAAGGGTGGCCGAGCTGGGCGACCAGCTCACCGCGGACTACGACGGCCGCCCCCCTCTGCTCGTCGGGGTGCTCAAGGGCGCCTTCGTGTTCATGAGCGACCTGGCGCGCGCCATCCAGCTGCCGGTCGAGGTCGACGTCATGGCGGTGGCGTCCTACGGGTCGGCCACCACCACTAGCGGCGTGGTGCGCATCGTCAAGGACCTCGACTCCGACCTCACCGACCGCCACGTCCTGGTGGTCGAGGACATCGTCGACAGCGGACTCACGCTCTCGTATCTGCGTCGCAGCCTTCTCGCTCGCCGTCCGGCAAGTCTCGAGGTGTGTGCCCTGCTCGTGAAAGAAGGTCGTCAGCGTGCCAAGTTGGACCTGCGCTACGTCGGGTTCCGCATCCCCCCGGATTTCGTGGTGGGCTACGGCCTCGATGTCGCCGAGCGCTATCGCAACGTTCCCGACATCCGGGTCTACCAGGGCCCCATCCCCGTCGACTGAAGGCCGGGCCCCGTGACCGTCGACCGCGACCGTGTCGAGCGCCTCGTGGGCGAGCTGCTCGAGGCCATCGGTGAGGACCGCGGGCGCGAAGGGCTGCAAGCCACGCCGCGCCGGGTGGCGGCCATGTACGAGGAACTGTTCGCGGGGGTGGACGACGATCCCGAGAGCTACCTCACGGTGACCTTCGCCGTGGAGCACGACGAGATGGTGATGGTGCGCGACATCCCCTTCGCCTCCCTGTGCGAGCACCACATGGTCCCGTTCATGGGGAAGGTGCACGTGGGGTACATCCCCGGCGACGACGGTCGAGTCACAGGCCTGTCGAAGTTGGCGCGCCTCGTCGACGTCTATTCGCATCGGCTGCAGGTACAGGAGCGGATGACGACACAGATCGCCGACACCATGGAGAAGGTGCTCGAGCCGCGCGGTGTGCTCGTCGTCGTGGAGGCCGAGCATCTGTGCATGTCGATGCGGGGAGTGAAGAAGCCGGGGACGCTCACCATCACCTCTGCGGTGCGCGGGTTGTTCCGAGACGACCCCCGGACGAGGGCCGAGGCCATGCAGTACGTCCACGGCCGCTGAGGTCTCCATGGCGCGGAGATGTGGACGCCCCGGTTCCTGGGCCCCGACAGCAGCCCTAACCTACGACCATGCGGCCTCGGGTGATGGGTGTGCTCAACGTCACACCGGACTCGTTCTCCGACGGGGGTCTGTATCTTCTTGCCGAGCGCGCCGTGGCCCGGGGGTTGGAGATGGCCCGCCAAGGTGCCGACGTGGTGGACGTGGGAGGCGAGTCGAGTCGCCCCGGCGCCGAGCCGGTGTCCGAGCAAGAGGAGCTGCACCGGGTGGTGCCGGTGATCGAGGCTCTGTCTCCCCATGTACGGGTGTCGGTCGACACGGTCAAGCGCGCCGTGGCCGAGGCGGCCGTAGGGGCGGGGGCGACGCTCGTCAACGACATCTCGGCGTCGTTGTGGCCGGTGGCGGCGGAGTCCGGGGTGGGGTGGGTGGCCATGCACATGCAGGGCGCGCCGCGCACGATGCAGCACGACCCCCGCTACCACGACGTCGTGGCCGAGGTGTTCGCATTCCTGCGCGCCCGGGCAAGTACTGCGCTCGAAGCGGGCGTGCACGAGGTGTGGCTGGACCCCGGCATCGGCTTCGGCAAGACGGTGTCGCACAACCTGGCCCTGCTGCACCATCTCCCCGAGCTCGTGGACGAGGGCGTGCCGGTGCTCGTGGGGACGAGTCGCAAGAGCTTTCTGGGGCGTCTGGCGCCGGGGTCTTCGGGCGAGCCCTCGGGCGTGGCCGAGCGCCTTCCGGGATCCATCGCCACGGCGACCTGGGCCATGCTGGCGGGCGCGTCGATGGTCCGGGTCCACGACGTGTCGAGCGCGGTGCTGCGGCCACGCTCGTGGGAACCGCACGCGTCGCCTCGCCGGACAGGTGATGACGAGGGCAGGGGGACAGAGGTGAAAGGGAAGTGGGCGGCGGGGATCCCCCCGCGCAACTTCACGTGGATCGTGAAGGACCAGATGGCGGTGAGCGAGCGCCCGGGCGGGTTCGCGCCGCATCATCGCCGCGTGCGTCGCCAAGAGGAGATCATCTGGCTGCGTGTGCAGGGCTTCAACCGGGTGGTGTCGCTGCTGCCGTCTCCTCACAACCTGGCCGCCTACGACGAGGGCGAGCTGGTGTGGTCGCACTTCCCCCTGCCGTCGAGCGGGGATGTGCGTGAGACCCTTCTCGACCTGTACCGGAATCTCGACACGTGGCTGCGTTCGGGCGAGCGCCTCCTCGTGCATCAGGAGGAGCTCGGGGACCGGGTCATGGGTGTCGTCGCCGGCTACCTGCTGTGGAGCGGCCGCCTGCCCGGAGGTCCGCAGGCCATCGCCGTGGTCGAGCGCCTCATCGGCCATCCCATGGGCCCCCCGGGACTGGACATGGTGGCCCGGGCGTCGGAGCTCGGCGTCCCCGGCGCCACCTGAGCACGCGATCGGGCGACGCGGTGCACGGCGCCGTCGACGGGGATCGCATCGAGGTGCGGGGCCTGCGCGTCGACGGGGTCCACGGGGTGCTCGAGGAAGAGCGCATGCACGCGCAGCCCTTCGAGGTCGATCTCGACCTATACCTCGACACCGTGCCCGCGGCGCGACGCGACGACCTCGCCGCCACGGCTGACTACGGGGCGGCGGTCGATGCCGTCGTGGGGGTGATCGCCGGCCCTCCCCACCGCCTGCTCGAGTCCCTCGCCGGTGCCGTCGCCGACGTGGTGCTCGAGGACCCGCACGTCGAGCAGGTCACGGTGGCCATCCGCAAGCTGCGCCCTCCGCTGCCCCACGACGTGGCCTCGACGGGCGTGCGCATCCATCGCCGCCGCGCCGGGGACGCCGAGCCCGGTGACGACGACAGGAACTCAGACAGGAACCCATAGGCGTGCGCGCCTTCGTGGGTCTTGGCTCCAACCTCGGCGACCGCCACCTCGAGCTCGGTCGCGCCGTCGACGGGCTCCCGGGGGTGGTGGCGGTGTCGCGTCTCTACGAGACCGAGCCCGTGGGGGGACCATCGGGCCAAGGCCCCTATCTGAACGTGGTGGTGGAGCTCGACACCGAGCTCGGGGCGCGGGATCTGCTCGACGTGGCCCGGCGCCTCGAGACGGCCGCGGGGCGCGAGCGGGGTGCGCGCTGGGGCCCGCGCACCCTGGACGTCGACGTGCTCTTGGTAGGTGACGAGGTGATCGAGGACGAGGACCTGGTCGTCCCCCATCCCCGCATGTGGCAGCGACGTTTCGTGGTCGATCCCTTGGCCGAGCTCGCCCCCGAGCTCGTCCCCCCGGCGGTCCGGGAAGGGGCTGGTGGGAAGGTCGAGGTGGTGGGTAGACTGCAGGGGTACTGATCCGATCGCCTGGAGCGACCGGCACCCTCCGTGAGGGGCTGGAGCGCAGAGAGGGGTCTGGTGACAACTGTCCGACTGATCGGTCCGGGAAGGGCCGGTCGTTCACTGGCGGCGGCGCTCGCCGACGCCGGGTGCGATGTGCGGGGGATATTGGCGCGCCGCGACTACCTGGCGCGAGCTGCCCGGGGTGTCGACGTCCTCGTGATCGCCACGCCCGACTCGGCCATCGCCGAGGTGGCGGCCCGTGTCGTGCCGGAGCCGGGCACCGTCGTCCTCCACCTGTCGGGAGCGCTGGGGCTCGACGTCCTGTCCCCCCATCGCCGCCGGGCCTCGCTGCACCCGCTCGTACCCCTGCCCTCGCCCGAGGTCGGCCGGGTTCGTCTCCGCAGCGGGATCACCTTCGCCGTCGCCGGCGACCCCGTCGCCGCCGACCTGGCCGGGGTGCTCGGCGGCTCCATCGTGGTCGTCGACGACGAGCACCGGGCCGCGTACCACGCCGCGGCGTGCATCGCCGCCAACCACCTGGTGGCGCTCATGGGCCAGGTGGAGCGGGTGGCGGCGTCAGCCGGGCTGGACCTCGACACCTTCGTGGGCCTGGCACGTGCCGCCCTCACCGACGTGGCGGAGCTCGGCCCGGCCTCGGCACTGACCGGGCCCGCCGCACGCGGAGACGAGGCCACGCTCGAGCGTCACCGGCAGTCCCTCGACGCCGCCGAGATCCCCGGATACGACGCCGGGGTGGCCCTGGCCGGGCGGCTGGCTTCGGAGCGCCTCGCCAGCGATCACGCCCTTGCCGTCGACGGGCTCTCCCGAGCCGGACAGACTCGTGCGGCACAAACCCGTACGGCACAGCCCCGTACGGCACAGCCCCGTACGGCACAGCCCCGCCCCGGACACCCTCGCACCGGACAGCGGACCAAGGTCGCTCCCGGTGCCTCTCCCGCTGGGGGCCGGACCCGGCGGGCGCGGGCCACACGCGTGGTGACCTCGGCGAAGGAGTTCTCCGACATCCTCGACTCCGAGCGCGCCGTGGGCCGCAGCGTCGGCCTGGTTCCCACCATGGGTGCGCTCCATGCCGGACACCGCTCGCTCATGGCGCGCGCCGCGGCCGAGTGCGACGTGGTGGCGGTGACGGTGTTCGTCAACCCGTTGCAATTCCACGACGCCGCCGACCTCGCCGCCTACCCGCGCGACCTCGATGCCGACGTGGTGATGGCTCGATCGGCGGGAGCATCGGTGGTGTTCGCGCCACCGGTGGAGGAGATGTACGGTCCCCATCCGTCGCGCCTCGCCTCCACGGTGCACGTCGAGGGCGTGAGTGAGGGACTCGAAGGGGCGTCGCGCCCGGGCCACTTCGACGGCGTGTCCACGGTGGTGGCCAAGCTCTTCGCCCTGTCGGGTCGCTGTCGCGCCTACTTCGGCGAGAAGGACTACCAGCAGCTCGCCGTGGTCCGTCGCATGGTGGAGGACCTGTCGATCCCGGTGACGATCGTGGACTGCCCCACGGTGCGCGAGCTCGACGGGCTGGCCATGTCGAGTCGCAACACCCGGCTCTCGGGCGACGAGCGACACGCCGCACTGGCGTTGCACCGCGCCCTACGAGCGGGCCGCGCCTGTGTCGAGGGCGGGGAACGCGATCCCCGACGCGTGGGCGCGGCCATGACGGCGGTGTTGGTGGCCGAGCCGCTCGTGACGCCGGACTACGCGGCGGTCGTCGATCCCCGCACCCTGCAGCCCCCGTCGGTGGTGGACGGTGAGGTGCGCCTGCTCGTCGCGGCCCGGGTGGGGCCGGTCAGGCTGATCGACAACGAAGGCGCGTGCCCCGTACCGGCCGGTGTGAGGCCGCCCGAGATCTCGTTCTGGTGAACACCGGAGAGGAGCGCTGAAGGATGCGCCGGCGCATGATGAAGTCCAAGATCCACCGGGCGACGGTGACCGATGCCAATCTCGACTACGTCGGTTCCATCAGCCTCGACCCCGAGCTGATGACGCTCGCCGACATCCTCGAGTACGAGCAGGTGACCGTGCTCGACATCGACAACGGGGCCCGCTTCGAGACCTACGCCATCATCGGCGGTCCCGGTGAGGTGTGCCTCAACGGTGCGGCCGCTCGGCTCGTGCACCGCGGCGACAAGGTGATCGTGATCACCTACGCCGACTACGAGTCGGCCGAGCTGGTCGGTTTCCGGCCCACGGTCGTCCACGTGGACGCGGCCAACGCCGTCATGGACCTCGGTCTGGCGGCACTCGACGACGCGCTGACACCTGGCCGTCGCGGGTTGAGGCCGGCGCCCGGGCCGTCGGGGCGCCACTCGTGAAACTCGACGTCCTCGTCCTCGGCTGCGGCGTGGCGGGGCTGTCGGCGGTGGTACGCCTGGCCGACCCCGGCCGGCCTCAGGGTCGGGGTCCTCACCAAGGGGGACCTGGCCCAGTCGGCCACGCGCTGGGCCCAAGGCGGGGTCGCGGCGGTGGTCGGCGGTGACGAGGACTCGACGGACCTCCACCTGGCCGACACCCTGGCGGCGGGAGCGGGACTGTGCGACGTGGAGCCGTGCGGGTGCTCGTCGACGAAGGGCCGCGTCGTGTCGACGAGCTCATCGCCCTCGGGGCGGTGTTCGACTCCGAGGTCGGCGGCGAGCTCGCCCGGGCCCGAGAAGGTGGTCACTCAACCGCCCGCGTCCTGCACGCCGGGGGGGCTGCCACCGGGGCCGAGGTCGAGCGGGCGCTCGTCTCGGCCGTGCGCGCACAGCGCGGCGGCGGTGCTCGAGCGGTGGCTCGCCCTCGACCTGCATTGTCGAGGGCGGCCGGTGCGTGGGCGTCACCGCCCTCGACCCCGACGGCGTGCTCCGAGAGGTGCGGGCGGCCCAGGTGGTGCTCGCCACGGGCGGCGCGGGGCAGCTGTTCGCCGTCACGACCAACCCGCCCGAGGCCACCGGCGACGGGATCGCCATGGCGCTGCGCGCCGGGGTCCCGGTGGCCGACGTGGAGTTCGTCCAGTTCCACCCGACCGCCCTGCACCACCCGGCCATGCCGCGACCACTGCTGTCGGAGGCGCTGCGCGGGCACGGCGCGCTCTTGCACGACGACCGAGGGGAGCGGTTCGTCGACGAGCTCGCCCCGCGCGACGTCGTCAGCCGGGCCATGGCCGAGCGGATGGCCGAGCAGGGCGTCGAGCACCTGTGGCTCGATGCCACCGGACTCGAGGACTTCGACAGCAGGTTCCCGACCCTGGCGGCGTCGCTGGCTGCGCGTCGGGCTCGACCCTGCCGTCGACTGGCTGCCCATCGCGCCGGCTGCCCACTACATGTCGGGCGGCGTGGTCACCGACCTCGACGGGGCGAGCGCGATGCCCGGTCTGTGGGCCGCGGGGGAGGCGGCGTGCACGGGCGTGCACGGCGCCAACCGGCTCGCCTCGAACTCGCTGCTCGAGGGGATGGTCTTCGGTGCGCGGGTGGCCGAAGCCATCGGCGCGGGTCGGGACGGGCCCGAGGACAGCGGCGTCATGGGGGCGTTGTCGACCTCGCCCGGTGAGGCGCGGCCCGGGGAGATCACCTGCGTGGACATCGACATCGACACCGGCATCGACGTCGGCACTGGCATCGACGTCGGCACTGGCATCGACGTCGGCACTGGCATCGACGTCGGCACTGGCATCGCCACCGGCACCGACGTCGGCACGGACACCCACATCGATACGGACACCGACATCGGCACCGGCACCGACATCGCCAAGCTCCGCGAACGACTGCAGCGGGCGATGATCGAGGGGGCCGGCGTGCTGCGGTCTCCCCAGTCGCTGGTGACCGCGGCGGCGGAGATCAGCGCCGTGGCCAGGGGCTTGCGGTCTGTCTCCGCTGTCCCCGGTCGACCGCGCCCCCGGTGAGCTCGCCAACCTCGTGACGGTGGCGGGCGCGCTGCTGCGCGCCGCCTACGCGCGCGGAAGAGACGCGAGGGGCCCACGCCCGTCGCGACTTTCCCGAGGCGCGACCGCAATGGCGCACGCGCCTCGTCCAGCGCCGGGCGAACGCACCGAGGACGCCTCTCGCAGCACCGGGAACCGGGCCATGACCCTGGGCCCGGGGGACGAAACGGGGCTACCCGAGTCGAAGCATGGGCCGAGCCATGGCCGTCGTCGGGGCCGCCCGACCCCCCGGGGGAGGTGGTGCGCGAGGCCGTGACCCGGGCGCTCGCCGAGGACGTCGGTCCGCTGGGGGACCTCACCGCCATGCTCGTTCCCGAGACCGACACCGCCCGCGCCCGCGTGGTGGCGCGCGCCGAAGGGGTGCTGGCCGGCCGCCTGTGCGCGCTCGAGGCGTTCTCGCAGGTCGACCCGTCGATCGCGGTGGACTGGAAGGTGCCCGACGGCTCCTGGCTCGTGCGGGGGTCGGTGGTGGCCGAGGTGTCGGGCCCCTTGCGCTCGATCCTCACCGCCGAGCGCACCGCCCTCAACTTCCTCTGTCACCTGTCGGGCGTCGCCACACTGGCGCGACGATTCGTCGACGCCGTCGCCGAGGCGAATCCCACGACGCGGGTGCTCGACACGCGGAAGACGACGCCCGGTCTGCGCGCCCTCGAGAAGGCGGCTGTGCGTGCCGGGGGCGGGTGGAACCATCGCGCCGGGCTCTCTGACGCCGTGCTCGTGAAGGACAACCACCTGGGCGGCCTCGGCATCGCGGAGGCTGTGGCACTGGCCCGGAGCCGCTGGCCCGGCCGGATGGTCGAGGTGGAGTGCGACCGTCCCGAGCAGGTGATCGAAGCGGTCGACGCCGGCGCCTCGGTGGTGATGCTCGACAACATGACGCCGTCGCTGGTGGCGGAGTGCGTGGCGTCGGTGCGCGCCCGCCGCGCCCATGCCCAGGGCCCGGTTCTGGTGGAGGTCTCTGGTGGGGTGACGATCGAGACCGCCCCGGCCTACGCGGCTGCCGGCGCGGACCTGATCTCGGTCGGGGCCCTCACGCACTCGGCTCCCGTGCTCGACATCGGCCTCGACCTGGTGGAGGACTGACCGTGCTGCTCGCCATAGACGTCGGCAACACCGAGACGGTCATCGGCCTCTTCTCGCTGGGGCCCGGTGACGATCCCCCTCCGGGGAGCCGGCCCGCCCCGCCCGAACCCCCCGAACCCACGGGCCTGACCCATCACTGGAGGCTCTCGACCGTCGACGACCGCACTCCCGACGAGCATGCCCTGCTGCTGTCCAAGCTGCTCGACCTCGACGGCATGGACTTCGACGAGGTCGTCACCGGCATGGCGGTCACGTCGTCGGTGCCCCGGGTCACCGACGTCGTTGCGCCAGATGGCGGCGAGGTGGTTCGACGTGCCGTGCGTGGTGCTCGAGCCCGGGCTGCGCTCGGGGATGCCCATCCTCTACGACAACCCGAAGGAGGTCGGTCCCGACCGGATCGCCAACGCCGTCGGCGCCTACGACCTCTACGGAGGCCCCTGCATCGTCGTGGACCTGGGGACCGCGACGACCTTCGACGCCATCTCGGTCGACGGCGAGTACCTGGGGGGCGCCATCGCCCCCGGCATCGCGATATCGCTCGACGCGCTGTTCCACCACGCCGCTGCGCTCCGGCGTGTCGAGCTGGTCGAGCCGCGCAGCGTCATCGGCAAGTCGACCGTCGAGTCGATCCAGTCGGGAGCGCTCTACGGGTTCGCCGCGCAGGTAGACGGCATGTGCCGGCGCATCGTCGGCGAGCTCGGCCACGCCGCGGTCGTCGCCACCGGCGGGCTGTCGCGAGATCATCGCGCCGTTGTCGCAGAGCATCGAGCACCACGAGCCATGGCTCACGCTGCACGGCCTGAGGCTGGTGTACGAGCGCAACTCCAAGTCCGGGTGAGGCGTCGTCGGGCGGGCCGGGTGCGACCCGGTAGCGTCGCGCCCCATGGCCGAGGTCCCTTACCGATTCGACCGCACGGCGACAGCGGCGACGCTCCACGAGCGCTTCGACTCTCTCGGGCCCGGAGAGGAGAGCGAGGACGTTGTCGCCGTAGCGGGCCGGGTCATGCTCGTGCGCCCCCAGGGGCGGCTCGCCTTCGCCAGCCTCGCGACTCGTCGGGCAGATCCAGCTGTTCGCGCTGCAGAAGATCACCGACGACTTCGAGGCCTTCGCCGGGCTGTCGCTCGGGGACTGGGTGGGGGTGCCGGGAAGATCGTGCGCACGCGCAAGGGTGAGCTGTCGGTGCAGGTGCAGACTGGGTGCTGCTGGCCGAGGCCCGCCGCGGCTTCGGCGACAAGTGGAAGGGGGTGACCGACGTCGAGACCCGCTTCCGCCAGCGCGAGGTGGACCTGTGGGCCAACGAGCGCACGGCGACAGATCCTGACGCTGCGCAGCCGCGCTGCTCAGCTCGCTGCGACGGCGGCTGGAGGACAGGGGATTCGTCGAGGTCGAGACGCCGGTGCTGCACGTCGATCCCCGGTGGCGCGCACGCGCAAGCCCTTCGTCACCCATCACAACACGCTGGACACCGACCTGTTCCTGCGCATCGCCCCCGAGCTCTACTTGAAGCGCCTCGTCGTCGGGGGGTTCGAGAAGGTGTTCGAGATCGCCCGGGTGTTCCGCAACGAGGGGATGTCGCCGCGCCACAACCCGGAGTTCACGATGCTCGAGCTCTACCAGGCCTACGCCGATTACGGACCGACATCGACGAGCTCGTGGAGGACCTGGTGTCGGGGCTCGCGTCGGAGCTGTGCGGCACCACCACGATCTCCTACCAAGGGCGCGACCTCGACCTCACGCCGCCTTGGCGGCGCGCCACGATGGCCGAGCTCGTGAGCGAGGCCACCGGGGAGCCCGTCGACGTCCACAGCGCCGTCGACGAGCTGCGCCGGCGAGTGGCGGCCGCCGGCGTGGAGCCGAGCCCGTCATGGGGGGCGGGCAAGCTTCTTCTCGAGCTCTACGAGAAGACCGTCGAGCCCAACCTGTGGGGACCGGTGTACGTGACCGACTTCCCCGCCGAGGTGTCCCCGCTGTCGCGCCGGCACCGGACGGACCCCGACCTCGCGGAGCGCTTCGAGCCGATCGTGGCCGGGCGGGAGCTCGCCAACGCCTTCTCGGAGCTGGTCGATCCCGACGACCAGCGTGCGCGCTTCGAGGCCCAGGCCTTGGCACGCGCCGGGGGGGACGATGAGGCCATGGCGGTCGACGAGGACTACCTGCGTGCTCTCGAGCACGGCTTGCCCCCCACGGGCGGGCTCGGGATCGGCATCGACCGGCTGGTGATGATCCTGGCGGACGTCGCCAACATCCGCGAGGTGATCGCCTTTCCCACCCTGCGGCCCGAGCGCTGAGCCGTGGCCCGCTGAGCCAGCACCGGTCGAGGTCCTAGCGAGAGACGGGCAGGCCTTCGAGCAGCGACCTGGCCAGGTCCTCGAGGGAGCGCGCCCAGGGCGTGCTCGCCCATGGTTTGCGCCGCCTCGATGGCCTCCTCGACGTAGCGCTGGCCGACCGCCACGGTCTCGGCGATGGCGCCGGACTCCGCCACGATGGGCGGGCCTTCTCCCGTTCGGGCTGGTCGAGCGGGCCGCCGAGAAGCGGGCTGGAGCTCGGGGCCCGTGCCCGGGTCGCGCGAGGGCGAGGAGCACCGGCAAGGTGTAGATGCCCTTCGGCGAGGTCCTGGCCGGCGGGCTTGCCGAGCTCCTTCTCGGTTCCGATCACGTCGAGGATGTCGTCGCGGATCTGGAAGACCATCCCGAAGCAGCTCCGAAGCGCGTGAGGGCCTCGACCTCGGCGGCGCGATAGACCGCCGGTGATGGCGCCGACGCGGCACGAGGTGGCCATGAGCGCGGCCGTCTTTCCCTCGATCGTCTCGAAGTAGTCCTCGGCGCTGCGCTCGATGCTGAGGACTCGAGCGGATCTCGACGAGCTGGCCCTCGCAGAGGCGGGCGAGCGTGTTGGCCAGCAGGGCGGCGACTTCCTGGCCGAGCGAGGCGGCGATCTCGGCCGAGCTGGCCAGGAGGAAGTCGCCGGCCACGATGGCGACCAGATTGCCCCAGCGGGTGTTCACGCTCTCGACCTTGCGGCGCATCACGGCCTCGTCGATCACGTCGTCGTGGTACAGCGAGGCCTGGTGGACGAGCTCCACCGACACCGCCCCCCCGAGGTCCTCGTAGGTCGCCGCGCGGAGCCCTCCGGTGGCGGCCGCGAGGGCCAGGCGGGACGCAGGCGCTTGCCGCCGGCCGTTGATGAGGTGGGTCGTGACCTCGTCGAGGAAGCCGTCGCCCGACGTCACGGCGTTGCGCAGCGCTGGTTCCAGACGGGCGAGGCCGTCTTGGACGGGGGGAGCACAGCAGTGAGGCGGTGTCCACCAGGGGGAACGATAGGCGAAGGAGCCTCAGGTGGGACAACGGTCGGCCCGGCCCGACGGCTGTGGCCAGGGCATCAGCTCCGTGCCTGTGGGAGGTCGGGGGAGCCCCGCGGCGACCGGTGCGAGGTTCAGGTCAGGATCTCGCCCCGGCGTGCCGAAGGTAGGGGGGATGGATGTCAGGACCTTCCGCTCGGCGGAAACCGGTCATGGTGGTGTTTGTTGCTAGGGCATGCCCGGTAGACTCTGTTCGAGATTCGAACCGTCGAGGGAGGCGGTCTGAGTGTTCGAACGCTTTACTGATCGGGCGCGGCGAGTGCTGGTGCTGGCGCAGGAGGAAGCGCGCCTGCTCAACCACAGCTTCATCGGCACCGAGCACATCCTCCTCGGCCTCATCCACGAGGGCGAGGGCGTTGCCGCCAAGGCACTCGAGCAGCTCGGGGTCTCGCTCGAAGCCGTGCGCGAGAAGGTCGAGGAGACCATCGGGCTGTCGGGCACGGCGCCCGACCGGCTCGCCGCCTTTCACGCCCCGGGCGAAGAAGGTTCTGGAGCTGTCGCTCCGCGAGGCTCTGCAGCTCGGCCACAACTACATCGGCACCGAGCACATGCTCCTCGGGCTCGTGCGCGAGGGCGAAGGCGTGGCCGCCCAGGTGCTCGTCAGCCTCGGCGCCGACCTGGCCCAGGTGCGCCAGCAGGTCATCCAGCTCCTCTCGGGGTACCAGGGCAAGGAGTCCGTAGGGGCCGGGCCCGGTCGTCGGCCTCCGAGACCCCGTCGGGGTCGCCGGTGCTCGACCAGTTCGGTCGCAACCTGACCCAGCTGGCCCGTGACAACAAGCTCGACCCGGTCATCGGACGCGAGAAAGAGATCGAGCGCGTCATGCAGGTGCTGTCGCGCCGCACGAAGAACAACCCCGTGTTGATCGGCGAGCCCGGCGTGGGCAAGACCGCCATCGTCGAAGGTCTGTCCCAGCGCATCGTGGCGAACGACGTGCCCGAGACGCTCAAGGGCAAGCAGCTCTACACCCTCGACCTCGGAGCCCTGGTGGCAGGGAGCCGTTACCGCGGCGACTTCGAGGAGCGCCTCAAGAAGGTGCTGAAGGAGATCCGTACCCGGGGCGACATCGTGCTGTTCATCGACGAGCTGCACACCCTCGTCGGTGCGGGCGCAGCCGAGGGCGCCATCGACGCCGCCTCGATCCTCAAGCCCATGCTGGCCCGCGGCGAGCTGCAGACCATCGGAGCCACGACGCTCGACGAGTACCGCAAGCACCTCGAAAAGGACGCCGCCCTCGAGCGGCGGTTCCAGCCCATCAAGGTGGAACAGCCCACGGTGGCACACACCATCGAGATCCTGAAGGGTCTCCGCGACCGCTACGAGTCGCACCACTCGGTGACCATCACCGACCAGGCGTTGGTGGCCGCGGCCAACCTCGCCGACCGCTACCTCTCCGACCGCTTCCTGCCCGACAAGGCCATCGACCTCATCGACGAGGCCGGTAGTCGTCTGCGCATCCGCCGCATGACCACTCCTCCCGACTACAAGAAGCTCGAGGAGGAGATCGACAGGATCCGCCACGACAAGGAGGCGGCCATCGAGCGCCAGGCGTTCGACCAGGCGAAGAAGCTCGCAGAGCAGGAGAAGGAGCGTCTCGACCGCAAGACGGCCATGGAAGCCGAGTGGCGCGCCGAGGGCATCGAGCTCTTCGACGTCGTCGACGAGGAGGTCATCGCCGAGGTCCTGGCCAACTGGACCGGCATCCCCGTCTACCGCCTCACCGAGGAGGAGACCTCCAAGCTGCTGCGCATGGAGGACGAGCTGCACAAGCGCGTCGTCGGCCAGGAAGAGGCCATCAAGGCCCTGTCGCGTGCGATCCGCCGCACCCGGGCCGGGCTCAAGGATCCCAAGCGGCCGAGCGGTTCGTTCATCTTCCTGGGCCCGACCGGAGTGGGAAAGACCGAGCTCGCCAAGGCCTTGGCCGAGTTCCTCTTCGACGACGAGGACGCCCTGATCCAGCTCGACATGAGCGAGTACATGGAGAAGCACACCGTGTCTCGGCTCGTGGGCTCGCCCCCCGGCTATGTCGGGTACGAAGAGGGCGGTCAGCTCACCGAGGCGGTGCGGCGCAAGCCGTTCTCCGTGGTGCTCTTCGACGAGGTGGAGAAGGCACACCCCGACGTGTTCAACGCCCTGCTCCAGATCCTCGAGGACGGCCGCCTCACCGACGCCCAGGGCGCTCGGTGGACTTCAAGAACACCGTGTTGATCATGACCTCCAACTTGGGGACCGCGGATCTGCGCAAGTCGTCGGTGGGCTTCGCCAAGACGTCGGAGGCCGTGACCTACGAGCGGATGAAGTCTCGAGGTGCACGACGCGCTCAAGGCCCACTTCCGGCCGGAGTTCCTCAACCGCATCGACGAGGTCATCGTCTTCCACGAGCTGTCCATGGAAGAGGTCGTGGAGATCGTCGACCTCATGATCCGGCGCGTGGCCGAGCAGCTGGAGTCCCAGGGTCTGGGCCTCGAGCTGACCCCGGCCGCCAAGGCGATGTTGGCCGACAAGGGATACGACCCCACCCTGGGGGCTCGTCCGCTGCGTCGGGCCATCCAGCAGTTCGTCGAGGACGCCCTGTCGGAACGCATCCTGTGGAAGGAATTCCGAGTGGGCGAGACCATCATCGTCGACGTGGAGGACGGCGAGATCGTCTTCCGCACCGTCGAAGGATTGCAGCCGCCGCCGGTCGAGCTGGCCGGGGCGGGCGCCGACTCCTGAGCCCCACCTGATCGTCACACCCCGTCCGTAGCCTCCCGGTGTGGGACGGCCCAGGACGGTGCACCGGTGCACGGCGTGTGGAGGCGGCACGGCCCGCTGGTCCGGTCGATGCCCGGGGTGCGGCGCATGGAACAGCCTCGTCGAGGAGCCCGTGGTCGTCGACGTGACCGCGGCGCGCCTCGCCGGTCGGGCCGGTGCCGCGGCGCCGGGCGAAGGATGGGGGCCCATGCTGGGCGACGAGCCCGATGGAGCTGTCGCCCTGGCCGAGGTCGACCCCGCTGAGTCGGGGCCTGTCTCCACGGGGCTGGCCGAGCTCGATCGGGTCCTGGGCGGCGGGCTGGTGCCGGGCTCGGTGACGCTGCTCGGCGGCGAACCGGGGGTGGGGAAGTCGACGCTGCTTCTCCAGGTCCTGTCGTCGATGGCCGGCGCCGGCGCTCGGGTATTGCTCGTGTCCGCCGAGGAGTCGGCCCAGCAGGTCCGGCGACGCGCCGAGCGCCTCGGCCCCCTCCCCGCCGGGCTCATGCTCCTGGCCACCACCGACCTCTCCGCTCTGCCCGGCGCGCTGCGCGACACGGGCCCGGCACTCGTGGTCGTCGATTCGATCCAGGCCGTGGCCGACCCCGGAGGGTCGGGCGCTGCGGGCAGCCTCGGCCAGGTGCGGGCCTGCACCGACCTCGTCGTGCGCCTCGCCAAGCTCCAGGGCGTGCCCTTCGTGCTCGTGGGCCACGTGACCAAAGAGGGCACGCTCGCCGGTCCCCGGACTCTGGAGCATCTCGTCGACACCGTCCTCGGGGTCGAGGGAGACCGCCACCACGCGCTGCGCACGGTGCGCGCCACCAAGCACCGCTTCGGCCCCACCGGCGAGCTCGGGCTCTTCGAGATGAACGAGACGGGCCTGGCCGCGGTGACAGACCCCTACCGCCTCCTGCTCGGCGACCGCCGCCCCGGCGCGCCGGGGAGTGCGGTGCTGCCCGCCATGCAGGGCCAGCGCGCCCTGTTGGTCGAGCTGCAGGCCCTGACGGCCAGGACCGCGGCCGAGACCCCCAGCCGGCGCTCGGCCCAGGGCGTCGACGGCGGTCGCCTCGCGCTCGTGCTCGCCGTGCTCGAGCAGCGCGCCGGGGTGGCGCTAGGCCGCACCGACGTCTTCGCCTCCGCCGTGGGCGGGATCCGGGTGCTCGAGCCCGCCGCCGACCTGGCACTGGCACTGGCCCTGTCCTCGGCGGTCTCGGACCGTGCACTGCCTCCCGACCTGGTGGTGTTCGGAGAGGTGGGCCTCGGTGGCGAGATCAGACAGGTGCCCCATGCCCCGCGCAGACTGGCCGAGGCGTGCGCGTGTCGGGTTTCGCCATGCGCTGGTGCCCGAGGCGTGTCCCGACGGGCCCCCGGGGATGGAGGTCGTGCACGTGCGCACGCTGCGCCAAGCGGTGGCGCTGGCGACGGGGCCCGAACCATCGCCGTGACCTGGCGACGACAACGGCTTCTTTGCATCGTTGATGGCTGTCGCGCCGATCGGCGCGCAGAGCGCCAGGTACCATGCGGAGGTGGTGGTGCGACCGAGTTCGGCCATGGCCGACGCCCTGGCGCTGGTCGCGCCGGGTCAGCCGCTGCGCGACGGCATCGAGCGCGTCCTGCAGGCCAATCGCGGTCTCTTGTTGGTGGTGGGGGACGGGCCCGAGGTGTTGTCGATCTGCACGGGCGGGTTTCTCCTCGATGCCGAGTTCAGCCCTCAGCGGCTCTCGGAGCTGGCCAAGATGGACGGTGCGGTCATCCTTTCTCCCGACGCCGATCGCATCGCCCGGGCCAATGTGCACCTCATGCCCAACGCCACCATCCCCACCATCGAGACCGGTACGCGCCATCGCACGGCCGAGCGCGTGGCCCGGTCCGTCGACGTGCCGGTGGTGTCGGTGTCGGCCGCCATGGGCCTCGTAACCGTGTACCGGCGCGATACCCGTCATGTCCTGCAGGACGAGCGTCGTCTGCACGAGCGGGTGCGTCAGGCTTTGCAGACCACACGGCGGTTCCGTCAGCGTTTCGACTCCGCCCTCTCGTCGCTTTCCGCGCTGGAGATCGCCGACACGGTGACCGTGCGCGACGTGGCGTCGGTGCTCCAGCCCGCCGAGCTGCTGTACCGGATCGCGGACGAGGTCAAGGTCGACTTGGTCGAATTGGGTGAGGACGGGCGCCTGCTGCGCCTACAGCTCGAAGAGGTGCTCGACGGCATCGATCCCGTGCGCGAGCTCGTCATGCGCGACTACCTGCGCAGTGACGGTATCGCGCCCGTGGCTCGAGGAGATGGGCGAAGTGCGCGCAGCGACGGACAGCGTCAGCGGCGCGTTGTCGCCAGCGATGAATCGGCCCGCGCCCTGGCCGGTCTGGCCCGATTGTCGACCGACGAGTTGCTCGACGTGCGGCGTATGTCAGCGGTGCTCGGGCTCAGCCCCGCGCAGTCCGACCCCGACGCGCCCCTCGAGCCCCGTGGATATCGGCTCTTGTACCGCCTGCCACGATTCCCCGAAGCGCTCGTGGACCGGATCGTCGAGCACTTCGCCGGACTGCAGCGGATCTTGCGGACGTCGGTAGACGATCTCGAGGAGGTCGAAGGTGTGGGTGAGGCCCGCGCCCGATCGGTGAAGGAGGGGCTCGCTCGGCTCGCCGAAGCGAGCATCCTCGATCGATACGACTGATCCTGGTCAGGCCGAAGGCGCGGTCGAGCTGGGGGCCCGGGGGCCGAACGGGTAGAATGTCGCGTCTGCCCCCCGCCCGTGAGCCTGTGGCCAGCGCGCCACTCAGGAGAAGTACGTGTTCGACATCGGTGACAAGGTGGTCTATCCCCATCACGGGGCGGCGATCGTGGAGCGGCGCGAGGTCAAAGAGGCCTTCGGCGAGAAGAAAGAGTACCTCGTGCTCCGGCTTGCCTACGGCGACTTGACGTTGATGGTCCCGGCCGACAACACCGAGGGCGTCGGCCTGCGTGAGGTGATCAACGACGAAGAGGTCGAAGAGGTGTTCGCCGTCCTTCGCAAGAAGGAGGCGCGCATGCCCACCAACTGGTCGCGCCGGTACAAGAACCACTCCGAGAAGCTGCGTTCCGGCGATATCTATCAGGTCGCCGAGGTGGTGCGGAACCTCTCGATCCGCGATAAGGACAAGGGCTTGTCGGCCGGCGAGAAGCGCATGCTCAGCCGGGCGCGCCAGATCCTCGTCTCGGAGCTGACCTTCGCGCTCGACGTCGACGAGGCCGCGGCGGAGAAGCGCCTGGACGAGGCGCTGCCCTGAGTCGCGTGGGCCCGCACCGCCTCGGCGGCGCGCGGTCACCGAACGGGAGGTGAGCCCGTGTCGGTGTGGGTGGTCGTGGTGGCGGCCGGAAGTGGCCGGAGGTTCGGGGCCCCCAAGCAATTCGCGCAGATCGGCGGTCGTGCCATGGTGCAGTGGGCTGTCGAGGCAGCCCGCAGCGTGGCGGACGGCGTGGTGCTCGTGGTCCCCCCCGAAACGGGCGACATGGCCGCGGGGCGCGGCGCAGACTCTGGTGCCGACCTGGTGGTGGGAGGGGGCGACACCCGGGCGGCCTCGGTGCGGGCGGGGCTGGCGGTGGTGCCGGTCGCGACCGAGGTGATCGTGGTGCACGACGGCGCCCGTCCCCTGGCGTCGCCGGCGCTGTTCCGTGCCGTGGTGGACGCCGTGGTCCGAGGAGCCGACGCCGCGGTGCCGGGGCTGGCGGTGGTGGACACCCTCAAGCGCGTCGTGGGGGACGTCGTCACCGACACCGTGGCGCGCGACGGCGTCGTGGCCGTGCAGACGCCCCAGGCGTTTCGGGCCGGAGTCCTTCGCCAAGCCCACGACACCGCGACCGACGCCACCGACGACGCCGGCTTGGTGGAGTCGCTGGGCGCTACCGTGCGCGTCGTGCCCGGAGACCCGCGCAACATCAAGGTGACGACGGTAGGCGACCTCGAGGTCGCCCAGGCCTTGGCGGCGTCATGACCGCAGGGGGTGCGCCGCCGGGAGCGTTGCGGATCGGGCAGGGATTCGACATCCACCGCTTTTCGGGGGATCCGGGACGGTCGCTCGTCCTCGGGGGGGTGACCGTCCCCGGTGCGGCGGGCCTCGCCGGCCACAGTGACGCCGACGTGGTGGCCCACGCCGTGGCCGAGGCCCTCCTGGGGGCGGCGGGGCTCGGGGACCTCGGACGGCATTTCCCGGCCAGCGACCCCGCCTGGGCCGGTGTCGACTCCATGTGGCTCTTGGACCAGGTGTCGTCGATGGTGCGAGGCGAAAGCCTGCATCTCGTGAACGCCGACTGCACCGTGGTGTGTGAGCGGCCCCGGTTGGGGGACTACACCGACGACATGGCGCATCGGTTGCAGGCCTTGCTCGGCGCGCCGGTGAGCGTGAAGGCCAAGCGAGCCGAGGGTCTGGGTGCGCTCGGTCGGGTCGAGGGCATCGCGTGCTTGGCGGTGGTGCTCCTCGCCACGGTGGCGTGAGCGGCCCACCGCGCCGGCCACGCCGTCCCGCCGCCGGACGCAGCCCCACACCGGGACGCGCGAACACGACCCGCCGCGGAGGCTCAGCGGGACGCGGGAACACGGCCGGCCGCAGTGGCACGACCGGTCGTGCCAGCACGACCGGTCGCGCCAGCACGGCGGGACGCAGTCGGGCGGCTGGTCGGGACGGTCGGGACGGTAGGCCTGCCGGTGGCGCTGCACACGGGCTGGGCGGGGACCAGGTCGAAGGCCGCCAAGCTGTGCGCGAGCTGCTCGCCGCGGGTCGTCGCCCCGTCCGCGAGATCTGGATCGCCGAGGATCTCGAGGCGTCTGCACACATCGATGACATCGAGCGGATGGCGGCGCGCCGAGGTGTGCGGCTCGTGCTCGTTCCCCGAACGAAGCTCGAACGGGCGGCCCGCACCGATGCCCCCCAAGGAGTCTTGGCGCCGCGCCCGGCCCCTCGAGGACGTCGAGCTCGACACGTTGGTCCGGGCGCGGCGCGAGGTGGCACCGTTCTTGCTCGTGCTCGACGGGGTGACCGATCCCCACAACGTCGGGGCCCTCCTGCGCAGCGCAGAGTGCGCGGGGGTCACGGGCGTGGTGCTGCCGCGCCATCGAGCTGTCCACGTGACGCCGACGGTCGCCAAGGTGGCGGCCGGTGCCATCGAGCACCTTGACATCGCCGTGGTTCCCGGTGTCCCCAATGCCTTGCGGCGGCTGGACCAGCTCGGCGTGACGAGCGTCGGGCTCGATGCTGGCGCCCCGATTTCGCTGTTCGACCTGGATATCGAGGCCGGCGGGGCGGTGGCCCTCGTCCTGGGGGCCGAGGGCCGGGGCCTGGCGTCGCTCACCCGCCGCCGCTGCTCGGCTCTCGGTGCGATCCCCCAGTTCGGAGCCCTGGGCGCTCTCAACGTGGCCGCCGCCGGCGCCGTGGCGTGCTTCGAATTGGCGAGGCGCCGGGCCGCCACGGGTGGGAGTGCTCGTGGGTAGCCCGAGGTGCGCGATCATCTGTCTCGAGCGACGGGGGGACACCATGATCGACACCGTTCGGAGTGTCAGACCGCAGCATGGTCCCCCCGCGGCGCGTGCCGGTGGACGGCCAGAGCTCGTGTCGGCGGGAGCCTCCACGATGCTCGTGGGAGAACACGCGCGCAGGGTCACGCGAGACCGAGGGCGTCGATGCGTCCGAGCCGGTGGTGGGACTCGAACCCACGACCTGACGATTACAAATCGTCTGCGCTTCCAGCTGCGCCACACCGGCCTTGACGCCACGCTACCGCCAGTGCCGTCCCGGCCCTGGCAGGCTGGGGCAGCGGAGCCGAGGATCCTTGCTTCGCGCGCAGCGCGTTGGCAGGCTTGACCCTGCGATGGCATTGACCGACCAGGACCGCCTGATCCTCGACTTCGAGGAATCGTGGTGGACCCGGCCCGGAGCGAAAGCGTCGGGGATCCGCGTCCGCCTGGGCATGTCGCCAACCGGGTACTACCGCCGGCTGGCGGAGATCGTCGACACGAGTGAAGCCCTCGAGCACGCCCCACTGGTGGTCCGTCGCTTGCGCCGCCGCCGCCTCGACCAGCGCCGGGGCCGGTTCGAGACGACCGCCGCACCACATCAACCGCGACGATGAGCGACCGCTACGACGACCCCGCCTACCCGGGCGGTTCGGGCGCGGGCGGGGGTGGCGGGGCTGATCACGAGCAACCGGGGTCACCCGCACCTCGGGTTGGTTGCGGGGTGTGGGCGTCGTGGTGGTGGCGGTCGTCATCGGTGTGCTGCTGTTGCCGTCTGCCACTCGGGCGCCGTTGGACGTGACCACAGCGTCGGCAGCCAGCCCCCCGTCGACGTCGCCGCCTACGACGGCGGCGAACTCCACGACGACGACGGTCGCCACCATCGTGCCGGGAGCCTCGTCGATTCACGTGCTGGTGGCCAACGGCACGAGCATCACCGCCCTCGCCGCGGGCACCAGTACGTATCTTCGGTCTCGGGGGTTCTCCACCCTGACGCCGACGAATGCCACGACCAAGGTGACCGCCACCCGCGTGTACGCGGTGTCGGTCGCCCCGAGCTCGGCCACGACGCTGCTCAGCGCGCTGGGGTTGCCGAGCAGTGCGGTCCAACCCGCGGGTGCAGCTGCCCCCGTGCCGAGCACGGCCGGGGCCAGCGTCGTCGTCATCGCCGGGCCCGATCTCGCCCGGTTGGCACCCCCGACCCCGACTGGCCCCACGCCCGGCTGACGGGGCGCCACGGCCCCATGGGAGACGACGGCTCGGGCGCTGCGTCGGAGGGCAGCGACGCCGATGACCTCGGCGACGGGCTGGGCCCCCTGGCCGTCGCTCTTGGCCGAGCCGGCCGCCAGCGCCATCCTCACCGACTTCGACGGGACCCTCTCACCCATCGTCTCGGACCCGACGGCGGCCTAGCCCTTCCCGAGGCGCCCGGCGTGCTGGCCACCCTGGCGCGCCGCTTCGCCGTGGTGGCCGTGGTCTCGGGTCGCCCGGCGTCGTTCCTGGCCCAACGCCTGGCGGCGGCGGGACCCGCGCGTACGGCTGTTCGGCGCCTACGGGCTCGAGTGGATCGAAGACGGCACGCTGCACCATGCCCCCGAGGCCGAGCCCTGGCGAGAGCCCGTCGCCCGGGTGGTGGCGGCCGCCCGGTCGGAGTTCGCCGGTGACGCCGTGGGTATCGAAGACAAGGGTTCCTCGGTCACCGTGCACTGGCGCCAGGCGCCCGGCGCGGGCGATCGAGCCCGGGACTTCGCCCTCCAGTGGTCGCAGCGCACCGGGCTCGTCCTGCAGCCCGGTCGGATGGCCGTGGAGTTCCGCCCCCCCATCGGCATCGACAAGGGCGCGGTGGTGGAGCGCCTGGCGCGGGGTTGCGCGGCAGCGTGCTTCGCGGGTGACGACGCCGGCGACCTGGCGGCCTTCGCCGGCCTCGACCGACTGGCCCTCGAGGGCACCCACACCGTGCGCATCGCGGTGGCGGACGCCGAGACACCCCCCGAGCTCGTCGCCGCTGCCGACATGGTGACCACCGGACCGGCCCAGACCCTGGCCCTGCTCCACGCCTTGGCCACTCGGGCCCGGCTCTGACGGCGGCCGGTGTCGCCGCCTGGGCCACGGTGGGCCGCTCAGCGAGGAATCGCCGCCGCCAGCTGGTCGGCGAGCCAGTCCCCGGGCTTGCGCGTGGCGACCAGGACGCGCAGCGCTTCGGCTCTCCGGGCCCGCTCGGGGCGCGACATGTCGAGCGCCTGCAGCAGCACCGCGGCGGTCCCGGTCACGTCGAATGGGTTGATCTCGAGCGCCTCACCGTGCAACTCGGCGAATGCACCGGCCTCGCGCGACAGCGTCAGGACGCCGTCGGTGGTGTTCACGATGGGCCCCTCCTTGGCGACGAGGTTGAGCCCGTCGCGCATCGGGTTCACGAGCAGCACGTCGTAGCGCATCAACGCCGCGATCGACCTCCCCGGATCGTCGGCCACGTCGAGGACGATGGGCGCCCAGTCGTCGGTGCCCCACGTGTCGTTCACGCGCCGCGCCGCCTGCTCGATCTCGGCTCCGTAGGCGAGGTACTCCGGCAGCGAAGAGCGTGAGGCGTACGCCAGGGCCAAGAGCACGACCTCGCCCCGCATCTCGGGCCGCATGCGGAGCATCTCGTCGAAGGCCCAGAACCCCCGCAGCAGGTTCTTGGCGGGCTCGATGCGGTCGACCCGCAGCACCATGCGCCGGCCCCCCAGGAGCTCCTCGAGCCGTTCGCCCGCCGCCACGCACTCCGCCGAGGCGGCCTGTTCCCTCAGGTGGACGGTGTCGGGGGTGAGCGGCGACACGAAGGTGCTGTTGACGTCGACACCCATGTCCTCGCAGCACGCCCGGAAGCTCGCCTCCCACCGCACCGTGTGAAATCCGCACGCCGTGGCCGCCGCCATGCCCTCGAGGACCTCACGAGCCACCCCCGAGGGCAGCACCCGAAGGGTGTCGGGGCTGGCGAAAGGGGTGTGGGTGAAGTGAACGGTGCGGAGGTCGGGCCGCTTCTCGGCGAGCACGCCGGGCAGGAGACTGAGGTGGTAGTCCTGCACGAGCACGGTGGCCCCTTCGGCCGCGGCCGCGTCCACCACCGCCGCGAACAGCTCGTTGAACTCGCGGTAGGCCTCCCAGGCCCTGGCCCAGTGGTGATCGAAGCGCGGCCGCCGAGCCAGGTCGAAGAGGTGGTGGTGCAAGAACCACAACGTGGAGTTCGACACCACGTCATAGGCCATGCGGTAGGTGTCTCTGTCGGGCTGCACGGTGAGCAGGTGCAGCCCCCGTTCGGACATGAGCCCTTCGGCGGTCGCCTTGCGATCGGCGTCGGACATGGCGCACGACACCCAGGTCGCCCCACTGCCCTCGAGCTGAGGGTGCAGCGCGGCGGCGAGCCCGCCTGCGGAACCGGCGGGCACGGGACGGCCTTCGGAGTCCAGTGCGAACGACAGCGGACCTCGGTTCGAGGCGATGACCAGGTCTGCTCTCAAGGGCAAGTGACCCATTTCATACCCGGACGACCCTAGCGCTCGCCTGCAGAGGACACTCCGACGAGCCACGATGGCCCCGTGCCCGACGACGAATCCTCCCCGCCCTCGGTCCTGGCCGCCCCCGATGCCTTCAAAGGAACCGTCACCGCCCCCGCGGTGGCAGCCGCCGTCGCCGCCGGCGCCCTCCGGGCCGGATGGGCCTGCGACCGCTGTCCACTGTCCGACGGCGGCGAGGGGTTCGCCCACGTCCTGGCGGCCCAGCGCTCGTCGGGGGCGGGCGCAGCTCCGGGCTCCTGGCACGAGACCCCGGTGACCGGTCCCCTGGGCGATGCGGTGGTCGCGGCATGGTGGATGGCCGACGGCGTGGCCGTGGTGGAATCGGCGGCTGCCTCGGGACTGCCGCTCGCCGGTGGGCCCCAAGGCAACGACCCCATGCGGGCCTCCACCCGGGGCACCGGAGAGCTCCTGGTCGCGGCGGCTTCGGCCGGTGCCCGGAGGGTGCTCGTGGGAGTGGGTGGCTCAGCCACCACCGACGGCGGTGCCGGCGCCCTCGAAGCGATCGAGGCCGCCGGCGGCATGGCCGGGACCGAGGTGGTCGTGGCCTGCGACGTGAGGACCCTCTTCGTCGAGGCCGCCGAGCAATTCGGACCTCAGAAGGGGGCCACACCGGCCCAGGTCACAGCGCTTCGGGACCGCCTGGAGGCGCTCGCCGTCGACCTGCGACAGCGCTATGGCGTCGACGTGACGGCCCTACCCGGCGCCGGCGCCGCGGGGGGCTCGCCGGGGGGCTCGCCGCCCTGGGGGCGCGGCTCGTGCCCGGCTTCGACCTGGTCGCCGACACCGTCGGGCTCGTCGAGCGCGTCTCGGCGTGCCGCTCTGGTGATCACCGGCGAAGGTCGCCTCGACGCGTCCTCGTGGTCCGGGAAGGTGGTGGGGGGCGTGGTCGGGCGCGGCCCGACGGGCCGGGGTGCCGGTGCTCGTGGTGGCCGGCGCCGTGGGCCCGGGCGGGATCGAAGGCATCACCGGGACCGGCCCGGAGGGGGCGGGATCCGGGGTGGAGGTCCGGAGCCTCACCGACCTCTTCGGAGCGGCGCGGGCCACGAGCGATCCCGGTGGCGCCGTGCACGACGTCGTGGCTCCCTTCCTGGACGAGCTCGGAGGGAGGGCGGGGGGAGCTAGAGGCGCGGGGGATGCGGCGCCATCACCTCTCGGTGCGCCGCAGCGCTGCCCTCAAGACGTCGGTGGCCTGGGGCCGCAGCTCGCTCAGGGGCCGGTTGCGGTGGATGCGCACGCCCAGGTCCACCTGGGCCACGTGATCGACCCCGAAGCGCTCGGCCACATCGATCAGCAGGGCCAGCTCCACGCCGTAGCCGGGGGCGAGGCCGGTCTTGTGGAGGACGGTCCGGGGGGCCGCCGTCTCGCCCGCGAGAGGCTGGCGCACCCCGGAGAGGTGCGGGAAGAGCAGGTCGATGAGGGGCCGGGCCACGAGCTCGGTGACGCGCCCTCCGCCCGACTGCTCCCCGTGCAGGGGACGCTGGTAGAACCCCTTCACGAGCGCCACGTCGGGTCGCCTCGGGCCCGGGTCCTCGAGCAGGGGCCCCAGGAGGCCGGTCACGTAGTGGGGGCCGAAGTTCCGGACGTCGGCATCGAGAAAGACCAGGAGCTCGGCATCGGTCTCCTCCAGTGCCACCGCCATGGCCTGGCCCTTTCCCCCCCGACGGTCCGGGCCGCCACGACCCGCGCCCCTGCCCGACGGGCCACCGCCCCCGTGTCGTCGATCGACCCGTCGTCCACCACCACGATGTCGTCGACGAGGTCGGCCCCTCCCCCCGACCGGGTCAGCGAAGCCCGCACGCCGGCCACGATGGCGCCTACCGTGGCGGCCTCGTCGCGCGCCGGCAGGCACACGGCGACCCGACGGCCGGCCCGTGCCGCCACCAGGGCCGGGACCGAGAAGTCCCGGTGGTGGAAGCTGCGCAGGGCGGCGCCACCGGCCGCACCAGGTCCAGAAACCACCCTCCGATCATCCCCCATCGGGGGGCTCCCCTCGTCCACGGGACCCCTCCATTGACGGGGGTGGTCGGTTTCGTCCACCATGGAGGGATCATCCAGAGCGGCTGAGGGACGGGCCCTGCGACGCCGCGGCAACCAGCGCATCCGCCATTCCGGCGGACGCAAGGTGCCAATGCCCGACCGATGTGGAGGTGTTTCGTGGACTTCGTCACCGGACTTCGTTGCCGGGAATGTGCGCGGGCCTATCCGGCCGAGGCGCTGCACGTCTGTGACTACTGCTTCGGACCTCTCGAGGTCGCCTACGACTACGAGGCCATGGGTGGCACCGTCACCCGGGACCTGATCGCGGCGGGCCCCCAGACCATCTGGCGTTACGCGCCCCTGCTCCCGGTGTCGGACCCGGCGCCCATCGACCTGGGCACGGGCTGCACCCCCTTGGTCCGGGCCGACCGCCTGGCGGCGGAGCTGGGGCTCGGGGAGCTGTGGATCAAGAACGACACGGCCAATCCCACGGGCTCGTTCAAGGACCGTGTGGTGTCGGTGGCGCTCACCAAGGCGCGCCAACTGGGTTTCAAGGTGGCCGCCTGTGCGTCCACGGGCAACCTGGCGAACTCCGTGGCCGCCCACGCGGCGCGAGCCGGCATGGTGTCGGTGGTGTTCATCCCGAGCGACCTCGAGGTGGCCAAGGTCGTGACGACGGCGATCTACGGCGGTCACGTGGTGGCCGTCGACGGCACCTACGACGACGTCAACCGGTTGTGCGCCGAGCTCACGAGCGAGCTCCCGTCGTGGGCGTTCGTGAACGTCAACGTGCGGACCTACTACGCCGAGGGGTCCAAGACCCTGGCCTTCGAGGTGGCCGAGCAACTGGGGTGGGAGGCCCCGGACCACGTGATCGTGCCCGTGGGGTCGGGCAGCCAGCTCACCAAGGTGGCCAAGGGCTTCTCCGAGCTCCACGCCGTGGGACTGCTCGACGAGGAGCCCCACGTGCGGGTGTCGGGCGCCCAGGCCGAGGGGTGCTCGCCGGTGGCGACGGCCTTCGCCGAGGGCACCGACGCCATTCGGCCGGTCAAGCCGCACACCATCGCCAAGTCCCTCGCTATCGGCAACCCGGCCGACGGCTGGTACGCGCTCGAGACCGTGCGCAAGAGCGGCGGGTCCTTCGCGGCGGTGACCGACGACGAGATCCTCGACGGCATCCGCCTCCTGGCCCGGACCGAGGGGATCTTCGCCGAGACGGCCGGGGGCGTCACCATCGCCACGCTGGCCCAGCTGGCCGGCCGAGGTGTCGTGCGGCGAGACGAGCGGGTCGTGGCGTACGTGACCGGCCACGGGCTCAAGACGGTGGAAGCCCTGGTCGACACGGCCGGCCCGACCGCCACCATCGCCCCCACCCTGGAGGCCTTCCACGAGTCGGTCGCCATCGACGCCACCATGGAGGGGGGCGCATCGTGAGCGTCACCGTGCGGGTCCCCGCCCAGCTGCGCACGCTCACCGGGGGTGCCTCCCAGGTGACGGTGGAAGGCTCCACGGTGCGAGAGGTGCTGAAGGGGCTCGATGCCGCCCATCCGGGGTTCGGCGACCGGCTCTTCGACGAGGGCGGCTCCTTGCGCCGCTTCGTCAACGTCTTTCTCGCCGACGAGGACGTGCGCTTCCTCGACGGCCTCGACACGGTGGTGGCCGACGGCCAGACCCTGTCGATCGTCCCGGCCGTGGCCGGCGGCTGAGAGCGGTTTGCTCTTAGCACTCGAAGCGCTAGAGTGCTAACCGACGCACGGGACGCTCTCTGGGAGCGGCGCTCCCCGACCCCGTCGACGACACCGGTACAGAAACCCACGGAGGAAACCACGCCATGCCCAAGCTGATCGCCTTCGACGAGGAGGCCCGCCGGGCCCTCGAGAACGGCATGAACAAGCTCGCCGACGCCGTACGCGTAACCCTCGGCCCCAAGGGCCGCAACGTCGTGCTCGAGAAGAAGTGGGGAGCACCCACGATCACCAACGACGGGGTATCCATCGCCAAGGAGATCGATCTCGAGGACCCGTGGGAGAAGGTCGGCGCCGAGCTCGTGAAAGAGGTCGCCAAGAAGACCGACGACGTCGCCGGTGACGGCACCACCACGGCCACCGTCTTGGCCTGGGCCATGGTCCACGAGGGGCTGCGCAACGTGGCCGCCGGGGCCAACCCCATGTCGCTGAAGCGCGGCATCGAGGCGGCGGTGGAGGCCGCGGTCGATTCGCTCAAGAGCCAGGCCAAAGAGACCGAGTCCAAGAGCCAGATCGCCCAGGTGGCCGCCATCTCCGCCGCCGACAGCGAGATCGGCGAGATGATCGCCGAGGCCATCGACAAAGTGGGCAAGGACGGTGTCATCACCGTCGAAGAGTCCCAGACCTTCGGCATGGAGATGGACCTCGTCGAGGGCATGCGCTTCGACAAGGGCTACATCTCCCCGTACTTCGTCACCGACCCCGAGCGCATGGAGGCCGTCCTCGAGGATCCCTACCTGCTCTTCGTGGCCAGCAAGATCTCCGCCGTCCGCGACCTGCTGCCGGTCCTGGAGAAGGTCATGCAGACGGGGAAGGCCCTCGTGATCGTGTCCGAGGACGTGGAGGGCGAGGCTCTGGCCACCTTGGTGGTCAACAAGATCCGCGGCACGTTCAAGTCCGTGGCGGTGAAGGCGCCCGGCTTCGGCGAGCGGCGCAAGGCCATGCTCCAGGACATGGCCATCCTCACCGGCGGCCAGGTCATCACCGAGGAGGTGGGCCTCAAGCTCGAGAACGTGGGGCTCGACATGCTCGGGCGCGGCTCGCAAGGTCGTGGTGACCAAGGACGAGACGACGCTCGTCGAGGGTGCCGGCGACGAGTCGGAGATCAAGGGCCGGATCAATCAGATCAAGGCCGAGATCGAGAACACCGACTCCGACTACGACCGCGAGAAGCTCCAAGAGCGTCTGGCCAAGCTTTCCGGTGGGGTGGCTGTCATCAAGGTCGGCGCCGCCACCGAGGTGGAGCTCAAGGAGAAGAAGCACCGCATCGAGGACGCCGTGTCCACCACCAAGGCGGCCATCGAGGAGGGCGTGGTGCCCGGTGGAGGCGTGGCCCTGCTGCGCTCGCAGGCCCAGATCCTCGACCGCGCCGAGAAGCTCGAGGGCGACGAGGCCACGGGTTGCCGCATGGTGGCCCGCGCCGTCGAGGAGCCGCTCAAGCAGATCGCCGTGAACGCCGGTCTCGAAGGTGGTGTCGTGGTGGAGAAGGTTCGCAACCTGAAGAAGCCCGCCGAGGGTCTCAATGCCGCCACCGGCGAGTACCAGGACCTGTTCGCGGCGGGTGTGATCGACGCCGTCAAGGTGACCCGATCCGCCTTGCAGAACGCGGCCTCGATCGCCGCGCTGTTCCTCACCACCGAGGCGGTCATCGTGGACAAGCCCGAAAAGGAATCCATGCCGGCCATGCCGGGCGGGGGGATGGACGACTTCTAGTCGTCTACGACCTTGTGAGGGCCGGCCGTCGTCGAGGCGCCGCCCAGCCAACGACATCTGTCCGAGGGGGCGCCCCAATGGGGCGCCCCCTGGCGGTTTCCTACACTGGGCGCCGTGGCCCCGACCCCGAGCCGACTTGCGCGTCACCCTGGGCACGACCCCCTCACCCCGTCGGTGGGGTGGGCCGTGCTCCACCTGTTCTTCCGGGCCGGCCCGGCAGTGGATCGCGAGGCCGTGGTGCGCGCCGTCAAGGGCGCTCGGGCCGAGGGCGACCAGGTGGTGACGGTGGCACTGCTCGGGCACAAGGCGGACCTCGGCGTGATGGCCCTGGGCGACGACATGTGGCGCCTGCGTGGACTGCAGTCGGAGCTCTGTGGGGCGGGCCTCGAGTCCACAGGGTCCTACGTTTCGCTGACCGAGGTGTCCGAGTACGCCCAGGGCATCCCCGAGGAGATGAAGCAGGCCCGGCTGTACCCGAACCTGCCTCCCGAGGACAAGCGGGCGTTCTGCTTCTACCCCATGTCCAAGCGACGCTCCGCGGAGCACAACTGGTACGCGTTGGAGTACGACGCCCGCAAGTCGCTCATGCTGGGTCACGGGGCGGTGGGACGCACCTTCCGCGATCGAATCCTGCAACTCATCACGGGGTCGACGGGCCTCGACGACTGGGAGTGGGGCGTCACCCTGTTCGGCCTGCACCCCGACGACCTCAAGGCGTGTGTGTACGAGATGCGATTCGACGAGGCCTCGGCCCGCTATGCCGAGTTCGGGCCCTTCTGGACGGGCATGGTCGGTGAGATCGAGGACGTGCTCGACAGTGTGCTCTAGCCCCGCGGGTCCCGGCTCGCTCGGCCCCGCGCCGGTGGTCGCCAAGCTCGACGCCTTACGCGCCCAGATCGGGCTCGTGGGTCGCGCCGTGGTGGCGTTCAGCGGTGGCGCCGACTCAGCCCTCGTGGCCCGGGTGGCGACCGACACCCTCGGGTCCGATCTCGTGCTGTGCGTCACGGCGGTCTCGGCGTCGCTGGCGCCCGAGGAGTTCGCCGACTGTCGGGCCCTGGCCCAGGAGTGGGGTCTGCGCTGGCGCGCCGTGTCGACCCACGAGCTCGACGACCCTGCGTACGCCGTCAACGACGGTCAACGCTGCTATCACTGCAAGGCCAGTCTTCTTGCGGCCCTGGCCCCGTTGGCCGTGGCCGAGTCAGCCGTCGTGCTCCTGGGGGTGAACCTCGACGACCTCGGCGACCATCGCCCCGGCCAGCGGGCCGCGGCGGAACGGGGGGCCCGTTTCCCCTTGGTGGAAGCAGGCCTCACCAAGGACGACGTCCGGGCGGTGTCGCGTCACCTGGGCCTGCGGACGTGGGACAAGCCCGCCGCTGCCTGCCTGGCCTCGCGCGTCCCGTACGGGACGCCGGTGACACTGGGAACGCTCACGACCGTTTCGAGCGCCGAGTCCGCGCTCGCGCGCCCTGGGTTTCGGGCAACTGCGCGTCCGCCACTACGGCGACCTGGCGCGCATCGAGTTGCAAGGAGACGATCTGCTGTCCGCCGTGAAGAGGCGAGACGAGGTCGTGGCCGCCGTGCGCGGGGCGGGATACCGCTACGTCACACTCGACCTCGAAGGATTTCGGTCGGGCAATCTCAACCTCGCCCTGCCCGCGCTCGCACCACGCGCCGCGGTGTCGGGCGACACCAGAGGAGCGCCATGATCGACGTGCGGGTCAAGCTGACGTTCCCCGAAGATCTGGTGCGACGGCCGTTCATGGCGCAGCTCGTGCGGGACCACGAGGTCGAGCCCAATATCCGTCGGGCCAACGTCGACGAGCACGAGGGGTGGATCGTGTGCGAGCTCGAAGGTGAGCCGTCCAAGGTCGAAGGGGCTCTCGCCTGGCTGCGGGAACAAGGCGTGCGCGTCGACCTCCTCGGGGACATGGTGGAGAGCTGACCTGCGGGCAGTGGTCGTGGAGCCCGATCCCGACAGGGTTCTCGCCGAGCTCGGCGCCGAGCTGGCCTCCCGGGTCAGCGATGCCATGCCCGGCTGGGTGCTGCGCTGTGTGGACTCGGTGCTTCCTGCCGGCACACGGGACCGGGACGAGGTGATGGCGCGGGCTGCGGCGGCGGGCCGCCAAGCCCAGCCGACGTCGCTGTGCGGCTGACCGCACTCCTGTCGGCCGACGTGGACGCCCAGGGGACGACGCCGCTGGCCGTGGTCCGGGCCGCGGTTTCGTACCCGACCCGAGTGCTCCACGACGCACGCGTTCCTCCCGTGCCCCGTGACCGGTTCGTCTCGGAGCGCTTTCCCGACGACGCCTACGGCCTCACCCCCGCCTCGCTGCAAGCCGTGGACGGGGACCTCGGCGAGCCCGCCGTGGCCTGGGGGGCAGCCAAGGCCTTCGCCCACAGACGACGCCACGGGGCCCCCGAGGAGTTCACTTAACGATCACCCTCGGTTTGCCTTTTGTTCGCGGATCGTTCACCTTCCCCCGGTACCTTCAGCCCTGATGACATCGATAACTGGGTCCGGCGGGGACCACGGTTCTGGCGGAGCGTCATCGAGTCCGTCGGCGGAGGCGGTCATGGGGCCCGACACCTCGCCCGAGGCGGCTCCGGGTCGCGTCGGGGTCGGGGTGCTCGACACCCCGGTCATGGTGGCCCGCGACGTCGGCAGTGGGCTTCGGTGCCAAGACGGTCCTGAGCGGAGATCGACCTCGGGTTCACCCCCCGGTCGATCACCGCGCTCATCGGGCCCACAGGCTGCGGCAAGTCCACGTTCCTGCGATCGCTCAACCGCATGAACGACAAGGTCCGCGGCTACTGGCGCAAGGGGACCATCGAGCTCGAGGGCATGGAGATCTCGGGCCGCGACATGGACCTACTGGTGTTGCGGCGGCGGGTGGGCATGGTGTTCCAACGCCCCAACCCCTTCCCCATGTCGATCCGTGACAACGTCGTCGCCGGGGTGCGGGCCCATCGCCTGGCCCCGCGCAACGAGCACACCGACATCGCCGAGCGCTGCCTGCGGGAGGTCGGTCTGTGGGCGGCCGTGGCGGATCGCCTCGGCGACTCCCCGTTCCGCCTGTCCGGTGGCCAGCAGCAGCTGCTGTGTCTGGCTCGGGCCCTGGCCGTCGAGCCCGACGTCCTCCTCCTCGACGAGCCAACGTCCTCGCTCGACCCCGTGACCACCGAAATGGTGGAGGAGCTCCTGCGCAAGCTGGCCGAGCACCTGACCATCGTCATCGTCACGCACAATCTCGCCCAGGCACGACGCGTGGCACAGACCACGGCCTTCCTCTACAACGGCATCCTGGTCGAGTCCGGTGACACGCAGCACATCTTCGAAGCCCCCAACGAGCCCGAGACCGTCAGCTACGTGAGCGGGAGGATCGGATGACCGCCGGCTGACGGCACCGCTGCTCGGCGCGCGCACGCCAGCAGCATCACAGGTTCTCCCACGAGCCCCCGGTAGTTCCAATCGAAAGGAGCTTCATCCGTCATGTCTACGCGCCCCTCTGCGACCCCGACCCCTGGTATCACCAGGCGCCGCACCGGTCGCCCCGGAGCTGTCGCAGTGTTGTCGGCCCTGGCTGTGCCAGCGGTTCTCCTGGCGGCATGCAGCTCGACGCCCAAGGCCGCCACCACCACAACGGCCGCGGCCACCACCACCACGGCGGCCGTGTCGCTCTCGAGCCTCGAGAACTGGCCCACCACCACGGTGGCCCTGCAGGAGACGGGCTCGAGCCTGCTGTACCCGTTGTTCAACCTGTGGACCGCGCAGATCCAGAAGGAGTGGCCGAGCGTGTCGATCACCACCGCGTCGACGGGCTCGGGGACGGGCATCTCCTCGGCCGCGGCGGGCACGGTGAACATCGGCGCCTCCGACGCCTACCTGTCACCGGCAGAGATGCAGCAGTACCCAGGGCTCGAGAACATCCCGCTGGCCATCTCGGCGCAGCAGATCAACTACAACCTCCCCGGGGTGACTGGCAACCTGAAGCTCGACGGACCCACGCTCGCGGCCATCTACCAGGGCAAGATCACCAAGTGGAACGACGCCAAGATCGCGGCGCTGAACCCGGGCGTGACGCTGCCCGACATGCCCATCGTGACGGTGCACCGCTCGGACAGCTCAGGTGACACCTTCCTGTTCAGCTCGTTCCTGACGGCGTCGGACCCCTCGGGTTGGACGATCCCGCCGGGCACCACCGTGGCGTGGCCGGCCGTCCCCGGCGCCGTCGCCGCCATGGGCAACGGAGGCATGGTGCAGGCGTGTAAGGCGAGCCCCGGCTGCATCGCCTACATCGGGGTCAGCTATCTGAGCAAGGCCACCGCCGCCGGACTGGGCTACGCCGCGCTCAAGAACAAGTCGGGCAACTTCGAGCTGCCCACCCAGGCGGCTATCGGCGTCGGCGGCGGCCAGCTTCGCCAGCTCCACTCCGGCGAGCGGGGCGGTCTCGATGATCTTCGGCCCCGCCAGTCGACGGCTACCCGATCGTCAACTACGAGTACGCCATCGTGCCGAGCACAGCAGCCCAGCGCGCTCGGCCGCCCAGGCGACGAAGGCGGTGCTGGCGTGGGCCATCGACCCCAGCGGAGGCAACGCGTCGACGTATCTCGACCAGGTCAACTTCGTGGCCCTGCCCAGCCAGGTGGTGTCGATCTCCGCCAAGCTCATCTCCAAGGTCAGCGGCGTAGCCGGCTCGGCCGCGCACGAAGGGTCGACGGCCGTGTCCGCGCCGTGGCGCAGCCGTGGCCGAGGACGAGGATGCCGAGGGCGAGGGGAGGGGCAGCGACGGTGCGCCCCTCCTCTCGCTCATGACCGAGGCGTCGGATGCTCCGGAGGTTCGCGCCCAGCCCGTCGAGCCCACCGCCGCTCGGGCCCGGCGCGGCGGGGGCGGCGAGGGAGCGGGCGGCGGGGGCGGCGACGAGGGCGGGCGTGATGCGGCGGGCGCTGACCCTTCGCATCGCGGCACGGCGTGGTGGCGGGCCGAACGGCTGCTTGCCCACGGGCTGCGGGGCCTGACCTTCATCCCGCTCGTGGCGCTGGTGCTGATCGTCGGGCGTGCTGGTGTGGAAGGCGCTGCCCGCCATCCGCTACAACGGGTTCGGGTTCTTCACCCGGACCCCCTGGAACCTGGGCAACACCTACGCCCCCATCGTCACCACCAACGGGATCAGGCACCCCCCGCTGGCCCAGTACGGGGCCCTGCCCTTCATCGTCGGCACCCTGGTGTCCTCGGCCATCGCCCTGGTCCTGGCCGTGCCGGTCGGCATCGGCACCGCGCTCATCGTGGTGGAGAAGCTCCCGCCCCGCCTGTCGAGCGCGCGTCGGGTTCTGCCTCGAGGTCCTGGCCGGGGTGCCCGAGCGTGGTCTACGGCCTGTGGGGCTTCTTCACCCTCGGGCCCTTCCTCTCCCACGACGTCGCCCCGCTGTGGGCCGACCACATGCCCGACGTGCCCGTGCTGCGCTTCTTCCGGAGGCCCGACGCGGCGGGCGGCCAGGGGCTGTTCACCGCGGGCGTGGTGCTCGCCATCATGATCCTGCCCGATCATCGCGGCCACCACCCGAGACCTGCTGCGCCAGGTGCCCCGGGCCACGGTGGAGGGGGCGGTGGCCCTGGGCATGACCGACTCCGAGGCGCTGGGGGCGGTGACCGTTCCCTGGGTCCGGTCCGGGGTGATCGGGGCCTGGGTGCTCGGTCTGGGCCGCGCCCTGGGGGAGACGATCGCCGTGGCCATGGTGTGCGGGTCGCTCACCGGCGCCGAGGTCCACTCGTTCTACAGCGTCGTTCAACACCATCGCGGCCACCATCGTGAACCAGCTCGACGGCGCCCAGACCGACGCCAGCGGTCTGGCCCTGAGCACGCTGGCCGAGCTCGGTCTCGTGCTGCTGGTCATCACCCTGGTCGTCAACGTCGGCGCCCGGCTGCTCGTGCGGCGGGTGGCGACCACGGCCCTGCCCGTGGGACGGGGGATCTGACGATGCCACCCGTCGGGAACCGCGCCAGCGCCGGCGTCGCCGGGCGCCGCCCTCGGGCTCGGGCGGCGTCGCACCCGCAACCGCCTGACCTGGGTGCTGTGCGGCGTGGCCCTGGCCCTGGTGGTCATCCCCGTGGTGTCGATCGTCGTGGGCGTGGTCGGACCGGGCGCTGGCGCACTGGCACTGGAGCGTCCTCACCACCTACCCCGTCGGCAACGGCGGCGGGCTGCTCAACGCCATCGAGGGGACCCTCGTCATCGTGTAGGGGTGTCTGATCTGGCCGGGATCGTCGGCGTGGCCGGCGGCGTCTACCTGGCCGAGTACGCCCGCGACGGGCGGGGCCAGCTCCTGCGGGGCGCGTCGGAGGTGCTGGCCGGGGTGCCCTCGATCGTCCTCGGCTACGTCGGGCTACGTCGTCCTCGTGGTCGCGTTCCACTGGGGCTACTCGCTCTCCGCCGGGGTCATCGTGCTGTCCGTCCTCGTCGTCCCCTATGTCACCAAGACCACCGAGGTGGCCATGCGCAGCGTGCCCACCTCCTATCGCGAGGGGGGCGAGGCCCTCGGGATGCGCAGCGGCTACATGCTGCGCAAGCTGGTGCTGCGCCCGGCGCTGCCCGGGATCGCCACCGGGCTGATCATGGCCGCTGGCCATCTCCGTGGGGAGACGGCACCGCTGCTGCTACACCGTCGGCTACAACCAGAAGTCGCCCACCTTCGGCACTCCACCCATTCACCCGTCGGCTACCTGACCTACCTCGTCTTCACCGACTACAACCAGCCCAGCACCTTCCTCGCACAGCGGGCCGACGCCGCCGCGCTGTTGCTCATCGTGCTCGTGCTGGTGCTCATCGTCATCGCCCGGGTGGTCGTCATGGTGACGCAGCGATACTCGCCGGACCGCCCCCAGCGGCTGGGCAAGGCCACAGCGGTGAGCGAGGCCGTCACGGCACGCACCGATCAGCACGAGGCGCGGCGAGCGCAGTCCGCATCCTCGTGGTGGAGGACGAGGAGTCCTACCGCGAGGCGCTGCAGGCCGGGCTGTCCAAGGAGGGATTCGACGTCGAGCTGGCCGCCGACGGCACTCGACGGGCTGCGCCAGTTCGCCGCGCATCCGCCCGACCTGGTCCTCCTGGACGTGCTGCTGCCCGGGCATGCCGGGTACCGAGGTGTGCCGGCGCATGCGGGCCATCGCGCCCGTGCCCGGTGATCATGGTGACCGCCCTCAACGCCGAGATCGACATCGTCCTCGGGCCTCGAGCTGGGTGCGGCCGACTACGTCACCAAGCCCTACCGCCTGCGCGAGCTGGTGGCCCGCATCCAGGCCGTGCTGCGCCGCGTGTCGCCACCGCCGTTCGCCGGGCCGGCTGATGGCCCACGCCGAGGCGTCGTCGCGATCCGACGTCGTGAGCGCCGGTCCGGTCCGCGTCGACTTTGCCCGCCGCGGTCGTCACCGCCGGCGGCCGGGCCGTGCACCTGTCGCGCCGCGAGTTCGACCTGCTCGCCCTGCTGCTGTCCCCCCCGGGTCAGGTGCGCACCCGCGACGAGCTCATCGACCGCCTGTGGTCGGGGCGGGATCTGGCCGACACCCGCACCCTCGACACCCACATCCGCCGACTGCGCGTCAAGCTCGAGCGCGATCCGGCCCGGCCCGCAGTACCTCGTCACCGTGCGCGGCGTGGGTTTCCGATTCGACGCCGAAGGGCGTGGCGAGCCCGACGCTCGACCGAGCCTACTGAGGCGCGCCGCGTCGGCGCTCAGGTCCGCTTGTCAGCCCGTGGGCGCTCTCGCCCCGCCACATGGGCTGGCGGGGTCGGTCGAAGAGGACGTCGAGGTGTTCGCCGCGCAGGGCGGCGAAGACATGCGGGCCCCATCGCTCGGCCCCGGCCAGAGGCTGGGGGAGGTTGTCGGCGGAGAACCACCCCACGTCGGCACACTCGAGGGGGTGGGCCCGGAGCTCGCCGCCCAGGGCCCGGCAGTGGAAGACGAGCGAGTACAGCGGGACACGGGTGAAGCCGAGGCGCAGCCCGTCGAGGACGGCGATGAGCCGGACGGCCTCGGCTTCGATGCCCGGTCTCCTCGAGCACCTCCTTCACGACGACCTCGGCGGCCGAGTAGCCGACGTCGGCCCACCCGGTGGGGTAGAGCCACACCCCGGAGTCGGCCCGCTTGACGAGGAGCAGCTCCCCTTTGTCGTTGCCCGACGGCCGCGCCCACGGCGACCTTGGGGGTGACGTAGCCGGGCACGCCCTCACCGACGGCGCGCAGCCATTCCTCGACGAGCTCCTCGGCGTCCTCGACACCCGTCGCGCCCTCGGTCGCGGCCACCCCGATGTCGGCGGCCACGCGCAGGACCTCTTCGAAGCGCTCGCGCTCGTAGAGGCTCTCGGTGAAGCCGAGCCCGGTGCGGGCGATGGCGGCCAAGCTCTCGCTCCACGGAGCAATTGACGCGTGGAGACGGGACTGTCCACGTGCCTGACGCTAGCCGCAGGGTCCCCGTCGGGCGGGCCCCGTTGGGCGCCTTGGTACGTCACAATGGACCATGGCCGTGAACAGCCGATTGCCGGCACTACATCATGCAGACGACGGCGCGCGGCGACAAGCTCGAGCGCTGCCGGGTGGAGGCCAACGAGGCCCTGCCCTTCGCCTGCCCCGACGGCTGCGTGTTCTACGAGCCCCGCAAGGTGTCGTCGGCGGGTTGGCACGTGCGCCCCCCCGAGGACCGACGAGCCGCCGCCGCGCTGACGGTCCGCCCCCCGGCTGTCGGATCTCTAGACCGCTTCGCCTCGCGGGGTGCTCAGGTCGCTCTCGTCGGCCGCAGCCGGGTCGGCCACGCTGGGGGCGGGACCGAAGGTGTCGCCGATGCCTGCCGCGCTCCCAGAAGTCGAGAACGACGTTGGCGTTGGCGCGGCCCGCCGCGATGAGGGCGTCGGTGGCGGAGAAGTCGTCGTAGCGAGACACGGGCTCGGTGTCGACGGTGAACACGACCACTTCGACACCTTCGGGCAGCCGTTCGAGCTCACGGGCGAACCTGGCGTGGACGGCGATGAAGAACGCCGTCAGGACGGCTTCGATCGGTCGTCGGTAGCGGTGCGGCGTGTAGTGCAGAGGGCCGCACAGCAGCACGAAGATGCGCTCGGCCCCCTGGGCGATGGCCCGCCCGATGGGCACGTTGTCCACGACACCACCGTCGATGAAGGCCTCGCCGTCGATCTCGACGGGTGGGAGGAGCGCGGGCAGCGCCGCCGAGGCCTGAATGCGCTCGGCGGCCGGTCCTTCGGAGAACCACTGCATGCGGCCGTCGGTGAGGGAGGTGGCCACCACCTCCAGGGGGATCGGGCTGTCTTCGAGGCGCTCGAAGACGAGGCCGGACTCGATGACACCCGCGGATGCCGTCGTTGGGGTGCACCGACTCGCGCTGCTGGAAGAAGCGCCACGGGGTCGGGAACCGACCCTGGGGGAACACGTCCTCGCGCGTGATGGCGCGCCACCGCTCGGCCAAGGTGTCCACACCGGCGGCCGTGGGTTGCCCGCAGTACCCGGCGGCGTTGATGGCGCCCACCGAGGCGCCGTAGACGGCGTCGGCGGTGATGCCCCGGGCCACGAGGGCCTGGAGCATGCCGATCTGGGCCGACCCCGGGCCCCTCCACCGGCGAAGACGAATGCAGTTCGGACGCGACGCCGCAGCACTCGGGCCCGACGGTAGCGGGCGAGCCATCTCGTCGAGGTTCCGGAGCCGGCCAGCCGCCGGGCGCTGTCCGGGCCCCATGAACACGCCCCCGGGGAGCACCGGGCCCGTGGTGGTCATGCGACGTGCCCGTCGGGTGCCGGTCCCGGCGCCGCCGGGGCCCCGTCAGGGGCACCGACCACCGGAGGCTGCTGCGCTCGACGGGAGCGGGCCACCCGGTCACGGCGCACCCCCCAGCGCACGGCGACGACGGCCAAGGCGAGGATGGCGGCGACGAACACGCCGAAGACCACGTCGAAGGCGATGCTCACGCCGGGAGCCCCGGCGTGTCCTTGGCGGTGCCCGGGGACACCCCGGTGCCGGTGACGTCCATGACCATTCCAGGTTACCGGGGTACCCCTGTCTCGGCTTCGTCGATACGGGGTGGTTTCCTGGCCTCCGGCCCGTTACGGTCCGATGCCTCGACACACCCGTGGGGCATTGTGGGCTCGTGCCAGGAGGACCAGGGCGGCTCGGCGCCGCATCGGTGATGGAACCAGACGGGCTGCTTCGACGCCTGCGGGGGGACGGCGTCCCCCGACCCGCTCGTCGACCCGGGCCTGGCCGGCGGGCTGCGGGACTGGCTCGAGGACGGCCTGGTCGACGCCGTGGCCTCGCTGCCGGTCGACGTCGACGTGGTGCGGGTGAACAAGGAGTCGCTCAGCCAGGTCCTCGTGTGCGAGGCCCACCTGGTCGCCCGCCGTGGTGCGCCCCGGGTGGTGACGGTGGAGCTGGCCCGGGGGAGCCTGGTGGACGCGCTGTTCCGGCAGTGGGTCACGACCGGGGTGGTCGGACGATCCCTGGAACGACGCCGTCGCCGCGGTCGAGGTGGAGGGCGATGGCGACGCCATCGTCGCCTTTGTGGCCCGACTGCCTGCGGCCACCCGGCGCCGGATGATGGCCGAGGTGGCCGAGCACGCCGCCACCATCGCCGAGCGCTGGCCGTCGCCGAGCCCGACGTGGTTGCCGAGGACCCAGGAGCGCCTCGAGGTCCCGCTGTGTGGCGGCCGGATCGTCCTCGCCGGCGTGGTGGACCTGGTGCTCGGGCAGGCCCGCACGGGACCGGGCCTCGGTGTGCCTGGTCGAGCTCAAGTCGGGCGCCCGGCGTCTCGAGCACCGCGGGCGACCTCCACTTCTACGCGCTGCTCGAGACGCTGCGCAGCGGCGCCCCGCCCGTTTCGGATCGCCACCTACTACAGCGGCACAGGCGAGCTCGATGCCGAGCCGCGTGGACGAGGACACACTGGTGAGCGCGCTGTCGCGCGCCCTGGACGGGGTCACCCGGCTCTGTCGTCTCGCGGCCGGCGCCGAGCCGGCGCGCACACCCAATCATCTCTGCGCGTGGTGTGCGGGACTCCCCGACTGTGCACCGGGCCAGCAGCGTGCCGGCACCGATGTGCCGCAGGTCGCGGGCGCCCGCCGCGGAGACCGATCCGGGGGCAGCGTGACCGCGGTTCCTTCCAAGGCGCAATGGCTGACCGACGCGCTCGTGGCGCCGCCGGGCGAGGACTGTCGGCGGGCGAGCTGGCACGAGTCCGTGGCCGAGGCCTGGTGCGCGATCTGCAGGCACTGAGTGCCGAGCTTCCCGCCGGCGAGCGCCTCCAGATCGATGCGTTCAAGGTGCTGGGCGCCCAGCGTCACCCCGAGCGGTGCATGGCGAGCGATGACACGTTCGTGGCGTCGCCGCGGCTGTGTCGGCGTGCCCTCGGCGTCGCCGCGGTCAACCGATGTGTCCGGGGACTGTCGCCCCTGTCCGGCCGTGGCCGTGACCGAGGTGCTGGAGGAGGGGCTCGAGGACGCCGCCGCCGAGAGCACCGCGGCGGGAGTCAGGGCGCCCTGGTGGGCCGAGTGGTACACGGGGCTCCCGCGCGGGCGGCCGGGCCGTGGTGGCTGCGGAGGCCGTCACGTGGGCGACACAGCTGTTTACGGCGCTGGACTGGCGGCGGATCCCCGCTCCTCCCGTCATCGGGGGGCGCGACGACTGGTGGCAGTGTCCGGGCGGGTCAGCGCTCGTTCTGAGGGGCCGTGCCGAGGTGCGCTCACTCGTGCCGGGGCGCCTCGCCTTGCTGGTGGTGGGGACGGGGCGCTGCCAGGCGGATTGGCGGGTCGAGCTCGGCTACCCGGGGTTGGTGGCCGCGCTGGTCCGCGATGCGCAAGCGGCGCCTTGCCGGGTCGTCGGGTGTCTGGCCCCACAGCGGTCAGGTCCGAGTTCTCTCTGTGGATGTCCCCATGCTGCGCGCCACCGGCACCGCCGTCGTCGCCGCCGTGGCGACGTGGGTGGACGCACGGATCGAGGCCCAGCGGTTGGCCGTCGCCGACGACCACGGCCGGAACTGGCCGCCTCAGAGCCGGCTGCCGGCGACCACCTGAGCTATTCGCGTGTGACAGCCGGCTTCGGCGGCGGCGGCACGTCGAGCGCGGGGTTGCGGGCGAAGAACCCTACCGGTACCAGCACGAACCCTGCGTACTCGACCGGCATCACCGGCCAGTCCTCGGGTCGGGGGACGTGGGTGACGCCGAAGGTGTACCAGAGGACGATGTCGCGTGTCGACGACGGACCGGTCGGCGGCGGTCCACCGGGCAGCCCGTCCCCGCCGGCGTGCTGGTTGGGATAGTCGCCCGCGGCGCGCCGCTCGTCGGGGACGTAGGGAGTGACCCACAGGTTGCGCGTGGCGAAGCCGGCGCGCTTGGGCCACACTCGAGTCTGGGTCGGCGAGCAGCGTGGGTGTCGATCCCGGCACGAGCTTGTAGGCGACGGGGATCCCGAGGCGGTTCTCCGAATGGGGGTTGACGATCTTCCAGCACCGGCTGGCGGAGGGGTCCACGACTCGGCGGGCCTCCGGTCTCGGTCTCGAGCAGCGTCGCCACGGGGGCGAAGGCGTTGCCCCACGGGTTGTCCGGTCCTGGTGATACCGGTCGGGTGTCGACCTCGTACACGGAGTTGGTGGGCCCGTCGATCTCGGCGTCGAGCCGCATGTTGAACAGGTGCTGATGGAAGGGAGCGGCCAGCTGGGGAGCAACCATCGAGGCGAACCGGGGCTGGTCGCCCGGTGCCACGGCCATGGTCGACATGATGCCGGTGAGCTTCACCTCGAATTGGATCGTCCCGTCCAGGTAGAAGTACCAGAAGAAGCCGTAGTCGTAGTTTCCGACGGTGGCGATCGAGCTGACCACCAGCCGACGTGATCGCCGTACCTCGTTTCGTCCCCCACGCGGGTCGTTGTGCTTCCAGAGGATCCCGTAGTCCTCCTCGTGCATGCAGATGGCGTTGGGGACGACATAGGGATGTCCGCTGCTCGGAGGTGAAGACGGCGTCGAAGTAGTGGATGACGCCCAGACAGTCACAGCCGAGGGCGAGGGAGTTGACCATCCGACCCAGCCCCCATTCACCGGCGTCGAAGGCGTTCTTCCAGCCGTGCATGGGCCCGGGATCTCCGTAGGGAACCACCATCTCGCTGACCGAGGCCCGGAAGAGGATGGGACGAATACGTCCCTGGTCCTCGTAGCCGATCTCGTGGAGGACGAGGCCCTCGACCGAGTCCATGGACACCCGCAGGGACCACTTCTGCCAGCGGACGTGGTTGCCGTTTACGGAGAAGCTCGGGCCTTCGGGCTGGGTGATCTCGACGGGTTTCAGATCCTCGCGGACGGGACCCGATTCGGCGTAGTAGTTGCCACATTCCGTCGGGATGGGCACCACCCCGGTGTCGATGACCTCGAGCACCTCACCGCGCGCCATGTCGACGAAGACCACCACCCCCTCGACGGGGTGGGCATACCCGTTGTCATCGGGCGTGTGGCGCACATAGGACAAGCAACGACAGATCCGTCGCCCTTCTTCGTGGGCCACGCCGAAGGATCCTGCCGGCCACGGGTCGATCTGCACGGCTGCAAGGTCCTCGATGCCGCGCATGCGCATGGAGGCCTGCCACTGGACGTTCTCCTGTACCGCCACGATGGCGGCGAAGGACTCCTCGAACAACAGGCCCGGTCTGACGCCGGGGACCGTGGTCATGGTGAGCACACCCGTGTGGAGCTCCGCGACGACCTCGACCACGTGGGCTTCGGGCCCCGTGACGAGCATGAGTCGCACGCGACGAACGACGGGCTTCCCCGGGGCCCAGGCACGCAGCTGCTCCCGGGTCGGCTCGAGCAATCCGACGTACGCGAAACGGGTTTCGTCGGTGAATGTCGGATCGGCCTGCACAAGGGCAACGGCAGCGGCGATCTCGCCGGCCGTCAGGGCGGCGAGGGGGTGCTCCACCTCCGTCGAGGACACCGCTATGGCCACGAGCTCCCTCTGTCAGTCCGTCTCCGGTGTGTCGCCGGCACCCAGGGTTTATTTGCCGTGGTCACGGTAGGTGCAGTTCACCGGTAGCGGCAAATGGGTCACGCGGTGCCATCGTGCGCCGTGAGGGAAGAATACGGCGTCTGCCTCTCACGGGGCCCCTGCTTCGGATCGCACCCATGTCGCGACGTTATGGCCGGACGTGCCACCGGCGTTCATCCTGGTAACGGGGCCACTCCCCGCACGCCCGTCTTCACTCGACGCCGCCAACTGGCGCCGCCGAAAACCGACTCCGGTCGTCACCATTGCCTGCTCGGGTTGGACGTGTGCGCCCAGCAAGTTGTTCGATGCTTTGCGGTACTGATGGGTCACAATGTTGAAGGTGTTTGCGTATTTGCTGCTGTGACCAGAGCCTGGCAATTCCTAGCCCAGAAAACGATACACCCCTGTGGATCAGATGAGAAACGGATCTGTATTTGCTTGCTCCTGAGCACGCGCCCGCACAGCGCTCGTTCCCGACCGGGACGGTGACAGGTGATAAAGTTGACGCGGGGCATGTGGCCGATCTCTGTTCAGGTCGACTTCTGTTAGTCGCGTATTCCATACGGGAGGTCCTCTGTGGCAAGAGATCAAAGTGTTCGGAATCGGATCGTCGAATACCTTGCGAAGCAGGGCGCGGTAGAGGATTCCAGCGGCAAAGCGACATCTGTTCTCAAGAAAGCGATTGGCTACGAAGGAACTGACGCAGGCTTTACACAAGTCGTCGCCGCCATGGCCAAAGCCGGCTTGTTGACGCGCCAGATCAGAGGCAAGCGCACCTATCGGATCTCACACAGTGGCAAAGGTGATGTGCGCGGAGCCGCCTCGGTCCTGGGGGTGACCGGTGAAGGTCCTCTGGACTATGACGAGCTGGCGGCAGCGCTTCTCGCCCAGGCGACCCGTGTCGCCGCCGCACCCACCGACACCTCGGAGTCGGCATCGTGGGCGCGTAGACGATTGGAACAACTCGAAGCCCGCAATGCTGCTCTGCAGCGAGACGTGGCGCGCGCCAATGCTGAAACCGAGTCCGTCACCGCCGAACGAGACATTCTGCAGAATCAGCTCGAAGCAGCGCAGCACAATCTCTCGCTCCTCACAGACCGCCTCCAAGAGCCACGCCGCCCCCAGGGGAGAGCCGCCGAGCGCCTGGGCCCCGACGAACAGTCGTTGCTCGACCAGCTGCGCCATCGCCGGCCCGCAAGAGCCGCCTCCTCAGAACGAGCTATCTGAGCGCGAGCGCGAACTCGAGCTCGAGCTCGAGTGCCACGGTCATCGAAGCCGGGGTGGCTGACAGCAGCGTGTCGGTCGCTGTGGCATCTTGGAAGGCCTGAAGCCCTGGCCGGGACGAACTGGTGGGCTTGTGCCACACTGTCGTGGCGCAGATAAAGGGTCACCGGCAACGCCAGAGGGTGCCGAACGTGGGGAATCAGCCGTCGGTCGTCTCTCAACCAAGCCTGCGGACGCGGCGGGAAGTACTGATCGCGGGAATGGCCGGCGCTTTCAGCATGGCGCTGTCGGCCTGCGGCGGTGAAACCGCGCGCCGAGCCGCCAACGTGGCGCCGGCAGGATCTGACCTTGGTGCGGTCGAGCACGTCATCTTCCTCATGAACGAGAACCGGTCTTTCGACCACTACTACGGCTCGTACAAGGGTGTGCGGGGTTTCGATGATCACCAGGCCAGCTCCCTAGGTGTCTTCGCGCAGTCGTGGCCCGGGGGTAGGGCGAACCAGCTACTGCCGTTTCACCTCGACACCGCCAACACCGACGCCGAGTGCACCTTCGACCTGTCGCACGAGTGGTCCGCTCAGCACATGTGCTGGAACGAAGGGCAGATGGACCGTTTCGTTGCCACCCATACCATGGCTCAGTTCGAGGGACCCCAGAACGGCGTGCTCACCATGGGCTACTACACCCGCTCGGATCTGGAGTTCTGGTATGCGCTCGCCGACGCCTTCACCATCGCCGACGGATACCACTGCTCCGTCATGGGTCCGACGCATCCCAACCGGCTCCATGCGTGGTCCGGAACGCTCGATCCCGAAGGCCACGAAGGTGGTCCGGTGATCATCACCAACGGTTCTGCCAGTGCTATCGGCAGCGCGTCGTGGAGGTCCATGCCCGAAGAGCTCGAATCGAGCGGCATCTCGTGGAAGGTCTACAACCCCCCGGGAGTCGGATACCAGCCGTCGAGCCCGTTGTCGATCGCCATCTCCGACAACATCCTCCTGTACTTCAAGCGCCACGTGCAGGATTCGTCGTCACCGCTATACCAGAAAGCTTTCGGGCCGATCTTCCCTGGCGACTTTGCCCGGGACGTGGCCAACGACACCCTTCCCCAGGTTTCGTGGGTCATCCCCCCCTTGGGCTTCGACGAGCACCCCCCGTCACCGCCGGCGGCGGGAATGTGGTTCACCCATCAGGTTCTGAGCGCGCTGGTCTCCAACCCCAAGACGTGGTCGAAGACGGTGCTGTTCATCATGTACGACGAGAACGACGGATTCTTCGACCACGTCGTCCCTCCTGTGGCCCCGGCCGGGACCCCCGGGGAGTACTTGACGGTCGACCCCCTGCCGTCTCCTGCCGACGGTATCGCCGGGCCCCTCGGCCTCGGATTCCGGGTGCCGCTCCTGGTGGTCTCGCCGTTTAGCCGGGGTGGGTACGTGTGTTCGGACACCTTCGACCACACCTCGCAGCTGCGATTCCTCGAGACGCGATTCGGTGTGAAAGCTCCCAACATCACGGCCTGGCGCCGAAGTGTGACCGGCGACCTCACCTCGACACTCCACGTCGCATCGCCGGACACCTCTGTGCCGTCTCTTCCTGCCACCCGGGGAAGGAGTGACCCGCGGGTAAAGAGCGAATGCCAGGAATCCCAACTGATCGAGTTGGATGTGACGCACCCCGTTCCCTATCCCTTGCCGGCGAACCAGACGATGCCGTCCCAGGAGCCCGGGTCCGCGGAACCGGTTCCCACCTGATCAGGAAGGCGACTCCTTGGCGCCACCCACGTGGCAGACATGACATGAACCAGGCGCACCTCGAGTTCTGCGCTCGCCCACAGTGGCGCCAAGCGATAGAGGAGGTAATCCTCCCCGAGGCCCTGACGAGCGTTTCTCTCGGTGACGACGTCATCGAGATAGGACCGGGGCCCGGGTTGACCACTGACGTCCTGCGAACAATGACGGTTCGACTGACGGCGCTGGAGTTCGATGCCGATCTCGCCGAAGCGTTGGCCACAGCGCGTGGCCGGGTCAAATGTCGAGGTCATTTGGGGGGACGCCACTGCCATGGACGTGCCCAACGGTCGTTTCACCGGTGCGGCCTCGTTCCACATGCTCCACCACGTCCCCACGGCCCAAGCGCAGGACAACATCTTCGCCGAGCTGGCCCGAGTCCTCAGGCCCGGCGGGGTACTGGTGGCCGCGGACGGAATCGCGAACGAAGGCGCGCGGCAGTTCCACGTCGACGACATCTACAACCCCATCGACCCCGGAACCCTGGATCGTCGGCTGAGCCGGAGCGGTTTCACCTCCATCGAAATACGCATGTCTGACCTCGGATGGATCTGCACTGCGATCGCCGTCGCATGAGCGCCGCGCCCCGAGATCGGGGGGTCTTCTCTGGTAGACAGGGTGACCGGACAGGGGAGGGACGTGCCATGGACACCCGACGACGTGGCCCTTCGGCCGTCGATTGTCGACGCTGGCCACGGGTCGTGGCGACGATGCTGGGGATGGCCGTGTTCGTTGCCGCCTGTGGGTCCTCCCCCTCATCGCTGGCTCCCATCCCGGCGCCACCGGGACTGCCGTCGTTCTACTCCGTGCCTCGGCCTCTGCCGACAACCGGTGCTGGCACACTTCTCAAGTCCGAGCACATCGACGTGTCGGGTCTCCACGGCACCACGTACCGGGTGATGTATCTCTCAGAGTCGGTGACGAACAAGCCGGTTCCGGTCACCGGGCTCATCATCGTGCCCGATCGGTCAGCCCCGGCCGGCGGCTACCCCGTGGTGAGCTGGGGACATGGCACCAACGGCATGGCCGACCAGTGCGCCCCGTCGCTGGAACCAACTTCTGACGTGCCCCTGGCGAACGACCTGCTCGACCAGGGCTGGGAGATCACCGCCAGCGACTATCAGGGAGAGGGCACTCCTGGGTTGCTTCCCTATCTGGTGGGGGTGAGCGCGGCACGCAACACCATCGACATCGTCCGGGCGGCCCAGCGTCTCTCCGCCGCTCACGCCAGCGACAACTACGTGGTGTGGGGTCATTCCGAGGGCGGTCAGACTGCCATGTTCGCTCTCAACATCGCTGCGGGCTACGCGCCAGATCTGCATCTGAAAGGAGTCGTGGCGGGGGCACCGCCCTCGCAGTTCTATGCCGTCTACCAATTCCTTCGAACGAGCCCGTACCGCTATTACCTGTTCATGGCGGCAGGTGGGTTCAATTCCGCCTACGGCAACAAAGCCGCCCCCCTCGATCAGGTCCTGACCCCGCTGGGCATCAGTCTCCTGCCCGACCTCGACAAGGGTTGCTCGGACTACATCGCCAAGGTGACGAGCAAGTACAGCCTGGCCCAGCTCACCAAGGGCAACCCATTCGACGTTCCCGCCTGGAAGATCCTGCTCGACGCCAACGACCCCGGTACCTTCACCAGCGCCAGCGCCGCCCCCCTCCTGATTATCCAGGGGGGAAGCGACGAGCAGATCCCCGTCGTGTCCACCGCCTTGCTGGCCACTCACCTCTGCAAGGTGGGTCAGGACCTGGAACGGTGGATCTATCCGGGCCAGAGTCACTCCGGGGTCATTGCACCATCGGCGGGCGACATGATTCATTGGATCGCCGACCGCTTCGCCGGTGGTCCCGATCCCGACTCCTACGCACCAACCGGGATGCCTGGCATCCAGACCACCACCTGCCCCTGATCCGGGTTGGCGTGTCGTCTCAGCAGGTGCAGGTCGGAGAGCGGGCGTGTCGACGCCGTCAACGGGCCACGCGGCGGTACAGAGCCTGGCCGGCGCCCGACGCCACCAGCCGACCCTGCGGAGTCCACAGCCTGCCGGTCCAACCCAACATCCCGTCACCGGACACCGGGGCATAGCCGTCCGCAAGGAGCCACGCCTCTGTGGGCGCCGGCATATGGAAGGCGACATAGAGGTCGAGGCTGGGGGCGATATACCCGTGAGGCTCTCGCCATGCGTGGTGCTGGGACGCAGCGGGCCAGCTTTGGACGTCGACGAGGATCAGTGATCGGCAGGCGTCGACCCATGGGTCGTCGCTGAAGGTCGCGGTAGGACGAAACCGACACCATGCCTGCCATACCGGGGGCAGCGGCTCAGAGGGTGGCCATTGCGCAAGAAATCGGACCGGACGCATCTCCACGTTGTCCCAGAACGCAAAGGTGGAAGGCCGATCGGGGACGATCTCTTCTATGGGACGAAGGGCTTCGGGACCAGGCACATCGGGCGCCGTCGCCTCGTTGTGCTCCAGGCCTTCGTTCTCGGCCACGGACCACACCGCTGCTTCCAGGATCGTCTTGTCGCGCTGGGTGACCTGCACACGCTGCGACAGTGTGCTACGTCCGGCGCGCACGGTCGACACCTCGAGCTCGATGCCATCGAAGTCGGCGACGCGCAAGTAGTGGCAGAAGAAGCTCGCAGGTCGAGCGAACGGGCTGGCGACTCCCGCAGCACGCAAGGCGATGGCGGCGACGTATCCGCCCATGGGACCCCAGATCTCCCATTCCCTGCTGAGCTGGGCCGTGAAGTGCCCATCACCCACGGATTCGACGGCTGTGTCAGTCGCCAGGTTGCCCATTAGCGACAGTATCTCGTAGGACCGGATCGGACCAGCACCTGAGTCTGAGTAGGGCCCCCCGCCGATGTCGACGCCGGGCCAACCCGGGGTGTGGCACCTCGCGGCTCCCGCACATTGTCACGGAATTTTCACCGTCAGTTCAAACAACTGTCTCGCATGCGTTACCGGGAGTTCAACCGTGCGCCACACAATCGCGCCATGAGCCCCAAGCGACTGAGCCCCGAAGTTGCCAAGAAGCTGAGCATCGCCGAGCAACACGAGTGGTTCCAACAGCAACGTTCCCGACGAGCCATCCTGAAAGGTGGGGTTGTCGGAGCGGGGTCGGTGCTGGCTGGCACCACCTTCCTGAGCCAGTCGGCGGGAGCTGCTGCCCTATCGGCACCGCCTCGTCGGGCGCCTTCTCCCACACTGCTTACATGGAGCGGTCGGGCGAACGCTTCGGGCATCGTCCCGTTCGGTCGGCACATCTCCTACGGTGCAGATCCGACGCGCCAGATGAACATTGCCTGGCAGGTTGCCGGTCCCGTGACCAACCCGTTCGTGCGGATCGGTACCAGCCCGTTCGATCTGGGCGAAACCATCCCGGCCGAGCTGCGCAACGTCAGCACCCCGTGGGCAGACATCACCTCGTTTCTCGACAGTGTGCCACCGGCGGCCAGTGCCGCAAAGGCGCCCGAGGAGCAGTACTACGTCCATGGGTTCGCAGACCGGCTCGAGCCCGGCGTCACCTATTACTACGTCGTGGGGCATCAGGGTCTCGACCCGTCACGCGGTGATCTGGCGCAAGGGGCGATCTCCAGCTTCGCCACCGCGCCGAGGCAGCCAGAGCCATTCACCTTCACCGCTTTCGGGGACCAAGGGAGCACCTACGACGCCGTTGCCACCACCAATCTGGTCTTGGCCCAGTCCCCCGCCTTCCACCTTCACGCCGGAGACGTCTCGTACGCCGAGAACGGCGGGGAGGGGCTCCTCACCGACCAGTATGACCCCCGGGCATGGGACTCCTTCTTCGTCGAGACGGCATCGACGGCGGCGTCGGTGCCCTGGATGGTTTCCCTGGGCAACCACGAGATGGAGCCGTGGTACTCGCCCGACGGGTACGGCGCAGACATCGATCGCCTCGACTTCCCCGGCAATGGACCGAGTGCCTGCCCCGGTACCTACTCCTTCACCTATGGCAACGTCGCCGTGATCAGCCTGGACCCCAACGACGTCTCCTACGAGATTCCGGCCAACTTCGGATACAGCGACGGGAGCCAGACGACGTGGCTGGGCCAGATTCTGGCTGCGCTGCGCAAGGACCCGGTGGTCGATTTCATCGTGGTGTTCTTCCACCACTGTGCCTATTGCACCTGCATCACCCACGCCTCGGAAGGCGGTGTTCGCCAATTCTGGACTCCACTTTTTGACCAGTATCAGGTAGACCTCGTGATCAACGGTCACAACCACATCTATGAGCGAACCGATCCGATCAAGGCCGGCTCCCCGACGACGACGGCCCCGATCGGGGCCACCATCGAGCCGGCAAACCAGGGAACGACGTACGTGGCGGCCGGAGGCGCCGGCAAGAGTCTGTACTCGTTCAACGTTGTCGACAGCTACGAGGGCGACGTCAACAACGTTGCTTCGGTGAGCAGTTACGTCAACGAGTCCGGTGGCACCCAGGTACCCGAGACGGTCACCTGGTCCCGGGTCCGGTACACGGGCTACGGACTTCTCGTCGTGGACGTGACGCCCCCGGACTTTCGTGGAACGACCACACTGCGGGTCCGTGCTCTTAATGGGACCGGCGCCGAAATCGACAACTTCACGCTCTCCCGATAGCCCGGCGTGGGCCGGTAGCCCGTAGACCGTAGTCCAGCCCTGCGGCAGCTCGAGGCGAGACGAGCCCGGATCCTGAGCCGTTGCGCCACAACGCCGCATTCTGGGAGCGGTGGTGCCCCTCATGATGATGATGAGCTCCTGGGGGCCAAGCTCTAACGGCACGGTGGACCTGGAGGGGCGTCCCCCCTGATTTGGCGCGATACTTTCTTCGATCGGGCTGGTGCCTTCGGCGGGTGCCTTTGGGGAGGCAGATGTCGAACACAAAGCGGGTGGAAGACTGGGCAACTGACTTCGACGTCCTCGACGATCGATACGTCGAACACCCCTTCGAGATTTGGGACGAATTACGCATGACGTCCCCGATAGCACAGACCAAGCGGCGCGGCCGGGCGTGGCTCCCCACCACCTACGAGGACGTCACCGCAATGGCGCATGACACTTCGACCTTCAGCTCGCTCGACGTGAGTGTGATCGCCGTCGTCCCGGAGCCAGGCGCCGAGGACAAACTCCCTTACGGCATGCCACCCATTTCGGCCGACCCGCCCCTGCACTCGTGGACGAGGCGACTCCTGTTGCCCTGGTTCTCTCATCACAAGGTCGACTCCTACGAAGAGATGACACGTGCGCTGTGCCGCTCGCTCATCGACGCCGTCATTGAGGACGGGCGCGCTGATGCCGCCCGTGATTACGCTCAACAGATCCCGGTCCGTGTGATCGCCACAATCCTGGGCGTCCCCGAGGAAATGTCGGACACCTTTACCGGGTGGGTTCGTGACTCTCTGGAGTTCGCCGACGACCCCGAGCGCCGCAGGCGCGGCAACTACGGCATCGGCTACTACCTCTGGGACCAGATGCAGGTGCGGCGTGAGACGCCCGGCGACGACCTGTTGAGCTACCTCTTGCACACCGAGGTCGAGGGCGAGCCGATCGAGCCCACGATCGTCCTCGGCATGGCGATGCTGACCTTGATTGCAGGCATCGACACGACGTGGAGCGCGATCGGCTCCGCACTGTGGCACCTCGCTACCCACGCTGATGACCGCGAGCGGCTCGTCGCCGAGCCCGAGCTGCTGTCCACGGCAGTTGAGGAGTTCCTCCGGGCCTATTCGCCGGTGACGATGGCACGCGTCGTGACCGAGGACGTGACATTCCACGGCTGTCCCATGCGCCAGGGCGACAAGGTAATGATGAACTTCCCGGCGGCCAACCGCGATCCACTCACATTCGACCGCGCCGACGAGGTCGTCCTTGACCGCGCCGTGAACCGCCACGTGGCATTCGGTGCGGGCATCCACCGCTGCGCGGGGTCCAACCTCGCGCGCATGGAGCTGCGGGTCGCCATCGAGGAGTGGCTGGCGCGGGTACCGTCGTTCCACCTCGACGACGATGGGCCGCCCGTGCTATGGGCGGGCGGACAAGTGCGCGGGCCGCGCCAGCTTCCCGTGGTGTGGCGATGAGAGTCGAGATCCGTTGGGCGAGTGTCACCCCCACCCCCGGCCCTGGGTGCTTCCTTCAGAGCCTTTCGGCGTCAACTACGGCGACGCACATTGCGCCTAGGCCGCCAGCCTGACTCGATGGTGGCTGGTCCCACCAGCCACCGAGCCGGATCACTGCGACGGCGCTGACCCTGCGCTGCTTGGCCCGGGAGTCGCCTCAGGAATCAGGCTCGTCTCATGGTGACGGAACATCTCGACATCGCCCTGGCGGATGGGGAACGAACCCGTGCAGTGCGGACAGCGCACATATACAAACTGGTCTGCCATCTCGATGAACTCAGGTTCGATGACCACGACACGCCAACAGAGCCTGCAGAGCCTGGAACGGGGGTCGAGCGACGTTTGCTGTATCCGCAAGCGCCGATCATGCAGTCTCGCATCGGCCATGAGCCCTCATTTGCACTTCGTCACTGGGTCTTCAGTCGTCAATCATGCCTCCGAACAACGCCGACGGAAATCGTCAATTTTGGGACCGGTTTGGCCGAGCAGACGCTGCGGGTTTCGACGAGCGCCACGTCTCTGACGTGTCGAGGCACACGACCGAACCCGGTCGTCGCCGGGTATTCCTGGCCGAGCAAGCTGGATCCGATGTACGGATCGTGGGGCTCCTTCTACGGGCGCTGGGTCACCTGGCGGGCATCGGCCCCGGTGGTCACCTCGATGCCGGCCGAGCGTGACCGTCCGGTCCGTATGCGGCTTTGTTTCGCGACAAAATGTGGCGATGACGAGCCGCACGCTCCTCGCACGACTCACGCATCGTGGCGCCCTCCGAGTGCCGGAGATCACGGTCTATTTCTGGGTCATCAAGGCCCTTTCGACGGCGATGGGCGAGGCGACGTCGGACTACCTCGTCCATACCCTGCAGCCCGTGCCCGCCGTAGGGCTGGGGTTCATCGGCTTCGTCGCTGCGTTGGTGCTGCAGTTTTCGATGGGCCGGTATGTGGCGTGGACGTACTGGCTGGCCGTTGTCGGGGTGGGCGTATTCGGCACGATGGCGGCCGACGTGCTCCACGTCGGCTTGGGCGTCCCGTACCAGGATTCGAGCATCCTCTACGGCGTCGTGCTGGTAACGGTGTTCGTCACTTGGCAGAGGACCGAGAAGACCCTGTCGATCCACAGCATCGACACCCCTCGTCGAGAGGCGTTCTACTGGGCAACCGTGGTGGCGACCTTCGCCATGGGGACAGCGCTCGGAGACCTGACGGCAGTGAACTTGCACCTTGGGTATCTGACCTCTGGCTTGCTCTTTGCCGGCTTGCTCGCGGTTCCTGCCCTCGGATACTGGTGGTTCCGCCGCAACCCGATCCTCTGTTTCTGGTTCGCCTACGTGGTGACCCGACCGTTCGGAGCGTCGTTTGCCGACTGGATGGGCAAGCCGCAGCACGTTGGGGGTCTCGGCTGGGGCGACGGAACCGTGGCCCTGGCGCTCACGATCGTCATCTTCTGCCTGGTCGCCTACTTGGCCATCACACGCGCTGATGTGCAGCGCGTCGGGCATGTTCCTCGCTCCGACGTCGAGGGCCGCCCGCGAGCCGAGGAGCTGGGGCCCGAGGACGACCTCGACTGACACCTCTCGGGACACCCCGACCTCGGCTCCCGACTGAAGTCAGCTGTAGTCGACCTTCCCGGCGCCGGGAATGCCGATGGCGAAGGCCAGGCCGCGCAGCGGAGCGTTCTCACTGGCGGGCCAGATACTGTGAGTTGTGTCAGGCGGCGTGTACACAAGGTCGCCAGCGTGTACCTCGCGCTCCTCGTCGGCGATCTTCATGATCCCGTGGCCGGAGATGATGTAATAGAACTCGTGGGTCGGGTGCGAGTGTGCGTCGACCGCCCCGCCGCCGGCGATCTCCCACTCGCTCACGAGCTCGAGAAACCCGCCCTCAGTGGCGGCACGCATCTCCTGGGGTGGGACAAGCCACCACACTGGAGTGGTGCCGTTGTGCTCGATGGTGGGGGCCATGTCCTCGATCGACCGGACGTCCATGCTGGCGATCTCCTTGGTGGGTTTCCGCGCGCAACGGTAGCGGAGCGAGTCAAACACGAACCCTCAGACGACAGGGCGCACAGGATCGGTACCGTCCCAGCCGGCTGCCGCTTCTCGCACGGTGGCGACGAGCCAGCGGGTGGCCTCGGTCAGCTCCATGATCTCGACGACAGTGCTCGTGACGCCCCCCGGGTCGTAATAGGCGAACTGCGCCATACCACCGGCGTTACCCGCGTGCACGACCGGCCAGGCGGCGCCCTCGGCGGCGCGAGCCGCGCCCTCGAAGTCATCGGCCCACCAAGCCAGGTGGTGGAAACCCTCGTGGCCGGCGTCGAGGAACTCCCGGTAAATGCTCGGAGAGGCGTCCTCCTGCTCGATGAGCTCGACCTGCAGCTCGCCCGAATTGGCGAAGGCGATGGACACCACCGGCTCGGTCGGCTGGCCCCGGTACACCGAGCCCGTCTGGGTGAGGTGGGGCAGAACGAGCCAGGGGCCGACACCGACATCCAGCCAAGCATCGATGGCGCGATCGAGGTCACGTACGACGTAGCCGTTCTGCCGGATGGGGCCGGGCAGGATGGTTCGAGGCCGTGCAGCTTCCATAGCGCGCACGTAGGGTACCCCCTCATGGCCGCGCCAGCTCCCGACGCCGAGCATCGCTTGCGGCTGGCGCTTCGTCGGGTGCGGGGCCATCGCCCAATGGCATCTGACGGCACTGCGAGCCGCGGCACCCCGGACAGATGTCACCGCCGCCGTCGACGTCGACCGCGGCCGGGCCCTGGCGATGTCAAAGGAGACGGGCGCGGAGCCCTTCAGTTCACTTGACGAGGCTCTGGCCGGCGGGACCTTCGACGCCGCCCTGATCATGGTTCCCCACCGATTCCACGAGGAGTTGGCGGTCGCAGCCGTCCGTGGGCGGCAAGCACGTGCTGCTCGAGAAGCCCATGGCACCGACCCTCGACGCGTGCGACCGCATCCTGGCCGCAGCCCGGCAGTCGACCATCGGTGTTCCTCGTGGCCGAGAACGCCCAGTACTGGCCCGAGGTCGTGCTGACCAAGGACCTCATCGACGACGGCGCCGTGGGCGAGGTGATCACGGCCCGGGCCTGGTACTGCGCCCCTCCCGTGGACCAGTTCCTCGGCGAGGGCAACTGGCGCTTCTCGGTGGCGGAGGCCGGCGGAGGTGTGGCGATCGACGCCGGCTCGCACTGGCTGCGCCCGCTGCGGATGTGGTTGGGCGAGCTGGTCGAGGTGGTGGCCGCCACCGGCCGCCCCTATGAAGCCATGGAGGGGGAGTCGATGTGCCGGGCACTGTGCCGCTTCGACTCGGGGGTGGTGGCCAGCTTCGACGCCGTCCTTTCGCCCGGGCCCGTGGCCCCGCTGCCTCTCTTCCAGGTCACCGGCAGTCGTGCCGAGAGTCGTCATCGACGCCCTCGGGCGGGTGAAGCTCTACGACGGGTCCGACCCCCGCGGCACGGTGGTCGGACAGGGTGGCTACCTGCAGAGCTACGAGTACCAGATCGCCGCCTTCGAGGCGGCCGTCCTCGACGGCGTCGTCCCCGCTGTCGGTGCCGAGTACTCGCTGGGCGAGCTGCGGGGCGCGCTCGCCATGTACCGCTCGGCTGCGGTCCGGCCGGTGGGAGGCGGTGTGGTAGCGGCCGACCTTCGACTACTCGGGCGCCCGAGTCCTCGTCACGGGCGGCTCCAACGGCATCGGCCTCGGTGTCGCCACCGCCTTTCGGGACGCCGGCGCCCACGGTCACGATCACCGGCACCCGTGACTCGGCCGACGACTACGACCACGACCTGAGCGGCTTCGAGTACCACCCATGCCGGCTGCCGGACCCCGACGCCGATCGGCGCCGTGGCCGGCGCCCTCGCACGGCCTCGACGTGCTCGTCAACAACGCCGGCCAGAACCTGCCCGGCGGGCGCAGCGAGTACGACCCGGAGGTGTTCGAGGAGGTGGTGGCCGTCAACCTCTTCTCCGCTTTCCGGATGGCCACGGCGTGCAGGGCGCTCTTGAGGCGAGTGCCGTCGACGGCGGCGGCAGCGTGGTCAACGTGGGCTCGATGTCGAGCTTCTTCGGCATCGAGATCGTTCCCGCCTACGGTGCCGCCAAGGCCGGGCGTGGTGCAGCTGACCAAGACGCTGGCGGTGGCCTGGGCGCGCCACGGCATCCGGGTGAACGCGGTGGCACCGGGGCTCATCGAGACCAACATGACCGCGCCCATGCTGCCCTTCGAGACGCTCACCGGGCCGATCCTCGACCGCACGCCCATGCGCCGTCTGGGCACGCCCTCCGACGTGGCACCCGTCGTGCTGTTCCTGGCCAGCCCCGCCGCCCGCTACGTGACTGGGCAGACGATTCCCGTCGACGGCGGCTTCTCGGTGCAGGGATGACGCCCGGACGCCCGCATCCGCATCACCGATCTGCGCGAGCCCCGAGCTCACCGACGGTCCAGCGCGCTGGCGCTCGACCACGGTGAGCGCAACCCAGTCGAGCTGACCGAAGAGGCGGTGCTCGCCGCCGCCGTCGAGCGCACCGGGCTCGATGACTTCGGACCCGAAGACTTCCGCGCTCGTCTGCGGCTGTGGCTGGAGGAGGTCGACGGCGATCCCGAGCGCACCGGACTCGGGCGTTTGACGTTGTTCCGGGACTGCGTCCGCTATGCGAGCAACCGACTGCGGATCAGGGACCTGCTGACCCGCCACCCCGAGATCTCCGAGGTCGAGATCGCCGCCCCCATCATCGTCGTCGGACTGCCCCGGTCGGGCACCACCCACCTGGTCAACCTCATCGCCGCCGATACCCGCCTGCGGTCGCTTCCTCTGTGGGAGAGCTACGAGCCGGTCCCCGACGCCGACGAGACCGTCGCGGCCCGACGGGCACCGACCCCCGCTACCGACGGGCCGAGGAGGAGTGGCGGGGCATGGAGGCGATGCTGCCGTACCTGGCCGCCATGCACCCCATGCGCCCCGACCACGTCCACGAGGAGTTGGAGCTCCAGCTTCCCGACTTCTCGAGCTATCAGCTCGAATGGGTGGCCCGTGTCCCGGCTGGCGCGACTACTACCTGGCCCATGACCAGACACCGCACTACGCCTACCTGAAGACCGTGCTCCAGATCCTGCAGTGGCACCGGACCCCGAGAGCGGTGGGTCCTCAAGTCACCCCAGCACCTCGAGCAGCTAGGGCCGCTTCTCACGGTCTTCCCCGACGCCACCGTGGTCGTCACCCACCGCGACCCGGTGTCGGTGGTGCAGTCGGCGGCCACGATGATGGCCTACGCGGCCCGCATGAGCTACCGGACACCGGAGCCCGACTACTACCTCTCCTACTGGACCGACCGGATCCGCCGGCTGCTCGAAGCCTCGCTCCGCGACCGCCACCTCGTTCCCGCCGACCGACGCGTGGACGTGCTCTTCCACGAATTCATGGCCGACGATGCCGCTACGGTCGAGCGCATCTACGAGGTGGCCGGTCTTGTCATGACCGACGAGGCGCGGGCACAGATCGAGGCAGTACGTCGCCGACCATCCCCGCGACAAGGAGGGCCAGGTCGTCTACGACCTGCGGGCCGACTTCGGCGTCGATCCCGACGAGGTCCGGGCGTCTTCGGCTTCTACCACGACGCCGTCGCGGTGCAGGTGGAGGTCACATGACCACCAACGACGTCGACCGCCTCATCGACGAGCGGCCCGGGCAAAGAGCTGCTCGCGCCGGTCTACGACGACCCCGCCCACCGCCTCACCGACTTCCTCTACCGCTCGGGCGGGACGACGGCGGCCTACATGCTCGTGACCGAGTGCGGGCCGGGTCATCGTGAACACCGGGATGGGTTACGAGGCCCCCCACCACAAGCGCGTCTTCGACGCCGTGTGCCCCGGGCCCACGCCCTACATCGTCACCACCCAGGCCCATGTCGACCACGTCGGTGGCGTGGGGTTGTTCCGGGAGCCCGGCACCCGCTACGTGGCCCAGGCCAACAACCAGGCCTGCCAGCACGACGACGCAGCGCATCGCCGCCCTGCGACTGCGGACGGCCGCCATCTGGTTCGACGTCAGCGGGCGCCGGGCCCGGGAGATCGCGGCCGAGAACCCGGGTGTCGCCATGCGCCAGGACAAGCCGGTTCCCGACGTCACCTTCGATCGTCGTCTCGGGCTCAGCGTCGGTGGCGTCGACCTCGAGCTGATCGCCACGCCCGGTGGCGAGACCATCGACAGCTGTGTCGTCTGGCTTGCCCGCAGCACGGCATCTGCCTCATCAGCAACCTGGTGGGCCCGCTGTTCCCGCACTTCCCCAATCTCAACACGCTGCGAGGCGACCGCTACCGCATGGTCGAGCCCTATCTCGCCGCCATCCGCACGGTCCGAGAGCTCCAGCCCTCGATGCTGGTCACCGGGCGCCACGAGCCCATCGTCGGAAGCGAGCTCATCGACAGGGCCCTGGCCCGACTCCACGACGCCGTCGACTACGTCCACAGCGAGACCCTGGTCGGGCATGAACGCGGGTAAGGACGTGTCCACGCTGATGCGGGAGATCCACCTACCCGCCGAGCTGCGCGTGGGTGAGGGCTACGGCACGGTGGCCTGGGGGGTGCGCACCATCTGGGAGACCTACATGGGATGGTTCACGCTGCGCTCGACGACCGAGCTGTACCCAGTGGAGCCTGCGGCGGCGTTCGCGGAGCTGGTCGACCTGGCGGGGGCCGACGCCGTCGTGGCCCGGGCCCGGGCCAAGCTCGCCGCCGGCGAACCCGTAGCGGCGATCCACCTGGCCGAAGCCGTCCTGTGCCACCAGCCGGCTCACAGCGGCGCCGTCGACGTGATGATCGACGCCCACCAGGCGCTCCTCGACGGAGGAGGCGACGTCAGTTTCTGGGAGAGCGGTTGGCTGCGCCACCAGTTGGAGCACTGGCGGTCCGAACGACGGGGATGACCCGGGCGGCGCTTAGCCGGGACCGAAGACCTCAGGCACCCAGTTCGGGGATCGCTTCTCCGTGAAGGCCGCCATTCCCTCGCGTGCTTCGTGGCTTGCGATCGAGGCGCGAAACGTCATCTCATCGACCAGGCCGTAGTGCCCATTGACGATCCGCTTGAACTGAAAGCGTGCTTCAGGCCCCGACTGGAGGATGTCGCGCGCTACTTGTTCGGCCATCGCCTCCAGATCCTCGTGTGGGCAGGACCGTGCGATGAGCCCGTGGTGGACCGCCTCCGTGGCGTTCAGCCGTCGACCCGTGAACATGAGATCGCGTGAAGCGCGATGCCAACGTGCATGGGCAGGATCTGCGCGTAGTAGGTGTCGGCGATACCCCGCAAGAGCTCAGGTCCTCGGAACGTGGCCCGCTCACTCGCAACTGAGACGTCTGAGAGCATTGCGATCGTGAGTCCACCCCCTTGGCACAACCCGTTGATGGCACTCACGATCGGGGCCGCACTGCGACGGATCGCCTCGAACGGCAAGACATCGGAGCCGAGGAGGTCCACGACGGCTCCACCGTCCTCGGATCGATCACGCCTCAGATCTCCGCCTGGGCAGAACACATCACCGGTGCCCGTAAGAATCAAGGCGTGCAGGTCAGGATCGGAGTTGACGAGGTCGACCGCCCGACGAATTCCAAAATACATGACGGCGGTCAGCGCATTGCGTGCTTCAGGGCGATCGATGATGCACCAAGCCAACGGACCCTGGCGCTCGAGGCGCAGGTACGGCGTTCCCAAGTCACTGGCCATGATCCTCCTCGTCCTGCGCGGAACCATCCACTATCTGAGCGAGGGTCTTGTCCGAGCGCAGGTTTCGTCTGAGCGTCTCATGAGGTGGCTACGGCTCTTCGACGGCCACAGGATGAGATGGATGGGCTCCGGGATCGTCGGCCATGATGGCGGGGGTAAGCAGTTCGAGGAACGTCTCAAAGAGCTTGGCGTCTTCTGGATCCTGTAACGCGGCCTGTGCGAAGCCGTCAGAAGAGGCGAGCATGATGGCTGCCAGGATGTCGGACGGGACCTTGAGGGTGAGACCCGATGCAGCCGAGCTGTCTTCCATGAAACGAGCGATGAGTTCACGAGTCCGTTTTCGTTGCACTGAGGAGCGCGCGTGGACCGACGGATTGCGGATCTCGTAGAGACGAAATTCTAGGGTCAGGACGAGAAAATTTGGATTGACGAACTGGCGCCAGATGGCCACGATCGCCGGGAAGTCGAATGCCGCTGACACCCCCTGCTCGAGTATTTCGGCGAAGGCTTGCAGGGCGCGTGCATTGACGTGATCGCAGACGGCGAAGAACAGGTCCTCTTTGCCCTCGAAGTTCTTGTAGATGGCGCCGCGCGTGAAGCCAGCGGCTTCGGCGATCTCGTCTAGGGACGCCCCGTTGAACCCGCGGCGGGCGAACACCTCGCCCGCCGCCTCGACAAGCGCCGTCCGGGTGAGCTCCCGCCGGCGCTGGCGTGTCCACTTCTCAGCCACCACAGCCATTCTCTCCCGATAACCCCTTGACTCTTGGAAACGATATCGTATTCTGGATACGTGTTCGGATCTGAAGCGTTTCGGCTGCTCTCGCCGATGCTGGGCCGGGCGACAAGGTGACGATCCGGCCCATGCTGGAAGCCCGGGGGTTGCGCAAGTCCTACGGGGCCAGATCTGCCCTCGGTGGTGTCGATCTCGACATCGCCGCCGGCGAGATCGTCGGGCTCCTCGGCCCCAACGGTGCCGGCAAGACGACACTGGTGTCGATCCTGGCGGGCCTCATCCGACCCGACGCGGGGAGCGTCACCATCGGCTCGATCGACGCCCTGGCGCACCCGCGCCGGATTCGCCCACTGCTCGGTCTGGCTCCCCAGGAGACGGGGCTTTACCCAACGCTTACCTGCCGCGAGAATCTGCGGTTCTTTGCCGAACTGGCCGGCCTTCGGCGGCGCAAGCTGCGTATCGCAATGGACGAGGTGGCCGCGGCCCTGCAGCTCACCGACCTCATGGACCGCCGCGCCCAGCATCTTTCGGGAGGAGAGCGCCGCCGCCTCCACACCGCACTCGCGCTCGTGAATCGCCCTCCGCTCGTGCTGTTGGATGAACCCACCACAGGGGCCGATGTGCAGACCCGCGCCCACTTGTTGCATTTTGTGGGGGAGCTCGCCGCCGACGGCGCCGCCATCTTGTATTCGACGCACTATCTGACAGAGATCGAGCAGCTCGGTGTATCGGTCGTGATCCTCGACCAGGGTCACGTCATCGTCCGCGGAAGCGTGGAGGAACTGGTCGCCGGCCACGACACCAACGTGGTCGAGCTCACCTTCACCGGCCCCGTGCCGCCCCTGCGCGCTCGGTGGCGCGCCCACCGAAACAGACGGCTCGGTGCTACGCGTGCACACCGCAGAGCCAGGAGTGGTGACCGCCGCCATTCTCGAGGACCTCGGAGCTCGGGCCAACGAACTGCGTTCCCTTCGCATTGTCCAACCAAGTCTCGAATCCGTCTACCTCGAATTGACCGGTCGGCACTACCTGCAGGAGATCCCGAACGAGACGTCCCATGTCGCCTAGGCGGATCGTGGCGATCATCCGCCACGAGGTGCGGCTCCTCAGCCGCGACTCGCTTCCTATTCTCGTCTTGATCGTCTTTCCACTGATCTTGATGTCATTCCTCAAGCCGGCGTTCCGCCTCGCGCTCGGTGGCGAACGGCTTCCCACACGCCAATGGCGCCGAGCAGGTCGTGCCCGGAGAGGCTGTTCTCAACGGGTTCTACATCGTCGGCATGACAAGCTTCGCATTCTTCTCCGAGTATGGATGGAACACCTGGGAGCGGCTCCGCGCCAGCCAAGCCAGCTCGGCCGAGATCATCGCGGGCAAAGCCCTCCCACGCATGGCAGTGTCGGTGGCCCAGTTCGTCATCATCTTTGCAATCGGGACGCCGCTCCTTGACCTCCACATCCGCGGACCAGCTCTGGCACTCGTCCCCATCGTGCTCGCCTTTGCGCTCTGTCTCGTCCTGCTCGGCGTTCTTGTGACTGCGCTCTGTCACACGCTCCAGCAAGCCAATGCCATGGCGTTCGGTGGCCTCGTCCTCTTCGGGGCCATCGGCGGCGCTCTTGTCCCCATCAACGTGCTCCCCGGTTGGGCGCACGCAATCGCGCCAGTGACTCCCACCTATTGGGCGATGAGAGGGTTCCGCTCGGTCATCCTTGACGGAAGCGGCGCGTCAGCCGTGATTTTCCCAACTGCAGTCCTCCTGTCGATGAGCGCCGTTTTCGCCGTCACCTCTCTCGTCAAGTTCCGGTTCAGCGATTCCAAGACCTCCTACGCCTGACCACGCCAGGCCCGGGCGGTCCGACCCGAGGCCGAACGGTAACGTGCAAGCTAGAGCGCAGAGGATCCTGGGTAGCTGAAACACCCGAGGAGTGAGCCGATGACCGAACAGCAGCGAGACGTGGAAGCTCTTGCCCAACAGGTCCGGATCGCCCTGGAGGCGGCCGACCTGTCAGCCTTTCGTGACCTTCTCGACCCTGACGTCCATTGGGGTCCACCCGACGCGCCAGGCTGCAAGAACAGAGACCAGGTCCTCGCCTGGTACCTGCGGGGAAGGGAGTCCGGGGCACGGGCACATGTTTCCGAGGTCGTCGTTCTCGGTGACCGGATCCTTGTCGGGATGACGGTGCGCGGCACTCAGGAGGCCCGGGAGCGGGGCGGAGTGGCGCTGCGATGGCAAGTGCTCACCGTGAGCGGCGGTCGAGTGGTCGACATCGTCGGATTCGGTGACCGCAACGACGCGGTCAATCACGCAGGGGCGGCAGCGCCCTAGTCGCTGAACGATCGAGGACGGACGCCTTGTTGGAGCTGGGCTTGGAGGGCAAGCGGGCGCTCGTGGCGGGCTCGGGGCCGGGTCTGGGTCGGTCGTGCGCGTTGGGATTGGCTGAGGCTGGCGCCGCGGTTGCCTGTGTCGACTTCGACGGGGACCGGGCGGCAGCGGTGGTCGACGAGATCTGCTGGCAGGGGCGACGGGCCACCGCCGTCCAAGCCGACCTCCGGCTACCGTCGGATGCAGAACGGGTCGTGGCGCAGACCGTTTCGGAATTCGGGGGCCTCGACGTCGTGGTCGACGTGATCGGTGAGATCCGATGGGGTCAGGTCGTCGATCTCACCGACGACGACTGGGACTACAGCCTCGATTCGGTAATGCGGCAATTCTTCAACCTGGGGCGTGCTGCCGGTCGTCAACTCGTGGACCAGGGCCGCGGGGGCACCATTGTCGCCGTCTCCTCGGTGAGTGGTCTGGCGTCGGCACCGTTTCATGCACCCTACGGCGCGGCCAAAGCAGGGATCATGTCACTGACCAGGTCGATGGCGATCGAGCTGGCGCCCGCAGGTATTCGCGTGAACAGCGTGGCGCCCGGTGCCATTGCCACCCCTCGCGTTGTCGAGCGGCTGCGCGGCAAGCACCGACCGCCACACCTCAGCGGAGTCGAGCGCCTCTCGGACGCATGGGTGAGCCCGACGAGATTGCCAAGGTGGTGGTGTTTCTGTCGTCGGATCTGGCTAGTTACGTCAGCGGCCAGACCATCGTCGTCGACGGCGCAGCAACGGCGCAGTTCGTCATGGGCCAGCTGCGCGCCGACCAGATCCCCGACAACGCCACGCTGGAACAGCCACCTCCCTGATCGCCCGGCTCCCTCCCCGCCGAGCAGGTCCGCCAGGGGCCCACAGCATGCACCGTGGCCACCCGGGGTGGCCCGAGTCGTCCCGAAGATGCAGACCGACCGGTTGAACCGATAGAAGAAGGGTCGTGCTTCTCGACGGAAAGACCGTGCTCGTGACCGGCGTGGGCGTTGGGCTCGGGAGGGAGTGCGCCGCCAGTGCGCTTGCGCGACGGGGCCAACGTGGTCCTGGCCGCCCGTCGAAAGGACGAGCTGGCGAATGCCGCAGCCGAGCCTCGACCCCGGCGGGCGAGCGCATCGCCCACCGGGCCACCGACATCACCGATCCCGACTCCTGTGCGGCCCTCGTGCAACTGGCGCAGGAGCGCTTCGGCTCGGTCGACGCCCTCATCCAGGTGGCGGCGTTCGAGCACGCCTGGGGCGGCCTCTACGACCTGAACCTCGACGACTGGCGGGCGGCGTTCGACACCAACGTGCTCGGCGCGCTCGACCCTGCTGCGGCCGGTGGCCAAGGCCATGAAGGAGAGCGGTGGCGGTTCGGTCGTGTTCATCGGCTCGCAGTCCATGTTCAAGCCGGCCATGCCACAGGCCGGCTACGCCGCCTCCAAGAGCGCCCTGCTGACGACGATCTACTACCTGGCGGACGAGCTCGGACCGGACAACATCCGGTGCAACATGGTGATCCCCTCGTGGATGTGGGGCCCGAACGTCCAGCTGTACGTGTCCGGGACCGCCCGACAGCAAGGCCGGACCGAGGAAGAGGTCCTCCAAGAGCTGGTCGCCGACTTCCCGCTCCGGCGGATGACCGAGGACGGCGAGGTAGCCGACGTGGCGGCGTTCTTCGCCTCCGACCACGCCAAAGCGGTTACGGGGCAGTACTTGCTCGTGAATGCCGGCGAGCTGCTGCGATGACCGGCGCCGTCCAAGCGAGTGGTCGTCTGGGGCACCGGCTTCGTCGGCCGAATGGTGATCCCCGAGATCGTTCGGCACCCGGCGTTCGAGCTGGTCGGCGTGGGCGTCAGCGCCCCCGAAAAGGTTGGTCGTGACGTCGGCGAGATCTGCGGCATCGGCACCGTCGGCATCACCGCCACCGACGACGTGGACGCCCTGATCGTCGCTCGGACCCGACGCCCTCGTTCACTATGGACCGACCGCCGCCCACGCCGCCGACAACATCGCGCTCATGGGCACGTTCCTTCGAGCGGGAATCGACGTCTGTTCGACGGCCATGACGCCGTGGGTCTGGCCCGCCATGGCCCAGAATCCGCCATCGTGGGTCGATCCCATCACCGAGGCCTGTCAGGAGGGCAAGGCGTCGTGCTTCACCACGGGCATCGACCCGGGCTTCGCCAACGATCTCTTCCCCATGACCCTCATGGGGCTTTGCGGCGAGGTCCGCAGCGTGAAGGCGCTCGAGATCCTCGACTACATCAACTACGAGGGCGACTACGAGGAGGAGATGGGCATCGGCCGGTCGCCCGAATTCACTCCCTTGCTCGAGCACACCGACATCCTCGTCATGTCGTGGGGCGCTACCGTACCGATGATCGCCCATGCTGTGGGCATCGAGCTCGACCGGATCACCACCACCTGGGAGAAATGGGTCACCGACAAACCGATCACAACGGCCAAGGGCATCATCGAGCCGGGGAAGGTGGCCGCCATCCGATTCACCATCAACGGCATCTTGGGCGGCTGAGACCCGCATCGGCCTCGAACACATCAACCGGGTGGGCACCGACGCCGCCCCCGATTGGCGACGCGGTACTCAGGACGACGTCTATCGGGTCGAGATCGACGGATCGCCGTCGATCACCCAGGAGACGGCGTTCCGGTTCACCGACGGGAGTGGGCGGGATGCCGCTGCGGCCGGCTGCCTCGCCACCGGGCTTCGAGCACTGAACGCCGTACCAGCGGTGAACGACCGGCCGCCGGGCTGGGTCACTGCGCTCGATCTGCCGCTGATCCCCGGCGCCGGCACGATTCGCTAAGGAACTCCGAAACCGCCCTCGACGTTCGGTGTCGATCAGTGGTCGGACGTGGCCGAACTACGCGTCCACGCCGGCGCGCCGCCGAGCCCTACACCGAGGCGCTTCGACGGGCCGCCGTGGCTTGACCTGATAGGACGCGCAGGTCGAGCACGAGGGGCCGAGGCGTGGGCCCCAGGCTCTCGACGGCGTCGGACCGTAGCTTCTCCCGCTCCACAGTGGCCATGGCGGCAACGAACGAAGCGACCCCCGGGGAGCCCAGTCGCCAGGCAACGAGGTCGGCAGGGTCTTCGATCCCCGTGTCGATGCGCCGCGTCGCCACCAGCGGCGAGCGGAGGCCGGCGGAGTGCGCCATGAACTCCAATCGCTCGGGATCCGCCACCGTTGGCTCTCGCTCGTCTTTGAGGACACGGAACCAGGGTGGGGCCACCCAGCCCCGGCTCAGGAGCAGCTCCTCCACGATCACCGACACGGCCGGGCGCGGCTCGGTCCTGGCGAAAGAGGCCACCACGACAGCGCCGCCCGTCGCCGTCACCCGCCCGGCCTCGCGCAGCAACGCCACGGGATCGGCCACGTGCGACAGCACGAACATGGCCACCGTGGCACCCACAGTGCGATCCCCAAGGGGAAGGGCGCACGCGTCGGCCACGAGCGCCGGAGGCCGCCATGCTCGGCGGTGGTGGAGCATCGGCCAGGACGCGTCGAGTGCGAGCGGCCGGCCTCCGACCGCGGCGACCGCTCGCGACGTCGCCCCGGCACCGGCACCGAGGTCGAGAACGCGCTTTCCCGACAAGTCGGCGGCGTGTTCTGCCAGCGCGGCCCGGCTGAGCAACTCGTAGACGGCCTCGGCGCCCCCCGACCACGCCTCGGGCGTCGAGTACGGCACGTTCGTGCTCACAGCCGAGCCAGCCCCGCTTCGGCTCGCTCGACCCACCACGCCAGCTCGGGACCAGGGCCACCGAGCGCCTTTTCCCAGCCGAACCACACCGAGCCGGCCAAGAGGGCGAGGTCGAGGGCTCGATCCCACCAGGCGGTGGTCGGAACACCCTGCGACTCCAGGGCGACCCGATAGGCAGCCGCCGAGTCCTCTTTCGACAGTGGGAGCTTGGCGGCGTTGATGGCCAGGTACCAGGCCAGCTCGAGGGTCGGGCAACCCTCACCGGGCATGGCCCAGTCGAGGAGCACGGTGGTGCCATCGGGGCGACTGCCCAGGTTCCCCATCTTCCAGTCGCCGTGGAGGAAGGTGCGAGGACACGAGTGCAAGGCACCGGCCAGCGGCGTGGGATCGGCCGTCAGGGCCAGTACGGCATCGGCCACCTGGGGGGCCACCGAGGGATACCGCTTCCATCCGTCGATGATGAGTCGCGGTACAACGTCGGGCCATCCGAGCGCTCCCTCGCAGGCCATGTTGTCCTGACTGAACTCGGTGAAGCGGTGCAGGTCGGGCGTGAGGCCCACCGTGTCGTGCCAGCCCCAGAACGCGGCGTGCAGGGTGGCCATGTGCTCGAGGAAGCGGAGGTGTTGGTCGAGGGGCACCGCCTCGTCGCCCTCGGGGACCAGCCAGGGCGACATGTCGCGCATGAGGAGAGCTGCTCCCCAGCCATTGCGCCCGAGTCCGGTGGCTGCGCCCACCACGCCGTGGTCGATGCACGACGGGACGCGATCGAGGATGCCCACCCGCCACACGGTCAGGGGCCGACAAGCCAGGTCTCCGGTGGAGCGCATGATCCAGTCGTCGTCGACGTGGAGGTACTTCACGACGTGAGGCTCGCCGTCGATGGTGACCCGTTCGAAGCGGGCCCCCGACTTCGAATCAGCCGTGATCATGGCCTCCCGCCGGGTGGCGCCGGCCAGAAGCTCCTCGACCGAGGAGGCCACTGACCGCTCAGGTGCCAACACCGTCCGAGGCCTGATCGGCGGCGCGCTGCGCCTCTTCCATATCGGCGAGCAGTGACGCCGGCCATCGCCCTCCGCACCACACTGTGTCCTGGGCGATCAGGCCGTCGCGCAGTGCAAGGACGTGGGCCTGCCGACAGGCATGGGGCACGCCGCCCTCGACCCAGGTCAGGTCGAAGGCAACGAGCTCCCCATCGGGCAGCGGTGTGCGTCGGAGGGTGTCGAACCGGCCCGAGTCGGCGTACCAACCCGACAGCTCGTCCCGGACGGCCTCTTGTCCGCGGCGGACAAAATGCCAGTTGGGCACGGTCGCGTCGAGCACGACGTCCTCGCAGAAGACATCCGCCTCGCCCATGTCGGCGGCGGCGATGGCGTCACAGAATCGGTCGATGGCGCTTTCGTTCATGGCCACAGTGTGTCACGGGAGCTTGCCCACGTTCTGCTGAGGCAACGGCAGGCCCGGCCTTTCCGACAGGCGACTCAGGCGACGACCGTCCCGTACATGTCGTTGAGTGGGAACGAGAGCAGTTCGAGCCGTTCGCCGTCGGGACCCGCAAAGTAGACGGAGGATCCGTTGACGATGTGTGTCTCGGTCCCGGCCGCTTCCAGTTTGGCCACGAGGCGCTGCCATTGCTCGGGAGTGACCGAGATGGCGATGTGATGGAGGCCTCCGAGGACCTCGCGGTACTCTCCGAGGTCGAGGCCGGGGAAGTCGAAGTACGCCAGATAATTACCGTGGCCGACATCGAAGAAGAAATGCGTGGACCCGCGGTAATCGCGGTTCTCGAACAGTTCGACCAGGGGAAACTCGAGGACGTCCTGGTAGAACGCGATGGTCCGTTCGACATCACTGGAGAGTAGGGCGAAGTGGTGCAGGCCCCTGGCCGATGACGCCGGTCGTTCGCCCAGGGGGCGAAGGTGGTCGGCCTTCAAGGATTCCCACTCTTGGCTTCGGTCGATGTCACTCCCGTGCTCGGTCATTGGCTCGTCTCCTTTGTTGGCACTGTACTCACCCCGCCAGACACTGCCTCACGGCATCAACTCTTTGTTAGAGGAACCATCCGACCAGCCGCGAGGGGTGTCGGGATCAGTCCGCGGGACAGACCGACGCGGCGATATGAGAAGACTCTTTTCGCATACGGCATCACCACTTTACCCCGGCCCCATGGCGGTTAACTTGGGTCATGCTCGTTCTCCTGACGGCGGTGGCACACCGGTCGTTCGGCGCCCAGCTCGATCGACCCGGGGTCGACTGGTTGTTGATGAACGTCGACGGGGGTCTGTGCGACCGAGTGGGCACCTCGATCGCTCGCGAGGACGCGCACCCCGACGTCGCATGGGGAACCTCGGATCTGTTCCGGGACGGGGCCCCGCTCGTTGCCTTCTTCTCCTTCATGGTCGACAGTTCGAGTCTCCGCTGGTTCCAGTCTCCGGCCGCCGGGTACGAGGATCCGGTGTTCGCCGCGCTGGTGGCCAAAGGGGTTCGGGTCACCAACGCCCACGTCAATGGTCTGCCCATCGCCGAGTTCGTGATGCGCGCCGTGCTCGACGAATTCCAGGACGCCGCGCAGTGGCGGAACCAGGCGTTGGCGCGCCGCTGGCGGATCCACGACTGGCGAGAGGTCTCGGGCTCGACGTGGGTGATCGTGGGGCTCGGAGGGATCGGCACCAACGTCGCCCACCGAGCACGAGCCTTCGGGGCGGAGGTGATCGGATGCCGACGGCACCCGTCGCCGATCGATCCGACCGATCGAACCGTCCCCCCCGACCAGCTCGACGAGGTGGTTGGGCTCGCCGACGTGGTCGTCCTCGCCGCCCCGGCCACGCCCGGGACGGCCGACCTCGTGGACGCCGACTTCCTCGCTCGGATGAAACCAGGAAGTGTGCTCGTCAATGTGGCCAGGGGGTTGCTGGTCGACGACGATGCCCTGATCGAGAGTCTCGATTCCGGCCACCTGTCAGCCGCCATCTTGGACGTCTTCCGTAGCGAACCGCTTCCCGCGGACCACCCCTTCTGGTCCCATCCGTCGATCCGCGTCACCCCGCACAACGCGGCCGGCGGCGTCGGTCGCCTCGCTCGGCAGGCCGAGCTCTTCAAGGAGAACCTCGATCGGTACCTCGACGGCCGTCCGTTGCTCAACGAGGTCACCGACGCAATCGCCCGTTGAAGGGCCTTTCCAGAGCGGAGATGCCTGGTCGAGGGACCGGTGCAGGCTTCGGATGAGGTTCCGGCACCCAAGGGGTGGCGGGCGACACCTGGCTACCGGCCGGATCGGATCGATCCCGCAACTCCGCTAGAGCCTAATTTTCGTCTCGGGTCTCAAATCACAAATCTCGGAGCCAAACGGTCGAGGACCTTCCACCACTCCTCTCGGAGGCAAGCGCGACATCGTGGCGATACCGGACGGTTGACCCTTGTCATTTGAGGGAACCGGCTCACCGATATCGAAGCCTCTTTCTGTCAAGTGGGGCATTTTGGGCGCGCTGAAGCGCCGGCCGCCGGCCGGGCGTATCGTTGTGCAGGATCCGGGAAGTGGCCGAACCGAAGAGCCGGTATCAGGGTGTGAGCCGGTCGCGCTGGCCATAGGAGTCGCCCCTACTTGCCCTCCCGGGTCCGCTATGTCAACTGCTCGAGTCGATGAGAAGTTGTCTATAGACAGCGTTCGAGATCTGACGCTTGAGGGAGCGCAGGGCTTCTTTGGTGGTCTTACCCTCGGCCACCTTGCGATCGAAATACATCCGCCCCTCGGTCTGGTGACGGATCTGGACAATGGCGATCATGTGGATGGCGTGGTTGAGCCGCCGGTTGCCCCGGGGATTGAGCCGGTGACGCACTTTGGGGCCGCTTGACGCCTCGACGGGAGCCGTTGCGTTATAGGAGGCGTAGTGGTCCCGGTTGGCGAAGCGTCGCATGTCTCCGCTGTGGCCGATAAGAAAGGCGGCCACCACAGGTCCGACGCCGTAGAGCTCGGTCACACTTGTGCCCGAGGCCGCCACCGCCGCGACGATGCGTGCCTTCGACGCGGCGATCTCGGAATCGAGGCGTCTTGTGTCGCTCACAAGACCGAGCGCAAGGCGCTTTCGTTCGACGTCGACCCCATTGGTCGGGCGCACGCGGCGTAACACCGTGGCGGCTCCGTCGGCCGATAGCCGAATACGCGTCCCACCAGGCACTAAGCAGCGCAAGAGGGCATGGAGCCTGCAGATGGCCTGGGTGCGGAGCGATCCCAGATCGCGATGATGGTCTGCGAGCAGCCGCAGGATCGCCCCGTGGTCCTCAGCGACGACGGTGCGCAACCTCTTCGCCCGTAGAGCGGCGATGGCCGTGGACAAGGCGTCGTTGGGATCGTTCTTCTGCGACTTGCCCGAGCCGAGAACCCGGACCCGCGCCGCCAAGGTCGGTGGGACATCGACGACGTCCTCGCCCGCGGCGACGAGCTGCTGAGCCAAGAGGAACCCGAGCCCGTTGGCCGACTCGATAGCCCAGCGGCGATGGGGGTACTCGATAGCCCATTTGAGTAACCGCTCGACCTGGTGACGGTCTGCCTTCACCGTCAGCTCGCCGAGCGCTGTTTCCTCGTTGTCGACCGCCACCGCCGTGTGTGTTGCCTTGTGGGGATCGATGCCGATGAGCACCATCGTGTTCCTCCCTCTATGAGTTGGGGAGCCACGACGGGCACTCCTGATGAAATCTGTGTGCTCGCCTCTTTCGAGCCACGCCGTGGCCAAGGAACCCGGCGGCTGGCACTTCGTTCCGAGAAGCCAACCCTCAGGCGGCAGGCACTTCCAGAGCCAGCCCGCCGAGCTCCCGAGACGCTAGAGCCGAAGCCCATGCGTCACCGAAATCATGAATCAGGCACTTCCACGGTGGGTCACAGGGATACACGATGCGTGCGGGACCCCCGGCGACCGCGCCGAATACCGAGCTGCCCAGCGTGCCACGGTTAGTAGCCTGGCCCACGATCGGGAACGGCACGTTGGGCGTGCCTCGGATGTGGCTTCCTCAGCCCTAGGTTGGGCGAACTACGAGAAGACCTCGTCCAAACCGTAGAGGTTGAACGAATGCTCCCGTGCCTCGGTGATGCGGCCACCTCGGATGTGAAAGACGAGCGCCACTGTGGTCTCGACGGACTTGCCTCCTCGCGCCGCGGAAACACTGTGCAGACCAACCACAGTGTCATCATTGGCCAACAGTTCTTGCAGCTCGACCTTGACGGTGCCTTCGCTAATCACCCCGAGCTGGCCGTAGTACTCAACAGTGGCCTTACGGCCCCTCTTATCTCCCGCTAGCTGGCCTCGGCCAGGAACGTGCCACACGCAATCGTCAGCCAGGAGGTCGTCGAAAGCGGCGAGGTCGCCCTTTTGGAATGCCTCGTAGCCCCTCCGGACGATTTCAATATTCTCTTTTGCTCCCACCGTATGCTCCTTCTCGCCGGGTTCCAGTCGGAGCCTAGGACATTGACGCTCACGTCGCTCAGGGAATTGTCGCCGCCAACTCGATCGACCATCGCGACCCCATCCAGGCGCCAGCAGATGATCTCCACGATCGCCGCTCGGTATCGCGCTGTCATGCGCCCGGTCGGGGCCGAGCCCACCGCCCCGTACTGGCCGGTGATGCGCTGGGTGTCAGGGGCCGGACTTGGATTCAGCCGGTCATTGCATCACCTCTCTGAGCAGCAAATGCTGACAGAGACCGGGAGGTGCGATGGCCAGGAGAAAGAGGGATCCGCGGCGTTTCACGCACGCCGAGAGGAACGAGATCTGGGATCGGATCCAGAGCGGAGAATCCGTCAACTCGATCTCCGTTGATTTTGGGCGCTATCCGAGCGCCATCCGCAAGATGCAGCTCACAACCGGAGGAGTGCGGCCCAGCCCCCGTTGTCGCTCCACCCGAGCCCTCAGCCTCGTTGAGCGCGAGGAGATCTCCCGTGGTCTGTGTGCCGGCCAGACGATGCGAGCCATCGCAGTTCAGATTGGACGGTCGCCCTCGACGGTGTCTCGCGAAGTGGAGCGCAACGGCGGCAGACGGCGATACCGGGCTTGCCGGGCTGATCAACGGGCGCTGCGACAAGCTCGGCGTCCCAAGGTTGCAAAGTTGGCCAAATGCCAGCGTCTGCAGGGTTTGGTGGATGAGAAACTCCAGCTCAACTGGTCCCCTACCCAGATCTCAAAGTGGTTGGCTTTGGAGTACCCAAACGATCCGGAGCTGCGGGTGTCCCACGAAACGATCTACATGTCGCTTTACGTCCAAGGCAGGGGCGCTCTGCGTCAGGAACTCCACCGGGCCCTTCGAAGTGGAAGGGCCATTCGACGACCCAAGAAGACCCTTCCCACTGGAAAAGGCGTCATTCCGGGCATGGTCCTCATCAGCGAACGACCAGCCGAAGTCGAGGACCGGGCGGTGCCGGGCCACTGGGAAGGGGACCTGATCATGGGGACCCGGAAGACCTGCATCGGCACGCTTGTCGAACGTTCGACCCGCTACGTCATGCTGCTCAAGCTCGAGAAGAACACAGCCGAGGCCGTGCGGACCGCGATGAGCGAGAAGATCCTCACCCTCCCCGCTGAGCTCCGCCGCAGCGTCACCTGGGACCGCGGCAAGGAGATGGCCGAGCACCACCGATTCACCGTTGACACCGGAGTCCAGGTCTACTTCTGCGACCCGAAGAGCCCTTGGCAGCGAGGCTCGAACGAGAACACCAACGGGTTGCTCCGCCAGTACTTCCCCAAGCTGACCGACCTCTCGGTGCACAGCGAGCGACACCTCGACGAGGTCGCCCGGCAACTCAATGGGCGTCCTCGACAAACACTCGGTTGGAGGTCACCATTGGAGGCGCTTAGCGAGGTCATTGCGTCGACCGGCTGAATCCAAGGATGATGACCGACCTGAGCGGTAACGCTCTCGGCCGCGAACACTGCGCTGCCGCGTCTCAGTGCCGGTCACCGGCATCGGCAGGTCCAGCCCGGGCCAGACGGATACATGATGCGTACGGGATTCCGAATATGCGTCGGTTCCGACGCCTCGACCTGCGGACCCGACCGCCCACCGGGCCCGGCACTTTGGGCATTCCTCGTTCACCACGAGCGTTCTCGAAACCGGGTTGGTGCTTGCAAGCGCGAGCGTCACCTGACGGCACTTTCGGGGGCATGCTCCACGTTGCTGACAACACTGTCAAAGCGGGATACCTCGAATCGGTCAGAATGTGATTTCTGACCGATGAATGAATTCGCGGGACCTGCAACGTCCAACTGTATGAAACCACTGACGTGCGCTCGGTAGAGCAGACACAGAGTGCAGAGGCGGAGAGAAAGAGAGGACTGGACCGTGGCAGAAGAAAGCAAGCCGGTCGAAGTGTCACGCAGAATCGGTGCACCGGCGGCCCTCATCTTCAAGATCCTGGCGAATCCGCAACGTCACGTGGATTTCGACGGATCCGACATGCTCCGGGGAGCCGTCCTCGACCGTCCCATCTCCGACGTGGGCGACACCTTCACCATGAGGATGCATCGGCTCGGAGACGACTACCTCATGCTCAACTATGTGGTGGAGTTCGAGCCAGATCGGCGCATATTTTGGGAACCGGCTCCCGGAGACCCTTCTCGGGCTGAGGGTGATGATCCATCCAAGGTCGGAATTCCTGCGGGCTACCGCTGGGGCTACATCCTCACTCCAGACGGTGACGACGCCACCGTCGTCACCGAGGTCTTTGACTACGGCCCCCTGCCAGAGGACCTCCTACGTGATGGCGGCGCGTGGATCAACGGGACCAATTCGGTACGTGAGTCCATGACGGCCAGCCTGGAGAGGCTCGAGAAGATCAGTACCGAGTAGGACCCGCTGCCGGAGCGTATCTATGAATCGGTCTTCAGAGCGTTCGAGTAGGCAGACCCCCTGTGCCATTACGCGGCCACAGGTGCCATGATGCCGCTGACCCCCGGTCCTGCGGCTAGCCCAGCCGAGTCGCGGTGATCAGGACGGTCTCGAAGTTCATGAGGAACGAGCCGCCGTGATCGTCGATCGCCGCCCCGATGGCTTCGAACAGGCGGTCTCGGACCTCTGGTTCGAGGGCGGCGTGGTCGCTCCGTGAGACAAGCTGGCTCAGCCACTCATCCCGTTGGTAGGCCCGCGTCCATGGGAACCACCTCTCTGTCGGCGCACCGAAGTCGGGCATCGCTGAGACGGCGTCGATCTCCGAGCCGAGCCCGGTCTTCACGTCGGATGAGCGGTTGGCCGCATACCCCCGGAACAGCCGGTGGCCGCGGCGCGGCACGACACTCGCGTACGCCTCCTCGAGAGCATCGGCCAGATCATCGGGCTGACACCCGGCGTTCCAGATCAGACAAAGCTTGCCGCCTTGCCGCAGCACAGAGGCCGCCTTAGCGGTGGCGATAGGCAGGTCGAGCCAGTGCCAGGCCTGCGCCGAAGTCACCCGGTCGAAGGTGCGACCAGCTGCGTCCCAGCCTTCGAAGGCCGCAATCTCCACGTCGACCCCATGTCCGCGGGCGATCTCCGCCATTCGTGGAGCGAGTTCCACCCCCAGCACCTTGGCGCCGCGCTGGGCAATCTGCCGTGAAGCAATCCCCGTGCCACAACCCACGTCGAGAACGTCCAGGCCCGCAGGCACCGGACCGAGCAACTCATCGATCACCGCATCGGGATAGCTCGGCCGGAACCGGTCGTAGGCCTCGGCTTGATGGTCGAACAATTTCGAACGTTCCCGGGCCAGAGGCCGCGCTGCCAGACGGTCGCGTTCGTCGCTGGCATCCACAGACGTCAGCCTGCCACAGACCGCCAGTTCGATGGTCATAACTTGCCGTCCGACGGACCCTCGGTGTTGCCTATTGCGAGCGGTGCTGAACGCATGAGACGAACGCTCGGCAACTGAGGACGACCACCTGGTATTCGCGAACGGCATCACGGGCCACCCGCTAAGAGGGCAGCGCGCTATTGCTTGACATGTTGGTGACGTCGTCAGTGAAACGGGACAAGACCATCCAACCACACACCACAGCTGTCCCGGGCCGGCGTCTCGCCAAAGCCGGCCAGATCTGGAGTGTCAGCGGGATCCCTGGCGATACGTCACCAAATCAGGGTACTGAACAGCCCAAACGTTGTGACCAACGGCGGAGAGCCGGGGACTATTCAAACCCTCCCCAGGCCTAAAGAAGCTTCTGGACCTGATCGCATACCTCGACTGAACGCGGGTTGATGACCCACACATGTCGGCCGCGCCTCGGATTGTGGTCGACCTGAACGGTCAGCCATTGCGGGGAGCGTTGTGCAACGGCATACCGAGCAGGCCGGCACTTACCGTGACGGAGTACTCGAAGAGCACTTCCGTATCCCCCACGACGTCGTCGAGGCGTCCGAAGAGCTCGAAGCTGATCTGTCCGAACAGGTCGGACCAAACCACCAACGCTCGAGCGACGATCGGCAGGGGGACTCCGGGCATTGCCAACTGTCCGATCGGGCGCGCCTGGCCGGCCATAGCCCTGGAGAGGGGTGGGTCTTCGGGAAGACTGAGCTCTCCGGCGCGGTGAGCGTCGAGCACGATCCCGGTCAGGACGAGCGTCGCCCGACTGGCTGGACCAACGGTCAGCCCCGGGGCCTGGTATCCGGGAATGGGTGATCCATACAGGAGGGCGTATTCCTGGGGGTGTTCGAGGGCCCACCCGCGAATGGCTCGGCACACCGTCCGAAAACGCTTGAACGACCCCCCACCCGTCGCCGCGGCGGCCTCGGCGACCTCACCCAGGGCGTCGTAGGCCTCGACAATGAGGGCGGTGAGGAGCTCATCGCGCGACGGGAAGTAGCGGTACATCGCCGAAGACGCCATGCCGAGCTGGCGGGCGACGGCCCGTAGCGACAACGCTGCGGCACCTTCGACGGCCAACTGGCGGCGGGCCTCGGCCACGATGTCGGCTCTTACGGCCGTCCGGACCCGTTCACGGGCGTTCTGCACGACTCCGGTGGCTCTCATGAGCCCAGCATCGCACACTTTGAGAGCATTGACAACTATTTGTGAGCAGTGCTCTTGACTTGGCCGGGGTAGTGTGCGAACAATGCTCTATAACCAAGAGCACCGCTCACAAAGCGGTTCCGAATGCCGGGAGTAAACCATGACCACAGAAAACACTCACACCACCACCGAAGGTCGCCGCAGGCTTCGCCGCCATTCCAATGGGCGCATCCTGGGCGGCGTCGCATCGGGTTTCGCCGAGTATTTCGACCTCGACGTCGCCGTTGTCCGGGTCGGCTTCATCGCCCTCTGCCTCTTCGGTGGGATGGCCATCCCTCTGTACGTCGCCGGATGGCTCCTCATCCCGGAAGAGGGAACCGATACCCCCACCGCCACTGATCTCCTGAGCCACGCATCCGTTGCGTGCGGTGGGGCGTGACCGAGATGGCCTGTTTCAGCCTGATGAACACCCGGGCCACCAACCAAGAAGCTCTAGGTGGAATTACGCCCTCCGGAGTACAGTCCGTGCCACGCCAATCCCCCCGCAGGGGGATTCAGACAAACGACGTCGCCCCAGACCCCGGTGTTCGCCGAGGAACGGGGACGTCATGAATCGTCAATCCTCGCTTTCGCACGGCCCGACCGTCGAGCGACGTCGGCGGTCCAAGATGGTCCTCTGGGCCGCCGGGATCATCGCCCTCCTCGGCTTGGCCGGCGGGGGCATCGCCTCTTCCCACCTGACTTCCTCGCTCAGCGACTACGACGCTCCCGGCTCCGCCGTGGTGCTGGCCCAGCACCAGCTCCAGCGGGTCACCGGCGCCAATCCCGAGGAGGGATACGAGGTCGTCGTGCGCACGTCGACGCCGATCGGAGTGGCGTCTCCGCTGCCGGCTCGGGTGGCCACCGTGGTGGGCCTCCTCAGGGCGCGCCCCGAGGTCAGAAACGTCGTCGACTATGCCAACACCGGTGACCGGTCCATGATCTCCGGTGACGGAACGCTCACCGTCGTCGTGGCCACGGTCGGTGCCGTCAACGAGCAGAAGGCGGTCACCGCGCTCGAGAGCGCCTTCGCTGCCGACCCGTCGCTGAAGGACAACGCCTGGCTGGGCGGTCCCACCGTGGCCGATGTCCAGATCGCCTCGGTCTCGTCCAAGGACCTGGGCCATGCCGAACTCATCGCGCTGCCCTTCCTTATCCTCTTGCTCTTCTTCGTGTTCCGTGGACTGCGGGCAGCCGCCATCCCGCTCATCGGGGCCGTCTTCGCCATCGCCGTGACCCTGGGCGTCATGGGTCTCGTCATGCTGGCCGTGCCACTGTCGGTCTTCGCGCTCAACCTGGTCATAGCACTGGGCCTAGGACTCGCTGTCGACTTCAGCCTTCTCATCGTGTCCCGTTTCCGCGAGGAATTCCATCGACAGGCCTCGATGGACGAGGTGTTGGCCACCGTCAGACGCACGGCGGGGCACACCGTGCTCTTCAGTTCGATCACCATCGCCGGAGCCATGGCCACCCTGGCCGTATTCCCGGAACGCTTCGTCTACTCCATGGGGATCGCCGGAGCCATCGTCGTCCTGGCCGCCGGCGCCTTCGCCCTGTTGGTCCTGCCCTCATTCCTGACCATCTACGGCGAGCGCATCAGCGCTCCGTCGCGGCGGTACCACCCCTCGGCCCCCGCCGAGGCGGATGCGACAGGTCGCTGGTACGGGCTGGCCACACGGGTCATGCGCCGACCGGCAATCTGGGCCACGGCGGCGGTCGTGGTGCTGGTGCTCCTCGCCGCTCCGTTCCTGCATGTCTCGTTCACCGGTGGCGATGCCAGCGCCTTGCCCTCGAGCAGCTCCGCCGGCGCCGCCTACCAGCTGGTGCAAACCAAGTTCGCTGGCTTCTCCGAGGCGCCGGCGGGGCTCGTGGTCGACGCTACCCACGTGACGTCTACGAGTCTCGCCTCGTATGCGGCGTCGGCGGCTGCCATACCGGGGGTCAAGGCCGTCTCGCCGTTCGAGCACGCGGGAGGGTCCCTGTGGGAATCGAACGTCGCCCTGACAACGGCGCCGTTGTCGCCCGCCGCCCAACGTACCGTGAAAGCACTGCAGGCGCTCCCCGGGCCCGGTCAGGTGACGGTTGTCGGTCAGACGGCGTCGTTCCTGACGCTGCAGTCGAGCCTCCGGTCCCATCTCCCGCTCGTGCTCGGGCTGATCGTCCTCATCGGGCTGGTGATGCTGTTCGCCATGACGCGATCGGTGGTGCTTCCGGTGATGGCCCTGGTGATGAACACACTCACCATCGGAGCCACCTTCGGCATGCTCGTCTTCGCCTTCCAGTGGGGGCACCTGCGACAACTCCTGGGATTCACTTCTCCAGGGGCGCTGCAGTCGACGTCGCTCATCATCATCCTGGCCGTGGTGTTCGGGCTGTCGACGGACTACGGCGTGTTCCTCTTGGGCCGGATCAAGGAGGAGCATGACGTCGGGGTCGCTCCCGGAGAGTCCGTCGCCCTCGGCCTAGACCGGACGGGCGGGATCGTCACCGCCGCCGCCTGTTGTCTGGCCCTGGCCATCGGCGCCTTGATGCTGTCTCGTCTGGTGTTCGTGAAGGAGCTCGGACTGGGCGTGGCGTTCGCCGTGATCATCGACGCCACGGTCGTGCGAGGCGTTCTCGTGCCGTCCGTGATGAAGCTTCTCGGCTCCGGTGCCTGGTGGTCACCTGCGGTCCTGCGTGGAAGTCGAAGGGCTCCCGTGGCCAAGCCACTTCCAGCCCCTGTCGTTATCTCGGCCCTGGTGGAAACCCAATGACCAGCTTCCGACCCTTCTTTAACCCGGCCACGGGCGAGACGATCGAGTACACGTCTGTGGCCGAGGACAGCGGCGGTGAGCTCGTCCGTTTCAACTGGCGCAGTGCGCCCGGCGGCATCATCACCGAGCACATCCATCCCCACCAGGAGGAGCGCTTCATCGTCACATCGGGCGAAGCTCATTTCACCGTGAACGGCGAGGAACGCACGGCGGGAGCAGGCGAGACGGTCGTCGTGCCCGCTGGCGTCCGTCACTCCGAGGGAAACGTGGGCACGGTCGAGATCGAGGGGGTGGTCGAGCTCCGTCCGGCACTTCAGACCAAGGAGTTTCACGAGGCGGTGGCCGGTCTGGCAACCGACGGCAAAACCACACCGCGGGGAGCGCCTAGGAACCCGCTCCAGCTCGGCGCCACCTTCTGGCACTTTCGTCATGAGAGCCGGGTGACGACTCCGCCCATTTGGGTGCAGAACCTCATGCTCCCGACGCTGTGGGCGCTGGCGAAGGTTGTCGGCGTGCGTCCCTATTACGAACGCTGGGACAGCCAGACATGAGGCGTCGTTTGTCCTCATGTAGAGCAGGTGATCAGCCTTGAACAAAGATGCGTACGACGTGGTGGTGGTGGGCGGCGGAGCGGCCGGCTTGAGCGCAGCTCTCGTGCTCGGCCGGGCCCGTCGTCGGGTGGCGGTGATCGACGCCGGTGCCCCCCGCAACGCTCCCGCCGCTCACATGCAGGGATTCTTGTCCCGAGACGGCGTTCCGCCAGCTGATTTCCTGGCCGAGGGACGCAACGAGGTGACCGGCTACGGCGTGGAGTTGGTCAACGACCAAGTCTGCGGGATCGAGCCCGGCTTCGTTGTTCGACTGTCCGGCGGACGAAGCGTGACCGCTCGGCGGATTTTGATGGCGACCGGAGTCGGTGACGAAGTACCCGACATTCCCGGGGTGCGCCAGCGGTGGGGCCGGGATCTATTGCATTGCCCCTACTGCCACGGGTGGGAAGTGCGCGACCAGCCCCTCGGGGTGTTGGGAGCCCTCCCCGGTTCAGTGCAGCACGCCCTCCTGGTGCGGCAGTGGTCAGACGACGTCGTCTTCTTCGCCCACACCTATGACCTGACTTCAAGCGAACAACGCCAGTTGGAGGCCCGGGGAATTCGGGTCGTATCCGGTGAGGTCGTAAGCCTGGTGGTCGAGGACGACCGCCTGACCCGAGTCGAGCTGGCCGATGGTCGAGTGGTCCCACGGACCGCGGTGTTCGTGCGGCCCGGCAACCGCCCCCACGACGACGGCCTCCTGGCCGGTCTGGGCTGCGAGCTGAAAGCCGGCTTCCCTGTCGTGGATGTAACTGGGCTGACCAACGTGCCCGGTGTGTGGGCAGCCGGCAACGTGGCCGATCCTCGTGCTCAGGTGATCACCTCGGCCGGCGCCGGGTCTGCAGCAGCGATCGCCATCAATGCCGACCTGGTGCAAGAGGACGTCGATCAGGCCATCTTGAATTTCGCTTGCAGTTCACCGAGCGCATCGGAGACGGCCGTAGATCCGATACCTGCGGCGTGGATTTAGCTTGCCCCAGCCTAAACGTTGTGCTTTTGGCAACAGCAGAGAGCCTGGGACTGTATTCAAACCCTCCGGTTGCGCTGCTTCCGCTTCTCGGTCTGGGTCGACGTGCTGTTGAACTGCTTGACTAGAGCTTCCGTGGACCGCGCCGATTGCCGACCAGCTCGTCTCGTTCTGCCGGGCATCGGGATGACGAGGCGTCGGAGCTGACGTTCGAGTAGCTCGGGCTGTAGGGGATGGGCCCAGACCTTAGCGAGCCAGTGCGAACAGACGCCACACGCCTGGCACGCCTTTGAGGTCGTGCTCGCCGCGATCGCCAAACTCGATCCCTGACCCGGCCACCAGGTCCTTGACTGTGCTTGAGACGAGGACCTCGCCCGACGTGGCGAGCGCGCCGACCCGGGCGGCGATGTGGACGGCCAGTCCTCCCAGGTCGTCTCCCCGCACCTCGCACTCCCCGGTATGCAGTCCGACCCTCACGTCGACTCCGACTGTCTTGGTGGCGTCGACGATGGCCTCGGCACAACGGATGGAGCGGGCCGGACCATCGAATGATGCCAAGAACCCGTCACCGGTGGTCTTGACTTCTCGGCCGCGGAAGCGCCGGAGCTGTTGACGCACCGTTCGGTCGTGGGCGTCGAGGAGCAGTCGCCAGGCTTGGTCCCCGAGCGAGGCCGCGCGCTCGGTCGACGCCACGATGTCGGTGAACAGTACCGTGGCCAGGATGCGCTCGATGTCGGCGAGGCTGCGCTCTCCGGTGAGGAATTCCTCGATCTCGTCAGCGACGATGTACAGGGATGGTGAGACACCGATCTCGCCACCCGAAAGCTCGACGAACACGGCTGCGGGGATCTGCTCGGCCATGTAGCGCCCCTGGCTCAGCGGCACCAGGGGGCTGTCCCGTACGTTGAGCACCAGCGTGGGGGCCTGCACGAGTCCGAGGGCCGCCCGAACGTCCAGATTGCCCAAGATGTAGCGAAACTGTGTCGTGGCGGTGCGGGGGGTGGCCGCAGCACGGTGGACCCTCGCCACCGAGGACAGGAACTCCTCGTTGTCGGCCATAGCCGGATTGGTGGCCGCAACAAGTTGCGGCGTCCCCCAGGTCGCTGCCAGCATCTGGACGAGGGTCTCCACTGTCTGGGGTGAGGCACCGGCCGGGTAGTCCTCACTCCACGTGTACCGGGCGGTGCTGTTGAGAAGGATCAGAGCGCTCACCCGCTCGGGGTGCATCGCGGCGTACAAGACGGAGAGCGCTCCGGCGTCGACCGCAGCCAAGACGGCGGCGTGCTCAGAGCCAACGGCCTCGAGGACGGCGCCCGTGTCCTCGGCCCACCTTTCCCAAGTCGGAAAGGCACCGGCCGGGATCGCGTCGGAGGCTCCCATGCCCCGACGGTCGAAGAGGATCAACCGGCTGAAAGATGCCAGTCTGCGGAAGAACTCGGGATAGCCGGTCGGCTCGTCCCAGGCGAGATCGATGTGACTACCGAACCCCCAGCAGAACAGGAGGTCGATGGGACCGTCCCCCACGACCTGGTAAGCGACGTCGGCGTCGTCGACGGTGACGTAGCGGGTCTCGGGCCGGTCCACTGGCCAACATTGTGGCGTTGGTCGGCGCTCCTGTCAGATGCTGTGCGGGCCACGGGAGGGTCGGTCGCGGTCGACGGCCCCTGCACACGGTGGCCGTGGGCGCATTCGTGGCATTTGCCCGAGCAACTGAAACCCCAAGATGACGTCGCAAGGGTTCGAATCCGGCTTACTCGACGGTCGGGCGATCTGACATGGGATCTGTCGCCGAACAGGGACGATGTCACAGAACTGACGAGAGCGGAGGGAGTGGGATTCGAACCCACGAGCCTTTTGGGCCAAGGCTTTTCAAGAGCCTCGCATTCGTCCTCTCTGCCATCCCTCCCCGGCGCCAGGGTACCGCCGCTCAGGACGGGCGGATCTGTGATCGCAACGAGCGCACCCATGCGTCGGCTTCGCGCCAGGCGATGTCGGCCCGGGCGCGTACCGCCGGCCCATGATCGCCAGCGGCAGGGTACGAGCCCAGGAACTTCACGTCGGCGAGTTCGGCGTGCAGGACGCGGAGGCAATCGGCGACCACCTCGTCAGCCAGGTGCCCCTCGAGGTCGATCAGAAAACAGTAATCCCCCAACCCGCGTTTGGAAGGTCGCGATTCGAGCTTGGTCAGGTTGATGCTGCGCGCTGCGAACTCGCTCAGGATTGCGTGGAGACTGCCGGGACGGTCCTCGCGCTGGAAGCACACGATGCTGGTCTTGTCGTGCCCCGTCGGCGTTGGCAGGCCGGCGGAGGCCAAAGCCACGAACCGGGTCTGGTTGTCGGGGTGGTCCTCCACGCCGTGGGCGAGCACCTCGAGGCCGTAGAGCTCGGCCGCCAACCGGGGTACGAGGGCGGCGGTTCCGGGCGCGGGTCCTTACCCACGATGTGGGCGGCCTCGGCGGTGGAGTTGGTGGGCACGACCTCGACGCTCGGAAGCTGCTCGGCGAGGTAGCGCCGGCATTGCGCCGAGGCGTGGGGGAACGACAACACTCGTGTGATCGCCTCGAGCTTGGTCCCGGGCTGGGCGGCCAGGTGGATGTGGACGTCGAGCACCACCTCGCGTTGGATGAGCAGGTCCACCTCGAAAACAAGACTGTCGACCGTGGCGTTCACGGTGCCCTCGATCGAGTTCTCGATGGGCACGAAGGCCAACTCCACCCTCCCACTGCTCACCGCCTCGAGGGCGTCGGTGAGCGTCGCGGCCGCGACGAGCTCGGCCGGCACGTAGTCGGGCTGAGTGAGGAGAGCCTCCTCGGTGAAGGTCCCTGCGGGGCCGAGGAAGGTGATGGTTCTCGCCACCGCGGGACCGGGGACGGCAGCCGCATCCATGTGCGGCAGGATAGTGGGCACTCATGGACGAGCCCGCCCTGCGCCAGCTGCTCGATGACGTCCGTGCCGGAGTGGTCGGTCCCGACGACGCCGTCGCCCGGCTGCGCCGGCTCCCGTTCGTCGACCTCGGGTTCGCTCGAGTCGACCATCACCGTGCCCTTCGTCAGCGTGCCGGGGAAGCGGTGTACGCGCCGGGAAAGACCCCCCGACAGTGTGCGGAGATCGTGGTCGAGCTGCTGGCCGAGCCCGGGGGCACCCCGGTGTTGCTGACGCCGCGCCGATGCCCACCAAGTCGAGGCGTCTTTGGAGGCAGCACCAGGCGGACAGGTCACCGCACCGGGACCGCTGGCTCTGGTGTGTTGGCGCCCCGCCCCGTTGCGGACCGGCAGGGTCGTGGTGGTCACCGCCGGGACCGCAGACCTGCCTGTTGCCGAGGAGTGCCTGGCGGTCCTGCGCGCGTTCGGGTTCAACCCTGTGCTCGTGGCCGACTGCGGGGTGGCCGGCGTGCACCGCCTCCTGGCGTCGGTCGACGACCTGGACGGCGCGGACGCCGTCGTGGTGGTGGCTGGGATGGAAGGAGCGCTCGCCAGCTTGGTGTCGGGGATAACGCCCGCTCCGGTCGTGGCCATCCCGGTGTCAACCGGCTACGGAGCAGCCTTGGAGGGCGTCACCGCCTTACTCGCCATGCATGCGTCGTGCGCGGCGGGCCTCACCGTGGTCGGGATAGACAACGGATTCGGGGCTGCCTGCGCCATCGCCCGGATGCTCCCATGAGCACCGGGCCCTCGGGCGGCGACGACGGGCACCGCGTATCGGTTCACCGTGAGCGGGGTCGGGGGCAACCATCCACGATCGCCTGGTTCCATTGCTTCGCCGGCGTCGCCGGCGACATGGCCCTGGGCAGCCTGCTCGATGCCGGCGCGGATTTCCCCGAGGTGCTCGCCATCGTGCAGCGCCTGCCACTGGGTGGATGGAGCCTTCGCGCCGAGCCCGTGCTTCGTGCCGGCATCGCCGCCACGCGCGCCGTTGTCGAGACGGCCGACGACGTCGTGGTGCGGACCCACACCCACATCGTGGGCCTCGTCGAGGAGGCACGCCTGCCGGACCGGGTGACCAGGCGGGCATTGGCCACATTCGCCGCCCTGGCAGAGGTCGAGGGTCAGCTCCACCGCCGGCCCCCCGAACAGGTGCATTTCCACGAGGTCGGGTCCCACGACACCGTGATCGATGTGGTGGGGACGGCCGCCGCCTTGGAGGTCCTCGGTGTCGACGAGGTCATGGCTTCACCGGTGGCAACGGGGATGGGCACCATCCGCAGTTCCCACGGCTTCCTCCCCAATCCGTCCCCGGCGGTGGTCCGGCTGCTCCGGGGGATCCCGACGTGGGGTCGTGACCTCAACGTCGAGCTCACCACGCCGACGGGGGCCGCCATCATCGCCGCCATGGCCACGAGGTTCGGGCCTCTGCCGCCCATGCGAATCGCCTCCTCGGGCTTCGGAGCGGGGACACAGGAGATCGACGGCCTTTCCAATTGCACCCAGGTCGTGGTGGGCGAGCCGTTGGCCGTCGCCCCATCTCCGGGGCAGCCGGTCATGTTGCTCGAGGCCAACCTCGACGATGCCACCGGGGAGGTCCTGGCCCACGCGGTCGAGGCCCTCCTCAGTGCGGGCGCCTACGACGCTTGGATCACGCCGGTCGTGATGAAGAAGGGCCGGCCGGGACACACCGTGAGCGTCCTGGTGGACCAGGCACTCACCGATGTCGCCCGCGCCACGCTCCAGGCCGAGACCGGGAGCCTCGGCGTCCGAGGAGCGCTCCTCGAACGATGGCCTGCGGCCCGGGTGATGGACCAGGTGGAGGTGGACGGCGCCCTGGTGCAGGTCAAGGTCAGCCCGGGCCGCGTGAAGGTCGAGCAGCGGGACGCGGCGCGGGCCGCTTCCCGCGGCGGTCTTCCACTGCGGGAGGTTCTGTATCGCGCCGAGTCGGTGTGGCGGAAACGACAAGAACAGACGGACCGCCCCGACCTGTCACCGCCGAGGTTCCCCCCCGACAGCCCTGCTCCCGCGTAGGCGACCGCTGCCCGATCCGGGCGCACCACGGCCATCGCCGTCTGTTTCGGTCACTCTCCCGATACGGTGGAAGCGATGGACGGACCGCAGTGCGGTGATCCCGGCGCTCCCCCCGAGGACCCCGAGGCCTGGACGGCGGAGCAGTGGATCTCGTGGCTCGAGGCCACCGACGATCCCGCTGCGCACGTCCCACCCGGTGCGGCGGGGCCACGGCACTGGAGCACGCGACGTCCCGCCGGCATGCTCGGCGCGGCGATGCTCGGATTGCACGAAGTCATCTACGGCCGCCATGACGACGAGATCGTGATCGTCGCTGACGCCGGCGGCGAGCCGCCCGGCGACGACCTACCCGAGGTGCACCTCGATCCGGAGCACCCCGAGCGCTCCGAGGTGATCGTGCGCCGTCACCAACAGACGGAAACTGGACCCACGGTCACATCCGAGCCCACCTGAGCACGGTCGTCATCGGTTCGGCACCGCATCTCAGCCGGCGGCGGCGTGTCCTGACGCCCACTGAAGCAGCTTCGCCCGGGGCCAGGAGTTGACGATGCGATCGGAGGGCACCTCGGCGTCAGCGGCCTTCTCGCATCCGTTTCCCAGCCATTCGAGCTGTCCCGGCGCGTGGGCGTCGGTGTCGATCGACACGAAGCACCCTGCCGCCGACGGCGGCGCGCAGGAGCGGTTCGGGCGGGTCGAGGCGCTCGGGCCGTGAGTTGATCTCGACGGCGGTGCCCGTGCGGGCGCACGCCTCGAACACTTCGTCGTGGTCGAAGCGTGACTCCGGTCGGCCCCGACCGACGACGATTCGGCCGGTGCAGTGGCCGAGGATGTCGGTGTGCGGGCTTTCGATGGCGCGCCACCATTCGACGCGTCATCTGCGACGGTTCCATCTGGAGCTTCGAGTGCACGCTCGCCACCACGATGTCGAGGCGGGCCAGCAGCTCCGGGTCCTGGTCGAGCGCACCGTCTTCGAGGATGTCGACCTCGATGCCGGTGAGGATGCGGAACGGGGCGAGGTCCGCGTTCAACGTCTCGACCACCTCGAGCTGGCGTTCGAGCCGCTCGGCGTCGAGACCGTGGGCGACGGTGAGACGGGGGCTGTGGTCGGTGAGGGCCAGGTACTCGTGACCGAGCGTGGCCGCCGCCTCGGCCATCTCCGCGATGGGGCTTCCGCCGTCGGACCAGTCGGAATGGCTGTGGCAGTCGCCGCGCAGCAGACGCCCGAAGCTCCGCGGCGCGCCCGGTGAGCGTGCGCCTTTCCTCGTCCTCGAGGAGGCGGAGGTAGGCCGGCGTCTCGCCCGCCACGGCCTCGGTGATGACCCGGGCCGTGGTGTCGCCCACACCGGGGAGGTCGGTGAGTCGACCTGATGCGGCCCGCCGGGCCAGGAGCTCGGGGTCGATCTCGTCGCACCGTGGCGGCTGCCCGCCGGAAGGCCCGGACCTTGTAGGACTCGGCCCGGTCGGTTTCGAGCAGATAGGCGATGCGCCGGAGCGCCACGACGGGATCCACTCGGTCGAGGCTATCGATCGACGGCATCGAGCGTGCGCCGCCAAGCTCGTCCTGGTCGCCGATCCGTGTCACCATCGACACATGGCCTCGGGGGTGCCCGCCGGTGGCGGTGGACGTCGACGGCCGCACCGTGAAGATCTCCAACCCCGACAAGGTCTTCTTCTCGGCTCGGGGCGAGACCAAGCTCGACCTGGTCTGGTACTACTTCGCCGTCGGGACGCGGCGCCCTGCGGGGCGTGCGAGAGCGACCCACGGTGCTCAAGCGCTACCCCGACGGCGCCGAAGGGCCTTCTTCTACCAGAAGCGGGTGCCGGCCAGCCGGCCGCCGTGGCTCGAGACGGTGACGGTGACGTTCCCGAGCGGGCGCAGCGCCGAGGAGCTGTGCCCGGTCGACGTGGCCCACATCCTGTGGGCGGTCAACCTGGGATGTCTCGATCTCAACCCGTGGCCGGTGCGACGAGGCGACACCGAACACCCCGACGAGCTTCGGGTCGACCTCGACCCCCAGCCGGGCGTCCCTTTCGATGCCGTGCGACGCGTGGCGCTCGAGGCGCGCGCCGTACTCGAGGAGCACTCACTGGTCGGGTTCCCCAAGACCTCGGGGTCGCGTGGCATCCACATCAACGTGCCCATCGAGCCGCGTTGGAGCTTCACCGAGGTTCGCCGGGCGGCCCTGGCGTTGGCGCGCGAGCTCGAGCGGCGCCTTCCGGACATCGCCACCTCGGCGTGGTGGAAGGAGCAACGGGGCGAGCGCGTGTTCGTCGACTACAACCAGAACGCCCGCGACCGCACGGTGGCCTCGGCCTACTCGGTCCGGGCGAATCCCGAGGCACGGGTGTCGTGTCCGCTCGAATGGGACGAGGTGCCCGACGTCGATCCCGGCGACCTGACCATTGCCACCGTGCCCGGGCCGCTTCGCCACCCGGGGGGACCCGGCGGCCGCCATCGACGAGGCCCGTCACGATCTCGGGCCTCTCCTCGAGCTTTCCTATCGCGACGAGGCCGAGGGACTCGGTGATGCGCCATGGCCTCCGCACTTCGCCAAACAGCGCGGTGAGCCCAACCGAGCCGCTCCGAGCAGAGCGCGCCGGAAGGAGTCATGACGAGCGTGAGCTTTGGCGGGCGCGCCGAGCTCAGGCCCCGAAGACGGATTCGAGCTCGGCGGGCACCACGACCTCCAACTGCGCGTAGGTACAGGATTCGGGGTGGCGGTCCGGTCGCCAGCGGCGGAAGGTCGTGGCATGGCGGAAACGATCACCCTGGAGGTGGTCGTAGGCCACCTCGCACACGAGGGCCGGCTCCAACGGCTCCCAGCGCAGATCCTTGCCGGCGTTCCAGCGTGAAGGCGCGCCGGGCTGGCGCCCGGCCTGGACGGCGTCGTGCTCGAGCTGTGCCCACCCCGCCCACGGGTGACCCTCGAGCGTCGACACCCGGTACGGGGCCAGTTCGTCCACCAGCTCCCGTCGCCGAGCGGCCGTGAAGGAAGCCGAGACCCCCACGTGGTGCAGCACGGCGTCGTCGTCGTAGAGCCCGAGGAGCAGTGACCCCACCACGCCACCGGATTTGTGCCATCGAAACCCCGCCACCACGCAGTCGGCAGTGCGCTCGTGTTTCACCTTCACCATGACGCGCTCACCTTCGCGGTAGGGCAGGTCCGGACGCTTCGCCACGACCCCGTCCAACCCGGCGCCCTCGAAGCGCGAGAACCAGTCGACGGCGACGGCGGGGTCGGTGGTGGCCGGCGTGAGGTGCATCGGCGCCGTGCTGTCGCCCAGAACCTCCTCCAAAAGAGCCCGTCGCACCGAGAAGGGTTCACTGCGCACGTCACGTTCTGCGAGGGCGAGGAGATCGAAGGCCACGAACGACGCCGGGGTGGACTCGGCCAGAGAGCTACTCGCGACGCCGCGGGGTGGATGCGCTGAAGGAGGGCGTTGAAGTCGAGGCCAGCCTCGCCGGCGATCACGATCTCGCCGTCGACGACGGCGCGCGGTGGGAAGTACCGCTGGATCGGCTCGACCAGCTCGGGAAAGTACCTGGTGAGCGGACGCTCGTTTCGGCTGCCCAGCTCCACCTCCTAGCCATCACGGAATGCCACGCAGCGGAACCCGTCCCACTTGGGCTCGTACAACATGCCCGGCGCGGTGGGGAGCTCCCGGGCGAGCTTGGCGAGCATGGGGGCCACCGGGGGCATGACGGGCAGGTCCATGCCCACACGGTGCCACGTCGGAGCCAGGAGATGTGGATCAGCGTCGCGTCGGCGCCAGGATGCGATCCTGTTGGCGGAGGCAAGTGATGGCCAATCCCATGTTCGTGCTGGACCAGCGCATGGTGGAGTCGATCTTCGAATACTGCCGGCAGCGGCTCGCCCTCGACCCCGTCGCCCTCGACTTCGGAGGATCACGCCAGTCCTTTGACGACGTGTTGTCGGGACTGATCGGGGAGGCCGGGAACGATCCCGACACCGTGCTCAGCCTGTTCGCCGATCACCTCGCCACGGCCGTGATCTCCTGTGACAGTCCACGCTTCTTGTCGTTCATCCCGGCAGCACCGACCAAGGCCGCACTCCTGTTCGACATGATCGTGTCGTGTTCCTCGCTCCAGGGCACATCGTGGTTGGAGGCGGCGGGGGCCGTGGCGGCCGAGAACCAGGTGCTCGAGTTCCTGGCCGACCTGGCCGGCCTCCCCCCGGGGGCAGGCGGGTGTTTCGTGTCGGGAGGGTCGATCGCCAATCTCTCCGCCCTTGTCGTGGCGCGCGACACCACGATGCTCCGGCGCCATGCCGTTCCCCTCCGAGCGCGCGTCGCCATAAGTGAGGAAACACACGCCTCGGTGGAACAGTCGTTGAGCATTCTGGGCGTCGAGCCTTTCGTGGTGCCCTCGGTGGACCACCGTCTCACCGGGGACGCACTGCAAGCGGCACTGGATGGCTTCGATCACGCCGACGACGTCGTAGGCGTGGTCGCCACGGCCGGGACGACGAACGCGGGGATCGTCGACGACCTGCAAGGGATCGGCTCTATCGCACGCGAGCGCTCCCTGTGGTTCCACGTCGACGCGGCCTACGGTGGCGCCGGGCTGTTCACCGCGCTGGTCCGGGACCGCTACGCGGGCATCGAGCACGCAGACTCCTTCGTCATCGACCCCCACAAGTGGCTCTACGCGCCGTTCGACTGCGCCGCCCTCGTGTATCGAGAGCCGGCGCTGGCCAAAGCGGTGCACGCTCAGCAGGCTTCGTACCTCGACGTCATCCATGACGAGGACGACCCGATGTGGAACCCCAGTGATTATGCGGTCCACCTGACCCGTAGGGCGCGCGGGCTGCCCTTGTGGTTCTCTCTCGCCGTGCACGGCGTCGGCGCCTACCGCCACGCGGTCGAGACGGTCCTGCACACGGCCTGGCAGAGCGCCGAGCTGATCAGGCAATCGCCGCATCTCGAGCTGGTCCGTGACCCCGAGCTGTCCATCGTCCTGTTCCGCCGGGTGGGTTGGAACGCCCGGGACTACCAGGCCTGGTCCGTGAGCCTTCTGGCCCGACAGATCGGCTTCGTCACCCCCACCTCGTGGGAGGGCGAGCCCGTGGCCCGGCTGGCCTTCCTCCACCCCGGTACCACCCTCGACATGGTGGGGGAGATCGTGGCGACGATGGCCTGAGCGGGCCGACCCACCACCAGCGCAGTCCTCACTCCGGAGCCCGACGTCCCTCGAGCAAGGGGTCCTGTGGGCGCCGGGGCGTGTCGTCGTCCAATGCGGCGCGCCGACGCCAGGCGATCCCCGACAGCGCCTCGAGGACGACGCGGTTGGCGAGGTAGGCCGTGACCTCAGCGTGGTCGTAGGGAGGTGACACCTCGACGACGTCAATTCCGGCCACGGGAAGTTCGATGGTGGCGCGGCGCACGGCGTCGAGGAGTTGTCGGCTCGAGAGGCCTCCCGGCTCGGGCGTGCCCGTGCCGGGGGCGAAACCGGGGTCGACGACGTCGATGTCGACCGACAGGAAGACCGCGTCACACTCGTCGGTGGCAATGGCGAACGCCTCGGTCAGGCAAGCGGTCAGGCCGCGCGCCTCGATCTCGGTCATCTCGAAGCTGCGCATTCCAACGCCTGCCATCCACGCCAGGGTGTCGGGGTCCGGCCAGTACCCCCGAAGGCCGATCTGGAGGAAGCGGTCGCCGCGCGCCGCTCCCGACTCGATGAGCCGGCGCATCGGGGTTCCGTGCCCGTACAGGGAGCCGAACTGCGTGTCGGCGGTGTCAGCGTGAGCGTCGAAGTGGATCACCCCCACCCGACCCCATCCCACGTGCCTGGCCACGCCGGTGACATCGGGCAAGGCGATGGTGTGGTCACCTCCGAGAACCACGGGCACCGAGCCCGAGCGCGCGATCTGTTCCACGGCGTGCTCGAGGCGCTGGAGCGACGCCTCGATCTCCCCCGAGAGCATCTCCACGTCGCCGATGTCGACGACACCGAGCTCGACCAAGGGGTCCACACCCAGCGCCAGGTGGGGTCGGTGCCCGTCCTGCGGTAGGTAGTCGGTGAGCCGGATGGCCTGAGGCCCGAAACGGCACCCCGGGCGGTGCGACGTGCCGCCGTCGAACGGCGCGCCCACGATCACCGCTCCTGCGCCCTCGTAGCTCGCGGGCTCATCGAGATGGCCAGAGGGGACACCGGCGAAGGTGGCGTCCGGCCCGTACATGGTGGGCGACATTCGTTCATTCTTCCCTGGTCGGACCTGCGAGTGGCCACTCACGGCGTTGGCGTCCCGCCCTCTTCGATGAGAACCCCCTCAGGCTCGAATCCCGACTTCAGTTCCCGCTGGCGTTGACCGACCTATTGAGGGGGAGTGACCCCGTGGCGAAGTCGAACGGTCATTCTGAGTGAGAGTGCGGGTTCCCAAAGAGCGCGTCTCCGAGCGTCGACGGCCAGCCGTACACACCGACCTCGACGGAGGGCATCGGGCCATGACGGAAGGGATCGTCAATCAGGGCTTCCTGCCTCGGTCCGCGGGAGTGGGTCCCGGGTGGCTTCCGGTCATCGCGTCACCACCAATCTCGTGCCCGGACGAACGGATAGCGTCCAGTGCCTGAGCCATCTCAGGAGCAGGTTTGGTGGGAAAAGGTCTTGAAACCCATCAAGCGTCCGACCTCGACACTGGTCGGCGTTTCCATGGGACGCAGCGGACCCGAACGCACGAGTGCCACGGCCCGCCGGTCCTGTCTGGTCCTGGCTCCACATCCCGATGACGAGACACTGGGCTGCGGCGTCACCATCATGCACAAGGTCGAGGCGGGAACCCCCGTGGTGGTGGCGGTCGTCACCGACGGCAGCACCTACCCACCGCACAAGACGGCGGCGGACAACATCGCCACCCGTGACGCCGAGCTGCGGGCCGCCTGCAAGGTGCTCGGGCTCGACGACCAATCCGTCGTCCACCTGTCGTTTCCCGAGACCCAGCTCCATCGGGCCGGAGAGGCCCTGGTGGACGCGGTGTCCGACCTCGTCAAGACGAGCGCTCCCGATGACGTGCTCGTCACCTCAGAAGCCGATCCCCACAGCGACCACGCCGCCCTGGGCGAGGCCACCCGACGAGCGCTGGCGGGGACGAGCGTGCGCCTGTGTGTGTATCCCATCTGGCAATGGGAGCGGCCCCGGTCGTGGATCCGCACCCTGCAGGGGTCGTCGCGGCCCGAGCGGGTCTGCACCGCCGGCTACCTCGAGACGAAGCAGAAGGCCATCGACGAATATGCCTCTCAGCTCTCCGTTGCCGCCGGCGGAGAGCTCACTGACGGGTACGGGCTCACTCCGAGCTTCATCCGTCGCTTCATGGGCTCCTGCGAGGTCTTCTTCCCGGTCCCGCAGTGAACTCCACGCGTGCGCTCCCCTCCCCCGGACCGGCTCACGATGAGGCCCTTGGATCGCTCGATCGGGGCTTCGGCCAGAGGGGCTCCCTGGTGACCCGGGAGGTTCGTGGTGAAGTGGACGGGGTTTTCCGCTGCACTGATGACGATCTCGCCGAGCTACGCACATTCCAGGCTGAGATATACGGGGCCAGCAGCCGCCTTCTCGACCAGGAGCGTGCTGACTGGCTGTTTACGGGCAATCCGTTCCGATCGGGCGATGCACCCACGGTCTGGATTTGTCGCCGCGGCGGCAAGGTCGTCGGTACCGAGGCTGGCATTCCCTTCGATCTCGTCACCGAAGACGGCCACTGCCGGGGCTCGTGGGCGGTCGAGCTCATGGTGGACCCGGAGTGGCGCGGACACGGCATCGGGGTCGCGCTCTCCGAGGCGCATCGGGAGTCGTGTCAGGTCTCGGGTTTTCTCAACGTCTCTCCCTCCGGGCATCGACTCCTGCTGCGCAGGCGTTCGACCGACCTTGGGCATATCCCCATGTACCTCCGCTTGGTCGATGCCAGGCGAGTCCTCCGTTGGGAGGGCGTGCCAAGGCTCGTCCGCCTTCTGGCCCTCCCCCTGATCGCACCCACCATATGGTTGCTCGATGCGTCCGGCGCTATCCGCAACCGTGGGACCGAACTTGTCCCCGTCGACGCATTCGATCAGCGTGCCGACATCCTCTGGGACAACGTATCGAGGCTGTATCCCTTCATCTCGCGTCGCGACGCCACCTGGCTCCGGTGGCGATTCGATGAATGTCCCGGGCGCCATCGATACCTTCGCTACTACGTGCTGCACGGTCAGCGGCTGATCGGGTATCTGGTGCTGCGCCGAACGGAGTGGAACGGGTGCCCGGCTCTGGCCATCGTTGACTACCTCGCGGCACCAGGCGACGTCGCACGGTTGCTCGCCTCCAGCGTCCGTGTCGCCCGACAACTGGACGCAGCCGCCTTACTCTGCAATACGCTGAACCTGCGGGCTCGGGGCGCGTTGCGGTCGAGTGGGTTCTTCCGACGGCGTAATCAGGGAATCCGCTTCTTCGCGTACACGGGCGACGAGTCGTTGCTCCCGGACATCCAGAGCCCTTCCAAGTGGTATGTGACCTCGGCTGACAGCGATCTCGACTGATCCCATCTGCCCTGCCGTCGTGGGGCGCTCCGCCCGTTGCTAGGCGCCACCGTCTTTCTGGGCATCGAGTGTCATGCGGTAGACGTTGGTCTCGCGCTGCACGAACCCCAGGCGAACATAGAGGCGATTGGCCGCTTCGCGTGACGGCCGCGACGTGAGGTCGATGGTCTTTGATCCGGCCACGGCGGCGCGCTCCATGGCCGCGAACACCAGGGCTGCCCCGACACCGCGGCCCCGGGTCTGAGATGCCACCACCACGTCCTCGATCCATGCCCGCGGTCCGGTCGGGGCGCTGAAGACCACCAGAGTGAGCGATCCGAGGATGGCGCCATTGATGTCGTCGCGTGCCACGAGCAACACCGTGGCAGGGGACTGCACGATCTCTTCCAGCGCCACCCCGGTGAGTGGGGGAGCTGACGTAGACAGCTCCGGCACGAGGGCGCGCAGCGCCTCTAGGACTTCGGGAGTGACCTTTGTGACCTCGTCGACGACTACCCCATTCGGGGTCTCAGGCCTGTGGGCACTCACCGAGGGGCGAGTGTAGCCATCGGTCGCACGAGGCCACGGTGGAGTCAGTGCCCCACCCCACCTCCTTGCCGACCGGGGTGGGGCCCAGCCTAAGGTGCCACCGTGCCCGACACCCAGACGACCGGCCCCGCCGGCGGTCGCCGACCCAACATCCTTCTCGTCGTGTCCGATCAGGAGCGCCAACGCGGTTGGTTGCCGTCGTCGGTCCACCTGCCCTGGCGCCAGAGGCTGATCGACGAAGGCATCGAGTTCACGCGGTACTTCACCCACTCCTCGCCCTGCTCGCCGAGCCGTGCGAGCCTTCTCACAGGCCAGTATCTTCCGAGCCACGGCGTGGTCGACAACGTGATCATGCCCGAGCACAAAGAGCTCGACCCTTCCATGGCAACGCTGGGCTCGCTGCTACGCAGCGCGGGCTACCGATCTTCGTACATCGGCAAGTGGCATCTCTCGCAGTCGGCGCACCCCGACATGGAGGCCTATGGGTTCGCCGACTGGGACGGCAACGACCGGCACTTCATGGGGTGGGCCGGAACCGGAGTCCATTTCGATCCCATCATCGCGTCCAACGCCGCCCGATGGCTCCGGTCCAACGCTGGCCCCAGACCCGGAACCGTCGCCGAGCCCTGGTTCCTGACCGTGGCGCTCGTGAACCCCCACGATGTCATGTGGTTTCCCATCGACCAGCCTGGGTACGAGCAACGGAACCCCGAGGACGTCGCAGGGGTACGCCGGATCCTCGAGGCCGCCGCCTGGAAGGACGACGATCCGCTCCCGGTCTACACCAGGGACTACGACGAGGTGGTCGAAGAGCTCCCCGCCAATTTCCACGACGACCTGCACACCAAGCCCGAAGCGCATAGGCAATGGCGCTGGGACCAGCAACACGGCCTCTGGGGTTACATCGATCCCGGCGATACAAAGGCGTGGCTTCGCCATCTCGACTACTACGTAGAGCTCCAGCGCCTCGCCGACGAGAGTCTGGGGACGGTGTTGAGCGCTCTGGAAGACGTCGGTGAGTGGGACGACACCGTCGTGATCTTCACCTCGGACCACGGTGACATGTGTGGGTCCCATGGGCTGCGCTCCAAGGGGCCCTTCGTGTACGACGAGATCATGAGGGTGCCGCTCTACATCCGCGTCCCGGGTGTGACGAGTGCCGGATCCAGCACCGAGGCCCTTGCCACCCACGTCGACCTGGCCGCCACCATCTGTGCGCTAGCGGGTGTCGATCCCGGTGTCGCCGCCGGCGCCAAGGCCGACGGTTCGGCGTTGCAAGGAGTCGATTTCTCGCCTGTCCTCGCCGAACCCGCCACCTCGGTGCGCGACCATGTGCTGTTCGCCCAGGACTCTGCGCAGACCCGGAACCTGAACCAGGTTCGCTACGCATTGCGTGGGTTCTTCGACGGCGAGACGAAGTACGCGCGCTACTACGGCGTGGGAGGGGGCAAGCCCTCCAACGGCTTGTGGGGAAGGGACCCGGGTCAGAAGTTGTTCGGCGTGGACAGCGACTTCGACGACCAGGACCACGAGTGGTACGACCACCGTACGGATCCCCTCGAGCTCGTCAACGTGGCCAATGACCGGGCCAGGCGCACCGAGCTACGCGCCCTGTTCGAGCGCCTCCGCCACTACGAGCACGAAGAGTTGGAACCGGCTCCCTGAGAGATCCCGACCGGGCGGGGCGATCAAGGGCGGTCGGGCAGTCGAACGGTGGGCACGGGTTGAAAGCGGCGCTGTGCCTCTGTGGCCAGGCGCGGTGCGAGCCGACGTCCTTTGCCCAGAAACGACAGGGCAATGCCGGGACGCCCTCCGGCCAGGCTCCAGTCCGCCAGGGCCCGCTCGGCGCGGAAGTGCACCCCGTCACCGGGACGGGCGGGTGGCTCCAGCGTTCCGATGATCGTCCGGTTCTCCTGGCCGGTGAAATGCTCGGGATGCGCATGCATGGTGAGGCAGGCGGGCCCCGTCCCCATCGGTGGTGCGGTTTCTCCGAGGGTCAGCCGGAAGCCGTCGTCGATCAGCTCGCTGCGCATGACCGGCAGGGTGAGCGGGAAGCCGTTGAGGTCGACGGCGGTGAGATCGTGTGTCGCCAGCCGCTGGGCCTCTTGGGCGGCGGCGTGCCATGAGGCGGGAGGTGCCAGCCACACGTTCGGTTGCGTGCCGCTCGGGGCCGGGTCGGACAAGGGCGCGGCCGTCCCCTCGGGGGCGTTCCAGATGCGGGCCGGCTCCTCGAGATTCCGCGACGGCCACCAACGGACATGCAGGGGCGTCACCTCGATCCAGATACGTGCGTAGTACCACGCCAGGCGGCGAAGCAGGAACGGGGGCATGCCCTTGGTGGCTTCGGGCAGCTTCTCCATACTCAGCTTCACGTAGCGGTCGGTGTTCGCCTGCAGGTCCGAGTCGCGTACCGTGGCGAGGCCTTGTACCAGCACGACGGGTGGATCTGTGATCCCGGAGCCGACGGGGTCGGCAAACAGGAGGCCCACCCGCGGGTCTCGGCGCGCTCGCTCGGCTTTGGCAGGGTAGGTGAGGCCCGTCGACAGGTCGATGGTCAGCCCGCTGGCATTGATGTATGGCGTGGTCGGCACGGTGACGGGTCGGCCGTTGCGGGTGAGGCTGGCGTACTCGACGGTGACCGATCGCTCGAACACCTCGTCGAGCTCGTCGGGCCAGGCCGAGGGTTTTCGGCCTCGAGGGGAAGACGTTGAGGGGCGGTCGTCCATCGAGAGCGACCCTACCCACCTGTCGGTCGGCTCCCCGGGGCGGGGCGGTTCACACGCCGGCGACGAACACCTGCTGGCAGATGGCCGCGCCGAGGGCCACCGTGGCGCCGTCCACCTCCAGCGTGAGGGTCCCGTCGGGCGCCCGGCTCTGCACCCGCGCCGAGCGGCCCGGGATGAGCCCGTGCTCGTCGAGGTACTCCAATGACGCCATGTCCAGCTCGACCTCTTCGGTGATGCGCTCGAGGCGCACGGTCTCGCCGAGCTCGACGTCAGCCAGGCTGACCTGGCTGGCTGAGTGCGCCTCGCCACCCGGCGCACCGGGGATGGGGTTGCCGTGGGGGCATGTCGTGGGATTGCCGAGGAGCTCGACCAGCCGTTGCTCGACTTCGTCGGAGATCACGTGCTCCCACCGGCCCGCCTCGAGATGCGCCTTGTGCCAGGGCAGGCCGATGACGTCGACGAGCAGGCGTTCGGCCAGGCGGTGCTTGCGGATCACGCTGTCGGCGAGCACACGGCCCTCTTTGGTGAGGGCAATGGTCCTGCCCGAGCGGTGGATGTAGCCGTCCGCGGTGAGGCGGTCGAGCATTTCGGACACCGACGGCGCAGAACGTCCTAGGCGCTGGGCGATGCGGGCCTGGATCACCGTCGTCCCCTCTTCTGTGAGGGACTGGATCGTCTCGAGGTATTCCTCGACCGGGGGATGGAACCCGTCAGACACGGCTGGATCCTACCGGGTCGGTCCGGGCGGCGAGCCTGGAGTCCGGGCCCGTCGTCACCTGGTCACATCAGGACTCGGGTGGGTGTGTCGGGGACCTGTAGGTGCTTTACGCCACGACGCCGACCCTCGTGACGGCGCGGCGGGACTCGGAGCTAGACATCCCACGTCCGTAACGCGTCAAGCGGCATGGACTGACGCGCTCGGCCAGGCAGTCAGCTCGTCGTAGAGCACATCCCGTTCGAGGCAGATGTGCAGAAGCCCCACCAGGCGGTTGGCCAGTTGGCGTAGTGCCTGGCGGTGAGTCTTTCCTCTGGCTCGGAGCTCGTCGTAGTAACGCCGTGCCCCTGGGGATCTGGTCAGTGCGCAGAATGCCCACTGATCGCACGCATCGGCCAGTCGGCGGTTTCGGGCGAATCGGGCCAGCACCACCCGGCTGTGGCCCGAAGCCTTGGTGATGGGCGACGTGCCGGCGTAGTTCTTGCGAGACTTGGGACCGGAGAAACGGGTCCGGTCATCACCGAACTCGCCCAGCACCCGAGCGCCGAGGACCGTCCCCAGTCCTGGCAGGGAGAGGACGACCTTGGCGTCCGGGTGCTGCTCAAAATGCTCCGACAATCCCGTCTCGAGCTCGTCGATCTGGGCGTTGAAGCTCGAGATGAGAACCAGGGCCGAGCGGGTGATGAGCCCGTGCGCCTTGGCGAGGACGGCCGGCGCCTCGAGCTGCTCGACCCGCAGGGCCGCCTGGATCTCTTCGGTCCGGCGCTCGACGTTGCGGGTCCGACCACCTCGGCGCAGGGCCGATGCGATCTTCGAACGTGACAGCCCCCGGCCGAGCTCGGGAATGGGAGCGATCTCGAGGACAGCCAGGGCGTCTGAGCTCGACAGATCAGTGCCGAAGGCCGCAATCGCCCCGGGGTAGTACTCCCGCAGCGCCGAGCGCAGGGTGTTGAGCTGGCGCTGGCGCCCCCAGATCGCACTCTGATGAGCCCGGGCCAAGAGCTTCACCCCCTCGGCCAGATCGGAGTCACCGGCCACGGGGCGGTGGTTGTGGCGATCGGTGCGGACCAGGTCGGCGAGGACCTTGGAGTCCCCGGCGTCCGACTTCGCCCCCGACACCGCATGGCGGTCCCGGTAGCGGGCTGACGCCATCGGGTTGACGGCATACACCTCGTAGCCGGCCGAGACGAGGGACCCGACGAGCAGGCCCCGGTCGATCTCGATGCCGACGATCACCACATCGTCATCGTCGACAGCGTGCGCGGCGACAAGGGCATGAAGCTCTCCGATGCCCGCCACGCTGTCGGGCACCCGGCGTTTACCGAGCACCGTTCCGTTCTCGGCCATGACGCAGACGTCGTGATGGTCCTCGGCCCAGTCCACTCCCACAAAGAGCACCGCTCCTCCTCTCGTACACGAGCCCGAGGAGATGCGCAGCGACCTAATGGATTAGTGCTCGAGGCACGACACCCCACCAGCTGTCTGTCTCCTCACCAACCCGACGGGGCACGCTCTAGCTATAGGGCTCGGAGCCCGGGCGGACCAAGTGCTCCCATCAGGCGGCTCGGTGACCAGCTTCTCTCGAAAACCGGTCCCGTCCCATTAGGCGGCGCGGCGCGGCCGACGGTCGCACACGCTCTGGAGCCGACGGTCGAGCTCGACCACTGCCCGCTTGGTCTCGTCGATTTCCATGTGTGCGTTGCGCACCGCGCCCGCTCCGCTCAACCGGCGGGCCTTGTCGATCAGGTTCCGCATCATTGCTCGCACGTCCGCCTCCCTGTCTTCTTGTCGGGCCGGGACACAGCCGACTACGAGCACAGTACGGGGGGCGCGTTGCCGGCTTGTCACGTGAGCGTGAACGCGGGGCTGATTGTCGGAGCGCGTTGGGGCCGTCACCTGTCGTCGCCGTCGCCTAATGGTCATCGAGAGTTCGCCCGCGGGCCGCTTGTTCGTCGCGCCCCGTTCATCGAGGGGGCGTAGCGTCACATTCGTAGGCACCCGCCGGCGGGCGATGGGCGGCGGCCGGGAAGGGCACCCACGGAGCGCACTCACCTTCCTCCCCCCTCGAGGTGAGGGTGTTTTCTCCTGTGCCCGGTCGCCGCCCATCGCCCAGCCGGGGGCGGTGCCCCAGGCGTTCGCCTAACGGCCCTCCGCGTGCGGACCCTCTCCGTTGCTCGACGGGTGGAGCCGTTCGTCGGAGTGTCCGGGACCGGGGTTCGAGGTGGCGGGGCGAGCCGTCGGCGTCGGTTCGGGCCCAGACACCGGATCGGTTGTCCACACCGGGGAAGACACAGACCCACCCACCGGGCGTTCCAACAGTGGTTCAGGCGTCACCGGATCCGTCGGGGGCGCGCCCGTGGTCGGAGTGGCCGAGGGGCCCGCCGCCAGGTCCCGAGGAGCCCGCGTCGGCGCCGGCCTGAAGGGGGGCGGCACGGTTGTGGGGCTGGGCCAGCGGTATTGAGCGCCGAGCTCGGGACGGCGGCGCTCCATGAGCGACTTCAGCTTTCGCCATTCCGAACCGCCCAGCTCGCGCAGGAGGTCAGGGATCTGGTGGGCCAGGCGCTCGGACTCCATGCGGTACCGCTCGGTCACGCCACCCATCACGAAGACCGTGGTCGGAGAGAGGGTGGACCCCCCCGCCGTCGCCAGCTCGTGCAGCCGGGCCGCGGCCACACGGGCGTCCTGCATGAGGCCGAGGCTGTCCTGGAGCTTCACCACGTGACGCAGGTATCTGGCCGTGCGCCGTTCGTAGATCTCCGACACGAACTCGAGCGCATAGCGCAGCCGCTTGAGGCGGATCCGAGTGCGGTGGAAGTCGGCTGCGTCACCCGAGCGCCGCGGTCGACGGGCGGCCTTGGTGGCCGAACCGTGGAGAGCTTCGATGAAGTCGGGCATGACGGTCCCGGCGGGAGCTCGGGCGTTGGCCGACCGTCGCGACGGCCCCTGGCGGAGCATGGTCGTGAACCCCGCCACCAAGCGTTCGTAGCGGGCCGAATCCAGACAGGCCAGCAGGTTGCGCCGAGCCTCCTCGCGCTCGCGGCCGAGCAACGCCGCCAGGTCGGCCAGTGCGGCACGGTCTTCTTGGGGGACGTCTCGCATCCACTCGTCCACCCGCCCGAGCTGGACGTCGAGGTCGCGCACCGCCCCCAGAGCGCCGGCCACCCACCCCAGCTCGGTCCGAACATGGCGTGCCCGCACGGGTAGGGCGTTCTCGAACAGCGCCAGGGCGGCACGCGTCCTGCGCGTGCCGACCCGCATGTCGTGGAGCTCTTCGACGTCCTCTCCGAGTCGAGTACCGGTCTCGTGGGCGAGCACAGCCGCGAAGTTTCGCCGAAGCACGGCGAAGGCCACCTCGCCGACCGAGGGGTTCGAGTCGAACGACACGGGGCCCAGCTCCGGTGGAGGTGGTACGCGCAAACCCGCAGCCAGCAGACCGGCCTCGAATTTCGAGAGTGCGGCCGGCTGCAGCCCGCAATCGCGGCGCACAGCGTCGACGAACGCCCTGAAGCGGTCCACCCATGCAGGCACGACTTCGACCTCGACCCGCTGCAGGCGTACGGGCTGCTGCACGTTTCCCACCACGATGGTGGTCTCGTCGAGCGCCGCCTCGGCGACAGCCTCTCCCGAGACGCGCAGATCGAAGGGGCGCCGCCGCGTCCGCACCTCGAGCAGCGGCTGCAGCGGGCGCTTTCCGGCCAGGGCGCGCACTCGCCATCCCACCGGACCGTTGATCCCGAGGGCCCCCACGCCCCCCGCCGGGAGTGGTTCTGTCACCTCGAGCCGGCTGCGCAACCCCGCGTCGGACTGTGCCAGGCCCTTGAGCGTCACTTCTCCACGCCCACCGCGGTTGCGAATGCGCAAGACGTGGCCCGAGCGCCCGATTCGCCAGTCGGGGGTGTCGAAGTACGTGTCCGCCAGGCGCTCGGCAGGCTTCGCAATGGCAATCACCGCAGACAGCACCGTATCCGGCGCGCTCAGTGTTTGTGGATCGGCCACGCGTTCGGTGGACAGGGCACCGAACCAGCGCTCCGCTGGGCGAAGGTCGAGCGCGTCGAACTGCCATTCCACTTCGATGTCTTTGGGGGATGCGCTCTTTGCCATCGGGATCCTTCAATGGGCTGTGTACGCCAGCACGACGAGCCCACACGTGGGGCGCGCGGCACTGGCACCCCGGGTGAGGATATCCCCACCTGCGCCAGCGCATCTCGTGGGCGGTTGACCGCGCCATGTCAAGAGCCCGGTATCCACCAAGAAAAAGGACTTTTCCGTATCATTGGGGGTTGAAACCGCCCCTGAACCGGATGCTACGGTCGGCCGAGCGCCGAACCGCGCTCGTTCCCTCATCCGATCCGGGTACACCCCCCCCGCTTGGTCAGGAGATCCCGTGAATCGCATTCCCGCGCCAACCACCACGTCCACCACTCGAAGCCGATTCCGTCGCTCTGGGAAGCTGGGCGCGTTGACGGTGTCGATCGCCGTCGGCCTCGGCCTGGTGGCGGCACCGATCATGAGCGCATTGACAGCGAGTCCCGCCGCGCAGCCGCGTCGATCACGGCGGTCGGCGCGCTGGCAACAAACACAGGGACTGGACCGCCTCCGACCACACTTGCAGACAACCCGCAGCACGTCGGCGACGTGATGGTCGTGACGGCCGAGCCGGGGGCAACGACGCCGACCCTCACCTCGATCTCGGGCGGCGGGGTCGGCACCTGGACCAAGGGCGTGCAATTCGCTGGAACCACCGAGGCTCGCGACGTGGAGATCTGGTACGGCACGGTCACCACCACCGGGTCGGCAACCATCACGTTCAACTGGTCCAGCGCGCTGCCGGGGGGGCAGACGTCGGACTACTCGGCTCAGGAGTTCACCGCAGGGCTGGGGGCGGGCGCCGTGTGGACGCTCGACGCCTCGGGGCACAGTGACAACACGGCGGGCAACACGACGGTGACCTACCCGCCGCTGACGCCGTCGGCCAGTGGCGAGCTGTACTACGGCTTCGCCGACATGCCGAGCACGCCGTCCGCGGGGAGCACGACGGGCTTCACCTACGGGCCGACCGCCAACGGCAATCAGGTCGCCTACAACCCGGCTACGGGCACTGGCCTCATCTCACCCACTGGCTTGCAAGGCGCGGCGGACCCCAGCGTGGCAGTGGGGATCTTCCTGGCCCCACCGACCGGCCCCATCGTCAACAGTGTCAGCCCGTCGGGCGGCCCCATCGCCGGAGGCACCTCGGTGACGATCACCGGCACCAACTTGACCGGGGCCAGCGCCGTGAAGTTCGGCACGGTGGCGGCCACGAGCTTCACTCCGGTCAGCGCCACCTCCGTCACCGCCACCGCGCCGGCCGAGGTGGCGGGCACCGTCGACGTCACCGTCACCACCCCTGCGGGCACGAGCGCCACCAGTGCGGCCGACGACTACACCTACTACGGGATACCCACCGTGACCGGGGTGGCTCCTAATACCGGACCCAGCACCGGCGGCACGTCGGTGACGGTCACGGGCACGAACCTCGCCGGGGAGACGGCCGTGAAGTTCGGGTCCAATGCGGGCAGCGGGGTCGCGGTGAACGGCGGAGGAACCTCTCTCACGGTCAACTCCCCGTCCGGGGCCGTAGCCACGGTCGACGTGACCGTCACCACCCCCGGCGGCACGAGCGCCACCAGCTCGGCCGACCAGTTCACCTACCAGCAGTCCGGCTACTGGATGGTGGGTAATGACGGCGGGATCTTCTCCTTCGGAGGTGCACCCTACGAAGGTTCGCTCCCCGGCCTCGGCATCACCGTCAAGAACATCGTGGGCATGGTGCCGACCTCCACCGGCAAGGGCTACTGGATGGTGGGATCCGACGGCGGGGTGTTCGCCTTCGGTGACGCCGGCTTCGTGGGATCGCTCCCGGGCATCGGGGTCCACGTCAGCAACATCGTGGCGGTGGTGCCCACCTCCACCGGCAAGGGCTACTGGATGGTCGGTTCCGACGGCGGGGTGTTCGCCTTCGGCGACGCCGGCTTCGTGGGGTCGCTCCCCGGTATCAACGTCCACGTCAGCAACATCGTGGCCGCCGTGCCCACCGCCACCGGCAAGGGCTACTGGATGATCGGCACAGACGGCGGGGTGTTCGCCTTCGGTGACGCCGGCTTCGTGGGATCGCTGCCGGGCATCGGGGTCCACGTCAACAACATCGTGGGAGCGGTGCCCACCTCCACCGGTAAGGGCTACTGGATGGTCGGCAGCGACGGCGGGGTGTTCGCCTTCGGTGACGCCGGCTTCGTGGGATCGCTCCCGGGGCTCAACATCCATGTCAGCAACATCGTCGGTGTGGTGCCCACCACCACCGGCAAGGGCTACTGGATGGTGGGATCCGACGGTGGGGTGTTCGCCTTCGGCGATGCCGGCTTCGTGGGATCGATCCCCGGCCTCAACATCCACGTCAACAACATCGTGGCCTTCGCTCGCCAGTAGGCGAGATTTAGCCCTGGGCCCCGATGGGGCCCAGGGCTCGAAGGTGATCGTCAAGGAGTGACGCCGCGTCGACTGCTCTATGCAAGGAGTGGTCGGGTGCCGGGTGACGGGCGGTGCTACGTTCGCCCGGACGCAAGCCGTCGTCTGTCAACCCAGCCCGGATCACTTCCGTCGTGAGAGGCCGTCAATGGACTTGTTCGCTGCGCCATCCCCGAAGCATGCCTCCGACCGTCGCCATCAGACGACGCGGAGGCCGATGATCGGTGCTCGCCTCGCGGTGGGGACAGCCCTCGTGATGGCCACCATGGTCGGAGCCTTGACGGCGGGTACCGCCGCGGCGTCGCCACCCGTGATCAGCGCCGTGGGCACCACGGTGTCACAAACGGGGACGGGGATCACCACCCTCACCGGGGTCGACCCCGTGAACGTGGGCGACCTTCTCGTCGCGGTGGACGAGCAGAACGACAACACCCTCACGGCCACCTCGGTCACGGGTGGCGGGGTCACGACCTGGACTAGGGCCATCCAGTACGTCGGAGTCATGGAGCCTCGCGAATACGAGATCTGGTACGGGGTGGTCACCTCGACCGGGTCCTCTACCATCACGTTCCACCTGTCGGGCTCGAACACCGGGTTCGTCGCCGAGTACGAGGCTCAGGAGTTCACCGCCGGCCTGGGGTCGGGCACCACGTGGAGCGTCGACACCACGAACCACCAGGAGAACGCGGCCTCGACGACGGTGACCTACCCCTCGCTCACTCCCGCCGGCGCGGGTGAGCTCTACTACGGGTTCGCCGACATGCCGAGCACGCCGGCCGCCGGCATGACCTCGGGCTTCACCTACTTCACCACCGCCGATTCCAACCAGACCGCCTACAACGCCGACGCCGGATCGGGGGCGGTGCAACCGACCTCTACCCAGGGCGCGGCGGACGTCAGCTCGGCGGTGGCGGCATTCTTCATCGTCCACGCCCCGGCCCCGACCCCGACCGTCACGGCCGTGAGCCCCTCGGGCGGACCGATCGCCGGCGGCACCTCGGTCACGGTGACCGGCACCAATCTGAGCGGTGCCACCGCCGTCGACTTCGGCGCCACCCCGGGCACCGGGGTCGTGGTCAACGGGGGCGGCACCTCCCTCACCGTGACCGCGCCGGCAGGGGCGGTCGGTACCGTCAACGTCACCGTCACCACCGGATCCGGCACGAGCGCCACCAGTTCGGCCGACGACTTCACGTACTTCGCCGTGCCCACCGTGACCGGGGTGTCCCCGGCTACCGGGCCGAGCACCGGAGGGACCACGGTCACGGTGACCGGCACCAACCTCTCCGGGGCCAGCGCCGTCCACTTCGGGGCCAACGCGGCCACGAGAGTCAACCCGATCTCCCCGACCTCGCTCACCGCCACGGCTCCCGCCGGCATCCCGGGCGTGGTCGATCTCACCGTCACCACCCCTGGTGGCACGAGCGCCACCGGATCAGCCGATAGGTTCACGTATCAGAAGTCGGGCTACTGGATGGTGGGCAACGACGGCGGGATCTTCTCCTTCGGAGGGGCGCCCTACGAAGGCTCGCTCCCCGGCCTCGGCATCCACGTCAAGAACATCGTGGGGTTGGTGCCTACCTCCGACGGCAACGGCTATTGGATGATCGGTTCCGACGGCGGGGTGTTCGCCTTCGGCGACGCCGGCTTCGTGGGGTCGCTGCCGGGACTCGGCGTCCACGTCAACGACATCGTCGCCGCCGTGCCCACTTCCACCGGCAAGGGCTACTGGATGATCGGCTCCGACGGCGGGGTGTTCGCCTTCGGCGACGCCGGCTTCGTGGGGTCGCTGCCGGGACTCGGCGTTCACGTCAACGACATCGTCGCCGCCGTGCCCACCTCCACCGGCAAGGGCTACTGGATGATCGGCTCCGACGGCGGGGTGTTCGCCTTCGGCGACGCCGGCTTCGTGGGGTCGCTGCCCGGCATCGGGGTCCACGTCAGCGACGTCGTGGGGGCGGTGCCGACCGCCACCGGCAAGGGCTACTGGATGGTGGGCAAGGACGGCGGGGTGTTCGCCTTCGGCGACGCCGGCTTCTTGGGATCACTCCCCGGTATCGGGGTCCACGTCGCCGACGTCGTTGGGGTCGTGGCCACGCAGGACGACCAGGGCTACTGGATGGTGGGCAAGGACGGAGGGGTGTTCGCCTTCGGCGACGCCGGTTTCGTGGGATCCATCCCGGGCCTGGGCATCGCCGTGAACAACATCGTGGCCTTCGCTTCTCAGTAGCGGACGAGCATTCCCAGCGTTGGAGCTTCACAAGGAGCGTTGGCCGGGTATTGAGTCGGTGTGGAGGCCCAGTTGAGCCGGGTGTCTGAGCCTGGCATCGGGCGCAGAATCCATGCCTGAACCATCCCTGACGCTCGTTGAAGGGTTCCTGGTTGATGTCTTCCACTCAGTCCTGTGTGACCACCATGGCTAGGCCCGGGCGTTCGGTGCGGGGCAGGGCCCTCGCCATCGCTGCGGTGGGCGCGGTGATCCTGGCCCCGTTGACCGCGGTGGTACTGGTCGAGGCTCCCGCCGCCGCTGCGCCGGTCGGACCCTCTTTGGTGCAGTCGGCCGGTGCGTCCGGCAGCAACGCCACCGAGGGGAGCTCGGTGGCCATCACCGCTTCGCTCGGGGAACCCTGCAATGCCGGAGACACGCTGGTGGCGTTCGTGACCATCGCCCAGCAGGTGGACTCGGCGGGAGCCGTGGCCATCTCCCCGCACGGCTGGACACGGCTCTACGAGCACGCGCCGTCCGGGCACGTGGCCGCCTACCACGGGTGGTTCGCGTTGTCTGGGTGTTCCGGCGTCTCCTCCGCCACGTTCACCGTCACCGCTCCGGGCAATCCCGACGGGACCACCGGGAGTGTGGTCCTCAGTGAATATGCCGGACTGCCGTCGACTCTCGTGGTCGACTACGCCACCAATGCCGGTGATGGCGGAGGCGACACGAGCGGATCCCTCACCGCCTCCACCCCGGCCCCGGCGGGCTCTTTGGTACTCGCCGCCCTCTCGCTCTATGCCCCGTCCACCGTGACCTCCACCCCCTCGGGGTGGAGCTCTGCCGGCTCGGCGGGCGGGTCCCTACCGGCTTCCACGTGGTGGCAGACGGGCGGGTCCGGAGATCCTTCGGCCTCCTTCACATGGTCACCGGCCCCGGATGCGTGGGAAATGACCATGCTCATTCTCTCGGCCGGGCCCGCCAGCGGTCCGCCCAACGTCGTCCAAGAGGCGTCGGAGGCTTTCGAGTCTTCGGCGTCATGGTCCGTGGTCCTGCCCGAGGGCGTGACCGCGGGTGATGCCCTGGTGGCCACCATCCTGAGCGATGTCGACAGAGCCGGCGCGGGCTTCGAGGCATCCACCGTGAGCGGCGGGGGAGTCACCTGGAAGCAGGTCACGGGTTACGGCACCTCGGGGGAAGGCACGGCCGAGATATGGGCGGGGTTCGCCTCGACCGGGACAACGGGTTCCACGACGGTCACCGCGGGGCTCGGAGCCAGTGCCGACGGGCAGATGGTGGTCTCCGAGGTGTCTGGTATCGCCGGCATCGATACCACCTCCACGACTTCGGGGAGCGGTGTCGACCCCACCGCCAACTCGCTCACACCGACGGCGGGGGATTTCCTGGTGGCCGCCATGGCGGCTCCGGGAGCGACCTTGTGGATCCACCCGGGTCCACTGTGGTCCACGTTCTCGATGTCGACCACCCCGGCCTACGGGGCCGAATGGCAGTCCAGCGTCCCGGCTACGGCGACCGCCCCGGAGTGGACCGATTTCAGCTCTGCCCCCTGGGCTGCCGTGGTGGCGGCCTTCACGACCGCCGCCTCGGCCCCTCCCGGCCCCGGCCCCGCCACCGGCACCACCCCCGGTGGTACCGGCTCCACTGGTCCGGCCGATCAGCCCACCTCTGAGAGCTCGGGCTACTGGATGGCCGGCAGCGACGGCAGTGTCTTCTCCTTCGGAAGCGCGTCCTACGCGGGATCGCTACCGGGCCTCGGCGTCCACGTCAGTGACATCGTGGCCCTGGTGCCCACCTCCACCGGCAAGGGCTACTGGATGATCGGCAAAGACGGAGGGGTGTTCGCCTTCGGCGACGCCGGCTTCGTGGGATCGCTCCCGGGCCTCGGCGTTCACGTCAACGACATCGTGGGGGCGGTGCCCACCTCTACCGGCAAGGGCTACTGGATGATCGGCAAAGACGGAGGGGTGTTCGCCTTCGGCGACGCCGGCTTCGTGGGGTCGCTTCCTGGCCTCGGCGTCCATGTCAGCGACGTCGTGGGGGCGGTGCCCACCTCTACCGGCAAGGGCTACTGGATGATCGGCAAAGACGGAGGGGTGTTCGCCTTCGGCGACGCCGGCTTCGTGGGGTCGCTTCCTGGCCTCGGCGTCCATGTCAGCGACGTCGTGGGGGCGGTGCCGACCTCCACCGGCAAGGGTTACTGGATGGTGGGATCGGACGGGGGGGTGTTCGCCTTCGGCGACGCCGGCTTCTTGGGGTCGCTCCCGGGCCTCGGTGTCCATGTCCACAACGTCGTGGGTGTCGTGGCCACCCAGGACGACCAGGGCTACTGGATGGTGGGCAGCGACGGCGGGGTGTTCGCCTTCGGTGACGCCGGCTTCGTGGGATCGATCCCCGGCCTCGGTGTCCATGTCAACAACGTCGTGGCCTTCGCGCCTCAGTAGGGGGACGAAGCGCGTCCCGAGCCAACTCGACCTCACGACTCGACCACACGAATCGACCTCATCGGAGCGTTGGCCGGGTTTTGACTGGACGTGGTGGGCGAGTTGAGTTGGGTGCCCGAGCCTGGCATCGGGCGGAGAATCCATGCCCGAACCATCCCTAACGCTCGTTGAAGGGTTCCTGGTTGATGTCTTCCACTCAGTCTTGTCCCTCGATCACGGGTCTCCTCGGGCGCCAGCTCACCTCGCTGGTGCCCTGCCGGGTCACCCCCACCCCGACGTCGCGGATGGTGGCACGATGATTGAAGCATCGACGCTCACGGGCGCGATTCGCGGCTTCTCGGGCCAGCAGGGTGACCACCATGGCTAGGCCCGGGCGTTCGGTGCGGGGCAAGGCCCTCGCCATCGCTGCGGTGGGCGCGGTGATCCTGGCCCCGTTGACCGCGGTGGTACTGGTCGAGGCTCCCGCCGCCGCTGCGCCGGTCGGACCCTCTTTGGTGCAGTCGGCCGGTGCGTCCGGCAGCAACGCCACCGAGGGGAGCTCGGTGGCCATCACCGCTTCGCTCGGGGAACCCTGCAATGCCGGAGACACGCTGGTGGCGTTCGTGACCATCGCCCAGCAGGTGGACTCGGCGGGAGCCGTGGCCATCTCCCCGCACGGCTGGACACGGCTCTACGAGCACGCGCCGTCCGGGCACGTGGCCGCCTACCACGGGTGGTTCGCGTTGTCTGGGTGTTCCGGCGTCTCCTCCGCCACGTTCACCGTCACCGCTCCGGGCAATCCCGACGGGACCACCGGGAGTGTGGTCCTCAGTGAATATGCCGGACTGCCGTCGACTCTCGTGGTCGACTACGCCACCAATGCCGGTGATGGCGGAGGCGACACGAGCGGATCCCTCACCGCCTCCACCCCGGCCCCGGCGGGCTCTTTGGTACTGGCCGCCCTCTCGCTCTATGCCCCGTCCACCGTGACCTCCACCCCCTCGGGGTGGAGCTCTGCCGGCTCGGCGGGCGGGTCCCTACCGGCTTCCACGTGGTGGCAGACGGGCGGGTCCGGAGATCCTTCGGCCTCCTTCACATGGTCACCGGCCCCGGATGCGTGGGAAATGACCATGCTCATTCTCTCGGCCGGGCCCGCCAGCGGTCCGCCCAACGTCGTCCAAGAGGCGTCGGAGGCTTTCGAGTCTTCGGCGTCATGGTCCGTGGTCCTGCCCGAGGGCGTGACCGCGGGTGATGCCCTGGTGGCCACCATCCTGAGCGATGTCGACAGAGCCGGCGCGGGCTTCGAGGCATCCACCGTGAGCGGCGGGGGAGTCACCTGGAAGCAGGTCACGGGTTACGGCACCTCGGGGGAAGGCACGGCCGAGATATGGGCGGGGTTCGCCTCGACCGGGACAACGGGTTCCACGACGGTCACCGCGGGGCTCGGAGCCAGTGCCGACGGGCAGATGGTGGTCTCCGAGGTGTCTGGTATCGCCGGCATCGATACCACCTCCGCGACTTCGGGGAGCGGTGTCGACCCCACCGCCAACTCGCTCACACCGACGGCGGGGGATTTCCTGGTGGCCGCCATGGCGGCTCCGGGAGCGACCTTGTGGATCCACCCGGGTCCACTGTGGTCCACGTTCTCGATGTCGACCACCCCGGCCTACGGGGCCGAATGGCAGTCCAGCGTCCCGGCTACGGCGACCGCCCCGGAGTGGACCGATTTCAGCTCTGCCCCCTGGGCTGCCGTGGTGGCGGCCTTCACGACCGTGCCCGCCACCTCCATCACGGCGGTGGGGACCTTCACCTCGGGGGAGGGGTCCGGGCTCACCACCCTGGCGGTGTCTCCCAAGACCGCCGGTGACGTGCTCGTGGTCTTCGCCCAGGCGGGCACCGCCACGGTGGGCAAGCTGTCGTCGGTTTCCGGCGGTGGGGTCACCACCTGGACCAAGGGGGCGCAGTTCGCCGGGTCCATCGGGGGTGACGAGGAGATCTGGTACGGCAAGGTCACCACCACCGGGTCCTCGACCGTCACCTTCACGTGGTCGGGTACCACCACGGGACATGTCCTCGAGTACGGCGCCGAGGAGTTCAGCGCCGGCCTGGGGACCTCCACGGTGTGGGCCACGGACAAGACCGGGACCCTCAACAACGCCTCGGCCACCTCGGTGCCGCTGCCCAGCCTCACCCCCAGCACCTCGGGCGAGCTGTACTTCGGCTACGCCCTGGTGACCAACACCGCCGCGGCGGGGAGCACCTCGGGCTTCACCTACGCCGTGACGGCCGAGTCCAACGTGGTGGCCTATGACACAGGCGTCTCGGGTGCGGTGTCCCCGGCTGCCACCCAGTCGCCGGCGGGGACCTCCTCGTCGGTCGGGGTGCTGCTCGAGCGCGTCGTCGGGCGCCCCGACGGCGGCTCCCACCGTCACCGGGGTGAGCCCCGCTTCGGGATCCACAGCAGGGGGCAGCACCGTCACCATCACCGGCACCAACTTCACCGGGGCCACGGGCGTGACCTTCGGCGCCACCGCCGCCACCACCTTCAAGGTCAACTCGTCCACCTCCATCACCGCTACCTCGCCGGCTGAACCGGCTTGGCAGGCCGACGTCACCGTCACCACCCCGAGCGGTACCTCGGCCACCGGTGCCGCCGACAAGTTCACATTCCAGGCGGCCACCCCCGTCGCGACGGGGACTCCCCACGTGATGGAAATCATGATGGAGAACGAGTCCTATACCGACCTGATCGGCAACGCCGCCGCGCCCAACCTCAATCACCTGGCCCAGACCTACGGCATCGCCACCGATTCCTATTCGATCGGACACCCGTCGCTGCCCAACTACCTCGAGCTGCTCTCAGGATCGAATTGGGGAGTCACTGACGACGGGACACCTCAGTCGGAGAACATCTCGGCCAGCGTGAGCACGATCGCCAATCAACTGGAGGCAGCGGGGATCCCTTGGCGGGCCTACCTCGAGTCGATGCCCTCCGCTGGTTACACCGGGGGAGACGGGGGGGGCACGGACCCGTACGGATTCCCCTACTACCTCCAGCACCACAACCCGTTCGTGTACTTCCCGGCGGTGACGTCCCTCGCCGACTTCAGCACCAACGTGGTGCCCTTCACCAATATCGACAGCGACCTCAATTCCGGCAGCCCGCCGGCTTTCGTTTGGGTGTCGCCCAACGCCATGGACGACATGCACGACGGCCCGGAGTACGCCGACACAGACACCGTCCCGACGTTCGGCGATGCGTGGCTGGCAGGGTTCATTGGGAGCATTCAGGCGACGTCGTGGTATGCGGCTGGGGGCCAGATCATCGTCCAATGGGACGAGGGCGCGGAAGCCGACACATCGGGCGTGGGTACGGCCGGCGAGGGCGGAGGCGGACACACCGCCACCTTCGTCATCTCCTCGGCATTGGCGGCCAGTCCCCAACAAGACGCCACGCCGGTCAACACCGCCGGTGTCCTGCACAGCGTCGAAAAGGTCTACGGCTTTCCGTACCTCGAAGACGCCGCCAATAGCGGCAACGGCAACATCGACAGCCTCATGGCGTCCTCCGTCCCGCCCGCTCCCACCGTCACCGGGGTGAGCCCGAGCACGGGGTCGACGGCGGGGGGCGCCACCGTCACCATCACCGGCACCAACTTCACCGGAGCCAGCACCGTGACCTTCGGCGCCACCGCGGCCACCAGCTTCACCGTGAACAGCGCCACCTCCATCACCGCCACCTCGCCCGCCGAGGGGGCATCCACGGTGGACGTCCGCGTCACCACCACCGCGGGCACCTCGGCGGTGAACGAGCCCGGCGACCAGTTCACCTTCAGCGTCCCGCCCGCTCCCACCGTCACCGGGGTGAGCCCGAGCACGGGGTCGACGGCGGGGGGCAGCTCCGTCACCATCACCGGCACCAACTTCACCGGGGCCAGCGCCGTCAAGTTCGGCACGGTGGCGGCCACCAGCTTCACCGTGAACAGCGCCACCTCCATCACCGCCACCTCGCCCGCCGAGGGGGCATCCACGGTGGACGTGCGCGTCACCACCACCGCGGGCACCTCGGCGGTGAACGAGCCCGGCGACCAGTTCACCTACAGCGTCCCCCCCGCCACCTCCATCACGGCGGTGGGGACCTTCACCTCGGGGGAGGGGTCCGGGCTCACCACCCTGGCGGTGTCTCCCAAGACCGCCGGTGACGTGCTCGTGGTCTTCGCCCAGGCGGGCACCGCCACGGTGGGCAAGCTGTCGTCGGTTTCCGGCGGTGGGGTCACCACCTGGACCAAGGGGGCGCAGTTCGCCGGGTCCATCGGGGGTGACGAGGAGATCTGGTACGGCAAGGTCACCACCACCGGGTCCTCGACCGTCACCTTCACGTGGTCGGGTACCACCACGGGACATGTCCTCGAGTACGGCGCCGAGGAGTTCAGCGCCGGCCTGGGGACCTCCACGGTGTGGGCCACGGACAAGACCGGGACCCTCAACAACGCCTCGGCCACCTCGGTGCCGCTGCCCAGCCTCACCCCCAGCACCTCGGGCGAGCTGTACTTCGGCTACGCCCTGGTGACCAACACCGCCGCGGCGGGGAGCACCTCGGGCTTCACCTACGCCGTGACGGCCGAGTCCAACGTGGTGGCCTATGACACAGGCGTCTCGGGTGCGGTGTCCCCGGCTGCCACCCAGTCGCCGGCGGGGACCTCCTCGTCGGTCGGGGTGCTGCTGAGCGCGTCGTCGGGCGCCCCGCCCGCTCCCGTGATCAGCCCGGTGGGCACCACGGTGTCGCAAACGGGGACGGGGATCACCACCCTCACCGGGGTCGACCCCGTGAACGTGGGCGACCTCCTCGTCGCGGTGGACGAGCAGAACGACAACACCCTCACGGCCACCTCGGTCTCCGGCGGCGGGGTCACGACCTGGACCAGGGCTATCCAGTACGTGGGGGTCAACGAACCGCGTGAATACGAGATCTGGTACGGGGTGGTCACCTCGACCGGGTCCTCCACCATCACGTTCCACCTGTCGGGCTCGAACGCCGGGGCTGTCGCCGAGTACGAGGCTCAGGAGTTCACCGCCGGCCTGGGGTCGGGGACCACCTGGAGCCTCGATACCACGAACCACCAGGAGAACGCGGCCTCGGCGACGGTGACCTACCCGTCGCTCACTCCCGCCGGCGCGGGTGAGCTCTATTACGGGTTCGCCGACATGCCGAGTCCGCCCGGGGCGCGGGCACCGCTGGGTTCACCTTCTTCACCACCGCCGATGCCAACCAGACCGCCTACAACGCCGACGCCGGTTCGGGGGCGGTGCAACCCACGTCTACCCAGAGCGCGGCGGACGTCAGCTCGGCGCTGGCGGCCTTCTTCATGGTGCACACCCCGGCCTCGACCCCGACTGTCACCGGGGTGAGCCCCAGCACGGGGTCGACGGCGGGGGGCAGCACCGTCACCATCACCGGCACCAACTTCACCGGGGCCAGCACCGTGACCTTCGGCGCCACCGCCGCCACCAGCTTCACCGTGAACAGCGCCACCTCCATCACCGCCACCTCGCCCGCCGAGGGGGCATCCACGGTGGACGTGCGCGTCACCACCACCGCGGGCACCTCGGCGGTGAACGAGCCCGGCGACCAGTTCACCTTCAGCGTCCCGCCCGCTCCCACCGTCACCGGGGTGAGCCCGAGCACGGGGTCGACGGCGGGGGGCGCCACCGTCACCATCACCGGCACCAACTTCACCGGAGCCAGCACCGTGACCTTCGGCGCCACCGCGGCCACCAGCTTCACCGTGAACAGCGCCACCTCCATCACCGCCACCTCGCCCGCCGAGGGGGCATCCACGGTGGACGTGCGCGTCACCACCACCGCGGGCACCTCGGCGGTGAACGAACCCGGCGACCAGTTCACCTTCAGCGTCCCGCCCGCTCCCACCGTCACCGGGGTGAGCCCGAGCACGGGGTCGACGGCGGGGGGCAGCTCCGTCACCATCACCGGCACCAACTTCACCGGGGCCAGCGCCGTCAAGTTCGGCACGGTGGCGGCCACCAGCTTCACCGTGAACAGCGCCACCTCCATCACCGCCACCTCGCCCGCCGAGGGGGCATCCACGGTGGACGTGCGCGTCACCACCACCGCGGGCACCTCGGCGGTGAACGAGCCCGGCGACCAGTTCACCTACAGCGTCCCCCCCGCCACCTCCATCACGGCGGTGGGGACCTTCACCTCGGGGGAGGGGTCCGGGCTCACCACCCTGGCGGTGTCTCCCAAGACCGCCGGTGACGTGCTCGTGGTCTTCGCCCAGGCGGGCACCGCCACGGTGGGCAAGCTGTCGTCGGTTTCCGGCGGTGGGGTCACCACCTGGACCAAGGGGGCGCAGTTCGCCGGGTCCATCGGGGGTGACGAGGAGATCTGGTACGGCAAGGTCACCACCACCGGGTCCTCGACCGTCACCTTCACGTGGTCGGGTACCACCACGGGACATGTCCTCGAGTACGGCGCCGAGGAGTTCAGCGCCGGCCTGGGGACCTCCACGGTGTGGGCCACGGACAAGACCGGGACCCTCAACAACGCCTCGGCCACCTCGGTGCCGCTGCCCAGCCTCACCCCCAGCACCTCGGGCGAGCTGTACTTCGGCTACGCCCTGGTGACCAACACCGCCGCGGCGGGGAGCACCTCGGGCTTCACCTACGCCGTGACGGCCGAGTCCAACGTGGTGGCCTATGACACAGGCGTCTCGGGTGCGGTGTCCCCGGCTGCCACCCAGTCGCCGGCGGGGACCTCCTCGTCGGTCGGGGTGCTGCTGAGCGCGTCGTCGTAACCTTTACCGTTCGCGCGCCGAAATGAGGTGAAGTTTTTCGTGACTTCACCACCTTCGAATTCGAAGGGCTCATAGTATCGATCCTGATGAAAACACGTCTCGTAAAGGTCAAGGACATTGACCCGCAAGAGGAGCAGGCGTGGCGCGAGCTCTCGGTACGAGCCGTAGAGCCAAATCCGTTTATTGAGCCAGACTGGCTGTTGTTGTCTGCGAAGCACTTCGACGGCTACGCCAACACCACGCTTGTCTTGGTCGAAGACGGAGACACTCTTCGAGGCGTGCTCCCGATTACCCGGTTTGATCGGGCCCATGTCCCTCCACGAAAGATTGCGCGTACCAGTGGGCGTCCGGCGGCAGTTCGGGGATTGGGCACTCCTCTCGTCGACGCCAGCTGCCCCGATCTCGTCATGCACGCATTCTTCGATGCCCTCAACAGTGCGGCCCGGAGGAAGGGTTGGCCCGGGATTCTCTTGATGGACTTCGTGGGAAGTGACGGCCCAGTGATGGAAGGCCTGCACCGCGCCTGCGAAACGGGCGGGTTCCCCCTTTCATCAGGGACTCGTGGAAACGCGGAGTGGTCCGTCGTGGTGAGAGCTGGGAGCACCCGCTGAGCAAGTCGCGTGAGCGTCAGATCGCCAAGGCTCGAAGAGCGATCGCGCGCCAGACCGGAACCGAGGCCAAGCTCGTGGATCGAAGCCTTGATCAGTCGGTGGTCGAGGAGTTCCTGGTCATGGAGGCAGCGGGCTGGAAGGGCAAGGAGGGCGGATCGGCGTTTGCCAAGGACGGCAACAAGAGCGCCTGGTTCTGCGAGTGGTATCAACATTGGGCTCCGACGGGGCGCCTAATCGTATTGTGCCTCGAGGTTGGCGACGTTCCTGTCGCCTTCCAGTTCTGCGTCCGTGCTGGCGACGGAATCTTCTTGTTCCGAGAGGCGTATGACGAGACATACGCAAAATACGGACCCGGTGCGATGGTCGTCGTCGACAGCATGGAGTACTTGCTGAAGAACTCCGATGCCCAGTGGTTGGACTCGAGTACCGACAAGGACAACGGATTTCTATTGGAGTTGCTTCCTGAGCGGCGGGCGATGTCGACTCTGTACGTTGGGGTCGGTGGGAAGATTGACCGGAGCATCATGACACTCCTCCCGGCCATGACCAAGCTTCTGGCATCACGGCGTGACAAGCGAAGCGAACCGACGAGGGCGCGTACGGAAGAGCCTGCCACTGCCCTCAACTGAGTTCGTCGATCCCGCCGCAACAGTGCCCGAAGGCATGCGCAAAGCCCGGGGGAGGCCGCGCTCGACGACCGGCGCCAGTGGCCACCGACGCCAAGTGGTGACAACAGGTGTGAGAGGCATCGGCACGAATCGACCGGCATCACAATCGCCTGACCCCGTGACGTGCTTCGCCCCAGGGGGTCGGACCGACCGAGTACACACAGATGGGTGCCCGACGGCCCCGCGGGCCGAGTCGTCTGACCCGTTACCCCAAACCCCCCCTCGGGCCGGAGGAATCCTGAGATTCCCCGACGCGCTGGCGTTCCACCTGCTTGGGCGCCTGCCATCGTCCTGCTCAGGCTGCCCCGACCATCTGCCGATACCTGATCGGCATACCCTGAGCGAATCGAAGAGGGGGGACCACCGGTCCTGGCCTCGAAGGCCGTACCACAGACACAACCATCTCTCGCGTCCACCCCGGGAGGGGCGGCGAGGCATTGCACGAGGGGACTTTCACGCCCGATGAGCGACCACACCGAAGAACAGAATCGAGTGCTCCTCGCCGGCATGGTTGGCGGGCGAGTGAGAGATGCTGTGTGGTCGAAGTTCCTGCGACAATCGAACGTCTTGGCACCTGCGGAATCGTAACCATGGGCCAAGAAGCGATTTCCGACAGCACGGTGTCGTGTTTCCCGCCGCGCCTCAGTCCCCGCACGGGAAGGCCAAACGCCTTGTCGGTCCGGGTCGTCACCGACCTCGAAACTCTCGAGAGTTTCGCACCCGGATGGGATGCACTCGCCGTCAGAATGCGGCGGCCACGGTCAGCCCCCGCGTTCACATTGGCGTGGTACCGCCACGCTCTGCCTCCCGGTGCGCACATCCGGGTAGTGATTGTGACCGACGGCGATGAGGTCGTCGGAACCGCACCGTTCTGTGTGACGCGAACGAGATTCGGGTTCTACCAGTACAACTTGGCGGTACCCATGCTTTTCGGCGTCGAGCCTTTGGTCTCTTCCGATCGCGAGGAGGAGATCGCATCGGCAATGGGCCACGCATTGGCTCACACGAAACCTGTCCCCGACCTGGTGCTCATCGACTCGTTGCGCAAAGGGTCGTTGCTGCCCACCCACATGCAAGGAGGATGGCCCCACCCTGATCCGGTCCTGATTTCGCCGCACTCGTTTCCGTGGTCCCACATACACCTGGGGGACGAGGGATTCGAGGGATTTCTCAATGGTCGCTCGAGCCATTTTCGCAAGCACTTCCGGGCCAGCTACCGGAAACTGGAGGCGGCGGGCTTCGAGCGTCGGACCTGGAGCGACTCCCAAGGAATGTCCGGGCGGGTGCCCGACTTTCGCAGACTCTACGAGGCCCGCCGGGCGGGCAGAGCTGGCAACGGGCCTCCGTTCGATGACACGTTCATGGCCGTTGTCCTCGAGGCCGCGGCGACGCTATCGGGCACCGGACGTTTCCGCATGGTAACGATCGAAAGGCCCGGGGAGGTCATCGCTGCGATCCTGATCGTGAGAGCGGGAGGCCAGGCAAGCGCCTGGTACATGGGATTCGATGACACCTGGGCGGACCTGTCTCCAAGTTTTGTAAACGTTGTCTTGTCGATCGAGGATGCTGCGCTGGTCGGGGACACGACCTTCGACCTTGGCGCCGGTGCCTATAACCACAAGAATCGGCTGACTGATGACGCTCCGATCTTTGAGAGCTCCCTCCTGGTGCGCCGCGGCCTGGCCCCGTTCCACACTCCGGCTCAGCTCGTTCCCTTCGGTGCTCGTCGATCGCTGGCTCGTGCCCTGGGTCGCGTAAGGAAGCTCTCAAAGTCGGCAGTCGCCAAGACAGGTATTGCCTCGTCGCCCCTCGAATCACCGGCACCCTGATCGGGGAACTACGCCCTGAGGCTCATCCGGCGATCAATGAGCTGGTGGTGGATCGTGTGGAGCGCCGTCGAAGGCGTCGTCACTGAGCGAACGAGCGATCTCGGTCTTGAGCAGATCGACATTGTGACGACCACCAGGCTCGAGATGGAATCCGGTGTGGAACAAGCCCTGAACCCGCGCTGAGAGGCAAGGAACTTGCCTCCCGTTGACGGTGCCCTCGGTGAATACCTCTCCGACCTGGTCGTGGAATTCCGAGATGGCGCCCTCGCCACGTGCCCGAGAACCCATGGCTCTCATGAGTCGCGACCAGTCGATGCCCATGAGCTCGACCTTGTGGCCCGAATCGTCATCGAGCGTTGACCGTAGCGGCATCCATACCCCACCCGTGTCGAATTTGACGTGTCGAAACCCGATTGTCTCCAGAGCGTGTCGGGCCTCGGGCTCGTTTTCCTCGAATCTGTCGATGATGATGTCGAGGTCGCGATGCGAGCGGGTCTGCCTCCCGAGCAGCGCATCCACCCCCCAGCCCCCGGCCAACCAGTAACGCACCCCGGCGGCCTCGAGCGTGTGGGTAACTTCGAGCAGCTCATCGGCCCCTGTCTCCCTCGACAACGCCGCCTTGATCGGGTCGAAGAGTGTGCGCGCCGGCAGCCAGGACGGTGAGGCGTCAACGGCGCGCAGCACCCCATGTGCGGCTCGGCGCAATGTCGGTGTTCGCATGAGGAATCTCCGAGCGCGGACCAATCCGACCTTGAGCGGACCTCGCTGTTGCGCCGGTCGGCGATCACCTTCGCGTTCACGACCTCTATCGGGCAACCGCACTCAACCTTTCCTAGGTCCGATTCGTGTCCCAGATCGCCGACTAGGAATGAAGCGGCCCGAAACGGACTGCAGGAGCTCGACATCGTGCTGGAGCGTCTCTTTCAGCGGATATCTCGTGTGGTAGAGCAACTGCACCCTCGAGGACAGACAGGGCACGGCGACCCCATTGATCTTCCCCTCCGCGAAGACCTCTTTCGTCAGGTCATCCCGCCCGGTTGACCCCGCCGAATCGAGGGCCGAATCGAGAGCGTTTGCGAGGCGATCCCAGTCGACACTGACCAATTCGACACGGTGCCCGGCGCCGTCGTCGAAGGTGGCCAAGTCGGGCATCCAGGTTCTGCGAGTCTGGGACGCGACGCATTTGAACCCCAGCTTGACAAGTGCCTGTCGCGCCTTGGGCTGGTTGCGCTCGTAGTCGTCGATGACCACGTCGAGGTCGTCGTGCTGCCGGTTTTGTATTCCGATCAACGCGTCCACTCCCCAGCCTCCGGCGAGCGAGAATCGCAGCGATTCGGCTTCGAGAGCGTCGAGAACCCACAGGACGTCGGCCGCACTCATGTTGCCACGCAGGCGGGCGCGCAACGGGCCGAGAGTGAACCCGATGAGAGACGACCGCGGTGAAGATGCCACGGTTCGGCTGACCCAGCCTGCCGGAGCGTACAGAACCCGGTATCGCTTGATGAACCGACCGAACCGGTCCCCGGCCACTCCCACGACACGCTTCATGATCGAGTTCATGCTCGTGCGCCATCTGGCCATGGTGCTATCGAGCCCGACGAAGTGGATCCGATGAGTGCCGGAGCGGACCGCTTCCCCCAGGTCACTGCGGGACCGGAAAGAAGACCTCGCAGGAGCCCATGAAGCGACGGATGAAGCTCGGAGTGAGCCCGTACCCGTCAGTGAGCTCTCCGCCGGCGGCAACGGAGAGCTGAGAGGCATATTCGTCGATGGCCTTCTGCTTCGTCTCGAGGTAGCCGGCGGTGCAGACCCGCTCGGGCCGCGACGACCCCTGCAGGGTGCGGATCCACGACCGGGGCCGCTCCCATTGCCAGATGGGATACACACACAGGCGCACGCTCGTCCCCGCCAGCGCTCGTCGGGTGGCCTCGCCCAGGGCGGCGTGGTCGCTGTGGGGATCGGCTTCTGAGGTGACGAGCACGTCATCGGGAGCGCTCGTCTTGACGAGGTCGGACACCGCGTCCACCAGGGCCTCTCCGGCCCGATGGAGCTGGGTCTCGGGAAACGACAGGTGGACGACGGATTGGTCGTCGAGCCCGAGCACCTTGCAGGCGGCCCGCAGCTCGGCGTCACGGGTGGCGATGTTGTCCGCCGCCGTCTTGTGCGGTGGGTAGGTGCTGCCGTCGGTGACGACCGCCACCACCACGGGGGTTCCCGCCTCGACCTTGTGCATGATGGTGACGCCGCAGCCCAGTGTCTCGTCATCGGGATGTGGAGCCAGGACCAGACAGGACCGGCGGGCCGTGGCACTCGTGCGTTCGGGTCCGCTGCGTCCCATGGAAACGCCGACCAGCGTCGAGGTCGGACGCTTGATGGGTTTCAACACGTGCTCGAGCCACAGTGGAATTCCCGACGGCTCGTCTGCCCTCACGACCGCCCATTCTACCGGAGCGAGGATCCGTATCAGCGTATTGAAGTGAGCCTTCTCGGGCCCGGGACGGCCTCGATGGGCGTTCGCCCTTAGTGTCGCCTGGTCAAGAACCTCTTGGTGCCGATGGCCCCTCGAACTGCCAGAGGTGGCAGGTGGGACGCGAGCTTCAGGCGCCACATCTCCGGCATATCGCCGCCGGTGTATCGCGACGCACTGCGGATCGCGCCCCGAGCTTCGGCGGAACGGCCCGCCAGCAACAGGGCGCGGGCGCGACGCAGGTGCCAGCGGGCCCGTTGGCGCTCGGTCAGTTCGACCTGGCTCTCGGGACGACCCTCGAGCCAACGGTCCCAGAACGCCAAGACGTCGTCTGCCACCCCCAGTCCGTGATCGGATCCACGCCAAGCGCCCGACTGTTCGGTGTGTTGGACCCAGTGTGCGAGCGGCTCGGGAAGGTAGAACAACGACCAGTCTGCGTCGGCGGCGGAGAGGAAAAGCTGCAGGTCACCGCAGCAAAGGTCGGGCCACTGCCGGGCCGGTCCCGCCCAGATCTCACGCCGCCACATCGTGGCATTGAGGAGGAGGAACCATTCTTCACGCAGGAGGTCGTCGAGCACGTGTTCGTGTCGCCCGGGACGGAGGGGGAACGGCCAGAGCTCTTGACGTCCATCGTGATCGAGCAGGGTGGCACAGCAAGCCAGCCCGATCTCGGGGTCGTCGTCGAGCACGCTGACGAGTGAGGAGAGATAGCCAGGTTCCCACCAGTCATCGTCGTGTTGCACGGTCACGTAGCGGCCCTGCGTGCGGTCGAGAAGCGCGACGTGATTGGCGGCGAATCCCAACCTGTGGGGATTGCGGCAGTAGCGAATCCGCGGATCACCCCTGGCGTCCACCGCAGGTCTTGCCTCCCCGGTCTCGTCACCGATGAGTACCTCGAAGTCTTCGAAGTCCTGAGTGAGCACACTGTCAAGGGCCCGGGCGAGCACGTCCGCTTTGCGGGACGTGGGCATGCACACCGATACGGTCACCGACCGGGCAAGGCCACCGGTAGGTCCGATCTCAGGCGCACCGGTCATGAAGCTCTGTGCTCCAGCAGTGCGTGCACACGTCTCATAGGCGCATCCTCGCACAGGTGAGTGCAGAAGCGATTCCAATGCAACGTGGGCCGAGGGTCGGCACGGGCGGCAGGTAGTCTGCTTCGGTGGCAGCTGACCGCCAGAACCCCCCGCGGCCAGATGTCGAGGGTCGGGCTCTGCGCGTGGCCTGCTACTTGGACGCCAGCGGCCAGGGCGGTTCGTCTGCCAGCCTGGCGGTGTTGCTCGGCGCATTGGATCCGGACATCGACGTCACCGTCATGGGCACGTCACCCGAGATCGTCTCCTGGGTCGCGGCCGCTCGGCCCGGCACCGCCACCCATGTCCTTTCTCCGGTACGGAGCAAGTTCGACCTTCGGTCGATACGGGAACACATCCGTGCCGTTCGCCACTTTCGACCCGACGTCCTCCACGTCAACCTGGACAATCCGTTCACCGCCCCATACGGGTTGTTGGCCGGAGTGCTCACCCACACGGTGACGATCGCCGTCATACACAGTGCGACACCGGCTTGGAATCGACGCCAGGGTTGGCTCGTACGATTGGTCGCCCCCCGCGTGGACGCGTACGTGGGCGTGTCCGGCGCCGTGGCACGAGTAGCCGAGTCGCTACTCGGACTGTCGGCGGGGTCGGTCCGGGTCATCTACAACGGCGCCGCCCTCCCGACATCTCTGGCAACGAGAGAGGAAGGGTCGGAGCCCCTCATCGGCGCCGTGGGACGAATCGCCCACGAGAAGGGCTACCCGGTGCTCCTCCAAGCCTTGCACTCGGTTCCCGGATGCCGTTTGGTCTTCGTGGGTGACGGTGAGGAACGTGCCCGCCTCGAAGAGCAGGTTGGCGAGTTGGGGCTCACCGAGCGAGTCATCTTCGCAGGATGGGTGCAACCCCCCTGGAGCGCCCACTGGGCGTTGGATGTGCTGGCGGTACCGTCGTTCACAGAAGGGTTTCCCTTGGTGATCGTGGAGGCGATGCTGGCCGGGACGGCGGTCGTGGCTTCGAGCGTGGGAGGGATCCCCGAGATCGTGGTCGACGGGGAGACAGGGCTACTGGTCCCTCCCGGAGACGTTTCGGCTCTGGCCACCGCGCTCGAGCGGCTACTCGGCGACAGGGAGCTGCGCACCGCCATTGCCACGCGGTCGCGGAGTGTGGCTGTGGCGAGCTACACCTCCTCGGCGATGGCGGCCAGTTTCGAGGCGCTCTATGGCGAGCTGCGGCGCTGAAGGGGCGCCAAGGCTCCGCGTAGTCCGACCATCTACAGGTGTTCGCGTTCGGTCACAGTGGCGGCTCGACGTGCGAGCGCCACCGGCTCGGCAGGGGACGGGTGACGAATGCCAGTGCCCGCTGCCGCTCGCCGTGGGTGGCCCCGATGGTGAAGTAGACGACGAGATACGTGGCGCATCCCGCCACGGCAGCCACGAAGAGCAGCGGGATCGAGTGGTCGGCGACGCCTCGCAGGGCGAGGAGTACCACTGCGCAACTCGACGCGGGGAGGATGTTCGGGGCGAAGGCTCGGCGGGCGAACCTGGAGACGGGTTGTCCGGTCGACCTGCACCCGGCCACGACATAGGTAGGCAGGCGGACCAGGAGGATCCCGCCCAGCGTGCCGACCGCCACGCCCACCGGGCCGATGACGAGCGCCAAGGTGACCGACAGCACCAGGTTCACCGCTACCTCGGCCCCTTTGAGGGCACACACCAACGGCAGCTTCCCCGCGCCGATCATGATGTTCCCCAGCGCGCGCACTGGCGACGCCAGCGCAGTCGACGCGGCCAGGACGGCGAGCACCTCGGCGGAGGTTGCGTAGCCCGGCCCCACCCAAGCCCGGATGGCTGGTGCGGCCAGGATGACCAGGACCAGGGAGACCATGAGCCCCGGCACCAAGGTGGCGCGGGTCCCGTCCACGGCGATTTCGATCAGGGCGCTCGGTTCCTTGTTCCGAGATGCCGAGGACGCATACGGGAAGAACACCTGGGCCATGGAGTCGAGGCCGCTTATGGCGGCGCCGGCCAGCTTCGAGCCCAGCGCGTAGATCGCCGCGTCGCGCAGACCGAGAACGATGCCCACCACCATGACGTCACCCGTCGCGTACAGGGCCTGCAGGACAGCCTGGAGCAGGAACCAGCCCGAGAGATGCATCGTCTGGCGCCGTCGCGTCGGGTCGGCCAGACGAGGGCTGATCCGAGTACCGGGCAGGATGCGTCTGACCATGGCCAGCCGAACCAGCTGGAACAGGATCGACACGCCGGTCGTGGCGATCGCCAGCAGGACCACGCCATGGCCGCCCACCACGACGGCGATGCTGACGAGCGTCGTGACCACCGCCATGGAGAGGTTGGCCGAGGCGAGCAGATCGAAGCGCTGATGGCCGACGAGGGCTCCTCCGAAGGTGTCTCCCGGAATGGAGGTGGCCAGGCCCACCGCAAGGACGATCACCACGATGACCACTTCGTCCTGCCCACTGGCGGCGACGTGGACGAGGTGGGGCAGGGCGAACGCCAGGCCGACTCCGGCGACCAGGGCGAGCACGCCCAGGGGGACGAGCACGAAGAAGGTCGTGTTGAGCGTGCGCAGAGCCAGGGCGGGACGGACCGAGGCGTCCTCGGCGATGAGCTTGGTCGTCGCCCCTCCGAATCCCAGCTCGAACAATTCCAGGTAGGTGACGGCACCGCTGGCCACGACCCAAAGGCCATAGGTGGTCTTGCCCAGGTGGTGAAGGAGGATGGGTGTGAGCACCAGGGCGGTCAGCGCCAGTGTTCCCTGCGCCGCGTAATTCATGATGACGTTGCGACCGAAGCGCGCGGGCAGCGCACTGGACGGGTCCGGAGTCTTCGGGTCTGGTCCGGGTCGCCCGGCGTGTTCGGAGTCGCCGCTGACACCGCGCGTCGTGGTCATGCCGGGTTCGGTGTGTCCACGACCGCCAAGCGCATGACCTGCCACTCTACGTGATCACTTGGCCGTCGGGGCCGATAGCGGCCCAGGTTTCCGATCAGCGTCGCGACCTCCGAAACACGTGGTGATCGAGGGCGTCGAGCACGGCGGCATCGACGTCGAGGTCGAACTTCCGGGCGAAGAATCGGCCTGAGCTCACCAGCTCGTCGACATCGTCGAGACAGAAGACGTCGGGATGACCGTCGCCGCAGCTGAAGCGGACGTGGTGGAGCTCCTCGTCGCGCACGTGCAGGTCAGGAGCGTTGCACACGATCGTCGCAATGGCGGACTCATCAGGGATGACCGTCCGGGCGTAGTGACGGACGTAGTCGTCGTGCCCGTCCACGAACTCGACTACAGCCTCGGCGGCGCGGCGTGACAGAGCCATCCACTGCGATCCGTACCAGCAAGGAAATGCCGGTGAGAAGGGCGAGCGACGGGGTCTGACGCCCAGCCGCATGGGCAGGGGGTCGGGGTACCGGTACACCGTGACCTTCCGTTGCAGCTTGTAGAGGACGAAGTTGACGTAATTGGCGGCGTCCGCAACCCGCCGCCTGGTTCCCGGCCTCAGGCGCGTCATCATCCCGAGGCGCGGGATTTTGGAGTATCGGTAGTTGTAGCGACGATCGCAGTCCATGCGGAGCGCGGCGTCGTCGATCAGACCTATGGGCTGCGCGGCCACGAGCGCGTCGACTTCCGAGCCCTCCAAGTGCTCTTCGAGTCTGTCCAGCGGCGTTATGGGGTAGTCCTGCTCGGAGAGGAAGACCACCCAGTCGAAGTCGAGGTTCTCCGTCATCCACGACAAGGTTCTCCACGTGACGTCGACGATCGAGAAATCGCCCCACGATACGGGCGTGTCGCTCGTCCGGACATCGACTCCTCCGATGGGTGCGACGAGGTCGGCATGCCAGTCGGATCGGAACCGATCGTGGTGGACCACCAACGGCGATTCAGGCTGCGCGCGCCGCAGGGTTCCCAGGAGTCGGAGGAGCTGGCGTGGCGGTCGGTACGACGTGACCAGGTACGCGACACGCATCGATGCATCGTAGCGACGGCCCCGGGACCCTGGTCGGCACCTTGCCCCCAGAAAAGTGCGGAGGGTCCCCCCATTAGGGTCGGCGACGTGGGTAGGTTCAAGAGTATGCGTCGGGCTGTGGAGCGGGTCCTGTGGCCTCGCAAGTCACGTGGCGATGTCGTTCGTGGAGGGGGTGGCATCGTGCTGCGCGAGGTGAGCACCGGTCACTTCGAGGTCGCCTTGATCCATCGGCCGGGGAGGGACGACTGGTCCCTGCCCAAGGGCAAGCAGGATCCGGGCGAGTCTTACGAGGAATGCGCGCTGCGCGAAGTGCTCGAGGAGACGGGCTTCAGGTGCCGCCTGTTGAGCTTCGTCGGGTTCACCGAGTACCGGGACCGTCGAGGCCGGCCCAAGGTGATCGGCTACTGGCTGATGGACGTGCTTGGCGGTGAATTCGTCCCGTCCGACGAAGTCGACACTCTGCAGTGGGTCGAGCTGAAGCTCGCCGCACAAGTCCTCACCTACGGGCGCGACAGGGAACTGCTCGCCTCACTCGACACCGTCGATCTGGCCCGCTCCGGCTGAGTAGGGGCGATCCGGTCGCAGGCTGAATAGGGCGATGGGGTCGCCTTAAGTTTCCGTCGTCATCAGGAGCTCACACAGCTGGTTGTTGTCCTCGGGGTGCCGGACCGCCAGCCTGAGGTATCCGTGCCCATCGTCGAACTTGTCCGATGCATCCTTGACGTGCACGTAGTGCTCCTCCATGAGGCGGTCCGCCAGCCTCTCGGTCTGGGCTCGCCCGGTGCGAAGGCGGGCCAGAAGAAAGTCCGCTCCACTGGGATAGACGCGCTCGACCATCGGGACCTCCGCGAGGCGTGCCGCGAAGGCAGCGCGATCGGTCCGGGTGCGACGAAACGAATCCTGGAGAGGAGTGCGGTGCTTGAGGATGACCTCGAGGAAATTCTCCGCCAGCGAGTTGACGTTCCAGATGGGGATCTCGGACCAGAGCCGCTTTTGCACCTCGGGGTGTGACGTGTAGACGTATCCGAGCCGCAGGCCGGGCACGCCGAGACACTTGCTCATGCTCTTCAGGATGATGACGTTCGCCATGCCCCGCTTTTCCACCACAGGAAGGATCGTCGGTTCGTCAGAGAAGTCGATGAACGACTCGTCGACGATGAACACGCGGTCGGGGTGCGCCGCAGCGAGGTCGATGACATCGTCGGAACGGACCACGGTCCCGGTGGGATTGTTCGGGTTGACGATCACGATGACGTCAGCGTCGGGTGTGGCGGTCCTGAGGCCCGAAAAGTCGATCGAGCCCGCATCCGCGTACTTGGTGGCGTCGGGGAAGATGCGGGAGTACTCCCCGAACGTCGGGTTGGGGATCAAGGCCCGGGCACCGTCGAAAACACTTCGCAGGATTGGGAAGGCCTGGGACGCCCCGTTGAGGAGGAAGATGTTCGATTCGTCGCAGGACTCGAAGTACGACAGCTTGCGGTTGAGAATGGCCTGCGACGAGCCGTAGTTCGACATCAAGGCGCCGAGATTGGCGCGCAGCTCCGCGATGACGGCGGGCGTCGGGAAATAGGTGTTGCGGATGAAGGCGAAGTCGAGGTGGGGCATGTTCCAGTACCCGCCCCAGGCGTGTTCGAGGGTCGACCGCCGTGTCGAGGGGTTGAACTCGAATTCCGCAGACATCAAGTCATTGGGGTCGTCCACCTCGGCCCAGGCATGGTGGACGTGCTCGGCGTAAACCGTGGCCGCCCGCATGTAGATGAGAACACCGAGCAAGAGCTCGTAGTAGCCGCTCGAATCGATGGAACGCGAGTAGAACGACAGAAGCTGGCGAAACGTCGAGCGCGTGAAGTCCTTGTCGAACCTGTAGATGTTGAGCGTCTTGTACTTGTCGGAGAAGTCGAACTTGTCGTCTTGCAGGTAGGACGGGAACACCTGGGTTATCGCATCGTTGCTGGCCACGCTGACCACGGTGCCATCGAGCCCCGGGTGGTAATGGTCGACCAGGGCTGCGTTGTCGTGGCGCGTGTGGACGATCTGCTGCATGACTCGCGGATCCACGATGAGGTCAGACTCGATGAGCAGGATATGGTCGTCGATCGAGATGGACTCCAGGGCCAGCGCCATGGAGAACACATTGTTGGTGACCTCGTACTGAGGATTGTGCACGTATTCAACGTTCAGGTCCGGGAACTGGTCCTTGACGGCGCGTGTGAGCTCCTCGCTGCGATATCCGGTCACCATGCAGACGTCATGGACACCGCAGTCCCGGAGACTTCCGAGCAGCCGACTGAGAATGGTCGTGCCCGCTATCGGCAGGAGTGTCTTGTGGGTCTGGTCCGTGAGCGGACGCATGCGCCGGCCCACACCGGCGGCGAGGATGATGGCTTTCACGGGTCCTCCTGACTCACCGACGACGGCGGTGATCGCGACCCAGAGTTCCTTGCAAGAGCATCCGCGAGCCTACCAACCCCATGTCGGCAGTCCGTGGTTCTCGACACGGAGAACGAAGCCCTCGAGTGGTCGTCGTCGACGCGGCGTGTCGAAGTGGCGGCGGCGGTCTGTCACTGCAGGGTCATGGATGGGCGGGCTCTCCGAGTCGCCGTCGGATCCTTGTTGTTGCCATGCGCGCCACCCTGACGGACCGGCGTCCGAGCCGTCGCACGAAGAGCGTTGCGTGGGGATGCTCGAGCTCGTCGGCGGTCTGGCGTACGAGGGCGATCGATCCCAGAAGCTTCTCGACGGCGGGCTGTCCACGATCAGCGGAGCTGACCAGTTCCGCCCCGACAACCGCGACTGCGGCCGGCGACGCAGCCAGAGGACGCCCCGTACTCACCCAGCGTGCCCAGAAACCGGTCTCGGGGCGGGCATTGGCCGCCTCGAGCGTGATCAATCGTCGTTCGCCGCGCCCCAGCTCCTCCAGGAGCTCACGTACGACCGGGGTCATGTCCTCGGCGCTGACCTCGGGTACGAGCTCGTAGTCGAAGACACCGCGCGCCGGCGTCATGTAGTCGGGCCCGTAGCGGTACTCGGACAAGAACTCGTGGACGGGCGACGGCGCGGGCATGGGCCGTCCGTTGAGGGTCACCGTCTCGAGATGGTCCACGAACCGGCGCGGGAACGACCTGCGATCGCCCATCCCGGGCCAGTCGAAGCCGGGGTACGCGTGCAGGTCGAGGACGTCGTCGTGTTCGTCCCACAAGAAGATGTCGGCGTGTTGGAGGTTGACCTCGCTGAAGTAGATGCGGGCGACGAGCGGGTCCGAGGTCTCGAGCTTGTGTCCGGCGGCCGCGATCTCAGGGCCGAGAGCCACGATCTTGTCGAGATCGGACCGGAGGCAGCCGAAATCGATGTCGCCGTCCCAGGGAATGAGCTCGCCGTCGCGGACGGCCCCGAGAAGTCCGCCGTAGTCGATCCAGTGGAGGATGTCGTGGCGGCCGAGCAGCTCGTGGGTGAACACGGCGAGATCGACAAGGTGCTCCGTGCAGCAGTCCGGGCGCAGGCAGTCCTCGCTCCAGGTCCAGAACTCGCACCGTGTGGTGGTGCTGGTGCACGGCATGGACGGTGGCGTGGGTTCAGGTCGTTGCCGGGGGGCGTCAGGGCGAGCCATGCGACCGCCTCCTCCTCGAGGGCGGGCTCAGATTCGCCACCGAAGCGGCTGGCCCAGGGGAAAGCTTAGGCGCAGGGCCCACCGCCCCGATTCATCGGGGGTCATCAGCCAGAGCCTGGTGGACAGCGCCCTGATCGGGAGGTAGCGCTGCAGGCGCCGTCCCGCTCGACGCATGCGGGCCGGTCTGCCGCCGTCGCCCACGGTCAGGTGGGGAACCACCTCGTCGAATGCGCCCCGGTACGGTGCGTGCCCGGGAAACCGCGCCGAGATCCGGGTCGTGAGATCGACGAACGATGCGCTCGGATCGGGAGCGAGGTACATGACCCGGTCGTCGAACCACCTGATGTCCTGCAGCGTGAATTCGAAGGGCTCGATGCTCCCGAGAAGCTCACTCAGGTCGTCGACCACCGCGCCGGTGATCGACTCGGGGGCTACGAACGGATAGAGGATGGTGACGTGCGCGGGCATCGACCCGGGGTCGAATCTCTGGCGCAGCACGCCGACATGGCGCTCTGCCGAGGGAACGGGGAGGAACAAACCGCTTTCGCGTTGTGACGGGCCGAGCTCGAATCGGGTGTGGTGGAGAAGCAGGACGACCGCAGAGAGGCACGGCATTCGCTTGCCCTCGATCGTCCCCTCGCCGTACACACCGGCTTCGGTCGACGTGTGCGTGTCCACGTCGGCCCCCGCCGACCGGAGCTCGCGGACCACGCCGTGCACGTCGAGACCGGCGAGCTCGACGCGGCGCCCGGCACTGTCGCGCAGTACCACGAGTCGCGGCATCCACGGATCGCCCTCTGGCCTGGCCGCCACACGGAACCCCACCGAGGCCAGCGCCTCGGTGGACTTCTCGACATCGTGTTCGTAGTCGTCGATCACGACGGTGAGCTCGTCGTGAGTACGGGTCTCCCAGCCCTCGAGCGCGTCCACGGCCCAGCCACCGGCCAGGTGAAAGGCCACACCTCGGCTTTCGAGGGCGCGCACCACCATGAGCACGTTCTCGACTTTCATCGCCCCTTGGAGGCGGTCTCTCAGAGGGCCGAGCAGCGCGGCCAGGGGCGAGGACTTCGACGACGAGGCCACGCGGCGGCTGAGGCGCCTTGCCGGTGTCCCGAGCCAGCGGTGGCTCCGGACGAAGGTGCGGATGGCGTTGCCCGACCCCGGTACCGGACCTTGGCCGGCCTGGGGCTGCTGGCGTTGACTCTCCTGCATGTGTCAAGCCCGGCCCGGCAGGGCCGACAGGTACCGACCGAAGAAGTCCCAGATTCTGCTCCAGCCCGCCGCGGCGGCCTCAGGCCGGTAGTTGGGCCGATTGGTGGCGAAGAAGGCGTGCCCGGCGTTCTCGAAGGTGTGGAACTCGAAGGTCTTGTGGTGCGCGGTGAGGATCGTTTCGAGCTCGACGGTCTGCTCGGGCGAGGGGTTTTGGTCCTCGGCTCCGAACAGGCCGAGCAACGGACACGAGAGATTCGCCGCCAGATGTGAGACGGGGCCCACCTTGAGGGGCGACCCCTCGGGTGCGCCCACCACGACGAAGGCCCCGTAGCAGTCGACGGCGGCGTCGATGGTCAGGCTGCACGCGGCCAGGAAGGACTGGCGGCCGCCCGAGCAGTAGCCGATCGTGCCCACCTTGCCGTTGGACGATGGCAGGCCCTTGAGGAATCGGGCGGCACCATCGACGTCGCCCACCAGCTGGTCGTCGGGGACCCCTCCCTGAGCCCGGACCACCGCCGCCGCCTCGTCGGGGGCGGCGCCCGGTGCCTCTCGTGAATACAGGTTGGGGCACAGGGCCAGGAAGCCGTGGTCGGCGAACCTGCGGGTGATCTCCTTGGTCTCCTCGTCGTAGCCGGGGAAGTGGTGGATCACCACCACGGCGCCGCATGCCCCCTCGGCAAGCGGCTGGGCCAGGTAGGCCTCGATCTCGTCGCCGCCGTTGCCGGCGACCGTGACGCTCTCCGCTCGAATCGCATCCGTCATGGGATTCCTTTGGTCCTGGTGGTCTTCAGCGGAGCCATTCTTCACAGAATCGCAATGCCGCTCTGTGCCTTTTGCCAGGATAAGCAGGCACGATAGGGGTGTGGAGCCTTTTGTCCTCGAATCGTGCAACAGCAGTTGGCTCTTTGACACCGAGCGGATGCGCTTCCGCCGTGTCCTGAAGGGCGTGGACGTGGGCCGCCATCCGGCCGCCACGGAGTGGCGCCCGTACTTCGGACTCGACCTCGACCCCCGCTCCGAGTCCTTCGTGGTGGCGCTCAACGCCGAGGGCACCCGGCTGCTGCGATCGTGGCGCCACACCGAGGAGTGCTCCCAGTGCGGTGGGCAGGCCACGGCCGAGCTGTCACTCGACGAGGTGCGGGCCGCCGGCGCGTGAGCGCAGTGAGCAGCGGGTGCCAGGCGGCCGCTTCAGCCGCGACGTCGCTAGCGCCCGATCGAGGTCTTCGACGAGGTCGTCGGCCGACTCCACACCGACGCTGAGGCGGACGAGATCGCCCGGCACCTCGTTGCTCGAGCCCGCCGTCGAAGCATGGGTCATCCGAGCGGGATGCTCGATCAGGCTTTCCACGCCACCGAGGCTCTCGGCCAAGGTGAAGATGCGCGTCCGGGTACAGACCTCCAGGGCGGCCTGCTCACCTCCTCGAAGGGTGAAGCTGACCATGCCACCGAAGGCCCGCATCTGCCTGAGGGCGATGTCGTGACCCCCATGGTCGGCAAGCGAGGGGTGCAGGACGCGCTGGACAGCGCTGTGGCCACGCAACAGGTCGACGACGGCGAGGGCATTGGAGCAGTGCCGTTCCATCCGGATGGGCAGGGTCATGACTCCGCGCTGTACCAGAAAGCAGTCCAAGGGTCCTGGGACCGCGCCGGCCGCGTTCTGGAGGAATCCCAGCCGCGCCGCCAGATCCGGGTCGTTGGTCGCCGCGAACCCGCCGATGACATCGGAGTGCCCACCCAGGTACTTGGTCGTCGAGTGCACCACGATGTCAGCCCCCAGGCGCAGGGGCTGTTGTATCCACGGCGTGGCGAAGGTGTTGTCCACGACGACAAGGGCGCCGTGACTGTGGGCGAGCGCGGACAGCGCGGCAATGTCGACCACGTCCAGCATGGGGTTCGTCGGCGTCTCGACCCAGACCATGCGCGTCCGGGGCCGCACCACGTCCTCCAGGTCCGAGAGATCGGCCGCGTCGACCTCGAGCCCGGCCCGGCGGTGGACCTCGGTGGCCAACCGGTAGGTCCCCCCGTAGCTGTCGGTCGGCACGACGAGGTGGTCACCGGGATCGAGGAGGCGCAAGACGGCGTCCTCGGCGGCCAGCCCACTGGCGAAGGCGAACCCGAACTCGGCCCCCTCGAGCAAAGCCAGATGGCCCTCGAGACTGGCACGGCTGGGGTTACCCGAGCGGGCGTACTCGAACCCTCGATGTTCGCCCACCGAATCCTGTTCGAAGGTCGACGACAGATAGACCGGAGTGTTCACCGCCCCTGTCGTCGGGTCGGGACCTCCGCCGCCGTGCACGGCGCGAGTCTCGAATCCGAGGCCGGCGAGATCGAGCCGATCGTTCATGGCACCATCAACGGGTCGCCGCCAAGGTGGCGAGCACGTCGGAACGGGTGATGACACCCACAGGGTGACCGCGATCGAGGACCACCAAGGCAGGGGCCGCCTCGAGGCGCCCCACCGCCACGTGGACCTGTTCGCCGGCGCCGATCGTGGGCAGTGGTGCGCTCATCATGTCGCTGACGGGACGGTCCAGCACGGACGCGTCGGTGAAGACGCTGTCCATGAGATCGCGTTCGGTGACGCCGCCCACTACCTCGGCCAGCACCACCGGCGGCTCGTGTTTCACCACCGGCATCTGGCTTACGCCGTACTCGCGCAGAATGGCGATCGCCTCACGGACCGTCTCGTCGGGGTGGGTGTGCACGAGCGTGGGGAGCGACGGGTCGCGCGCTGCCAGGAGGTCGCCCACGGTCGTGCCGGCTGCTTGGAGGAATCCGTAGTCCGCCATCCAGGCGTCGTTGTAGATCTTGGAGAGATAGCCTCGCCCCGAGTCGGGAATGTGGACGACGACCACGGCGTCGGGGGGAAGGTCGCGCCCGACCACCAGGGCAGCGGCGACGGCGGTTCCTCCTGAACCACCGAGAAGAAGCCCTTCTTGGCGCGTCACGCGCCGGGCAGTGGAGAAGCTCTGCGCGTCGGAGACGGCGACCACACGGTCCACGACCGAGGGGTCGTAGGTCGTGGGCCAGAAGTCCTCACCGATTCCCTCCACCAGATACGGGCGCCCCGAGCCTCCCGAGTACACCGAGCCCTCCGGGTCGGCCCCGATGATCTGCACCGAGGGGTTTTGCTCTTTGAGATACCGGCCGATCCCGGTCACGGTCCCGCCCGTACCGATTCCGGCCACGAAGTGCGTCACGCGTCCGCGGGTCTGTTCCCAGATCTCGGCTCCGGTCGTTTCGTACTGGGCTCGCGGATTGTTGGGGTTGTGGTACTGGTCCGGCTTCCACGCCAGAGGCACCTCCCGGGCCAGACGGTCCGAGACCGAGTAGTAGGAGTCGGGGTGCTCGGGTGATACGGAGGTGGGACAGACGACGACTTCGGCACCGTAGGCACGCAACAAGGCGATCTTCTCGGCCCCGACCTTGTCGGGGCACACGAAGATGCAGTTGTATCCCCGACGGGCGGCCACGATGGCGAGTCCCACGCCGGTATTCCCGCTGGTCGGTTCCACGATCGTCCCACCCGGCTGCAGCTGGCCGTCTTGCTCGGCGCCGCGGATCATGGCGAGCGCGATGCGGTCCTTGGACGAGCCACCCGGGTTGAAGAACTCGAGCTTGGCTACGAGTGTGCACTCGAGGTCGCGGGCGGTGCGGTCCAACCGGACCATGGGTGTGTTGCCGATCAGCTCGACGAGCGAGTCCGCCGCGTCCAGGGTTGGTCCCGGCTCGGTGATGCGCCGTATCTCGACGCCGACGAGCATCTGCGTGCTGTCATCGGGAATCGGCTCGTCGGTGAACAGTTCGGTGGGTAGTCCGGCCCGGCGGAGCCCGGCCGCCACCGATGCCGCCTCGGACAGCGGCCCGCAGACACCCACCCGGCGAGGAATGCGTGCCCGCAAGGCGCCGATGAGGGTTGGCAGTGCTTCGCCGGCGGAGAACTGCTGGACGTGGAGCGCTCTGTCCCTGAGCCGGGCCGGGGCCGGTTCACTTCCGACGACGACGAGCACGTCCATGCGTTCCTACTCTTACAGGCTCGTCAGGTTTCCGAGGCAAAGGCCCCCGCTACGGCCCGGGGAACGCCCCCGAGGCGTGTTCGCAGTTCCTATGCGTGGGGCTCCGCTCCTGCCAGCAGTGCATCGATCTCGACCAAGGGGGCCGTGTCGTTGAGTGGGGACTTCCCCCCACCGAAGAGCCCGGTCCGGGGGTCTCGGCGTTGGCTCCACATCTCGTCCGCATATCCGTGCGCCAAGCGCCGGTACCGGGGATCCGGGATGACCTGATCGAGCAAGAACAGGTTCCGGAAAAACACGGCATTGAAGGCGGCGTCCTGGGAGACGAGCACCGGCACGGTGAAGCGGTCGACCGAGGCGGCCGCGGTAGACGCCGCGTGGAGCCAGGTACTCCTGCTCCCCGGTGAGGCGGTGCAGCAGGACACCGGCTCCGATCATCGTGCCCTGGTTGTACGACCAGATCTCTTCCGACAGCGCTCCATCGGGAGCGATCCGGTCGACATAGAGGCCATCGGGACCGAGCAGGGCGGCCCGGACCCAGCCGTAGATCCGGAGGGACCACTCACGCGTGACCGGGTCGCCCGTGTGCGTGTGGAGGAGGGCGGCCAGCTCCGCGGCGGGGGCGTTGGAACATGTATTTCGGGAGGTGTTCGATGTGGGCTCCTTCCAACGGATGCCGCCTGGTCGGGTCCATGAAGCCTCAGAGGACCAGCCCGACGTCACGAACTCGAACAAGCGCCCCGAGAGCGAGAGCGCACGCTGGTCGCGGCGCAGCTCGTAGTGACGGACCAGGGCCAGACCCAGCCACGTGTTGTCGTCGAAATACACATCGCCGCCGGGTCCGAGCGGCGGCACGACCGACGACTCGAAGCCCAGAGGAGCCGAAGCACTCAGCGCCGCGGCGTGCGATCGGTGGTAGGCGGCCAGACCATCGAACAGCGAGGGCAACATCGAAGGAGCCGGTGACTCCTGGCCCAGGGAAGACAACGTGGCTGTGGCCGACCAGGCATCGGCAAACGGCCACAGGGTCTCGTAGTCACGGCGCCGGAGCCAACGCCGTCGACCGAAGAGGTGATGGTGCGAGCTGTAGAGGCGCCGGGCAGTGATCGCCCGGAAGCTGGCTTGGGCGCGCCGGGCATTGTCTGGGTGTGGAGGCGGTCTTGTGATCAATCGCCCAGCGCCGTCCGGAGATCTCGGACATGCTCCTGAGTCTGCTCCAGCAGCGGCCTCAGAGCCTCTGCCACGTCGGCAAGGTTCAGTTGGTTCGCTTGGGTAAACCGCTCCCGGTAGCGCTCCAGCTGGTCGGTCTCCAATCGCAGGTCGGCCTGGAGAGCAGCACGGCTGTCGCTCGCCCGCTCTACAGCGGGCACCGTCGTTGCCGGCTCGCCTCCCAGGAAGGACACCTGTTCGGCCAAGATCTGCGCGTGGGACAACTCTTGGCCCAGGTGTACCTTCAACTCGTCGATGACGCTGAGGAACTCGGCTCCCGTAATCGTCGCAATGTGATTTGTGTACTGAACGATCGATTGGTATTCGGTGCCCAAGTCTTGGTTGAGGAGCGCCACGAACTCCTCGACGTCCATCCCGTCCTTTGGTGTCATGAGCCCAGCCATACCCCGCACCCCCGGTCCTCATGCCGCCGTCGGCACGCTCCGCCCCCCTGTACGCTTGCCGTGGCCCGTCCCACCGAGAGCATCCTTCCCGGATTGCGGGAGGCGATGAGCCAAGGACGGGGCCCTGGGAGTGAAACCCAGGTGGAGAGGTGCGAGAGCGGCCGAATCGGACTCACTGCTAATGAGTTGACCTGGGAAACTGGGTCCGAGGGTTCAAATCCCTCCCTCTCCGCTGGTCGTGACCCGCCGCCGTCGGCCCGGTAGATTGTCCTGGTGGCCGAGCGATACTGGTTGGAAACCCTGGGGTGTCCCAAGAACCAGGTCGACTCGGACAAGCTGGCCGGGATGCTGCGTGGCGACGGGTACGAGCCCGCGCCGTCGCCGTATGACGCCGAGCTCGTGGTGGTGAACACCTGCGCCTTCATCGAGGCGGCCCGCCAGGAGTCGATCGACACCATTCTCGAGCTCGCTGCCGCCCGCCACCAGGGCGCGCGCCTGGTGGTGACGGGATGTCTGGCCGAACGCCACGGCGACGAGCTCGCCGCGGCGCTGCCCGAGGTCGACCTGGTGGCGGGCTTCGGCGTGCCCGTGACCCTGGGCAGGCGGGCCGTGGGCACCTTCACCGACGAGGGTGAGACAGGCGAGGCCCTCCCCTCCTTCGACCTCCTGAACCTTCCACGTCCCGCGGCGGAGGCGCCGTGGGCCTATGTCAAGGTGGCCGAGGGGTGCGACCGGCGCTGCGGCTTCTGTGCCATTCCGTCGTTCCGCGGCGTGCAGCGGTCGCGTCCCGAAGACGTCGTGCTGGCCGAGGTGGAGCAGCTCGGCGACTCCGTCCACGAGGTGGTCCTCGTCGCGCAGGACCTGGCCTCGTGGGGTCTCGACCGCAGCGCCCCCCGACGCACGGCGCGTCCGGCCGGGAACGCCGCGCCCCATCGTCGGGCTCGTCCGCCGACTGTCGCAGCGGATCGAGCGGGTCCGTCTCTTGTATCTGTACCCCTCGGCACTCGACGACTCGCTCATCGACGCCGTGGTGTCGACGGGCGTTGCCTACTTCGACCTGTCGCTGCAGCACGTGTCGCGGCGTCTCGTCCAGCGCATGCGACGGTGGGGGGATGGGGAACGGTTCCTCGAGAGAATCGGCACCATCCGCGCCACGGCGCCCGATGCCGCCCTGCGGTCGTCGTTCATCCTCGGCTACCCCGGGGAGACCGAGGACGACCACGACCTCCTGCTTTCCTTCCTGGCCGAGGCGCGTCTCGACTGGGCGGGTTTCTTCACGTTCTCGGAGGAACCCGGTACCTACGCCCAGGGCCTTCCCGGTGCGGTGCCCCCCGAGCTGGCGCTCGAACGGCTGTGCGAGTGCTCGGAGCTCCAAGACGCCATCACCGCCGAGCGCCGGGCCGCGCTGGTGGGCGAGCGGCTCGAGGTGCTCGTGGACGAGCCCGGTATCGCCAGGTCGCATCGCGAGGCCCCCGACATCGACGGGGTCGTCCACGTCGACGAGGCGCTGGAAGTCGGGGAGTTCCACAAGGTGGTGGTGACGGGGGCGGCGGGACCGGACCTGTGGGCCGAGACGTGAGCGAGCCGCTGCGCGAGCGCATGCGCGTCTACAGCTTCGGACCCTCGGCGCTCAACACGCCGGCCAACGCCATCACCGTGGCCCGGTTGCTGGCCACCCCCGTCCTGGTGGCCATGATCGTCGTGCACGGCCCGGGATGGGCACCCTTCGGCGTGGCGCTGGGGATCGGGCTCACCGACGGCATCGACGGATGGCTGGCGCGCCGCCAAGGAACGACGCGCTCGGGCGCCTTCCTCGACCCCCTGGCCGACAAGGCCGTCGTGGTGAGCGCGTTGTGCGCCATCGCGGTGAAGGGAGAGCTGCCATGGCTCCCCGTGGCGATCATCGCCACGCGCGAGGTGTGGATGAGCCTGTACCGCGTGGCCGTGGGCCGGCGCGGGATCTCGATCCCGGCGCGTCCCACCGCCAAGGTGAAGACCCTCGTCCAAGGCATCGCCATCCTGCTGTGCCTGGCGCCGTCGGTGGCGCCGCACCGCGGGTGGCTACAGGTCGCCGTGTGGGTGGCGGTCGCCTTCACGGTGGTGACGGGCGTGCAGTATCTCTTGGACGGCCGGCGAGCCGCCCAGGCCGCCTACGGGATCGGTCCCGCCGGCGCGCACCACCCGTGATCCACACCCGGTCGGTGCCCCAGTGAAGATCGAGGTGCTGGCGGTGGGTACCGAGCTGCTCCTGGGTCAGATCGTCGACACCAACTCGGCGTGGTTGGGAGAGCAGCTGGCGCTGGCAGGTGTGGACTCTCACTTCCACCAGGTGGTGGGGGACAACCAGGCGCGCATCGTGCTCGCCCTGCGTAGCGCCTTGGCCCGCAGTGACGGCGTGGTGGTGTGCGGCGGGCTCGGGCCCACCCACGACGACATCACGCGCGACGCCATCGCCGAGGTCATGAACGTTCCCCTGGTGCGCCACCCAGAGATCGTGGAGCGCATCGCGGCGATGTTCAGCTCGCGTGGGTCGCGACATGGCCGACAGCAACCTCCGCCAGGCCGACGTGCCCGAGGGTGCCGTCGCCATCGACCAGCAGTTGGGCACCGCGCCCGGCCTCATCTGCCCCGTGGGCCACAAGGTGGTCTACGCCCTTCCCGGCGTGCCCTACGAGCTCGTGGAGATGTTCACCCGGGCCGTGCTTCCCGACATGCGCGCTCGGGCCGAGACGGCCGGCGAGGCGGCGGTGATCATGAGCCGCGTGGTGCGGACCTGGGGGATGAGCGAGTCCGGTCTGGCCGAGGTGTTGGCGCCGCGCATCGAGGCCCTCGACGCCTCTCCGGGCAGTCCCACCATCGCCTTCCTGGCGAGCGGGATCGAAGGGATCAAGGTGCGCATCACCGCCAAGGCTCCCGACGCGGCAGCGGCCGGAGCCCTTCTCGATGCTGAGGAGGCGGAGGTGAGCGCGTTGGTGGGCGAGGCGGTGTTCGGCGTCGACGACACCACCATGGAGTCGGCGGTGGCCGCGCAGCTCGTGCAACACGCCCTCACGTTGGGTCTGGCCGAATCGCTCACCGGCGGTCTCGTGGCGTCGCGGCTCGTGGGCGTAGCCGGCGCCAGCGACTGGTTCCGGGGCTCGGTCGTCAGCTACGCGTCGGAGGTCAAGTACACCGTGTTGGGCGTGCCGGTCGGCCCGGTGGTGAGCGAAACGGCGGCCCGCGCCATGGCCGAGGGAGCGCGCCGGATCCTCGGCGCCGACGTGGGCCTCGCCCTCACGGGCGTAGCGGGCCCCGACGAGCAAGAAGGCGTGGCGCCGGGGACCGTCATCGTGGGCCTGGCGCTGCCCGAGCGCGACGCGGAATCGTTCCAGCTTCACCTGCCCGGCGACCGCGAACGCGTCCGCCAGTACGCGGCCATCTCGGCCCTGGACCTGTTGCGCCGGCGGTTGCTGGCCGAGGTGCCCGCCCGACGTTGATGGCAACGCGAGTCAGGAGCCGAGTCGAGCGTCAGTCGCTGAGCAGGCTCCGGTACCGGTCGTAGGTGGCCCGGTCGAAGGCCACCAGACATACGAGCTCTACGGCCGTGTCGGTGGCGCGGACACTCGACAGCGCCACCTGAGCCGCCAGATCGGGTGGGTAGCCGTACACACCGGTGGAGATGGCGGGGAATGCCACGGAGCGGGCTCCGAGATCGTCGGCGATCTCGAGCGAGCGCCGGTAGCACGAGGCGAGGACCTCCGCCTCGCCACGCGTGCCACCGCTCCACACCGGACCGACGGTGTGGATGATCCATCGGGCCGCCAAGGCGAAGCCCGGTGTGGACTTGGCCTCCCCGGGTTCGCATCCCCCCAGGGCGGCGCACGCCGCATGCAGTTGCGCGGCCCCCGCGGCGCGATGGATGGCGCCGTCCACACCGCCACCCCCGGCGAGCCGATGGTTGGCGGCGTTCACGACGGCGTCGGTGTCCTGCACCGTGATGTCGCCGTGGACGGCCTCGATCCGCGACAGCCCCATGACCCAAGATCCTCGCTCATCCATCACCGTGGGTTCATCCATCACACTGGGTGTGGTGCGTCTGTTCGTGGCCGTGAGGCCCCCCGAGAGCGTGGTCGAGATGTTGCTGGGGATGGAACGGCCTGACTTCACCCAACTGCGGTGGACGACCGAGGAGCAGTGGCACGTGACGCTGCGCTTCTTGGGCGAGGTCGACGACCCCGGGCCCGTGGTCCGAGCACTGCGTGGCGTTCCCGATACGTTGCTCGCCCACGGAGTCCTCGAGGTGCGGGCCGTCCTCGGGCCCACGACGGCGTGGTTCCCCGGCCGTGTGGTGCTCCAGGTCCCGGTGGCCGGCCTCGATGCGCTGGCCCACGCCGTGATGGAGGCCACCGCGCCGTGGACGGCACGCGCCGACGACCACAGTTTCTCGGGGCACCTGACCCTGGCCCGCACACGGGGGCGGGCCCGGGGCCCCGCCAGCCTGGCGGGGGCGTCGCTGGCGGTCGCCTGGCGGGTACGGGCCTTCGAGTTGGTGTCCTCGGTGCTCGAGCACCGAGGGCCGCGCTACGAGACCGTCGACACGGTGCCCATCGGCGACCTGCCCTCGTGACCCCGCCCGGATCTCTGCCACCCGACGAAGTCGTTTCCCGCTGACTCGCGTCCCCTGTCGGCCTGACTCACGTCCTGTCGGCCCGACCCCCTGGGGCCCGGTACCACCCGCATGACCGCAGGTCAGGCCGGTCGGCGCTACCCGGCGAAGGGGTTCGACGGAAATCCCACCCCGAACAGGTGTTCGCAACTACACTGCTCGCATTCGGTGGTCATCGCCGAGTGATGTCACACCCCGTTCGTAGGGTCGGCCGGGTCGGAGCGACGTAGCCGGTTCAATCAAGCGAAGAGAGAGGCATCGGACATTATGGAACGCGACAAGGCGCTCGACATGGCGTTGAGCCAGATCGAGAAGCAATTCGGCAAGGGCTCGGTCATGCGTATGGGGGAGAACCTCAACTTGGGGATCGAGTCGATCTCCACCGGGGCGTTGGCGCTCGACTTGGCGCTCGGAATCGGTGGCCTCCCACGGGGACGCATCGTGGAGATCTACGGCCCCGAGTCCTCGGGCAAGTCGACACTCGCCATGCACGTGGTGGCCGAGGCGCAACGAAACGGGGGGATCTGCGCCTATATCGACGCCGAGCACGCCATGGACCCGGTGTACGCCGGCGCCATCGGCGTGAACGTCGACGACCTGCTCATCTCCCAGCCCGACACCGGCGAGCAGGCTCTCGAGATCGCCGACATGCTCATCCGCTCGGGCGCGCTCGACGTCCTCGTCATCGACTCTGTGGCGGCCCTCACCCCGCGGGCGGAGATCGAGGGGGAGATGGGCGACAGTCACGTCGGGCTGCAGGCCCGCCTGATGTCCCAGGCGCTGCGCAAGCTCACCGGCACGCTGTCGAAGACCAACACCATCGCCGTCTTCATCAACCAGCTTCGCGAGAAGATCGGTGTGATGTACGGCTCGCCCGAGGTCACCCCGGGCGGCCGAGCGCTCAAGTTCTACTCCTCGGTACGTCTCGACATCCGTCGGGTCGAGCAGATCAAAGACGGTGCGGAGGTCGTCGGCAGCCGCACGCGGGTGAAGGTCGTCAAGAACAAGGTCAGCTCGCCCTTCAAACAGGCCGAGTTCGACATCATGTACGGCCGGGGCATCAGCCGCGAGGGATCGCTCCTCGACGTGGGTGTGGAGCTCGGCCTCATCAAAAAGTCCGGAGCATGGTTCACCTATGAAGGGGAGCAGCTCGGCCAGGGCCGCGAGAATGCCAAGCAGTTCCTGGTGGAGACGCCCGAGCTGATGATCGAGATCAACGAGCGCATCCGCTCGCAGCTGGCGGGCACGGTTCTGCCCGCGGGGACCACGGTCGGTGCCATCGAGGAGGACAACGCTCCCATCACCGTGCCGGACTGATCCCCCCACGCATCGGGCGCAGTCGCGAGCCGGGTCGCCCCGTGGGAGCCACCCGGCTCGTTGCCTGTCTGGGCCCGGGGTGTCAGGGCGACGTCGTGGCGGGGGCGCCGGCGTCGATGGTGGTGACCGACACCGTGGAGGGCACGATCTCGACCCACGTCTGACCGGGCTGCAAGGCGATGGGCGTTCCGTTCGTAGCCGTCAGGGTCGTGTGGTCGTCTACCGCCGCCCGCTGCCACGTCCCGGTGACGGCGACACCGTTGCGAAGCACGGTGAGAGGTCCGCTCCCGGTCATCTGCGATTGCACCTCGAGACCACCCTCGCTGTTCTCGAGCCACGGCCCGTAGGTGACATGCACGGTCTGGACCACGATGTTCGTCGTCGCGATCTGCTCCCCGTTGGAGAGCATGGCGGGTGTGCCGCTGTAGGACAGCAACCAGTGGCCGCTCGACGCGTTCCAGGTCCACAGGGCGTTGTTGGTTCCCGAGAACGGAATGTGGATGGAGGTGATCGGCGTCCCCGACGGTGCCGTCGGGGAATACGTGAACAGCGGGGTCGGTGGCGTGGTGTCACTGGGTTCGAGGCCCCACCCTGCCGCCGCTGATATGTAGGTGTCGTAGGGCGCCTCGCGACCCGGCACCGTCTGGACGATCGATCCGTGGGTGCGCAGGTCGAAGTCGGTCAGGTTCGCGCTCCGCAGCAGGTCGAGGACGGGATCGATGCCCCCGACGTGGACGAGGATGGGTCGGCTCAGCTGGTCGAGAATCTGCACGTCGACGGCGCGGGCGGAGCGGATGGGCCCGATGAGTGCCGGGCTCTGGCACTGGAACACCGCCGCGAAGCGCGTGATCCCTCCCTCGACCGGCTCGTCGAAGACGATGTCGGCCTGGCTGAGCCCGGTCTGCGGCCGGGCGTCGGGGTAGTCGTCGATCTTCACGGCCAGTGCGGGGCGCTGCGGCACCTGGCCACCGGGCGCGGGGAGCCCGGTGAGCGGACATACCGGCCCCGACGGTGACGCCGTGGTGGCGGGGATGTTGGGGGCAGAAGCAGCATGCGCGGCCTTCTTGGTGCCACCCCCGGAGGTGACCGCCAACGCGATGCCGGCGCCCAGCACCAAGACGGCGGCTACCACCACGGCGACTACCCACACGCGCTGGGAGGAGGAGGGGGTGTGGCCTTGGGCTGCGACATCGGCCGCTCCCGCCCCGAAGGCAGCGTCGGCCGGCGCCGTGACTGGCGTGCCGACCGGCGGAGTGGTGGCGTTCGCCATCGACTGCGTGGCGTCGGCGGGCATCGACTGGGTGAGGTCGCCGAAGGTGGTGCCGGCGGGCATCGACTGGGTGGCGCTGTCCCATGCTTCGGGCACCCCGGCGTTCTCGTCCCCAGCCCCGCTCGGGACGTTGCCGGGAGGCTCGGTGGTGTCGTCGGGCATGGGCTCCTCCTGCGATCCCCGAACCAGGGGTCGCCATCTCGACCGTCCGATGGACCGGTCCACCACACCGGTTGGGGTGTCGCGGCCGAAGGTGGATCGTGGGCGAGGCTAGCTCCCGGCTCCGAGGTCCCGGGGTGACCCCGCCGCAGTCACCCGCCATGAAGCCGAGCGCTTCGCGGCGACGCCCAGCGCCACGGCAAAGAACAAAAAGAACAGAACGGTGTCTGGTCCTGCTCGGCGCCACACGCTATGACGACGGGCATGAGCACCGACGCCGTGCACCACGCCGCCACGGCATTCTCGGGTGCCGCCTCGGTCTACGAGCACACCCGGCCCGGTTACCCCCCCGAGGCTCTGGCCTGGCTCGGCGAGCAGCTGGGCCTCGATCGGGGTCGACGGGTGCTCGACCTTGCCGCCGGGACGGGCAAGCTCACCCGAGGACTGCTCACCAGCGGCGCCACAGTGGTGGCGGTCGAGCCCGTCGAGGGGATGCGCCAGACCTTGGCGAGCGCCGTGCCCGGCGCCTTGGTGGTGGCGGGAGTGGGCCAGGCCATCCCGCTCGGCTCAGGAACCGTCGACGCCGTGACCGTGGCGCAGGCCCTGCACTGGTTCGCCACCGAGAAAGCCATCGACGAGATGCATCGCGTGCTGCGCCCCGGGTCGCGCCTGGCGGTGGTGTGGAACCGGCGGGATCTCACCGATCCCCTGCAGGCGGCCATCCACGAGCTGATGGCGCCGTGGCGCGGCGACACTCCCTCGGGGACGTCGGGTGCGTGGCGCCGGGTGCTGGAGGAAAACGGCGGCGACACGCCTCGCTTCTTGCCCGAAGCACAGTTCCGTACGCCGTGGAGCCAACCGACCGATGTCGAAGGCGTGGCCGGGCGCGTGGCCTCGGTGAGCTTCGTGGCCGCCTTGGGCGACGTGGAGCGCGAGCAGCTGTTGGAGCAGGCTCGTACCGAGGCGCGGCGCTGGCCGCCCCCGCTCGCTCTGCCCTACACCGCGGAGATCTTCACCTATCGGCGCGCCGGCTGATCGGGAGCGGGTGCGCGCCGCGTGGTCAGGGGGGTACGTTCGGCGGGTGCCGTCGCCGCGCCAGATGCCGCCGTGGGCCCGCCGCATGGCGGCCACCGCCATTGATGTCGGGTGGAGCTGGATCTGTGACCTCGGTTGCATCGGGCCCACCCACCCTCGAGCCCGGCGCTTTGGCGCCTTCGGCGAGGGAAGCCTGATCGCCTTTCCTCCCGGTGCGATATTCAACGAGCGCTGGATACGGGTTGGAAGCCGCACCATGATCGGCCCCTACGTGTCACTGTCGGCGGGGATGGCGCCCGGGCAGCTGATGGTGAGCGACCCCGTGGTGTCCATCGGCGACCGGACCCTCATCGGGCGTGGGAGTCACATCGTGGGCCACTTCTGCATCGAGATCGGCGACGACATCCAGACTGGGCCCTACGTCTACATCACGGACCAGAACCACGTCTACAGCGATCCCGCGGTCCCCATCGGAGCACAGTGGCCGGTCGAGTCGAGCGTGCACGTCGGGTCGGGCAGCTGGTTGGGAACCGGGGTGGTGGTGCTGCCGGGAAGTCGCATCGGCCGCAACGTGGCGGTGGGCGCGGGCTCGGTGGTCACCGGCGATATCCCCGACCATTGCGTGGCGGTGGGATCGCCCGCCAAGGTCGTGAAGCAGTACTCGCCCGACGACGGTTGGCGTGCCGCTGATCTGGCCGATCAGGAGATGCCCGATCCCACGCCGGTGCGTCGCAAGCGGACCGTGCCAACGAGCGTCGCTCTCAAACGCGCCGTTCAGGGGGGCGCCGGGAAAGGACGCGTCGCGCAGAAGGGCGCCGCGGAAAAGGGCACCGTTCGAAAACGCGCCGTGCAAAAGCGCGTCGTGAAGAAGCGCGCTGCTGCAGAGGGCGCTGGTCAGAAACGCGCTGTTCGGGCCAGTGTGGGGCGGAAGCGGAGCGCTCAGAAGCTGGCCGGGAGTAGCGGGCTCAGGGCGCCGAAGAAGAAGAAGAGCGCCACGAGCGAGACCGCTCCGCCCACCACGTAGACCCCGAGGCGATGGGTTCGCACCCGCCGCCGACGGGCCACGACGAAGACGGCGATGATCACGACCGCCGACAGCAGGCCCAGTTCCAACGCCGGGACCCAGTCACCACTGGGGTTTCCCGCCAGGTCACCCGTACCCGATGCCGTAAGCGCCGGCGCTTTGGGTGCGGGCAACGTCGGTGCCGGGGGGGTCGTCAGCGCGGCATGGACCACGAGACGCTGTGACGCACTGAAGCGCGGATTGCACGTGGTCAGAGTGAGCTCGGGAGTGGTCGTGTTGGCCACCACCGAAGTGTCGGCGGGGCTCACGATCAGCGTGCGCGTGACGCGGTAGGTGAAGGCCCCCTGAACGGTGGTGATCTGTATGAGGTCGCCGGGGTCGAGCTTGTCGAGGTTGTAGAAGGGAGCCCCGTACGTCGTGCGATGACCGGCGATGGCGGCATTGCCCTGTTCGCCCGGCAGGGGGGTCCCGGGGTAGTGCCCGGGTCCCTGGCGCAGGTCGTCGGTGGAGGTCCCTTCGACAATGATCTTGTCGAGCCCGATCTTGGCAATACGCAGGACACCGACGGGGCTGCCGTCATTGGGCGCGGCAATCGTCGCGCCCACCGTCGGCTGGTCGCCGGAGGCCGAGGTCGTCGACGTCGTGGACGTCGTGGACGTCGTGGACGTCGTGGACGACGACGAAGGATGCTCACGCTCGACACGGTGGAGCTGCGCGTTGAATCGTTGGCGAAGGAGGGCTTGGCTGTGAGACTCGACGATGCCCGTCCCCCACAGCTGGTAGGCCAGGAAGAGGAAGATGAGGACGCCGCCGCTCAGAAGGATCCGGCCCAGTACGCCGGTGATGAGGCCCCGTCGCACGTATCCGACACTACCCATGCCTGCCCCGCTGCGATCGGCATAGCTGGATACACTCGGCTGGTGCAGGTCCTCTTCGTGTGTACGGCCAACATGTGCAGGTCGCCGATGGCCGCCGCGCTGTTCGGTCGACTTGCCCAGGTGGGAGGGGATGATGCTCCCGAGGAGGTGTCGGTCGTCTCCGCGGGCCTCCTCCCCGGTGGGTATGCGTCACCTCCCGAGGTCGTGGCGGCCATGGCGGAATTGGGCAGCGACCTCTCCGGCCACGCCAGTACACAGATAACGGCCGAGATGGTGGCGATCTCGGACGTGGTCGTGGGCATGGCGCGCCGTCACGCTCGCGAGGTCGTGCTCCTCGACGTTGGTGCGTTCGGCCGCACGTTCACGTTGAAAGAGCTGGTGCGCCGGGGAGACCTGGTGGGCCAGCGCCAACCCGACGAGGCGCTGGCGGCGTGGCTCGACCGTCTGCACGAGGGCCGGCACCGAACAGACCTCGTGGGCAGCTCGGCCGACGACGACGTGGCGGACCCGCTCGGCGGTCCGTTGGACGCCTACCGCCAGACGGCGCGTGAGCTCGGCAACCTCGTCGAGCGCGTCGCCGCCTTGTTGTGGGCGCCGCGCGAGATCCCAACGCTGCCAGGGTGAGCACCCCGACCTACCGGTCGAATCGTCGGCATCTTCCGACTCGTCTTCGCCGCCCGCAGCCGGAGTGCATCGCCGCCGCGGCCGCGGCCGCCGCCGCCGCCGCCGCAGCAGCCGGCGCCGCCGATTTCTCGTGCGCGGTGTCATCGTGGTGGTGGTGCTGTGGGCGGTGTCGACTGCCGTTGTCCTTGCTCTGGGGATCGAGCACGCCAGCCACGGCATCGCCGATGTGGATCAGGCCAAGGCCCATCTCAGCGCGTCCGACGTCGTGGATCGGTCGGCTACGGCGCCGCTGCTGGCGGCCGTCAGTCAATTCCATTCGGCTGACGGCCTGCTGCACTCGCCACTCGTGGCGCCTCTCGACATCGTCCCGGTGATCGGACGGCAGCTGCGTTCGGTGCAGGACCTGTCAGCAGCCTCGGGAGAGGTCGCCAGGATCGGCGCCAACGCCATCGACCAAGGGCATTCGGTGTTGCAGGCGCCCCACAGCAGCGGCCCCGACCGAGTCGTGGAACTGCGAAGGCTCTCCGCGCTCGGCGGGCAGCACGGACCAGGCCCTGGGTCGGATCGACACCGGCCCGGCCGATGCCCTGGTCTCCCCCCTCGCCTCCAAGCACAACACCTTCGTGCGAGACCTCACCCAAGTGCGCACCAGGCTCCAACACGCCGCCGCGGTGGCGGGCACCATGGCCGGCATACTTCAGGGCCCGCAGACGTACCTCCTCCTCATGGCGAACAACGCCGAGATGCGGGCCGGCTCGGGAAACTTTCTCGAGGTCGGCGCCCTCAACGCGCAAGACGGCCACCTCCAGCTGTCCGACCTCCAGCAGACGTCGAACATCCCGGTGGCCCCCGGCAAGGTGACGGCCACGGGCGACCTCGAGGCCCGGTGGGGCTGGCTCAAGCCCGGCCAGGACTGGCGGAACCTGGGGTTCACCCCCCAGTTCGACGTCAACGGCCCTCTGGCGGCCCAGATGTGGGAGGCCGAGACGGGGCAGCACGTCGACGGCGTGATCGCCGTCGACGTGGAGACGCTGCACCAGATCCTCCTGGTCACAGGGCCCGTCACGTTGCCCGACGGCACCGTGGTCAACGCCGACAACGTGGTCCAGCTCCTGACCCATGACCAGTACGAGGGCCTGGTCGACCTGCCGACGGGCCAGCAGGCCCAGGCCGAAGCGGGGCGCGAGGACCAGTTGGGCTCCCTGGCGCAGGCCGCGCTGGACGCGCTCGAGAACGAGTCGCTCGACCTCAAGTCGTTGTCGAACGCCATGACCACGGCGACCGAGGGTCGTCACCTCCTGATGTGGTCGGCGCAGCCCAGTGCGGAGGCGGCGTGGGTGCAGGCCGGGGTGGCCGGACAGCTGTCGTCGAACTCGGTGATGGCGGCGGTGATCAACCGCGGGGCGAACAAGCTCGACCAGTACCTTTCGGTCGACGCCCATCTCGACCTGCGTACCGAGGGCAAACGGACCCTCGGCACCCTGACGATGGACCTCCACAACCGCACGCCGCCCGGCCAGTCCCAGTTCATCGCGGGTCCCTATCCCGGGCTCGGGACCGTGTACGGGGAATACCTCGGTTTGGTGGCGGTGAACCTCCCGGGGTACGCCTTCGTTCCTCACATCGACGGCAACCCACCCCTGGACGCGCTGGGGGCCGAAGGCCCCACCTGGGTCATCGCCACGCCCGTGGAGATCAAGGCCGGGCAGGAGCAGCAGGTCGTGGTGCGCTTCACGATCCCCGAGGCATCCGGGACCCTCAACGTGCTCCCCACGGCGCGCCTGACCCCCGTGACCTGGCACTACCGGGGCGCCACTCAGACCGACGCCGTACCGTTCACCATCTCCTGGTGACCGCCAGGTGACCGCCAGGTGACCGCCAGGTGACCGCCAGGTGACCCCCAGGTGACCTCCAGGTGACCTCCGGATGACCTCCGGATGACCTCCGGATGACCTCCAGATGACCTCGTGGTGACCAGCCCGGGCCGGGGCTAGGTCTCCCGGAGGTCACGGCTCGGAGCAGTCACCGCCCCTACGACCCTGCGACCAGGGCTTTGACCCCGGATTCGGGGAATTTCCAGTTGACCGAATGTTGACTCTCCATAGGGTCTGTGTCGATCCGGACCCGTGACAATCCGTTGTAGTTCGCTCACGCAGTGGCGTGGGTGTGGGAAGCCTTCGGGAAGTGCTCGACACGGGGCACGGCACCGATGGGGCAGGGTGCAAGTGCAGGTCGGTGGTGGCGGGGACCTTCCGCCGATACCGAAGAAGTGGCGAGTAGATTCCGGTCACGGACTGTGGCCGGAGTCGGACCGGGCAGTTTCGGATGCAGCAGCAAGACTGCTGCGGGGTGAGAGGGTAGAAAGCGAAATGAAAAACAAACTCCTAGGTCTCGGATTGGGCTTGACCCTGTCCACGCTTGGGGTGGTGGCGGTTCCGGCAACGGCTTCGTTCGCCGACACCACGTGCTACACGGGTTGCACGACTCCGGCTACGGGCACCTCTACGCCCGTCACAGTGGCTCCGCAGCCGCTGAGCACGCCGATCGAGCCTGTGCAGGCTCCCGCCGCTGCCGGTCTGCCCTTCACGGGTGCCGACATCGAGGGAATGGCGACAGTGGGTGCCGGTGCCCTGGTGCTCGGTGGCCTCATGGTGCGTCGCAGCCGTCGGCTGCGCCGGGTCACGGCCTAAGCACAAGCCGATCTTCACCGAGTCGACCGACCAGAAGCGCATAGAGCCATGTCCGTTGGACTGAACTACCAGACCTGGGTCAACGCGAGGCCGTCCGAGCGCAACGCGCGGACGGTTTCGCTCCAGGCGCGGGCGACGGGGAAGGCCGCCATGAACACGGTGGCTTTCTCCGACGCTGTCCTCCTCGTCGTGGTGGTGGCTGCCTTAGGGCTGCCGCTCGCCGTGTGGTGGACGTGGGCGGCGACAGCCGCCGTCCTCGGCTCTCTGGCGCTGTCGGGCCACTATCGCCCGCGGATCACACTGAGTGTGGCCCGCGAGGCGGGGTCGCTTCTTGCCTGCGCGCTGGCGCCGTTCTTGATCCTGGCTCTGGCCAAGGTGCCTGGGCCATCAAGCGCCAGGTTGATCGTGACCGGTGCCGTTGTCGGCGGCGGCATCGTCGTCGCCCGCTGCGCCGCGTACTGGCTCGTGCGTCTGTTGCGCGCTCGGGGCTGGTTCGCCGAGCGAACGCTGTTCGTGGGGGCCGGCGACGTCAGCACCAAGATGGCAGCGACCCTCGAGGAGCATCCCGAATACGGCCTGCGGCCGGTGGGGTTCCTGGATGCGGTCGAGAGCGCCGGTCTCCCCCTTCCGCTTTTCGGAGGGGTGGGCATGCTCCGCATGGTGCTCTCCGAGGAGCGCATCGACCGAGTCGTCGTCGCCTTCGGTGTGACACGCGAGGCAGACATGGTCGACGTGTTCCGGGCGTGCGAGGACGCATCGGTCGAGATCCACGTCCTTCCCCGTTTCTTCGAACTGGCGACGGCCATGAACGGCCGCAACGTGGATGACGTGTGGGGCTATCCGCTCCTGCGACTGCGCCGGTCGCTGTTGCGACGCCATGCGCGCGTCGTCAAGCGGGTCTTCGACGCCACGGTGGCGGCGTTCGCGCTGTTCATCATGTCTCCGCTCTACGCGGCCATCGCCGCCATCGTGAAGCTCACCAGCCCGGGCCCGGTTCACTTCCGCCAGCAGCGCGTGGGCGAGCGCGGCGTCATCGTCGACGTCCTCAAGTTCCGGTCGATGCGGGTCAACGCGCGCTCTGACGTGGAGTGGAACCCCACCAACGACGCCGTGACCAAGATCGGCCACGTCCTCCGGGTCACGGGGTTGGACGAGCTTCCGCAGCTGTGGAACATCTTGAAGGGGGACATGTCCCTCGTGGGGCCCCGTCCGGAGCGTCCGTTCTTCGTCGAGCAGTTCAAGGCCGACGTCCCCCGCTACGACGACCGGCACCGGGTGCCAGTCGGCCTCACGGGACTGGCCCAGGTTCACGGCCTGCGTGGCGACACCTCGATCGACGAGCGTGCCCGGCTCGACAATCAGTACATCGAGAACTGGTCCTTGTGGCGCGACGTCGTGATCCTGTTCCAGACCTTCGCCGCCGTGGTCCGCAACACGTTCGAGCCCAACGGGGAGACGGGTCGCTCCGATGCCCCCGTCCTGCGTATCCACCGGGTCGAGGACACAGCGCGTATCGAGACCGCGGCACTGGACGACGCAGCGTCGGACTCGAAAGAGGCCTCGTCGATCGGGTGACAAAAGGCTCACTTGCGCCCTCGGGCGGGCAGTGACGCCGGGCCGCACACCGCGGCTCGGCGAAGATCAATTGTGGATCAGTTGTATTTGGAGCAACCGCTCGCTCATGACCGCTCACCCGTCCCCTGACGACACCCATCGAGCGCTCCCGGCCATGCCCGGGACACCGGGCAGGCCTGACGGCGCGCTGCGGGTCCTGCTCGTAGACGCCTCGGACCGCGGGGGCATCGCCCGCTACACCGCGCTGCCTGCGCAGCGCCCTGGAAGCTGAACACGCCGACGTCGCTCTGGCCGCGCCGGCGGGCGTGGGCGACCCCGGCCTGGTGGTGCGAGGGCCGCGGTGGGGACCCGACGTGGCCCGCATGGGAAAATCCCGGCTCTACGCTCTGCGCCTGTCGGAGCTCGCCCCCTCGGCACTGGCGTTCGCCCGGGCGGTCGCCCGCGCCCGCCCCGCGGTGGTCCACGTGCAGACCGAGGTGGTCCCCGGCCTCGACCCTTTGGTGCTGGGCCGGATCTCACGGCGGGTCCCGGTGGTCCTCACCGTCCACGACCCGATGCCGCTCGAGGGCGGGGCCCGGGCGGCGGCGGACCAGGCGCGGCGGTGGCGCGCCGCCGATGCCCTCATCATCCACGGCGAGGAGCCGCGCCATTTCGTGGAGGGGAGGGCCCCGGGCGTGCCCGTCCACGTCGTGCCCGTCGACCTGGCGCTCGGCGGTCCGGGGATTCCTCGCCACCAGGCCAGAAGAGACCTCGGCCTCCAAGAGGCTCCCACCGCGCTCCTGCTTGGCCAGGTCCGGCCCTACAAGGGCATAGGGCTGTTGGCCCGGGCGTGGCCACAGGTAGCCGCCGCCCTGCCCGGGTCTAGGCTCCTGGTGGTGGGGGAGGCCTATGAGTCGGCCGACCTGGCTCTTTTGGAGGCCTGCTCCGGGGTGGAGGTACGGCGGGGGTTCGTGCCCGAAGATGACCTCGACCTGTGGGCGGCGGCGGCCGACGTCCTGGTGCTCCCCTACGCCGTGGGATCGCACTCGGGCGTGCTCCACCGGGGCCTGGCGGCGGCGACGCCCGTCCTGGCGTCGCCGCCTCTCGCCGAAGAGGTGTACCGGACAGGGGCCGGGGCCGTCGTTCCCCTCGACCCCGTCGCCTGGGCAGATGCCCTGGTGGCGGCCCTGGGCGACCACCCCTTGCCCCCTCCCATCCCGCCCACGGGGCGTGGCACCGCTCAGGGGACGCTGGCGGTCTACCGGGAGGTCCTGTCCGCCCGCGCGCGGGGCGTGGCATGAACGTCGCCACGGTCCGCCGGATTCGCCCGTGGGGGCGGGCATCCCAGGCGCAGGGGCCCGGGTTGGCACCTACAGAGCGACCGCAAACAGGTCGAAAGTACTGACCATGGTGCGACGATCCAGGCTGACAATTGGCGCTCTCGTGGCGGCTGCATCGACCGGACACGTGCTGTACCCGGCGTGGCTGGCGTGGGCGGCGCGCCATAGACGGGCCGTGCTCGCTCCCGAGCCCGAGCACTGGCCTCACGTCACCGCGCTCGTCGCCGCCTACGACGAAGCCGACTGCATCGCGGCCAAGGTGCGCGACATCCTGGCCAACGGCTACCCCGGTCCGCTCGACGTCATGGTGGTGGCCGACGGGGACGTCGAGACGGCGGTGCGCGCCGAGCAGGCAGGAGCGACCGTGGTCACCGCCGATGAACGACTCGGCAAGTCGCAGGCGCTCAACCTCGGGTTCTCCAAGGTCAACGCGCCCGTCGTGGTGATGAGCGACGCCAACAACACGCTCGCCCCCGGTGCCATCGCGGCGCTGGTGCGGCACCTCCAGGACCCCCGCGTCGGCGCCGTCGCCGGAGAGAAGGTCGAGCGCGACGGGGCGGGGCGAGGACCTGTACTGGCGCTTCGAGTCTTGGCTCAAGCAACGCGAGTGGCGGCTCGGCACGACGATCGGACTGGTCGGCGAGCTGTCTGCCATCCGGACCGACGCATGGCTTCCCATTCCTGCTGACATTGCCAGTGACGATCTGTGGACCGCGCTCGACATCTCGGCACGCGGGTACGCCATCGCCTACGAGCCGAGCGCCAAGGCCTTCGAGCCGCCGGTGCACACCCTTCGCCAGCAGTGGGAGCGCCGTACCCGCAGCGTCTCGGGCGGGCTTCATGTGTTCATGCGCCGCCGTTCGCAACTCGGGCATGCAGGCGGGCCCCTGGCGGTGCAGATCTGGGGGCATCGACTGGCGCGCTACACCGTGGCACCTCTCGCCCACGTCGCCCTGCTGGGTGCAGCGGCGCGCCGCGTGCGTCGCAGCCGTCTGGCGAGGCTCTTCCTCCTCGGCCACGGCGTGGCGATCTGGACCTTGGCACGCCGGGCGGCGTCGGACGCGGTGCCTGTCCCGACGCCACGCCGCCACCACCACCGTCAACGACGATCACGACGACGCTGGCGTCCCCGACGCCGGCGTCCCCTCGGCCCCCGAACGCGTCGCCCACGCCCTGGGTCAGGCCGTGTTCCTCGACGCCGTCGCCTTGGGCGGCATGGTGCGGTACCTGCGCGGCCACCACCCGACGCGTTGGACGACCGTTCGTCGCTGAGAGAGACCTGTCGTGAGTGAAACGAACCCCATGCGACTGCGCGTCCTCGAGGTGAGCTACTCGCGCCAGGTGTGGGGGGCAGAGCTCGCCACGATGGCGCTCGTCGGCCCGCTCGCGCAGCGGGGGATCGACCTCACCTTGGGATCGCCTCGAGGCGGCGACCTCGAGGAGCACTGGCGTCGCCTCGGCGCGCCGTTCGTGGCTCTCGACGTTCCCGATCACCGAGGTCTACGTGCCGCCGATGCCCAGCGCCGTCCTGGGGCAGGACAATTGGCGCGTGCGAGCTCGTCACCTCGGCGCAATCGGTGGCGCTCATCGCCCGAGCCGCCCGGGGATTCGACGTCGTGCATTCCAACAGTCTTTGGGCCCACCTCGACACCGCGTTCGCCGGTCGAGTGGCACGGCGTCCGGTGGTCCTCGAGCTCAACGACCTGGCCCGCCCGGGTCTCGGGCGCCACGTCCTCACCGCGGCCGTCAACCTGTCCACCGCGGCGGTCGCCATCAGCCAGGCCGTCGCCGACTGCGTCGGGCCCTCGGGTGCCCGGCGGGTCCGCATCGTCCCCCCGGCGGTCGACCTCGACCGGTTTGGACCCGGGACGGCTCGCCCGGGATACGTACGCTCCTCACCTCCGACGTGCGGGCCCCGCTCGTCGGGATCGTGGGTCGCATCGACCCCGAAAAGGGAGTGGACGTGGTGCTGCGGGCCATGGGCCTGCTCCAGGGGGCGGCGGCCCAAGCGCATCTGGTCGTGGTGGGAAGCGCCGGGCTCGCCCCCGACGGCTACTGCGAGCGGGTGAAGGCAGACGCCGAGCGTGTCGCTGGGCGACCGGGTTCGTTTCGTGGGCCGCACCGACGACGTAGCGGGCACGCTGCGGGCGCTCGACGTCCTCGTGAATGCGTCGGTGGCCGAGCCCTTCGGCCTCAGCGTCCTCGAAGCCCAGGCCACGGGGGTAGCCGTGATCGGCACTCGGGCGGGCGGCATCCCCGACTTCGTCTTCGACGACGACAACGGGCTGCTCGTCCCGAGCGGGGACGAACAAGCCATGGCCAAGGCGCTCGAGCGTCTCCTCACCGATGCGGAGTTCCGCGCCCGGATCGCCGAACGCGGACGCGTCACCGCCCAGGCCCGTGGGATCGAGAGGCGGGCCGACACCGTCGCCGAGCTCTACCGCCACGCCGCGCGCCGTTGGCACGACTCGCCCGGAGGCGGTCGATGAGAGCGCTCATGGTCACCAAGTTCGTCCCTCTGCCCGACAACGACGGGGGCAAGCAGCGCGCCCTGGCGGTGGCGCGCCGCCTGGCGCAGGGGGCGGACGTCGTGCTGTGCGCCTACGACGACGGTGACGCCGACATGGCGGGGATGAAGCGTCTCGGGATCGACGTGCGCAGCGTCCCCTGGCGCCCCACCGCGGCACGCGCCGCGCGCGGCATCGTGCGGACCCGCAGCGTCTCGGCGGGACGGTTCTACAGCCCTGAGCTCGCCGACGAGGTGCAGCCGGGCCGCCTCGGAGGTTCCCGTCGACCTTCTCCAGGTGGAGTACCTCCAGATGGAGCCGCTGGCGCGCGACGTGCCCGCGGCGCGGCGCGTGCTCGATCTGCACAACGTGGAATCGGCCTTGGTGCGCAGCTACGCCCGTGTCGGGCGCGGTCCCGCCGGGCTGCTCGCCCACGCCGAGGCGGCCGCGCTCCGCGCCATGGAGCGCAGCGTGGTGCCCTCCTTCGACACCGTCGTGGTGGTGAGCGAGCGCGAGCGCCACCGCCTGCCCGCCGGCGTCGGCGACGTGCTGGTGTGCCCCAACGGCCGGGACCCCGACCCCTCGGGGCCCTTGCCCCCGGCCACGACCCCGACGGCCGCATTCGTCGCCACCTTGGGCTGGGCGCCCAACGTCGACGCCGCGGTGTGGTTCGCCCAGGAAGTATGGCCCGAGGTGCACCGACGCTCTCCCGAGGCTCGGCTCCTGCTCGTGGGGCGCGACCCCGCCCCCTCGGTCCGGGCCCTGGCCACCTCCTCGGTAGAGGTTTCCGGTACCGTTTCGGATGTCCGCCCGTACCTCGCCAAGGCGCGTGTGGCGGTAGCTCCACTGCGATCCGGAGGAGGTACCCGCCTGAAGATCCTCGAGGCTCTCGATGCGGGCCGTCCCGTGGTGGCCACCTCCGTGGCCGTGGACGGGCTCGAGGACCTGATCGGGGAGGGGGTTGTGGTGGCCGACGACCCCGGGACGATGATCGAGGAGTTGCGCGCCCTGCTCGACGACCCCGACGGGGCAGCGGCGCTGGGCCGTGCCGGCCACGACGCCGTGGCGGCCCGCCACACCTGGGACGTGGCCCTGGCCCCGCTCCTCGAGAGCGTCGTGCCGTGATCTCCAAGATGATCCTCCTGGTGGGGGCGACAGCGGGGTCGGGGATACTGCTCTACGTCTTCTCGCGCTGGGAGCGCTCCAGCCGGGAGCACTGGGTGGTGTTCCTGCTCCTGGGCATGCTCGTCGTGGAGTCGAGCCTCTGGGACAACGAGCAGACCATCCCCCAGGGCCTCTTCCACCCCGGGACCGGCTCGCTCGAATTCCGCCTGCCCGAGGTGATCATCACCGTGGCGCTCGTGGCGCGCCTCATCGTCAGGGGGAGGCCCGAACGCATCGGGCTTCCGGCCCTGCTGTGGCTGGCGGTGGCAGCGTGGTGGTCACTCGAAGCGGTGGAGGGGATCCTCCGACACAACAGCCTCGTGAAGCTCCCCTACGAGGCGAAGGCGATCATCTACGTCATGGCCGCCTACGCCCTGGCGTCGGGGGTGCCGATCCGCCGCTACCTCGAAGGGCGCGGCTTCGAGCTGCTGCTGCGATGGTCGGCGTTCTCGTCGGTCGTCCTTCTCCTCATGACCGCGGCGCACAAGACGTACGCGCTGAACATCCCCGCTCTGCGCCTCGTCGACTTCGGATCGCTCGGCACCGACGCGGCGACCATCTTCGTCTCCATCGGCGTCATCGGTTTCGTTCTCGAGCTCGGTAAGGAGCGGCGCAGCCGGCTCAACATGCTCTGCGCCGTGCCGTTGGCGTTGAGCGCTTTCTTCGCGTACCAGCGCGCCGTCCTGCTCACCTTGGGTGCGGTGGTGACCGTGGTCGTCGTGGTGGCCATGGGGTCCACCGCTCGCCAACGGCTCCGGATCCGATCCGGAGAGGTCGCCGTCGCCGCCTTGGCCGTCGTGGGAGTGGTCCTGGGAGTGTCGGTCATCCCCGCCGTCACGGCTCACGCCTCGGTGACGGGGCCCTTCGCCGCCACCATCGAACACACCGTCGAATTCGACCCTGAATTCGCAGGCCAAGCAGCAGTCCGCCCAGGACCGGCTGAACAAATGGGACGTGGCCCTGGCTGACGCCCGGCAGCACATAATCCTGGGTGAAGGGCTCGGATTCGAGTACAGTTATTTCCAGGCGGGGCCGAATCAATTCATCGTGACCGACCTCACCGAGAACATCGGCCTCGATCTTTGGCTGCGGACGGGCCTCATCGGGCTGGGCCTGTTCCTCCTGGCGCTCGTGGCCTCGCTGGTCAACGGCTTCGCCACCTGGCGCCTCCACCCCGACCCCATGGTGGCCGTCCTGGCCCTCGCGCTCTTCGCGGTCGTCATCGGGCTGGTGGCGGCAGGTCAGGTCGAATCGATCTTCGAGAACTATCGGCTGGCCACCGTGCTCGGGCTTTCGCTCGGCATGCTCCGCAGCGCGGTGACCTCCGCAGGGGGCGGCCCCACCGCCATGCGTAACTACCAGGCAATGCGCCTACACGAGGTGATCTGATCATGGAGATTCGCCAACTCGTCAGAGACGTCCGTCATAACCTCATCGTCGCCCTGGCGGTCTTCGTCCTGTGCGTCGTGGCCGGAGGTGCGGCCGCCTTCCTGCCGGCGAAGCACTACACCACGAGCACGCTGTTGGCCGTCCAGCCCGCGCCGGGCGCCATCGTCTCCAACAGCAATGCGGGCGCGGTCATCTCGCTCATCGCTCCCCAGCTCCCGGCCGAGGCCACCAGCGCCTCGAACCTCGCCAGTGCTCGCCAAGACCGTCCCCGAGCCGTACCGGTCCATCGGCGCGTCGGTCCAAGCGCTCTGTCGACCCGGGAACCTTCATCGTCACGATCAGCGCCACCAGTTCCAACAAGGTGGCCGCGGCGGCCTATGTCAACGCCGTGGCGCAGCAACTGATCGCCTACCAACCCAAGCCGGCCGAGTCCGGCTACGTCCTCAACGAGCTCTCCGCGGCGCCCATTCCGACGACGCCGTCGAACCCGCGCGCCCCGATCGTGTTGGGGGCGGCCGCTTTCGGCGTCATCCTCGGGATCTTCGCCGCCATGTGGGCGGCCGGGGTCCGACGCCGGCTCAGCCGGGTCACCGAGGTCAAAGAGCGCATCGGCGCCACCGTGCTCGGAGAGATCCCGCGCGTGGCCCTGCCGGGCCTGCGGCCCGACCGACCTCTTCGTGAAACACAGCGAGCCCATGGCCATGGAGGCCTTCCAGGAGCTGCGCAGCAACCTCCTCATCAGCCTGCCGGCGGGAGCATCAGCGATGATCGCGGTGACGTCGTGCGACCCCGGTGAGGGCAAGACCTCGGTGGCGACCAACATCGCCTGGGCGCTCGCCGCCCAGGATCGTCATGTCACCGCCATCGACTGCGATCTGCGCAAGCCCGCCTTGCACACCAACATGGGCGTGCCCTTCGGCCCCGGGGTTACGAGCCGCCGTACCGAAGACGCCTTGGCGCACGCGTCGCGGACGCCCAACCCCTATCTCGACGTCATTCCGGCCGGCATCATCGACCGGCACCCGTCCGACATCGTGTCCGCCCATCTGCCTCTGCTCATCGACCAGCTGCGCGAGCGTCACGAGACCACCGTCATCGACTGTCCGCCTTTGATCGGCGTGGCCGAGACCGTCCTCATCGCCACGATGGTCGACCTCGTCATCGTGGTGGTGGACGCGCGCCGCTTCAATCCCGAGCGGCTCCAGCAGTGCCTGCTGCGTCTCGACACCGCCAACACCAACGTGGCGATCGTGCTCAACCGCGTTCGCTTCAACGAGCGGCGCCGCGACGGTACCTACGGCTACGGTCATTTCCGGCGTGCCGACGGGTCGCCCGCCGCTGCCGTCGCCCCCGTCGTCCCTGCCCACGCCGCGCCGTCGCGCGTCTCACGGGGCCAAGGGGCCAACGGCCGACGCGGTGGCGTCGAACGCGCCGATGCCATGCGCATGGCCGAACCGACCGTGCTCAGGTCTTCAGCGGGCGAGGCCCCGGGGACCACCGACGTGGCGCCGGTGGCGCCACCGAAGGAGAATCCGGGTCAGACCGGCTACTGGCAACGCTGAACCGCGGGACCACGGTCACCGTGGCGACCAGCTCCCCCTCGGTGGGCCGGGCGCGCCCCTCGCCTCCGGGGCGCGCGCCGTGCGCCGTGCTCAGCCCCCGACCTCGTAGCTCTGCTCCGCCCCTGTAGCGGTCACCGTCGGCCCAATGCTCCCGGTGCCGGCGGCGTGCCGGCGGCGTGCCGACGGGGTCGTTTCGAGGGCCCGGGCGCGCCGCACCGTCGCGGCCTACGATGACGGCCGTGTCAGCCTCAGGGGACGGGGCACGGCGGGGAGTGTGAGATGAGTCGTCACGATGGTGGTACGCGTCCGGGCCGTCGAGCCAGCACCACCTTGGTGGTCGTGGCGTGCGCCGTCGTGCTGGCGGCGTGCTCGTCGGGCTCCACTCCGAAGAAGACCTCGTCGAGCTCTACCACCCCGCCGGCCACGGTGACGACGAACCTGGCGTCGACCGGCCCCATCGGCAAGGTGGTGGGCGGTGTCACGGGGAAGCCGGGCTACCTCGTCTACTGGGACCAGAACGAGGAGGAGGACTTCCTGTCCATGCCCTCGGGAACCCAGGGCCAGCTCGTTCCGCCCTGGGACCCCAACGGCCAGATGTGCATCCTGCCCGACGGCCGCTTCGTCGTCGGCTACGACCCCACCTTGCCCGCCCAGGACAACCTGGGCAGCGCCAAGCCCTACAAGCAGCCGGCCGACGGCGAGGAGCTCGACGAGCCCAACGGCGTCGTTCAGCGGCCAGACCCTGTACGTGCCCGGGCCCGTACAAGATGCCCGGCCAGAGCATCGGCAGCGACTCGCCGCCGACGCGCCAACGGCGTGTTCAACAACAACCAGACCTACACCGGGTGCGCGATCGACAAGGCCGGCAACGTCTTCGGCAACGACATCGCCACCGCCCAGGGGTCAGTACCCACCGCCCAGCAGCGGACGGCTGGTGGAGTGGTTCGCTCCCAGCTACACGACCTACTGCATCGTCTACGGCCCGACCTCGGGAGGGGCCGGGCCGCACCACACCGATGGGTCGGGCGGGCTGGCCCAGCCCGGGATGATGGCCCTGGCCGACAACGGCGACCTGCTCGTCCCCAACGTCGGCACCTCGAGCGTGCTCCGCTTCGCCAGCGTCGTCGCTGCCCACCGGCGCGTCGCAGTGCCCGGGCGGGATCTACCCGCGCAGCAAGGTGCAGGTGTCGACGTTCGTCAAGGGCGTGTCGTTCCCGGCCGGGGTCGCCAAGGACCCGACGTGCGACTGCTTCGCCGTCAGCAGCTACATCGGCAACCCGGGCATCCGTTGGGTGACCGCCGAACGGCCAGCCCGAGCCGGGGCGGGGGTCGGTGCCGGGGACGACGATCGCCGAGCTCGGCAAGGACCCCGGACCAGTACAACCCGTTCGGCATGGCCTTCGCTCCGGACGGGACGCTGTACTTCATCGACATCCACGTGGCCTGCAAGGGGCTGCTCACCGGGTGCGGGCCGGCCAACTACGGGGGCCGGGTGATGAAGGTGACCTTCACCAACGGCCAGCCGTCCACGCCGGTGGCTGTCGCGACCGGGTTCGACTTCCCCACCAGCGTGACGGTGTGCGTCCCCGCCACGACGGTGTGCCCGTACCCGACCGGGGGCGATCGTGGCGCCCCTGTCGGGCCCGGCGGAGAACCCCGCCCCCGACAAGGGCCCGCCGACCAACGCGCCGGCCACGGCGGGCTTCGGGTAGCGAAGCTCGCGGGAATGAGGTCGACGACACGGGGCAATCGTCGCCGGCGCGCCCCGGCGCGGGCCGGGGCCGCGTCGTGCCGAGCGTGGTGCTCAGCGCCTGTGGCGCCTCGGCCGCCGCCAAGTCGGTGACCTCCTGCCTCCAGCGGCATCGCGGACGTCGAGGCTCCCGCGCCCAGCGTCCCCGGCGCCGCCAGCGGTCCCGAGCGTGCCGGGCGCGTGGGACTGGCCCACCTACGGCCACGACGCCCAGCACACCTTCCACGGCCGCACCACGCTCACCGAGTCGACGGTCAAGACCTTGCGCAAGGCGTGGTTCTTCCCCACCGGCGACGCGGTGACCGCCACCCCGACCGTGGTCGACGGCACCGTCTACGTCGGCTCGTGGGACGACTACTTCTACGCCGTGAACCTCGAGACGGGGACAGCTGCGCTGGAAGACGAGAGTCAAGTCGCAGAACGGGGTCACGCCGTACCCGGGCGAGAAGCACCGTGACCTGACGCTCCGACGGCGGGCTGGTCACCTCGTCGGCCTGGTTCGAGCCCGGCACCGGCGACCCGCCCCGCCCTGGTGATCTTCGGCGGCGGGTACACGCTGTACGCCCTGAACGCCGCGACCGGGGCGGTGTACTGGGAGCACGACTACACCGGCCGACCCGACCAGCCCCCCGATCCCGAACCCGGACGGCACCCGCATCTTCTCGTCGCCGGTGGTGGCCGACGGCCTCGTGCTCTTCGGCGTGGACGTCGACGGCGCAGCGGGACTCCCGGGGCTACATCGTGGGCGCCAGCCTCGCCACCGGCGACCCGGTGTGGGAGTACCAGACCGACGTCGACGCCCAGGGCGCCGTGCTCAACGACGGGTGCGGCAGCGTGTGGTCGTCGGGAACGGTGCTGCCCGCCCTCGGGCTGGTGGTGTTCGGCACCGCCGACTGCGACTTCTCCAACACCCAGCCGTACGTCCGACGCCGTCCTCGCGCTGCACATCAGCGACCGGCAAGCTGGCGTGGGTGTACCGCCCGCGCTTCCCGACCTCGACTGCGACTGGGACTTCGGCGCCACCGCCAACGCCGGCGTCGACGCCCAGGGAAACGCCCTCTTCCTCGGGGTGGGGGGCAAGGACGGGACCTACTACTCGCTCGACCCAGCCACCGGGAAGCTGCGGTGGTCGACCAACGTCGTCTTCGGCGGGTTCTCGGGGGGGTTCATCGCCACCACCGCCTACGACGGCCAACGGGTCTACGGGGCCACCGCCATCGGCGACTTCGGGCGCTTCGAGAGGAACGGACACCAGCTGCTGTGCGACCCGTCCAATCCCCGCGACACGCCGACACAGGAGCCCTCCGACCACGCCTTCGACGCCCCAACGGGCGCGGTGCTCTGGCAGGCCGAACCAGGCCGCCTCGTTCGCCCCCACCACCGTGGCCGGCGGGATGACCTTCAACGGCCTGGCCCTCGCGGCCGACGCCATCCAGGTACGCGACGCCAAGACCGGCCGCCTCATCGTCCAGGTGAAGCTGCCCCAGGCCAACTGGTCGGGGATCGCCACGGTGGGCGACGCGCTCGTGCTCGGACTGGGATCGACCTACAGCCCCCAAGTCGGCGGGCATCGAGGTCCTGACACCGGGCGGTGGCGCACCGGTGGTGCCGTCGGGATCCTGATCCAGGGTCAGCTGGCGGCCCGGGCCTGGCGCGGACGCCAGAAGGCGGGGATGTCGCGCGGGCCGGCGGGGCTCGGCCAGCAGGTAGCCCTGGTAGAGGTCGCAGCCGAGCTGGCGGGCCACGTGGCGCTGCTGGCGGTTCTCGACCCCTCGGCGATGACCCGCAGCCCGAGCCCGTGGCCGAGCTCGGTGATGGCGGCCACGATGCGCTCGTCCTCGGTGTCGTGCCCGAGGCCGCTCACGAAGGAGCGGTCGATCTTGAGGTAGCTCACCGGCAGCCGCTTCAGGTGGCTGAGCGACGAGTACCCGGTGCCGAAGTCGTCGATGGCGAGCCGGACGCCGAACTCGCGCAGCTCGTCGAGCATGCCGTTGAGGCGCACGTCGTCGGAGACGAGGCCCGACTCGGTGATCTCGAGCATGAGCGCGCCCGGCGGGCAGGCCGCTCTTCTCCAGGGCCTTGCGCAGGGCCGGCAGGAGCTGCGGGCCCGTCGAGCTGGCGGGGCGAGACGTTGACGGCCAGGAACGAGTCGTTGGCCTCGGGGTACATGGCCCGCCAGCGCGCCATCTGGGCGCAGCCGGCTTCGAGCACCCACCCGCCCAGGGCCACGATGAGCTCGGACTCCTCGGCCAGCGCCACGAACCGTCCCGGCAGGAGCAGGCCCCGCCGGGGGTGCTCCCACCGCACCAGGGCCTCGAGGCCGAGGACGCGGCCGTTGGCCAGCGAGGCCAGCGGCTGGTACTCGAGGCGCAGCTCGCCGTTCTCGACCGCGGCGCGCAGGTCGTGTTCGAGCTCGAGGCGGTTGCCGACCTCTTCGCGCAGGCCGGCGTCGAAGATGGCCACCCGGCCCCGGCCCCGCGTCTTGGCCTGCAGCATGGCCATGTCGGCGTCCTGCAGGACGTCGGAGGCCTCGCGGCCCACGTCGGCCAGGCGCACCAGCCCGATGCTCGGGGTCACCGACAGCGTGCGGCCCGTCGTCAGCTGCACCGGGACGCGACAGGATCGGTCGCAGCTCCTCGGCCCGGCTGCAGCGCCGCGTCGGTGTCGGGGATGCCGGGCTCGAGGGCGGCGAACTCGTCGCCGTGCAGCCGGCTCAGGCTGATGGCGTCGGGCATGGACGTCGCGCAGGCGCTCGGCCACGGCCAGCAGCACCTCGTCGCCCACGGCGTGGCCGAGCGAGTCGTTGACCAGCTTGAACCGGTCGAGGTCGAAGAAGAACATGACGAGCCCGTCAGCGGTCGGAGTCGCTGTACCTCGATGGCGCCCTCCACGGCGGCCAGGAACCCGCTGCGGTTGGCGAGCGCCCGTAAGCGGGTCGTTGCGGGCCTCCCAGGCCAGGCGGTCGAGCAGATGCTTGCGCTCGGTGATGTCGGACACCGAGCACACCACGGCGGCGTCTGTCGGCGTCCTCGGCGTCGCCGATGGGCCGGGAGCTCACCGACAACCACTGGTCGTTGCCGTCGTCGTCGTGCACGCCGATGACGACGTCGGTGGTCGCCTCGTGCGCGCCGAGGGCCACGGCCACCGGGAGATCCTCGGCGGGGAAGGGGCTGGCGTCGCTGGTGCTTGGCGCGGCCTGCCGCCGGTGAAGACCTCGTCGCCCCGGCCGCGCTGAAGGCGCCTGCCCAGAATCCTGACGGCCGAGTCGTTGGCCGCCGCCACCGCGCCGTCGCGGTCGATGACCACGACGCCTTCTTCGAGGGCGGCCACCGCGGCGGCGTAGCGCCGCTCGATGGCCAGCGCGCGCCTGCGCTGCCTCCTCGGCCAGCTTCCGCTCGGTCACGTCGCGCATGATGACCTGGAAGGCGGGTTTGCCGCCCCAGCTGGTGCGGGCGCTGGCCGACCTCGACGGGGTACCGCCGCCGTCGGCCCGCTGGAGCAGGGCCTCGAAACCCTTGACCACGTCGCCGGGTTCCCGCAGCTGGCCAGCCGGGCCACCGTGTTGGCCAGATCGTCGGCGTGGATGAACGAGGTGATCGGCTTGCCCAGGCCCTCGGTCGAGTCGAGTCAGTCCCACCATGCGCACCGCCGCCGGGTTGGTGTAGACGATGAGTCCCTCCTGGTGGACGATGATCCCGTCGGGGGAGTGAGCAATACGTAACGGTCCAAGGCGTCAACATAAACAT